>NZ_JBEZIJ010000006.1:0-448209 GCF_040650955.1 Streptomyces sp. NPDC048560
CCCGTTTCACCGGGGCCCTCCGGGCGCTTCCCTTCGTTCTTGCGTTTCCGACTCTATCAGACTCTTTCGTGTCCGATTCCCGGTCGAAGCGGGTTTCGCTTTCCAGTTCTTCGCTTTCGCGTTTTCCCTTTCCGGCGGTTCCAACCTTACCAGACCCATTTCGTTCCGTTTCCGGTCCGAATTTGATTCCGGCGGCCTGTTGGAGGGCCTTTTGCCTTTCGGCGTGTCCACTACGTTAGCCGATTTCCATGGCTGCTCATAATCGAGCCGATGGGGCGAATTACGGCACGCCGAATTCGCACCCGCCAGGGTGACTCGTAGGTAGTGGTTGGCCGCTCCGAGAAGCCAGGACCCGGTTCGATGAACCGTTCCGACAACAGCATTCGTTCAAGCGGCTCGGACTACATTAGGGGCCGCCAGGTGGCGAGTCAAGTCGCGCGACGGCGGGGCGCGTGGGCCCGGTACCGGCTCACGGTCGGGTCGCCCTCGATCCAGAAACGCCAGGGCTGATGCGCGCCCCCGCCTCCCACGCCCGTGCGCGGACCGCTGCGTACGTGGTCGCGGGGCGGCGGGCTGCCGTGCAGTACATACAGAGGCGAGGACGGGCCCGCGACGACGTCGTCGCCGTTGAGTGCCCTGTCGACGCCGAGGGCCGTGGCGAGACGTGCCGGGCCTTTGGCCAGTTCCATGTCGCTGCGGGCCGAGTGCCTCCGCTTACGGGCCCGCTCCACACCGGCTTCGACGGCGCCGGCCCGGAGCAGGACACCGCTCGCCATACCTTCCGGGCCGCACACGAGATTGAGGCAGTGCCACATGCCGTACGTGAAGTAGACGTACGCGTGACCGGGCGGGCCGAACATGGCGTGGTTGCGCCGCGTGAGGCCGCGGAAGGCGTGCGAGCCCGGGTCGACCTCACCCGCGTACGCCTCCACCTCGGTGAGCCGTACCTCGATGGGTCCGTCCTCCGTCGTACGGACGAGCGTGCGGCCCAGCAGGTCGGGTGCGACCTCCAGTACGGACCTGTCGAAGAAATCCCGCGTCAGCGGCGTGCGTGCCATGCCGTCGGTCATGGCGTCCGAGGGTACTGGGGCCGCGCGTCCGGGAACCGGCTACGGTCGTGGCGCGTATGTAGGGGTCAGGACCAAGAAGGAGAGAACATGGGCTTCAAGAGGCTTCTCGCGAGCATGGGTGCCGGTGGCGCTTCGGTGGAGACCGAGCTGACCGAGCTGAACGTCGTCCCCGGTGGGGTCGTGCAGGGCGAGGTACGTATCCAGGGCGGGTCCGTGGACCAGCAGGTGGAGGCGCTCTCCGTCGGCCTGCAGGCGCGGGTCGAGGTAGAGGGCCAGGACCAGGAGACGAAGCAGGACATCGAGTTCACCAAGCTGCGGCTGGGTGGTGCCCTGGAGGTGAAGGCCGGTGCGGTGCACGTCGTCCCGTTCGGGCTGGAGATCCCGTGGGAGACGCCGATCACGATGTTCGGCGGGCAGCACCTGCGCGGCATGAACATCGGTGTGACGACCGAGCTGGAGATCGCCCGCGCGGTGGACTCCGGTGACCTGGACCCGATCAACGTGCACCCGCTGCCGGCGCAGCAGGCGATCCTCGATGCCTTCGGGCAGCTCGGTTTCGGCTTCCGCAGCGCCGACATGGAGCGCGGTCACATCCGCGGCACGCGTCAGCGCCTGCCGTTCTACCAGGAGATCGAGTTCGTCCCGCCGCAGCAGTACCGCGGACTGAACCAGGTCGAGCTGACGTTCGTCGCGGACGACCGCGAGATGGACGTCGTGCTGGAGATGGACAAGAAGCCGGGGCTCTTCAGCGAGGGCAGCGACTCGTACCGCACGTTCAAGGTCGGTCACAACGACTTCCAGGGCACCGACTGGGTGGCGTACCTCAACCAGTGGCTCGCCCAGGTCGGTGGACAGCGCAACTGGCTCTAGGGTCGGTGGGAGACCGCTGACCGCAGAAGAGCCGATTCAGGAGAGGTGCTGACGTGACCCACTCGAAGAGGGCGCCGCTGCCGCACGATTTCCATCCCGGGGTTCCCCCGTTCACCGTGGTGAGCCAGGACCTGGAGCCGGGGGGTGTGCTCGCGGACGCGCAGGTGCTCGCGGGAGGGAACACTTCGCCGCAACTGCGGTGGGAGGGCTTCCCCGCGGAGACCAGGAGCTTCGCCGTGACGTGCTTCGATCCCGATGCCCCTACGGGCAGCGGGTTCTGGCACTGGGTGCTCTTCGACATCCCGGCGTCGGTCACCGAACTGCCGGCCGGTGCGGGCAGCGGGAAGTTCGACGGACTGCCCGCCGGGGCCGTCCACGTCCGTAACGACTACGGATCCAAGGAGTTCGGCGGAGCCGCGCCGCCGGCCGGGGAGAACCACCGCTACGTGTTCACCGTGTACGCGGTGGACTCCGAGCAGCTCGGTGTGGACAGTGACGTGTCGCCGGCGGTCGTCGGATTCAATCTGCGGTTCCACACGCTGGGCCGTGCTCAGCTCGTCGGTGAGTACGAGGCTCCGGCGAGCTGAAAGTTCCGCCGCTGTTTGCCCTGCCCTGGTCTTGGAGAGATCAGGGCAGGGCATTTTTTAATTGCGTTGTCCATCACGGCCCGCCCAGCCAGAGTTGATCCGGGCCTGCCAGGGGGCGGGCGGCACACGGGAGGTGGGCGAGATGCGGGACACGCTGGTTCTGAATGCGAGCTTCGAGCCGCTGTCGACGGTGACTCTCAACCGTGCGGTGGTGCTGATCCTGACGGACAAGGCCGTGGTCGAGCAGTCGCATCCAGACCTCCGTATGCGCGGTGCCGCCGTCGACATTCCGGTGCCCCGGGTGATCAGGCTGTGCCGGTACGTACGGGTGCCGTTCCGAAGACAGGCCCCGTGGTCCAGACGGGGTGTGCTCATACGGGACCAGCACCGGTGTGCGTACTGCGGGCGCAGGGCGAGCACGGTCGACCACGTGGTGCCGCGTGCCCAGGGGGGTCAGGACTCGTGGCTGAACACGGTGGCCTCGTGCGCCGAGGACAACCACCGCAAGGCGGCGCGGACGCCGGAGCAGGCGGGGATGCCCTTGCTGCGGCAGCCCTTCGTCCCGTCGCCCGCCGAGGCGATGCTGCTGGCGATGGGGGCCGGTGACCGGTCGGCGCTGCCGGAGTGGCTGGAGCGGTCCGCGGCGTAGTCCGGGTGGGCCCTTCGACGTATCGGAAGCCCGCCTCCGGGGGGAGGCGGGCTTCCGCACGTCAGCGGAGCAGCAACTGGACGATGGCGGCCATGCCGACCACCACGATGAAGGCGCGCAGGAAGGCGGGGCTGAGACGCCGGCCCACCTTCGCGCCGATCTGGCCTCCGATGGCCGAGCCGACGGCGATGAGGACGACGGCCGTCCAGTCGAAGTCGGCGACGAAGAGGAAGAAGAGTGCGGCGATGCTGTTGACGACGGCCGCGAGGACGTTCTTGACGGCGTTCAGGCGCTGCATCGTGTCGTCGAGCAGCATTCCCATCAGGGAGAGATAGATGATGCCCTGGGCGGCGGTGAAGTAGCCGCCGTAGACGCTGGCGAGGGTCAGCCCCGTGTAGAGGGCCGGTCCTCCGTCGGGGTGGGGGCGGGTGCCGTTGCGCTCCCGGCGGCGCTGCACCACTTTGCTGATGCGGGGTTGCAGGATGACCAGCACGAGGGCGAGTGCGACGAGGACCGGGACGATCGTCTCGAACGCCGTCGAGGGCAGGGCCAGGAGAAGCGTGGCTCCGGTGAGGCCCCCGATGGCGGCGCCGACGCAGAGTTTCAGTACGCGGCGCCGCTGCCCGGCGAGCTCCTTGCGGTAGCCGATCGCGCCGCTCACCGAGCCGGGGATCAGGCCGAGGGCGTTGGAGACGGTGGCGGTCACGGGTGGCAGGCCGGTGGCGAGCAGGACGGGGAAGGTGATCAGCGTGCCCGAGCCGACGATCGTGTTGATCGTGCCCGCGCCGACACCCGCCGCGAAGATCGCGAGGATTTCCCAGATGGACAAGGCCATCTCCTTCGATGGTCAGTGATGCCTCCCCGCCATGAAGGTCGAGGGGCCGCACTGATCATGCACGAAGGTGGATTCCCGTCAGCTGACGGGGGGTTCCTCGCGGCGCTCCTGGCCGCTGTTGCCGTTGCCGTTGCCGTTGCCGCCGGTGTTGAAGCCGGGGGCGCCGCTGCCGAGGTTGCCGAAGGCGCCGCTGAGGCCCTTCAAGGCGTCGCCGATCTCGCTCGGGACGATCCAGAGCTTGTTGGCGTCGCCCTCGGCGATCTTCGGGAGCATCTGGAGGTACTGGTACGAGAGGAGCTTCTGGTCGGGGTCTCCTGCGTGGATGGCCTCGAACACCGTACGGATGGCCTGGGACTCGCCTTCGGCGCGCAGGGCCGATGCCTTGGCCTCACCCTCGGCGCGCAGGATCGCGGACTGCTTCTCGCCTTCGGCGGTGAGGATCGCGGACTGCCTGATGCCTTCCGCGTTGAGGATCGCGGCGCGCTTGTCGCGGTCGGCACGCATCTGCTTCTCCATCGAGTCCTGGATGGAGGTGGGCGGTTCGATGGCCTTGAGCTCGACGCGGTTGACGCGGATGCCCCATTTGCCGGTGGCCTCGTCCAGGACCCCGCGCAGCGCCGCGTTGATCTCCTCGCGGGAGGTGAGGGTCCGCTCCAGGTCCATGCCACCGATGATGTTGCGGAGGGTGGTGACGGTGAGCTGTTCGATCGCCTGGATGTAGCTCGCGACCTCGTAGGTCGCGGCGCGGGCATCGGTCACCTGGTAGTAGATGACCGTGTCGATGTTGACCACCAGGTTGTCCTGGGTGATCACCGGCTGGGGCGGGAAGGGTACTACCTGTTCGCGGAGGTCGATCCGGTTGCGGATGGAGTCGATGAACGGGACGACGATGTTCAGCCCGGCGTTGAGGGTGCGGGTGTAGCGGCCGAAGCGCTCGACGATGGCGGCACTGGCCTGCGGGATGACCTGGATCGTCTTGATCAGCGCGATGAAGACGAGCACCACCAGGATGATCAGGACGATGATGATCGGTTGCATCGTGTGCCTCGTGCCCTTCGGTTGCCGACGGATCGCGGTGATCTTGGTCGAGATCTCATGACTGTCGAATTCTCATGATGATCGACATCGAGTTTGTCAGAACTCCGGCTGCCGTGCGCGCAGTTCGGTCACATGACGACGGCGGTGGCCCCGTCGATGTCGACGACGTCGACCTGTTGACCGGGTTCGAAGGCCTGGTCGCTGTCGAGTGCGCGGGCGGACCAGATCTCACCGGCGAGCTTGATACGGCCGCCGCTGCCGTCGACCCGTTCCAGCACGACCGCCTGACGGCCTTTCAGGGCGTCGATGCCCGTCGCGTGAGGTGGGCGGGCGCCTCGGTGCCGGGCGGCGATCGGGCGCACCACGGCGATCAGGGCCACGGACACCGCGACGAAGACCAGCACCTGGGCCACGATGCCGCCGCCGAGGGCGGCGACGATCGCCGCCGCGACGGCTCCCGCGGCGAACATTGCGAATTCGGGCATCGCGGTGAGGACGAGGGGGATGCCCAGTCCCACCGCTGCGATCAGCCACCACACCCACGCGTCGATTTCCACATCGTCATCGTAGGACCGCGAGGGCCCCCGCCAACAGGGCGCGGGCGGGGGGCTGTTCCGCCAAGTGTCAGGAGAGCGGCAGTCCGTGGGCCGTGTAGCGGTCGCCGGTGTGCTCGACGACGAGGGGCAGACCGAAGCAGAGGGAGAGGTTGCGGGAGCTGAGTTCGGTCTCCATGGGGCCCGCGGCGAGGACCTTGCCCTGACGGATCATCAGGACGTGCGTGAACCCGGGCGCGATCTCCTCGACGTGGTGGGTGACCATGATCATGGAGGGTGCGAACGGGTCGCGGGCGAGCCGGCCGAGACGGCGGACCAGGTCCTCGCGGCCGCCGAGGTCGAGACCGGCGGCGGGCTCGTCGAGGAGGAGCAGCTCGGGGTCGGTCATCATCGCGCGGGCGATCAGCGTGCGCTTGCGCTCGCCCTCGGAGAGGGTGCCGAACTTGCGCTCCAGGAACTCGGTCATGCCGAGCCGGTCGAGGAATGCGCGGGCGCGGTCCTCGTCGACGGCGTCGTAGTTCTCGTGCCAGGTGGCCGTCATGCCGTACGCGGCGGTGAGCACCGTCTGCAGCACGGTCTGGCGCTTGGGCAGCTTGTCGGCCATGGCGACGCCCGCGATACCGATGCGGGGGCGGAGGTCGAACACGTCGGTGCCCACGCCGCCGAGCTGCTCGCCGAGGACCGTGGCGGTGCCGGTGCTGGGGAAGAGGTAGCTGGACGCGATGTTGAGGAGGGTGGTCTTTCCGGCGCCGTTCGGTCCGAGGATGACCCAGCGCTCACCCTCCTTGACCGACCAGGAGACGTCGTCCACCAGAGCGCGTCCGTCGCGGACCACGGATACGTCCACCAGCTCCAGTACATCGCTCATGAGCGCGTTGTCTCCCCATGCAGTCTCGAGATCGTCGCGTGCCTGAAGGCACAGCTCCCAGGGAAAACCTACGCCACCCCGGGAGCGCTTCAGCCGCTGGGCCGGTGTGATGACGGGCCCGGCGCGCATTCCCTAGGCTGTCGCCATGCTTTCGGAACCACGCTCAGGGCTCTTCGCGGCCTGGGGAAACGCGCTTGTGGCAGGACTCGTATCACCGGACGACGCGGCGCTCGCGATCGTCGGGGAGGACGCGGTGCACCGCGTGGAAGGGGTGCCCGGTGAGGCCGGTCCGGTCGGGCTGACGCTGGCGCTCGGGCGGCTGCGGGCGCTGGGGGCGACCGGTTTCCGGGTCGCGCTGCCGGTGTCGGGGCATCCGCTGGGGCTCAGCGGGCCTCCGGAGTTCAACGCGCGGGCGCTGGAGGCGGAGGAGGCCGTGGTGGCTTCCGGGGTGCCGTACGGGCTCGTGCCCGAGGTACGTGAGGTGGGGCCCGCGGGGGATCTGCACGTCGAGGTGGTGTGGCGCTGCCTGCCGGTGCGGGACGCGCCGCCCGCGGACGTGCCGTCGCTCGGCGAGGCGGAGCGGGAGCTGGCGGAGGCGTTGCGGGATGCGACGGCGGTGCTGGCGCGGCTGGACGTGGCGGGCTCCGGGCCGGTGGCCGAGGCCGCGGTGGACGCGTACCGGGCACGGGCGGAGCGGGGGCGCGAGGTGTTGGCCCCGGGATATCCGCCGCGGGCGGTGCGGGTGCTGGAGCTGGCGCAGCGGGTCGGGCTGCTGGTCTCGGTGGCGTACGAGAACGGGCCGGGCGGTGCGGTGACCGCTGCGGAGATCTCGGCGCGGGGGGAGGCGCTGCGGCCGGTGGAGCGGGTGGCTCGGCGGGCTCAGGTGGCGGCGTACAACGCGTATGTGGAGGAGGGCGAGAGGGGGCGGCGGTAGCGGGTGCGGTGCGCGGCGGGGTGGGTGCCCGGGGTGCTCTTGTCCTCGGACGCCGGACGGGCTTGATCCGGGGCACCGCTCCTGTGCGCGAGATCCGTCCTCGAACGCCGGGCGGGCTGGGGGAATGGGCCCGCCCGGCGGTCTGGCCGACGAGTCGGTCAGTGGTTCACGCCGAAGTTGCCGAACGCCGGGTTGAGCAGGCCGATCACGTTGACCGTGTTGCCCACGACGTTGACGGGGACGTGCACCGGGACCTGGACGAGGTTGCCCGAGCCGACACCCGGGGAGTTGACGGCCGTGCCGTGGGCGCCCGCGCCGTGAACGGTGGCGGAGGCGGCGCCCGCACCGGCGGCGATGATCCCGCCGGCGATCATGGTGACGGCAGCGGCCTTCTTGAGGTTCTTCACTTCTGGCTCCTCCTGGAAACGCTGCGGCCTACCGCCGCAGCACGCCATGGAGAACGCCCGGGAGCCCCACAGGATGCGCCGTGTGGGTGACATACACCCGACAGTATGAATCTTCGGCTATCAGTCTGCCGCCCCGTTACGCACCGCCCATAGTGCCGCCTGGGTTCGGTCCGAGAGGTCCAGCTTCATCAGGATGTTCGAGACGTGGGTCTTGACCGTCTTCTCCGAGAGGACCAGCGCCCGGGCGATCTCCCGGTTGGAGCGGCCGTCGGCGATCAGTCCGAGCACCTCGCGTTCCCGCTCGGTGAGGGTGCTCCCCCGGCCCGTACCGCTGCCCGCGTCGTCCTGGGCGAGGAGTGCCCCGGCGACCTCGGGCTGGAGCAGCACATGCCCCGCGTGGACGGAGCGGATGGCGCCGGCCAGCGCGTCCGGGTCCACGTCCTTGTACACGTAACCCGAGGCTCCGGCGCGCAGTGCCGGGACGACGGTCCGCTGTTCGGTGAAGCTGGTGACGATCAGGACCTTGGCCGGGTTGCCCAGCTCCCGGAGCTTGCGCAGGGCGTCGATGCCGTCCGTGCCCGGCATCTTGATGTCCATCAGGACGACGTCGGGACGCAGCTCCTCGGTCCGGGCGACGCCCTCGGCGCCGTCCGCGGCCTCTCCGACGACCTCTATGTCGTCCTGGACCTCCAGGAACGTACGCAGCCCTCGGCGCACCACCTGGTGGTCGTCCACCAGCAGCACCTTGATGGTCTTGTCAGCCACTGGGCACCTCCATCTCGATCGTGGTGCCCTTTCCGGGCGCCGATTCGACGGTGAGTCTTCCGCCGACGCTGCCGGCGCGGTGGCGCATGGACACCAGGCCGAGGTGACGGCCGGCCTTCCGGACGGCCGCGGTGTCGAAGCCGCTGCCGTCGTCGGTGATCCGCAGGACGGCGCCGGCGCCGTGGCGTACCAGGGAGACGGCGACGTGTGCCGCGCCGGAGTGGCGCAGTGCGTTGTGCAGGGCCTCCTGGGACACCCGGAGCAGCGCCTCCTCCTGGGTGGCGGGCAGGGCCCGTACCCCCGCGCTCTCGAAGGTGACCTGGGCGGTGTGCGCGCGGTCCAGGACCTGGCTCTGGGTCCGGAGCGTGGCGACCAGGCCGTCCTCGTCCAGGGCGGCGGGACGCAGCTCCACGACGGCCGCGCGCAGTTCGTCCACCGCTTCCGCGGCGAGGGCGGCGACCTGCTGGAGCTCGTCCTTGGCGCGGGCGGGGTCCCGGTCGACGAGGGCGGCGGCGGCCTGGGCGGTCAGCCGGAGAGAGAAGAGCTTCTGGCTGACCGCGTCGTGCAGCTCGTGGGCCAGCCGGGAGCGCTCCTCCACGATGGTGAGCTCGCGGCTCCTCTCGTAGAGCCGCGCGTTGGTGAGGGCGATCGCCGCGTGCTGGGCGAGGATCGAGAGGAGCTCCTCGTCCTCGGCGGTGAAGCCGCAGCTGCCCGCCGGTTTGGGGCAGCGCTTGTTGGCGAGGAAGAGCGCGCCGATGATCTCGTCGCCGTCCTGGATGGGCAGGCCGAGGAAGTCGGACATGTCGGGGTGGGCGTCGGGCCAGCCCCCGAAGCGGGGGTCCTCGCGGACGTCCGCGAGCCGCTCGGGCTTCGCCTGGTGGAGCATCGCGGCGAGGATGCCGTGCTGTCTGGGCAGGGGGCCGATGGCCTTCCACTGCTCGTCACTGACGCCGTCCACGACGAACTGGGCGAAGCCGCCGTGGTCGTCGGGGACGCCGAGGGCGGCGTATTCGGCGTCGAGCAGTTCGCGGGCCGAGGCGACGATCGTCTTGAGGACGTCACGCATTTCGAGATGCCGGCTCATGGCGAGCAGCGCGGCACTCACCGCGGCGAGGCCCGACGGTGGGCGATGGCTCATGGGCTCACCGTACCGGCGGGGGTGCGACAGCCGTATCGGGCTGTGGACGGCCGGTCCGCGGGGCGGGGGGACTAGGACTTCCGGCGGGTGGCGGTGGCCGGTCCTAGGACCGGACGGGCGTAGGACGAAGTGCGGGGCACGGGTGCGGCTCGCGGACGAGGCGCGGCGCGGGGGGCTGTTCCTACGTTGGTTTCACCGGGGGCTGCCCGGTGGAGGCCGAGGTTTCGAGGGGACGGTTGTCATGCCGGTCGCGTTGATCACGGGTGCGTCGAAGGGACTGGGGCGTGCGCTGGGAGCGGCGCTCGCGCGGCGGGGATGGGATCTGGTGCTGGACGCCAGGACGGCCGGGGCGCTGGAGGGGACGGCGCAGGAGCTCGGCAGCCGGTACGGGACCCGGGTGGTGGCCGTGCCGGGGGATGTCAGGGACGCGGCGCACCGCGGGGTGCTGGTGGCCGCCGCCGGGGAGCTGGGCGGGCTGGATCTGCTGGTGAGCAACGCGAGTGCGCTGGGGGCCGAGCCGCTCGTACGTCTGGAGGAGCTCCCGCTGGACGGGCTGCGGCTGGCCCTGGAGACGAATGTGGTGGCGGCACTGGGTCTGGTGCAGGAGTCCTTGCCGCTGCTGCGGGCGTCGGCGGCGGGGGCCGTGGTGGTGGTGAGTTCGGACGCGGCGGCCGAGCCGTACGAGACGTGGGGCGGTTACGGGGCCTCGAAGGCGGCCCTCGACCAGCTGGCGGCGGTGCTGGGCGAGGAGGAACCGGGGCTGCGGGTGTGGGCCGTGGACCCCGGGGACATGGGGACGGAGCTGTACGCGGCGGCGGTGCCCGGGGACGACGGCCCGAGGCCGCTTCCGGAGAGTGTGGCTCCCGCGTTCCTCCGGCTGCTGGCGGAGCGGCCGGCGAGCGGCCGTTATGCGGCGGTGTCGCTGCTGGACCCCTCCGGTGCCGGGCGATGACCGCGCTGGAGTCCCTGCGGGTGCCCGAGGAGCTGTCGGCACGGGTTCCGGCCGAGCAGCGGGGTACGGGGCGTGACGACGTACGGCTGCTGGTCTCCCGGGGGCCGCGGGTCTCGCACCACGCGTTCCGGGAGCTGCCCGGGCAGCTGAGGGCCGGGGACGTGCTGGTGGTCAACACGTCGATGACGCTGCCGGCCGCGGTGAACGGGCGGGTGCGCGGTGAGCGGGTCGTGGTGCATTTCTCGACCCTGGGTGAGGACGGGCGGTGGTCCGTGGAGCTGCGGCGGCCGGACGGTGCGGGGGCGACGCTCCCCCGGCACGGCGGGCCGCGGGGGACGCGGGTGCGGCTGCCGGGCGGGCACGGGCTCGTACTGGAGGAGCCGCTGGGGCCGTCGGGGGCGGCGCGGCTGTGGTGGGCGGCGGCGCCGTTCGACGTACCGGAGCTGCTGCGGCGGTACGGGCGTCCCATCCGGTACGGGTACACGGAGCGGGATCAGCCGCTGTCCGCGTACCAGACGGTGTTCGCGGTGCCCTCGCGGGACGGCCGGGGTTCGGCGGAGATGCCGAGCGCGGCCCGGCCGTTCACTGAGCCCGTGGTGGCCTCGCTGGTGCGGCGCGGGGTGCAGTTCGCTCCCCTGTCGCTGCACACGGGTGTGGCTTCGGCGGAGGTGCACGAGCCGCCGTACCCGGAGTGGTTCTCGGTGCCGGGCTCGACGGCGTGGCTGGTGAACGCGGCACGGGCGGGCGGGGGGCGGGTCATCGCGGTCGGCACGACGGCGGTGCGGGCCCTGGAGTCCTCGGTGGGGGCGGACGGGGCCGTCCGGGCGGCCGAGGGCTGGACCGGACTCGTGGTGACGCCGCGGCGGGGCGTCCGTGCGGTGGACGGCCTGCTGACCGGGCTGCACGAGCCGGAGGCCTCGCATCTGCTGATGCTGGAGGCGGTCGCGGGCCGGGAGGCGCTGCGGCACGGATACGCGGAGGCCCTGCGGCGGTCGTATCTCTGGCACGAGTTCGGCGACGTCCATCTCCTGCTGCCCGAGGAGCCGGGAAGGCCAGAAACAGAGCCTCACATTCCGCATTGCTGAAGCAACACATCGTGAGCTCGCCCCATGCCCCATGTGAGCCCAGGCATAGGACCCAGGTCACTTACGAAGTCCACTAGTGGATACAAAAGGGGCATCAATGCTGGAATGAGTGCGGGCAAGACGGGCAGACCGGGCACCTGATCCACTACCCGGCTTCGTACGTCACACCTTTGCCAGGGCATTTTGCTGGAGCTAAGAATTGCGGCTGTCCCCGACGGAGATGCGCAGCGCGGCGCTTCCGTCTCGTCCTCCGTGAGGACACCTGCTATTCGAAGAGGTATGCCTGTATGTTCGCGTCCAGCACCCCCAGCCGTAGCCGTCGTCTGAACAAGACCCAGAAGCTCTCCGTCGCCGGAGTCTCCGCCCTTGGCGCGGCTGCCCTCGCCTTCTCCCTCGTTCCCGCCGAAGCGGGAGCGGAGACCAAGACCCAGGCCCTGTCCGCCGCCCCGGTCGTCTTCGCCTCCGCGGCAGGCGCCCCGCAGGCCAAGACCGTGCAGGCCAGCATCATCGAGCAGCACTCCACCGCCGAGAGCCTGGTGAAGGCCGCCGACGCCGCCCGGGCCAAGGCCGCCGCCGCGAAGGCGAAGACCGCCGCGCAGGCCAAGGCGAAGGCCGAGGCCGCCGCGGACGCCAAGGCGAAGGCCGCTGCCGCCGCGAAGGCCAAGGCCGACGCCAAGAAGCGTTCCGCCGAGGCCGCCAGCCGCAGCGTCGACCGCAAGCCCGTCTACGCCGACAACCTGGACGGCTGGATCCGCGAGGCCCTCGCGATCATGAAGGACAAGGGCATCCCCGGCACGTACAACGGGCTGCACAAGAACATCATGCGTGAGTCCAGCGGCAACCCGCGTGCCATCAACAACTGGGACATCAACGCGATCAACGGTGTCCCGTCCAAGGGCCTGCTGCAGGTCATCAAGCCGACGTTCGACTTCTACCACGTCGCCGGCACGCCCAAGGACCAGTACGACCCGGTCGCCAACATCACCGCCGCGGCCAACTACGCCGCGGACAAGTACGGCTCGATCGACAACGTCAACAGCGCGTACTGATCGGCATCCGAACCTGACCGGCCTCGGCCGGACCGGACATGCGCCGGAGGGCGGCACCCCGTGCGGGGTGCCGCCCTCCGGCGTCCGTGCGTGCGCGGTGGGTGGGCCGGCTGCGCGCGGCCCACCCGTTACTTACGCATGACCTCCGGCTCGTGGCGGCGCAGCAGTCGCGCGACCGCGACGCCGCAGAGGATGCCGATGAACAGCAGCACCGAGATGTTGAAGCCCCACTGGCCGGCCGTGCTCTCCCAGAGCGGGTCCAGGTTGGTGGGGTCCTTCTGGTCCCACGGCGGCATGAGGTGGGCCAGGTCGAGCGTCGAACCGGCCGCGGCGATGGCCCAGCGCGAGGGCATGAGCCAGGCGAACTGCTCCAGGCCGGGCGAACCGTAGACCTGGAAGAGGATGCCGGTGAAGACGACCTGGACGATCGCGAACATGACGAGCAGCGGCATCGTCTTCTCGGAGGTCTTCACCAGCGAGGAGATGACCAGGCCGAACATCATCGAGGTGAAGCCGAGCGCGATGATCGTGACGCAGAGCTCGACGGCCGGCGGCATGATCAGGCCCTCGGCGGGCAGCTCGCGGGTGGCGAAACCGATGCCGCAGATGATCACGCCCTGGATGGCCGTGATCACTCCGAGGACGATCACCTTGGACATCAGGTACGCGGAGCGGGAGAGGCCGGTGGCCCGCTCGCGCTCGTAGATGACCCGTTCCTTGATCAGCTCTCGTACGGAGTTGGCCGCGCCCGAGAAGCACATGCCGACCGCGAGGATCAGCATGATCGTGCCCGCGTCGCCGTTGAACCGGGACGGCGGCGTGGGCGGTGCCAGGCCGAAGTCGGCCGGGATGACCACGCTGACGATGCCGAGCACCGCGGGCAGGATCACCATCAGACCCATGAAGCCCTTGTCGGACGCGATCACCGAGGTGTACCGGCGGATCAGCGTCCACAGCTGCGTGCCCCAGCCCTGCGGCTTCGGCGGGCGCATCTGCTGCGGGGGAGGCATGTGTACGGACTGTGCGGCGACCGCGTCGATGTCCGCGGCGTACATCTGGTAGTGCTGCGAGCCGCGCCAGCGTCCCGCCCAGTCGTAGTCGCGGTAGTTCTCGAACGCGGAGAAGACGTCGGCCCAGCTGGTGTAGCCGAAGAAGTTGAGCGCTTCCTCCGGCGGGCCGAAGTAGGCGACCGAACCGCCGGGCGCCATCACCAGGAGCTTGTCGCAGATGGCCAGCTCGGCCACGGAGTGCGTGACCACCAGGACCGTACGGCCGTCGTCGGCGAGGCCGCGCAGCAGCTGCATGACATCGCGGTCCATGCCCGGGTCGAGACCGGATGTCGGCTCGTCCAGGAAGATCAGCGAGGGCTTGGTGAGCAGCTCCAGGGCCACGGAGACGCGCTTGCGCTGGCCACCGGAGAGCGAGGTGACCTTCTTGTCCTTGTGGATGTCGAGCTTGAGCTCGGCGAGGACCTCAAGAATGCGGGCCTGGCGCTCGGCCTCGGTGGTGTCCGCGGGGAAGCGGAGCTTGGCCGCGTACTTCAGGGCGCGGGTGACGGTGAGTTCCTTGTGCAGGATGTCGTCCTGCGGGACCAGACCGATGCGCTGGCGCAGCTCGGCGAACTGCTTGTACAGGTTCCTGTTGTCGTAGAGGACGTCGCCCTGGTTGGCGGGCCGGTAGCCGGTGAGCGCCTTGAGCAGGGTGGACTTTCCGGAACCGGAGGGGCCGATGACGCCGATCAGCGACTTCTCCGGGACGCCGAACGACACGTCCTGGAGGATCTTCTTGCCGCCGTCGACCGTGACCGTGAGGTGACGGGCGGCGAAGGAGACCTCACCGGTGTCGACGAACTCCTCGAGGCGGTCGCCGACCAGCCGGAAGGTCGAGTGACCGACGCCGACGATGTCGTTCGGGCCGATGAGGGCGGACCCGGACTTGCTGAGCGGCTGACCGTTGACGTACGTGCCGTTGTGCGAGCCGAGGTCACGGATCTCGAAGCGGCCGTCGGGCGTCGCGTGGAACTCGGCGTGGTGGCGGGAGACCTGGAGGTCGGAGACGACCAGCTCGTTCTCCAGCGCACGGCCGATGCGCATCACCCGGCCGAGGTCCAGCTGGTGGAACGTCGTGGGGCTGCGGTCTCCGTACACCGGCTGGGCACCCGGGAAACCACCGGGACCGCCCGTGCCGGGCGCCTTCTGGACGCCCTGCTGGTGCGGGACCTGCGGCGGGGCGTACCCCTGCTGGGCCTGGGCCGGCTGCTGGGGCTGCTGCTGCCAGGCCTGCTGCTGGGGCTGGGCCGGGTCGGGCCCGGCCGGGCCGCCCTGCTGCGGGTGGCCGGGGGCCGGGGCCTGGGCGCCTCCCGCGGCCTGGCCGCTGTAGAGGTCGGCGGCGGCCCCGCTGAGGCTGAGCCGCGGTCCGTCGGTCGCGTTGCCCAGGTGTACCGCCGAGCCGGGCCCGATCTCCATCTGGTGGATCCGCCGGCCCTGCACGTAGGTGCCGTTGGTGCTGCCGTGGTCCTCGATGAACCAACTACGGCCCCCCCAGCTGATCGTGGCGTGCCGCCACGACACCCTGGCGTCGTCGACCGTGAGATCGCCCTGCGGATCACGTCCGAGGGTGTACGACCTGGACGGATCGAGCGTCCAGGTCCTGCCATTCAATTCCAGTACGAGTTCCGGCACTCCGCGCCCCACTAATCGTCCCCCGAGAGACTCCCGTCACAGGGAGTCTAGGGATGCTGAACATCGTGGGGAACTATTCCAGGAGCAGTCGCCGATCGGAAAGCCGGGCGGAGTGAAGAGCCCGGAGAGACCTGTGCCTCCGCACCGTTGACTCGGACGAAACGGGCTCGGACAGTGGTAACCACGCACGAGTACGCACGGATCATGAGCGAATAGGTCAACTCAGGGCATCTCGGCGCAGATTGGGGGGGTCCTGTATGGCTGCGGACACGCGGGCGGGCTCGGGGGCGGGAACGGGGGCGGGAACGGGGCCGGGCGGGCCCCGGGGCGCCGCGGGCCGGGGCATCCCCTGGCCGGACATCGTGCTCGCTTCGGTCGCCTCGGTGAGCTGGGCGCTGGCCGCGATGGCGGGGACGGCGGCCCTGGGCCTGCACCTTCTCGGCGCCGGTTCCGTCGGTGAACTGGCCCCGATGGCCGCGGCGGTGGTGGTTCTGGGGGCCGGCGGCACGGTCACTCCCTCCGGTGACGTGTCGGCCTTCGGGCTCGACGGGGCAGAGGCCCGTACCGCGGTCGACATGACTCCGCTGGGGGTCGGCCTAGTGGGCGCGCTCGCCCTCTCCTACTTCTTCCTGCGCTCGCTGCGGGGTGCGGGCGCGGGCCCTTCCTGGGGCGAACTCGGGGCTCGTGTGGGGGTGATGGTGGCCCTGTTCCTGGCGATGGTGGGGGGACTCGCCTGGGCAGGTCACGATGTCGTGACGATCGACGGGGGCCGGCTGCCGGGGGCGGGTGAGGGCGCCGCCGGCGGTGTGCCGGACGGGCTGGGTGATCTGGGCGGGCTGCTGCCCGACCGGCTCGCCGATCTCGGGCGGGCCGAGGCGCGGGTGGGGTTCGCCGTCGACACCGGGGCCTCACTGGCGGGCGGGGCGTGCTGGGTGCTCGGGGTGCTCGCGATCGGTCTGCTCGCCTCCCGTACACCGCTGCCGGGCGCCGCCGCACGGTTCCACGGGATGGTGCGGCCCGCCGTCTCGGCGCTGGTCGCCGTGCTGCTCGTCGCGGTACTGGCCGGGTGCGCGGCTGCGGCGTACGCGGCGGTCGGTGACGCCCACCCGAAGCGGATCGCGGGAGCCGCGCTGCTCGGGGCGCCGAACGGTGCGTGGCTCGGGGTGCCGCTCGGGCTGTTCGTGCCGTGGGACGGCGAGGCCACGGGAGAGCTGTCCGGGGTGCTCCCGGACCCGTTGGACGAGTTGTTACGAGGCTCCGCGGAGCAGCCGGTGACGGTCGGGAGGCTGGCCGAACTGGACGGCAGGATCTGGCTTCTGGCGCTGGCCTCGGGGATGACGCTGCTGTACGCGGGGGTGCTGGCGGCGGCCCGCACGCCACGTGCGCCGGGGATGTCGGCCGCCGGGTTCGCGGGGCGGTGTGCGGTACGGCTCGGGGGCGTGAGCGCGGTCGCGCTGCCGCTGCTGGTGTGGCTGACCGAGGTGTCCGTGGACGCGTCGCTGTCGGTGCTGGGCTTCGACGCCTTCGGGGCGGGGATCGAGCTTCACGGGCGGGCGGGCGCGGCGGCGGGGCTGGGTGCGGCGTGGGGAGCCGGAGCGGGAGCGGTGGGGGCGGCGCTCGCGTGGGCGGTGGGAGCGGTACCGGTGGCGGGCGGCGGGTATCCGGGGGCTGATCTCGCCGGGCCGTACCGGCCTTCGCTCCCCTACCGGGCGTCGAACCCGGATACGAATCCGTATCTGCGGATACCGGAGGGGATGCATGGCGCGCCGACGGTGATGGGGCGGACCGGGCGTCCCGTGCCGCCGCCACCGGGCCCGGGGCCCGGGGCGCCGCCGGAGGAGTCACCGGGGCGGAGGTGAGGGCGGTGTTCTCGCCCTCCCATGGCCGGCGGGTGCGGGAGGTTGCCCGGACGGCCCTGGCGTGGCGGCCCTTGTCGTGCGGGAGACGGGTGGGGACTGCGGGGAGAGCTGTCCGGGTGGCGGGACAGGGGGCCGGTGCTGCGGGCGGGACCGATACGGTGGGAGCACCATGAGCGCATCTCAGCCACCTCAGTCTCGTCCGTCTCCTGAGTTCCCTGAGTCCCGTCAGGGCATCGACGATCCCACCCTTCTCGTGAAGATCTTCGGGAAGGACCGTCCCGGCATCACCGCCGGACTCTTCGACACACTCGCCGCGTACTCCGTCGATGTCGTGGACATCGAGCAGGTCGTCACCCGGGGCCGCATCGTCCTGTGCGCCCTGGTCACCGCCCCGACCGCGGGCGGCACCACCGAGGGCGACCTGCGGGCGACCGTGCACAGCTGGGCCGACTCGCTGAAGCTGCAGGCCGAGATCATCTCCGGCACCGGCGACAACCGTCCCCGCGGCTTCGGCCGCTCCCATGTGACCGTGCTGGGACACCCGCTCACCGCGGAGTCGACCGCCGCCATAGCGGCCACGATCACCTCGACCGGCGGCAACATCGACCGGATCTTCCGGCTGGCGAAGTACCCGGTCACCGCCGTCGAATTCGCCGTCTCCGGCACGGGCACCGAGGAGCTGCGGACCGCGCTGGCGGTGGAAGCCTCGCAGATCGGTGTCGATGTCGCCGTCGTTTCCGCGGGGCTGAGCCGCCGGGCGCAGCGGCTGGTCGTCATGGACGTGGACTCCACGCTCATCCAGGACGAGGTGATCGAGCTCTTCGCGGCCCACGCGGGCTGCGAGGCCGAGGTCGCCGCCGTGACCGAACAGGCCATGCGGGGCGAGCTCGATTTCGAGCAGTCGCTGCACGCCCGGGTCGCGCTGCTCGCGGGGCTCGACGTGTCGGTGGTGGACAAGGTGCGGGCCGAGGTCCGGCTGACGCCCGGTGCCCGCACCCTGATCCGTACGCTGAAGCGCCTCGGCTACCAAGTGGGGGTCGTCTCCGGTGGGTTCACCCAGGTCACGGACGACCTGAAGGAACGTCTCGGCCTGGATTTCGCGTCCGCCAACACGCTTGAGGTCCTCGACGGGAAGCTGACGGGCCGGGTCATCGGCGACGTGGTGGACCGGGCAGGCAAGGCGCGGCTGCTGCGGAGCTTCGCGGAGCAGGCGGGCGTACCGCTCGCCCAGACCGTGGCCATCGGTGACGGTGCCAACGACCTGGACATGCTGAACACGGCCGGGCTCGGTGTGGCCTTCAACGCCAAGCCGGTCGTGCGCGAGGCCGCGCACACGGCGGTGAACGTGCCCTTCCTGGACACGGTGCTGTATCTGCTCGGCATCACACGTGAAGAGGTCGAGGCCGCCGACGGCCTGATCGACTGAGCGGGTGTACGCAAGGAAGGGCCCCGGTGCGGATGCCGCACCGGGGCCCTTCCCTCGTTCTCCCGCGGTCAGTCGTTCGGAGTCCAGTAGTCGACCAGCTTGCCGACCCCGTGCTCCAGCGACTTCCAGGTGCCGGTGAACTCGATGACACCGTAGGCGGCGGTCGGGAACCCGTCCCGGGCCACCCTCGCCAGTTCGTCCCCGGCGGCAGAGCCCGAAAGCGCGTCCACGGCCGCGTGCATCCCGGGGTTGTGGCCGATGACCAGGAGGTTGTGTACCTCGTCGGGAGTCTCGTTGAAGACGGCGATCAGTTCGCCGAGCGAGGCGTCGTACAGCCTCTCCTCGTACACGGTCCTGGGACGGTGCGGGAACTCGTGGACCGCGAGCTTCCAGGTCTCACGCGTCCTGACGGAGGTCGAACACAGGGCCTGATCGAAGTCGATGCCGGAATCGGCGAGCTTGCGGCCCGCGACGGGCGCGTCTTTGCGGCCGCGTTCCGCCAGCGGCCGCTCATGGTCGGATTCCTGCGACCATTCCGCTTTGGCGTGCCTGAGAAGGACGATCCTGCGAGGTGTATCGGCGCTCATACACCTCAGCTTCGCACGAAATGTGCCGCCGGGCGCAGGGTGTTGACGTGCTGCCCCGGTCCGGGTGAATCACTCGAACGGCCCACCGGACGGGTGTCAGCGGGAGAGCAGGGCCATGATGTGCGCGAGCAGCCGGCCGAGTGCCGGATCGCCGGTGGCGGCGCGCGCCTCGCCCGGTCCCACGATCAGTAGCAGGAGGGCGGCGAACGCGAGCGCGGGCAGCGCGACGGCCCACCAGGGCAGCCGCACCTCGATGCCGTCCGACGGGGGCGTGGTGGACCGGGTGTGCGTACGGGCCGGCATGTCGCCTCCGTGGGTGTTCGGTTCGGTACTCAGAACCTACGGACCCGGCGGCGCCGGTCACATCCGGTGACCCACCCACTTCACCCTGACCCTGTCCCCCTAGGGGATGGTGGGGCCAGCCCCACCATCGGAGCCTCAGGGTGAGGCGATGGAGGCGATCACACCGATGATCACGGTGATGAGCAGCATCGCCCCGAAGACGAGGAGGAGCTTCTTCTGGCCGTTCTGGGGGTTCGGGTCGAGCACAGGAGACATGGCTCCAGTCTCGCATCTCAGCATTCGTCCTCGATGGTCCGGTCCCGTCCGGCGAGCACGCCCGCGGCCATCTGCGGCAGCATGAGCGCGGCCATGAGCGCGATCGGCAGCTCCCAGCCCCCGCTGTGCTGGTAGAGCACGCCGACGAGCAACGGTCCGGGGATGGAGATCAGATAGCCGGTGGACTGCGCGAAGGCCGACAGCCTGACGACGCCCGCGCCGGTGCGCGAACGCATGCCGATCATCGTGAGCGCGAGCGGGAAGGCGCAGTTGGCGATGCCGAGGAGCAGCGCCCAGACCCAGGCGCCGGCGGCGGGCGCCAGGTAGAGCCCCGCGTAGCCGATGAGACCGCAGATGCCCAGGAAGACGGCGATGGGGCCCTGGTTGCGCATACGGGAGGCGACGCGGGGGATGACGAAGGCGAGGGGTACCCCCATCGCCATCGTCACCGCGAGCAGGAGGCCGGCGGTGCCCGCCGGGACTCCGGCGTCGCGGAAGATCTGCGGCATCCACCCCATGGTGATGTAGGCGGCGGTGGCCTGGAGGCCGAAGAACGAGGCGAGGGCCCAGCCGGTCCTGCTGCGGGTGATCCGGAGGACCGGGGCGTTCCGCTGCTGGTGGGCGGTGGGCTGTCCGGGCGCGTTGCCCCGGTCCCGTACGAGGAGGATCCACGGCAGGACCGCGACGGCCGCGAGCCCGGCCCAGACCGCCAATCCGGCCTTCCAGCTGCCGCCGAGCGCCTGCGTCATGGGCACGGTGAGCGCCGCGGCGAGCGCGGTGCCCAGGGCCAGGGCCATGGAGTAGAGGCCGGTCATGGTGCCCACGCGGCCGGGGAACCAGCGCTTGACGATCACCGGCATCAGGATGTTGCTGACGGCGATGCCCATGAGGGCGAGTGCGCTGGCCGCGAGGAAGCCAGCCGTGCCGCCGGCGAAGGGGCGGATCGCCAGGCCCGCGGCGATGGCCACCATGCCCGCGAAGACGACCGCGCCCGCGCCGAAGCGGCGGGCGAGGCGGGGCGCCATGACGCCGAAGAGCGCGAAGCACAGGGGCGGTACGGAGGTGAGGACACCCGCGACGCTGCCGCTCATGCCGAGCCCGTCCCGTACCTCTTCGAGGAGGGCGCCGAGGCTGGTGATGGCGGGGCGGAGGTTGAGCGCGGCGAGAACGAGTCCCGCCATGACCAGTCGCAGGAGCCACGGGGAGGGGCCCGTGGCGGGCGCCTCGGGCAGCGGGTCGAGGCGCGTCGTCTCCGGGCTCAGGGTCCGTGTCTCGTCGTCGGGCATGTGCCCATCATAGAATCATGGGATGATTGGTTGTCCAATCCCGAACAAGGAGCACCATGGCGCTGACGTCTCCGCGGCGTTCGGCACTCGCCGACCAGGTGATTGCCCAGCTGAGGAACCAGATCACGTCGGGCGAGTGGCCCGTGGGGTCGCGGATCCCCACCGAACCCGAGCTGGTCGAACAGCTCGGGGTGGCCCGCAACACCGTCCGTGAGGCGGTGCGCGCCCTCGCGCACAACGGCCTGCTGGACATCCGGCAGGGCTCCGGCACGTACGTCGCCGCCACCAGTGAGCTGGCCGGGGTCATGCACCGGCGCTTCGCGTCCGCCGATCCGCGCCATGTCGCCGAGCTGCGCTCGACGCTGGAGTCGTCGGCGGCCCGGCTGGCCGCCGTCCGGCGCACGGACCGGGACATGCGGCAGCTCGACGCGCTGATGGCACGGCGTGAGGAGGCCTGGGGCACGGGCGACGCCGAGGCCTTCGTGGCGGCCGACGCGACGCTGCATCTGGCCGTGGTCGCCGCCTCGCACAACGACTTGCTGACGGAGCTGTAC
The DNA here is from genome assembly GCF_040650955.1 of Streptomyces sp. NPDC048560. NCBI lineage: Bacteria > Bacillati > Actinomycetota > Actinomycetes > Kitasatosporales > Streptomycetaceae > Streptomyces > Streptomyces sp. NPDC048560. The sequence goes on from NZ_JBEZIJ010000006.1 coordinate 21,753, forward strand.
GCGGATCTGGGTGATCTGCTGCGCGACTACCTCCGCGACGACGTCGGCCCCGAGCTGCGGCCCGAGAAGCACATGGACCACGCACGGCTGGTCGAGGCGATCCGGGCGGGCGACGCCGAGACGGCGGCGGCGGAGGCCGCGAGCCACGCGCTGAACTGCCTGGTGGACCGGCCCTGAGGGCTGTACGTAACCCCTGGCGGGCGCACGACGACAGCTACGGCACCTCGCCGTGTCGTCGGAACGCCCGGATACATCCAGTACGCGGACGTCCCTCCGCCTTGCGATGCACCGCATCCGACGCCGCGCGCTGATCCACCAGGGATTACGGGAGAGCCCCTAGCCCGGGCGGTGGCTGACCCAGGCCGACGCGACCTCTTTCCAGCAGCGGTCGTCGAGCCGGACCGTCCGGCCGGGCTCCACCGCGACCGCCTCGCCGTCCGCGTCGACGTCCCACCAGCGGGTGCACTCGGTGTGCAGCTGCACCAGGTCGATGGAGGGGTACGGGTTGTGGCAGTACGCGATGACCCGGGAGCCCTCGACCGACGTACGGCATTCCGAGCCCGCGGGCTCGGGGGTGGGGGCGAGGGGGGCGGCGGCCCCGGAGCCGGCCCGGTTCGCGGCGTACACACCGACGGGGGTGACGAGGCCGGCGACGGCGGCCGAGACAGCCAGCAGGGCCGAGGTTCGGCGACGCGTGGGGCGCACAGCAGTCTCCTCCCCGCAGCCTGACCAAAAGTCCGGTTCCACCACATTCTGCGGTGGATCGACCAGCTTTTCGACTTGAGGCGGCGGGTTCCGGGCGGAGGCCACGTCCCGGAACGCACGACGGCCGCGCACCGGATACCGGTACGCGGCCGTGAGACGTGAGACGTGAGACGTGAAGGGTCAGGCGCCCATCATGTGCACGCCACCGTCGACGTGGATGATCTCGCCCGTGGTCTTCGGGAAGAAGTCCGAGAGCAGCGCGACGACACCGCGGCCGGCCGGCTCCGGGTCGGACATGTCCCACGCCAGCGGGGAGCGGTGGTTCCAGACGTCCGCGAGCTCACCGAAGCCCGGGATGGACTTGGCGGCCATGGAGCCGAGCGGTCCTGCCGAGATCAGGTTGCAGCGCAGGTTGTCCTTGCCCAGGTCACGGGCGAGGTAGCGGGAGGTGGCCTCCAGCGCCGCCTTGGCCGGGCCCATCCAGTCGTACTGCGGCCAGGCGAACTGCGCGTCGAAGGTGAGACCGACGATCGAGCCGCCTTCGCTCATCAGCGGCTTGCAGGCCATGGCCAGCGACTTCAGCGAGAACGCCGAGACGTGCATCGCCGTGGCGACCGACTCGAACGGGGTGTTGAGGAAGTTGCCGCCGAGCGCGTCCTGCGGCGCGAAGCCGATGGAGTGCACGACGCCGTCGAGCGAACCGAGCTCGTCGCGGACCAGGCCGGCGAGGCGGTCCAGGTGCTCCTCGTTGGTCACGTCCAGCTCGATGACCTTCGCCGGCTTGGGCAGCTTCTTGGCGATGCGTTCGGTCAGCGTGGGCCGGGGCCAGGCGGTGAGAATCACCTCGGCGCCCTGCTCCTGGGCCACCTTCGCGGTGTGGAAAGCGATGGACGACTCCATCAGCACACCCGTGATGAGGATGCGCTTGCCGTCGAGAATTCCGCTCATGGTGATCAGTGACCCATGCCCAATCCGCCGTCAACGGGGATGACGGCTCCAGTGATGTACGACGCGTCGTCGGAGGCGAGGAAGCGCACCGCTGCGGCGATCTCCCCGGGCTGCGCGTAGCGGCCGAGCGGCACCTGGGCGACGATGCCCTTGCGCTGCTCCTCGGTGAGCACCTGGGTCATGTCGGTGTCGACAAACCCGGGCGCGACGACGTTGAAAGTGATGTTCCGCGAGCCGAGCTCACGGGCCAGCGACCGGGCGAAGCCGACGAGGCCCGCCTTGGAAGCGGCGTAGTTCGCCTGTCCCGCCGAGCCGAGGAGGCCGACGACGGAGGAGATCAGGACGACGCGGCCCTTCTTGGCGCGCAGCATGCCGCGGTTGGCACGCTTCACGACCCGGAAGGTACCGGTGAGGTTGGTGTCGAGTACGGACGTGAAGTCCTCCTCGGACATCCGCATCAGCAACTGGTCCTTGGTGATACCGGCGTTGGCGACCAGTACCTCGACAGGACCGTGCTTCTCCTCGATCTCCTTGTAGGCCTGCTCCACCTGCTCGGTGTCCGTGATGTCGCAACGGACGGCCAGGCAGCCCGCCTCGGTGAGTTCCTCGGGCGGCTCGCCGGAGCGGTAGGTGATCGCGACCTTGTCGCCGTTGTCGGCGAAAGCGCGGGCGATGGCGAGGCCGATGCCCCGGTTTCCTCCGGTGACGAGAACCGAGCGGCTCAACGGATCACCCTTTCCTTGGCGGTCTGGTACATCGAAAACCTATCGGTACCGTGCCGTCTGCGGGCAATCGCCCTCTGACAGCGCCGCCGGGCGGCCTCTGTGGGGTTCCTACAGAACGGCGCCGTGCACGGAATCCGGACAAGGAAACCGGACAGGGAAAAGCGAAGGCCCCCGGGAGGCCGTACCCCTCATGATTCACTGCGGAGACATTGCAGAGGTGGAGAAGGGGAGGCCCACGTGGCCCACGAGGTAGATCAGTCATTCCTGGCGCTGCCGCTGCGTGCCCTCGCCGACGCGGCGCTCGCACGGGCACGCGCGCTCGGCGCGGTACACGCGGACTTCCGGTTCGAGCGGGTACGGAGCGCGACCCGGCGGCTCCGTGACGCCCGGCCCTCCGGGTCGTCGGACACCACCGACCTCGGATACGCGGTACGGGTCGTGCACGGCGGGGCGTGGGGGTTCGCGTCCGGGGTCGATCTGACGATGGACGCAGCGGCGAAGGTGGCCTCGCAGGCCGTGGCCATGGCAAAGCTGTCGGCGAAGGTGATCGCCTCGGCCGGCTCGGACGAGCGGGTGGAGCTGGCCGACGAGCCCTCGCACGGGGAGCGGACCTGGGTCTCGGCGTACGACGTCGACCCGTTCTCCGTACCGGACGAGGAGAAGGCGGCGCTGCTCGCCGAGTGGAGCAGCCGGCTCCTGGGGGCCGAGGGTGTCGCGCACGTGGACGCCTCGCTGATGACGGTCCACGAGAACAAGTTCTACGCGGACACCGCGGGCACCGTCACCACGCAGCAGCGGGTGCGCGTGCATCCGCAGTTCACGGCGGTCGCCGTGGACGGGACCACCGGCGAGTTCGACTCGATGCGGACCATCGCTCCGCCGGTCGGGCGCGGCTGGGAGTACCTGACGGGCACCGGCTGGGACTGGGACGCCGAGCTGGAGCGGATTCCCGGGCTGCTGGCCGAGAAGATGCGTGCGCCGAGCGTCGAGGCCGGGTCGTACGACCTGGTCGTCGACCCGTCCAATCTCTGGCTCACCATCCACGAGTCGATCGGCCACGCCACCGAGCTCGACCGCGCTCTGGGGTACGAGGCGGCGTACGCGGGAACCTCGTTCGCCACCTTCGACCAGCTGGGCAAGCTGACGTACGGCTCCCCCGTCATGAACGTGACGGGCGACCGGACCGCCGAGCACGGGCTCGCGACCATCGGGTACGACGACGAGGGCGTCGAGGCGCAGTCGTGGGACCTGGTGAAGGACGGCACGCTGGTCGGCTACCAGCTGGACCGCCGGATCGCGAAGCTCACGGGCCTGGGCCGGTCCAACGGGTGCGCGTTCGCGGACTCGCCCGGCCATGTCCCCGTCCAGCGCATGGCGAACGTGTCGCTGGCGCCCGATCCCGGCGGACTGTCCACCGATGATCTGATCGGCGGGGTGGAGCGCGGTATCTACGTGGTCGGCGACCGCTCGTGGTCGATCGACATGCAGCGCTACAACTTCCAGTTCACCGGGCAGCGCTTCTTCCGGATCGAGAACGGCAAGCTGGCCGGTCAGCTCCGCGACGTCGCCTACCAGGCGACGACGACCGACTTCTGGGGCTCGATGGAGAAGGTCGGCGGCCCGCAGACGTACGTCCTGGGCGGCGCCTTCAACTGCGGCAAGGCCCAGCCGGGCCAGGTGGCGGCCGTGTCGCACGGCTGCCCCTCCGCTCTTTTCCGCGGCGTGAACATCCTCAACACCACGCAGGAGGCCGGACGATGAGCCGGGTCAGCAAGCCGTACGAGATCGTCGAGCGGGCCCTCGGGCTGTCCACCGCCGACGGATGCGTCGTCATCGCCGACGAGAACTCCTCCGCCAATCTGCGCTGGGCCGGCAACGCGCTCACCACGAACGGGGTGACCCGGGGGCGGACGCTCACCGTCATCGCCACGGTCGACGGCGCCGAGGGCACGGCGACCGGCGTGGTGTCCCGCTCGGCCGTCACCGCCGACGACCTGGAACCGCTCGTCCGTGCCGCCGAGGCCGCCGCGCGCGGCGCCGGTCCCGCGGAGGACGCCCAGCCGCTGGTCTCCGGGGTACCGGCCTCCCCCGACTTCACGGACGCGCCGGCCGAGACGGGCGCCGACGTGTTCGCCGACTTCGCCCCCTCGCTCGGTGACGCCTTCGCCCGCGCCAGGGCGGGGGGCCGTGAGCTGTACGGCTTCGCCAACCACGAGATGACCTCGACGTACGTCGGTACGTCGACGGGGCTGCGGCTGCGTCACGACCAGCCGAACGGCACGCTGGAACTGAACGCCAAGTCCCCCGACCGCGCGCGGTCGGCCTGGGCGGGCCGCTCCACCCGGGACTTCAAGGATGTCGACCCGGCGGCGCTGGACACCGAGCTCGCGCAGCGGCTCCGCTGGGCGGAGCGCCGTATCGAACTGCCCGCCGGACGGTACGAGACGCTGCTGCCGCCGACCGCCGTCGCGGATCTGCTGATCTACCAGCTGTGGTCCTCGACCGGCCGGGACGCCGCGGAGGGCCGGACGGTCTTCTCCAAGCCGGGCGGAGGCACGCGGCTCGGCGAGACGCTCTCCGGGCTGCCGCTGACGCTGCGCAGCGACCCGCACGCCCCGGGCCTGGAGTCGGCGCCGTTCGTGATCGCCCACACCTCGGGGGACGGCGGTTCCGTCTTCGACAACGGTCTGCCGCTCGCGCCGACGGACTGGGTGAAGGACGGCAGGCTGGAGCGCCTGACCACGACGCGGCACTCGGCGGGCCTGACGGGACTGCCCGTCGCCCCGGCCATCGACAACCTGGTGCTCGACGCCGGTGGTGAGCGGTCGCTGGAGGAGATGGTCGCCGCGACGACCGGCCGCGCCCTGCTGCTGACCTGCATGTGGTACATCCGGGAGGTCGATCCGGCGACGCTGCTGCTGACCGGGCTGACCCGCGACGGGGTGTATCTCGTCGAGGACGGGGAGGTCGTCGGCGAGGTGAACAACTTCCGGTTCAACGAGTCGCCCGTCGATCTGCTGTCGCGGGCCACGGAAGCGGGCCGTACGGAGAAGACGCTGCCGCGGGAGTGGGGCGACTGGTTCACCCGGGCCGCCATGCCGGCGCTGCGGATTCCGGATTTCAACATGAGCTCGGTCAGCCTCGGCGTATGACCGCCATAGACTGACCGGTGCCAATCGACACGAGTAGAGGAGACACGGAACCGTGACGGACATCGTCGACGAGCTCAAGTGGCGCGGGCTGTTCGCCCAGTCCACTGACGAGGACGCCCTGCGCAAGGCTCTCGCGGACGGTCCGGTCACCTTCTATTGCGGCTACGACCCCACGGCGGCCAGCCTCCACGTCGGGCACCTGGTGCAGGTCCTCACCATGCGCAGGCTCCAGCAGGCCGGGCTCCGGCCGCTCGCGCTGGTGGGCGGGGCCACGGGGCAGATCGGTGACCCGCGCCCGACCGCCGAGCGCACGCTGAACGATCCGGAGACGGTCGCCGCCTGGGTGTCGCGGCTGCGGGCCCAGATCGAACCGTTCCTCTCCTTCGAGGGTGAGAACGCGGCGGTCATGGTGAACAACCTGGACTGGACCGCGGGCATGTCCGCGATCGAGTTCCTGCGGGACATCGGGAAGCACTTCCGGGTCAACAAGATGCTGACGAAGGACTCGATCGCCCGGCGGCTGGAGTCCGACGAGGGCATCAGCTACACCGAGTTCAGCTACCAGCTGCTCCAGAGCATGGACTTTCTGGAGCTGTACCGGCGCTACGGCTGCACCCTGCAGCAGGGCGGCAGCGACCAGTGGGGCAACCTCACGGCGGGTCTCGACCTGATCCACCGCCTGGAGCCGGGCGCCGCGGTGCACGCGCTGGCGACGCCGCTGATGGTGAAGGCCGACGGGACGAAGTTCGGCAAGTCCGAGAGCGGGGCCGTCTGGCTCGACGCCGAGATGACGACGCCGTACGCGTTCTACCAGTTCTGGCTGAACGCGGACGACCGGGACATCTCCCGGTACATGCGCATCCTCAGCTTCAAGAGCCGCGAGGAGCTCGAAGAGCTGGAGAAGCTGACCGAGGAGCGTCCCCAGGCCCGTTCGGCACAGCGTGCGCTGGCCGAGGAGCTGACCACGCTGGTGCACGGCGGCAAGCAGTGTGCCGCGGTCATCGCCGCGTCGAAGGCCCTCTTCGGGCAGGGTGACCTGGCCGAGCTGGACGAGGCGACGCTGAGCGCCGCGCTCTCCGAGGTGCCCCACGCACGGGTCACCGAGCTCGGACCGCTGGTGGACCTGCTGGTCGAGGTCGGACTGGCGCCGAGCAAGTCGGGTGCCCGCCGGACGGTGAAGGAGGGCGGCGCCTACGTGAACAACGTGAAGGTCGCGGACGGCGAGAGTGCTCCGGCCCGCGAGGAGCTTCTGCACGGGCGCTGGCTGGTACTGCGCCGGGGCAAGAAGAACCTGGCGGCGATCGAGGTCACGGCCGGCTGACACCGGTAGGGCCGGGTCTCCCGGCACGAACGCGGCACTGCGGCCGGACACGCACTTCGTGTCCGGCCGCAGTGCTCCACGGGAGCAGAGCTCCCGTGGCGGTCCTCAGGTTTTCCGTCTGCCGCGGACGGAGGCCCACAGCATGTCTCCCACACCGACCACCACCACGGCGCCGATCAGCTGCAGCAGGTGACGCGTCCAGTCGATGCCCTTGGTCTCATTGACACCGATCCACGTCGCGACGGCGTTGCCGAGGACGCTGCCGAGGATGCCGAACACGGTCGTCAGCCAGAGGGGGATGTCCTGCTTGCCCGGCAGGATCGCCTTGGCGATCAGGCCGAGCACCAGACCTACGATGATTGCCCACAGCCAGCCCATTTCGCCTCCTGGTGCGGCGCGGTGTGCGCACGTCCGGCCAGTCTCCGGCCGTCGTGGGTACGCCGCATTCCGGAGCGGTCCGTACGTGGGCGGGCCGGAGCCGTTCGCCCGGACGGACCGGCCCCCGCTCTCGAACACGGCGCATCCCCGGCGTACCGTGGAAGGGACCGGGTCCGGGAGTGTCCGGCGCAGTGATCTGGTGGTGGAGCATGACACGGAAGCGGAGCGACGCAGAGGTCTTCCGCATCACGGGCGCGCGACAGGGCCTCGCCGACGACGTACGGGGCAGGCAGCGGCGCTATGTGATCTCGATGTCCGTGCGCACCCTCGCGGTGGTGCTGTCGGCGGTGCTGTGGAACGTCGAGAGGCATGTGGCGGTCGTGGCGCTCGTCCTGGGTGGACTACTGCCCTATGTGGCGGTCGTCATCGCCAACGCGGGCCGGGAGAAAGCGTCTTCACTTCCGTCGACCTTCGTGCCCGCGCCCATGCGGCCGGCCATCGACGCCGCTCCCGTGGTGGACGGACAGGAAGCCGACGAGGAGGCGGAAACGGCCCGGGAGGCCCCGTTTCCGCAGGCGCACGGCTGAGCCGGAGGCGTCCCCGAAGCTCAAGAACAGCTCAGATCAATCATGAGGTTCCGGTGCACCGCACCATGGTCCCCGTGGCATACTTCGTACGCGCTCCGCATCCCCCGTCGGAGCGACGGACCGACGCCGGGCAGCTCCCCCCGTGGCTGCTCGGCGTCGCCTTTTCTCCGGCGGGGACGATGCGTCGGCAGGTGGCCGGAACAGCTCATCTAGGGTTGGGCCCGTGAACCTCTTCGAGACCCACGCCGAGAGCGCCGCCCCTTCGCCGATCTGTTCAGCCAAGGGCTGTCGTGACGCCGCCGTGTGGGTGCTCGCCTGGAACAATCCCAAGCTTCACACTCCCGAGCGCCGCAAGACCTGGCTGGCCTGCGACGACCACCGGGAGCACCTTTCGTCGTTCCTCGACGTGCGCGGCTTCCTGAAGGATGTCGTGACCCTGGCGGAGTGGGAGTCCTCGGCAGCCGACCGCTGAGATCAGCCGCCGATCGCGGACATCGGACGGTCGGGCTGGAGGAACGACGGGTCGTCCAGTCCGGAACCGGCCTTCTTGCCCCACATCGCCAGCTTCCAGATCCTGGCGATCTCCTCGTCGGGAGCCGTCGAGCGCAGCGCGCCGCGCAGGTCCGTCTCCTCGCGGGCGAAGAGGCAGGTGCGGATCTGGCCGTCGGCGGTGAGCCGGGTGCGGTCGCAGGCGCCGCAGAACGGCCGGGTGACGGAGGCGATGACGCCCACGCGGTGCGGTCCGCCGTCCACGGTCCAGCGCTCGGCGGGTGCGGATCCGCGCTCCTCCTCGCCCTCGTCGGTGAGTGTGAAGCGGGTGCGCAGCGAGGCGAGGATGTCGCCCGCCGTGATCATCCCGTCCCGTTTCCAGCCGTGCTGGGCGTCGAGGGGCATCTGCTCGATGAAGCGGAGCTCGTAGTCGTGGGCCACGGCCCAGGCCAGCAGATCCGGTGCCTCGTCGTCGTTGAGTCCGGGCATCAGGACGGTGTTGACCTTGACGGGGGTGAGGCCGGCGTCCCGGGCCGCTGCCAGTCCGTCGAGCACGTCCTGGTGGCGGTCGCGGCGGGTGAGGGTCTTGAAGACGTCCGGGCGCAGGGTGTCCAGGGAGACGTTGACCCGGTCCAGGCCGGCCGCCTTGAGGGCGGCGGCGGTGCGCTTGAGTCCGATGCCGTTCGTCGTGAGCGACATCCTGGGGCGGGGCTCCAGGGCGGCGCACTGTTCGACGATGGAGACGAGGCCGGGGCGCAGCAGCGGCTCGCCGCCGGTGAAGCGGACTTCTGTGATGCCCAGGTCGGTGACGGCGATACGGATGAGCCTGACGATCTCGTCGTCGCTCAGCAGGTCGGTCTTGGAGAGCCACTGCAGGCCCTCTTCGGGCATGCAGTAGGTGCATCGCAGATTGCATTTGTCCGTCAGCGATACACGCAGGTCGGTGGCGACCCGGCCATAGGTGTCGATGAGCACTGTGGGCCCCCTCCCCCGGTGGTGTCCGCGGTTGCGGTCTGACAGCTCCGAGACTACGCGAGACCTGTGACATCGACAGGGGCCCGTTTGCCACGAGGTGCGGCGCGGCCGCGTCGTAGGACTCTACGACGCGGCCGGGCCGACACGGTTGAGCGGGGGTGGAACAGCTCCGTGAACTCTTGCTCTCAGTGCGCTCCGGTGCCGGTGAGGGACTTGACCTCGAGCTCGGCGTACTTGCCCTTGTCCGGCTCCTCCTTCGAGATGAGGGAGCCGGCCCAGCCGAGCAGGAAGCCCAGCGGGATGGAGATCAGGCCCGGGTTCTCCAGCGGGAACCACGCGAAGTCGAGGTCGGGGAACATCGACGACGGCTTGGAGGAGACCACCGGGGAGAACAGCACCAGCAGGACGGACGAGGCGAGACCGCCGTAGATCGACCACAGGGCGCCCTGGGTGGTGAAGCGCTTCCAGAACAGGCTGTAGAGGATCGTCGGCAGGTTGGCCGAGGCGGCGACCGCGAAGGCGAGGGCGACGAGACCCGCGACGTTCATGTCGCGGGCGAGCGCGCCGAGTGCGATGGAGACGACGCCGATGGCGACGGTCGCCCAGCGCGCTGCGCGGACCTCCTCCTTCTCGGTGGCCTTGCCCCTGCGGATGACGTTGGCGTAGATGTCGTGCGCGAAGGACGACGAGGACGCCAGGGTCAGTCCGGCGACGACGGCCAGGATCGTGGCGAAGGCGACCGCGGAGATCACCGCGAGCAGGATGGCTCCGCCGGTCGAGCCGGAGCCGCCGCCGATCTCCAGGGCGGCCAGCGGGGCCGCCGTGTTGCCCGCCTTGTTCGACGCGATGATGTCGTCGGGCTTGAGCAGGGCCGCCGCGCCGAAGCCGAGCACGATCGTCATCAGGTAGAAGGAGCCGATGATGCCGATGGCCCAGTTCACGGACTTACGGGCGGCCTTGGCCGTGGGCACGGTGTAGAAGCGGATCAGGATGTGCGGCAGGCCGGCGGTGCCCAGGACCAGGGCGATGCCGAGCGAGATGAAGTCCAGCTTCGAGGTGCCGGTGGCGCCGTACTTCAGGCCGGGCTCCAGGAAGGCCGAGCCCTGTCCGCTGTTGCTCGCCGCCGTGCCGAGCAGGTCGGAGATGTTGAAGTTGAACTTCAGCAGGATCAGGAAGGTGATGAGCAGGGTGCCCGCGATGAGGAGGACGGCCTTGACCATCTGCACCCAGGTGGTGCCCTTCATGCCGCCGATGGTGACGTACACGATCATGAGCAGCCCGACCAGGGCGACGATCGCGATCTTGCCGCCGTCGCTGGTGATGCCGAGCAGCAGGGAGACCAGGACGCCCGCTCCGGCCATCTGGGCGAGCAGGTAGAAGATCGAGACGACGATCGTCGAGGCGCCCGCGGCGGTCCGGACGGGGCGCTGGCGCATCCGGTAGGCGAGGACGTCGCCCATCGTGTAGCGGCCGGAGTTGCGCAGGGGTTCGGCGACCAGCAGCAGGGCGACGAGCCAGGCGACCAGGAAGCCGATGGAGTAGAGGAAGCCGTCGTACCCGAAGAGGGCGATGGCGCCCGCGATGCCGAGGAACGACGCGGCGGACATGTAGTCGCCGGAGACGGCGAGGCCGTTCTGGAAGGCGGTGAACTGGCGTCCGCCCGCGTAGAAGTCCGAGGCGCTCTTGGTCTGGCGGCCTGCCCAGACGGTGATGAAGAGGGTCGCCACGACGAACGCCCCGAACAGGGCGATGATCAGCGGCCGGTGCTCGCTCGCGCCTTCGGCTGCGAGCTGGACGCTGGGGTGGGCGAGAGCGGCGGCGCTCATGCGTCGGCCTCCATACGGGACTTGATCGCTGCGGCCTTCGGGTCGAGCTGGGTGGAGGCGTGGCGTGAGTAGAGCCAGGCGATGAGGAACGTGGTGACGAACTGGAGGAGCCCGAAGACGAGGGCGACGTTGATGTTGCCCACGACCTTGGTGCCCATGAAGTCGCCGGCGTAGCTGGACATCAGCACGTACAGCAGGTACCAGAGCACGAAGGCGATGGTCAGGGGGAAGGCGAAGGCGCGGTGCGAGCGGCGCAGCTCACCGAACTCCGCGCTCTCCTGCACCTCGATGAAGGCCTCGGTGGTGGGTTGGGCCGGCGCCGTACTGGCCGGGGGCGGGAGTGCATCGGTAGCCACGGAATCTCCTCGCGACGCGGGTGCGGTGGTGGTGGGAAGGGTGTTCTTCATGGGCGTGACCTCTGTGTCGGGAGCGGTGGTACGACTCCCTGACAACGGCACGGAGAGCGTCGCGAAGCGGTTCACCACCGCTCTCGTTGTCTCCGGATCACCTCTTCGGCCGCATGTCCGTCACGACACGCTTCGAACTCACTTGCCCTTAGTCATTGATGCGCCGGGATGATCAGAGATAACTTCACTCGTCATGTACGCGACCGCACACACCCCGTGTCCGGTCGCCTGACACGGATGATGTGGAGAACCCATGGCTCATCTGGCATCCAGACGGACTCGCGCACTCGCGCTGCCCGTCGGACTTGCACTCACCGCTTCGCTGGGCTTCCTCCCGACGGCGGTGGCCTCGGCCGCGCCGACGGACGGATCGTCCACCGCCGCGGTCACGACCGACGGGCCCAAGCTGTCCTACGTCGTGAACACCAAGGCCGGCTACGGCTCGGTGAAGCAGGTCAAGAAGGCCATAGCCGCCGCGGGCGGCACGATCGTCATCTCGTACGACCAGATCGGCGTCATCGTCGTCCACTCGCAGAACCCGGACTTCGCGAAGACGATCCGCCAGGTCAGGGGCGTCTCGTCGGCCGGTGCCACGCGCACCAACCCGATAGTGCCCCAGGCGACGAACGACGTGGGCGCTGCCGCCCAGGCGCTCTCCGCCGACGAGGCGGCCGCCGCGGCGGCCGACGCGACGGCGGATCAGGACCCGCTCGAGCCCCTGCAGTGGGACCTGCCCGCCATCAAGGCGGACAAGGCCCACGCGATCTCGCAGGGCAGCAAGAGGGTCACCGTCGCCGTCATCGACACGGGTGTCGACGACACGCACCCCGACCTCGCGCCGAACTTCGACCGTGCGGGCTCGGCGAACTGTGTGACCGGTGCGCCGGACACCACCGAGGGTTCCTGGCGGCCGATGGCCGGCGAGAGCGACCACGGCACGCACGTCGCCGGAACCATCGCGGCGGCGAAGAACGGCGTCGGTGTGACCGGTGTCGCGCCCGGCGTCAAGGTTTCCGGTATCAAGGTGTCGACCCCGAGCGGCTTCTTCTACAGCGAGGCCGTCGTGTGCGGCTTCATGTGGGCAGCCGAAAAGGGCATCGAGGTGACCAACAACAGTTATTACACCGACCCGTGGCTGTTCAACTGCAAGAACGACCCGGACCAGAGCGCCCTGGTCGAGGCGGTCGGCCGTGCCTCCCGTTACGCGGAGCGCAAGGGCACCGTCAACGTCGCGGCCGCCGGTAACTCGGACCACGACCTGGCCGTCGAGGCGATAGAGGACACGACCAGCCCGAACGACACCACGCCGGTGACCCGCACGATCAACCCGGCGGAGTGCCTCGACATCCCGACGCAGCTGCCGGGCGTCGTGACCGTCGCCGCGACGGGTGCGAAGGGCCTGAAGTCCTCCTACTCGAACTACGGTCTCGGTGTCATCGACGTGGCCGCCCCCGGTGGCGACTCGACCGTGTACCAGCCGCCGGCGGCGCCTGCCGTCAACGGACGCATCCTGTCCACGACGGTGGGCGGTGGCTACAACTACAAGGCCGGTACGTCCATGGCGTCCCCGCACGTCGCGGGTGTCGTGGCCCTGATCAAGTCGTCCCACCCGTACGCCTCGGCGTTCCAGGTGAAGGCGATGCTGACGCACCAGGCCGACGCCACCGCGTGCGGTGCGCCGTACGACATCAACGGTGACGGCACGGTCGACGCGGTCTGCGAAGGCTCCACGAACTACAACGGCTTCTACGGAACCGGTCTCGTGGACGCGCTGGACGCCGTCCGCCGCTGATCCGGCCGGACACCATGAGGAAGGGCCGGGGACGGCGGTCCCCGGCCCTTCCTGCTGCTCTGGGGGCTTCTACGGCTTGATGAGGACCTTCAGGGCCGTGCGCTCGTCCATCGCCTTGTAGCCGCCCGGCACCCCGTCGAGGCCGACCGTCAGGTCGAAGACGGGCGACGGGTCGATCGTGCCGTCCAGTACGTCGGGGAGCAGCTCCGGGATGTACGTGCGCACCGGGGCGACGCCGCCGCGCAGGGTGATGTTCCGGTCGAACATGACGTCGAGGTCGAGTCCGGTGCCGCTGCCGTGCGGGACACCGACGTAACCGATGGCGCCGCCGTCGCGGACGATGCCGGTCGCCGTACGCATCGACTGCTCGGTGCCGACGGCCTCGATCACGCAGTGGGCGCCTTCGCCCCGGGTCAGTTCCCTCACGGCCGCGAGGGCCGCCTCGCCGCGCTCGGCGACGACGTCCGTGGCGCCGAAGGCGCGGGCGATGTCCGTACGGGCGCTGTGGCGGCCCAGCGCGATGATCCGCTCGGCACCGAGACGCTTGGCGGCCATGACGCCGCACAGGCCGACCGCTCCGTCGCCGACGACGGCGACCGTGCTGCCCGGCTTCACGCCCGCGCCGAGGGCGGCGTGGTGGCCGGTGCCCAGCACGTCGGACAGGGCCAGGAGCGAGGTGAGCAGCCGCTCGTCGGCGGCCGCGGCGGCGGGGAGCTTGACGAGGGTTCCGTCGGCGAACGGCACCCTGACCGCCTCGCCCTGGCCGCCGTCGGAGCCCACCGAGCCCCAGAAGCCACCCTGCGGGCAGGAGGTGGTGAGGCCCTCCGCGCAGTACGTGCAGGTGCCGTCGGACCAGACGAACGGCGCGACCACGAGGTCACCCGCCGCGAAGCCGTTGACCTCGTGGCCCGCCTCCTCGACGATGCCGAGGAACTCGTGCCCGATGCGCTGGCCCGGCTGCCGGGCGGACTCTCCCCGGTAGGCCCACAGGTCGCTTCCGCAGATACAGGCCCGCAGGACCCGCAGGACCACGTCGGTGGGCTGCTGGATCGTGGGGTCGGGCACCTCCTGCACGCGGATGTCGTGGGGAGCGTGGATGACGGTGGCGCGCATGGGGCGGTGTCCTCGCTGGTCTCAGATGGTGATACGCCGTTCACGGTACGCCCCGGGGCCGTCCGGCGCCGCATCCGCGCGGTGTGCGAGCACCCCGGTGGTCAGGAGGTACTGGGCCGCGAGATAGGTGAGCATGACCCAGAAGTCGGGGGCGGGCAGCTGGGGCCAGTCCGCGATGCCGGTGGCGATCAGCGCGTCGGAGAGCAGGAAGAGCGCCCCGCCGGCTGCGGCGTACCGCCCGATGACACCCGCACGCCAGGCCATGGCGGTGAGCAGCAGGCTGTAGCCGGTCAGGGGAATCCGCAGGCCGGCGGGGAGGTCCGGCCAGATGAGCACGAGGAAGCCGGTGAGCACGACGGCGTACACGGCGGCGGCGGTCACCGGTCCCCGGGCGCGGCCGAACAGGCGCAGGTAGCAGACGTGACCGAGCGCGAAGGAGCCCATGCCGAGGAGGAAGGCGATGTCGTGGTCGGCCAGCAGCAGGACGTCGCCGCCCCAGCCGAGGAGCAGGGCGGCGACGAGCAGCCCGGGACCGCGGCGGGCCACCGCGTACGCGGCGAGCAGCGGCATCAGCAGGGGCTTGGCGATCAGGTGCACGAGGGACATGCCGGCCAGCACCCCGATGAGGTCGACGGCCGCGGCGACGAGGAACGCGAGGAGCAGGGCGCGGACGAGCCGGTCCCGGCGCTGCACGGGAGCGCTCATCGGGTGCCTTCCTGGACGGCGGCCGTGGTGACGGGGGCGACAGCGGCGGTGGTGGCCGCGGGCTGCCAGCCCGGTCCGCCGAAGACCCGTCCGGCGCGCTCGCGCCAGGTGCGCGCCGCGCGGACGTCGCGGGCGATGGCCGCGTACTCATGGGTGGCCACGCGCAGCGGGTTGTTCGTCGCGATGTTCTTCGTGAGTCCGAACACGGGCCGCTCGGTCTCGGGGGTGAACGACCGGAAGAGCCTGTCCCAGACGATCAGGATGCCGCCGAAGTTGCGGTCCAGGTAGCCGCCCTGGGAGGCGTGGTGCACCCGGTGGTGGGAGGGCGTGTTCAGGACGTACTCGAAGGGCCTGGGCAGCTTGTCGACGCGCTCGGTGTGCACCCAGAACTGGTAGACGAGGTTGACCGCCGAGCAGAAGGCGAGGGCGGCCGGGTGGACCCCGAGGGCGACGAGCGGGACGTAGAACGGCCAGACGGTGAGTGAGGTCCAGGGCTGGCGGAGCGCGGTGGTGAGGTTGAACTTGCGGCTGGAGTGGTGGACCACATGACACGCCCAGAGGATCCGGATGACGTGGTGGCCGCGGTGGGACCAGTAGTAGAAGAAGTCCTGGGCGAGCAGCATCAGCAGGACCGTCCACCAGAGGACGGGGACGCGGAGCGGGGTCAGTTCGTAGACCGCGGTGTAGATCGCGACGATGGGGATCTTCCACAGCAGGTCGAAGACCAGGCTGCCGAGTCCCATGGTGACGCTCGTGGCGGCGTCCTTGGTGTCGTATCCGGCGGCGTCCTCGTCCGGATGGAACCGGTAACTGACCATTTCCACCACGGTGAGCAGGACAAAGGCCGGTATCGACCACAGCACGACATCGGGCAGGTTCGGCTCCATGCGAGCACCGTAGAGGCGCCGGTCGGCTGCCGCTAGACGTTGTTACCCACAAGTATGCGAGACAGGGTGTCAGCAGTCTTCGGTGACTTCCGCCAAGCGCCGCAGCGGTGAGGGGGAGAGTCCCGGCCCATGCGACAGCTCCCGGCGCCCGGCCGCCGGTGCGGCCCCCCTCGGGTCGCGCCGGATCCGGACCCACGCGTACCACGGGCCGCCCGGCCGAACCGGCCCCCGCCTCGCGGGAGTTGCCCGTACGGCGCCGGGGCGGCGCCCGGCGCGCACAGCCGCCGCCCCGGCTTCGACCCGGCGCCCGGCCGTTCACGGAGACGGCCGAATAGGGAACTGTCAGTCGCGGCCCGTATTCTCTGTGACCATGCTCGACGACCGTCAGACCGCAGCGCCGTGGCCGACCGCGTATCCCAAGGGGTACGCGGTCGTCGACGTGGAGACCACCGGACTCGCCCGTGACGACCGGATAGTGTCCGCTGCCGTCTACCGGCTCGACGCCCAGGGCAACGTCGAGGACCACTGGTACACGCTGGTCAATCCCGAGCGGGATCCCGGCCCCGTCTGGATCCATGGCCTGACCAGCGACGTCCTCGCAGGCGCCCCGCTCTTCCCCGAGGTGGCCGCGCAGTTGTCCGAGCGGCTGGCGGACCGGGTGCTCGTCGCGCACAACGCGGCGTTCGACTGGTCGATGATCGCCCGGGAGTACGCACGCGCCTCGGCCGTCGCCCCCGTGGAGCACCGGCTGTGCACCATCGCCCTCTCCAAGGAACTGCGGCTGCCGCTGCCCAACCACAAGCTGCAGTCGCTGGCCGCGCACTTCGGCGTGGTGCAGCAGCGCGCGCACCACGCGCTCGACGACGCCCGGGTGCTGGCCGAGGCGTTCCGGCCGAGTCTGCACGCGGCGGCGCTCGGCGGTGTACGGCTGCCCCTCCTGGAGTGCCGGCCGCTGACCGAGTGGTCCGACTCCCCCGTCACACCCCGGGTCGGCTATCAGGCGTCGCACGGCCAGAACAGCTGGCGGGCCTCACGCAAGCTCCCGGCGTGCCCGTATCCGAATCCGGGACGGTACGAAAGCGACAAGCCGCTCATGCAGGGAATGCGGGTGGCGTTCTCCGGCGACACCTCGATCGACCGCGAGCTGCTGGAGGACCGCGCCGTGGAGGCCGGGCTGCACGTGGCGAGCAGCGTCTCCCGGCTGACCAGCCTGCTCGTCACCAACGATCCGGACGCCACGACGTCGAAGACGGTCAAGGCGAAGTCGTTCGGCACGCCGATCCTGGAGGAGAGCGCCTTCACCCATCTCCTGCGGGATGTGGCGGCGGCACCGTCATCGGAGTGAACCGGGCGCGACTCGCCCGCCACCCGCTCGCCCGCCGACGTCCCGCGTCACACCCTGTGGCGCATGGCACGTTGTGAGGTTTGCGGAAACGACTACGGCATGTCCTTCGAGGTGCACGCGCAGGGCGCGGTGCACGTCTTCGACTGCTTCTCCTGCGCCATTCACCGCATGGCGCCCATCTGTGAGCACTGCCGGGTCCAGGTCATCGGCCAGGGCGTCGAGGTCGAGGGCCACTGGTTCTGCGGCGCCCACTGCGCCCGGGCCGAGGGAAGGGCGGGCATCGTGGACAAAGTGTGACGCGCGGGCCCGACCCCACCCCCTGCGTCCGGCACCCCATGACCCAGTTGTACCGTCATGGGGTGTACCGCTTCCTGTTGACCCGGCAGTGGGTGATCCTCACCCTGCTCGCGCTCGTCCTGATTCCGACGATGGTCGAGCTGGGTTTCTGGCAGCTGCACCGGCATCAGCACCGGGTCGCCCAGAACTCGCTGATCTCCCAGAACCTCAAGGCGAAGCCGGTCCCGGTCTCCGAACTGACCTCCCCGGGGCACATCGTCCCGCGCGCCGACTACTGGCGGGCGGTCACGGCCACGGGCACGTTCGACACCGCGCACGAGGTGGTCGTACGGCGGCGGACCTCCGACGACGACCGGCTCGGGGCGCACGTCCTGACCCCGCTCGACCTCACGGACGGCGGCACCGTCCTCGTCAACCGGGGCTGGGTGCCCACCGACGGCGACCAGCGCGCGTTCCCGAAGGTCCCGGCCCCTCCGCGGGGTGAGGTGACCGTCACCGGACGCCTCAAGGCCGACGAGACCACGGGCACCAGCGGCATCAAGGACCTGTCCGGTCTGCCGGACCGCCAGGTCATGCTGATCAACAGCGACCAGCAGTCCGAGCTGCTGTCCAGGCCCGTGCTCGGCGGCTATCTCGAACAGACCGGCCCCGAGCCCTCCGGCGGCCTCCCCGAACAGATCGCCTCCCCCGACGACAGCTCCATCGGCCCGCACATGGCATACGCCGTGCAGTGGTGGCTGTTCGCCGCCGGTGTGCCCGTCGGCTGGGTGGTCCTCGTACGCCGGGAGAGGCGTGACCTCCAGGATGCCGCGGCACGGGACGGGAGCGCCGGTGAGCCGGGCCGGCCCGAGCCCGCCGCCGCGACCGTCTGACACGTCGGCGCGTTCCTCCGGGAAGCGCGCCCGCCCGTTCCGGTCTGCTTAACAGGGCACTGGTTCGGGAACACGCCAGAGCGTGACCCCACGCATCGAGGACTACGCCCTCATCGGCGATCTCCAGACCGCCGCCCTGGTCGGCAGGAACGGTTCTGTCGACTGGCTCTGCCTGCCCCGCTTCGACTCCGGCGCCTGCTTCGCCGCGCTGCTCGGCGACGAGGACAACGGCCACTGGCGCATCGCCCCCAAGGGCACGGACAGTTCGGACAACTGCACCAGACGCGGCTACGCGGGCGACACGCTCGTCCTGGAGACGTTCTGGGAGACCAGGACAGGCACCGTCAAGGTGACCGACTTCATGCCCCAGCGCGACAAGGCCCCGGATCTCATGCGGATCGTCGAGGGGATCAGCGGCAGCGTGGACATGAGTTCCGTGCTGCGGCTGCGCTTCGACTTCGGCTCCGTCGTGCCCTGGATGCGCAAGTCGCACGGCCACCGGGTGGCGGTCGCCGGACCCGACTCCGTATGGCTGCGCAGCGATCCGCCGGTCAAGACGTGGGGGCAGCAGTTCTCCACCTGCTCCTCGTTCACGGTGGCCGAGGGCGAGCAGGTGGCGTTCGTCCTCACCTGGCACGCCTCGCACGCGCCGCGTCCCAGGCTCGTCGATCCGTACAAGGCCCTCAGGCACGCGCTCTCCGACTGGTCGAAGTGGTCGGCGCTGTGCACCTACGACGGCAAGTACCGCGAGGCGGTCCTGCGCTCCCTCATCACGCTGAAGGCACTCACCTACGCCCCGACGGGCGGCATCGTGGCGGCCCCCACCACCTCGCTGCCGGAGGAGATCGGCGGCGTACGGAACTGGGACTACCGCTACTGCTGGCTGCGGGACTCCACACTGACGCTCAACGCCCTGCTCTCGGCCGGGTATCTGGACGAGGCCGCCGCCTGGCGGGACTGGCTGCTGCGCGCCGTGGCCGGGGACCCGGCGGACCTGCAGATCATGTACGGCCTGGCCGGCGAGCGCAGACTCCCCGAGACGGAGCTGTCGTGGCTGCGCGGATACGAGCACTCCCAGCCGGTCCGCTCGGGCAACGAGGCGGTGAGGCAGCGGCAGCTGGACGTGTACGGAGAGGTCGTGGACTCGCTCAGACTGGCCCACGACGCGGGACTGGAGAACAAGTCGCACGTCTGGAAGCTCCAGCTCAGCCTGCTGGGCTTCCTGGAATCCACCTGGCGCGAACCGGACGAGGGGCTGTGGGAGATCCGCGGGGAGCGCCGCCACTTCGTGCACTCCAAGGTGATGGCGTGGGTCGCGGCCGACCGGACGGTGCGCTCCCTGGAGGAGAACCCGGATCTGCCGGGTGACGCCGACCGGTGGCGGGCGATGCGGGACGCCGTGCACGAGGAGGTCTGCGAGAAGGGCTACGACCCCGTGCGCAACACCTTCACGCAGTCGTACGGATCCAGGGCTCTGGACGCCGCGACGCTGCTCATCGTGCGGACCGGGTTCCTTCCGCCGGACGACCCCCGGGTCGTCGGCACGGTCGACGCGGTACGGGCGGAACTGGGCAGCGACGGTCTCGTACGCCGCTACAGCACCGACGGTGTGTCCCTCGACGGACTGCCGGGCGGCGAGGGCGCGTTCATCGTCTGCTCGTTCTGGCTGGCGGACGCACTGCTGCGGACGGGGCGGCCGGCGGAGGCTGCGGAACTCTTCGAGCGGCTGCTCGCACTGCGCAACGACATGGGCCTGCTCGCCGAGGAGTACGACACGGTGGCCGGACGTCAGCTCGGCAACTACCCGCAGGCGTTCAGCCATATCGGACTGGTGAACACCGCGGTCGCACTCGCCGCACAGGACCCGGCAGGATAGGGCCATGGATCTTGGACTGAAGGACCGTGTGTACATCGTCACCGGCGCGTCCCGTGGGCTGGGCGGCGCCACCGCGCGCGCCCTGGCAGCGGACGGCGCGAAGGTGGTCATCACAGGCCGGGACGAGAAGAGCGTCACCGCGGCGGCCGGCGAACTGGGGCCCGGCGCCGTGGGGCTGGCCGCCGACAACGCCGACCCGGCGGCCGCGCAGCTCCTCGTCGACACCGCGAAGGAACGGTTCGGCCGACTGGACGGCATTCTCATCAGCGTCGGCGGTCCGGCGCCGGGCTTCGTCGCGGACAACAGCGACGAGCAGTGGCGGACCGCCTTCGAATCGGTCTTCCTCGGGGCCGTACGGCTGGCCCGCACGGCGGCGGCCGCGCTCGGCGAGGGCGGGGTCATCGGCTTCGTGCTCTCCGGCTCGGTCCACGAGCCGATCGCCGGTCTGACCATCTCCAACGGGCTGCGCCCCGGTCTCGCCGGCTTCGCCAAGTCGCTGGCCGACGAGCTGGGGCCGCGCGGCATCCGTGTCGTGGGGGTGCTGCCCGCCCGCATCGACACCGACAGGGTGCGGGAGCTCGACGCGCTGTCCGGCGACGCGGAGGCCTCCCGTACGGCCAACGAGGCCCGGATTCCGCTGCGCCGCTACGGCACGCCCGAGGAGTTCGGGAAGACCGCGGCCTTCCTGCTCTCCCCCGCCGCCTCCTATCTGACCGGGATCATGGTCCCCGTCGACGGCGGTTCGCGGCACGGGTTCTGACCGCGCTGCCGGGCCGGATCCGTACTGTCCCGGTGTCAGCTCACGCGCTCCGCACGGTGCTTCACGGCTGCCAGACGGACCTCGGCCGGCAGCTCGTCCAGACCGGCGGAGTCCCTGGCGTGGGCCAGTGCCTCGTCGGCGAGGCCGCGCAGCACCTGGTCAGGAGCGGCGTGCGGCTCCATCACCAGCCGGACCCTGGCCTGCGGTGCCGAGCGCCGGCCCGTCAGCAGGACGTCGGCGCGTGAGACCCCGTCCAGGGAGCCGGCCTCGCTGGAGAGCACGCCCTCCAGGGCCCGGCCCCGCAGGAGGGCCCCCTCGCCGTCCCCGCTGTCGACCAGCACCTCGGCGAGGCGGGCGCGGCGGAGCTGAGCCAGCAGCCACCACAGGGCGAGGACGACCACGACCGCGAGGACCGCGATCACCGTGGGCCACCACCAGCCGCTGTCCCGCCAGCGGTCCCGGTCGGCCTCGCTGAGAAGCACGTCGTCCGTGCCGTCCCACGGCCACCAGGAGGGCAGGTTCGCGCCGAGCCCGGCGGCGAGTACGGCCCCGCCGGTGACCGTCAGCAAAAGCCCTGCCAGGCCGAGCAGTACCCGGTTGACGGTCCTGCGCACGCCGCTCACCCCTTCTTCGCCGGCCGGCGGACATGCACGGAGAGGCCCGGCGGCTTGGCCAGGCCCAGCTCCTTGATGCCCGTTCCCAGTACGGAGTCCAGGTCGGCCCGTACGTCATCGAGTTCACGGAAGTGCGACACGGCCCGCACCGCGACCTTGCTCCGCCCCATCCGCACCCGCACGGACTGCACACCGGCCACCTCCACGGCCCGGTCGCGCAGCACCATGGCGGCGGCGGTGCGGTCCAGCCCCGCCCTGACGTCGGCGTGTGCACGGCGCATCGGGAGCAGTTCCCGCAGCCCGGGAGTGAGCGCGAGGAAGATCAGCCACAGGCCGAGCGCCGCCGCGACGGCGGCGCCTGTCAGTACCCATACGTCGTCCAGGGGCCGCTGGGCCAGCTCGTCCGCGAGCGAGCGCCGCCAGCTCATCGCCGGATGGTCGGCGCGTACCGCGGCGACGTCGTACAGCAGGATCCCCGCGCCGCCGATGACCACCAGGGCGAGGAGTGCCGCGGGGATACGGCGTGCCGACCAGAACCGGCCCGCCTTGCCGCCGTGTTCCAGCGTGGGGACGGGCTCGTGTTCGGCGGCCGAACTCGACTGGTCCAGTTCCTTGACGTCACCCTTGGCCAGGGGGTCGGCGGTGGGCAGCCGCTGGGTACCGCTCTCGGTGCTGCCCGTTCTTTCGGTGCCTTCGCCGTGGGGCTCGCTCATCGGATCCTCCCCTGCGCCGCGGCGCCCGGTCCTGTGGCGTGGAGCCGCTCGACCTGCACGGCCACCTCGGGCACCTCCATTCCCGCCAGCGTTCCTACCCGCTCGACGACCTGACGACGCACGGCCCCGCACTGGCGGCCGATGTCGGACGGGTAGCCGAGCTCCAGGCTGACCCGCACGCGGGCCATGTCACGGTGCACCGTCACCGTGGCGCGCGGGGCAACGCCCTCCTTGGGCAGCTCGCTGATCGCCTCCCTGGCCGCCTGTGCGGCGATCTTGGCGACGACCCGGTCGGCGATCCGGGTCTCCCCGCGCTCGGCGGCGGCGACCCGGTCACTCACCGCCGTCACCGTCGCCGGTCGCCGCGCTCGCGACCCCGGAAGGAATCGCCGCGCTCGCGGCTCCGGAAGAAGTCGCCGGGTTCCAGGTCACCGTCCACGAAACGGCCGGCGATGAAGCCGACCGCGCCCAGGGCGGCCACCAGCAGAAAGGCTCCGAATCCACCGAAGTATCCGGCGAATCCCAGCGCCATGCCGGCCAACAGGCCGACCACAGCCATGCTCATCGTGCGCTCCTCAACTGCCTTTCGGCGCAGGGCTACTGCAGACGTGGCTCGGGCTCGGACTCCTCGTCCTCCTCATCGGGCAGCTTGACGTCGCTGACCGCGATGTTGACCTCGACGACTTCGAGACCCGTCATGCGCTCGACGGCCGCGATCACGTTCTCGCGTACGTCGCCGGCGACATCGGCGATCGACACGCCGTAGTCGACGACGATCTCCAGATCGAGTGCGGTCTGCGACTCGCCGACTTCGGCCTTGACGCCACGGGTGACGGACTTGCCGCCGCCGGGGACGCGGTCGCGAACGGCGCCGAAGGTCCGGGAGAGGCCGCTGCCCATGGCATGGACTCCGACCACATCACGTGCGGCCATACCGGCGATCTTCTCTACGACACCGTCGGCGATCGTGGTGCGGCCCCGTGTCGCGGGGGGTCCCCCGCCGCGCCGGGTCAGCGTCCTGCCGTCGCCACCGGTTACCTTCTCAGGGGTGCGCTGCTGTTCGGTCATCGCCGCTCTTCCCTTCGGGACGGATTTGGACTTCGCTGCCCACATTAAGTGTGCTTGCCCCATTCCGCGCCGTGGATGCGGCAGGCTGGGTTCATGACGACGGCGGACAGCCCCCAGCGGGCCGATGGATGGACGGCCGCGGTACGGCAGCGACTCGGCCTCGGCCGGTTGCTCCCTCTGGGCGGGCCCGGGGACGGAACCTGGATCGCGGAGAGGGCCGCGGCCGCGGTGCTGCGGGACGCCGCCACCGGATCGGGCGCGGTGCTCGGGAAGCTCCGGATCGGGCCGGTGGACCCCGACACGGCGCCGGCACCCGCGACGGACGGCCCCACGGTGGTGCCCGCTCCCCCCAGCGCCTATCCGGCCGGACAGCTGCGGATCGAGGCGGAGTTCTCGGCCATGACGGACCAGCCGCTGCCCGCCGCCGCGGAGGACCTGCGCGCGGTGCTGCTGGACACGGCTCGGGAGCGGCTCGGGATGGTGGTCACCGAGGTCGATCTCCGCGTGACGGAGCTGCTGGACACCGCGCCCGAGCCGGCCGCGGCCGCGACCCCCTCCGAGGTGCGTGCGGCGAGGACGGACGGAGTGGCGGCGACAGCCGCTGCCGCGGTGCCCGGCGTCGTGGCGCTCACCGGGGTCCTGGGCAGTCCTGTCCACACCGGCGAGGACCACGTCCGGGTCGAGGTGGCGACGGCCGGGAACCACCGGGCGCTCGATGTGGCCCTGGCGGTGCGCACGGCGGTGACGGCGGCGGTGGAGGGCCACCCGCCGGTCGGTGTGCTCATCACCGCCGTGGTCGCTCCGGTCTGACGGGGCGCCGGTCAGTCGGTGACGCCCGCCAGGTCACGCAGCCTGCGGGCCTGGGCCGCTCGCTCGGCGGTGCGCTGCTCCTCGTACGAACGGGAGCCGGCGCCGCTCAGCAGGGCCTTGGTCTCGACCACGGCGTCACGAGGGGCCGCCAGAAGCGCCGCGGCCAGGTCGTGGGCGGCTGCTTCGAGCTGGTCGGCGGAGACGACGAGGTTGGCGAGGCCGGTGCGCTCGGCCTCCTCCGCGTGAACGAATCGGCCGGTGGCACAGATCTCGAGCGCGCGGGCGTACCCCACGAGGCTCACCAGGGGATGGGTGCCCGTCAGGTCGGGGACGAGACCGAGGCTGGTCTCACGCATGGCGAACTGCACGTCGTCGGCGACGATGCGGAGATCGCAGGCGAGGGCGAGCTGGAAGCCGGCACCGATCGCGTGACCCTGGACGGCCGCGATCGACACGATGTCGTTGCGGCGCCACCAGGTGAACGCCTCCTGATATTCGGCGATGGTCGCGTCGAGCTCGGTCTCCGAGCCGCGCGCCATGTCGAGGAAGGACGGCTCACCGTCGAACCCTTCCGGGGTGAACGCCTGCCGGTCGAGTCCCGCGGAGAAGGATTTCCCCTCGCCACGGAGCACGACGACCCGCACACTGCCGGGCAATGCCCGTCCGGCCTCCGTCAACGCCCGCCACAGAGCGGGAGACTGAGCGTTGCGCTTGGCCGGATTGGTGAGAGTCACTGTGGCAACCGCGTCATCGACGGTGAGCCGTACGCCGTCCTTGTCGAGCACAGAGTCGAGCGAGGTCATGGGACGCCTCCGGATCGGGTGCTGTCAGCACTTCACTGGTAAGTGACTGAACAGTAACCACCCGGACGACCTTGCGGCCGGTCGGGTGGCCACCACGATGTCCGGTGAACCCCGAGGCCGGTCCGTGGACCGCCCCGACCGTCGTCGGCGGTCAGGCCGCAGGGGCCTTCTTGCCGCGTGTCGCTCCGCCGCGTCCCCGCAGCGTCACTCCGGACTCACTGAGCATCCGGTGAACGAATCCGTAGGAGCGGCCGGTGTCCTCGGCCAACGCCCGGATGCTCGCACCGGAGTCGTACTTCTTCTTCAGGTCTGCCGCGAGCTTGTCACGCGCGGCGCCGGTAACCCGGCTGCCCTTCTTCAGAGTCTCGGCCACCCGTGCCTCCTCATAGGAAGTGCGCTCTGGACTCTCATGATCACCCCTCCCGCGCTTCCTGGCCACCCATTCGGCAAGGTCTGTGCGAGCGGTTTCGCGGTCCGGGCGCACGACGACACGAACGGAATCTTGGATTCCGCAGCTCAGGGCGGGCGGTGCGGAAGAGCGGCCGGAAGAACCGCCAGGTCAGGGCTGTGGGGGCTCAGCGGCCATAAACGGGTGCGCCCGGCAGGTATCTGCCGGGCGCCACACCGAGGTACGAGAGCCGCTCACTCAGATGATGGATCACGCGTACGCCGAATGATCCAGACGGAGTGGATCAGTGAGCGGAACAGCCGGCACCGCCCCCTCCTGGGAGGGGTCGGGCGGGCCTCTGGAACGGTCAGGCCAGGGCGACCAGGTCGCGGTAGTCCGCGCCCCACAGGTCCTCGACACCGTCGGGCAGCAGGATGATGCGCTCCGGCTGGAGCGCCTCGACGGCACCCTCGTCGTGCGTGACGAGGACGACGGCGCCCTTGTACGTACGCAGGGCGCCCAGGATCTCCTCGCGGCTGGCCGGGTCGAGGTTGTTCGTGGGCTCGTCGAGGAGCAGGACGTTGGCGGAGGAGACCACCAGGGTCGCCAGGGCGAGACGGGTCTTCTCGCCACCGGAGAGCACTCCGGCGGGCTTGTCGACGTCGTCCCCGGAGAACAGGAACGAACCGAGCGTCTTGCGGACCGCCACGAGGTCGAGGTCGGGCGCGGCGGAGCGCATGTTCTCCAGGACGGTGCGGTCCGGGTCGAGGGTCTCGTGCTCCTGGGCGTAGTAGCCGAGCTTGAGGCCGTGGCCCTCGATGATCTCGCCGGTGTCGGGCTTCTCGGCGCCGCCGAGGAGGCGGAGCAGGGTGGTCTTGCCCGCGCCGTTGAGGCCCAGGATGACGACCCGGGAGCCCTTGTCGATGGCGAGATCCACATCGGTGAAGATTTCGAGCGAGCCGTAGGACTTGGACAGGCCCTCCGCCATCAGCGGGGTCTTGCCGCACGGCGACGGGTCGGGGAAGCGCAGCTTGGCGACCTTGTCGGAGACCCGTACGGCCTCCAGTCCCGAGAGCAGCCGGTCGGCGCGCTTGGCCATGTTCTGGGCGGCAACGGTCTTGGTCGCCTTGGCGCGCATCTTGTCGGCCTGCGCGTTGAGGGTCGCGGCCTTCTTCTCGGCGTTCTGACGCTCGCGCTTGCGGCGCTTCTCGTCGGCCTCGCGCTGCTGCTGGTACAGCTTCCAGCCCATGTTGTAGACGTCGATCTGGGCGCGGTTGGCGTCGAGGTAGAAGACCTTGTTGACGACGGTCTCGACGAGGTCGACGTCGTGGGAGATCACGATGAAGCCGCCGCGGTACGTCTTGAGGTAGTCGCGCAGCCAGACGATCGAGTCCGCGTCGAGGTGGTTGGTGGGCTCGTCGAGGAGCAGGGTGTCGGCGTCCGAGAAGAGGATGCGGGCCAGCTCGACGCGGCGGCGCTGACCACCGGAGAGGGTGTGCAGGGGCTGGCCGAGCACCCGGTCGGGCAGGCTGAGCGCGGCGGCGATGGTGGCGGCCTCGGCCTCGGCGGCGTACCCGCCCTTGGTGAGGAACTCCGTCTCCAGGCGCTCGTACTTCTTCATCGCCTTCTCGCGGGTGGCGCCCTGGCCGTTGGCCATGCGCTCCTCGTTCTCCCGCATCTTGCGCAGGATGGCGTCCAGCCCGCGGGCCGAGAGGATGCGGTCGCGGGCCAGGACCTCCAGGTCGCCGGTGCGCGGGTCCTGCGGGAGGTAGCCGACCTCGCCCGAGCGGCTGATGGTGCCGCCGGCGGGGGTGCCCTCACCCGCGAGGCACTTGGTGAGCGTGGTCTTGCCCGCTCCGTTGCGGCCGACGAGGCCGATGCGGTCGCCCTTGGCGATGCGGAAGGAGGCGGACTCGATGAGGATGCGGGCGCCGGCGCGCAGCTCGATGCCGGAAGCGGTGATCACGGGGAAAACTCCAGGGCGGTATGGACGGCGGAGGGAGGACTACGGGTTCACGACTCGACGCCGTCTAATGCACAAGGAGAATTGCCATAGAGCCATTCTACTGGCGGTGTGCAACTTCTTTTCCGCGTGCTGCGCGGGACGGACCGCCCGTCCGGGGGCGCCGGACGGCTCGCCGACGCCCCGTCCGAGGGTCTGCCCGGAGGTGTCGCGGCACTCCACGGCGCCGGCGCCCCGGCCGGTGGAGAACCGCCGCAGGCGCCGCGCGACCCGCCCGGAAGGCGGTCCAGCCCAGGGCATTGCCGGCGCCCGGTGGAACACTGAGACACAGATCACATCAGAACGGTGGGACGCGGAAAGAGGGTGGCCGTCATGGCAGGGGCAGCGAAGGGCGTACCGACGATCTATCCGACGATTCTCTACGCGGACGCGAAGGCCGCGATCAGGACCCTGACCCAGGCCCTCGGCTTCACCGAGGAGGCGGTGTACGAGGGGGAGAACGGCTACGTGCTCCATGCCGAGCTGTCCTGCGGCAACGGGCGCGTGATGCTCGGGTCCAAGGGGCGCGAGGGGGTCTTCGCCAAGGCGATGGAAGGGGCGGGCCCGGCGGGTGTGTACGTCGTCGTGGACGAGGTCGACGAGCACCACGCGCGGGCGGTGGAGCACGGGGTGGAGATCCTGATGCCGCCGACCGACCAGGACTACGGCTCGCGGGACTACATGGCGCGGGACGCGGAGGGCAACGTGTGGAGCTTCGGTACGTACGCCCCGGGATCATCCGACTGACCCCGGGAGCGTGCGTCACGGTGCTCGTTCACGCGCCGCCGGTGTGGACCTGGAAGGCGGCGCGGCGTACGGCTTTGGCCAGGGCGGGGTCCGGATGCGCGGCCGCCAGGGCGACCAGTACCTGGACCGTGCGCGGGTGGCCCACGGCACGGACCTCGTCCAGCAGGGCCGGGACGGTGCCCTGGACGGCGGTGTCGAGGTGGCGGACCAGCAGTCCGGTCTCCCCGTGGTCGGCGACGGCGGCGGCCGTGTCGACCCAGAGCCAGGTGGCCTCCTCGCGGCTGAGGACCTCCTGGGCGTCGTCCGGGTCGGCTCCCTCGTACTCGGCGAGCCACAGCAGGGCGTAGGGCCGCAGCGACACGTCGGTGACGACGGAACGCACCACGGGTTCGGCGGGGGCGCCGACGACGCGGAGCGCTTCGAAGGCGAGGCCGCGCAGGAGCGCGTCCTCGCCGCGGGCCACGGCGAGGAGCTCCGCGACGGCGCTGCCGACCGGGCGGGCGGCGAGCCAGGCGCGGTATTCGGCACGGGCGGGGCCGGGGGTGAGCCGGGCGCAGCCGAGCAGCATGTCGGCGGCGGGCTGCTCGATGTTGCCGGCCGGGCTCTGGGCGGCGACGCAGATCTGTTCCAGCTTGACCCAGACCGCCCAGTTGCCGAGCGGGGTGAGAGTGGCGTGTCCGGAGCCGAGGGTGAGGGCTCCGACGGCGGCCAGTCCTTCCAGCGCCCAGTCGAGCAGCAGCGCGTTCAGGTCGGCGGGCGCCTCTCCCGGCCTGGCGGTCGGCGCCGGGGCGGGCTCGGCGGGCAGATGCGGGCCGTAGGCCACCTCGCACCGCTCCTCGTGGAGTTCCGCGACGCGCTGGCCGAGGAGATCGAGGAGGGCGGGGACGGTGACCGGCCCCGCGGAGAGCTGGAGGAGGGAGAGCACCTGGGGCACCGCCTCGACCGCTTCGGCGACGGTGGTCGCCTCGATGTCGCGGGGGGCCGCGTGGACGAGCGACCAGGCGTCGAAGAGCGCCACCCAGCCCCGGAGCACGGCGGAGTCGTCGCGCTTCCAGGCGCGCAGCCGCCAGCCGGGGCGCACGGTGTCGCCGTGCAGCTCGACGAGTCCGGCGAGCCTGGCACGGTCCCAGCCCGCCCGTACCCGGGCCGGGGAGAGGTCCAGTGCCGCAGCGGCCCGTTCGAGGGCGTCGGCGGTCAGCGGGGCCGGGCCGGGGTTCGCGTCGTCGGACGCCCAGTGGGCGATCCGTACGGCGTCGGCGAGCACGGTCCTGGCCTGACGGGCCAGTTCCGCCGGGGGCGGGGTGCCCTCGGGAGGGCGGGGGGCCGGCCGGGTGCGCCGGGTCGTCACGGCCTTGCGGGCGGTGGCAAGGGGTCGCGGGCGGACAAGTCGCAGCCTGGAGTCGCGCGGAGTACGGGACGTCACGGGGAGCAGTCTTGCCTCTGACGGCCCGAAAGCCCAAACGGAAGCCGGCCCGACGGTTTGCGGGGGCCTCCGCGGCCCGTTCACCAACCGGGCCTATCGGTCACAACGTCTCACATCAGAGGGGTGAGGAAGCGCCTGAGCGTCTCTTCGTACCGCGCCGGGCCGGCATTCCACATCGCCGCATGCGGAGCCTGCGGTACGGCGTGCAGCGCGATCAGGTCGGGGCGGAGTCCGGCGAGGGCCTTCGTCGCCGCCCAGGGGGCCAGGGTGTCGTCGGGGCCGTGGAAGATCAGCGTCGGGACGTGCAGGGCGGCGGGGAGGGAGGTGTCCAGCAGCCGGGCGCCGTGAAGGCCGGTCTTCCCCTGGGCGGCGCGGACCGCGAGCGGCAGCAGCGCGGCGGGGACGCCGCGGGCGAGGGCCAGGGCGCGCAGGGTGGTCCGCCAGTCGAGGACCGGTGAGTCGAGGACGAGGCCGCCGATGCGGTCGCGGAGCGCGCAGTTCACCGCGGCGTGCAGGGCCATCGAGGCTCCGGTGGACCAGCCGTGGACGATGACGCTCTCGGCTCCGTAGCGCACCGCGTAACGGATCGCCGCGTCCAGGTCGCGCCACTCGGACTCGCCGAGGTGGCCGAGGCCGTCAGGGGGGCGGGGGGCGCCGGCGTCGCCCCGGTAGGCCAGGTCGAGCACCGGGAGCTGGTGGGCGTTCAGGAACCCCAGCAGGTTCATGGGGTGCTCCCGGGTGGTCCCCAGGCCGTGCACCGTGATCACCCAGACGTCACGGGGAGCGGGCACGAACCAGGCGGGCAGGACTCCCAGCTCTCCGGGGATCTCGACCTCCTTGAAGTCGAGCCCGAGTGCGCTGCCCGGGTCCCCGCTGTACAGCTCGGGGGTCATACGGACCTTGGCCCCCGGCTTCAGGGTGCCGTGGACGACGCGCTCCAGCCTGCGTACGACGGTGTCGGCGCCGTGCTCCGCCAGCTCGACCACCGGTCCCACGACGGCGTGGACGCCGGGGCCCACCAGTCCGTACCTGCCGGGCCGGAGCGCGGCGAAGGAGCGGGTCAGGGTGACCTGCCCCGCAGCCGTGGCGTGCACGGTGAGTCTCCGGTCCCCGGGGAAGGGGCGTCCGGACGGCACCTTGAGGGCGGCGTCACTGGCGTACCGGCCGGCGGCGACCGCTGCCGCGCCGGCGCCGAGGATCGTGGTGACGGCCGCTGCCGTCGCTGTAGCCGGGCGCATTCTGTCAGTGTCGGGGCGCCCGGCGCGGGGGGCCAGCGGGCGGGGCCGTCCGGTGCCCGCCGGTGGGCGCGCAGCCGGGAGTCAGCCTGGCTGGCCGTAGTTCTGCAGGGCGTCCCGCACGTCGCTCAGCTGGGCCGCTGACAGCAGGTTCGGACGGTGGCCCGGTACGGAACTGGCGGTGATCCAGAGCCTGCACAGCCATTCGAGCTGGGCGGTGCGTTCGAAGGCCTCGTCGAGGGTGTCCCCGTAGGTGACGGTCCCGTGGTTCTGGAGGAGGCAGCCCGTGCGGTCGCGCAGGGCGACGAGCATGTTCTCGGCCAGCTCCCTGGTTCCGTAGAGCGCGTAGGCGGCGGTGCGGACGGGCCCGCCCAGCAGGGCGGCGGCGTAGTGCACGAGCGGGACCTCGGCGACGAGCGCGGAGACCGCGGTGGCGTGCACGGCATGGGTGTGGACGACCGCGGACGCGCCGGTGTCCGCGTAGACGGCGAGGTGGAGCGGTAGTTCGCTCGTCGGTGCGAGCTCGCCGAGCACCTGGCGCCCCGCGAGGTCCACGCCGACCGCGTCCTCGGGGCGGAGCCGTTCGTAGGGCACGCCGCTGGGGGTGACCAGGACGACGTCCCCGACCCTGGCCGACACGTTGCCCGAGGTCCCGACGACGAGGCCGTCGGCCGCCGTCCTGCGGGCCGTCGCGACCACGCCGTCCCAGGCCCGCCGGACCGCTTCCCGATGCTGATCACTCATAGGGAAATCCTATGGGCCCACAGGGGACGGGGACCGGCGGTGCGGCTCGGGTGACCAGGATCTCTTCGGGGTCTGAAAATGGCCGAAATGAGCCCCCGACGTCCGGTACGGAATGACTTCCTCCGGGCGCAGGACGGGCTCTACCGCCCCTCCCCGCCAAAGCGGAGGGGTGGCACTCCGGTTGGGGTCACCACAGCGCCCTACTCAGTTCACCTTCCGTTCATCCAGGTTGCCTACGGTCCACGTGCCACTGACGTCGAGCGATTGCCTGGGTAAATGGAACACATCACACTGCTGCTTGCGATTGTGATCGTGACAGCTCTCGTGTTCGATTTCACGAACGGTTTCCATGACACCGCCAACGCGATGGCCACCACCATCTCGACCGGCGCTCTGAAGCCCAAGACAGCGGTGGCCATGTCCGCCGTCCTCAACCTGATCGGCGCGTTCCTGTCGGTGGAGGTCGCGAAAACGATCTCCGGCGGGATCGTCAACGAGGACGGCCTCAGAACCGAGGTCATCTTCGCGGCGCTCGTCGGCGCCATCCTGTGGAATCTGCTGACCTGGCTGGTGGGTCTGCCCTCCAGCTCCTCGCACGCGCTCTTCGGCGGTCTCATCGGCGCCGCGGTCATGTCGGCCGGCTGGTCCTCCATCGACGGCGGCACCGTCGTCACCAAGGTCCTGCTCCCCGCCATCGCCGCCCCGCTCGTCGCCGGTCTCGCTGCACTGCTGGCCACGCGGCTGACGTACCGGATCAACCGGAAGGTCACCGACGAGGCGCAGCTGAAGTCGACCGCCAAGGGCTACCGGGCCGGCCAGATCGCCTCGGCCGGGCTCGTCTCCCTCGCCCACGGCACGAACGACGCGCAGAAGACGATGGGCATCATCACCCTGGCCCTGGTCACCGGCGGCGTCCTGGCCCCCGGCTCCAACCCGCCGGTCTGGGTCATCGTCTCCGCGGGTGTCGCCATCGCCCTGGGTACGTACCTCGGTGGCTGGCGCATCATCCGCACCATGGGCAGCGGCCTCACCGAGCTCAAGCCGCCGCAGGGCTTCGCCGCCCAGACCAGTGCGGCCACGGTCATCCTGGCCTCCTCGCACCTCGGCTTCTCCCTCTCCACCACCCAGTCCTGCTCCGGCGCCGTCATGGGCGCGGGTCTCGGACGCAAGGGCGGCGTGGTCCGCTGGTCCACCGCCACCCGGATGTTCATCGCCTGGGGCCTGACCCTGCCGGCCGCGGGACTGGTCGGCGCGGGCGCCGAGCTCCTCACCAAGCAGGGCAGCTGGGGCGTCGCCGTCGTCGCGGCCCTCCTCATCGCGGGCTCCGGAGCCATCTGGCTGCTGTCGCGCCGCAAGCCGGTCGACCACACCAACGTCGTCGACACCCAGGAGCCCGAGCCCGCCGGAGTCGTCACGACGGCCATGGCGGCCGTGACGACTCCTCCCACCGCCACCGCGGCCATGGAGATCAAGTCCACCATCCCGGCCCCGGCCGGAACCACCGCCGACCCGGCCCGCCCGGCCACGGTCTAAAGGGCAGGAACTACCACCATGAAAATCGACTGGGCAGCTCTTGCCTCCGTCTTCGGCGTCAGCCTCGTGGTCACCGTGGCGCTCGTCGGCCTGTTCACCCTCGGCATCATCGGCCTGTCCAAGCAGGCCGCCGCCACCTCGGCCGGCGCCACGGGCGGCTCGTTCGCCCTGGCCCGCAGCGGCGCGTACCTCTGCTTCGGGCTCTGCGCCGCGGCAGTGTCCTACGGGATCTACCTGATCGTCGTCTGACGAAGCGGCCGCGGTGGACGCGGCCGGGTATCCCCCCTCGCCGTTGATCTGCGTGCGGTATCGCAGGTCAACGGCGAGTTGACGGGCGTTCGCACAGCGTGGTGGACTGCCCGTGCCGTTTACGGCGACAGAAGAGGAAGCCGGTGCGAATCCGGCGCGGTCCCGCCACTGTCACCGGGGAGCACTCCCCCCACACCGGAAGTCACGGTCCGTTCGCGGACTGGAAGGCCGGGGGGAACTGCGGATCCGGAAGCCAGGAGACTCTCGTCGCCGGTCACGTCGAACCAGGGCGCGGACCCTGAGTGAGGACATACGTCATGCCTGGCCGCCGTGCGCCCGATCCCGTGTCACCTGTCTCCAGAACGTCCCGTGCATCGGCGGGCTGAGCCATGCGTGCCGACCGCATATTCGCGTACGGCGCCACGACCGGTCTGATCGGCGATCTGCTCCTGGGTGACCCCCGCCGCGGGCATCCCGTCGCCGCGTTCGGGACGGCCGCCGCGAAGGTCGAGGACCGTCTGTGGCGCGACCACCGCGGGTGGGGCGCGCTCCACACGCTGATCTGCGCCGGAGGCGCGGCGGGCGCCGCCGCGCTCACCGCCCGTGCCGTACGGGGCCGGCCCGCCGCCGCCGTCGCACTGACCGCCGCCGCCACCTGGTCCGTCATCGGCGGAACCTCTCTGGGCCGCGAGGCGCGCGCCATCGGCGGCGCCCTCGCCGCCGGGGACATCGAGGTGGCCCGGGAGCGGCTGCCGCATCTGTGCGGGCGCGACCCGCACTCACTCGACGGGCCGCAGATGGCCCGTGCCGTGGTCGAATCCGTCGCCGAGAACACCTCGGACGCCGTCGTCGGCGCGCTCGTCTGGGGTGCGCTGGGCGGAGTGCCGGGTCTCGTCGGCTTCCGGGCCGTCAACACCCTCGACGCCATGGTCGGGCACAAGTCGCCCCGGTACCGGCGGTACGGCTGGGCCTCGGCCCGCCTCGACGACCTCGCGGGCTGGCCGGGCGCCCGCCTCACCGCCGCACTCGCCGTGGCCGCCGGGGGGCGGCCACGGCAGGCGGTACGGGCCTGGCGGGCGGACGCGGGCAAGCACCCGAGCCCCAACGCGGGGCCGGTCGAGGCAGCGTTCGCGGGCGCGCTCGGCGTACGGCTCGGCGGGACGCTCGCGTACGGCGGCCGGGTCGAGCACCGGCCGGTACTCAACGGGGCGGCCGGCCGCGCGGTGGAGACCGCGGACATCGAACGTGCGGTGCGGCTGTCGCGCCGGGTGAGTGCGCTGGCCCTCGGCGTCTGTGTGGCCGGCCGGCTGATCGCGGGACGGAGACGGATATGAGCGGCGGACTGCTGGTCGCGGGGACCACATCGGACGCGGGCAAGAGCGTCGTCACGGCGGGGATCTGCCGTTGGCTGGTGCGGCAGGGGGTGAAGGTCGCGCCGTTCAAGGCGCAGAACATGTCCCTCAACTCCTTCGTCACCCGCGAGGGCGCCGAGATCGGACGCGCGCAGGCCATGCAGGCACAGGCCGCCCGGGTGGAGCCGACCGCGCTGATGAACCCGGTGCTGCTCAAGCCCGGAAGCGACCGGTCCAGCCAGGTCGTCCTGATGGGGAAGCCGGTGGGCGAGATGAGTGCGCGCGGCTACCACGGAGGGCGGCAGGAATCACTGCTCGGGACCGTCGTGGACTGCCTGGAGCAGCTTCGGGGCACGTATGACGCCGTGATCTGCGAGGGGGCGGGCAGTCCGGCCGAGATCAACCTGCGGCGCACGGACATCGTGAACATGGGCATCGCGCGGGCCGCCCGCTTCCCCGTGCTCGTCGTCGGCGACATCGACCGCGGAGGTGTCTTCGCCTCGTTCTTCGGCACGACGGCCCTGCTGAGCGCGGAGGACCAGGCGCTGGTCGCCGGGTACCTCGTGAACAAGTTCCGGGGCGACGTCTCGCTGCTTGAGCCGGGTCTCGACATGCTGCACGAGCTGACGGGGCGGCGGACGTACGGGGTGCTGCCGTTCACCCACGGGCTGGGTATCGACGAGGAGGACGGGCTGCGGGTGTCGCTGCGCGGCGCCGTACGGGAGTCGGCCGTCAGCGCGCCGCACGGCGAGGACGTCCTGCGGGTCGCGGTGTGCGCCGTCCCGCTGATGTCGAACTTCACCGATGTGGACGCGCTGGCCGCCGAGCCGGGAGTCGTGGTGCGGTTCGTGGACCGGGCGGACGAGCTGGCCGACGCGGACCTCGTGATCGTGCCGGGCACCCGGGGCACGGTGAAGGCCCTGGCGTGGCTGCGCGAGCGGGGGCTCGCGGACGCGCTGGTGCGGCGGGCCGCGGAGGGACGGCCGGTGCTGGGCATCTGCGGCGGGTTCCAGGTGCTCGGTGAGCGCATCGAGGACGACGTGGAATCGCGTGCCGGGCGGGTCGAGGGGCTGGGGCTGCTGCCGGTACGGATCCGCTTCGACCGGGAGAAGACGCTGGCGCGCCCGGTGGGGACGGCGCTCGGGGAACCGGTCGAGGGGTACGAGATCCACCACGGGGTCGCCGATGTGCGGGGCGGTGAACCCTTCCTGGACGGGTGCCGGGTCGGCGCGGTGTGGGGGACGCACTGGCACGGGTCGCTGGAGAGCGACGCGTTCAGGCGACGGTTCCTGACCGAGGTGGCGCGGGCCGCGGGGCGGCGGTTCGTGGCCGCGCCGGATACGAGCTTCGGGGCACTGCGGGAGGAGCAGCTGGATCTGCTCGGGGACCTGGTGGAGGAGCACGCGGACACGGACGCCTTGTGGCGGCTGATCGAGAGTGGGGCGCCGGCGGGGCTGCCGTTCGTGCCGCCGGGGGCGCCGGTGGGGGTGGCGGGTCCTGGTGCGCCTGCGGGGGGCGAGGCGGGGGCGCCTGCGGGGGCGGGGGTGCCTGCGGGGGGCGTTCCCCTGCCCGCCCCTTTCCGAGACCGGGGCTCCGCCCCGGGCCCCGGTCCTCAATCGCCGGACGGGCTCGAAAGGCCCCTAGGCGCAGCCCCGGGCCCTGGTCCTCGAACACCGCACGGGCTTGAAGGGCCCGGAAGCACCGCGCCGGAATCGCCGTATGCCGAGAAGGAGACTCTGTGAGTACGCCGTATCCGTTCACCGCCATCGTCGGGCAGGACGATCTGCGGCTCGGGCTCCTGCTCAATGCCGTCAGTCCGGCCGTCGGCGGTGTCCTCGTGCGAGGGGAGAAGGGGACGGCCAAGTCCACGGCCGTGCGCGCACTCGCGGCGCTCATGCCCGAGGTCTCCGTCGTACCGGGGTGCCGGTTCTCGTGTGATCCCGTGGTTCCCGACCCGGCGTGTCCCGACGGGCCGCACGGTGCCGCGGGCGAGGTGTCGCGGGCCGCTCGGACCGTCGAACTGCCCGTCGGGGCCTCGGAGGACCGGCTCGTCGGGGCGCTGGACATCGAGCGGGCGCTCTCCGAGGGTGTGAAGGCGTTCGAGCCGGGGCTCCTCGCCGACGCGCACCGCGGCATCCTCTACGTCGACGAGGTCAACCTGCTGCACGACCACCTCGTGGACCTGCTGCTGGACGCGGCAGCCATGGGTGCCTCGTACGTGGAGCGGGAAGGCGTCTCCGTACGGCACGCGGCGCGTTTCCTGCTGGTGGGGACGATGAACCCCGAAGAGGGCGAGCTGCGGCCGCAGTTGCTGGACCGGTTCGGGCTGACCGTCGAGGTCGCGGCCTCCCGCGACACCGATCTGCGGGTCGAGGTCGTACGGCGCCGGCTGGCCTACGACGACGACCCGGCGGGATTCGCCGCCCGGTGGGCGGACCAGGAAGGGGAGTTGCGCGAGCGGATCGCCGCCGCGCGCGCCCTGCTGCCCCATGTGGTCCTCGGCGACGGCGTGTTGCGGCAGATCGCGGCGACCTGTGCGGCCTTCGAGGTCGACGGGATGCGTGCCGACATCGTCATGGCGCGTACCGCCACGGCCCTGGCCGCATGGGCCGGGCGCGAGGAGGTGCTCCCCGAGGATGTGCGCCAGGCTGCGCTGCTCGCGCTCCCCCACCGGCGCCGGCGCAACCCGTTCGACGCGCCGGGGCTCGACGAGGACAAGCTGGACGACACCCTCCGGGACGCCGCGCGGGACGAGGGCGGGGACGAGGGCGAGGGCGACAACGAGCCCGATCCCGACGGGCCCGGCGGCGGGGGCGGCGGGGTGCCACCGCAGAACGACGGCCCCGAGGGTCCCGCCGGGGCCGACACGCCGGGTCAGCAGCCGGAGAGCGGTGGTGACGCGCCCGGGCAGGGCCGGCTGCCGGGCGGCGGGGAACAGCAGCCCGTACGCGCGGCGGAGCCGTTCCGCACCAAGATGCTGAGCGTGCCGGGACTGGGCGAGGGAGCGGCGGGGCGCCGCTCCCGTGCGCGCACCGAGCACGGCCGTACGACCGGGTCGCGGCGGCCCGAGGGGGCGCTCACGAAGCTGCACCTGGCGGCGACCGTGCAGGCCGCCGCACCGCATCAGCGCGCCAGGGGCCGGTCGGGGCGGGGCCTCGTGGTCCGGCGCGACGACCTGAGGCAGGCGACGCGGGAGGGCCGCGAGGGGAATCTCGTGCTGTTCGTCGTGGACGCCTCGGGGTCGATGGCGGCCCGGCAGCGGATGAGTGCCGTGAAGGGCGCGGTGATGTCCCTGCTGCTGGACGCGTACCAGCGGCGGGACAAGGTCGGCCTGATCACCTTCCGGGGCAAGGGCGCCGAGGTGGTGCTGCCGCCGACGTCGTCGGTGGACGCGGCTGCCGCCCGGCTGGAGTCGCTGCCGACCGGCGGGCGCACCCCGCTGGCCGCCGGCCTGCTGAAGGCGCACGACGTACTGCGCGTGGAGCGGCTGCGCGACCCCTCACGGCGCCCCTTGCTCCTCGTGGTGACGGACGGGCGTGCGACGGGGGGTCCCGACCCGCTGGCGCTCGCGGCGCGGGCGGGGCGGCTGCATGCCGCCGAGGGCACCGCGTCCGTCGTCGTGGACTGCGAGTCGGGCATCGTGCGGCTCGGCCTCGCCGCGCAGCTGGCCAGGGATCTCGGCGGCAGCGCCGTCACGCTCGACGAACTGCGGGCCGACACGATCGTCGGGCTCGTGAAGGACGTATCAGCAGCCGGGAGGGCCGCGTAATGCCACAGGGACAGCCGACATCGGTGCCGGACGACGGCCTGACCACCCGGCAGCGGCGCAACCGCCCGCTGCTGTTCGTCCACACGGGCACAGGCAAGGGGAAGTCGACGGCGGCCTTCGGTCTCGCGCTGCGCGCCTGGAACCAGGGCTGGCCGATCGGGGTGTTCCAGTTCGTGAAGTCGGCGAAGTGGAAGGTCGGCGAGGAGAACGCCCTGAAGGTGCTCGGCGCGAGCGGCGAGGGCGGCACCGTCGACTGGCACAAGATGGGTGAGGGCTGGTCCTGGGTCCAGCGGGACAACCAGCTCGACAACGAGGAGAAGGCCCGCGAGGGCTGGGAGCAGGTCAAGCGCGACCTGGCCGCCGAGACGTACAAGCTCTACGTCCTCGACGAGTTCGCCTACCCGATGCACTGGGGCTGGATCGACACCGACGAGGTCGTCCAGGTGATGCGTGACCGTCCCGGGACGCAGCACGTGGTGATCACTGGGCGCAACGCCCCGGACAAGCTGATCGAGGCCGCCGACCTGGTGACCGACATGTCGAAGGTCAAGCACCCGATGGACGCCGGTCAGAAGGGCCAGAGGGGCATCGAGTGGTGAGCGTTCCCCGTCTGGTCATCGCCGCCCCGGCGTCCGGCAGCGGCAAGACGACCGTCGCCACGGGTCTGATGGCGGCCTTCGCGGGCCGCGGACTCGCCGTGTCCCCGCACAAGGTGGGCCCCGACTACATAGACCCCGGATACCACGCGCTGGCGACGGGCCGCCCGGGACGCAATCTCGACGCGTACATGTGCGGTCCCGAGCTGGTCGCCCCGCTGTTCGCCCACGGGGCGGGCGGCTGCGACCTCGCGGTGATCGAGGGCGTCATGGGGCTGTACGACGGTGCCTCCGGGCAGGGCGAACTGGCCTCGACCGCCCAGGTGTCCAAGCTGCTCAGGGCGCCTGTGGTGCTCGTGGTCGACGCCTCGTCGCAGTCGCGTTCGGTGGCGGCCCTGGTGCACGGTTTCGCTTCCTGGGACCCGCAGGTGCGGATCGGCGGGGTGATCCTGAACAAGGTCGCCTCCGACCGGCACGAGGCGTTGCTGCGGGAGGCGCTCGACGAGTCGGGTCTGCCCGTGCTCGGGGTACTGCGGCGGTCCGCGCAGATGGCGACGCCGTCCCGCCATCTCGGGCTCGTTCCGGTGGCCGAACGGGCCTCGGACGCCGTCGACGCCGTACGGGCCATGGGCGACCGCGTCCGGGCCGGCTGCGATCTGGACGCCCTGATGGCGCTGGCCAGGACGGCGCCGCCGCTGCCGGACGAGGTCTGGGAGCCGCGTCCGGCGGCGGGCACGGAGCCGGCGGCGGGCGCGCGGCCCGTGGTGGCCGTGGCGGGCGGGGCCGCGTTCACGTTCGCGTACGCCGAACACGCCGAACTGCTCACGGCGGCCGGCGCCGAGGTCGTGGTCTTCGATCCGCTGCGTGACGAGAAGCTCCCCGCGGGCACCTCGGGGCTCGTCATAGGGGGCGGCTTCCCCGAGATGTACGCGCCTGAACTGTCGGCGAACGAGCCGCTGCGCCTCGCCGTGACGGAACTGGCGCGCGGCGGCGCCCCGGTGGCGGCCGAGTGCGCGGGGCTCCTGTATCTGGCGCGCGAGCTCGACGGCCGCCCGATGTGCGGGGTGCTGGACGCGGACGCCCGGATGTCGGAGCGGCTGACGCTCGGATACCGGCAGGCGGTGGCGGTGTCCGACAGCGTGCTGGCGGTGGCCGGGACCCGTATGCGTGGCCACGAGTTCCACCGCACGGTGCTGGAGCCCGGTGCCGGGGACACACCCGCCTGGGGGATGCACCAGCCGGAGCGCCGCGTGGAGGGGTTCGTCCAGGGGGGCGTGCACGCCAGCTATCTGCACACCCACTGGGCCGCTTCGCCGGGTGTGGCCGCGCGCTTCGTGGAGAAGTGCCGGGAATGAGTTCCATGGAGGCGGGCCGGGGCACCCTCGTGGAGGCGTTCCGGCGGTGAACGGATGAGTGCGGGTGCCGCGGTCCGTCCGGCGGCGCCGCACTCACTCGGCGACGCCCACGACCAGCCAGATGAAGCCCACCCCGGCGACCGTGCACAGCAGAGTCGAACGGGCCGGGTGGGTGTGGTGTGCCTCGGGCAGGATCTCGGCGGCGGCGAGGTAGAGCAGGGCGCCGCCGAAGAAACCGAGATAGCAGCCGAGCAGCTCCTCCGGAAGGGTGAACAGGAGCGTCGTCGCCGCGCCCACGATCGGGGCCAGCGCGTCGGCGAAGAGCATCAGCAGGGCCTTGCGGCGGGCGTTCCCGTAGAGCCTGGTGAGGGTGTACGTGTTGAATCCGTCGGCGAAGTCATGGGTGATGACGGCGAGCGCGACTGCGGCACCCATGCCGCCGCCGACCTGGAAGGCGGCGCCGAGCGCGATGCCGTCCATCAGGCTGTGCCCCACCATCGCCGCCGCCGCTGTCATACCGACCTGCGGCACGCGTTCGTCGCCCGCCCCGTGTGCCGCCTGGCGTCCGGCGAGCAGGCGCTCGACCAGATGGGCCACCAGGAAGCCGCCCACGAACAGCAGCAGGGCGGCCGGCACCCCGAACACCTCGGTGCCCGCCGCCTCGATCGCCTCGGGCAGGAGGTCGAGGCCGACCACACCGAGCATCAGCCCGCCCGCGAGGCCGAGCACCAGGTGGCGGCGGTCGGTGACGCGTTGAGCGACCCAGCCGCCGGCCAGAGTCATCAGGAACGCGCCGAGCGCGACGAACACCGCCATGGCCCCTTGCTAGCCGATCGGCACCCCCGCGCGCATCTCAGGGCGCCCTCACCCCGCGCGGTCCCCGTGACCCGCGGTCAGGGCGTCCTCGTACGAAAGGAATCCGTACCGTGAACCGCCCCGCCTCCCTCGTCGTGGGCGTCGGTGCCCGCAAGGGGGCCACGGCAGACGAGCTCCTGGAGCTGATCGCCGGGACACTCCGCACCGCCGGGCTCGACCCGGCCGAGATCGCGGAACTGGCCACCGTCGAGACGAAGGCGCAGGAGCCGGGCATCGTGGACGCGGCGGCCGCACTCGGGGTGCCTGTGCGCTCCCACCGGGCGCGGGAGCTGGCCCTGGTGCGTGTCCCGCACCCCTCGGGTGCGGTAAGGGACGCGGCGGGCACGCCGTCGGTCGCCGAGGCCGCCGCGCTGATGGGCGGGGGTGAACTGCTGGTCCCGAAGCGGAAGTCGGCCCCCCCGGGCGGCGGCCCCTCCTCGGTGACCTGCGCGGTGGTCCGGCGTTTCGTCGCCGAATCGATGTCCGCTGCACCGGTGACGTACGGCTCCGGGCCGTTCACCATGGCTGCCATGAAACCCCCCACGCACGACCTCGATGTCAGCGCGCACGATCTGCGCCACCACGGGGACGCGGAAGTACGCGGCCACGATCTGACCGACCTCGCCGTGAACGTGCGGACCGGCACACCCCCCGGCTGGCTCCGGGACCGGATCGCCCTGTCGCTGAGCGCGCTGGCCGCCTATCCGGACGGACGGCCCGCGCGGGCTGCGGTCGCCTCGCGGCACGGACTGCCGGTGGAACGCGTGCTGCTGACGGCGGGCGCCGCGGAGGCGTTCGTCCTGATCGCCCGTGCGCTGCCCGCCAGGCGCCCGGTGGTCGTGCACCCCCAGTTCACCGAGCCCGAGGCTGCGCTGCGGGCGGCCGGGCACGAGGTGGAGCGGGTTCTGCTGCGCCCCGAGGACGGTTTCCAGCTGGACCCGGCGGCGGTGCCGGACGAGGCCGATCTCGTGGTGATCGGCAATCCGACCAATCCGACGTCCGTGCTCCACCCGGCGGGCGTCCTGGAGAAGCTGGCCCGGCCCGGGCGGACGCTGGTGGTCGACGAGGCGTTCATGGACGCGGTGCCGGGCGAGCGGGAGGCGCTCTGCGGGCGCACGGACGTTCCGGGACTCGTCGTCCTGCGCAGCCTCACCAAGACCTGGGGTCTCGCGGGTCTCCGGATCGGTTACGTGCTGGCCGGCCCGGAGAC
The DNA here is from genome assembly GCF_040650955.1 of Streptomyces sp. NPDC048560. Taxonomy (NCBI): domain Bacteria; kingdom Bacillati; phylum Actinomycetota; class Actinomycetes; order Kitasatosporales; family Streptomycetaceae; genus Streptomyces; species Streptomyces sp. NPDC048560. The sequence continues at coordinate 64,379 of NZ_JBEZIJ010000006.1, forward strand.
GATCGCCGCCCTCCAGGAGGCGCAGCCCCTGTGGCCGGTGTCCTCCCCCGCCCTCGCGGCGGCCGAGGCGTGCATGGAGCCGCGGGCGCTGGCCGAGGCGGCCGCGGCTGCGGACCGGGTCGCGGTGGACCGGGCCCATCTGCTGGCCGGGCTGGCGGAGTTCGGTGAGGTACGGGTGGTGGAGCCGGCCCAGGGGCCGTTCATCCTGCTCCGCGTGGAGCGGGCCGCGGAGATACGGGAGCGGCTGCGGTGCCTGGGGTTCGCCGCACGGCGGGGTGACACCTTCCCGGGCCTGGGGCCGCAGTGGCTGCGGCTGGCCGTACGGGACCGTGCGACGACCAACCGCTTCCTCCAGGCGTTCGACCAGGCGCTCCAGGCGCTGCCCCGGAGACCCTAGGCGTCACCGCCGGGCGGGCCGGTTCCTTCCCCGGACCGCCCGGCGGGACCCCTTGTCAGCCCTGGGCGCGCCTACGGGCCACCACGGTGGCCGCGGCGCCGACGGCCAGCAGGAGGGCCGCACCGCCGGCGATGTACGGGGTCGTGGAACTGCCTCCGGTCGCCGCGAGGTTCGGCTCCTCGGCGGCCGGGGCGGGATCGGAGCCGGTCTGCGGCTTCACCTCACCGCCGGACGAACCACCGGAGGAACCACCGGACGATCCACCGGTCGCCCCGTCGGTGGAGCCGCCGCTCGAACCGCCGGTGCTTCCGCCCGTGGAGCCGCCCGAGGTGCCTCCGTCGGTGCCTCCCGGCTTCTCCGGGGCCTTCGGCGTCTCGCAGGTCGCCTCGGCCAGCGTCACCTCTCCGTACACCTCTGCGACGTTGAGCTCGAGCGGGTTCACCGACACCTTGAGCTGCAGCGCGACGGCCGCCGCGGTACGCGAGGTGGTCGACGTCTTCGACAGGTCGAGGGTCACCTCACCGACCTGCGGCACCTGCACGCTGGTGGTCCCGCCCGCGGTGAGCGTGACCTTCTTGCCGAGGACCGAGACGTGGCCCAGCACGTTCGACTCCGCGACCGGCTTCCTGCCCACCTCGCAGACGGCGCTGGAGGTGACCTTCTCGACCTCGATGAGAGAGAGCAGCGGGAGTCCCGGCACATGGACGGTGGCGTTGGCGAGGTTGGAGCGGCCCTCGGCCCTGTGCCCGTCGACGGTCGCCTTCGCCGTGGCGACATCGGCCTTCAGGAGGCTGAAGGGGTTTCCCCCGTCCACGCCGTCGAGCCGGACGCTGAGCGCGGTCTTCTCGGCGCTCGCGGGAGCCTGCACCTCGTTGAGCGTGGCCTTCAGCGGGACGTTGACCGTCTTGTTGACGAGTGAGACATCGAGCGCGGTACGCAGGACGACCGCGCTCGCCTTTCCGTCGCCGGTGGCCGGGGTCGCGGGTGCGGCGTGCGCGGGAACGGCGACGAGCAGCGCGACAGGGGCGGCGGCCGCCAGGGCGGCGAGGCGGAAGGTGTTGCTGTTCAAGATGGTGGAACCCCCACAAGAGACATGGAGCCACCGGCGCCGCCCAATGGGGGACATCGCGGGCGCCGGTGACCTCGACTCCGTGAATCCTTACGCACAGAGGGTGAACTGGCGGATACCTGGCGTGAGTTCACCCCAAAGGGGGGTTTCCGTGTGCGTATTCGATTCTTCCGGCACGTGCGTTCCCTGGAGTCACCCGTTTCACGGCGCCTGGAGGCGCGGGAGTTGACGAAACGGGGTGTGCGCAGAGGTGCTTCAACGAAACAAGCCCGCCCCGGTCACCGGCCGTCAACAGGGCGCCGCACCCGGCCCGATCATCGGGTCAGCCGGTCACGCGCCCGTCGAGGACGATCCTGCGGGGCGCCGCGAGCACCCGTACGTCCGCCCTCGGATCCTCGTCGTAGACCACGAGGTCGGCCGGGGCGCCCTCCTCCAGGACCGGGCGGCCGAGCCACCGCCGCGCGCCCCAGGCCGTCGCCGAGAGGGCTTCGAGGGGCGGGATCCCCGCCTTGACCAGTTCGGCGACCTCCTCCGCGACCAGGCCGTGGGCCAGTGAGCCGCCCGCGTCGGTGCCGACGAAGACCGGGATGCCGGCGTCGTAGGCGGCGCGCACCGTGTCGTAGCGGCGCTCGTGCAGCCGGCGCATATGGGCCGACCACCGGGGGAACTTCGCCTCTCCGCCCGCCGCCAGGTCCGGGAACGTGGCGATGTTGACCAGCGTCGGGACGATCGCCACGCCCCGCTCGGCGAAGAGCGGGATGGTGTCCTCGGTCAGACCCGTCGCGTGCTCGATGCAGTCGATCCCGGCTTCCACGAGATCCCGCAGAGCCGCCTCGGCGAAGCAGTGGGCGGTGACCCGGGCCCCGAGCCGGTGCGCCTCCGCGATGGCCGCCTCGACCTCTTCGCGCGGCCAGCACGCCGTCAGGTCCCCGGCGTCCCGGTCGATCCAGTCCCCCACGAGCTTCACCCAGCCGTCGCCGCGGCGCGCCTCCCGCGCGACGTACGCGACGAGGTCGCCGGGCTCGATCTCATGGGCGTAGTTCCGGATGTACCTGCGGGTCCTGGCGATGTGGCGGCCGGCCCTGATGATCTTCGGCAGGTCCTCGCGGTCGTCGATCCACCGGGTGTCGGAGGGTGAACCGGCGTCCCTGATGAGCAGCGTGCCGGCCTCCCGGTCGGCGAGTGCCTGCTTCTCGCTGGTCGCCTCGTCGACGGGGCCGTGGCGGTCCAGGCCGACATGGCAGTGCGCGTCCACCAGACCCGGCAGCGCCCAGCCGGTGACGGTCACCGCGTCGTCCGCGCCGGGTGGGCGCTCGTAGGAGATCCGCCCGTCGACGGCCCACAGTTCCTCCCGGACCTCGTCCGGGCCGACGAGCACCCGCCCCTTCACCCGCAGCACCCGCGGTTCTTCGTGATCGCTCATACGCGGCACTGTACGAGGCCCTCGGTACCCTCGACCAAGCACTGTTCGTACGCGGTCGGCCGACCGCGCGCCGAACCCCTGACCCGTACCGGAGAGAGCACCACCGTGACGCACCCCTTCCTCGACCTCGCCCCGCTCACCGCCGCCCACTTCGCGGCCGTCGAGCGGCGGGTGGCCGGCCTCCTCGCCACGCGTGCGGACGTCGTGATCATGCAGGGCGAGGCGCTGCTGCCCCTCGAAGGCTGCATCCGGGGCGGCGCCCGGCCCGGCTCGACCGCGCTGAACATCGTCACGGGGCCCTACGGGCAGACCTTCGGGAACTGGCTGCGGGACTGCGGGGCCGAGGTCGTCGACCTCGCGGTTCCCTTCCACACGGCGGTGACGGCGGACCAGGTCGCGGCGGCGCTGACCTCGCACCCGGAGATCGACTTCGTGTCGCTGGTCCACGCCGAGGCCGCGACCGGCAACACCAACCCGGTCGCCGCGATCGGTGAGGTGGTCCGGGCGCACGGGGCTCTGTTCATGCTGGACGCAGTCGCCTCGGTGGGCGCCGAACCGCTGCTGCCCGACGAATGGGGGGTCGACCTCTGCGTGATCGGCGCGCAGAAGGCGATGGGCGGCCCCGCCGGGGTGTCGGCGGTGTCGGTGAGCGAGCGCGCCTGGGAGCGCATCGCCGCGAACCCGCAGGCCCCGCGGCGGTCCTACCTCTCGCTCCTGGACTGGAAGGAGCGCTGGATCGACGGCGGCCGTTCCACCCTGCTGCACGCGCCCGCGCAGCTGGAGATGCTGGCGCTGGAAGCCTGTGTGGAGCGGATCGAGAGCGAGGGCCTGGACGCGGTGACGGCCCGCCACGCCTCGGCCGCGGCGGCCACCCGGGCGGGAGCGCTGGCGCTCGGCGGGGGCCTGGAGCCGTATGTCGAGGACGCCCGCGACGCCGCTCCGGTCGCCACGACGCTGCGCACCCCGGCGGGCGTCGACGCCGCCTCGCTGGTCGCGCGGGCACGCGCGGCCGACCCGTCGCTGCCGCTCGTCGCGGGGGGCGGGGCGCTGTCCAAGGAGATGATCCGGGTCAATCACTACGGGGTGGACGCGACGCGGGGCGTGGTGCTGTCCTCGCTCGCGGCTCTGGGGTCGGCGCTGGCCGACCAGGGCAGGCAGGTCGATGTCGAAGCTGCCCGCAAGGCCGTGTCGGAAACCTGGCCGAACGAATAAATCAAAAGAATTCACAAATGCGGGGAGCTGCTTTATCGAGAGTAGCTTCCCGCATTCTTCTGCCCGCTTTCCCTCACCCTAAACGCCAGAGTTCCATCACGAGTGATCTTCGTGATCCAGGCATGTCTCCGACGGGTCACGCGCCTGTGACCGACTCCACACCGCAGGCGTTATGTCGGATAAATTCTGGTCAAAGGGGGCGAATTCACCGCCGATTCGCGCGAAGGCACGCGCCCGCGTGATAACACGAGAGCCGCGCTCACCCAACCCCTCTCCTCGATGCAATTTTGATTTTTGCTGGGTAAATTCAATTCGCATGACCGCCGCACCAGCAGACTTTGCAAGTGCCCGAAGCGAATTCCTGAGAATCGACACCCCGCGAGTGGAGGACGGAGCCGCGATCTGGCGCATAGCCCGCGACTCCGAGGTCCTGGACCTCAACTCCTCGTACAGCTACCTGCTGTGGTGCCGTGACTTCGCGGCGACCTCCGTGGTCGCCCGCGACGAGAACGGCGACGCGATCGCCTTCGTGACGGGATACCTCCGCCCCGACCGCCCGCAGACGCTCGTCGTCTGGCAGGTGGCCGTCGACGAGGCGCACCGGGGGAAGGGACTGGCCGCCACCCTGCTGGACGCGCTGACCACACGGGTCACCGCCGACCAGGGACTGGTCGCGGTCGAGACCACCATCACCCCGGACAACACGGCGTCCGACCGGCTGTTCACCTCGTACGCGCTGCGTCACGACGTGGGCGTGGAGCAGGAGGTCCTCTTCGACGGCGATCTGTTCCCCGAGGGAACACATCTGCCGGAAGTGCTGTACCGCATCGGCCCGTTCCACGCCTGAGAGCTCCCCCCGCTCCCGGGCACCGTGCCGTACGAACCACCTGCGCACCGCCGAGCGCAGCCCGTCACACCCCCCCTCACCCGCAGGAGATCCGCTGTGACCATCACCCCGCCCGCCGACCTGTCTCCCGCCACCGCCAACGGGCAGGCCTACGGCCTGACTCCCCCCGACATGAGTGTCTTCGAGACCCTGGAATCCGAGGTACGGAGCTACTGCCGCGGCTGGCCGGCGGTCTTCGACCGTGCCCAGGGCGCCCGGCTCACGGACGAGGACGGCCACTCCTACCTCGACTTCTTCGCCGGGGCCGGCTCACTCAACTACGGCCACAACAACCCGGTGCTGAAACGCGCGCTGATCGACTACATCGAGCGTGACGGCATCACCCACGGCCTGGACATGGCAACCACGGCCAAGCGCGCCTTCCTGGAGACCTTCCAGAACGTGATCCTGCGTCCGCGCAACCTGCCGTACAAGGTCATGTTCCCCGGCCCGACCGGCACCAACGCCGTCGAGTCGGCGCTGAAACTGGCCCGTAAGGTCAAGGGCCGCGAGTCCGTCGTCTCGTTCACCAACGCCTTCCACGGCATGTCGCTCGGCTCGCTCGCCGTCACCGGCAACGCGTTCAAGCGGGCGGGCGCCGGCATCCCGCTGGTCCACGGCACGCCGATGCCGTTCGACAACTACTTCGACGGCCAGGTGCCGGACTTCCTCTGGTTCGAGCGGCTCCTGGAGGACCAGGGCTCCGGGCTCAACAAGCCCGCCGCCGTAATCGTGGAGACCGTCCAGGGCGAGGGCGGCATCAACGTGGCCCGCGCCGAGTGGCTGCGCGCCCTCCAGGACCTGTGCCACCGCCAGGACATGCTCCTGATCGTCGACGACATCCAGATGGGCTGCGGCCGCACCGGCGGCTTCTTCTCCTTCGAGGAGGCCGGGATCACGCCGGACATCGTGACCCTCTCCAAGTCGATCAGCGGGTACGGGATGCCGATGTCCCTCTGCCTGTTCAAGCCGGAGCTGGACATCTGGGAGCCGGGCGAGCACAACGGCACCTTCCGCGGCAACAACCCGGCCTTCGTCACCGCCGCCGCCACTCTCGACGCCTACTGGGCCGACGGCCAGATGGAGAAGCAGACCCTGGCACGCGGCGAGCAGGTCGAACAGGCGCTGCTGGCGATCTGCGACGAGAACCCCGCATCGGGCGGGCAGTTCCGTGGCCGCGGTCTGGTCTGGGGCCTGGAGTTCTCCGACCCGACCCGGGCGAGCGCCGTCTGCGCCCGCGCCTTCGAGCTGGGACTCCTGCTGGAGACCTCGGGCCCCCAGAGCGAGGTCGTGAAGCTGCTGCCGCCGCTGACCATCACTCCCGAAGAGCTGGACGAGGGCCTGCGCACACTGGCCCGCTGCGTCCGTGAGACCGCCTGACCCGGAGAGAACCGGGCCGGGCCCGAAGAAGCACCACCGCAGAGAGAAAGGCACCACCCACCGTGATCGTCCGATCGTTCAGTGACATCGAGAACACCGACCGGCATGTGAAGGCCGCCTCCGGCACCTGGGAGAGCAAGCGCATCGTGCTCGCCAAGGAGAAGGTGGGCTTCTCGCTCCACGAGACCGTGCTGTACGCGGGCACGGAGACGTCGATGTGGTACGCGAACCACATCGAGGCCGTGCTGTGCACCGAGGGCGAGGCCGAGCTCACCGACGACGAGACCGGCGAGAAGCACTGGATCTCCCCCGGCACGATGTACCTGCTGGACGGGCACGAGCACCACACGCTGCGGCCCAGGACGGACTTCCGCTGCGTCTGCGTCTTCAACCCTCCCGTCACCGGACGGGAGGACCACGACGAGAACGGTGTCTACCCACTGCTGACCGAGGAGGCCTGAACCATGACCACTGATGTACGCGCAGACCTGTACCCGTCGCGCGGCGCCGCCGAGATGACCACTCCCCGCCAGGACCCGGTCATCTGGTCCGCGCCCGGCGCACCAGGGCCGGTCGCCGTGAAGGACCTCCAGGGGTTCGAGCGGGACGGCTTCCTCACCGTCGACCAGCTGATCACGCCGGACGAGGTCGCCGTCTACCACGCCGAGCTGAACCGGCTGATCGCCGATCCGGCGGTGCGGGCCGACGAGCGTTCCATCGTCGAGCCGAAGTCGCAGAAGGTCCGTTCCGTGTTCGAGGTCCACCGGCTCAGCGAGATCTTCGCCGGGCTGGTCAGCGACGAGCGGGTGGTGGGCCGGGCCCGCCAGATCCTCGGCTCGGACGTGTACGTCCACCAGTCGCGGATCAACGTGAAGCCCGGCTTCGGCGCCTCGGGCTTCTACTGGCACTCGGACTTCGAGACCTGGCACGCCGAGGACGGTCTGCCGAACATGCGGACCGTGTCCGTCTCGATCGCGCTGACCGAGAACCACGACACCAACGGCGGGCTGATGATCATGCCCGGCTCGCACAAGTCGTTCCTCGGCTGCGCGGGCGAGACGCCGAGGGACAACTACAAGAAGTCCCTTCAGATGCAGGACGCCGGCACCCCGTCCGAGGAGGCGCTGACGAAGATGGCCGACCGCCACGGCATCAAGCTCTTCACGGGCGCGGCCGGTTCGGCGACCTGGTTCGACTGCAACTGTATGCACGGTTCGGGGGACAACATCACCCCGTACCCGCGCAGCAACGTCTTCATCGTCTTCAACAGCGTGGAGAACGCGGCGCAGGAGCCCTTCTCGGCTCCGGTCCGCCGCCCGGAGTTCATCGGGGCCCGGGACTTCACCGCGGTGAAGTGACATACCGGCGCGGTTCGGGCGGGGGCGGGTGCCCCGCCCGAACTCACTGGACCGGGAAGGTCAGATGACGCGACAGTGGCGCACATGAGTTCTCATGTACACCACATCACGATCGACTGCGCCGACGCCTACGGACTCGCGAAGTTCTGGGCCGGGGTGCTGGGCGCCGAAGTGTCCGACGCGGACGAGCCCGGTGATCCCGAGGCCCTGGTCGAGGCGCCGGGCGCCGCCCTGCTGTTCATCGCCGTGCCCGAACCGAAGAGCACCAAGAACCGTATCCACCTCGACATCCAGCCCGACGACCGCACCCGGGACGAGGAGGTGGAGCGGCTCCTGGCGCTCGGCGCCACGATGTCCGCCGATCACCGCAGGCCTGACGGGCGTGGCTGGGCGACCCTGGCCGATCCGGAGGGCAACGAGTTCTGCGTGGAGTGCGGCGCCGCCGAACGGGCCAGGCTGACCGGGAGCCGGCTCCCGGTCACCGCGGACGACGTCACCCTCGCGGTGCGGCTCGCGGTCGACACCCTCGCGACAGCCGGTGCCGCCGACTGGCGCACCCCGGCGGGCTCGTTGGACTGGGACTGCTGGGAGACCGCGGAACATCTGAGCGACGACCTCTTCGCGTACGCCGTCCAGCTCGCTCCGCGCAAGCCCTCGGTGGAGAGCGAGGTGCCCTACCGCTGGGCCCCCGTGCGCGAGGGCGGCCCCTGGAACGCGGTCCTCCCGGACCCGGAAGCGGGCACCGCCGGCCTGCTCCAGACGCTGGAGGCGAGCGGCGCACTCCTGGCCGCCATGGTCCGTACGACCGCTCCGGAGGTCCGCTCGTACCACGTGTACGGCGTCTCAGACGCGGAGGGCTTCGGCGCGATGGGCATCGTGGAGACGCTGGTGCACACGCACGACATCGCCGAGGGTCTCGGCATCACCTGGTCCCCGCCCCGCGACCTCTGCGACCGGGTACTGGCCAGGCTCTTCCCCGACGCCCCTGCCGACGAGGACCGGTGGACCGTCCTGCTCCGGTCCACCGGCCGCGCCGAGCTGCCGGGCGGTGACCGTGTCACCTCGTGGAAGTGGCACGGCGCGCCGCTCGGCTGAGTCCGCTACCGGTGGGAGAACCAGCTCGCTGCCGGGAGCAGCTTCCCGTTGTAGTCGAACACCGCCTGGTTCTCCCACGCGTTGCCCGATGACGGGTCCGCCGGGTCCCAGCCGCTGCCGGTGACGGCGGTCCAGGAGGGCTCCCAGTAGACGGCGCCCAGACCGCGGCCGTTCGGCACGGCCTCGACGACGTTCATGACGTCCCGGAGGTTGGCGGCCTGGCCGGCCGGGGTCGCCGGGTAGCCGGCCACGAGCTGGTCGGCCGTGGCCACGTTGTTCTCCAGGCCGTCGTCGTCGGCGAGCGTGTGGGCGTAGGCGGTCTCCGCGACGAGAACGGGCTTCCCGTACCGTGCGGCGGCGTCGTCCAGGTTGGTCTGGAGCTCGGCCAGGGAGCCGTGCCAGTACCCGTAGTAGGAGAGCGCGACGACGTCGAACGGCACGCCGCGCGACACCGCGTTGTCGAACCACCAGCGGGTGCCCGCGTTGTCGCCGCCCTTGGCGAGGTGCAGGGCCACCTTCGTACCCGGGGAGACGGCCTTGGCGGCGTGGGCCCCGGAGGTGAGCAGACCGGCCAGCTGGGGCCAGTTGTCGGTGGAGCCCTCGGGCCAGAGCATCCCGGCGTTGGTCTCGTTGCCTATCTGCACCATGTCGGCGGTGGTGCCCTGTGCCTTGAGGGCGTTCAGCACGTCGTACGTGTGGTTGTAGACGTCCGTCCTCAGCTGGGTGTAGCTGTGGCCGGCCCAGGCGGCGGGCTTGATCTGCTTGCCCGGGTCGGCCCAGGCGTCGGAGTAGTGGAAGTCGACGAGGACCTTCATGCCGAGTGCCTTGGCGCGCTTGGCCATGGCCAGGACGTGGGCCTTGTCGTTGTAGCCGTCGGCGGGGTTCACCCACACCTTGAGGCGTACGTAGTTCATCCCGGAGTTCTTCAGGATGCCCATGGCGTTGCCGGCCGCACCGCTCGCGTCGCGGTACACCGCGCCCTTCGCCTCGTTCTTGGGGAGGGTGGAGAGGTCTCCGCCCCTCACGGCGAGACCGGTGGTCCCCTGGGTGAAGGTGATGTCGTCGAAGTTGGCCCACTCCCCCGCGTGCGCGTCGGAGTTGAGACTGAGGGTGCAGGCCCCGCCGGTCACCTTGACGGAGGTGACCAGGCGGATCCAGGCGCCGTCGGCGGTGGGCGGCAGGTCGGTTCGCTGCTCGGCGCTGCCGCAGTTGCGCAGTGCGAGGTACGCGGAGTTCTGCCCGCCGCTGGAGCGGACCCAGGCGCTGAGGGTGTACGTGCCGGCGTTGAGGCCGGAGAGGTACTGGTAGGTCTCCACCTTGTAGGCCGACGAGGACCAGTGGCTGAGCCGGGTGCTGCCGCTGTGGCCGCCCGCCTCGGTGAAGGAGGCGGCGTTCTGGCCGCCCGCCGAGTAGGTGGCCCAGCCGGTGGCTCCGGACTCGAAGCCCGGGTTGGCCGGGGTGGTGGCCGCGTGGGCGGTCGTGGCGGGGAGTGCGGCGAACAGCAGCCCCCCGAGGGCTGCCGCTGCCGCGGCTCTGAGCTTTCCGTGCGACGTTCCGTACATCGTCGATGTCCCTTCGACAGTTGTGCGGTGCGGGTGTGTGGTGCGGGTGGTTCGCCTCAGCCGTCGAGCCGTACGACTCGGACCGCGCCCGCCGGAACGGCGAGGTGGTCCTTGGCGGGCTCTCCGGTGAGGAGTTCGGTGCCGGGGGCGTCGAGCGGCACTTCGGTGTCGCCCTCGGTGTGGTTGATCACGAAGAGGTACGTCCCGCTCTCGCCGGTGCGGCGTACGACCTCGACGTCGTGGGGCAGGCCGGTGCGGGGCACGATCCCGGCGTCCGCGCAGGCCCGGTCGAGGACGGCGTCCAGAGCGGGGCCGGTCAGCCGGGTGGAGACGTACCAGGCGGTTCCCTCGCCCAGGCGGTTGCGGGTGACGGCGGGGCGGCCGGCGGGGATGCCGTCGGCGTACGACCAGACGGTCTCCGCGCCGCGCGGGATCACGACGTCCGACCAGAGGTCACCGGTCAGTTCGGGACCCTCGGGCGCGCCCTCGGGGGTGATGAGCCGGACCGTGCCGCCCTCGCCGAGCGGGGAGAACTCCTCGATGTGGAGGCCGAGGACGTCCCGCAGGACACCCGGGTACGGCCCGGGGTGCACGGCGTCGTTGGTGTCGACGATGCCGGAGAAGTACGAGACGACGAGGGTGCCGCCGCCTTCGACGTAACGGCGCAGATTGCGGCCGGTCTCCTCGGTGGCGAGGTAGAGAGCCGGGACGACGATCAGCGGGTAGCCGGAGAGGTCGGCCTCGGGGTGGGCGAAGTCGACGGTCAGGTGCCGGTCGTAGAGCGAGGCGTAGAACGCGTCGGCGCGCTCGCGGGCGTCGTGCTCGTCGCTGGGGCGCCACTCCAGGGACTGCGCCCACCAGGACTGCCAGTCCCACAGCATCGCGGCGTCCGCGACGGTCCGGGTGCCGCGGATGTCTTCCAGCAGGCCGAGGTCCGCGCCGAGCGCGGTGACCTCGCGCCAGATCCGCGAGTCCGTTCCGGCGTGCGGAACCATCGCCGAGTGGAACTTCTCCGCGCCCCTGCGGGACTGGCGCCACTGGAAGAACATCGCGCCTTCGGAGCCCCGGGCGACGTGGGCGAGGCTGTTGCGGGCCATCTCGCCGGGGCGCTTGGCCGGGTTGCGGGGCTGCCAGTTGACCCCGCTGGTCGAGTGTTCCAGCAGCAGCCAGGGGGCGCCGCCCGCCACCGAGCGGGTGAGGTCGGCGGCCATGGCGAGGTTCACGTGGGTGCGGCGGCCGTCGGTGATCAGGTAGTGGTCGTTGCTGACGAGGTCGACCTCGCGGCCCCAGGCCCAGTAGTCGACGGAGTCGCACTGGCTGAGCGCGGTCATGAAGTTGGTGGTGACGGGGGCGCCGGGGGCGAGGCGGTGGATGATGTCGCGCTCGGCGCAGAAGTTCTCGCGCATGGTGGCGTCGGCGAAGCGGGCGTAGTCCAGCTGCTGGGCCGGGTTGCCGACGGTCGGGGTCGTGCGGGGCGGGTCGATCTCGTCGAGGGAGCGGTAGCGCTGCCCCCAGAAGGCGGTGCCCCAGGCCTCGTTCACGGCTTCGACCGAGCCGTGCCGTTCGGCGAGCCATAGGCGGAAGTGGGCCGCGCACCGGTCGCAGTAGCAGGCGCTGACCGGCACACCGTACTCGTTGTGGACGTGCCACATCGCGAGGGCGGGGTGGCCGGCGTACCGGAGGGCGAGCTGCTCGGTGATGTTCGCCGCCGCCGCGCGGTAGGCGGGTGAGCTGTGGCAGATCGCGCCGCGCGAGCCGAAGGCGTACCGCACGCCGTCGCGGCTGACCGGCAGCGCGTCGGGGTGGGCGCGGTAGAACCAGGCGGGCGGCACGACGGTGGGGGTGCCGAGGTCGACGCGGACACCGTTGGCGTGCAGCAGGTCCAGGAGCCGGTCGAGCCAGCCGAAGTCGTGGACGCCCGGTTCGGGCTCCAGGAGGGCCCAGGAGAAGATCCCGACGCTGACCATCGTCACGCCGGCCTCCCGCATCAGGCGCACGTCCTCCTGCCAGACCTCCTCGGGCCACTGCTCGGGGTTGTAGTCACCGCCGAAGGCCAGCTTGTGCAGGCCGAGCGGGGCGCTCGCGCTGGCGGGGTGCGGCATGGGTGTCTCCTGGGCTCTTTGGTACAACTTCTGGGAACGTGCACACACACTCTCGGTGGCGTAGAGCCAACATAACCGCACAGCAACAACCATTGACAAGTGTCGGTTTGGTTTCTCTACTGTGAACGCTCACAGCGCACGTCGTCGCTGCAGCCCGCTTTCTCGCCAGGGGAGAAATCCATGAAGTACCGCATCGCCGCGGCATCCACGGCCACCGTGCTCGCCGCCACCGCCCTGCTCTCGGGCTGCGGCTCGCCGGACGGTGACGGCCCCAGCTCCTCGGGCCCGGTCGAGCTCACCTACTGGGCCTGGGCGCCCGGTCTGGACAAGGTCGCGGACCTGTGGAACGCGGGCGAGGGCAAGAAGTCCGGCATCACCGTCACGGTGAAGAAGCAGGCATCGGGCGACGACCTGGTCACCAAGATCATCACCGCGGCCAAGGCGCACAAGGCGCCCGACCTGGTCCAGGCCGAGTACCAGGCGCTCCCCACGCTCGTCTCCAACGACGTCCTGGCCGACATATCCAAGGAGGCCGGCGACGCCGAGGACGAGTTCGCCGCTGGTGTCTGGCAGCAGGCGACACTGGGCTCGGACGCCCTGTACGCGATGCCCCAGGACTCGGGCCCGCTGATGTTCTACTACCGCCAGGACCTGTTCAAGCAGTACGGCCTGACCGTCCCCACCACCTGGGACGAGTTCGCCGAGACGGCCCGCGCGCTGAAGGAGAAGGCGCCGGAGAAGGACCTCACCACGTTCTCGTCCAACGACTCCGGTCTCTTCGCCGGCCTCGCCCAGCAGGCGGGCGCCACGTGGTGGACCACCGGCGACGACAAGTGGAAGGTCGCGATCGACGACCCGGCCACCCGGAAGGTCGCCGACTTCTGGGGCGGCCTGGTCAAGGAGGGCGCCATCGACAACCAGCCGATGTACACCCCGGCCTGGAACAAGGCGCTCAACACCGGTAAGCAGGTCGCCTGGGTCAGCGCGGTCTGGGCACCCGGCACCCTGACCACGGCGGCCCCCGACACCCGGGGCAAGTGGGCCATGGCGCCGCTCCCCCAGTGGAAGACCGGCGAGAACGTCACGGGCAGCTGGGGCGGCTCCTCCACCGCCGTCACCAACGACTCCGAGCACAAGGAAGCCGCCGCGACCTTCGCGAAGTGGCTGAACACGGACGCCACCGCGCTCACCGCCCTGGTGAAGGAGAGCGGCATCTACCCGGCCGCCACGGCCGCGCAGACCGGCGGAGCGCTCACCCAGGCCCCCGTCTTCTTCTCCAACCAGCCGGACTTCTACGCCACGGCCGCCGAGATCGCCAAGGGCACCGCCCCCGCCGCCTGGGGCCCGAACGTGAACGTCGCGTACACCGCCTTCAAGGACAACTTCGCGCAGGCCGCGAAGAACAAGTCCGGCTTCGGCCCCGCCCTGACCGCGATGCAGGACGCCACCGTCGCCGACCTCAAGAAGCAGGGCTTCGGAGTCTCCGAGTGACACGCGCACGCCGCAGGACGCCGTACGGGGTCAAGAGCGCCCCGTACGCGTTCCTGATCCCCGCCACCCTGCTCTTCCTGCTCTTCTTCGCCCTGCCCATCGGCTACGCGCTCTACCTCAGCTTCCGCAGGACCGAGGTCTCGGGCCTCGGTCTGGGCAAGGGCGCGCGCACCGAGATCTGGGCGGGCCTCGCCAACTACACCGACGCGCTCACCGACTCGGAGCTGCTGCACGGAGCGCTGCGCATCCTCGGGTACGGCGTGATCGTCGTCCCCGTGATGCTCGGCCTCGCCCTGCTGTTCGCCCTGCTCCTGGACACCGACAAGGTCCGGCTGCGCGGCTTCACCCGGCTGGCGATCTTCCTCCCGTACGCGATTCCGGGCGTCGTCGCCGCGCTGATGTGGGGCTTCCTGTACCTGCCGGACGTCAGCCCGTTCTACTACCTGCTGGACAGGGCGGGACTGCCGCAGCCCGATCTCCTGGACGGCGGGCCCCTGTACTTCGCCCTCGCCAACATCGCGGTCTGGGGCGGCACCGGCTTCAACATGATCGTGATCTACACCTCGCTGCGGGCGATCCCTGCCGAGGTGTTCGAGGCGGCGCGGCTGGACGGCTGCTCGCAGCTGCAGATCGCGCTCCGGATCAAGATTCCGATGGTGGCGCCCTCGCTGGTGCTGACCTTCTTCTTCTCGATCATCGCCACGCTCCAGGTGTTCAGCGAACCGACGACCCTGAAGCCGCTGACCAACTCCCTCTCCACCACGTGGAGTCCGCTGATGAAGGTCTACCAGGACGCCTTCGTCAACAACGACATCTACGCGGCCGCGGCGCAGGCCGTCATCATCGCCTCCGCCACCCTGGCCCTGTCCTTCGGCTTCCTCAGGGCGGCCAACTCCCGTACGAAGCAGGGAGATTCCCGATGAGTGACCTGGCCACCCCGCGCCTGCGCAAGGCGGCGCCCGCCGCCGGAACCACCCCCGGCACCCCCCAGGGTCCGCCGGCCCGGCGCCGTCCCGCCCTCGTCCCGACCGCCGTACTGCTGATCGGAGCCGTCTACTGCCTGCTGCCCGTCGCCTGGATCCTCGTGGCCTCCACGAAGTCCGGCAGCGAGCTCTTCTCCACCTTCACCTTCCTGCCGGGCACCGGCCTCGCCGACAACGTCGCCGATCTGTCGGCGTACCGGGACGGCGTGTACTGGAAGTGGATGGCCAACTCGGCCTTCTACGCCGGACTCGGCGCCCTGCTGTCCACGGCCGTGTCCGCGATCACGGGCTACGCCCTGGCCGTGTACCGCTTCCGCGGGCGCGAGAGCGTCTTCAACATCCTGATGGCCGGGGTGCTGATGCCTCCGGTGATCCTCGCCGTGCCGCAGTACCTGCTGATGGCGAAGGCCGACATGACCGACTCCTACCTCTCGGTCCTGCTGCCGGTCATCCTCTCGCCGTACGGCGTCTACCTCGCCCGCATCTACGCGAGCGCCGCGGTGCCGGCCGACGTGATCGAGGCCGGGCGCATGGACGGCGGCAGCGAATGGCGGATCTTCCGGACCATCGCGCTGCCGATGATGCTGCCGGGCCTGGTGACCGTCTTCCTGTTCCAGTTCGTCGCGGTGTGGAACAACTTCCTGCTGCCGTACATCATGCTCGGCGACGACGAGAAGTTCCCGGTGACACTGGGTCTGTTCACGCTGCTCCAGCAGGGGTCGAACACCCCGGCGCTCTATACGCTGGTGATCACGGGCGCACTGCTGGCGATCATCCCGCTCGTCGCTCTGTTCCTGGTCATCCAGCGCTTCTGGAGCCTCGATCTGCTCTCCGGCGCCGTAAAGTCCTGACAGCTCCTCACCAGGGCTTCACTTGATGAAAGATCATGCACCATGAGCCGCTCAGAACAGCCCGGTCACTCCGGTAGCCCGGGGCAGTCCGCACAGTCCGCCTCGCAGTACGGACCGTACGGACAGTCCGGCACGGGGCGGCGCCGGCCGCCGACGATCCATGACGTGGCACGTGAGGCCGGCCTCTCGCGGGGCACGGTCTCCCGGGTGCTCAACGGTGGGCACAACGTCAGCCCCTCCGCGCTGGAGGCGGTCAACGCCGCGATCCGCAAGACCGGGTACACCGTGAACCGCCATGCCCGCTCGCTGATCACCGGCCGGTCGGACTCGGTGGCGTTCCTGCTGACCGAGCCCCAGGAGCGGTTCTTCGAGGACCCGAATTTCAACGTGCTGCTGCGCGGGTGCACCACCGCGCTGGCCGCGCACGACATCCCGCTGCTGCTGATGATCGCGGGCACGGAGGCGGAGCGCCGCAGGAACATGCGGTACATCGCCGGTCACGTGGACGGCGTCCTGCTGGTCTCCAGCCACTCGGGGGACCCGGTCTCCGCCCAGTTGCACGAGGCGGGGGTACCGCTGGTGGCCTGCGGGAAGCCGCTCGGGCACGGCTCGAAGGTCAGCTACGTGGCGGCGGCCGACCGCGACGGGGCGCGCGACATGGTGCGGTTCCTGTACGAGTCGGGGCGCCGCCGCATCGGTACGGTGTGCGGCCCCCTGGACACCCCGGGCGGAGTGGAGCGGCTCGCGGGCTACCGGGAGATGATCGCCGACTGCGGGCTGCCGGCCGACGACTCGCTGATCGTCCCGGGCGACTACAGCCGGGCCGGCGGCCAGGCCGCCGCCGCGCTGCTCCTGGAGCGCGCCCCCGACGTGGACGCGGTGTTCGTGGCGTCGGACCTGATGGCTCAGGGGGTGCTCGCCGCGATGGAGAAGGCGGGACGGCGCGTGCCGGAGGACGTCGCCGTCGGCGGCTTCGACGACTCCCCCGCCGCGCTCGCCTCCCGCCCGGCCCTGACGACGATCCGGCAGCCGTGGGACCGGATCAGCTCGGAGATGGTACGGGTGCTGCTGGCCCAGATCGGTGGGGAGGATCCGTCGGCGGTGATACTCCCCACGGAACTGGTGCGGCGCGAATCGGCGTAGCCGCCGTACACGCGGCGGGCGCCGACGGGCCTGGCGCTACAGGGGCTGCACCGGTTACGCGTCGAGCGGCGCGTAGTCGGTGTAGCCCTTCGCGTCTCCGCCGAAGAAGGTGGCGGCGTCGGGGGTGTTGAAGGGGCCGCCGGCCTTCAGCCGGGCCGGCAGGTCCGGGTTGGCGAGGAACAGGGCACCGTAGGAGATGATGTCCGCGATCCCGTCGTCGATCACCGTGTGGTCCCCGGGACCGGTGGGGCCCTCGGTCAGCGCGTTGATGACGAAGGTGCCGGTGAACTGCTTGCGCAGCGCGAGCGTCAGTTCACGGATCTCCACACCCTCCAGCACGTGCAGGTACGCGAGCCCGAGCGGCTCGATCTCACGGACCAGCGCGGTGTAGACGGCGTCCGGCGCGGGCTCCTCGATGCCGTTGTACGGGTTGGAGGGCGAGATGCGCAGCGCGGTCCGCTCCGCGCCGATCTCGGCGGCGACGGCCTTGACCACCTCGACGGCGAAGCGGATGCGCGCCTCTTCGGAACCGCCCCAGGCGTCCTCGCGCAGGTTGGTGTTGGGGGCGAGGAACTGGTGGATGAGATAGCCGTTGGCCCCGTGCAGCTCGACGCCGTCGAAGCCGGCCTCCACCGCGTTGCGCGCGGCGGTGACGAAGTCGGCGATCGTGGCACGCACCTCGGCGTCGGTCAGCTCGTGGGGCACCACGAAGTCCTTCGGGCCCTCCTGGGTGTAGACCTGGCCGGGAGCGGCGACCGGGGACGGTCCCACAGGCACCAGCCCGTCGGGCAGCAGCACCGGGTGGCCGATCCGGCCGGTGTGCATGAGCTGGGCGAAGATCCGGCCGCCCGCCGCGTGCACGGAGTCGGTGACCTTGCGCCAGGAGGCGACCTGCTCGGCGCTGTGCAGACCGGGGGTGGCGGGGTAGCCCTGACCCACGACGGAGGGCTGGACCCCCTCGGTGATGATCAGTCCGGCCGAGGCGCGCTGCGTGTAGTACTCGGCGACGAGGTCGGTGGCCGTGCCACCCTCGCCGGCCCGGCTGCGGGTCATCGGGGCCATGGCGATCCGGTTGGCGAGCTGCGTACCGGCGAGGTCGATGGGGTCGAACACGGTGGTCATGAAAAGCTCCCAGGAATATGTGGCCGACCAATATTGGGTCGGCCAAGTAATCGCTCCACCGTCACTGTAGCGCAATGCTTGGCCGACCAAGGTAAAGTTTCCGGCAGGGAGCCGGGAACGACGTGGACCGGTCGGCCCCCACCGCGAGCATCACCCCGAGGAGTCCCGATGAAGGCCGATTCCACAGCCGCCGCAGACCCCGCCTGTACGGAGAGCCTGCTGCCCGTGGCCGCCCGGGGCGGCCCGGTGAGCCATGCCCTCTCGCGGGTGGCACGGCTGCACCGGATCGCGGCGGGCAAGCTGCTCAAGGGGCTCGGCCTCTACCCGGGCCAGGAGCACCTGATGATGCACCTGTGGGACTCCGGGGCCGTACGTCAGTCGGACCTGATCAGGGCCATGGACCTGGACCCGTCGACGGTCACGAAGATGCTCCAGCGCCTGGAGCAGACGGGGTACGTCAGCCGCCGCCCCGACCCGGACGACCGCAGGGCGGTCCTGGTCGAGGCCACGGGCGGCAGCTGCGGCCTGCTGTCGGACGTCCAGGCGGCGTGGGCGAGCCTGGAGGAGCACACGCTCGTGGGGCTGGACCCCGCGGAGCGCGCGGAGCTGGCCCGGCTGCTCGGCAAGGTCGAGGAGAACCTCTGCCAGGAGACGGCCAACTGCCCCGAGAGGCTCTGAGCGGACTCAGCCGCCCAGGGCGTCCAGTGCCCGGTCCACGTCCGCCTCCGTGTTGTAGAGGTGGAAGGAGACCCGCAGATTCCCGGCGCGGTCCGAGACCATGATCCCGTCCTTCGCCAAGTCCGGGGTGCGCGGGCCGAGTCCGGGCACAGCGACGATCGCCGACGTACCGGGCACCGGTTCGTGGCCGAGCGACGCGAGGCCGCCGCGGAAGCGGGCGGCGAGTCCGGTGGCGTGGGCGTACAGGGCGTCGACACCGATCTCCGCCAGAAGCGCGAGGGACCGCTCCGCCCCGTGGTACGCGAGGAACGCGGGCGGTTCGTCGAAGGCACGGGCGGTGGAGGCGAGCCGCTCGACCGGGCCGTACGTGCTGTTCCACCGGTCCTCGGCGGAGACCCAGCCGGCGAAGAGCGGCGGCAGGGTCGCCTGCGCTTCCTCGGTCACGGTGAGGAAGGACGCGCCCCGCGGGCAGAGCAGGTACTTGAATCCGCCGGTGACGGTGTAGTCGTAGGCCCCGGCGTCGAGCGGGAACCAGCCCGCCGACTGGGAGGCGTCGAGAAGCGTCCGGGCGCCGTGCGCGGCGGCGGCCGCCCGGACGGCGTCGAGGTCGGCGACGCGGCCGTCGGCGGACTGGACGGCGGAGAAGGCGACGAGACCCGTCTCGGGCCGCACCGCGGCGGCGAGTTCGTCCAGGGGGACGTACCGCATCCGCAGATCCCCACGGAGTGCGAACGGACTCACCACGGAACTGAACTCGCCCTCAGGGGCCAGGACTTCGGTCCCCGGCTTCAGCGAGGCCGCGACCAGCCCCACGTGGACGGTGACCGACCCGCCGGTGGCGACCCGGTCGGGGCCGACCCCCGCGAGCCCGGCGAACCCGGCCCGGGCCGCGTCCACCGTGTCGAAGCTGCCGGCCCCGCCGAACGTGCCCGCGGCGCTCTGGTCGGCCAGGGCCCTCACGGCCTCCACCGTGCGGCGGGGCAGAAGCCCGCACGTGGACGTGTTGAGGTAGGTGGTCTCCGGTGCGAACTCGGCAGCTGCCGCTTGGCTGAGCGTCGTCGTCTACATACGCCCAGCCTGGGCGCCCCTCAACCCATAGTCAATTGCAAGGAGTTGAGGGGCAGACCCAAGGAGTGCTTATGCATAACGCCGGTGACCGGGCTGCTCAGGCGGAGACTCCGGGCTGCGGAACCTCGCAGGAACCGTCCGCGTCACATGCGGCCGCCTCGTCGCCGAGCGTCGTGAGCGCGGTGACGGGGCGGTCCTTCCACGCCTGCTCGAGCGCCTTGAGGAACACCTCGGAGGGCTGCCCGCCCGAGATCCCGTACCGCCGGTCGAGCACGAAGAACGGCACCCCGTTGGCACCCAGCTCGGCCGCCTCGCGCTCGTCGGCCCGGACGTCGTCCGCGTACGCGCCGGGGTCGGCGAGCACCGCGAGGACCTCGTCCCGGTCGAGCCCCGCCTCGACGCCGAGCTCCACGAGGACGCCGTCGTCGAAGACCGAACGCTCCTCGGCGAAGTTCGCCCGGTAGGCAAGATCCAGCAGCTCGTCCTGACGGCCGCGCGCCTTGGCCAGGTGGAGCAGCCGGTGGATGTCGAAGGTGCTGCCGTGATCGCGCCCCTCGGTCCGGTACGCCAGCCCCTCGGCCTGCGCGTTCCCCGCGACGTTGGCCTCCATGGCCCGCGCCTGCTCACGGGTACGCCCGTACTTCTGCGCCAGCATGTCGATCACCTGCGCGGTGTCGCCCTTGGCCCGCCCCGGGTCGAGCTCGAAGGAACGGTGCACCACCTCGACCTCGTCGCGGTGCGCGAACTCGGCCAGGCCCTTCTCGAAACGGGCCTTCCCGATGTAGCACCAGGGGCAGGCGATGTCGCTCCAGATCTCGACGCGCATGACTCTTCTTCTCTCCAGGATCTCGGCACCATGAATCGGCACCCACGGATGTGCACCCGCGGACGCGCACCACGGAGGCACCCTCCGCTACCCCCGTTCAACATTCAACGGCTCTGGCTGATTCCCCGGCGGGAGAGTGCCTCGCTCGTCCGCCGGAGGGGCGGCGGGGCGCGACGCCGAACCGGCCGGGGAGTGGGAGTGAAGCGGCCCCACCCCCCGACCGGGGATGGGGCCGTATACCGGGCCGGTGCGGGTTAGGGGCCTACGCGAGGTGCCCGTCCACCCGGCGGGGCAGGCCCAGCGGGTTGGACTCGCGGAGCTCCGGGGGCAGCAGGGCGTCCGGGGTCGTCTGGTACGTGACCGGGCGGAGCCACCGCTCGATCGCCGTGGCGCCGACCGAGGTGGACGTCGACGTGGTCGCCGGGTACGGGCCGCCGTGGTGCTGGGCGGGGGCGACGGCCACGCCGGTCGACCAGCCGTTGACCAGGACGCGGCCGGCCAGCGGGGTGAGCGCGGCGAGGAGCCGTGCGGCGCCCTCGTCCGTCTCGTCGGTGGCCGTCTGGAGCGTGGCGGTGAGGTTGCCCGGGAGCCGGGAGAGGACCGCGGTGATCTCGTCCTCGGTCTCGTAGCGTGCGACGACGGTGACCGGGCCGAAGCACTCCTCCAGGAGCGCGTCGTGCGGGCCGTCCCCGGTGAGCCGCTGCGCCGGTACGGTCAGGAAGCCCGGGGCCACCGTGTGCTCGCCGCCCGCGCCCGGGGTGACGGGGGTCGTCACGTCCGGGAGTTCGGACCGTTCCCGTACGCCCGCGACGAAGGCGTCGCGCATGCGCCGGTCGAGCATGACCGCCGACCCGCTGTCGCTGACCGCGTCGGTCAGGGACTTCAGCAGCTGGTCGCCGGACCCGCCGGCCGGCAGGAGGACGAAGCCGGGCTTCGTGCAGAACTGGCCGGCGCCCATGGTCATCGAGCCCGCGAGCCCGGCCCCGATCTGCTCGCCGCGCTCCGCGGCGGCGGCTTCGGTGACGACCACGGGGTTCAGCGAGCCGAGCTCGCCGTGGAACGGGATCGGGGTGGGCCGGGCCGCCGCCGCGTCGAACAGGGCGCGTCCACCGCGGATCGAGCCGGTGAAGCCGGCGGCCGAGACGAGGGGGTGCTTGATCAGGTCGACGCCCGCGTCGAAGCCGTGCACCAGGTTCACCACGTCCTCGGGCAGGCCGTTCCGCACGGCTGCCCGGCGCAGGACGGACGCGCAGAGTTCGGATGTGGCGGGGTGGTCGGGGTGCGCCTTGATGACGACGGGGCAGCCCGCGGCGAGCGCGCTGGCCGTGTCGCCGCCGGGGACGGAGAAGGCGAGCGGGAAGTTGCTGGCCGCGTAGACGGCGACGACGCCGAGCGGGATCTTGTAGCGGCGCAGGTCCGGCCAGGGCGGGGTCCGCGTCCCGTCCTCGTGGTCGATGTGGATGTCGAGGTACGCGCCCTCGTCCACGACCTCCGCGAACGCCCTCAGTTGCGCCGCCGTGCGGGCGAGTTCACCGGTGAGCCGGGCCGGGCCGAGCGCCGTCTCGGCGTCGGCGGCTTCGATGATGTGCTCCCCCGCCTCCGCGAGCAGATCGGCCGCGGTGCGCAGGAACGCGGCGCGCACCGTGCGGTCGGCGAGCGAACCGCGTACGGCGTGGGCAGCCCGGACGGTCCGGTCGACCTCCTCCGCTGTAGCCTCCACCGCAACCTGCTCGCGCTGGTTCCCGGTTCGGGGGTCGACACTCCAGACTGGTGCTGCTGCCACCGTGATTCCTTCCCGCTCCTCTACCGCACAACCAGGAGTTGTTCGGTATTCTGAACAGAGTTCCTGATCGTGAACTTGTTGCGGACTCTATTTCCGGGCGATCAGTGTTGGCAAGAAGTCGCAGGGTTTTGCCGTGAAGGTTGGAAGGGGCGTAGGGCATGTCGGTTGCCGAGTCTGGTGGGGCGCAGGTCAAGTCCGCGGTACGGACGGTTGAGCTGCTCGAATACTTCGCGGGGCGGCCCGGTATGCACGCCCTGGCCTCCGTGCAGGAGGCGGTGGGATACCCCAAGTCCAGCCTCTACATGCTGCTGCGGACGCTGGTGGAACTGGGCTGGGTGGAGACCGACGCCACGGGCACGCGGTACGGGATCGGCGTACGGGCCCTGCTCGTCGGCACGTCCTACATCGACGGGGACGAGGTCGTGGCCGCCGCCCGGCCCACTCTGGACCGGCTCTCCGACGACACCACCGAGACCATCCACCTCGCCCGGCTCGACGGGACGAACGTCGTCTATCTGGCCACCCGGCAGTCCCAGCACTATCTGCGCCCCTTCACCCGCGTCGGCCGCCGGCTGCCCGCCCACTCCACCTCCCTCGGCAAGGCGCTGCTCGCCACCCACAGCGACGAACAGGTCCGCAAGCTGCTCCCCGAGACGCTGCCCGCGCTGACCGAGCACACCATCACCGACCGCGAGAAGCTCATCGACGAGCTGAACGTCATCCGCGAGCAGGGGTACGCGGTGGACCGCGAGGAGAACACCCTCGGACTGCGCTGCTTCGGCATCGCGATCCCCTACCGGACCCCCGCGCGCGACGCGATCAGCTGCTCGGTGCCGGTCGCCCGCCTCACTCCGGGACACGAGCAGATGGTCAAGGACGCCCTCTTCGACGCCCGCGACCGCCTCACCCTCGCCACCCGCAGGCTCTGACGGTGGACGGCGTGGACGTGACGCTGCGCGAGGTGCGGGACGGGGACCTGCCCCTCTTCTTCGCCTTCATGAGTGACCCGGAAGCGAGCCGGGTCGCCGCCTTCACCAGCAAGGACCCCACCGACCGGGCGGCCTTCGACGCCCACTGGGCCCGTATCCGCGCGGCCGACCACATACTGATGCGGACCGTGCTCGCCGACGGAGTCGTGGTGGGCAACACCGGGGTGTACGGACCGCCGGACGACCGGCAGGTCACGTTCTGGATCGACCGGGCCCACTGGGGGCGCGGCCTGGCGACCGCCGCCCTGCGCGCGCTCCTCGGTCTCGTACCGGAGCGTCCGCTGTACGCACGGGCCGCCGCCGACAACCTCGGCTCGGCCGGGGCGCTGCGGAGGTGCGGGTTCGTCGTGACGGGCCGCGACCGCGGCTTCGCCGAGGCGCGGGGCGAGGAGACCGACGAACTGCTGCTCACCCTGGACGCCTGAGGAGCGCCCCGGGGCCACCCCGGGGCGCGCTCTCCCGCGAAGTGGGCGCCGGGTGCGTCGGCTGCGGGGCACGTGAGAAATGGGTGAGAAGGGGCACAGACGGGAACGTCCCGCCCGGCCCCGCTCGTCCCTCCAGCAGATGAACAGGACGATCAAGCGTGCGTCGGTCTTCTGTCTGCTGATGGTTCTCGCCCTGCTGGTGCGGGCGACCTGGGTGCAGGCGTACGAGGGCCGGGCGCTCGCAGACGACGAGCACAACCGGCGGAACACCATCGCGCAGTACGCGCAGCCGCTCGGTGACATCATCGTGGCCGGTTCCCCGGTCACCGGATCGAAGAGGACCAGCGGCGGCGATCTCGAGTACAAACGCACCTACACGCGGGGAGATCTGTACGCGTCCGTCACCGGCTACAGCTCGCAGGCGTACGGCGCGACCCAGCTCGAAGGCATCTACAGCGACGTCCTCGACGGCACCGACGACCGGCTGAAGAACCCGGCCGACATGATCACCGGGAAGCAGACCGCGCCGGGCAGTGTCGTGACGACGATCGACCCGGGCGTCCAGAAGGCCGCATCCGAGGCGCTGGGTGACGACAAGGGCGCCGCCGTGGCGATGGACCCCAGGACCGGCCGGATCCTGGGCATGGTCTCCTCCCCCTCGTACGACCCCTCCGGCATCAGTGGGACAGCGGACGGCGACACCTGGCAGAAGCTGCTGGAGGACAAGGACAAACCGCTGGTCAACCGGGCGCTGCGGCAGCCGCTCGCCCCCGGTTCCACGTTCAAGCTGGTGGTCGCCGCGGCGGCCCTGGAGGACGGGCTGTACAGCTCCGTCGACGAGCCGACGGACAGCCCTGACCCGTACACACTGCCCGGGACCACGACGGTCCTGAAGAACGAGAGCTCCACCGCCCCCTGCGAGAACGCCACCCTGCGCACCGCCCTCAAGTACTCCTGCAACACCGTGTTCGCCAAGATCGCCGCGGACCTCGGCCAGGACAAGGTGAAGGCGATGGCCGACGGTTTCGGCTTCGACAGCAAGGAGCTGGACGTACCGGTACGGGCGTCGGAGAGCGTCTACCCGACCGGTATGGACAAGGCGCAGACGGCCCTGACGGGCATCGGCCAGTTCGAGGTGACCGCCACCCCGATGCAGATGGCCATGGTCTCCGCGGCCCTCGCCAACGGGGGCGAGCTCGCCTCCCCGCACATGGTCTCCCAGGTGACCGACGCGGACGGGAGCGCGCTGCAGGAGTTCGCGGACGGCGACACCGAGCGTGTCGTGTCCGCGTCGACGGCCGAGCAGCTGCGCAGCGCGATGGTCACCGTCGTGGAGGAGGGCACCGGCACGAACGCGCGGATCGCCGGGGCCGAGGTCGGCGGCAAGACGGGCACCGCGCAGAACGGCGTGGACAACAGCAACACCCCGTACGCCTGGTTCACCTCGTACGCGAAGGACAGCTCCTCCGGCAAGGAGGTCGCGGTCGCCGTGGTCGTCGAGGACTCGGGCTCGGCCCGGTCCGAGGTCAGCGGCAACGGTCTCGCGGCGCCGATCGCCCAGAAGATGATGAAGGCCGCGCTCGCCGGCTGAGGCCGGGTGGCGGTGGGGCTCCCCGGACGGGAGGGGCCCGGCGGGGAGCGGCCCCTCGCCGAAGCGCCCGTGGCGGGCGCTGGTACGCTCTCGCCCCGCCTGCTCCCCGCGGGTGCCCGGGCGCGGCAGAGCGGTCGGGTCCTCGCGCCGGGAGGGATTCGACCGCAGAGGGAGGTACCCGTGGGCAGGGCCGTCGACGATGCCGCCGCCGCCGAGTTCCACGTGTTCTTCGAGAGCCACTACGCCGAACTCGCGCGGCTGGCCCACATGCTGACCGGCGAGGCGGACGCCGCCGACGACCTGGCGGCGGACGCGCTCATGGCCCTCTGGCACCGGTGGGACCGGGTGCGGGCCGCCGAGCATCCGGTGGCGTACGCGCGGGGTGTCGTCGCGAATCTGGCGCGTACCCGCATCCGCAGCGCGGTGCGGGAGCGTCGCAGGGTCGCACTGTTCTGGGCGCCGCGTGGTGACGGGGACGGATCCGGGGTCGAGGGCCCCGACGTGTCGGCGGTCGTGGACGTCCAGGAGGCACTGCGCAGGCTGCCGTTCCGCAAGCGGGCGTGCGTGGTGCTCCGGCACGCCTTCGACCTGTCCGAGCGGGACACCTCGCTGGTGCTCGGGATATCGGTCGGCACGGTGAAGAGCCAGACTTCGCGCGGTGTCGCGGAGCTGCAACGCCTGCTCGGGCCGCGGGGGGACGCCGCGCAGATACAGGTGGCCGCCTCGGCGCGGCGCAGCGAAGGAAGGCACTGATGGACGACGAGCTGCGGCAGCGGCTGCAGGACGCGGCACGGGCCCACCACCCGGACAGGGAGCGGATGCTGGCCCGTGTCGAGCGCGGGATGGCGCAAGAGCGCCTGGCGCGCCCGGGACGGGCCTGGCGGCCCTTGCGTGCACCGATGCCGTGGCTGCGGGTCGTGGGCGCGACGGTGGCGGTGTGCGGGGTGCTGGCCGTGGGCGCGCTCACGGTCACCTCGGCGGGCGAAGGCGACGGGGGTGCTCGGCAGGTGGCAGGGCCGGCGCCGGCTCCGACGGCGGATCCCGTCCGCGGCGGCGCGCTGCCCGCCGAGGACGGACCGCTGCGGTCGGACAGTTCGGTGAGCACGAACAGCAACCGCTACTGGGCGCAGAGCCATGTCACGGTGACGACCGGAGAGGCCCTCTCGGCGCTCGTCGTCGAGCTGCGGGTCGCGCAGACGGGCGGGGTGAACTCCACCGGGTCCTGGCGTTCCCTCCCGGTGGAGGACTTCACCGTCTCGGCGCGGGAGACGAACGGCTTCCTGGTCTACCGCTGGACGCTGAAGCAGGGACGGACCGTCCCCGTCGGAACGCACACGTTCGCGGGCCAGTACAACCACGCCGAGGGCGCCAGGTCGGCGCGGCGCGACGACTACACGGTCCGCGCCGGCATGTCGGGCCGGCAGACGGCGGTGGGAGGGAAGTTCACCTCCGCCGCCCGCTGACCCGGAGGGCGCCGGGGGCGCGGCCGGCCGCCCGGCGTCACCCGTCGCCTCAGAGGTGCGGGTGCCAGTCGCCCAGGTAGGTGGCGCGTGTGTGCAGCCTCGCCTCGGCGGAGCTGAGCCGGGGGCGGTTCTCGGGAACCAGGACGCGCGCTCCGGGGCCGGTGTTGGCGTACTCCGCGAAGCGCTGCTCCTGCCAGGGGTATCCGGCCGCCATGTCGGTGTAGGGGGCGGCGGCGTCCGTGCCCGGGCCGATGACCGAGTCGCGTACGACGAGGGACGGCCAAGCGGTGGGGTCGGAACTCGGCACCCACGGCCTGGCCAGCTTGTAGGCCGCGTCCTCCGCGCCGCTGGTGAAGCGGGACCGCACCGCGAGGTAGCCGTGCGGGTTGGCGCGGGCCGTGGAGGGGGCGAAGACCATGCCCTTGGGGGTGAAGTCGACGTCCCGGGCCAGGGTGTGGAAGCGGCAGTGCTCGAAGACGCTGGTCGCGCGCCCGAAGACGAAGTCGACGTCACCCTCGGCGTAGCAGTGCGAGAAGTAGTGCCGGGCGAAGACCGGCAGCGACGTCGTGTCGGAGTACAGGGTGTCCTGGTGTCCGAGGAAGCGGCAGTGGTGGAAGGCCGAGCGGTCGCCCATGACCTTGATGGCCACGGCCTGGGTGCCGGTGATCGTGGGATGGTCGGCGCGCAGCCAGTCGTTGGCGAAGGTGATCCGGTGCGCGGTGAAGTCCGCCGCCCTGACGGTGGTGGTCGCCGATCCGCTGGTCCCGTAGGTGCCGGAGCCGTCGGGCTTGGGGGTACCGGCCGCGTTGTCGTACACGATGACCGTGGCGCGGGGGTCCTCGCTCGCACCGATCAGGGTGAGGCCGGCGCGGGCCTCGGTCACCGAGACGGTCTCGCGGTACACGGCCGGGGCCAGCACGAGGAAGTGGCCGGTGCCGGAGGCGTCGACGGCCGCCTGGACGGTGGTGTGGTCGCCGCGGCCGAGCGGATCGACGTACAGGGTCCGCTCGTTGAGGCGCCTGGACGGCGATCCGTACCGGCCGAAGGCGGCCGGCCCCGTGGCGTACGCCCGGGGGGCGAGGGCGAGTCCGGCGGTGGCGAGGGCTCCCGCGAGAAGGGAGCGACGGGCGAGGGTGGCGTGCGGGGTCATGCGGGAGGTACCTCCGTTGCTGCGCGGGAACAGGAGGGGCCGGGGCGGGCGGAGCGGCAGGACCCGCCCCGGCGTCGTGGGGCGGTCAGCAGACCTTGCCCGCACCGGCCTTCCCGGTGACAAGGCCGGGGAGCGCGCGCGGGTCGTTGACCTTGGTGCGGAGCTCGGGGGTCCAGCCCGCGCCGGACGCCAGCTGCTCGGCCGGGTACTGCGCGTTGTGGACGGCGATCAGGTCGGTGGCGGCGCCGTTGACGTAGTTGCCGGCGGCCGTCAGGGGGGCCTCCTTCCACTTCTTGAGGACCGCGCCCGCCTGCACCGACGGCGGCAGGGAGATGGAGTTCTTCTCCGCGACGAGCTGGGACTCGATGCCGATGCCGAAGGAGTAGCCGTACTTCTGGCCCGCGGTGACGGTGAAGTGGTTGTTGTACGCGTCGACCTTGCCGAAGCGGACGCGGGGGGCGCGCTCGACGACTCCGTCGAAGTGGTTGTGGTGAAGGGTGACGCGCAGCTTGCCCCGGTCGTCGGCGCCCGCGCTGTCGCTGTTGCCGATCATGAGGGTCTTGTCGTGGTCGGTGAGGACGTTCCACGAGGCGGTGACCAGGTCGGCGCCCCGGACGATGTCCAGCAGGCCGTCGTGCTGCTGGTAGATCTCGCCGAAGTAGGTCGGGAGGGTGGAGTCCGGGTAGCGGCCGTCGGTCAGGGTGTTGTGGTCCACCCAGACGTGGTGGGAGCCGTAGACGACGACCGCGTCGTACTCGGAGTTCCAGGCGCCGGTGGGACCGTCGGTCGGGTCCCAGGCGGGGAAGCAGTCCAGCGGGGCCTCGATGGTGAGGTTGCGCAGGATGACGTTCTGCACGCCCTTGATCTGGAGGCTGGCGCCCCTGATCCCGGCGTTCCTGCCCACGCCCACGATGGTCGTGTTCGCGGGGACGAACGCCATGATGCCGAGCTTCTGGTTCTCGGCCGAGGCGGCCCGCAGTTCCTCCTGCTCGCCGGTGAGGGGGTTGTCCAGGCCCCAGACCGCCGGGTCGTAGTCGGCGAGGTACCGGGCGAAGTCGTAGCCGGGTGCCTCGAAGGAGGCGCAGCCCTCGGACGTGGCGTCGATGACGCCCTTGACCTTGATGATCGAGGGGGCGTCGGCGGCGGCGGTGAGCGCGGCCTTGAACCCGGCCCAGGTGGTGACGGTGAAGACGTGGCCGGCGTCGGCCGCCGAGCCGCCGGTGGTGCCGGGGCCCTCGGAGGCCCAGCCGTCCTGCGCGGCGAGGGTCTGGCGGGCGGGGTCGCTCCGGTGGTGGTCCGCCTGGGCGGTCCCGGTGGCGGCGAGGACGAGGGCGGTGCAGCCGACCAGTGTGGTCATGACGCGCCCATGACATGTTGGGGTTCTCATCGTGCGGCTCTCCTTCGTGCGGTTCAGGCTTGGGGCCAGGTGATCCAGGACTCGGGGATCTCGTCGTCGAGGCGGCGCACCTCTCGCGGGGCGAGTGCGCGGTGCTCCAGCAGCCCGGTCGCGACGAGGCGGGCCACGGCGATCGCGCCCGGCGGGTTGAAGTGGGTGTTGTCCTGCTCGGTCGCGGTCCAGTTGAAGTACGTCTTGGTCGCCTCGGCGCCGAGCTGCTGCCAGAGGGCGATCGACCGTGCCTGGATGTCGACCAGCGCCACGTCCTCCTCCTCGGCCAGCGCCCGCATCGCCGCCGGGTACTCCCCGTGGGTGGGCACGGCCGTGCCGCTCGTGTCGAACTTCCTGCGCTCGACGGAGGTGGCGAGGACGGGCAGCGCGCCACGGGCCCGCGCACCGTCGATGTACTGGCGCAGGTGTTCCTGGTACGTCGACCAGGGCTCCGTGTAGCGGGCCGGGTCGGCGCTCTTCGCGTCGTTGTGCCCGAACTGGATGAGTACGAGGTCGCCCTCGGCGACGCCCTCCAGGAGCACGGCGAGGCGGCCCTCGTCGATGAAGCTCTTCGAACTGCGGCCGTTCACGGCGTGGTTGGCGATGCCGACGCCATGACCGAGGAAGAAGGGCAGCGCCATGCCCCAGCCGGTCTCGGGTGCGGCGTCGGCGTACTTCTGGGCGGCCGTGGAGTCGCCCGCGATGTGCAGGGTCCGAGGTCTCGGCCGGCCGCCGCCGCTTCCGGCGAAGGCGGGGGTTGCGGCGAAGGCCAGGGGCAGCGCGAGCAGTGCGGCTGCCGTCCTTCTGCGGGTGAGGGACACGGGGGACTGCCTCCCTGGGCGGTGGTGGTGCTGGGTGGAGCGGGACCGGCGGCGGGGCGCGACCCGTACCGCCGCCGGTCCCGGTCAGGGGAGCGGGGCCGGCCTGGTCAGCCGTTGCCCAGCTCGATCCACTCCTTCTGGGCGGCGTTCAGCTCTTCGGCGATCTTGTCGAGGAACTGCTTGGCCGTGACCTTGCCGAGGAGCAGCTTCTGGAACTCCGGCTCGTTGTCGGCCTTGCTGATGTTGTTCCAGTCGGGCAGGTAGTACGGCAGCTGCACGATCGAGGTGGAGCCGTCCGTCAGGGCCTTGGCCCCGAGCGCGGTCGGCTCGGACGCGGCGATCCACGGGTCCTTCGCCGCCTCGGTGTTGGCGGGGATGGCACCGGCCGACTCGTTCCACTTGCTGTTGGCCTCGTGCGAGGCCGCGAACTCGATGAACTTCCAGGCCGCCGTCTTGTTCTTGCTCGCGCGGAACATGCCGAGCCCGTCGACGGGGTTGGAGACCTGGACCCGCTGGCCGCCGTCACTCAGCGGGTTGGGGATGCCGGCGAACTTGTCGGGACCGAGGGCCTTCAGGTGGTCCTGGTAGGAGCCGAGGTTGTGGCTGAGCATCCCGATGCTGCCGGTGTCCCACTGGGCGACCATCTTGGTGAAGTCGTTGTTGACGTCGGCGGACGGCGTCGTCTTCTTGAAGAGGCCGGCGTACTTCTCCAGCGCGGCGACGTTCTTCGGGTCGTTGAGCGTCGTCTTGTCGCCGTTCCAGAACTCCGTGATGCCGGACTGGCCGTACGAGGCGTCGATGGCCTGGGCGATGGAGCCCGCGCCGCCGCGGATGGTGTATCCGAACTTGTTGTTCTTGGAGTCGGTCAGCTTCTCCGCGGCCTCGTAGAACTTCGCCCAGGTGGTGGGCGCCTCAAGGTTGGCGGCCTTGAACAGGTCGGTGCGGTACCAGAGGGTGCCGTTGTTCGCGGAGGTCGGCACCGTGTACATGTCCTCGCCACGGCCGCCCGCGACCTTGACGCTCGCGACCATGGACTCGACCAGCTTGCCGTCCAGCGCCGATCCCTTGATGCGGTCCTGAACGGGCTCCAGCGCCTCCTGCGAGACGATGTTGGACAGGTACGCGGTGCCGACGCCGCCGACGTCCGGCAGCCCGCCGCCCGCGATCGCGGTGTCGTACTTGGACTGGACGTCCGCGATCGGGATCGGGACGTACTTGACCTTGATGTCCGGGTTCTTCTTCTCGAAGTCCTTGATGATCTCGGTCCAGATGGCCGTGCGCGGGCCGCCGTTGTTGTCCCAGAACGTGATCTCGCCCTTGCCGCTGCCCTCTTTGCCGGAGCTGCTGCCGTCGTCGCCGCAGGCCGTGGCCGTCAGCGCGAGCACTGCCGTGAGGGAGACCGCTGCCGCGGTACGCCCCCGGTACGTCTTCGAGATGTTCATGGTCGGCTCTTCTCTCTCGGTTCGGTCGCTGTGCTGTATAGCGGGGGGATTTCGGGAAGGGAGTTCAGTGCTGCGTACTGCGGTGGGGGGTCCAACCGTCCTCGCCCGCGAGGTAGTCGGCCACGTCGTGGTGTGCGGCGTCCCGCGCCGGCATCTGGGGGCGGTCCGCGGTGACGGCGGCGCCGGGGCCGTACGTCCGGTACTCGCTGAACCGCGCCTCCTGCCAGGGGAAGCCGCTCATGCCGGTCCAGGGACTCGCCTTGACTGCGGCCGGCAGCAGGGTCTCGCGGACGAGGACCTGGCCGATCGCGTCGGGGTTGCCGCCCGGGTGCCAGGGCCTGCCGAGGTGGAAGGAGTCCGCGGGGGCGTCGCTGATGATCCGGCTGCGGGTGATCAGGAAGCCGTACGGGTTGCCCTTCCAGGTCGAAGGGG
Organism: Streptomyces sp. NPDC048560; assembly: GCF_040650955.1. Lineage (NCBI taxonomy): Bacteria > Bacillati > Actinomycetota > Actinomycetes > Kitasatosporales > Streptomycetaceae > Streptomyces > Streptomyces sp. NPDC048560. Next base: position 96,508 of record NZ_JBEZIJ010000006.1, read on the forward strand.
CCGTGATGTAGCCGTTGTTCGTCTCCGAACCCCGGCTGAGCGCCTTGATCACGGAGCGTTCGACGACGGTGGTGGCGCGCCCGTAGATGAAGTCGACGTCGCCCTCGATGTAGGAGTCCCGGATGTGGACGCGGGCCTTCTGGGTGAGGGTCGGGGTGTCGGTCATCAGGGTGTCCTGGTTGCCCAGGAAGCCGGTGTCCGTGAAGGTCAGCCGGTCGCCCGTGGTCTTCACGGCGAGCGCCTGCTCGCCGTTCAGCTCGACGGCCGCCTCGTCGAAGTCGTTGGAGAAGGTCAGGTTGCGGGCACTGAAGTCGTGCCCTTCCACGACGAGGGTCGCACTGCCCCAGGAGCCCTGGGTGGTGCCGTCGGGCTTCAGCTCACCTGCCGGGGTGTCGAACACGACGAGGGTGTCGTCGCGGTGCTTTCCGGTGCCGACGAGGGAGACGTAGGGCTGATTCTTACCGACCCTGACGTGTTCGCGATAGGTGCCGGGAGCAAGTCGCACCGTGATCCGCCCGTCGTTGCCGGCGGGCACCGCGTCGACGGCCGCCTGCACGGTCGGGTAGTGCGCCGGTACGCGCAGCACGGTGTCGGTGCCGATGCCCCTCTGCGGCCCGGAGTAGCGGGTGACCAGCTTCGGGACGTCGGCTGCGCGGTCCAGGGTGTACGGGTAGAAGTCACGCGGCGTGAAGGCGGCGCCCCAGGCGTCGGTGCGGCCCGTGGTGTCCTTCAGGATCGAGCCGCGCTGGACCAGTTCGGCGGTGGCGTCGGCCTGATAGGGGTGCTGGACGCCCTCGTAGTAGCTGTTCTCGATGACCATCTTCGTGCCGCCGCGCGCCCAGTTGCCGTACGTCCACAGCGGGTCCCCGTCCGCGACCTGCGCGGAGAGGTAGTTGTTGTAGAGGTGCGCGTAGGCGCAGTTGTCGGCGGACGGGTTGCGCTGCTTGGTGCCGCTGAACCAGTTGTGGTCGATCGTGATCTGCGTCCTGACGTTCGGGGTCCAGCCGATGCCGAGCGCCTTGTTGTGGTTGTCGAAGTGGTTGTAGGAGACGGTGACGTACTCGCTGTCCTTGCGGATGTCGAGCAGGCCGTCGCCCATGTGCGTGAGGCGGTTGTGGTCGATCCAGACGTGGTCGACGGAGTCCATCTGGATGGCGTCGAAGTCGGTCGTCTTGCCGTCCCAGTCACCTTCGACATAGGAGTCGCGGATGGTGAGGTTGCGGATGATGACGTTGCTGGTGCCGGGGTTGAGATGGAGCTCGCCGTGCACGATCTCCGCGGTGTCGCCCACGCCGACGATGGTCTTGTCCGAGGTCACGTCGATGTCGCCGCCGAAGGGCTCGACCGCGAGCGAGCCCGCGACCCGGATGATGTAGGGCCCTTCGGCCCCCGCGTACCTCGCCAGGTCCGCCTGGGTGGAGACGGTGACGACCTTGCCGCCGAGTCCCCCGGTGGTCCCGCCGGCCAGTGACGCGAAACCGTGCGGGGTGTCGGACCAGACGCGGTGGCCCGCGGGGTCCGGCGCGGCGGTACCGGCCGCGGCGGCCTGACCCGGCGCGCTCGGTACGAGGAGGGCCGCGCCGAGGGCGAGTGCCGTGGTGAGCGTTCTGACGTGGGTGCGCTTGGTACGGAGGTGCATCGTTGCGGCTCCCATACAGGCGGGTTGCGAAGGTGGGGCGGAGTTTCAGTCCGCGGTGCGGAAGGCGGTGAAGTCGGCGGTGCCGGCGGGTCCCGTCCCGGCCGGCGCGGTGGCGAACAGTCCGAGCAGTGCGCCGACCCAGCGCCAGGGCGTGGCCGCGAAGACCTGGCCCGAGGGACGGAGACCGGCGCCGTCGCCCGTGTCCGCGTAGAAGCGGCAGCGGGCGCCGGCCGTGACCTCGATACGGAGGCGGACACGGCCCTGCGGCGCCGGGCGCGGGTGCTCGGCGTCGCGTTCGTGCTCGGCGACCGTCTCCGCGTACCGGTGCACGAGGCGCGGAGCCCCGTCGTCCCCCGCTTCGAGGCCGATCCAGCTGAACGCGTCGCCCAGGACGGCGAGTCCGGCCTTGGCCCCGGGCTCGTCGCTCCTCAGGACCAGCCCCGTCTCGACGGTGAACGTCTCGGCCGGCAGCCGCTGGACCAGCACGTTGGGCAGCGCCCGCAGATCGTGTGCGTACGCGGTCCGTACGCAGCTGAGCCGCAGTCCGTCGCCGGCGTGCTCGACCGTCCAGCCGGGCCGGGGCGCGGCCGTCCACTGCCACTGCCGGCCGAACCGTCCGCCGGGGAAGTCGTCGTCGAAGGCGGGGACCTCCCGGGGCTGCTCGGGGGCGAGGGGCTTGGCGTGCACGGAGACGGGTTCGCCCTCGTCGCCGATGACGGGCCAGGGGCCCGCGTCACCGTCGGTGCTCCAGCGCATCGGCTGGAGGTGCACGACGCGTCCGTACGCGCCCTTGGCCTGGAAGTGCAGGAACCAGTCCTCGCCCTGCGCCGTACGCACCCAGCCGCCCTGGTGCGGTCCGTTGACCGTCGTGCCGCCCTGGGCGAGGACGACACGCTCCTCGTACGGTCCCGCGAAGTCCCGGGACCGGAAAGCGCCCTGCCAGCCGGTCTCCACCCCGCCCGCCGGGGCGAAGATCCAGAAGTACCCGTCGTGGCGGTAGAGCTTGGGGCCTTCGAGGGTGAACCAGCCGGGGATCCGGTCGGCGTCGATCAGCGTCTCGCCCTCGTCGAGCAGTTCGCGCCCGTCGGGGCTCATCCGGTGGCCGGTGAGCCGGTTCTTGATCCCGGAACGGGACTTGGCCCAGGCGTGCACGAGGTACGCCTCGCCGGTCTCCTCGTCCCACAGCGGGCAGGCGTCGATCAGCCCCTTTCCGGCCTTGATGAGGTGCGGTGCGCTCCACGGGCCCCGGATGTCCTCGGCGTTGATCTGCTGGATGCCGTGGTCCGGGTCGCCCCAGAAGATCCAGAACCGTCCGTCGTGGTGGCGCAGGGACGGCGCCCACACCCCGCAGTCGTGGCGCGGGACGGCGAAGTCGGCGGCTGGTTCGAGGCTCTCCAGGGCGTGCCCGACGAGGGTCCAGTTGACCAGGTCACGGGAGTGGAGCAGAGGCAGCCCGGGGACCCTGCCGAAGCTGGACGCGGTCATGTAGTAGTCGTCGCCGTGGCGCACGACGTCCGGGTCGGACCAGTCGGCGTCCAGCACCGGGTTGCGGTAGGTACCGTCGCCGAGGTCGGCGGAGCGGAGCGTGGTGGAGCCGTTCATGCGGTCACGACCTTGCGGACGTACGCCTCCGCGGCGTCCCGGTCGAGGGTGCCGTCGGCGACGACGGTGACGACGCGGCGTACGACGGTGGCTCCGGCGGCGACGTCGAGGCGCCGGTCGGCGGCGAGGGAGGAGCCCACTCCGGGGTACTCGGTGCTCCGGACGAACCAGGGGTCGTCGCGGGTGTCCCCGGTCGCGCCGGCGAAGACGAGGGTCCAGCCGTTCCCGGCGAGGGCCACCCAGTCGGCGGCGGTGCCGTGGACGGCCTCCTCACCGTCCAGATCGGCGCTGAACACGGCCGGAGCCGCGCTCTCCTTGGGTGCGCGCCAGAAGAAGCCGCCGTAACCGGCGCCGGGGCGGCCGTTGGTGGCGGGGCTGCCGATGGACAGGTCGCCGCTCCCCCGGTTGGTGAGGGAGAAGGAGAAGTCGAGCGCCCAGGCGGTGTCGGAGAGTCCGGTGACGGCGACCGTTCGGTGCTCGCGGAGCAGTTCGGTGCCGTCGGCCTCCCAGCTCAGCTCCTCCACGAAACCGTCCGGATCGCGGAGCTTCCAGCCGAGGTGCCGCTGCACCCCGTGGTTGTCGAGCTCGGTGGGTCCCTGGTCGCGGACGAAGGTGCGTCCGCCCCAGAAGTTGTACCCGGCCACGTCGGGTACGGCGATGGATGCTCCGAGGTGGTGGATGTGGTCGTCGGGCCGTTCCTCGGTGACGGGGATGCCGGCCAGGGTGGTGACGGGGTGCAGGAACGGGCGGCCGTCCTGGGCAGCGGGGAGGTAGCTGTAGCGGCCGACAGGGCGGCCGGCGCAGCTGAGGAGTGCGGTGGTCACGGTGTACTCACCTCGCTGGGGTGCGCCCAGGGGGCGCCGAGTTCGGAGAAGAGGCTGAGGGTGTCCGCGCCCGCGGCGACCATGCCGTCGATGCCGCGCACGACGCGCCGTACGCCGGTGGTGGCCGCTGCCGGTGCGGTGTACCAGGAGCCCATGGGCAGCGCGGCGGGTTCCGGTGCGGTGCGCACGGCCTCGACGACGCGCATGAACGCGCCGGTGCGGTGCGGCGGTACGAGGAGCGCCGTGCCGTGCGCGAGGTGGCCGGCCAGGTTCTCCAGGAGGTCGGTCCGCCCGTGGACGACCTCCTCGGGGCCCCGGCCCGCGCGCTGGACGAGAACGCGGTCCTGCTTGTACCAGAAGGTGATCCGGCCCCGGTCGCCGTGGACGATCACGTACGGTTCGGCGGCCTGTTCGGCGCAGAGGGTGACGGCGACGGTGACCGGCGGCCCGCCCGCGGTGGTGACGCGGAGGCAGGAGGTGTCGTCGGCCTCGATGTCGTTGGCCCGGAACAGCTGGGTCTCGATGGCCAGGACGTCCTCGGCCGTCCCGCTGTCCGCGAGTTCGAGCGCGGTGGCGACGGCGTGGGCGAGAGGGTTGGTGAGGACCCCGTCGACCACGTCGGTGCCGCCGATCCTGCGGCGCCCGGCCCAGGGTGCCCGCCGGTAGTAGGCCTCGTCGCGGACCCAGGCACCGGCGGCGCCGAAGCCCTGGACGGCGCCGATCGCGCCGGTGCCGATGAGTTCCCGGATGGCGGGGACGGAGTGCGAGCCGAAGGACTGGAAGCCGATCTGGCAGGCGACGCCCGCTTCCCGCACCCCGTCGGTCATACGGACGTAGTCGGCGTACGTGGCGGCGGGCGGCTTCTCCAGGAGGAGGTGTACGCCCCGGGCGGCGGCGGTGAGCGCCAGTTCCGTATGGGTCTGGATCGGGGTGCAGATGACGGCGGCGCGGGCCCCGGTGGAGTCCAGGAGCGCACCGAAGTCGGCCGACTGCTCCGGGAGTTCTCCGGCGAAGGCGTCCAGTTCGGCGGGGTCGAGCGGGGTCAGTTCGCAGATTCCGGCGAGCCGGACGACGCCCTGGTCCTGGAGCCGGCGGATGTTGGCGAGGTGCCAGCGGCCGTGGCCGCGTGCCCCGGCGAGGACGATCGGAAGGGGGGTGGCGGTCGTGTTCATCCGGCCCTCCCCGCGCCCGCGCCGCGTGCCACGTCGGCGGCGGCCCGTGCCGCGCTGTCGACCGGTCCGTGCAGGGTGGGCGTCCAGCCGACGTCCGCGGTGAGGTCGCGTTCGCTGCCGGAGTTGTACGCGTTGTAGATGGCGAGGAGGTCCACCGGGAAGCCGTTGAACTCGTTGCCGCTCTGGGCCAGCGCGCTGCCGTTCCAGCTCTTCAGCAGGTCGGCGACCTCGATGTGGCCGGGGGCGGTGAACGCGTTGTTCTCGGCGACGGTCCGGGACTCGGTGGAGACTCCGATGGAGTACCGGTAGGCGGCGCCCTCCGGGACGACGTACCGGTTGTTGTAGAGGTGGACCTGGCCGAAGCGGACGCGCGGGGCGCGCTGCACCACGGCGTCGAACTCGTTGTGGTGCAGGGTGACCCGCAGCTTGCCCCGGTCGGTGGTGACGCCGTCCCCGTTGCCGATCAGCATGGCCTTGTCGTGGCCCTGGAAGCGGCTCCAGGAGACGGTGACCAGGTCGGAGCCGTTGGTGATGTCCAGCAGACCGTCGTGCCGCAGGTAGTTGCGGCCGAAGTGGGTGGGCTCCTTCTCGTCGGGGTGGCCCTTGTCGCTGGCCGTGACGTGGTCGACCCAGACGTGGGTGGCGCCGCGCAGCCAGAGCGTGTCGTACGCGGTCTTCCAGTCGCCGAGGCCACCGGTGTTGGGCTGCCAGACGGGGAAGCAGTCGTAGGCGTCCCGGAGTTCGAGGTTGCGGACGATGACGTTGTCGGCGTCCCTGACCTGGAGGCTCGCGCCCTTGAGCACGGCGCCGCGGCCGAGGCCGAGGAGCGTCGTGTTGGAGCCGACGAGCAGCTCGACGCGTTCCGCCTGCCGGGCGGCGGATGCCTTGCGGGCCTCCTCCTGCGGCCCGGAGGGCTTCGCCGCGCCCCAGGTGCGGGGGTCGTACGCGGCGAGGTAGGCCGGCAGGCCGTAGCCGTCGGTGGCGTAGTCCTCGCAGTCCAGTGCCCGTCCACGGTCGTCGGTGTTGGCGTCGATGGTCCCCGCGACACGGATGATCTTCGGTACGGAGCTGCCGCCGTCCAGCGCGGCGGCGAGCTGCGCCCGGTTGCGTACGGTGAAGACATGGGCGTCGTCGGCGGCCGAACCGCCCGTCGTCCCGGCGCCCTCAGCGGCCCAGCCGTCGCCGGCCGCGAGGACCTCGCGGTCCAGGTCCGGTACGGCTGCCGCGGGCGCGGCGGACGTGACGGCCTGCGTTGCGGCCTGGGCTCCTGGCTGGAGCGCGAGACAGCCTGCGAGCAGGACGAGCGCGGCGGCGGCGCGGCGGCCGGTGCGGGGCCGGAGCGCCGGGCGGGTTCGTGCGGTCATGTGCGTCAGCCCTTCACTGCGCCGGCGCTGAAACCGGTGATCAGCCACTTCTGGATGAAGGCGAAGACGATCACCACGGGCACGGCGGCGATGACACCGCCCGCGGCGAGCGCCCCCAGGTCGACGCTGTCGGCGCCGATGAGGGTGTTCAGGCCGACCGGGATCGTCTGCTTGTCCTGCTCGCTGAGGAACATCAGGGCGAACAGGAAGTGGTTCCAGCTGTGGACGAAGGCGAAGGAGCCGACGGCGATCAGTCCGGGCCTGAGCAGCGGAAGTACGACGGCGCAGAAGGCGCGGAAGCGCGAGCAGCCGTCCACCCACGCGGCTTCCTCCAGCGTCATGGGCACGTTTTTGATGAAACCGCTGATCAGGATGATCGACAGCGGGAGCTGGAAGACCGTCTCGGCGATGATGACGCTCCCGAGGGAGTTGATCATCTGGAGGTTCTTGAAGATCTCGAAGAGCGGTACGAGCATCAGCGCGCCCGGGATGAACTGCGAGCACAAGAGCGCCAGCATGAACCCGTTCTTGATCCGGAAGTTGAAGCGGGCCAGTGCGTAGCCGCCGGCCAGGGCGACCAGGGTCGTGGTGAACAGGGTGGCGACCCCGACGATCATGCTGTTCTGGAAGAAGATCGCGAAGCTGCGCTCGTTCCAGACCTTGGAGAAGTGCTCGCCCGTCATCGGCCAGGGCACCAGCGAGGTGGAGCCCGCGGGCCGTACCGCGAAGAGGAACATCCAGTAGAACGGGATGAGCGTGAAGAGCAGATAGATGCCCAGGGGCACGTAGATCTGCCAGCGCGGTACGTCGTCGAAGGCGCGCTCGCGCCCGCGGCGGTGCCGTGCGGGGGGCGGCGGCGGGGTGCGTACGGGTTCCGGGGCCGTGCCCGAGTGCTTCTCGGCGAGTGCGGCAGTCACTTGTGGTCGCCTCCGAACTTGCTCAGGCGCAGATAGACGATCGAGCAGAAGAGAAGGATCACGAAGGCGACGGTGGTGAGCGCGGATGCGTAACCGAAGTCGTGGCCCTCGATACCGGTGTTGGCTACGTAGAGCGGCAGCGTGGTGGTCTCGCCCGCAGGTCCGCCGCCGGTGAGGGTGTACAGCAGGTCGACGTTGTTGAACTCCCAGACCCCGCGGAGCAGGGTGGCGAGGATGATCGCGTCGCGCAGGTGCGGCAGGGTGATGTGGACGAACTGACGTATGCGGCCGGCGCCGTCGACCGACGCCGCCTCGTACAGCTCCTTCGACACGGACTGCAGGTCGGCGAGGATGAGGATGGCGAAGAAGGGGACTCCTCGCCAGAGTTCGGCGACCGTGGCGGCCCAGAAGACGGTGCCGGTGTCGGAGAGCACCGAGGTGCCGTAGTCACCGATTCCGGCGTCCGCGAGGTAACGGCTGAAGCCGGTCGAGGAGTTGTAGAGCAGGATCCAGATGGTGCTGGTGAGGACGCCGGAGACGGCCCAGGGCGAGAAGACCATCGCCCGGGAGATGCCGCGGCCGATGAAGGTCTGGTTCACGATCAGCGCGAGGGCGAGGCCCAGCGCGAGCTGGAGCGAGACCTGGACGCCGACCCACTGGGCGCTGAAGCCGAGGGTCGACCAGAAGTGGTCGTCCTCGGTGAAGATGCGGGTGAAGTTGTCGAAGCCGGCGAAGCCGTTCCGCCACGGCTTCGTGACGTTGTAGTTCTGCAGGCTGTAGTAGAAGACGCTGATCACCGGGTAGGCGATGAAGCCCAGCATCAGCAGCCCTGCGGGCGCGATCAGCAGGTAGGGCAGTCGGCGCGGGCTCGCCGATCGGCGCTTGGGCACCTTGGGCGGTTTGGCCACGGCTGCGGCTTGGGCCATGACACGTCTCCGTTCTTTGCGGTGTGCGGGTGTCGTACGTGCGGTGCGTGTGGTGCACAAGCGCTTGCCGCATGTCGTTCGGCCTGCCGAACGAGGCGGTGCGCAGGAATTCTCGGCGCCGGTCGAGCGGCGGTTCAGCCTGCGTACGGGTCGGGCACGTCGCCCTGCCGGGCGAGGAAGGCGAAGTCGCAGCCGGTGTCGGCCTGGGTGATCTGGTCCTGGTAGAGCGCCCCGTAACCGCGCCCGTACCGGTTGGGCGGCGGGGTCCAGTCGGCCCTGCGGCGCTCCAGCTCCTCATCGGACACGTCGAGGTGGAGCAGTCGGGCCCCCACGTCCAGCGTGATCGCGTCACCGGTACGGACGAGGGCGAGCGGCCCGCCGACGTACGACTCGGGCGCCACGTGCAGGACGCACGCCCCGTAACTGGTGCCGCTCATCCGGGCGTCGGAGATCCGCACCATGTCCCGTACGCCCTGCTTCAGCAGGTAGTCGGGGATCGGCAGCATTCCGTACTCCGGCATACCGGGCCCGCCCTTGGGGCCCGCGTTGCGGAGCACCAGGACGTGGTCGGCGGTGAGCGCGAGCGCCGGGTCGTTGATGGTGGCCTGCATCTCCCGGTAGTCGTCGAAGACGACCGCGGGGCCGGTGTGACGCAGCAGGTGCGGCTCGGCGGCGATGTGCTTGATGACCGCCCCGTCCGGGCAGAGGTTGCCGCGCAGCACCGCCACGCCGCCCTCGTCGGCGAGCGGGTTGTCCCGCTCCCGGATGACGTCCGCGTTGTGCACGAGCGCCCCGTCGATCTGCTCACGCATCGAGGTGTGCGAGACGGTGGGGCGGTCCAGGTGCAGTACGTCGGTGAGGCGGGCCAGGAACCCGGGCAGCCCGCCGGCGAAGTGGAAGTCCTCCATCAGGTACTTCCCGCCGGGGCGGAGGTTGGCGAGTACCGGCACGGTGCGGGCGATGCGGTCGAAGTCGTCCAGGGTGAGCTTCACTCCCGAGCGGCCCGCCATGGCGATCAGGTGGATCACGGCGTTGGTGGAACCGCCGAGTGCGAGCACCGTGGCGACGGCGTCCTCGTAGGCGTCCGCCGTGAGGATCTTCGACAAGGTCAGCTGCTGCCACACCAGTTCGACGATCCGGATGCCCGACTCCGCCGCCATCCGGTCGTGACCGGAGTCGACGGCCGGGATGGAAGAGGCGCCCGGCACCGTGACGCCCAGCGCCTCGGCGGCGGCCGTCAGGGTCGAGGCGGTCCCCATCGTCATGCAGTGGCCGGGCGAGCGGGCGAGCCCGTTCTCCAGTTCGGCCATCTCGCAGTCGCCGATGAGACCGGCCCGCTTGTCGTCCCAGTACTTCCACATGTCCGTGCCTGAGCCCAGGACCTCGTTGCGCCAGTGCCCCGGCAGCATCGGGCCCGCGGGGACGAACACGGTCGGCAGGTCGACCGACGCGGCGCCCATCAGCAGCGCGGGGGTCGACTTGTCGCAGCCCCCGAGCAGGACGGCGCCGTCGACCGGATAGGAGCGCAGCAGCTCCTCGGTCTCCATCGCCAGCATGTTGCGGTAGAGCATGGGCGTCGGCTTCTGGAAGGTCTCCGAGAGCGTGGAGACCGGGAACTCGAGCGGGAAGCCGCCCGCCTGCCAGACCCCCCGCTTGACCGCCTGCGCGCGGTCGCGCAGGTGGACGTGGCAGGGATTGATGTCCGACCAGGTGTTGAGGATCGCGATGACCGGCTTACCCAGGTGCTCCTGCGGGAGGTAGCCGAGCTGACGGGTGCGGGCACGGTGGCTGAACGAGCGGAGCCCGTCCGTGCCGTACCACTGGTGGCTGCGCAGTTCCTCGGAGGTGAGTCGAGCTGTCATATGGACCACCCGGCGACCTGGTCGGCGACCTCGGCGCGCTGGGCCTGGGGCAGCACCCTGCTGGGGGCGCGGACATCGCGCCGGCAGAGTCCGAGCGAGGCCAGGGCCTCCTTGACGACCGTGACGTTGTTGGCGGACTGCCGGTCCGCGCGCAGCTCCTCGAAACGGCGGATCTGCTCCCAGACCTTCATCGCCGCCGCGTAGTCCCCGGCCCGCAATGCCTCCAGCATGGTCAGCGAGACGCCGGGGGCGACGTTGACGAGGCCGGAGGTGAAGCCGGTGGCGCCGGTGGCGAAGTAGGAGGGGGCGTACAGCTCGGCGAGGCCCGCCACCCAGACGAAGCGCTCCAGGCCCGCGTCCCGGGCGAAGGCGCCGAAGCGGGCCGCGTCCGGCACGGCGTACTTCACGCCGATGACGTTGGGGCAGCTGTCGGCGAGGGTGCTCAGTGCCTCGCCGCCGAGCAGCGGGTTGCGGATGTAGGGGACGACTCCGAGCTCGGGTACGGCTTCGGCGATCGCCCGGTGGTAGTCGATCCAGCCGTCCTGCGAGACGTAGGGGTGCACCGGCTGGTGCACCATCACCATCTCGGCGCCGGCGTCCCTGGCGTGCCGGGCGGCGTCGACGGCGGTCGGCACGTCGTGTCCGACGCCCACCAGGACGGTGGCGCGGTCGCCCGTCTCCTCGATGGTCAGTTCGGTGACGGCCCGTCGCTCGTCGGGCGTGAGCGCATAGAACTCCCCGGTGTTGCCGTTCGGGGTGAGGATGCGTACGCCGCCGTCGAGCAGCCGTCGCAGCAGGGCGCGGTGCGCCGCCGTGTCGATGGTCCCGTCCTCGGCGAACGGGGTCACCGGGATGGCCACGACATCTGCGAGGGCCGCCTTCAGCGGAGTGAGGTCCATGCGGACACGCCTTTCGTCTGTGTGCTGGTGGTTCACGCCGCGTCACCCCCGTCGACGTCGTCGGGGAAGGCGCGGCGCACGAACGACGCGATGTGGTCGTGGAGAGCCCCGGCGGCCGCGGTGGCGTCGGCGGCGAGCGCGAGCCGCAGGATCTCCCGGTGCTCGGCCGCCTCCCGCTCCCAGGTCGGGATGGCCGACCAGGCGACGGTCGAGACCAGGGCCGCCTGGTCGCGGACCTCGTCGAGCATCCGGGCGAGCAGCGGGTTTCCGCAGGGCAGGTAGAGCGCCCGGTGGAAGTCCCGGTTGGCCAGGGAGCGTTCGGCCTTGTCCTGCGCCGAGTCGGCCCGTTCCAGGGCCTCCTGGGCCTCGTCGAGCGAGCCCCTGCGGGTGATCGAACGGCGCAGCGCCTCGGGCTCCAGGAGGAGCCGTACGTCGTACACCTCGCGGGCCATGGTCGCGTCGACGAGCCGCACCGTGGCGCCCTTGTACTGGCTCATGACGACGAGCCCGGTACCGGCCAAGGTCTTCAGCGCCTCCCGCACCGGGGTCTTGGACACCCCGAACTGTGCGGCGAGTTCGGTCTCCACCAGTGCCTGCCCTGGGCTCAGCTGCGCGGTGAGGATCGCGTGCTTGATCGCCTCCAGCACGTACTGGGTGCGGGACGGAATCGGGGTGGGCGCAAAGGTCATGGGTGAAGGGCTCTCGCATCTCGCGTATCGCGTCTCATATATGACGTACGAAGTACGACGCGATGAAGCTAGAGCTGCTCCGAATGTTTCGTCAACGCTTCTGACAAAAGAAGTTTCACGGCTCGTCGTGCGCCGCTGCCGTTATGTCCTCAATGAGGCCGCACGCCGTGCGCGCCGGGCATCCGCCCGATGCCCGGCGCCCCCCTCGGTGACCAGCGTCGGCAGCGTGAAAGACGTACTGCGCGACGGCACGGCGACCCTCTTCCCGGCCGATGTCCTCGTCTTGAGGTTCGGGACCTGGGCGATGCGGCTGAACGCCGGGATCCGGGTCAAGTTCCGCGCGGGCCCCGACAGTTCGGCGGCGCTGACTGTTCGCGACGCGGCGGCCGGGATCGCCCCGTTCTCGGTGGGCGCGGGGGCGAGGGCGCCGCCGTACGACGCGGTGACCCTGGGGGCGAGCGCGGCGATCGGGGTGGGGCTGCCGCGTGTGCTGAGCGCGGCGATGACGGCGGTGCGGCGGGAGACGACCGCGGCCTTCCTGGGACGCACTGCGGCCACCGCGGGCTCCCTGATGACGGCGCCGAACGCGGTGGCACCGACGCTCGGCACGGGACTGCTCGCGGTGGCCTACGTACGGGTAGTGCTGCCGCCGAGCGCGGCGGCGGGGACGCTGACGGCGGCCCTGGTGGTCACGGGCCGGCGGGGGAGGCTGACGGGCTCCCCCACCGGCCCGGTTCCTTCATCGCCCGACGTGGGAGAGCGCGTCGGCGACGGCTTCGAGGTCCGGGCCCGAGGCAAGACCGGCGTGGTAGAGGCGCAGTTGGTTCGCGCCGAGCGAGGCCGCGTGGGCGGCGTCGCGGGCGAGGGTGCCGGGGCTGCCGCCCATCCCGGAGACGACGCCGAAGTTCGCGGCCAGCACGCCGGCCCCGCCCGCGAACGGCTCCAGGACCGCCTCGCGCGCCGCGTCGCCACCGGTGCAGGGCAGCACCACGCCGTCGGCGACGGAGAGGATGTGCCGCGCGTCGACACCCACGTTGGCCCCCGTGCGGTACGCGGCGGGGTCGGCGTGCAGCAGCACCTGGAACCCGGCCCCGGCAGCCGCCCGCACGGCGGCGACCGCGGACTCCTGCAGCGTACGGGCGACCTGGCCGCGCCACCGGAGGGTGGCCTCGGCGAGCTCGGCGCCGAGCAGCTCGCAGACGGCGGACCATCCCGCCCCGGCGGTGGCGGAGCCGGCCCAGACCGGCTCCAGGGCGCGTCGCACCGACGCGCCCAGCTCATCGGCGTCCAGGCCCTGCCCGCCGTACCCGGCCCGGCAGTGCGGGCAGAAGCACAGCGACATCAGGTACTGCGCCGCGTCCCCCAGACCGACCCCCGCGGTCTTGTCGTGGGCGTGCAGGTGGGCGAGGCCGTACCAGCCGCAGGACTCCAGCTCGGTGCCGAGCGCCCCCTCGCGGACCGCGGCCTCGGCGGCCAGGGCGACCAGATAGGCGTGGACGTCCGGCTGGGCGATGCAGGGCGCCCACGGGTAGCGGTCGCCGTAGGCGTTGACCACCGAGGTGTCCGGATGTTCGGCTCCCAGCCGCGAGTTGTGCGCCAGCACGACCCAGCTGTGGACCTGGAGCCCGGCATCGGTCAGCGCCCGCGCCGCCTCCGCGTACGGGTCATCGCCCGGCACCCAGGACTGCCCGTAGGGCCGCAGCGCGCGCCCCGACCAGCGTTCCGCGTCCGGCGGGTAGAGCACCGCGGCGTGCTCGGCGGTGACGATGCGGCGGCCCGGATGACGCGGGGTCAGTGCCCGGGTCGAGTGGTAGGCCGAGGCGAGGGTGACCTGCTGGACCCCGAGGGCGGCGACGCGCGCCGCGGCGTCCGGGTCGCCGACGACGTCCCAGGGGTAGAGGAAGGCGGACGTCTTCACCCGCGTGCCACCGCCTCCGGCGCCTCGGCCCCGGGCGTACCGGCCTCGCGTGCCTCCAGCACGGCGCGTCCGCCCGCGATGATCCCGACGAGCTCCTCGATGTGGGCGGCGGGCGGCTCCATGAGCGGGGTGCGCACCTCTCCGACCTCCCGCCCACCGAGACGGACAGCCGCCTTCACCAGCGAGACGGCGTAGCCGTGCCCCTTGGCGCGCAGCTCTACCAGTGGCCGGTAGAAGTGGTCCAGCAGGGCATTGGCCAGCTCGTCGTCACCCGAGTCCAGCGCCCGGTAGAAGGCGAGGGCGATGTCGGGGGCGAAGGCGAAGACGGCCGAGGAGTAGAGCGTGATGCCGATGCCCCGGTAGGCGAGCCCGGTGAGTTCGGCGGTCGGCAGGCCGTTGAAGTACAGGAAGTCCTGGCCGGGCGACCCGGTGCGTACGGCACTGACGATCCGCTGCATCAGGTCGAGGTCACCGAACCCGTCCTTGAGCCCGATGATCCCGGGCGTCCCCGCGAGCGCGACGACGGTCTCCGGAGTGAAGACGGCGTTGTCGCGCTGATAGACGATCGTCTCCAGTCCGGTGGCGGCGGCGAGCGCGGTGTAGTGGCGCAGCAGCCCTTCCTGACCCGCGACGACAAGGTACGGGGGCAGGGCGAGAAGTCCGTCGGCGCCCGCCTCCTCGGCGATCTTCGCGTACTGGATCGCGAGCGCGGTGCCGTATCCGGCGCCCGCGACGACGGGCACCTGTCCGGCGGTCTCCTCGACCGCCGCGGCGACCAGGAGCCCGAACTCGTCAGGGGTCAGCGCGTGGAACTCGCCCGTGCCGCAGCACGCGAAGACCGCGGCCGCACCGGCGTCGATACCGTCCCGCACATGCGCACGGAACGCGGTCAGGTCGACGGCACCGTCCGGCCCGTACGCGGTGACGGGGAAGAAGAGCGGCCCGGCGACTCGCGTGAGCCGGGCGGCAAGGGGGGCTGAGGTCACGGGCGCTCCCTGAGCGGATTCAGGCGTGCACAACTATGATTGACGTCCATATTCATGAACGGCGCCACGCTAAGGCAGGCACCGGGGCAAGGTCAAGACGGAAACGCCGAGCTGGAGGAGGGACCCGCTCCGGATCCACCCGGCCCACGAGACACTTGACGTGATCCGTCGGGCGTTCGTAACTTGTCCATGCATGTGAATGTCATCCATGGATTTGATGTGTTGCGCACGTCCGTCACGTCCGCGACCGCACCGAGGAGAACCCCGAATGCCCGCTCCCCGCACCGTCCTGCTCACCGGCGCCGCCGGTGGTCTCGGCACCCTGATGCGCGCGCTGCTGCCCGCGCACGGCTACGAGCTCCGGCTCCTCGACCTCGTCCCCATCGAGGGCGAGCCGGACGCGATCGTCGCCGACCTGGGCGACAAGGAGGCGCTCCGCGAGGCCGTGCGGGGCGTCGACGCGATCATCCACCTCGCGGGCATCTCCCTGGAAGCCTCCTTCGACAAGATTCTGCGCGCGAACATCGAGGGGACCTACAACCTCTACGAGGCCGCGCGCGAGGAGGGCGTGCGCCGCGTCGTGTTCGCCTCGTCCAACCACGCCATCGGCTACACCCCGCGCCCGCTGCCCGGCGACCCGCTGATCCCGGTCGGCGTCACCCGCCGCCCGGACACCTTCTACGGCCTCTCCAAGTCCTTCGGCGAGGACCTCGCCCAGCTCTACTGGGACCGGTACGGCCTGGAGACCGTATCCGTGCGCATCGGCTCGTGCTTCGAGGAGCCCACGTCGGTACGGATGCTGTCGGTCTGGATGAGCCCCGCCGACGGCGCCCGGCTCCTCGACGCCGCCATCACCGCCGAGAACGTCGGGCACACGGTCGTCTACGGCTCCTCCGACAACACGCGCCTGTGGTGGGACCTGAGCTCCGCCCGGTCCCTGGGCTACGAGCCCCAGGACGATTCCGAGCCCTACGCGGACAAACTCATCGCCGAGCAGGGCGAACTGGACCCCGCCAAGCCGGAGCACGCGCACATCGGGGGCCACTTCGTCACCGACCCGCCGATCTGGCCCCACTGACCGGGCGCCCGGGCCGGCCGAAACCCCGGTGACAGCCCGCCGCCCCGCCCGGCATCATGCGGGCCATGCCGAAACCTTCCGGATTCCTGTACGAGCGGCACGCCCACGCGAGCGTCACCATCACCCATCACGGCCGCCCGGCGGGCACACTGCGCGGGAGCCGGGCGGAGAAGTTCGTGGCCGAGGTGACCTCGGGGGACGCCCAACTGGTCATGGCCCGCTGGACCGGCGCGTACAAGCACGGCAACGAGCGCGCCGCCCGCAACCACCCGCGCAACCAGCGGGGCGGTCGCTGAAATCGAACGCCGAAGCCCCTGCGGAGCTCGCGCGGGCAGAAGCGGAACCCGTACGGAGCAGGGTGCGGGGAGAGCGGAACCCGTACGGAGCAGGCGGGGCAAAGGTAAGGGAACGGCAAAGCGGGGTCGTTCGTTACCCCGTGCATGACCGCAATGACCCCCGGCTCGAACATCCCTCTCTCCGCCGTCCGCGTGGCGGTGGACGTCGCCGCTCCCGTGCGGCTCGACGTCTCGGGCCTGCTGCTCACCGCCGATGGCAAGGTGCGCTCCGACGACGACTTCATCTTCTACAACCAGCCCACGGGCTCCGGCGTGACCTACCGGTCCGGCGGCGGCTCGGCGCCCGACGCGATCGTGGTGGACACCTCGGCGATCCCGCCCGGCATCGAGAAGGTCGTCGTCACCGCGAGCCCCGACGCCGCGGGCCAGTCCTTCCAGGGCATCGAGCCCACCGCCACCGTGCGCAACGCGGACGACGGCACGGCGCTCGCCACCTTCACCCCGCCCCGGCTGGGCTCCGAGACAGCGCTCGTGGTCATCGAGATCTATCTGCGCAACGGCGCCTGGAAGGCCCGCGCCGTAGGCCAGGGCTACGCCAACGGGCTGGCGGGTATCGCCACGGACTTCGGCGTCTCGGTGGAGGAGCCCGCCCCGGCCGCCGCTCCCGCCCCGCAGGCCGCCCCCGTCGACCCGAGGATCGCTCCCCCGGCCCCGGCGGCGCCGCCCGCCCCGCCCGCGGCCGCACCCGCGGGCTCCGGCAAGATCAACCTGGACAAGGGCCGCGTCAGCCTCCAGAAGAACCAGACGGTGTCCCTGGTCAAGGGCGGCAAGCCGCTGCTCTCCCAGGTCAAGATGGGCCTCGGCTGGGAGCCGGCGTTCCGCGGCAAGGACATCGACCTGGACGCATCCGTCATCGCGTACGGGCCCAACCGGAATCACCTGGACAGCTGCTACTTCGGCAAGCTCTCCATCCTGAACGGCGCGATCAAGCACTCGGGCGACAACCTCACGGGTGAGGGCGCCGGAGACGACGAGGTGATCGTCGTGGACCTGGGCCGCATCCCCGCGGAGGCGACCGGTCTGGTCTTCACGGTCAACTCGTTCACCGGCCAGAAGTTCACCGAGGTCGCCAAGGCGTACTGCCGGCTGATCGACGCGGCCACCGGCGAGGAGCTGGTCCGCTTCGACCTGACCGGCGCCGAGCCGCAGACCGGTGTGCTGATGGCCAAGCTGATCAAGCAGTTCTCCGGCGAGTGGGAGATGACCGGCATGGGCGAGTTCGTGAAGTCGCGGACCGTCCGGGGCATGGTGAAGCCCGCCGCCAAGTCCCTGTAACCAGGCGACGGGCCTGGCCCGGAAACGGCTTCCGGGGCACCTGATGACTCTCAGGTGCCCCGGGTCCGGAGATTCTCCAGGCGGACGCTGTGTGAGCTCGTGATCCTTCTCAGAGCTTGGTCAGCTTGGAGTACGGGCTCAGAATCCTCCCCTGTCGCCCAGAGAAGTCGATGAGGACCGCATCGTTGTCGCCCTCGACAGCGAGGATTCTGCCGAGCCCGAACTGGTCGTGCGACACCCTGTCGCCCACATCGAAACATTCGACCGGTGGGGCCGCCTGGGCCGGGCGGTTGAAGGGACTGGAAGGCAGGTGACGCCGGGAACCGGCTGACTGTTTCATTAAGTCGAGTATGCGCCTTGAGAGCGCCCGACGCCATGCCCGACCACTCCTGGGGGCCCAGTAGTGCCGGATTCGTAATCAGCCGTTCCGGTGCCCGGCACGGCTTCTGCGCGCTGCCACCAGGGGAGCTATCCGGAATCCCGTCCGCGAACGCCCCCCGAAGGTGTGGCGGTTCTCGCTTCCCGACGGGGCGCGGCCGGCCCGCCCGCCGGCCTCCCCGGCGGCATCACCACGCACGGTGCGCGTGGTGTGCCGCTGCGTCGTGGTCAGTCCGACGCCGCCGCACCCGCGTGGCCGGGCCGGTTCGGCTGACGCTTCCAGGGGCCGGTGATGGCGAGCAGGATTCCGGGCGTCTGGATGTTGGCGAAGAGCGTCCTCCCGTCGGGCGAGAACGTCACTCCGGCGAACTCGCTGTACTGGGGGCTCTCGGTCGTGCCCACATTGAGGTCGTTGCGCGCGATCGGGTACGTACGGCCGTTCTCCGTCGCACCGAAGAGGTGCGAGATCCCCTCGCCGTCCTCGGCGATGACGAGACCGCCGTAGGGCGAGACGGTGATGTTGTCCGGGCTGTCGAACGCGCCGTCCACGGACGGGTCGGGGTTGACGCCGAGAAGCACCTTCAGGGTCAGCGTGCGGCGCTTGGGGTCGTAGAACCAGACCTGGCCGTCGTGCGGGACGGGGCTCTCGTCCCGGGCGTAGGACGCGACGAGGTAGGCGCCGCCGTCGCCCCACCACATGCCTTCGAGCTTGCGGCCCCGGGTGACGTCCAGCTGGCCGAACTGCTTGCGCACGGGGACGGTCTTCGCGTCCCGGTCGGGGACGTCGGCCCAGTCCACGCCGTACACGGTGCCGATCTTCGTGGCGCGGGACAGGTCGTCGACGAACATGCCGGCACGGTCGAAGCACTTGGCGGCCTGGAGGACACCGGCGTCGTCGGCGAGGGTGCGGAGCCTGCCGCGGCCGTGCTCGAAGCCCTGCGGCGGGACCCAGCGGTAGAACAGCCCGTTGGGGCCGGAGGCGTCCTCGGTGAGGTAGGCGTGGCCGCTCCTGGGGTCGATGACCACGGCCTCGTGGTCGTACCGGCCGAACGCCTTGACGGGCCGCGGGTCACGGTTGGCGTGACGGTCGTACGGGTCGACCTCGAACACGTAGCCGTGGTCCTTGGTCATTCCGTTCTGACCGGCCTTGTCGGAGTTCTCCTCGCAGGTCAGCCAGGTCCCCCAGGCGGTGGAGCCGCCGGCGCAGTTGGTGGAGGTGCCCGCGATGCCGACCCACTCGGCGGTGCGGCCGTCCCTGCGGGTCTCGACGACCGTGCAGCCACCGGACGCGGCGGGGTCGTAGACGAGGCCCTCGGCGAGCGGGACGGGGTACTGCCACTTGGAGCGAGGGCCCTTGAGCTCGTGGTTGTTGACGAGCAGCGTCACTCCGCGGGGGCCCGCGAAGGCGGCCGTGCCGTCGTGGTTGGAGGGCGTGGACTCACCGGTCTCCAGCTTCGTGACGCCGCTGCGCGTGAGGATCCGGTACGAGAATCCGGCGGGCAGCGCCAGGATGCCCGCGGGGTCGGGCAGCAGCTCCCCGTAGCCGGGGGCCTTGTCGTGCCCGTGCCCGTGACCGTTCTCGGAGCCGTGACCCCGGCCGTGCTCCGGCTCCTCGGCGGCGAGGGCGCCGGGCGCGGTGGCGAGTGCGCCGACGGCGCCGGTGAGGGCGATGCCCGCCCCGGTGAGGGCGGACTGCCGGGTGAATTCCCTGCGGGTGAAGGACATCGCGGACTCCATGTGAGGTTTCGGGCCGGGGGGGCGCGCCCAGGCTTCCCTCCTCACACCAACGGAGGTTGAACAAGAAACGACATTGAGCGGCACCCTTCCTGTGATGCCGTGGCCACGGAAAGCCTGTGACCTGCCGTCCGTCCACCCGCGAGGCACGGCGCGCACGTGACGGCGCCCTCGACCACCGGGGGTGCCGTCACGTGAGCCCGCCGGGACGCCCGTCCGGCGAGCGCGCCCGCCGGTCGGTGACCAGCCGTCAGCCGCTCTTCCTGGAACGCGCCTTGAACGCCGCCTTCCGTGCTTCCTTCGCCGCCTTCTTGTCGCTGTGCAGCCGCCCCATCGCCTCAAGGACCTCGGCCGTGCCGGGATGGTCCACCCGCCACACCTCGTCGAAGAAGCCGCTGTGCTGTCCGGAAAGCCCCTCGACCAGACCCTGGAGCTCGTCCAGATCGCTGTCGGCGTCGAGCTGGGCGGCGATCGTGTCGACGGCCAGCCAGAAGATCATCGACTCCGGCGGCGCCGGTACGTCGGCCGCTCCCCGCTCCGCGAGCCAGACCCGCGCGAGGCCGCCCAGCTCGGGGTCGTCGAGCACCGCCCGCACGGCGGGCTCCGCCTCGGGACCCGCCAGGGCGAGGGCCTGCTGGCAATGGAGCCGGCGCAACGGCGCGCCCGCGTCGGAACCGCGCGAGGCACTCAGCAGCTCGCGGGCGGCCGTCACCGCGCCGGCGCTCCCGTGCCGGCCGAGCCACAGCTCGGTCTCGGCGCGGACGGCCGCCTCGGGGTAGTACGCGATGCCCGCGAGAAGCTCCTCGGCCCCCTTCTCCGCGAGGTCCCCGATTGCGGGGGCGTCCACGCCCGCCTCCAGCATCCTGGCCCGGATGCCGTACAGGCCGAGGGGAGTGAGCTTCACGAGACCGTAGCGGGTGACGTCCTCCTCGTCGGCCGGCGGTGCGCCGTCCCCGCCCTCCTCGGTCAGCAGCGTCTCGTCCAGCGGGCGGTACTCGACGATGCCGATGGGTTCGAGCACCCGGAACTGGTCGTCGAGGCGCATCATCGCCTCGGACACCTGTTCCAGCACGTCGTCGGTGGGCTCCCCCATGTCATCGGGCACGATCATCGAGGCGGCGAGCGCGGGCAGCGGAAGCGGGCCCTCGCCGGGACCGGCCTCCGAGACGGTGAGCAGATACAGGTTGCCGAGGACGCCGTCGAGGAACTCCGCCTCCGCCTCCGGGTCCCAGTCCAGGGCGTCGAAGTCGATCGTGCCGTCCTCGTTGACGAGGTCGGCGAAGTCGTCGAAGGCCGGGGCGGTGGCATCGGCGTACACGGCCTCCAGACCGTCGAGCCAGATCGCCAGCACGTCCTGCGGTGAGCCACCGGTCAGCAGGGCGAGGTTCTCGCCGACGGTGACGGTGCCCTCCGCCTCTCCGCCCCCGGGACCGCCGTCCTCGCCCGCTCCCCCGTCCTCGGAGTCCGCGGGGTCCTCCACGTCCAGGAGCCCGGTGTCGACCGCGAGGCGCCACGCCTCGCTGGCGTACGCGGCGCCGTCCTCGTCGTCGTCGAGGCCCAGGTGCGCGGCAGCCGCCGGCAGCTGCGCCTCGGCCAGTTCGCCGCCCGCGCCGACCCGTGTCCCGGGGCCGGCCCAGCGAGCGAGCCTGACGGCGCGGGCGAGCAGCGGAGCGGCGAGCGCGTCCCGTGCCAGTTCGGCCTCGGAGTGCAGCCGCACCGGCGGCAGGGAGGGGCGCTCTGCGGACATCAGGTGGTTCTCCTCGGGAGAGTGACTCGGGCGTACCTGAGGGGTACGGAGTTCAGGCCGCCCAGCCTAAGGGCTGTCCCGCGATCCCTGGCGGGCGCACGACGACAGCTGCGGCCCCTCGTCGCGTTGCCGGAACGCCCGGACACCTCCGGCAGGCGGACGTTCCTCCGCCTCGCGATCCGAGGCCTCCGGCGCCGCGCGCTGATCCACCGGGGACAACGGCACAGCCCTCAGCCGCACTTCACACCTCGCCGCCCGGGACCATGCTCAACGCGGGCGTGTAGCGGTTCACGCGGCCGCCGGTCACTCCGGGGAACGTCTGCACCTTCCGCCATTGCGGAGTGAGTGACCCGATCCCGTCCCCGGGCCCGGCGAGCGCGTCGATGTGCGCCTGCGCGCTTTCCCACTCCGCGTAGTTGAGCACGCGGGTCCCGTCCGTCCCCAGGTGGAAGTGGCCGGAGATTCCGCCGGGGGCGGGCGCCGGATCCGTGCCGAGCGCTTCGAACACCGCGTCCACCCACTGCCGTTGTCTGGCCGGGCCGGGTCCCTCGAACTCGACGTCGACGATGACGACGGCCCCCGGCTCGCGGACGTCACCCGCCGCGAGTGGCGTGGAGCGGTACAGCTCGAACGAGTGCGTGCCGAGCCGTTCGATGCCCGGTACGGCGGCGTCGACGGCCGCGTCGCGGTCGTCCCTGCCGTCGGCGACGAAGGCCAGGTAGCTCTCCTCGCCGGTCCACTGCGCGTAGGTCAGCAGCGTCCTGCCGTCCTCCCCGGTGTGGACGGTGTACGAGAGCAGCCCGGGGTGCGGCCACGCGCGGCCGGCCCATGCCGTGCGGATGGCGTCGACCGCCCGCCGCTGCCGCTCGGGGGTGTCTACGTCCCAGGTGCTCGCCTTGACGGTCCGGGCGTCCGGACGGGTGAGGTCGGGCCGGGAGATGAACTGCGCGGGCATGACGGTGATCCCTTCTCGGCCCGCCCTCGCGGCGTGCCTGCGTTCATCACCCTCGTGGCTCAAGCGCGCTTGAGGTCAAGGCAGGGGAAGCACCGGGGTCAGGGCTGGGCGCTTCGCCGTGCGGCCGTCACCGGAGGAGCGCCCCCTGATCCGGCGGACCGCCCACGGCCCCAGGAAGCTCGCGGCCCAGCCCGCCTCCACGGCCGCCCTGCGGACGAGGGAACGGGCGGGCGAAGGCGGCAGGGGCGCGGCCCAGTCGGCGTGCCCGGGCACGCCCAGTACGTGAGCCATGCCGGAGGCGATACGGGAGTGGCCCAGCGGCGCCGCGTGCAACCGGTCCTGGCTCCAGAGGCGGGGGTCCACCATGGCGGCCTGCGGGAACGTGTCGAGGACGAGGGCGCCGTGCCGGGCGGCGGCCTCCCTGATCCGGGCGTTGAGGTCGAGGACCCGGGGCACCGCCCGGCGGGCCATCGGTGAGATGCGGCCGATGTCGGGGAAGGTGACGGTGACCACCGTGGCGCCGGACGCGGTCAGCGCGGCGAACATCTCCTCCAGGTCCGCGGCGATCCGCGCGGCGTCGAAGCCGGGGCGCACGAGGTCGTTCATCCCCGCCATGACGGTGACGAGATCGGGCCGCAGCGCGAGGGCGGGTTCCATTTGCTCCGCCTTCACGCGGCCGGCGAGCCTGCCCCGTACCGCGAGGTTGGCGTAGAGCAGTTCCGGGGAGTCGGCTGCCAGGATCTCCGCGAGGCGGTCGGCGAAACCACGATGACCACGGACGTCGTCGCCGTCCCCCAGTCCTTCGGTCTGGCTGTCGCCGATGGCCACGTACCGGGTGAAGGTGCGTCGTGCCGTCATGCCCGGCTCTCCTCGGGTCAGTTGGGTTCCTGTACGTGCCAGGCGGTCATGTTCAGTTCGTCCATCAGCCGGATGTCGTGCCCCACCAGCGGGAAGACACGGGCTCCGGCGTCCGGGGCCGCGGCGATCTCCAGCGCGTCGCCCTCGATCAGGTCGCCGCCCTCCCGCGTCGGGACCCAGGCGAGGATCGAACGCAGGGCGCTGCCCGGCTTCAGCGTGACCGGCTCCGCGCCGGGGTCGGCGCCGAAGTACGAGCCGCCCGGGTTGACCTTCACCGCAAGCCGTTCACCGTCCTCGCCGAGGGCCTGGACCGACGGATAGCCGGCGACGGCGTACGGCTTCCCGCCGCAGTTGGTGAGGGTGAGGACGACGGCCCGGTGGAACATCGCCGTTTCGACCTGCCCCATGTCCACGCGCGCACCGGAGGCGGGACAGCCGCCCCTGGCGGAGGCGGGCGCGGAACCCCGCGCCGTGACGTCGGCCGTGGGCGGCGCGGGCGGAGGAGCGGTGGTGCGTGCCGGGCTCACCGTCGGCCCGGGTTCGCCCTCGCCCGCCGGGACGAGGAACCCGGCACAGCCCGAGAGGACCAGCGCGCCCGCCAGGACGAGGACCGCCGCAACCGGTCCGCGTACCCCGTCACCTGGCCGTGCTGCCATGCGTCCGCCCCGCTTCGGCCCGTCGTTCGTGCGTTCGATCATGCCAGACGCGGTGCCGCATTCGGGATACTGTTCAGCACATCTACGACATCACTCCAAGAAGAACTAAGTAGACCTTCACGATCCTACGGCCGAGACTGCGGGCATGACAGCCGACACCCGTACGCCGCCACCCTTCGGCCGCACCCTCTGCGCCATGATCACGCCCTTCACCGCCACCGGCGCCCTGGACCTGGACACCGCCCGGCAGCACGCCTCCCGACTGGTCGCCGAGGGATGCGACGGGCTCGTGCTCAGCGGCACGACGGGCGAGTCACCGACCACGACGGACGCCGAGAAGGCCGCACTGCTGCGGGCGGTACGGGAAGCGGTCGGCCCCGCGGTCCCGCTCGTCTCGGGAGTCGGCGGTCCGGACACCCGGCATACGCTGCGGCTGGCCCGGGAGGCCGAAGAGGCGGGCGCCGACGGCCTGTTGCTGGTCTCGCCGTACTACAGCAGGCCGCAGCAGTCCGCCGTGGAGACGTACTTCACCCGGGTCGCGGACGCCGCCGGCATCCCGTTGATGCTGTACGACATCCCGGGACGCACGGGCACCCGGATCGAACCGGACACCCTGCTGCGCCTCGCGGAACACCCCCGCATCGTGGCCGTCAAGGACTGCAGCTACGACCTTCTCGGCGCCACGAAGGTGATGTCGAGGACCTCGCTCGCCTACTACTCGGGGTGCGAGGAGCTGAACCTGGCGCTGTACGCACTGGGCGGAGCGGGCTATGTGAGCACGGTCGCCAACGTGGCGCCGCGCCA
Organism: Streptomyces sp. NPDC048560; assembly: GCF_040650955.1. Classification (NCBI taxonomy): domain Bacteria; kingdom Bacillati; phylum Actinomycetota; class Actinomycetes; order Kitasatosporales; family Streptomycetaceae; genus Streptomyces; species Streptomyces sp. NPDC048560. The sequence goes on from NZ_JBEZIJ010000006.1 coordinate 121,147, forward strand.
GATGCGGGCCGTACTGGACGCGTTCGACGCCGGGGACACCACCGGGGCGGCCCGCCTCAACGGACTCACCGTCGAGCTGGTCGAGTTGATGATGGCGTCCGGACTGCCCGGCACCGTCACGGCCAAGGCCCTGCTGCCCACGGGCCCGGTCCGCGAACCCTTGCAGCCTGCCGGGGAAGAGGCAGCCGACGCACTGCGGGAGGCGCGGAGGAGACTGGTCGCGACTACGCCACCCAAGAGCCCCTGAGGGAGAACGAAATGGAAAGTGCGGGCAGTGCGCCGGCGCTCCTGGTGTGGGGCGCACCCGTCGCATCCATGTTCCTGGTCGCTGCCGTCGCCGTCCTGGTGACCCGGTGGCGCAGGGCCGCGATCGCGGCCCTGCGCCAGGAGCAGGACGAGGTCGTCGTTCCGGACCCCTCCGGCGACCGATGACACGGCGGATACGGACCGGTTCCGCGTCCGCCCACCGCTCGTCGTCCTAGTTGTGGTGGTGCAGGATCTCGTTGAGGCCGCCCCACACCGCGTTGTTCGGGCGGGCCTCCACCGTGCCCGTGACCGAGTTGCGGCGGAAGAGGATGTTCGAGGCGCCGGAGAGCTCACGGGCCTTGACGATCTGTCCGTCGGGCATCGTGATCCGCGTACCCGCGGTGACGTACAGCCCGGCCTCGACGACGCACTCGTCACCCAGCGCGATCCCGACGCCTGCCTCCGCACCGACCAGGCAGCGCTCGCCGATCGTGATGCGGACGTTGCCGCCGCCGGAGAGCGTGCCCATCGTGGACGCGCCGCCACCGATGTCGGAGCCGTCGCCGACGACGACGCCCGCGGAGATGCGGCCCTCGACCATCGACGTACCGAGCGTGCCGGCGTTGAAGTTGACGAAGCCCTCGTGCATGACGGTCGTACCGGCCGCGAGGTGCGCACCGAGCCGGACACGGTCGGCGTCGGCGATCCGTACGCCCTTGGGCGCGACGTAGTCCGTCATCCGCGGGAACTTGTCCACCGAGGTCACCTGGAGGTGCAGACCGTCGGCGCGCGCGTTCAGCCGGACCTTCTCCAGGTCGTCGACGGCGACCGGACCGAGCGAGGTCCAGGCGACGTTGGCGAGGAGGCCGAAGACCCCGTCGAGGTTCTGCCCGTGCGGCTGGACGAACCGGTGCGAGAGCAGGTGCAGACGCAGGTACGCGTCGTGCGCGTCGAGCGGCTTGTCGTCCAGCGAGGAGATGACCGTGGCGACGGCCACGACCTCCACACCGCGGCGGGCGTCCACGCCGATGGCCCGGGCCGCGGCCTCGCCGAGCCGGTTCACGGCCTCGTCCGGCGTGAGGCGCTGCGTACCGGCCGGGCCGGGCTCGGCCGAGAGCTCGGGGGCGGGGTACCAGGTGTCGAGAACGGTGCCGTCACCGGCGATGGTGGCGAGGCCGGCGGCGACGGCGCCGGTGGTACGGGGGGAAGCCTGGGAAGTCGTGTCGGTCATGACCAAAACCTAACCGCCCGGGGCCCGAGCGGGCGAACCGGTCTCACACAGCCAACCCCGTCAACCGCCCGCGAGCACCGCGCGGACCGGCCGGAGCGGCGCGGGCGCGGTCGCGTACAGCACTCCTCCCAGCGCCGCGAGGCCCTGGCCGCTGAACGGGACAGCGACGTACCGCCCTGAGCGGCCCCGCGCGTGGGCGGGAGCCTGATCGGGGGCGTACGAAGCGGCGGTCGTCCCCGACACAGGATCGGTGGTCCGGAACAGCGCGAGCCGCTGAGCGGCGCCGGGGGACGCTACGGTGTCCCGACCGGTACATCGGACGACTGTACGAACAACAACATGACGGAGAAGCAGTGTCGCAGGACGCAGGGTGGGGCGGCGGCGCATACAGAGGCGCGCATCTCGGGGGATCGCCGTACGGCGAGGGTGTGTACGGCGGGCCGCCGGGATGGGGCGGCTGGACGCCGCCGCCCAAGCCCGGGGTCATACCCCTCGCACCGCTGAGACTCGGTGACCTGCTGGGCGGCGCCTTCGCCACGATGGGCCGGTACTGGAAGCCGCTCTTCGGCATGGGCCTCGCCCTGTGGGGCGGATCCGCGCTGGTGATGGTGGCGGCGCTGGTGATCGCCTACTCCGCCGTCTCCGACACCTTCGAGAAGGTCGTCGCACTCCCCCAGGGCATCGAGCCCGACTCCTCGGACGTCGTACCGCTGGTGACCGCCTTCGGCGTCGTCGCGCTGCTCGGCATCGTCCTCGTGGTGCTCGCGTCCGCCCTGATGTACGGGGCCGTGCCGGCGATCCTCCAGGACGCCGTGCTGGGCCGGCAGGTCGGCTTCGCCACGGTGTGGCGGCGGTCCCGTGAGCGCATGGCGTCCATGATCGGCACCGTGTTCCTCATGGGCCTGGTCGGAGCCGTCCCGGTGCTGCTCGCCATGGTGGCCTTCTTCGCCATGACGGTCGCCATCATCGCCCTGGACGGTGGCAACGGCGCCCTCACCATCATGTCGATCGGCGCACTGTGCGCCCTGCTCACGGCGCCGATCGCTGTCTGGCTCTGGGTGAGGTTCTCTCTGGCCCCCGCGGCCGTGGTCTTCGAGGGGCAGCGTCCCGTCGAGGCCCTGCGCCGCTCGTCGCAGCTGGTGCGCGGCGACTGGTGGCGGGTGCTCGGGATCACGTGGCTGTCCTCCGCCATCGCGGGCGTCGCCGCCTACCTCATCCAGATGCCGTTCTCGATCCTCGGCATGTTCCCGACCATCATCAGCAGCGCGAACCTGGACGCCGATCCGAGCCCCACCGCCGTGATCATCGCGATGAGCGGCTACGGGGTGGCGATCATGGTCGGACAGATGGTGGGCCAGGTCGTCTCGGGCCCCTTCCCGCTCCTGGTGAACGGCCTGCTGTACGTCGACCGCCGGATACGCACGGAGAACCTGGGCCCGGTGCTCGCCGAGGCGGCGGCCGTACCGCCGCAGGGTGGCGCTCCCCAGGACGCCGTCCCGCAGCACGGCGGATAACCCGGCATGGCGCGGTGCCGGACCGCTGCCCGGCACCGCGCACAGCACCGCGGGGCGCCTCTCCCCTCTACAAGGGAAGAGACGCCCCGCGGTGAACGTGTGTGCTGACCGGTCAGACGTTGAAGCCGAGCGCGCGAAGCTGCTCGCGGCCGTCGTCCGTGATCTTGTCCGGGCCCCACGGCGGCATCCAGACCCAGTTGATCCGCAACTCGCTGACGATGCCGTCGGTCGCGGACTTCGCCTGGTCCTCGATGACGTCGGTCAGCGGGCAGGCCGCGGACGTCAGCGTCATGTCGAGGGTGGCGATGTTGGCGTCATCGACGTGGATGCCGTAGATGAGGCCCAGGTTGACGACGTCGATGCCCAGCTCGGGGTCGACTACGTCGTACAGAGCCTCGCGGACCTCCTCCTCGGAGGCCGGCTTCAGTGCGACTGTCTCTTCACTCATGCGGTCTTCCCTTCGGACAGCGCCTGCGCCGTCGCGTCCTTCCACGCCATCCAGCTCAGCAGCGCGCACTTGACCCGGGCCGGGTACTTGGAGACACCGGCGAACGCGACCGCGTCCTCCAGCACCTCCTCCATCGCGTCGTCCGGCTCCAGCTGGCCCTTCGACTGCATCAGCTCCAGGAACGCGCCCTGGATCTTCTGCGCCTCGCCGAGCTGCTTGCCCACGAGGAGCTCGTTCAGCACGGACGCACTGGCCTGGCTGATGGAGCAGCCCTGACCGTCGTAACTGATGTCGGCGATCTTCTCGCCGTCGTACTTCACCCGGAGTGTGATCTCGTCGCCACACGTCGGGTTGACGTGATGCACCTCGGCGTCGCCGTCCCGCAGGCCGCGCCCGTGGGGGTGCTTGTAGTGGTCCAGGATCACGTCCTGGTACATGGAATCAAGCTTCACCAGTCAACCCTCAGCAGCTGTGGCATTTAACCGAAAAAGTTCCGGACGTGTTCGAGACCGTCCACCAGGGCGTCGACCTCGGCGGGCGTGGAGTACAGATAGAACGACGCTCGCGTCGTCGCAGGAATTCCGTACCGCAGGCACACCGGCCGGGCGCAGTGGTGACCGACCCGGACGGCGATGCCCTGCTCGTCCAGGACCTGGCCCACGTCGTGCGGGTGGATGTCACCCAGTGTGAAGGAGATCGTCGCACCACGGTCCACGGCCGTCGACGGACCGATGATCCTGAGGTCCGGGACCTCCAGGAGCCGCTTCACCGCGTACTCGGTGATCGCCTGCTCGTGACGGTGGATGTTCTCCATGCCGACCGCCGTGAGGTAGTCCACGGCCGCACCGAGGCCGACGGCCTGGGCGATCGGGGGCGTACCCGCCTCGAACTTGTACGGCGCGGGAGCGTACGTCGACGAGTGCATCGACACGGTCTCGATCATCTCGCCGCCGCCGAGGAACGGGGGCAGGTCCTCCAGGAGTTCCTGCCGTCCCCACAGCACGCCGATACCGGTCGGACCGACCATCTTGTGACCGGTGAAGGCCACGAAGTCCGCCTGCAGCGCCTGCACGTCGAGCACCATGTGCGGTGCCGCCTGCGAGGCGTCGATGCAGACCAGGGCTCCGACCTGCTGGGCACGGCGGATGATCTTCTCGACCGGGTTGATCGTGCCCATGATGTTCGAGACCAGGGTGAAGGAGACGATCTTCGTCTTCTCCGTGATGATCTCGTCGATGTTGGACAGGTCGAGACGGCCGTCGTCGGTGATGCCGAACCACTTCAGCTTCGCGCCGGTGCGCTGCGAGAGCAGCTGCCAGGGCACGATGTTGGAGTGGTGCTCCATCTCCGTGGTGACGATCTCGGTGTCACGGTCCACCCGATAGGGCTCGTCGGCCCAGCCGAGCATGTTCGCGACGAGGTTGAGCGACTCGGAGGCGTTCTTCGTGAAGATCACCTCGTTGCGGCTCGGCGCGTTGATGAAGGCCGCGACCTTGTCACGGGCACCCTCGTACAGCGCGGTGGCCTCCTCCGCGATGGTGTACACACCGCGGTGGACGTTGGCGTTGTGCCGCTCGTAGTACTCGTTGAGCGCATCGAGGACCTGGCGCGGCTTCTGCGACGTCGCAGCGCTGTCCAGGTAAACGATCTTCTTTCCGTCGTGGACCGTGCGGTCCAGGATCGGGAAGTCCTTACGGATCGCCTCGGTGTCGAGGAGGCCGGTGAGCCCCTGTCGGGCGTCAGTCACGCGGAAGCGCCACCCTTCGTGTAGGCCTCGTAGCCCTCGTTCTCCAGCTTGTCGGCGAGCTCGGCTCCGCCGGACTCGGCGATGCGGCCGTTCGCGAAGACGTGAACGAAGTCGGGCTTGATGTAACGCAGGATCCGCGTGTAGTGCGTGATCAGCAGCGTGCCGACCTCGCCGGTCTCGCGGACGCGGTTGACGCCCTCGGAGACGACGCGCAGGGCGTCGACGTCGAGGCCGGAGTCGGTCTCGTCGAGGATGGCGATCTTCGGCTTGAGGAGCTCCAGCTGAAGGATCTCGTGGCGCTTCTTCTCACCGCCGGAGAAGCCCTCGTTGACGTTGCGCTCGGCGAAGGCCGGGTCCATCTGGAGTTCCGCCATCGTCTCGCGGACCTCCTTCACCCACGTACGCAGCTTGGGCGCCTCGCCGCGGACGGCGGTGGCGGAGGTGCGCAGGAAGTTGGAGACCGAGACGCCGGGGATCTCGACCGGGTACTGCATGGCGAGGAAGAGACCGGCGCGGGCGCGCTCGTCGACGGTCATGTCCAGGACGTTCTCGCCGTCCAGGGTCACCGTGCCGTTGGTGATCGTGTACTTGGGGTGACCGGCGAGCGAGTACGCGAGGGTGGACTTGCCGGACCCGTTGGGGCCCATGATGGCGTGGGTCTCGCCCTGCTTCACGGTCAGGTCGACGCCCTTGAGGATCGCCTTCGTGGTGTTGTCGGCCTCGACGGTGACGTGCAGGTCGCGGATTTCAAGCGTTGCCATGGGTGACTCAGGTCTCCTGGGTGACGGAGACGAGCACATCGTCCCCTTCGATCTTTACGGGGTAAACGGGAACGGGGCGCGTCGCGGGAAGGCCGGAGGGCTTGCCGGTACGCAGATCGAAACTCGATCCGTGCAGCCAACACTCGATCATGCAGTCCTCGACCTCGCCCTCCGACAGCGAGACGTTCGCGTGCGAGCAGATGTCGTTGATCGCGAACACCTCGCCCTCGGTGCGCACCACGGACACCGGCGTGCCTTCGAGCTCCACCCTCTTGGGGGTGTCGTCCTCCAGCTCGCTCAGCGCACAGGCTTTGACGAAGGCCATCAGACGGAGGCCTTCAGCTCGGTCTCGATCTTGTCGAGGAGACGGGCTTCGACGTCCGGCAGGCCGATCTGCTGGACGAGCTCGGCGAAGAAGCCGCGCACGACGAGACGGCGGGCCTCCTCGGCGGGGATTCCCCGCGACTGGAGGTAGAACAGCTGCTCGTCGTCGAAGCGGCCGGTCGCGGATGCGTGACCGGCGCCGACGATCTCGCCGGTCTCGATCTCCAGGTTCGGCACGGAGTCGACCCGGGCGCCGTCCGTGAGGACGAGGTTGCGGTTCATCTCGTACGTGTCGGTGCCCTCGGCCTTGGCCTGGATGAGGACGTCACCGATCCACACGGCGTGCGCACCCTCGCCCTGCAGCGCGCCCTTGTAGGCCACGTTGGACTTGCAGTGCGGGGTGTTGTGGTCGACGAGGAGGCGGTGCTCCTGGTGCTGGCCCTTGTCGGTGAAGTACAGACCGAAGAGCTCGGCCTCGCCGCCGGGGGCCGCGTAGCTGATCCGCGGGTGGATCCGGACGAGGTCGCCGCCGAAGGTGACGACGATCGACTTGAACGAGGCGTCCCGGCCGATCAGCGCGTTGTGCTGGCCGACGTGCACCGCCTTCTCGTCCCAGTCCTGGACCGAGACGACGGTGAGCTTGGCACCGTCTCCCAGGACGTAGTCGACGTTGGCGGCGAGCACCGCGTCACCGGTGTGGTCGATGACGACGACGGCCTCGGCGAAGGCTCCCAGCTCGATGAGCTGGTGACCGTACGCGACGCCGCCCTCGCCGTGCACGGCGATCCGGATCGGCTCGGTGAGCACGGCCTCCTTGGCGACCGTGACGACCGAGGCCTGAGCGAAGGACGAGTACGCCTGGGCGGCGACGCGGTCCACCGGGGTGCCGGCCTTGCCGAGCCGCGAGTCCTCGCGGCCGACGGTCTCGACGGTGACCCCTTCCGGGGCCTCGATCGCGACCTTCACGGCGTCGCCGGTGACGACGGCGGTGCCGTCGTGCAGCCCACGAAGGCGCTCCAGCGGCGTGAACCGCCACTCCTCCTCACGGCCGTGCGGGACGGGGAAGTCCGCGACGTCGAAGGACGGGGGCGCGCTCATGCGCGTGGCGACGGTCGACTCGGCGGCCACCGCGATGGAACCGGCGGTCGTCGAACCGGCCGGGATGTTCTGAGCCTCAGCCATGGCTGTCGTAGTGCTCGCTTTCTCAGTCAAGAAGTAGGGGGACGCGGTCGGCGGGCGTACTAGCCGACCGAACCCTCCATCTGCAGCTCGATCAGCCGGTTGAGCTCAAGTGCGTACTCCATGGGCAGCTCCTTGGCGATCGGCTCGACGAAGCCGCGCACGATCATCGCCATGGCCTCGAACTCGGTGAGTCCGCGGCTCATGAGGTAGAAGAGCTGGTCCTCGGAGACCTTGGAGACGGTCGCCTCGTGACCCATGGACACGTCGTCCTCACGGACGTCGACGTACGGGTAGGTGTCGGAGCGCGAGATCGTGTCGACCAGCAGCGCGTCACAGAGCACGTTGGACTTCGCGCCCGGCGCGCCCTCGCCAATCTCGATGAGGCCGCGGTAGGAGGTGCGGCCGCCCCCTCGTGCCACCGACTTGGAGACGATGTTGGACGAGGTGTTCGGGGCCATGTGGACCATCTTGGCGCCGGCGTCCTGGTGCTGGCCCTCGCCCGCGAAGGCGATGGACAGGGTCTCGCCCTTGGCGTGCTCGCCCATCAGGTAGATGGCCGGGTACTTCATGGTGACCTTGGAGCCGATGTTGCCGTCGACCCACTCCATGGTCGCGCCCTCGTACGCCACGGCGCGCTTGGTGACGAGGTTGTAGACGTTGTTCGACCAGTTCTGGATGGTCGTGTAGCGGCAGCGGCCGCCCTTCTTCACGATGATCTCGACGACCGCGGAGTGCAGCGAGTCCGAGGAGTAGATCGGCGCGGTGCAGCCCTCGACGTAGTGGACGTAGGCGTCCTCATCGACGATGATCAGCGTCCGCTCGAACTGGCCCATGTTCTCCGTGTTGATACGGAAGTAGGCCTGGAGCGGGATCTCCACGTGCACGCCCTTCGGCACGTAGATGAACGAGCCGCCGGACCACACGGCCGAGTTCAGCGAGGCGAACTTGTTGTCACCGACGGGGATGACGGTGCCGAAGTACTCCTGGAAGAGCTCGGGGTGCTCCTTCAGCGCGGTGTCGGTGTCCATGAAGATGACACCCTGCGCCTCCAGCTCCTCGTTGATCTGGTGGTAGACGACCTCGGACTCGTACTGCGCGGCGACACCGGCGACGAGGCGCTGCTTCTCCGCCTCGGGGATGCCGAGCTTGTCGTACGTGTTCTTGATGTCCTCGGGCAGGTCCTCCCAGGACTCCGCCTGCTTCTCCGTCGACCGCACGAAGTACTTGATGTTGTCGAAGTCGATGCCCGAGAGGTCGGAGCCCCAGTTCGGCATCGGCTTCTTGCCGAAGAGCTTCAGGCCCTTGAGCCGCAGCTTCAGCATCCAGTCCGGCTCGTTCTTCTTCTCCGAGATGTCGCGCACGACAGCCTCGGAGAGGCCGCGCTTGGCCGCAGCGCCTGCCGCGTCGGAGTCGGCCCAACCGAATTCGTACGTGCCCAGACCCTCGAGCTCAGGGTGGGCAGTCTCCGTGGGGAGCGTCATGCGGGGTTCCTCCCGGCAGTGCTTGCAGATACTGAGGTGGTCTCTGGTGTTGCGTGGCCGCGGCGCGGCACGTACGTCGTGCACACGCCGTCGCCGTGGGCGAGGGTGGCCAGACGCTGCACATGGGTCCCGAGCAGGCTGGAGAAGATTTCCGTCTCCGCCTCGCACAGCTGCGGGAACTGCTCGGCGACATGTGCGACCGGGCAGTGGTGCTGGCACAGCTGCTCACCCTGCTGAGGGCCGGGCGCGCTTCGCGCCGTAGCAGCGTACCCGTCGGCCGACAAGGCCTTGGCCAACGCCTCGGTACGGTCTTCGGGGTCGGCCGCCTCGACCGCGGCGCGGTACATCTCGGCCTGTGCCGCCATACGGGCGCGGGCGAACGCGATGACCGCCTCGTCGCCCGCGGTCTCGGCGATCCAGCGCAGTGCGTCCGCGGCGAGCTTGTCGTACGACTGGTCGAAGGCGTCACGGCCGCAGTCCGTCAGGGCGAACACCTTGGCGGGCCGCCCCCGGGTCCGCGCCCCGTACACCCGCTGTTCGCGGGCTTCGACGACTCCGTCGGAGACGAGGGCGTCGAGGTGACGGCGGACGGCGGCCTGGGTGAGACGCACGCGCTTCGCGAGATCGGCGGCGGTGGACGGGCCGTGGTCCAGGATGGAGCGCGCGACCCGGTTGCGCGTGGAGCGCTCGCCGGTCGCGAGATCCTCCTGCGGAGCCTCGCCAACGTATTTCACAACGCCATTGTTGCGTAATTCACCGGAGCCTGACAACCCGGCCCCCGATCATGACCCGATGGGCTTCGTCACTTAGGCATACCTAAGTTGACCTGCGGAAATGATCAGCCCGCCCTCCCGCGCCACCTGCTCCACCCGTGCCACGGCCCGCCCGGCGGGGCCGGGCGGGCGTGGACGCCGCTGTGTCAGATACCGCTGGTCAGCCGGTCAGGTCCGGCCGCTGGGAGACCCGGATCGAGTTCACCAGGGACTTGCCGTGGATGGCCGACAGCCGGACGTTCAGCTGGCCGTCGGTGACCTCCACGGTGAGGGTCCTGTCCAGGGCCACGTACACGCCCTTCTCCAGCGCGATGTCGAGGTTGGGGACGAACTCCCTGCCCTCGGCGAGGACGTCGAAGACGCGCGCGCCGGGCTTGGTGCCGCTCACCTCGGCGAAGCCGAGCTCGACCCGGTAGACGCCGTCGGGGACGTTGTCGAAGCGGTACTCCAGCGCGCCGCTCCGTGCGGTCCGGTACAGCGCCTGCTCGTCCGTGCCGGAGATCGTCTTCGTCGTCGCGACCTTGCTCGTCGTGCCGATGTGGCCGTACGACCCGGCGGCGTACGCCCGGTCAGGACCCCAGGTGTCGCCCAGCAGGTCCGTCACCGAACCGGCTGCGCCGGTGTCGAGCGCCGTCTGATAGGCAGGGACGACGACCTTCAGCGGGATCTCGACGACCGGTCGACGGCCGCTGTCCGACGAGACGAGCAGCGTGCCGGTCAGGACCGAGCCCGGGGTGACGCCCGAGGTGTCGAACGTCAGCTCCACCTTCTGCTCGGCGCCCTTCGCCAGCTCGCCGGACGCGGGCGTGGCCGTGACCCAGGCGGCGTCGCCCCGCTCCCTCACCGTGTACGGCGTGGCGGTGCCCGCGTTGCCCACGGTCAGGGTGCGGGTGCGGTCCCGGTCCGCCGGGACCACCAGGGTGTAGTCCGCCGCGGAGGCCGTGACCAGCCCCGTTGCCAGGACGGCGTCGGCCACGGCGACGCCCTTGGCCTTCAGCGCGCGCTCCGCGGTGACGCCGGCGTAGTGATCGGCCCCGACCGTGATGCCGTAGCCGGCCTCGGTGGCCTCGGCCGGGACCTGGACGAGGTAGGCGCCGTCGGCGCCGGTGGTGCCGGTGGCGAGGGCGGTCCCGCCCCGGCCGACCTTCACCGTGGCGCCGGCCACCGGTTCCCCGTCGTTGGCGTCGGTGACCGTGCCGGTGACCACCGCGCTCCTGCTGGTGCTGAAGGAGAGAGACATGCCGTCGGCGACGGTCGCCTGGTTGTACGAGTACAGGAGGGCGTCCGTGCCGGTGTCGCTCTCGATCCCGACGGTGGCGCTCGACCCGTTCTCGTACGTGCCCGGTCCGATGTCCTTGTAGTGGTAGGAGACGCTCCCGTCCTCACCGATGACCGCGGCGAAGCTGATCCGCTGGGTGGTCGAGGCGGTGATCTGCACGTCCCGCCACTCGACGACCACGGAGCGGTGCGGCGCGGTGCCGCGGGCCGCCCAGTAGACGCCGGACTCGCTGGAGGCGCTGTCGATCTGGAGGTTGTCCCAGAAAGGGTAGAGCGCCCCGTTGGGCCCGCCCGTCGTCGGCAGGCTCGCGTTGACCGAGGAGGAGCTGACGGTGCCGAAGGCGAGGACACCCTCGGTGGTGGCACTGGCCGCCCGGTAGGTCCTGCCGTAGAGCCCGACGGGGAACGGCAGGTCGAAGCGGCCCGTGCCCGCGGTCTGGCTGCTCATGGCCAGCTTCGTGTCACCGGCCGGGAAGGCGCCGGCGCCCAGCCGGCAGGTCGTGCCGAAGGTGTCGGACCGGCCGGCCAGTTCGATGTTCCGGGTGAGTGGAGCGGTCAGCTCCACGCTCACGCTCGTGCCGGTGGCGCAGCGGCTGACGGGGGTCACGGCGATGTCGTACGTGCCGACCGGCAGGGTCAGGGTGTACGAGCCGTCGGCGGCCGAGACCGTCTTGACCGGGGTGCCCCGGACGGTGACGCCCGCGCCCGCCTCGGCGCCCGCCTCGGTGGTCACGACGCCGCTGAGGGTGGCGCTGGGAGCCTGCACGAGGGCGAAGTCCTTGGTCGCCGTCTCGTTCTCGACGACGGTGACGGTGGCCTCGGCCGCGTGGAAGCCGAACTTGGACGCGTTGACCCTGTAGTCGCCTGCCATCACCTTGGGCAGGGCGTAGGAGCCGTCGGCGCCGGTGGTGACGGTCGCCTTCATCGGCCCGTCCAGCGTGATCGTGGCGTCGGCGACGGCCGTGTCACCGAAGCCGACCCGGCCGCCGAGTGCGCCGAGCGGACCGCGCGGGGTGGCGCCGACCGCGGCGTACGCGTCCAGGCGCCCTTCGCCCCAGACGTTGTTCCTGGCCGCGGTGCCGCCGCAGGCCGTGTTGTCGGTGTCGATCGCCGTTTCGTCGAGGAGCTTCTCGGTCGCGGCCACGTCGCCGCGGATCGCGGGCGAGGCGGACCACATCAGCGCCACGGTGGCGGCGGTGTGCGGGGAGGCCATCGACGTACCGGAGATGGTGTTGTAGCCGCCGCCCATCCAGGAGGAGCGGACATTGACGCCGGGCGCGGAGAGGTTGGGCTTGACGGTGCCGGCCTCGCCCGTGCCGCGCGAGGAGAAGCTCGCGATGGCGTTGTCGACGTCGAAGGCGCCCGATGAGTAGCTGTTCGCGTAGGCGCCGGGCGAACCCGCGGTGTTGCAGCCGGAGCCGTTGTTCCCGTTGGAGAAGGCCGGGAAGATACCGGCGTCACGCCACGACTGCACGGTGGCCTTGTACCAGGTGTCGATGACGTTGGAGCCCCACGAGTTGTTCACCACGTCCGGGGCGAGGTCCGGGCGCGGGTTGGCGCCCGAGGCGTCCGTGGGCGCGACGATCCACTGACCGGCGGCGAGCAGCGTCGCCTGGGCGCAGGAACTCGTGCCGCAGCCCTTGGCGGCGATCCAGCGGGCGCCGGGAGCGACGCCGACCTGGTTGCCCGCGCCGTCGTCACCGACCATCGTGCCCATGGTGTGGGTGCCGTGACCGTTGTTGTCGCAGGGCGCGGTGCCGGTGCACACCCCGGTGGGGTCGAACCAGTTGTACGCGTGGTCGTACGTGCCGTCGGACTTCAGCCCCCGGTACCTGGCCGCGACCGCGGGGTGGTCGAACTGGACGCCGCTGTCGATGTTGGCCACGACGATGCCGTCACCCCGGACGCCCAGGTCGTTCCAGACCTTGGGCGCGTTGATCCGGTCGAGGTTCCACTCGACGGCGTCGACCTCGGGCTCCGTCGTTCCGGGCAGCGGGTCGGGGATCGTCACGGGGTCGTCGGCCTCGATGGCCGCCACGTCCGCACGGGCCGCGATCTTCTCGGCGAGCGCCTTGTCACCGGTGATCTGCACGGTGTTGGCGATCCAGAACGAGGTGTACGTCGCTCCGGCCTTCCTGGCCAGCTCGATGACTCCGGCCTGGGACTTCCTGGCGAACGCGCTCTTCGTTTCGAGAACTGCGCGGGCCTTGGCCGCCTTGCCCTTCGCCCTGTGGGCGGACGAGACGTCGGCCTCCGCCTTCAGGGCGACCCAGAAGGTCACCTCGTCCCGCGTGGCGAGTTGCCGGAGGAGTCCGCTCTCGGTCTTGTCCCGGTACGCGGACCGCGCCGCCGGCTCGGTCTCTGCGGCCTGGGCCGGCGCTGCGCCGATCAAAAGGGGTAACGCGGTCGCTGCCGCGGTGAGGAGTGCGGCGGCTGACCGCCGTCTGAGACGCGTGGAACGTCGGATCACGAGCTCTCCTTCAGGGAGCGGCGGGGGTCGCCCGCCGTAGGGGGGATGAAGGAACAGGCGCGGGTGCCACTCACAACCGCCGCTGCCCGTGAGCGTGTGGGGGGCACAGCAACCGCATGAGCTCAGGGAGGAGCATGGGGGACGTGACGCAGGACACGGAAGTGGGCGCCGGGGAGCCCGGGGCGGCATTGGCCGAACTTTGAGGTGTGCCGAGGTTTGGCCCAGGGAAGTACGGCCGACGCACTCGGGAGACCCCCTGCCCCGGCCCGGAGCCACATTGGCGAAATCGCGCGCCGCGGGACCCGCGCCCCGGTGCCCCGCGGTCACTGCCTAGACTTACCGGCCATGAACAGCGAGTCGGTCGTCCAGGTCGCCGGCCTGGTGAAGCGGTACGGCACCAGGACCGCGGTGGACGGCCTCGACCTCGACGTCCGGGCCGGTGCGGTCACCGCGGTCCTCGGCCCGAACGGCGCCGGCAAGACCACCACCATCGAGACCTGCGAGGGATACCGGCGGCCGGATGCCGGGACTGTACGCGTCCTCGGTCTCGACCCGGTCACCGACGCGGCGGCCCTGCGCCCCCGGGTGGGCGTGATGCTGCAGTCGGGCGGCGTCTACTCCGGTGCGCGGGCCGACGAGATGCTGCGCCACATGGCCAGGCTGTACGCCGACCCGCTGGACGTGGACGCGCTGGTCGAACGGCTCGGCCTCGGCAGCTGCGGGCGCACCACCTACCGGCGGCTGTCGGGCGGACAGCAGCAGCGGCTCGGCCTGGCGATGGCCGTCGTGGGCCGTCCCGAGCTGGTCTTCCTGGACGAGCCGACCGCGGGTCTGGACCCGCAGGCACGCCGCTCCACCTGGGATCTCGTACGGGAACTGCGCGGCGACGGTGTCTCGGTCGTGCTGACCACGCACTTCATGGACGAGGCCGAGGAGCTCGCCGACGACGTCGCCATCATCGACGCGGGCCGGGTCATCGCCCAGGGCAGCCCGGAGTCGCTCTGCCGCGGCGGCGCCGAGAACACGCTGCGCTTCACCGGCCGCCCGGGGCTCGACATCGGCTCGCTGCTCAAGGCGCTGCCCGACGGCACAGCGGCGGCCGAGCTGGTTTCGGGCGCGTACCGCATCACGGGTGACGTCGATCCGCAGCTGCTGGCCACCGTGACCTCCTGGTGCGCCCAGCACGGAGTGATGCCGTCCGGCATCTCCGTGGAGCGGCACACGCTGGAGGACGTCTTCTTGGAACTGACCGGCAAGGAGCTGCGCGCATGAGCGCCGGTACGTACACCCCCCGTCCCGGTGCGGCTCCGCTGCCGCGCATGATCGCCGCGCAGACCGCTCTGGAGACGCGGATGCTGCTGCGCAACGGCGAGCAGCTGCTCCTCACGGTGATCATCCCGACGCTGCTCCTGGTGCTGTTCAGCGTGGTCGACGTCGTGGACACCGGCGCGGGCGAGCCGGTCGACTTCCTGACCCCCGGCGTCCTGGCGCTGGCCGTGATGTCGACGGCCTTCACCGGCCAGGCCATCGCCACCGGCTTCGAGCGGCGTTACGGGGTGCTCAAGCGACTCGGTGCCTCACCGCTGCCGCGCTGGGCGCTGATGACGGCGAAGACTCTGTCGGTGCTGGTCACCGAGGTGCTGCAGATCGTGCTGCTGACCGGGATCGCGTTCGCGCTGGGCTGGTCCCCCGAAGGCAACCCCTTCGCCGTACTGCTGCTCCTGGTGCTGGGCACCGCCGCGTTCTCCGGCCTCGGGCTCCTGATGGCCGGGACGCTGAAGGCGGAGGCGACGCTGGCCGCCGCCAACCTGGTCTTCCTGCTGCTCCTCGTGGGCGGCGGCGTGATCGTGCCGCTCGACAAGTTCCCGGACGCGGCCCAGGCGGTCCTGGGGCTGCTTCCGGTCTCGGCCCTTTCGGAGGGGCTGCGGGACGTCCTCCAGCACGGCGCGGCGATGCCGTGGGGCGAGGCCGCGGTCCTCGCCGTCTGGGCGGTGCTCGGACTGGGCGCGGCTGCGAGGTTCTTCCGCTGGGAGTAGGCGCCCGGGGCCGCGAACGGGGGCATTCCGGCCTGACCCACCCCTCGTGAAAACGTGCACAAGCCCCCGCTTACGATGGTTCGCGTGGAAACCCCCCTCTCCTACATCGCCAAGCGCTGGACTCCGTCCACCGAGGTGGTGCGGCGCGCCGCTCTCTCGGCCGTCGTGATGAGCGTGTTCATCATCGTCACGGGCGGTGCCGTCCGGCTGACCGGTTCCGGCCTGGGCTGCGACACCTGGCCCAAGTGCACGGACGACAGCCTGTTCGCGACGCCCGAGCAGGGTCTGCACGGCGCGATCGAGTTCGGCAACCGGATGCTCACCTACGTCCTGTCGGCCGCGGTCGGCTGGGCGATCATCGCGGCACGTTCCGCCAGGCCCCGCCGTCGCACGCTGACCCGGCTCGCCTGGTCCCAGTTCTGGCTCGTGATGGGGAACGCCGTGCTCGGCGGGATCACGGTGTGGGCGGGACTCAACCCGTGGACGGTGGCCGGTCACTTCCTGCTCGCCAACGCTCTGCTGGCGGTCACCGTCATCACCTGGGTGCGCGCCGGTGAGGGCGACGGCGCCCCCCGCCCGCGTGCTCCCCGGCCCGTGCGCGGCCTGTCGCTGGCGATCGTCGTCACCACGGTCGTGCTGATCGCCCTCGGCACGACGGTGACCGGATCCGGCAAGCACGCCGGGGACAGCAGCGACGTGCCGCGTATGCCCTGGGACTGGGCCGCGGCCGCGCATGTGCACGCCATCGCCGCGTGGGTCGTCTGCGCGCTGGCCATCGCGATGTGGCTGGCGCTGCGGGTGGTCGACGCCCCGGCCGACTCCCGGGCCCGCGCCCGTGACCTGCTGCTCGTGCTGCTGGCGCAGGGCGCGATCGGTTACGTGCAGTACTTCAGCGACGTCCCCGAGATCCTGGTCGGCGTCCACATGCTCGGCTCCGCCCTGATGTGGATCGCCGTGCTGCGGCTGTTCCTGACCATGAGGGAGCGTCCGCAGGTCACGGCCGGCGTCCCCGTGCGGGAGACCCCGGCCGTGACCGTCGCGAGCTGAGCCCGGCCGCCGCGGCGGGTCAGCCGTCCAGTCCGTAGACCCGCCGGGCGTTGCCCGACCCGACCATCGTGGCGACGCGTGCCGCGTCCTGGCGCGACCAGGCCCCGTCGGCCACCCAGGCGCCCAGCACCCGGCCGAGCGCCTCGTGGAACTGCCGTGCCGCGACGAGATGGAGCTCGGGCAGCGCCCGCGCCCCGCTGGAGTACATCAGCTTGCCGAACGGGGCGAGTTCGAGGAACTCCGCCAGTACGTCCCCGCCACGCGCTCCCGTCCGGGCGCAAGCGGGGCCGATGTCCGCGTACACGTGCGGGTAGGCGGAGGCCAGCAGCGCGGCGCCGCGATGGTGCGGGTAGCTGTGCAGCAGTACGAGGTCGGTGCCGAGACCGGCGGTGGCGGTGACGAAGCCCGCCAGCCGCACCGGGTCAACCGCCCCGAGGGGGAGCTGGAGCGGCAGCCCGCACGCGACGGCGGTCCACATCAGGTGTCTCAGCAGCACGGGATCGGCCGGCGGCCCGCAGCCGCTTCGGCGGTCGCCGGCTCCGCTGCGGGCCGCGCGGCGCTCCGATTCCCGGCCCGCCAGCCACCGGCCCGCCGCGATGCGCACCTCCCCCGGCCCCGGCGGTCCGGCCTCCTGTGCCGGGACCGCGCGCGCACCGGCCACCGACGTGAAGGCGACGGCGGAGGCGGAGGCGGCGTGGACGGCCTCGGCGAGGTTCACCAGAAAGGAGTCGACGGTGCCGGAGGTGTCGGCGATCTGTGTCGCCAGCACTTCGAGCCGGACGATCTCCCGGGCCTCGGCTCCGGCGGCCGATGAGAGCTCCTTCGGGCTGAGGAGGTCCTCCGGGAGCCCGGTGTCGACGAGACGGGCGCGGACTCCGGTGGCGCGCAGCAGGCGGCGGGTGGTCTCCACCACGCCCAGTTCCCTGCGCCTGGCCAGATAGTGCGCGGGCGCGCTGTGCGCCTCCAGGCCGAGCAGGGGCGGGCACCAGCGGCGTACGGCGAATCCGGTCTGGGTGTCGAAGAACGTGGTGCCCGGGGCGGGCCCTGAGCCGGCCGTGGACAGCTGGGCCTCGAAGGTGGCGAGGCCCAGCTCGGCGCGGAGCACCCCGTGGCAGTTCTGGTCGACCAGATCCGCCACGGGCAGTGTGTCGGTCATCCGGGGCTCCCTGCGATGGCGTGCGTATGCACGGCCTAACGGGTGAGCCCCGTGTCAGGTGTTGCCCGTGTGCTGTCCCGAACGGCTCAGCGGTTGTTGGAGGGCCCGCCGAGCTGGATGCCGGCCATCCGGGACCACTCGTACGGTCCGGTGCGGATCCTGGCCGCGAAGTCGCCGTCGAACTCGGCGTGCATCGTTATCCCGGACTTCAGGGCCGCGCTGTCCGCCACCTCGTACGAGGGAGCGACGAGGTCGCCCCAGCCGCCGTCCTGTCCTACGAGGACGATGCGGGTACCCGTCTGCCCGGTGTGCGCGAGGTGGCCCTCGGCGCCGCCGTGCTCCTTGGCGAACGCGCCGATCTGCTTGGCCAGCTTCGCCGCCCTGCGCTCCGCACGCGCCGCCTGCCTGCCGTCCACCTGCTGGGTCTCTGCCGTCTCTGCCATGTAATGGATGCTATCGAGCGGTAGATCAACTGGCGACGGGCGGGCCACGTGGTCTGTGCCACGTGACCCGCCCGTAGGCCGGAGCGTCTGCTGGGAAACGCCGCAGAAGGCGTGGTCAGCGCAGGAAGGGGTCCACCGCCACGGCGACGAAGAGCAGCGAGACGTAGGTGATGGACCAGTGGAACAGCCGCATCTCCTTGAGCTTGGCCCCGGTCACTCCGGACTTGGCCCTGGTCTGCAGGCCGTGCGCCTCCCAGAGCCAGAAGCCGCCGGTCACGAGGGCCACCGCCGTGTAGAACCAGCCGGTGTAGCCGAGCGGGGTCAGCAGCAGCGACACCGCCACCATCACCCAGCTGTAGATCACGATCTGGCGGGCGACGACCTGATTGGTGGCGATGACCGGAAGCATCGGCACGCCGACCCGGGCGTAGTCATCCTTCACCTTCATCGACAGCGGCCAGTAATGCGGCGGCGTCCAGAAGAAGATGACGGCGAAGAGAATGACCGCGGCCCACGAGAGGGAATTGGTCACGGCCGACCAGCCGATGAGCACCGGCATACAGCCGGCGATTCCGCCCCAGACGATGTTCTGCGAGGTGCGGCGCTTCAGGAGCATCGTGTAGACGACGACGTAGAAGAGCAGTGCCCCGAGAGCGAGGGCCGCCGAGAGCCAGTTGACGAGCAGCCCGAACCAGACGGTGGAGACCACCGCGAGCGAGATACCGAATACGAGGCACTCGACGGGGCTCACCATGCCGGTGACCAGCGGACGCTGCGACGTGCGGTCCATCAGCGCGTCGATATCGCGGTCGATGTACATGTTCAGCGCATTGGCACCACCCGCGGAGAGATATCCGCCGATGGTGGTAGTGAGAACGAGCCACAGGTCTGGAACACCTTGAGCGGCGAGGAACATCACCGGAACAGTGGTGATGAGCAACAGCTCGATGATCCGCGGCTTGGTAAGCGCCACGAATGCCTTGATGCGGGCCCCGAACGGGCGATGGCCCCCTGGGCTCGGAGTCAAGGCGACCCCTGCGGGTCGGGACTCGACGGCCGTCACGCACACCCCTGACAGAGAAATCCCAGCAAGCTCCGGGAGTGAAGGCCCGGTAAAGACTTGCGCGAACCAGACCACTGTAGACGTTGCGGATACGCCGCCCTTCGCGGGGGTGGGCTCGTGTTGGGGTTGCGCGGTAATGAACGGACAGCTTCGGTCAGGAGGCGAACTCCGCAGGTCGCCGTCACCCTGGTAACTACTCGAAAGCAGCGCGTGGCGTCGGGGGTAGGCTCGACATCGCCCGGTGCGGTAGACAGCCACCGGCTTACGACAGTGGAGAGGAGCCCTGACTCAGGGTGAGCACCAAGCCGACCACCACAGACCTCCAGTGGACCGAATTGGACCAGCGGGCCGTGGACACTGTCCGCGTCCTCGCCGCGGACGCCGTACAGAAGGTCGGAAACGGCCACCCGGGTACGGCGATGAGCCTGGCTCCCGCCGCGTACACCATCTTCCAGAAGGTGATGCGGCACGACCCCGCGGACGCGGAGTGGGCCGGACGTGACAGGTTCGTGCTCTCCGCGGGCCACTCCAGCCTGACCCTGTACATCCAGCTCTACCTGGCCGGATACGGCCTGGAGCTCGACGACCTCAAGGCGTTCCGCACCTGGGGCTCCAAGACCCCGGGTCACCCGGAGTACGGCCACACCACGGGCGTCGAGACGACGACCGGGCCGCTCGGCCAGGGTGTCGCCAACGCCGTGGGCATGGCCATGGCCGCTCGTTACGAGCGCGGCCTGTTCGACCCCGAGGCGGCCCCCGGCACCTCCCCGTTCGACCACAACGTCTACGTCATCGCCGGTGACGGCTGCCTCCAGGAGGGCATCTCCGCGGAGGCGTCCTCGCTGGCCGGGCACCAGAAGCTCGGCAGCCTCGTCATGCTGTGGGACGACAACCACATCTCGATCGAGGGCGACACGGAGACCGCGGTCTCCGAGGACACCCTCAAGCGGTACGAGGCGTACGGCTGGCACGTCCAGCGCGTCGAGCAGCTGCCCAGCGGCGACCTCGACCCGGCGGGCCTCTACAAGGCGCTCCAGGCGGCGAAGGCCGAGACGGAGCGCCCGTCGTTCATCGCGGCCCGCTCGATCATCGCCTGGCCCGCCCCGAACGCCCAGGACACCGAGGCCGCGCACGGCTCGGCGCTCGGCGACGACGAGGTCGCCGCGACGAAGCGGGTGCTGGGCTTCGACCCCGAGAAGAGCTTCGAGGTCTCCGACGAGGTCATCGCGCACACCCGCGAGGCGCTGGACCGCGGCCGCGACGCCAAGGCCGAGTGGGAGAAGTCCCTCGCCGCGTGGCGCACCGCCAACCCGGAGCGCTCCGCCGAGTTCGACCGGATCTCCTCGGGTGAGCTGCCCGTGGGCTGGGAAGAGAAGCTTCCGGTGTTCGAGGCCGGCAAGGGTGTCGCCACCCGCGCGGCCTCCGGCAAGGTCCTCCAGGCCCTCGGCGAGGTCATCCCCGAGCTGTGGGGCGGCTCCGCCGACCTGGCGGGCTCGAACAACACGACGATCGACAAGACGTCGTCGTTCCTCCCCGCCGGCAACCCGCTGCCCGAGGCGGACCCGTACGGCCGGACGATCCACTTCGGCATCCGCGAGCACGCCATGGCGGCTGCCATGAACGGCATCGCGCTGCACGGCCACACCCGCGTCTACGGCGGCACCTTCCTGGTGTTCTCCGACTACATGCGTAACGCCGTGCGCCTGTCCGCGCTGATGCACCTCCCGGTGACGCACGTGTGGACGCACGACTCGATCGGTCTCGGCGAGGACGGCCCGACCCACCAGCCGGTGGAGCACCTGGCCTCGCTGCGCGCGATCCCGGGCCTGAACGTCGTGCGCCCGGCCGACGCGAACGAGACCACCATCGCCTGGCGCGAGATCCTGCGCCGTTACACCAAGGTGTTCGGCAAGGGCGCTCCGCACGGTCTGGCACTGACCCGGCAGGGCGTGCCGACGTACGAGGCGAACGAGGACGCGGCCAAGGGCGGTTACGTGCTCTTCGACGCCGAGGGCGGTGAGGCACAGGCCGTGCTGATCGGCACGGGCTCCGAGGTGCACCTCGCCGTCGAGGCGCGCGAGCAGCTCCAGGCCGCCGGTGTGCCGACGCGAGTCGTGTCGATGCCGTGCGTCGAGTGGTTCGAGGAGCAGGACCAGGCGTACAAGGACAGTGTTCTGCCGCCGTCCGTGAAGGCCCGCGTCGCCGTCGAGGCGGGCATCGGCCTGACCTGGCACCGGTACGTCGGGGACGCGGGCCGGATCGTCTCGCTGGAGCACTTCGGTGCCTCCGCCGACGCGAAGGTCCTCTTCCGCGAGTTCGGTTTCACCGCGGAGCACGTCGCCGCCGCCGCCCGGGAATCCATCGCCGCCTCCGCGCGCTGACGCACTTATACGACAGTAGGAGATGCAATACCAATGACAGACGCACTCAAGCGCCTCTCCGACGAGGGCGTGGCGATCTGGCTGGACGACCTCTCGCGCAAGCGGATCACGTCCGGCAACCTCGCCGAGCTGATCGACCAGTCGCACGTGGTGGGTGTCACCACGAACCCGTCGATCTTCCAGAAGGCGATCTCGCACGGTGACGGTTACGAGCAGCAGCTCACCGACCTCGCCGCCCGCAAGGTCACCGTCGACGAGGCCATCCGCATGATCACGACGGCGGACGTCCGTGACGCCGCCGACATCCTGCGTCCGGTGTTCGACGCCACGCAGGGCCAGGACGGCCGGGTCTCCATCGAGGTCGACCCGCGCCTGGCGCACCACACGGTGGCCACGATCGCCGAGGCCAAGCAGCTCGCCTGGCTGGTGGACCGCCCGAACACGCTCATCAAGATCCCGGCGACGAAGGCCGGTCTGCCGGCGATCACCGAGGTCATCGGGCGGGGCATCAGCGTCAACGTGACGCTGATCTTCTCGCTCGAGCGCTACCGCGAGGTCATGGAGGCCTACCTGACGGGCCTGGAGAAGGCGAAGGCCGCCGGCCTGGACCTCTCCAAGATCCACTCGGTCGCCTCCTTCTTCGTGTCCCGCGTGGACACCGAGATCGACAAGCGCCTGGACGCGATCGGCAGCGACGAGGCCAAGGCCGCCAAGGGCAAGTCCGCCCTGGCCAACGCACGCCTTGCCTACGAGGCGTACGAGGAGGTCTTCGCGGGCGACCGCTGGGCCGCCCTCGACAAGGCCCAGGCCAACAAGCAGCGCCCGCTGTGGGCCTCGACCGGCGTGAAGGACCCGTCCCTCAAGGACACCCTGTACGTCGACGAGCTCGTCGCCCCGAACACGGTGAACACCATGCCGGAGGCCACGCTCGACGCGGTCGCCGACCACGGCGAGATCACCGGCAACACCATCGCGGGCAGCTACGACCAGGGCCGTGCCGACCTCGACGCCATCAAGAAGCTCGGGGTCAGCTACGACGACGTCGTCCAGCTCCTCGAGGACGAGGGCGTCGAGAAGTTCGAGGCGTCCTGGATCGACCTGCTCAACTCCACCGAGGCGGAACTCAAGCGCCTCGCCCCTTCGGAGGGCTGACCACTTGTCTGGTGTTCCCGGAGCCAACCCGCTTCGTGACGCCCAGGACCGACGGCTCCCGCGTATCGCGGGGCCGTCGGGCCTGGTCATCTTTGGCGTCACGGGCGATTTGTCCCGTAAAAAGCTGATGCCCGCTGTCTACGACCTGGCCAACCGCGGCCTGCTGCCGCCGGGCTTCTCGCTCATCGGCTTCGCGCGCCGCGAATGGCAGAACGAGGACTTCGCACAGGAGGTCCACGACGCCGTAAAGCAGCACGCCCGTACGCCGTTCCGCGAAGAGGTCTGGCAGCAGCTCATCCAGGGGATGCGCTTCGTCCAGGGCAACTTCGACGACGACGAGGCCTTCGAGACCCTGAAGGCCACCATCCAGGAGCTCGACAAGGCGCAGGGCACGGGCGGCAACTTCGCCTTCTACCTGTCCGTGCCCCCGAAGTTCTTCCCGCAGGTCGTCCAGCAGCTCAAGAAGCACGGGCTGGCCGACCAGAAGGAGGGCTCCTGGCGGCGTGCCGTCATCGAGAAGCCCTTCGGGCACGACCTCACCAGCGCGCAGGAGCTCAACCAGCTCGTGCACGACGTGTTCCCGCCCAACGAGGTCTTCCGTATCGACCACTACCTGGGCAAGGAGACCGTCCAGAACATCCTGGCGCTGCGCTTCGCCAACACGATGTTCGAGCCGATCTGGAACAGGTCCTACGTCGACCACGTCCAGATCACGATGGCCGAGGACATCGGCATCGGTGGCCGGGCCGGTTACTACGACGGCATCGGCGCGGCCCGTGACGTCATCCAGAACCACCTGCTCCAGCTGCTGGCGCTGACGGCGATGGAGGAGCCCGGCTCCTTCCACCCCAAGGCCCTGGTCGCCGAGAAGCTCAAGGTGCTTACGGCGGTCGAGCTGCCGGACGACCTGGGCAAGCACACCGTGCGCGGCCAGTACGCCCACGCCTGGCAGGGCGGCGAAGAGGTCCTCGGCTATCTGGAGGAGGACGGCATCGACCCCAAGTCGGTGACCGACACCTTCGCCGCGATCAAGCTGACGATCAACAACCGCCGCTGGGCGGGCGTGCCGTTCTACCTCCGCACGGGAAAGCGGCTCGGCCGCCGGGTCACGGAGATCGCGGTCGTCTTCAAGCGCGCCCCGTACCTGCCCTTCGAGTCCGGTGCGACCGAGGAGCTGGGCGGCAACGCCCTGGTCATCCGGGTCCAGCCGGACGAGGGCGTGACGGTCCGGTTCGGCTCGAAGGTGCCCGGCACCTCCATGGAGGTCCGGGACGTCACGATGGACTTCGCGTACGGCGAGTCCTTCACGGAGTCCAGCCCCGAGGCGTACGAGCGGCTCATCCTCGACGTGCTGCTCGGCGACGCCAACCTCTTCCCCCGCCACCAGGAGGTCGAACTCTCCTGGAACATCCTCGACCCGATCGAGGAATACTGGGACAAGCACGGCAAGCCCGCTCAGTACGCGGCCGGCACCTGGGGTCCGGCCGAGGCTGACGAGATGCTCGCACGCGACGGACGGAGCTGGCGCCGGCCATGAAGATCGATCTCACGGAAACCACGTCCAGCAAGATCAATCAGGCGCTCGTGTCGGGCCGCCGTGCCATCGGCACCCCGGCGATCGGCATGGTGCTCACCCTCGTCATCGTCACCGACGAGGAGAACGCCTACGACGCACTCAAGGCGGCGAGCGACTCCTCCCGCGAGCACCCCTCGCGGATCATCGCGGTGATCAAGCGGGTCAGCCGTTCACCGCGCAGCCGGCGCGACGCACGGCTCGACGCCGAGGTGCGGGTCGGTTCCGACTCGGGCACCGGCGAGACCGTCGTCCTGCGGCTGCACGGCGAACTGGCCAACCACGCCCAGTCGGTGGTCCTTCCGCTGCTGCTGCCGGACGCACCCGTCGTGGTGTGGTGGCCGCAGGACGCGCCCGCCGACCCGGCGAAGGACCCGCTCGGCGCGCTGGCCCAGCGCCGCATCACGGACACCTACTCGGCGGTCAGGCCGCTCGACGAGCTGGCCGTGCGCGGGGCGACGTACAGCCCCGGCGACACGGACCTGGCGTGGACCCGCATCACACCGTGGCGTTCCATGCTGGCCGCCGCGCTCGACCAGCAGGCCGCGGAGGTCGTGGCCGCCTCCGTCGAGGGCGAGTCGGACAACCCGAGCTGCGAGCTGCTCGCCATGTGGCTCGCGGACCGGCTCGGCGTCCCGGTGGAGCGGACGCAGTCCGAGGGTCCAGGTCTGACGGCCGTCCGCATGGAGACGAAGAACGGCACGGTCACGCTGCACCGGCCCGACGGGTCCCTGGCCACGCTCTCCATGGAGGGCCAGCCGGACCGCGGGGTGGCGCTCAAGCGCCGGGAGACCGCCGAACTCCTCGCCGAGGAGCTGCGGCGTCTCGACCCGGACACCACCTACGCCTCCGCGGTGAAGTTCGGCCCGGACAAGCTGGCCGGACCCGAGGCGGAGTCCGGGAAGTCCGGGGAGAAGGCCCCGGCCGCCACCCCCGCTGCCACCCCGGGAGCCGCCAAGAAGGCCGCTGCCAAGAAGGCGGCCTCGAAGTGAACGCTCCCCAGCTGGTCGTGCACCGCGACAAGGAGCTGATGGCGCAGGCCGCGGCGGCCCGGCTGATCACGAAGGTCGTGGACGCCCAGGCCGCTCGCGGATACGCCTCGGTGGTGCTGACCGGCGGGCGCAACGGCAACGGCCTGCTGGCCGCTCTCGCTGCCACGCCCGCACGGGACGCGATCGACTGGTCGCGGCTCGACCTGTGGTGGGGGGACGAGCGTTTCCTGCCCGAGGGCGATCCGGAGCGCAATGTCACGCAGGCCCGCGAGGCCCTGCTGGACTCGGTGGCGCTCGACCCGTCCCGGGTGCACGCGATGCCCGCATCCGACGGCCCGTACGGCGACGACGCGGACGCGGCCGCCGCCGGGTACGCGGCCGAGCTCGCGGCGGCTGCGGGTCCGGAGAACCACGGCCCCGTACCGACGTTCGACGTGCTGATGCTGGGCGTCGGACCGGACACGCACGTCGCGTCGCTCTTCCCCGAGCTGCCCGCGGTACGGGAGACCGAGCGCACCGTCGTCGGTGTGCACGGTGCGCCCAAGCCGCCGCCGACCCGCGTCTCGCTCACACTGCCCGCCATCCGGGCGGCGCGTGAGGTGTGGCTGCTGGCGGCGGGCGAGGACAAGGCGGAGGCCGCGGCGATCGCCCTGTCCGGCGCCGGGGAGATCCAGGCCCCGGCGGCGGGGGCGTATGGACGCAGCCGCACGCTGTGGCTGCTGGACGCGTCGGCGGCCTCGCAGCTGCCGCGCGCCCTCTACCCCCCGGCCTCTCCCTGAGGGACCGTCAGCAGGATGATACGGAGGCCCGGTCGCTCTCAGGAGCGGCCGGGCCTCCGTCATGAAAGCCTCGTGCCCATGATGCGTATCGGAACCGTGGTGATGGGTGCGTCGGACGTGCGGCGTGCGGCGTCGTTCTGGAAGTCGGCGCTCGGCTATGTGGAGCGGGAGCCGCTGAAGGAGGACTGGGTGGTCCTGGTCCCGGCCGGGGGAACGGGCGTGGGCCTGTCCCTCGGGCGCAGCGAGGTACCCGTGCAGGAGGTCCCCCGGGTCCATCTCGACCTGTACACCGACGAGCAGGACACCGAGGTGGAGCGGCTGCTCGCCCTCGGGGCGCGGCGGGTGGCGTGGGAGCTCTACCCGCCGGACCCGGACTTCGTGGTGCTCGCCGACACGGAGGGCAACCGCTTCTGCGTCATCGACACGACGCACGGTCAGCCGTAGGGGCTTTGGTGGTGCGCTCCAGGAAGGGCTCCAGCAGGCCGGGTACGGCCTCGGCGGCGAAGCCCAGGCCCTCGGAGGCATCGGCGTCGTGCACCGTGTAGGCGCCCGCTCCCGCGGCCGTCGTGGCGGTGACGCTCAGGAGCCCGGCCCGCCGCTGGAAGTACGACTGCCGCACCGTCCAGCCGATCACACCGGCCCGTTCCAGCGCGGCCGTCGAGCGCCGGACCGTGCCGGAGCGGGTCACCAGGTAGGAGCCGACGACGGCGTGGCCCAGGGCGCGGTACGCGTCGAGGGCGAGGAGGACGGCGAGCGGCAGGATCAGCACCGCGCAGGCCAGGGCGATCCAGCTGAGGACGGGCGTCAGCAGGGCGCCGATGAGGGCCGAGGCCGCCACGGGCACCAGCACGGACCACAGGGCCCAGCCGAGCCGTCGGCGGCGGGCGGCGCGCGGGTGACCGGTCAGCGCGGCGCCCGTGGGCGTCGTGCGCTCGCGCAGGACATCGGCGGCGACCCTGCCGGCGAGCTGACGCGGCACGGCCGGCAGGAGGGTGTTGCGGGACCCGTGCTGTTCCTCGTCGTCCTCGGCGAGGCCGGTCGTGATCGCGTCCAGCCTGGCGGCCCCCATCAGCCGCACCCCGAGCGGTTCGACGAGGTCTACCCCGCGCAGCCGCCGTTCCTCGATGGAGACCGACCGGGAGGTGAGGAGACCGCGGCGCACCCGCAGGGTGCCGCCCGGTTCGCGCTCCAGGCGGTAGCTCCACCACATCTCGACCCAGAGTCCGAGCGCGCCGACGACACCCGCGACCACAGCGGCCAGGACCAGCACGAGGACGGTCCACAGGAGCGGGGTCTCGCGGAACAGATCCTCGGCCCAGGCGATCACCTGCCCCTGTGCCCCGACCCATTCGCTGACCTGCATCACGGCCCCGGCCGCCGCGCCGCCCAGCATGGGGGCGACGAAGGAGACCGGGGCATATCTGATCCACCTGAGGTCCAGCGCGACCAGTTCGCCCTCGCGGTGGCTGCCCGCGGCTCCGGTGTCCGCGCGCTCCAGGAGCAGACGGCGCAGCCGCTCGCCCTCGGCGCGGGTCACCGGGTCGAGTTCCAGGGCCGAGTCGCCGCCCACGTGCTCGCCGGTGCCGATACGGACCGTGACGAGCCCCAGGAGGCGCAGCAGCGGACGGGCGGTCAGGTCCACGCTGCGGATGCGCTCACGGGCCAGCGAGCGCTCCTTCACCAGCAGGAGGCCGGTGTGCAGCGCGACGCGCTCGGCACCGACGCGGTAGCGGGTGCGGCGCCAGCGCACGTGGTCGATACCGGCGGAGCAGCCGGTGATCACCACGACGGCGACGGGGACCCAGGTCACGGCGCTGCCGGTGCCGAAGCGGCCGGCCAGGGCGAACCCGACCGGCACGGCCGCGCCCAGCAGCACCCCCGCCGTGACGAGTGCGGTGACCAGGACCGTACGCCGGTCCAGGCGCCGCCAGTCGTCGGCGGGGGTGCTCATGTGGCGTCCCCCGGAGTGTCCCGGGTGATCCGGGTCAGCCGCTCGGCGAGCTCCGCCGCCACCTCGTGGTCGAGGCCCTCGATCCGTACGGCGCCCTTGGCGGAGGCCGTGGTCACCGTGACCGTGGCGAGCCGCCAGAGCTGCTCCAGGGGGCCGCGCACGGTGTCCACGGTCTGGATCCGGGACATCGGCGCGATCCGCCACTCCTGCCGGAGGACTCCGGTGCGGACGTAGACCGCTTCGTCGGTGACTTCCCAGCGGTGCGTGCGGAACCACCAGAGGGGGAGGAGGACGGCACAGACCGTCCCGGCGGCCGCCAGTACGACGGCGGCCGTCAGGAGCCAGAACCGCGCGGGCGCGAGGTACGCGCCCAGTACACCCAGCACCAGCACGGGCACAGCCGTCAGCAGCAGCCACTGGGCCCGCCACCAGCCGACGGCTCTGCGGTCCAGCGTGTTGCGCGGCGGACGCAGCCGTACCGTCCCCTCCCCCGTCACCACGTCGCTCAGCGTCCCCGCAGGGTGCGGTAGGCGGCGACGAGCGCGGCGGTCGAGCTGTCGAGCCGCTCTCCGCCGGTGCCCTCGGTCAGTACCGGCTCGATCTTCTTGGCCAGGACCTTGCCGAGTTCGACGCCCCACTGGTCGAAGGAGTCGATGTTCCAGACGGCTCCCTGGACGAAGACCTTGTGCTCGTACAGCGCGATGAGCTGGCCGAGCACCGACGGGGTGAGCCGGTCCGCGAGGATCGTGGTCGTCGGGTGGTTGCCGCGGAACGTCTTGTGCGGCACCAGTTCCTCGGGCACGCCCTCGGCCCGGACCTCGTCAGGCGTCTTGCCGAAGGCCAGCGCCTGGGTCTGGGCGAAGAAGTTGGCCATCAGCAGGTCGTGCTGGGCGACCAGCCCGGGCAGCAGGTCATCGACCGGCTCCGCGAAACCGATGAAGTCGGCGGGGATGACCTTGGTGCCCTGGTGGATCAACTGGTAGTAGGCGTGCTGCCCGTTGGTCCCGGGCGTGCCCCAGACGACCGGTCCGGTCTGCCACTCCACCGGATTGCCGTCCCGGTCCACGGACTTGCCGTTGGACTCCATGTCCAGCTGCTGCAAGTACGCGGTGAACTTGGACAGATAGTGGCTGTAGGGCAGCACGGCGTGGGACTGGGCGTCGAAGAACCCGCCGTACCAGACTCCCAGCAGGCCGAGCAGCAGCGGGGCGTTCTCCTCGGCCGGGGCGTTGCGGAAGTGCTCGTCGACGAGGTGGAAGCCGTCGAGCATCTCGCGGAAGCGGTCCGGACCGATGGCGATCATCAGGGAGAGCCCGATCGCCGAGTCGTACGAGTAACGGCCGCCGACCCAGTCCCAGAACTCGAACATGTTGGCCGTGTCGATGCCGAAGTCGGCGACCTTCCCGGCGTTGGTCGAAAGCGCCACGAAGTGCTTGGCGACGGCGTCCTGACCCGCGCTCAGGCCCGTCAGCAGCCAGTCGCGCGCCGAGGTGGCGTTGGTGATGGTCTCGATCGTGGTGAACGTCTTCGAGGCGATGACGAACAGCGTCTCGGCCGGGTCCAGGCCCTGCAGGGCCTCGTGGAGGTCGGCGCCGTCGACGTTCGACACGAAACGGAGGGTGAGCGAGCGGTCCGTGAAGGAGCGCAGTGCCTCGTACGCCATGGCGGGACCGAGGTCGGAGCCGCCGATGCCGATGTTCACGACGTTCTTGATGCGCCTGCCCGTGTGGCCCGTCCACTCCCCCGACCTGACACGGTCGGAGAAGGCCGCCATCTTGTCCAGGACGTCGTGCACGGCGGGCACCACGTTCTCGCCGTCGACCTCGATCACGGCGTCGCGCGGAGCGCGGAGCGCGGTGTGCAGGACGGCGCGGTCCTCGGTGGTGTTGATCTTCTCGCCGCGGAACATCGCGTCCCGCAGCTCCGCGACCTGGGTGGTCGCGGCGAGCTCGCGCAGCAGGCGGAGCGTCTCGTCGGTGACCAGGTTCTTGGAGTAGTCGACGAGCAGGTCGCCGACCCGGAGCGAGTAGTCGCTCCCGCGGTCCGGTGCCTCGGCGAACAGCTGTCGCAGCTGGGTCGCGCCGAGTTCCTCACGGTGCTTGCCGAGAGCCGTCCACTCGGGCGTCTGATTGAGCTTCGTTCGGCTTTGTGCGTTCATCCCGGGTATCAGCCCACTTCTTCTCGTACCTGCACATGCCCCGCTGCCCCACCAACCTAATTGATCCGAGGGGTGTGCGGCGCGAGGGCGGTATGCGGCACGGGAAAAGCGGCCCGGCCGGGCACCCTTGGGGTGACCGGCCGGTGAACAACAGGCGGGGAGCTAGATTTCGCCGCGGAGTTTCGCGAGCGCTTCGGCAAGAATGGCCTCGCCGTCCGCGTCGCTGCGCCGCTCGCGTACGTACGCCAGGTGCGTCTTGTACGGCTCGGTGCGCGGCGGGTCGGGCGGGCTGTCCCGGTCCTGGCCGGCCGGGAAGCCGCAGCGCGGGCAGTCCCAGGTCTCCGGGACCTGCGCGTCATGGGCGAAGCTCGGCTGCGTCTCGTGCCCGTTCGAGCACCAGAAGGAGATGCGGAGGCGCGGCGCGGACTCGCCCCGCTCGGCCTCTCCCATCGGCCCCGCTCCGACCCGGCTTCCCCGGATCGCGTTGCCACTTGCCACGGTCGTAACTCCCTGCGTGATGGTGCTCGAAGATGCCCCAGTCTACGTAAGGCCCAACGCGCGTCCAGTGATTGGAGTTACTTCACCGGGAATCGCGGACGCCGGGTCAGTTGTCCAGCTTCATCAGCAGACCAAGTACGACAATGCATGCGAACCATGCCAGACCGACCACCACGGTGATGCGGTCGAGGTTGCGCTCGGCGACGGAGGAGCCACCGACGGACGACTGCATACCGCCACCGAACATGTCGGAGAGGCCGCCGCCCTTTCCCTTGTGCATCAGCACCAGCAGCATCAGCAGCAGGCTGAAGACGATCAGGGCGATCGAGAACCCCATAATCACGGCTGGTCCCTACTTTCCGGAATTACCTTGGACTGCACACACGGACAACGGGGGCCGGAGGGTAACCCCCCTCGGCCCCCGCTAGGGTACGACGGATCCGCGCTACCGCATACTCACTGGTCGCGGAAGCGGACGATCTTGACGAACTCCTCGGCGTCCAGCGCAGCGCCGCCGACCAGTGCGCCGTCGACATCGGGCTGCGCCATGATGGCCGCCACGTTGCCGGACTTCACGGAGCCGCCGTACTGGATGCGGACGGCGTCGGCCAGCTCCTGCGAGTACAGCTCGGCCAGCCGGCCACGGATCGCTCCGCAGACCTCCTGGGCGTCCTCGGGGGTGGCGACCTCGCCCGTCCCGATGGCCCAGACCGGCTCGTAAGCGATCACGATGGACTCGGCCTGCTCGGCCGGGATGTCCTTGAGGGCGCCGTCGAGCTGCGCGAGGGTGTAGGAGACCTGGTCACCGGCCTTGCGGATGTCCAGGCCCTCGCCGACGCAGAGGATCGGGGTCAGGCCGTGCTTGTACGCGGCCTTCACCTTGGCGTTGCAGATCTCGTCGTTCTCGCCGTGGTACTGGCGGCGCTCGCTGTGGCCGACGGCCACGTACGTGCACTTCAGCTTGGCAAGCATGGCGCCTGAGATCTCACCGGTGTACGCACCGGACTCATGCGCCGAGATGTCCTGGGCACCGAACTTGATCTTCAGCTTGTCACCGTCCACCAGCGTCTGCACGGAGCGCAGGTCGGTGAAGGGCGGCAGGACGGCGACCTCTACGGCGTCGTAGTCCTTGTCGGCCAGGGCGAAGGCGAGCTTCTGGGTGTGGGCGATGGCCTCGAGATGGTTGAGGTTCATCTTCCAGTTGCCCGCCATCAGCGGGGTGCGGGTAGTCATTGAGTGTCAGTCCTCCAGTGCGGCGAGGCCGGGAAGCGTCTTGCCCTCGAGGTATTCGAGGCTGGCGCCGCCACCGGTCGAGATATGGCCGAATGCATTCTCGTCGAAGCCCAGGATGCGCACGGCGGCGGCACTGTCTCCGCCGCCGACGACGCTGAAGGCCGGGGAGTCGACGAGGGCCTGGGCGACCGCCTTGGTGCCCTCGGCGTAGTCGGGGTGCTCGAAGACACCCATGGGACCGTTCCAGAAGACCGTGGCCGCGTCGGCGAGCTTCGCGGCGTACAGCGCGTTGGTCTCGGGGCCGTTGTCCAGACCCATCGAGCCGGCCGGGATGGCGTCGGCGGCGACCGTGACGGGGTGGCTCGGGGCCTTGGTCTTCAGGTCCGGGAACTGCTCGGAGACGACGACGTCGACGGGGAGGACGAACTCCACGCCCTTCTCCTCGGCCCGCTTCAGGTACTTCAGCACCGCCGGGATCTGGTCCTCCTGCAGGAGGGAACTGCCCACCTCGTGGCCCTGGGCCTTGAGGAAGGTGTACGCCATGCCGCCGCCGATGAGGATGCGGTCGGCCCGCTCCAGGAGGTGGTCGATGACGCCGAGCTTGTCCGAGACCTTGGAGCCGCCGAGTACGACGGCGTACGGGCGCTCGACGTCCTCGGTGAGCTTCTTCAGGACGCCGACCTCGGTGGCGATCAGATCGCCGGCCGCGTGCGGCAGCCGGGCCGGGAGGTCGAAGACCGACGCGTGCTTGCGGTGGACGGCACCGAAGCCGTCGCCCACGTACAGATCGGCGAGCTCCGCCAGCTGGTCGGCGAAGGCACCGCGCTCGGCGTCGTCCTTGGACGTCTCACCGGCGTTGAAGCGGAGGTTCTCGACGACGGCGACGTGGCCGTCGGTGAGGGCGGCGACCGTGGCCCGGGCGGAGTCGCCGACCGTGTCGGTCGCGAACGCGACCTCGGCGCCGAGCAGCTCGCCGAGGCGTGCCGCCGCGGGTGCCAGCGAGAACGCCGGGTCGGGTGCGCCCTTGGGGCGGCCGAGGTGCGAGGCGACGATGACCCGCGCGCCGGCTTCGGCGAGTTTGGCGATCGTGGGCGCGACGGCGCGGATGCGGCCGTCGTCCGTGATCGTGGTGCCGTCGAGCGGCACGTTGAGGTCGGCGCGGACGAATACCCGCTTGCCCGCGACCCCTTCGGCGAGAAGTTCGTCGATCGTCTTCATCTGTTCCGGTACTCCTTGGAAGGGCGAGAGAGCACACGACGGGGCTCGAACGGCGCCACGTTGCGCCGTCCGAGCCCCATGCTCACATCGAGTTGCCTGCCGCTCCGAAGATCAGAGCTGGCCGCCGACGAATTCCGTCAGGTCGACGAGACGGTTGGAGTAACCCCACTCGTTGTCGTACCAGCCGAGGATCTTCACCGTCTTGCCTTCCTGAACCATCGTCATGGAAGAGTCGAAGGTGCAGGACGCCGGGTCACCGACGATGTCCGAGGATACGATCGGGTCCTCGGTGTACGCGAGGTACCCCTTGAGGTCACCGTCGTCGGACGCCTTCTTGAACGCGGCGTTGACCTCGTCCTTGGTGACCTCGCGGCCCAGCTCGACGACCAGGTCGGTGGCCGAACCGGTCGGGACCGGCACGCGCATCGCGATGCCGTCGAGCTTGCCCTTGAGCTGCGGAAGGACCAGAGCGGTGGCCTTGGCGGCACCGGTCGTGGTCGGGATGATGTTCTCGGCGGCGGCGCGGGCGCGACGCAGGTCCGAGTGCGGGAAGTCCAGGATCCGCTGGTCGTTCGTGTACGCGTGGACCGTCGTCATCAGGCCCTTGACGATGCCGAAGTTCTCGTCGAGAACCTTGGCCATCGGCGCCACACAGTTGGTGGTGCAGGAGGCGTTGGAGATGACGTGGTGGTTGGCCGCGTCGTACTTCTCCTGGTTGACGCCCATCACGATCGTGATGTCCTCGTCCTTGGCCGGAGCCGAGATGAGGACCTTCTTGGCGCCACCGGCGATGTGCTTCTCGGCGTCGGCCTTCTTGGTGAAGATGCCGGTCGACTCGATGACGACGTCGACGCCCAGCTCGCCCCAGGGCAGGTCGGCGGGGTTGCGCTCGGAGAGCACCTTGATGGTGTGACCGTCGACGGTGATGGTGTCGGCGGTGTGGCTCACCTCTGCCTTGAGACGACCCAGAATGGTGTCGTACTTCAGCAGGTGGGCCGTGGTCGCAGTGTCACCCAGGTCGTTGACAGCCACGATCTCGATGTCCGCACCCTGCTCCAGCAGCGCGCGGAAGTAGTTACGTCCGATGCGGCCAAAGCCGTTGATGCCTACGCGGATCGTCACGAACCGATCTCCTCGTTAGGTACGCCGGTTTTCGACGCCGGCGAGTTGTATAGGGATGTCCCCGACCGCCTCCGACCCTACCCCTCCGGGGACCGGGAAGTGACATCGAGAGCGCCCTGACGGGGCCGGGAAGTCCTACTCCCGAGTAGGACTTCGCGCCTCCGCTCCTGGGTCGCGCCACGGCCGGGAGCCCGGCGACGGCCCGACGACGGAGCCGGGCGCACCCGCCGTCGGGCGCCAACACCCCTGTGTCCTGCGCCTCTTTCCGGCAGGACATGCTTGCGCGCGGCCGCGCCTGTGAGGTATCCGGACCCGGACATGCCACTGCCGGCGCACCGTTGCGGGGCGCCGGCAGTGGCATGTCCGGGCGAGATGTCCGGGCTGGATATCCGAGGGAGTATCCGGGCGAGGTGTCCTGACGGGAGAGCGGTCAGCCGACGAGGCCGTCGGCCAGCTCCTCGCTCAGGGTGGACTCCGTCCCCGGGATGCCCAGGTCCTGGGCCCGCTTGTCGGCCATGGCCAGCAGCCGGCGGATGCGGCCGGCGACCGCGTCCTTGGTCAGCGGCGGCTCGGCCAGCGCTCCCAGCTCCTCCAGGGACGCCTGCTTGTGCTCCATGCGCAGCCGTCCGGCCGCCGCGAGGTGCTCGGGAACCTCTTCGCCGAGGATCTCAAGCGCGCGCCCCACACGGGCGCCCGCGGCCACCGCCGCCCGTGCCGAGCGGCGCAGGTTGGCGTCATCGAAATTGGCGAGGCGGTTCGCCGTGGCGCGGACCTCGCGCCGCATCCGGCGCTCCTCCCAGGCCAGCACGGCGTCGTGTGCGCCGAGCCGGGTCAGGAGCGCGCCGATGGCATCGCCGTCGCGGACGACGACGCGGTCCACGCCGCGCACCTCGCGCGCCTTCGCCGCGATGGAGAGCCTGCGGGCCGCGCCGACCAGGGCGAGCGCCGCCTCGGGACCCGGACAGGTCACCTCCAGCGAGGACGAACGGCCCGGCTCGGTGAGCGAGCCGTGCGCCAGGAAGGCCCCGCGCCAGGCCGCCTCGGCATCGCAGGTGGCCCCCGAGACCACCTGCGGGGGCAGCCCGCGGATGGGACGGCCGCGGCCGTCCACCAGTCCTGTCTGGCGGGCCAGCTGGTCGCCGCCCGCCACCACCCGTACGACGAAGCGGGAGCCGCGCCGCAGCCCGCCGGGCGCCATCACGATCAGTTCCGAGCTGTGCCCGAAGATTTCGAGAATGTCCCGCTTCAGCCGGCGCGCCGCGTTCGCGGTGTCCAGCTCCGCCTCGATCACAATCCGGCCGCTCACCAGGTGCAGCCCACCCGCGAACCGAAGAATCGCCGAGACTTCTGCCTTCCTGCAGCAGGTCCGGGTTACGGGAAGCCGAGAGATTTCGTCCTTCACCGCTGGCGTCATCGCCATGGGCCGATCCTTCCATGCATCCGAAAAATACGGTCGTACGCGGCGGCCAACAGCTCCGGATCATGGATCGGAACGCCATCGGGTGAAGCAACCGGCGCCAGCTCGACCGCGGCGCCGAGCCGTTCTGCGGCGTCGGCGAGGGACTCACGGTCGGGCACGGCGGCCTCGTCGGCCAACACCACGTCCAAGGCGAGTTTAGGGGCGTGTCGTCCCAAAACCTCCAAATGACGCTGCGGTGAGAAGCCTTCTGTTTCACCGGGTTGCGGCGCGAGGTTCAGCGAGAGCACCTTCCGGGCCTTCGTGGCGACCAGCGCGTCGAGCAGTTCCGGGACGAGGAGGTGCGGGATCACCGACGAGAACCAGGATCCCGGACCGAGCACCACCCAGTCGGCGTCCAGGACGGCGGCGACCGCTTCCGGTACGGCGGGCGGGTCGGCCGGGACGACGTGCACGGACTGCACCTCGCCCGGGGTGAGCGCCACGGTCGCCTGCCCGCGCACGGTGACGATGTCCTCGGGGTGCTCCGGGTCGTGCCCCCGCACGAGCGCCTGGAGCTCCAGGGGCACGGCCGACATCGGCAGCACCCGGCCGTGGGCGCCGAGGAGCTTGCCGACGAGGTCCAGCGCCTGTACGTGGTCGCCGAGCTGCTCCCAGAGGGCGACGATCAGCAGGTTGCCGACCGCGTGTTCGTGCAGGTCGCCCTTGGACTCGAAGCGGTGCTGGATGACCTGGGCCCAGGTCTGGCCCCATTCGTCGTCGCCGCAGAGCGCGGCCAGCGCCTTGCGGAGGTCGCCGGGGGGCAGCACGCCGAGCTCCTCGCGGAGCCGGCCGCTGGAGCCCCCGTCGTCGGCGACGGTGACCACGGCCGTGAGATCGCCCGTTATCCGGCGCAGAGCCGTGAGGGAGGCCGACAGTCCCATGCCGCCGCCCAGGGCGACGACCTTGGGCTGGGCGCCACGCTTGCGTCCGGACAGCGCGGAGGTCGCCCTGCTCAACCGCCGGAGACGCAGGTTGCGATTGGTCACTCGCGCCCCATGTCCCTGTGGACGAGGACGGTCTCGATGCCTTCCGTGGCCAGCCGGGCGGCCAGCTTCTCCGACATCGCCACGGAGCGGTGCTTGCCGCCCGTGCATCCCACGGCGACGGTCACGTAGCGCTTGCCCTCGCGGCGGTACCCGGTGGCGATGAGCTGGAGCAGCTCCGTGTACTGGTTCAGGAACTCCTTGGCGCCCGGCTGGTCGAAGACGTACGCGGACACCTCCTCGTTCAGCCCGGTGAACGGGCGCAGCTCCGGGACCCAGTGCGGGTTCGGCAGGAAGCGGCAGTCCACGACCAGGTCGGCGTCGACCGGAAGCCCGTACTTGTAGCCGAACGACATCACCGTGGCCCGCAGCTCGGGCTTCTCGTCGCCGGCGAACTGGGCGTCCATCTTGGCGCGCAGCTCGTGGACGTTGAGGCTGGAGGTGTCGATCACCAGGTCGGCGTCGCCGCGCAGCTCGCGCAGCAGATCGCGCTCGGCGTCGATGCCGTCGACGATGCGGCCGTCGCCCTGGAGGGGGTGCGGGCGGCGGACCGACTCGAAGCGGCGCACGAGGGCGTCGTCCGAGGACTCCAGGAACACGATGCGCCGGGTGACGTGCTTGGCCTCCAGGTCCGCGAGGGACTCCCGGAGGTTGTCGAAGAAGCGGCGGCCCCGGACGTCGACGACGACGGCGATCCGGGCGACGTTGCCCTGGGACCGGGCGCCGAGCTCCACCATGGTGGGGATCAGCGCGGGCGGGAGGTTGTCGACGACGAACCAGCCGAGGTCCTCCAGACACTTGGCGGCGGTGCTTCGCCCGGCGCCGGACATGCCGGAGATGATCACCAGTTCGGGGATGGCCGGCGCGGTGGCCTCGTCCGTCTCGTTCGTGGCGCCCGTACTCACGTGTGCTGCTCCGTCTGCTCGGTCGGTGCTGTGATGCCCGGCTTCGGTCTCGTGTGCGCGTTCGTTCTCGTGCTCAGTCATGACGTTCCCCCGTCGTCCTCTTCAATGATCTCTCCTGTGGCCGTGTTCACGGCGGGCGCGGCCGGGGCGGTCGAGGCGAGGGCGGCGGCCACTGATTCCGCCGTCCTGCGTCCTATCCCCGGAACCTCGCAGATCTCCTCGATTGTCGCCTGCCGCAGCTTCCTCACGGAACCGAAATGCTTGATCAGAGCCTGCTTCCGGCTCTCTCCGAGACCCGCGACGTCGTCCAGGGGGCTGCTGCGGATGCGCTTGGCGCGCTTGGCGCGCTGATACGTGATGGCGAAGCGGTGGGCCTCGTCACGGATCCGCTGGAGGAGATAGAGCCCTTCGCTGGAGCGGGGCATGACGACGGGGTCGTCGTCATCGGGCAGCCAGACCTCTTCGAGGCGCTTGGCGAGGCCGCAGACGGCGATGTCGTCGATGCCCAACTCGTCGAGGGCGCGTTTGGCTGCGGCCACCTGGGGCTGCCCGCCGTCGACGACGACGAGCTGCGGCGGATACGCGAACCGCTTGGGCCGGCCGTCGTCCTCCCGGGGCTCGCTCCCGGAGTCGCCGTCGGCGGCCAGGAGGCCGGTGGGAGCCGGTACGGGGCCGGTGGGAGCGGGGCCGCCCGGGGCCGCGCCTTCCGGGGCGAGGGCCGTCGGAAGCGTGCCTGCCGGGGCGACGCCTGTCGGAGCTGGGCCTGTCGTGGCGGTGACTGCAGGGGCGGGGCCCGTCGGGGCGGGGCCCGTCGGGGCGGGGGTCTCCTCCCACTCGCCCGTCCGCTCCTTGTCCTGGAGGTACCGCCTGAAGCGGCGTCCGATCACCTCGTGCATCGACCGGACGTCGTCCTGGCCCTCGAAGCCCTTGATCTGGAAGCGGCGGTATTCGCTCTTGCGTGCGAGGCCGTCCTCGAAGACCACCATGGACGCCACCACGTCGTCACCCTGGAGGTGGGAGATGTCGTAGCACTCGAT
Source organism: Streptomyces sp. NPDC048560 (assembly GCF_040650955.1). Lineage (NCBI taxonomy): Bacteria > Bacillati > Actinomycetota > Actinomycetes > Kitasatosporales > Streptomycetaceae > Streptomyces > Streptomyces sp. NPDC048560. Next base: position 159,788 of record NZ_JBEZIJ010000006.1, read on the forward strand.
GCGCAGCGGGGCCGTGTCGAGGCCGAGCGCCTCGGAGATCTCCTCCAGGGCGCGGGAGCGGGTCGTCAGGTCGGAGGCACGCTTGGTCTTGTGCAGGCCGAGGGCCTGCAGGGCGTTGCGCTGGACCGTGGCCATCAGGTCCTTCTTGTCGCCCCGCTGCGGAATGCGCAGGCTGACCTGCGAACCCCGGCGAGCGGCGAGCCACTGGGCGACGGCCTCCGCGTCCTCGGGAAGTGCGGGAACCAGGACCTCCTTGGGCACGGAGTCGCCCGTCTCCTCCCCGTACAGCTGCTGAAGCGCGTGCTCGACGAGACCCGCGGTGTCGACGGCCTCGACCTTGTCGGTGACCCAGCCGCGCTGGCCGCGGACCCGGCCGCCGCGGACGTGGAAGATCTGGACGGCCGCTTCGAGCTCGTCCTCGGCGACGGCGATCAGGTCGGCGTCGGTCGCGTCGGCCAGGACGACGGCGCTCTTCTCCATGGCCCTCTTGAGGGCCTCCACGTCGTCGCGGAGCCGCGCCGCCCGCTCGTACTCCATCTCCTCGGCCGCCTGCATCATGTCCTTCTCCAGGCGGCGGATGTACGTACCGGTCCGGCCCGCCATGAAGTCGCAGAAGTCCTCGGCGAGCTCGTGGTGCTCCTCGGGGGTCACGCGGCCGACGCAGGGCGCGGAGCACTTGCCGATGTACCCGAGGAGGCAGGGCCGGCCGGTCCGCGTGGCGTTCTTGAAGACGCCCGCGGAGCACGTCCGCACGGGGAAGACCCGGAGCATCAGGTCGACGGTCTCGCGGATCGCCCACGCGTGCCCGTACGGCCCGAAGTAGCGCACGCCCTTCTTCTTGGCCCCTCGCATCACCTGGACGCGCGGAAATTCCTCGTTGAGGGTGACCGCGAGATAGGGATAGCTCTTGTCGTCGCGGTACTTGACGTTGAACCGGGGGTCGAACTCCTTGATCCAGGAGTACTCCAGCTGGAGCGCCTCGACCTCGGTGGAGACCACGGTCCATTCCACGGAGGCGGCCGTGGTGACCATCGTGCGCGTGCGCGGGTGGAGATTGGCCAGGTCCTGGAAGTAGTTGGCCACGCGCTGGCGCAGGTTCTTGGCCTTCCCGACGTAGATCACCCTGCGGTGCTCGTCGCGGAACTTGTAGACCCCCGGGGAGTCGGGGATCTGTCCCGGCTTGGGGCGGTAGCTGGAGGGGTCTGCCATGTCTCACACCCTACTTGTGAGCAGTGACAGCGCGGTTTCCTCGGCGGACCCGCGGAGTGGGCCGAAGGCGCGGCCGGGGCCCCGCTGCCGGTCCGTCAGGCGTCGGGGCCCGCGACGAGCCTGCCTCCCTCGGCGGTGACCGGGACGGAGGGCAGCGGCACGGTGGCCGGGCCGTGCAGCACCTTGCCCGTCATGGTGTCGAAGCGGCTGCCGTGGCAGGGGCAGTGGCCCTCGGTGCCCTCGACCTTGTCCAGGACGCAGCCCCCGTGGGTGCACTGCGCGCTGAACGCCTTGTACTGGCCCTTGGCGGGACAGCTCACGACGAGCCGCTGCTCCCGGTAGAGCTTGGCTCCGCCGACCGGGACCTCGTCCGCCGCGCCGAGCGCGACGGGCGCGGTGGGCGTGGGCGTCTTCGCGTGGCCGAGCTTCGACTCGGTCGAGCAGGCGGCCACGCCCAGCCCGGCGGCACCGGCGAGAGCGGCGCCCTTCAGCACGGTACGGCGGGCGGCGGGCAGGCCTGACATGCGGGCTCCACGGGGTGAGGGGGCAGAGCCGCCAGGACACCCGAGGAGTCGGGGCCCGGAGGCGGCAGCGACAGAACCGACGATACCGGCGGAGATCGGAGGCCTTTCCGCCGGGCCGGTTCCGGCAGGTGACAGGGCGGATGAGGCCCGACGCGAGGTGGCGGCCCCCGGGCCGGGGACCGCCACCTCTTCACCGCCGTACCGGACAGCGGGTCGCTGTCCGGTCAGCCCGTGCTCACGCCTTCTTGGCGGCCGCCCTCTTCGCGGCGGGCTTCTTCACGGCCGCCTTCTTGGCCGCCGCCTTCTTCGCGGCGGGCTGCGCCGACGTCTTGGCCGTGGCCGTCTTGGCCGTGGCCGTCTTGCGGGCCGGGGTCGTCCTGGCCGCCACCGCCTGCTTGGCGGCCGCCTTACGGGCGGGCTTGCGGGCCGCCGGCAGAGCGGCTTCGCTGATCCGGTCCGCTCCCAGGATTCCCTGGAGGAACTTCCCGGTGTGGCTGGCGGGCACCGAGGCGATCTCCTCGGGCGTGCCCTCGGCGACGACCAGGCCGCCTCCGTTGCCGCCTTCGGGACCCATGTCGATGACCCAGTCCGCGGTCTTGACGACATCGAGGTTGTGCTCGATGACGATCACCGTGTTGCCCTTGTCGACCAGACCCGAGAGCACCGTGATCAGCTTGCTGATGTCCTCGAAGTGCAGACCGGTGGTCGGCTCGTCCAGCACGTAGACCGTGCGGCCCGTGGAGCGCTTCTGCAGCTCGCTCGCCAGCTTCACACGCTGTGCCTCACCACCGGAGAGCGTCGGAGCGGACTGTCCCAGCCTGACGTAACCGAGGCCCACCTCGTTGAGGGTGCGCAGATGGCGGGCGATCGTCGGGACGGCCTCGAAGAACTCGAGCCCCTCCTCGATCGGCATGTCCAGCACCTCGGCGATGGACTTGCCCTTGTAGTGGACTTCCAGGGTCTCCCGGTTGTATCGCGCTCCGTGGCAGACCTCGCACGGGACGTACACGTCGGGCAGGAAGTTCATCTCGATCTTGATGGTGCCGTCACCGGAGCAGTTCTCGCAGCGGCCGCCCTTGACGTTGAAGGAGAAGCGGCCCGGCAGATAGCCGCGCACCTTCGCCTCCATCGTCTCGGCGAAGAGCCGGCGGACGTGGTCGAAGACTCCGGTGTACGTGGCCGGGTTGGACCGCGGCGTACGGCCGATCGGCGACTGGTCGACGTGCACCACCTTGTCGACGAGGTCGTCGCCCTCGACGCGGGTGTGCCTGCCGGGCACCGACTTGGCGCCGTTCAGCTCGCGGGCCAGGTGGGTGTAGAGGATGTCGTTGACCAGGGTCGACTTTCCCGATCCGGAGACACCGGTGACCGCGGTGAGCACACCGAGCGGGAAGGAGACGTCGATGTCCTGGAGGTTGTTCTCACGGGCGCCGTGCACGGTGAGCTGTCGCGTCGGGTCGGCCGGGCGCCGGATGTCGGGCAGCGGGATGGCGCGCTTGCCCGCCAGGTACTGGCCGGTGATCGACTCCTTGTTGGCCAGCAGGTCCTTGAGCGAGCCCGAGTGGACGACCTCTCCGCCGTGCTCACCGGCGCCGGGGCCGATGTCGACGACCCAGTCGGCGACCTTGATGGTGTCCTCGTCGTGCTCGACGACGATGAGCGTGTTGCCCATGTCGCGGAGCCTGACCAGGGTCTCGATCAGCCGGTGGTTGTCCCGCTGGTGCAGTCCGATGGACGGCTCGTCCAGTACGTACAGGACGCCCACGAGGCCGGAGCCGATCTGGGTGGCCAGCCGGATCCGCTGGGCCTCGCCGCCGGACAGGGTGCCCGCGGCGCGGTTCAGGGAGAGGTAGTCCAGGCCGACGTCCACCAGGAACTTCAGCCGCTCGTTGACCTCCTTGAGCACCCGCTCGGCGATCTTCTTGTCGCGGGCGTTCAGCTTCAGGCGGCCGAGGAAGTCGGCGCACTCACTGATCGACATCGCGGCGACCTCGGCGATGGACCTCTCCATCACCGTCACCGCGAGGACCAGCGGCTTGAGGCGGGTGCCCTCACAGGTCGGGCAGGGCACCTCGCGCATGTACCCCTCGAAGCGCTCCCGGCTCGAGTCGCTCTCGGCCTCGGAGTGACGGCGCTTGACGAACTGCACCGCGCCCTCGAAGGAGGGCGTGGTGTAGGCGCGCTCGCGCCCGTACCGGTTGCGGTAACGCACCTCGGTCTGGATCTTGTGACCGAAGAGCAGGGCCTTCTTGGCGCGCTGGGGCAGTCCGGCCCAGGGGATGTCCGTACGGAATCCGAGGGCTTCGGCCAGTGCGCCGATCTGCCGCCCGAAGTACTCCTTGGTGTGCCCGTGCGACCAGGGGTGGATCGCGCCCTCGTCGAGGGACTTGTCCTCGTCCGGGACGATCAGCTCCGGGTCGACCTCCATGCGCGTACCGATGCCCGTGCAGTCGGGGCAGGCGCCGAAGGGCGAGTTGAAGGAGAAGGAGCGGGGCTCCAGCTCCTCGAAGGAGAGGTCGTCGTACGGGCAGTAGAGGTGCTCGGAGAACATCCGCTCACGCTCGGGGTCGTCCTCCGGAAGGTCGACGAAGTCGAGCACGACCATGCCGCCGGAGAGGCCGAGCGCGGTCTCCACCGAGTCGGTCAGACGGCGCTTGGCGCTGTCCTTGACCGTGAGGCGGTCGATGACCACCTCGATGGTGTGCTTCTCCTGCTTCTTCAGCGTGGGCGGCTCGGAGAGCTGGATGGTCTGCCCGTCGACCCTCGCCCGGCTGTAGCCCTTGGTCTGCAGGTCGGAGAAGAGATCGACGAACTCGCCCTTGCGCTCACGGACCAGCGGCGACAGCACCTGGAAGCGGCTGCCCTCGGGCAGGCCCAGCACCTTGTCGACGATGGCCTGCGGCGACTGACGCGAGATGGGACGCCGGCACTCCGGGCAGTGCGGCTTGCCGATCCGGGCGAACAGCAGCCGGAGGTAGTCGTAGACCTCCGTGATGGTGCCGACCGTGGAGCGCGGGTTGCGCGAGGTCGACTTCTGGTCGATGGAGACCGCGGGCGAGAGGCCTTCGATGAAGTCGACGTCCGGCTTGTCCATCTGGCCGAGGAACTGCCGGGCGTACGAGGAGAGCGACTCCACGTAGCGTCGCTGGCCCTCGGCGAAGATCGTGTCGAACGCGAGGGACGACTTGCCCGACCCGGAGAGCCCGGTGAAGACGATGAGGGAATCGCGGGGGAGGTCGAGCGAGACGTTCTTGAGGTTGTGCTCGCGCGCGCCACGGACGATGAGACGGTCGGCCACGCCGGTCCGCACCTTTCTTGAGAGAAGCGGGGGAACTGAGCCCCTGTCCCAGGGTATGGGGGGCGCCACAGCGATGGAGAAGGCTTTCAACTCCGAGCGTATAGCACGCACATTCGATTTACGGCCGTGCTCCGACTCCTTCACCCGATCGAGTGGCGGAGCTAGGCTCGGCGTCATGATTGATCATGTGCGCGACCTGGGCGCTGTACGCGAGGCAACCGATCGACTGCTCAACGCGACGGGCAAATTGGACAACGTTTCGCTCGCCGAGCCGTCACGGCTTCCGGGGTGGAGCCGGGGCCATGTACTGGCCCACCTCTCACGTAACGCCGACGCCCTCGCAAATGTTCTCCAAGGGCGTCCGATGTACGCGAGCAGCGAAACCCGGGACCGGGACATCGCCCGCGACGCCCCCCGGCCGCTCGACGAGCAGCTGGCCGACCTCCGCGGGAGCGCCGCCGGATTCCTGCAGGCGGCGGCCGGCACGGCCGACTGGGCACGCACCGTCACCCTGCGCAACGGTGTGACGGACACGGCCTCCCGTGTCCCCTTCCGCCGGCTCATCGAGGTCGAACTGCACCACGTCGATCTGGGGATCGGCTATGAGCTGGAGGACCTGCCGGAGGACTTCGTGGCCCGGGAGAACGACTTCCTGGCGAAGCGGTTCACCGGGCACCCCGACGTCGTCGCGACGACAGTGGTCGGCGACGGCCGGACGTGGACCACGGGCGGCGGCGCCGACGGCGGCCCCGTCACGGTCCGCGGGACGGCCCCCGAGGTTCTCGGCTGGCTCTGCGGGCGCCGCGACGGCTCCGCGCTGACCGTGGAGGGAGGCCCCCTTCCCGTACTGCCTCCGCTATAGGCTGAGTCGTATGACGTACAGCGGAGCAGTCAGGGTCGGCGGACCTGCGGACGTGCACGAACTGACCGATCTGATGATCTCCAAGGTCGCGGTCGGGCAGATGGACAACAACGCCTATCTGCTGCGCTGCCGGGCCACAGGCGAGCAGCTCCTCATCGACGCGCCCACGGAGGCCGGAACCCTGCTGCGGCTGATCGGTGACGACGGCATCGCGTCCGTCGTCACCACGCACCGGCACGCCGACCACTGGCAGGCGCTGGCCGAGGTCGTGGCCGCCACCGGAGCCCGTACGTACGCCGGGCGGTACGACGCCGAGGGCATCCCGGTCCCGACCGACGTGCTTGTCGAGGACAACGACATCATCCGGGTGGGCCGGGTCGAGCTGACCGCGCGCCACATCGCCGGACACACCCCGGGCTCCATCGCCCTGGTCTACGACGACCCGCACGGGGCACCGCACCTGTTCACCGGGGACTGCCTCTTCCCGGGCGGGGTCGGCAACACGCGCAAGGACCCCGAGGCCTTCGCGACCCTGCTCCACGACGTGGAGACGAAGTTCTTCGAGCCGCTCCCGGACGAGACCTGGGTCTACCCCGGGCACGGGCACGACACCACGTTGGGCGACGAGCGGCCTCATCTGCCGGAGTGGCGCCGGCGCGGCTGGTGAGCGTTCCCGGCCACCGAACACCACACCGGCCGGGGTGGGCGGAACGTTCCGCTCACCCCGGCCGGTGCCGGTTGCTCTGATTCTCTTGTTCCTCTACGCCACGGGGTCAGCCGTTTCAGGCGTCGATGCTCTTGCTTTCCTCGTCGGTCGGCCCGGCCGCCTTCGGCCCCGCCTCGGCAGCCTCGGCCGCCTCCTGCTTCTTGTTCGCGATCAGGCTGGTGATCGTGGTGACCACCAGGACGCCGCAGATGAAGGTCAGCGAGAACGGGATGGAGATCTCCGGGACGTGCACCCCGGACTCGTGGAGCGCGTGCAGCACCAGCTTGACGCCGATGAAGCCGAGGATCACCGACAGGCCGTAGCTGAGGTGGACCAGCTTCTTCAGCAGACCGCCGATGAGGAAGTACAGCTGACGCAGACCCATCAGGGCGAAGGCGTTGGCGGTGAAGACGATGTACGGGTCCTGGGTCAGGCCGAAGATCGCCGGGATGGAGTCCAGCGCGAACAGCACGTCGGTGGTGCCGATGGCGAGCATGACCACCATCAGCGGGGTCAGGACGCGCTTGCCGTTCTTCACGATGAAGAGCTTGGTGCCGTGGTAGCTGTCGGCCACACCGAAGCGCCGCTCGACGGACTTGAGCAGCCGGTTCTCCTCGAACTCCTCTTCGTCCTCACCGGCCCGCGCCTCCTGGATGAGCTTCCAGGCGGTGTAGATGAGGAACGCGCCGAAGATGTAGAACACCCACGAGAAGTTCTCGATGACCGCGGCCCCGGCGGCGATGAAGATCGCTCGCAGGACGAGTGCGATCAGTACACCGATGAGCAGCACGCGCTGCTGGAGGTGCGAGGGAACCGCGAACTTCGCCATGATCAGGACGAAGACGAAGAGGTTGTCGACGCTCAGCGACTTCTCGGTGATGAATCCGGCGAAGAACTCGCCCGATGCCTGGCTCTCGCCGGCCACGAGCAGGCCGAGCCCGAAGAGGACGGCCAGCACGATCCAGACGATCGTCCAGATTCCGGCTTCCTTGGTCGACACGTCATGAGGCTTGCGCCCGATGAAGAAGTCGACGGCGATCAAAGCACTGAGACCAAGAATGGTCAGTGCCCATAGGGTCCATGAAACGTCCACTGCGCCTCCGGCAGTTCGCTACGGCTACTGATCAGCGTCGTCGCTGCCGGAGGTCTCTTCCACCGGAACGCGCGGGATGCGCGGCCGACCGACGCCCCGGGACCGGTCACAGTCCGTACTGACGGGAACGTCGCGTATGGGAATACTCCCCTCCGTCCCAGAAACAGTACAGGAAACACCAAGAGAAGGTAAAGGAAAGGGTAAAGAAGTCCCTAGGGGCCAGGTCAGAGGCATGACGAGAGGCCGTTTCCCGGCGCCTGAGGTCAGCGACCGCCGTTTCGGCGTGCCTCGGCGACCCTGGCGAGCACCTGCTCCAGCACGCGGCTGCCGGCCGGCAGTCCCAGGGGTTCGTACGTCCACGCGTGACCGACCCAGGGGTCTGCCAGATGGTCGTCGGCGACGGGAGTGATCCGCAGAAGCGAACGCCAGAGCGGGTCGAGCACCGGGCCGTACGCCGAGGCGTCCTCCCGGTCCGCCACCATCAGCAGATGGACGCCCACCGAGGGGCCCTCGTCCGCCAGGTAGCGCAGCTGCGTGACGGCCCGGTCGTCGAAGCCGTGCGGGAAGTCGTTGACGATGAGCAGCTGCTCCCCGGTGTCCAGGTCCGGCGGGAGCGAGTCGGCGGCGCCTGCCCGGATCGCCATCTGTACGAGATCGACGCGCCTCGTCAGGTGGGCGAGGACCGAGGAGACTCCCCCGGGCCCGGCGGCGGGCTGCCCCGCGAGGACACCGGACCGGACCAGGGGCGCGAGCGCTCCGGCACCCGAGCCCGCCGGGTCGATGACGTGCACGGAGAACTCGCCCGCGGGATAGACGGCGAGCATCCGGGCCGCGTGCGTGACGGCCGTCTCCATCGCGAGACGGCGCAGCTGGTCCGTCTCCATCAGCGCGGCCGCCTCCGAGGCGGTACGCCCGCTGTCGACCCAGATCCCGCGCTCCAGGGGCAGCCGTACGAGCAGGGGGATGCGCAGTTCGGTGGCCTCGGGCAGGTGGAGGTCGCCGATGCGCAGGGCCATCGGCATCTCCATCGGGACCCGGTAGGCGTGCCAGACGGGGTTGGCCCAGCCCGCGTACGCGGCGGGAAGCGCGGGTTCGACGACGGCTGCCTCGGCGGCGAGCTGGGTGAGGTCCCTGTCGAGGGCTTCCCGGGCCCGGGAGGTGAGCTCGTCGCGCTTGGCTCGGGCCGCTTCACGGGCCCGGTCGCCCGCCCCGCCGATCCGGCTGCGCGGGTCGGACAGGGCGCGGTCGAGCTCCTGGTCCATGCGGGACTCCGCGAAGTCGACCGCGCTGCGGTACGCCGCGGTGGCACGGGCCAGGTCCTCGAACATGCCCCAGATCTGGTTGTAGAGGCGCTCGTCCATGGACCAGCCGGTGGCGTCGCCCGCGACCGGCGGGGCCGGTGATCCCGGCGGCGCGGACGGAGCCGCGGGCGGGGGCGGCGGGGGTGCGGTGGCCCGGCGGGGGTGCGCGTAGTTGATGGGGCCGCCCGGCGGTGACGCGGGGGCGGGGCTCCCGGCGGTGGGGCCCCCGGCCGATGGGCCGGGCAGCGGTTCCGGGGCAGCCGGGGCGGGTGATGCCGGGGGCTGCGGGTCGAGCGAGGACGGTGCGGGGCTCGCCTGGCCCGCTCCATGGCGCACCCGGTCGCCGTCGGGTGTGCGGGGCGGGGGCGGGGCCACCGAACGCGCGAGGCCCCGGGCGACCGCGGCCTGGATCGAAGCGGCCAGCTCGGCCGCCTGGGCGACCCCCTGGTCGGCGAGCATCTCGGCGAGCCCGTCCGCGTACCCCTGTCCGACGGCGCGGACCTTCCAGACGCCCTGGCGTCGGTAGAGTTCGAGGGCGGTGACCGCTGATTCGGCGTCCAGGCCGGTGAGGGTGAAGGTGGCGATCTCGGTGCCGTCGAGGCCTGTGACGGCGACGAAGGGTGCGGCGACCGCGCCGAACCTCACCGGGCCGCCCGCTCCGACGGGCAGGGCCAGCAGCACCGTCACCCGGTGGACCGAACCGGGCAGTGCGTCGAGGTCTACGGCGAGCCGGTGATCGGCGGCGGCCTGCTTGGAGACTTCGAGGCCGGGCAGCTGCGGGGATCCGGGGTGGGCGATCCACTCGACGCCGTGCACCGTGCCCTGTTCGTCTCCGAGGGTGGCACCGGCCACGACGGGTGAGCCCGCCGATACCCGGATCTCCAGACGGGTCTGGGGCAAGGTGTGGTTCTGCCCCCGGACCAGCTCGGCCGTCATTGCCCTGTCCCCTCGACGATGCGTCGTTGCCGTACGTGCGGTGCTGCGGTGGATGCCGCGGTGCGACGGTCGTCGCGGCGCGGTGGATGGTTGGCGCGGTGCGGAACGCGGCCGCCATGCGGTGCAGCTCCCGGCGGCGGGTGCCTCCGGGAGCTGCTCGGACCGATGCGTGCCAGGTCTGCCGTGCCTACAGGTGCGGCAGGATGGAGGGCATCAGGTCCTGGAAGGTGCGGCCGTTGGCCGGGTTTCCGAGGGCGGTCATCTGCCACCCGTTACCCGCGCGGTGCACCTTCGCCATGATCTGGGCGGTGTACTGCCCCCCGCCGTCGAGCGTGTAGCGCGCGAGCTCCTGGCCGTTGGTCTCGTCGACGATGCGGCAGAAGGCGTTCTGCACCTCCTGGAACGTCTGGCCGGTGAAGGAGTTCACCGTGAAGACGATCTGGTCGATGTGGACCGGGACCCGCTGCAGGTCCACGAGGATGGCCTCGTCGTCCCCGCCCGAACCGGCTCCGCCGACCAGGTTGTCACCGGTGTGCTTGACCGAGCCGTCGTCGCTGACGAGGTGGCGGAAGAACACGACGTCGACGGGCTGCTTGTCGGCGAACAGCACCGCCGAGGCGTCCAGGTCGATCTCCCGGGTGCGGGAGCCGAACAGGCCCCGGCGCGGAGCCGCCTGCCAGCCGAGCCCCATCCGCACGGCGGTGAGCGCTCCCCCGCCCCGCTTCTCCAGGCTGATGGCCTGCCCCTTGGTCAGATTGACGCCAGGGCCCCCGGGCGCATTGCCCTTGGATACGTCCACCACGCGCTGTCCCCTCTCAGAGTGTTCCCGCAACCACCTGTGTGTGCGGTTGTCCCGCACCCTACGCAGTCGCACTGACAGCGCAGGAGGGCCGGGGGGCTTTTGTGTCGGTCCTGCAACACAGCAGGTGCTCTGCCGTCAGGCGAGCCCCGCCTCCCTCATCTGCCGCAGTTCCTTCTTCAGTTCGCCCACCTCGTCGCGCAGCCGCGCGGCCACCTCGAACTGGAGATCCGCGGCGGCTGCCCGCATACGGTCCGTCATCTCCTCGATGATCCCGGCGAGTTCCGTCGCGGGCCGGTCCGTGACGACCGTGCCGCCCTTGGCCGCCTTGCCGCCGAGCGTGGGGACGGGCGCCTTGGCTCCCTTCGTCTGGCGGTAGCCGGAGCCGAGGAGCTGCTCGGTGTCGATCTCCTCGCGGGCGATGGTCGCGACGATGTCGTTGATCTTCTTGCGCAGCGGCTGCGGATCGATGCCGCGCTCGGTGTTGTAGGCGATCTGCTTCTCGCGCCGGCGGTTGGTCTCGTCGATGGCCTGCGCCATGGCCGGGGTGACCTTGTCCGCGTACATATGGACCTGCCCCGACACGTTGCGCGCCGCGCGGCCGATGGTCTGGATGAGCGAGGTGCCGGAGCGCAGGAAGCCCTGCTTGTCGGCGTCGAGGATGGCCACGAGCGACACCTCGGGCAGGTCGAGCCCCTCACGGAGGAGGTTGATGCCGACCAGGACGTCGTACTCACCGGAGCGCAGTTCGCGCAGCAGCTCGATGCGGCGCAGGGTGTCGACGTCGCTGTGCAGATAGCGGACCTGGATGCCGAGTTCCAGGAAGTAGTCGGTGAGGTCCTCGGACATCTTCTTGGTGAGGGTGGTGACCAGGACCCGCTCGTCCCGCTCGGTGCGCTTGCGGATCTCGTGCACCAGGTCGTCGATCTGGCCCTCGGTGGGCTTGACGACGATCTCCGGGTCGATGAGGCCCGTCGGGCGGATGATCTGCTCCACGAAACCGTCGCCGCGCGAGAGCTCGTACTTCCCCGGGGTGGCGGAGAGGTAGACGGTCTGGTCGATCCGGCCGAGGAACTCCTCCCACTTCAGCGGGCGGTTGTCGAGGGCGGAGGGCAGCCGGAAGCCGTGGTCCACGAGAGTGCGCTTGCGGGAGGCGTCGCCCTCGTACATCGCGCCGATCTGCGGCACGGTGACGTGCGATTCGTCCAGGACCAGGAGGAAGTCCTCGGGGAAGTAGTCGAGGAGGGTGTTGGGGGCGGTGCCCGGTGCGCGGTCGTCGAAGTGCATCGAGTAGTTCTCGACGCCGGAGCAGGTGCCGATCTGGCGGAGCATCTCGATGTCGTACGTGGTGCGCATCCGGAGCCGCTGGGCCTCCAGCATCTTGCCCTGCTTCTCCAGCTCGGCGAGGCGCTGTCCGAGCTCCTGCTCGATGCCCCTGACCGCCTTCTCCATGCGCTCGGCGCCCGCGACGTAGTGGCTGGCGGGGAAGACGTGGAGGGACTGGTCCTCGCTGATGACCTCGCCGGTCAGCGGGTGGAGGGTGGAGAGCGCCTCGATCTCGTCACCGAACATCTCGATGCGGACGGCGAGCTCCTCGTACACCGGGAAGATCTCGATGGTGTCGCCCCGCACCCGGAAGGTGCCCCGGGTGAACGCCAGGTCGTTGCGCGTGTACTGGATCTCCACGAAGCGGCGCAGCAACTGGTCGCGGTCGATCTCGTCGCCGACCTTGAGCTGGACCATGCGGTCCACGTACTCCTGGGGCGTACCGAGGCCGTAGATGCAGGAGACGGACGCCACCACAATGACGTCACGCCGGGTGAGCAGCGAATTCGTCGCGGAGTGGCGCAGCCGCTCGACCTCCTCGTTGATCGAGGAGTCCTTCTCGATGTAGGTGTCCGACTGCGGTACGTACGCCTCGGGCTGGTAGTAGTCGTAGTACGAGACGAAGTACTCGACGGCGTTGTTGGGCAGGAGCTCGCGGAACTCGTTGGCGAGCTGGGCCGCGAGCGTCTTGTTGGGTGCCATCACCAGGGTCGGGCGCTGCAGCTTCTCGATCATCCAGGCGGTGGTCGCCGACTTGCCGGTGCCGGTCGCGCCGAGCAGGACGACGTCCTTCTCACCTGCACGGATGCGCCGCTCCAGCTCCGCGATGGCCGCGGGCTGGTCGCCGCTGGGCTGGTAGGGACTGACGACCTCGAAAGGCGCCACCGAACGTTCGATCTTCGAAACGGGCCGCATGGAACCACCGTACGACCCACCACTGACAACGGGGCGGGATCACCGGTTCCGCGGGACCCGGGAACCCCGTTCCACCGGTGTCCGGTGGGGCGCGTAGCCGCGCTGGGCGGGAATGACGGACTGCCGGCCCGCCCCGTGGACGGCGCGCCCCGGCGCGTACGCGGCCCGCTCCGGGGTGCCCATGACGACCAGGGGGTCGAACATCACGACCACGCCGGCGAGCAGCAGGAAGCAGCAGGGCCCGACCAGCATCGGGACGAGCAGCGAGGCCGGGGTGTCGCCGCCCGCGGCCGCCGCGGTTTTGACGGCCGGGTGGAGATGCACGCTGAGCGCGGCCATCCCGGTGTAGTGCATACCGCTCACCGCGACGCCCATCACGACACTCGCGCCGAGGCTGGGCAGGAAGCCGTGGATGGACACGGCCGCCCAGAGCGCCGTCGTCGCCGCGACGACGGCGATGACGACCGAGAGCGCCACGGTGACCGTGTCGTACTCGAACTGCCCCTGGAACCGCATCCCGGCCATTCCGAGGTAGTGCATCGACGCGACACCGAGGCCCATGATGACGCCGCCGGTGATCAGTGCCATGCGGGTCGCTCCGCGGTAGCCGACAATGAAGATGCCGATACCGACCATCACGATCGCCAGGGCCAGGCTGGCGAACGTGATGGGTTTGTCATAGCCGACCGGCGCCTCCCGGACGGTGAAACCCATCATCGCGACGAAGTGCATCGTCCAGATGCCGGAGCCTATGGAGGTCGCCCCCAGCGCCAGCCAGCCGGCTTTGAAGGAACGCTCGGCACGCAGCGACCGGGTCGTGCAGCGCAGCCCCAGGGCGGCGCCGAGGCACGCCATGACGAAGGCGACGAGCGGGGTCACGAGGCCGTAGCTGAATCCGTCAACTGTGCCCTGCATGCTGGTAAGCCCTTCGCGGAAGCCCGGAATCGGGGGTGCCCCAAAGGGCGAGGCCCGGCAGGCAAACATAGGAATCGCATGGTATCGGCACGGAATCCCGACCGGGATCCGGTACCGAAGGTTCCGTTCACGTGGTGGCCATCGCCGCCCTGTTCTCCGTTTGTGATCGGCTGCCACGCTCGTTGTGCCCGCATCTCTGACCGCGAGGAGAACCCGTGTCCGTACGCACCGTAACCGCTTCGGCGACTGCCGCCGCTCTGCTCGGCGGCAGTGCTCTGCTGCTGACCGCTTCCCAGACGCAGGCCGCCGGGACGCAGGCACCCGGGGCGCAGACAGCCAGGACGCAAGCAGCCGGAACGCACGACGCCCCGGTCGTCTTCGCGCACCGGGGCGCTTCCGCGTACGCCCCGGAGAACACCCTGGCCGCCGTGGACGCGGCGGACGATCTGGGCATCGACTGGGTCGAGAACGACGTGCAGCGCACCCGGGACGGCGTTCTGGTCGTCATGCACGACACGAACCTCAAGCGGACCACCGACGCCGAGCAGGTCTTCCCCGACCGCGCACCCTGGGCGGTCAAGGACTTCACCGCCGCCGAGATCGGGAAGCTCGACGCGGGCAGCTGGTTCGGGGCGCGGTACGCGGGAGCCCGGGTCCCGACGCTCGAACAGTACGTGCGCCGGGTCGAGCGCAACGATCAGAAGCTGCTCCTGGAGATCAAGGCTCCGGAGACCTATCCGGGCATCGAGAAGGACACCCTCCGGGTCCTGCGCGAGCAGGGCTGGCTCAACCACCGGCACGTCCAGGACAAGCTGATCATCCAGAGCTTCGGCGCGGAGAGCGTGAAGCGGGTCCACGCGCAGAGCCCGGACGTGATCACCGGATTCCTCGGCACACCCGCGGTGGGAGACCTGCCGTCCTACGCCGAGTTCACCGACCAGATCAACCCCGCCCACGGCACGCTCAGCCTCGGCTACGTGGCCGCCGTGCAGGCGTTGAAGGGCGCACACGGCAAGCCGCTCCAGGTGAACACCTGGACGGTCAACGACGCGGCGACCGCGGCCAAGGTCGCCGGCTACGGCGTCGACGGCATCATCACCAACTACCCCGACGTGGTGCGGGACGCCACCCGCTGACGCACGGGGCCGCGGGCGGAGCGCCGGACGGACCGTGCGTTGTCGGTGCCCGGCCGTACGGTGGTTCGCATGAGGAGCACCGAGCAGGACGTGCAGTGGTCCGCTGTCGCGAGCGACATCGGTCCACTGCTGCTTGTCGCGACCGGCACAGGTCTCGTGAGCGTGATCTTCCATGCCCGTCCCGCCGTGCGGGAGAAGGCACTCGGTCAGCTGGGGGCCCGGCTCGGCTCGGCACCCGTGGAGGCGCCGCCCGGTTCCGTGCGGCTGGCCGAGCCGATACGCCAGTTCGCGGCGTACTTCGCGGGTGAGCTGCGCGCCTTCACGCTGGACCTGGACTGGTCGCTGACGTCCGGATTCAACCGTGAGGTGCTGCGGGAGCTCGCCTCCGGTGTGCCGTACGGGACCGTCGTCGGATACGGGGATCTGGCGCGACGGGTGGGACAGCCGGGGGCCGCCCAGGCCGTGGGGGCCGCCATGGGGTCCAATCCGCTGCCGGTGGTGGTGCCGTGCCACCGGGTCGTGGAGAGCGACGGCGGTCTCGGGGGCTTCGGCGGCGGTCTGGAGACCAAGCGGCAGCTGCTCGCGCTCGAAGGCGTCCTGCCGCAGCCGTTGTTCTAGGTGGCTCGCCCGCATCGGGCTCGACGGGGCTGGACGGTGCTCGACGGTGCTCGATCAAGCGGAAGCAGGCGGGATCAGGCCGGGTCGCGGGGTTCAGGCCGGGGTCGCGCAATTCGTTTTCGTACCCGCGTACGAGCTGGCACACTGCGCCAGTGACGAAGGCTCTCTCCGCATCTCCTGTCACGGTCGCCGATCTGCCTGCCCTGCAGCGCCGGACGTCCGCCGTGCTCATCGCCAGTCAGATACTCGGCGGCCTCGGCGTGCCCATCGGCATCGCCCTGGCCCCGGTCCTGGCGACGGAGGTGAGCGGTTCCGAGGCACTGTCCGGTCTCGCTCCCACCGCCTCGGTGGCCGGCACCGCTCTGCTGTCGCTGCCGCTGGCCGCACTGATGACCTCCCGGGGCCGCCGCCCGGGCCTCGTCCTCGCCTACCTGATCGGTGCGGTCGGCGCGGGTCTCGTGGTGCTCGCCACCGTCGTGGACAACTTCCCGCTGCTGCTCATCGGCATGGCGGGCTTCGGCGCCGGCTCGTCGGCCAACCTTCAGGCCCGGTTCGCCGCCGCCGACCTGGCGGAGCCGGACAGGCGCGGCCGGGCGATCTCCACCGTCATCTGGGCGACCACGATCGGCTCGGTCCTCGGACCCAACATCGCGGCACCGGCCGGCCGGGCCTTCCGGGACACCGCCATCCCCGAGACGGCGGGCCCGTTCGTGTGGGCGGCCGCCATCTTCCTGCTCACGGGGCTCGTCGTAGCGGTGCTGCTGCGCCCGGATCCCCTGCTCACCGCACGGGCCCTGGCCCCGGCCGGCACCCAGAGCGCGGCGAAGCGCTCGCTGCGCGCCGGCGTCGCCGCGGTGCGTGCCTCGCCGATGGCCAGGCTCGCACTGGTGACCGTGGCCGTGTCCCATACCGCCATGGTCTCGATCATGGTGATGACGCCGGTCCACCTCGGTCATCACGGGGCCGGCATCCAGCTGATCGGGCTGGTGATCAGCGGACACATCGCGGGCATGTACGCGTTCTCGCCCGTCATGGGCTGGCTGGCCGACCGGTTCGGCCGGCTCTCCGTCATCGGACTGGCTGTCGGCCTGCTGTCCCTTGCCGCGCTGCTGGCCGGCACCGCGGGTCCCAGCCACGGCCGGACCGCGGCCGGACTGTTCGTGCTCGGGCTCGGCTGGTCGGCCGGGCTGGTAGCCGGTTCGGCGCTGCTCACCGACTCCGTGCCGCAGGCCGCCCGGGCCGCCGTGCAGGGTCTGTCGGACCTGACCATGAACACGGCGGCGGGCATCGGCGGCGCGGTCGCCGGGGTGATCGTCTCCCAGTGGAGTTACAGCTGGCTCAACGTGGTCGGCGCCTGTCTGCTGCTGCCGATGGCCGCGCTTGCCCTGCGGCGGGCGCTGACCCGGCCGGCCGCCGCGCCCGGCGCGGTCCCGGACGCGCGCGCCGACGCGACAGTCGCTGCCGCGGTCACCGACAAGCCCTGAGCTCCTCAGCCCTCAGAGGCTGATGTGGTAGGCCTTGCGCAGGGTCTCGTGGACGGTCCACGTCGTACGGTCGCCCTCCCGCAGCACGCAGGCGTCCCCGGGTCCGATCTCCAGCGTCTCGCCGCCCTCGACCACGACCGTCGCCCGTCCGCTCACCACCACGAACAGTTCGTCGGCCTCGGTGTCGGTGACCACGCCCGGCGTGATCTGCCAGATTCCGCGGACCTGCTTCCCGTCGGCGGACTCCCAGAGCACCTTGCCGCTCACCTCGGGGTTCCCCGAGACCACCTGGGCCGGGTCGAGCGGGTCGGGTTCGAGTTCCGCGTCCGGGATGTGCACGGCGAAGGAGGCGGGCCCTTGATCAAGTGTCGTCATGGCCGGTCACCCTAGCGAGGGGTCAGCGGCCACCCGCCCGCAGGGGCAGGCGTGCGCTCCTCCCGTGGTTTGCGGCCGCCCCGCGCGCGACAGGGATGGGGGCATGTCATACAACGCACCGGAGCACACACCCGAGGACGGCGCCCGACGGTACGAACCGGCGCTCTCCGTCGAGGTCCGCGACGCTCTCTCCGCCCGGCGCCCCGTCGTCGCCCTGGAATCGACGATCATCGCGCACGGTCTGCCGCGTCCCCGCAACCTCCAGGTCGCCCTGGAACTGGAGGAGCTCGTACGGTCGGCCGACGCCGTCCCCGCCACGATCGCCGTACTGGACGGCCGGGCCCGTGTCGGCCTGGACAAGACGCAGTTGGAACGGGTCGCCGGCGACCCGGCGATGCGGAAGCTCGGCCACCGGGACCTCGCGCCCGCGCTGGCGGCGGGCGCGAGCGGAGCGACGACGGTGTCCGCCACGGCGTTCCTGGCGGCCCGGGCCGGACTGCGGGTGTTCGCGACCGGGGGGCTCGGCGGCGTACACCGGGAGTGGACCGAGACCCAGGACGAGTCGGCGGATCTGCGGCTGCTCGCCCGCACGGCCATCACCGTGGTGTGCGCCGGGGTGAAGTCGATCCTGGACGTTCCGGCCACGCTCCAGCGCCTGGAGACGCTCGGGGTGGGCGTGCTCGGTTTCGGCACCTCGCACTTTCCCGGCTTCTACCTCAGCAGTTCGGGCGAGCCGGTCGACTGGACGGTGCGCACCCCTGAGGAGGTGGCCGAGGTGATGCGGGCCCGGGAGGCGCTCGGCGGGCCGCAGGCGGCGCTGATCGTCGCCAACCCCGTACCGGAGGAAGACCAGTTGGATCCCGGCCTCCACGACCGGGTGCTGGCCGACGCTCTCGCCGCGTGCCGGGAGCACGGCATCACGGGACAGGCCGTCACGCCGTTCCTGCTCGGCCATCTGACGCGGCACACCGAGGGAGCCTCCCTGGAGGCCAACCTGGCCGCGGTACGCGGGAACGTGACGCTGGCCGCCCGAATCGCCGCAGCGGCGGCGCGGTGAACAGCACCGGTCCGCGGAGCGGGTGCGGGCTGCTCGTCGTCGGGGACGTGGTGACGGATGTGGTGGTGCGGCACGGTGCGCCGCCGGTCCGCGGCACCGACACGGCGGCGCGCATCCGTACGCTCCCCGGCGGGGCCGGGGCCAACGTCGCCTGCTGGGCCGTGCGTTCGGGGTGCCGCGAGGTCCGTCTGCTGGCTCGGGCCGGCGCCGACTCCGCGGCCTGGCACCGGGAGATCCTGCTGCGCGCCGGTGTACGGGCCGAACTGGCGGTGGACGAGGAGGTGGCGACCGCCACCGTGGTCGCGCTCGTCGACGGCAGCGCGGAGCGCACCTTCCTCACCGACAGCGGCTCGGTGCTGCGCCTCGCCCCCGCCGACTGGTCGCCGGCACTGCTCGACGGCGCCGGCCACCTCCACCTCTCCGGCTATCTCCTCTTCGCCCCGACGAGCCGGGCCACCGCCCTGCTGGCCCTGGGTGAGGCGCGGCGGCGGGGCATCCCTGTGAGCGTGGATCCGGCGTCCGCCGGGTTCCTCGCCGGGCTCGGCGTAGACCGGTTCCTGGACATCGTCGAGGGGGCGGACCTGCTGCTGCCGAACGCC
Organism: Streptomyces sp. NPDC048560; assembly: GCF_040650955.1. Classification (NCBI taxonomy): domain Bacteria; kingdom Bacillati; phylum Actinomycetota; class Actinomycetes; order Kitasatosporales; family Streptomycetaceae; genus Streptomyces; species Streptomyces sp. NPDC048560. Next base: position 178,941 of record NZ_JBEZIJ010000006.1, read on the forward strand.
GACGAGGCCTGCCTGCTGACCGGGCTGCCTGATCCCGCCGACGCGGCGGCGAAGCTGAGCCGCCACGTGCCGCTCGTCGCGGTCACCCTCGGCGAGCGGGGCGCCCTGCTGGCCGCCGCGGGAGCGGTGACCGCGCGCGTCGCGCCCGTGGCGGTCCGGGAGCCGGTCGACTCGACGGGCGCGGGGGACGCCTTCACCGGCGGCTTCCTCGCGGCGCGCCTCGCCGGAGCGGACGCCGTGGAAGCCGCCGCGGCGGGCTGCCGGGCGGGGGCCGAGGCCGTCACCACGGTCGGCGGGCGCCCCGCGCAGGACGGCCGCCCGCCGCGAGCGAGCGCCTGAGGGAAGACTGGGGCTCATAGTCAGGACCAGGCCGGATCAGGAATCCCGCGAGCCGGGCATGGTCCGGACGAGAGGTTCTGGCTAAGGGCTGTCCAGCCCGGACCAGGCGGGGTGGAGCGGGTCGTCGGCCCGTACCACCGCGTCCGCGCGATCGGCGGGCGCGACCTCGTCCTCGTACCGGGCGAACGCGGGCAGGGTCCACCGTTCACCCTCCTCGGTGCGACGGCGCAGCGCACCGGGTGAGAGCCGCACATGGACGCTCAGGTCGAACGGGAACCAGTGCCCGAGCAGGAACGGACCGTCCACGACGACCACCCCGCCCTCCGGCAGGAGCTGGTACGTGCTCCTCGTGGCCCGGTCCTTCACCGGATCCCAGAAGTCGGGCAGCACCCTTCCGCTGCCGCCCGCCTCCAACGGCCCGAACACCTCGCGCCACAGTGCTCCGGTGTCGAACCATCCGTCGAGGAAGGAGTCGGGGTCCTCCTTGCCGTACTCGTACCGCAGACTGGCCGGACGCAGGAAGCCGCTGGTGGGGATGGTCAGCACCGAACGGCCACGCCCCCGCAGCGCCTCGGCGGTCCGTTCGGCGAGCTCGCCCGTGCGTGCGGCAGGCGCGCCGTCGACGGCGAGCTTCAACCAGGGGCCGCCGTCGGAGGGCTTCAGCGTGTCGGCGTGGACGGCGAGGGCCTCGGCCAGCCGGTCCCAGGTGATCGGTTCGAGTCGCACCCCTCCATCATCGCCCGGGCGCCGCGCGGCCGGCGTATCTCATCCACAGTCCACGGCCTCGGCGTCGTCGGAGAGCGCGCGGCCCTCGGGGAGCAGATAGGTCACCCACAGCACTACCGGCTCGCTGCCGGCGTTACGCCCGATGTGCCGGTGTCCGGATCCGGACGGCTCGACGAAGGACGTGCCCGCGGGCGTGACCTCCACCGAACAGTCGCTGAGCGTCCGGGTCAGCGTCCCCGACTTCACCACGGCGATCAGCTGACCGGCATGGGTGTGCCAGCCCGTCGAGCCGCCCGGCTCGATCGTGATCGTCCGGAAGGTCACGTCCGCCCGCCCCTTCGGGCTCGCGATCTTCAGCTTGCCCACCGAGGTGCCCTTGGCGACGACGGTGCCACTCACCCCGCTGCCCGGTGTCGCGGTCGCGGCCGTCGGCACGAAGCCGAGCGCAACCACGCATCCACCGACGAGCAGAGCCTTGCGTACGCCTGAACGCTGCCGCATGTGTGACGCCTCATTCTCCAGTTGTGGCCGAAATGGCTACGCTACGCGGGAGTTGAGTGGCGGGAAAGCTTCGGTGCGCGTTCATTCACCCCGGATCTCGGCGGCGAGCGGGCCGTCTCCGGACACGGTGATCCGTCCGTCCCCGACCGCCTCGGCGAGGGTCACATCGCCGCGCCCCAGCTCCAGGCACAGCGCGGCGTCGAGCGCGATACGGACCTCGGGACGCTCCGCGGGACCGAAGCCGTACACCTCCGCAGCCGCTCCTCCCCCACCGGCTCGCACATGGAAGTCCCCCTCGTTTAGGGCCACTTCCACCACGCCCTCGTGGGTCAGGCCGTCCAGGGCGCGCAACAGCGGGAGGGCGAACCAGTGGGCACGCACCGCGTCGGTCGGGCGGCGCTCGTCCAGGGCGTGCGTCCCCCACGCCGCGAGGGCCGCCAGCACCGGCAGCAGGCCATGGCCGCGCTCGGTCAGCTCGTACACCGAAGCGGGCGCCGGCGGCGGCAGCCGGCGGCGCACGGCCAGCCCGTTGTGTTCCATGTCCTTGAGCCGGGAGGCGAGGACATCGGTGCTGACGCCGGGCAGATCGGCGTGCAGATCCGTGTACCGGCGCGGCCCTCCCAGGAGTTCACGGACGATCAGCAGCGTCCACCGGTCCCCGACGGAGTCGAGAGCACGGGCGTTGGCGCAGAACTGGTCGTAACTCCGGCGGCGGACCGGTCGTGCCGCCTGCTGTTGCTGACGTGGCATGAGACGCAGTCTAGACATGTTGTTGGACTTTCCAAGCTCGAACTTGGTAAAACCAAGTATCGCAATCGCGTCGGGGAGGCACCGCATGGAGTTCCGGCAGTCCAGCAAGCTCAACGAGGTCTGTTACGAGATCCGGGGCCCGGTCATCGAGCACGCCAACGCCCTTGAGGAGGCGGGGCACAGCGTGCTCCGGCTGAACACGGGCAATCCGGCGCTCTTCGGCTTCGAGGCGCCCGAGGAGATCGTCCAGGACATGATCCGGATGCTCCCGCAGGCGCACGGCTACACCGACTCCCGGGGCATCCTGTCGGCGCGGCGCGCCGTGGCCCAGCGCTACCAGGCGATGGGGCTGACCGAGGTCGGCGTCGACGACATCTTCCTCGGCAACGGTGTGTCCGAGCTCATCTCCATGGCGGTGCAGGCCCTGCTGGAGGACGGGGACGAGGTCCTGATCCCCAGCCCCGACTATCCGCTGTGGACGGCGGTGACCACACTCGCGGGCGGCAGGGCGGTGCACTACACCTGCGACGAGGGCGCGGACTGGAACCCGGACCTCGCCGACATGGCGGCGAAGATCACGGACCGCACCAGGGCCGTGGTGATCATCAATCCCAACAACCCGACCGGCGCGGTCTATCCGCGCGAGATCCTGGAAGGGATCCTCGACCTGGCCCGCAGGCACGGACTGATGGTGTTCGCGGACGAGATCTACGACCAGATCCTCTACGACGACGCCGAGCACCACAGCGTCGCGGTCCTCGCCCCGGACCTGGTCTGCCTCACGTTCAGCGGACTCTCGAAGACGTACCGCGTAGCCGGCTTCCGCTCGGGCTGGATGGTGGTGTCCGGTCCGCAGCAGCACGCCCGCAACTACCTGGAGGGGCTGACCACGCTCGCTTCGATGCGGCTGTGCCCCAACGCGCCCGCGCAGTACGCCATCCAGGCCGCCCTCGGGGGCCGGCAGTCGATCAGGGAGCTCGTCGTACCGGGAGGGCGGCTGTACGAGCAGCGCAACCGGGCATGGGAGAAGCTGAACGAGATCCCCGGGGTGTCGTGCGTCAAGCCGAAGGGCGCGCTCTACGCGTTCCCCCGCATCGACCCCAAGGTGCACAACATCGTCGACGACGAGAAGTTCGTCCTCGATCTGCTGCTGCGGGAGAAGATCCAGGTGGTGCAGGGCACCGGCTTCAACTGGTCGCGCCCGGACCACTTCCGCATCCTGACGCTCCCTCACGTCGACGACCTCGACGCGGCGATCAGCCGGATCGGCCGCTTCCTGAGCGGCTACCGCCAGTAGGGGCGGTCAGCCGCCGAGCAGTGCGGTGAGCGCGCCCACCGGGTCGTTGTCCGGGACGGCGCGCGGCCACCAGTCGTCCTCGCCGGCGTCCGATTCGTAGCCGTACCAGCGGCCGTCGCGGCCGAAGCGCAGCTGGAGGGTGCCCTGCGGGTGGGTGAGGTGGTTGCGCCAGGGCTGGAAGCGCGGGAAGTCGGCCGCCGCGAGAGCGGGGCGGGCCCGGTCGAAGGGGCCGGCCGGCGGGTCCCAGGGAGTCTCCAGGACGGCCAGGCCCTCGGCGCCGCCCTGCCGCCAGGCGGCCACGGCACGTGCCAGGTCGGTGGTGGAGCGGCCCGTCGCGTAGGCCAGCTCGCGGTAGAGGGCCCGGGTGGTCGCGGTCAGTCCGGCGGTGGGGCGGGCGGCGGCGAGCCGGACCGCGTCCTGCCAGGTGGTGAGACCGGCCAGCGGGTCGGCGCCCGTGGTGAGCAGCGCGTGGGCGCGGGCCGCCGCGTCGGTGGCGAGGTGGTCGAGCGAGAGCGGGTCGCGCGCCCCGGGCAGGTCGGGGTACGAGGGGGGCTGGCCGGGGTGCGTCGGGACCGGGAGGGGCGCGGGCAGCGGGGGCAGGAAACGCTCGGCCACGGCATCCCGGGCCTGGACCGAGGGGGTCGCGGATGCGGCGGGGCGTTCCCGGGCGGAGTGCTCCGCGTTGCGGCGGCCCAGCTCGTCCAGCAGTTCCCGCTCTCCTCTGCCGCGCATCAGCAGGAGGACGAACGGGTCGGTGTCCAGCAGCCGGGCCGTCTGGAAGCAGAGCGCCGCCACGTGCTTGCAGGGCCAGCCGTGATCGGGACAGGAGCAGTCCGGGTCGAGGTCGCCCGCGGTCGGCAGCAGCCGGATGCCGGTCTCCCCCGCCGTCTCGACCAGGGAGTGCGGCATCTCCTTGTCGAGCAGCGCGGAGAGGTGTCCCGGCCGGGCGGCGACGGCGTCGAGGAAGGTGTCCCAATCCGTGTCCGAGAAGGTGCGCAGGCGCAGTTCAGCACGGTAGGGGCGGGGGCGGCTGCCGTGCACGTACGCGATGACCCGGCCGGGCGTCACGGTGATCGCGGCGACGTGACCGCTGTCCGCGTACGTACGGCCCCGGGCGAGCCGCCCCTCGTCCATGGAGAGGGACTCCAGGGCGTCCACCCAGGCGCGGCCCCACCAGCTGTCCGCGAACGGCCCCTCGTCCTCGCGGGTGCGGGCCGGAACCGCTTCGAAGGTACGCCGCAGGTCGTCGGGGCCCGGACGGGAGCGGGGAGCCGCCGAGGTCCGGGACGCCGCCGCGGAGCGGACCTCGGGCGAGCGGCCGGGGCGGGAGGCCGGGCGGGGGCTCATGCCGGCCTCCTGAGGGAGACGAGATCGGCCAGGTCGCGGTCGCTGAGCTCGGTGAGCGCCGTCTCCCCGGTCCCGAGGACGGCGTCCGCCAGGGCCCGCTTGGACTCCAGCAGCTCACCGATCCGGTCCTCGACCGTGCCCTCGGCGATCAGCCGGTGCACCTGCACCGGCTGGGTCTGGCCGATGCGGTAGGCACGGTCGGTCGCCTGTTCCTCGACCGCCGGGTTCCACCAGCGGTCGTAGTGGATGACGTGGGCGGCCCGGGTGAGGTTCAGTCCGGTGCCGGCGGCCTTGAGGGAGAGCAGGAAGACGGGGACCTCGGCCGACTGGAAGCGGTCCACCATGCGCTCCCGCTCGGGCACCGGCGTGCCCCCGTGCAGCAGCTGTGAGGGGATGGCCCGGGCGGCGAGGTGCGCGGAGAGGAGCCGGGCCATCGTCACGTACTGGGTGAAGATCAGGACCGAGCCGTCCTCGGACAGGATCGTGTCGAGGAGTTCGTCGAGCAGGGCGAGTTTGCCCGAGCGGCCGGTGAGCCTGGTCGGCTCCTCCTTGAGGTACTGCGCGGGGTGGTTGCAGATCTGCTTGAGCGAGGACAGCAGCTTCATGATCAGTCCGCGGCGGGCGATGCCCTCCGACGCCTCGATGTGGGCCATCGTCTCGCGGACCGCGGCCTCGTAGAGCGTGACCTGTTCCCGGGTGAGGAAGACGGCGTGGTCGGTCTCCGTCTTGGGCGGCAGTTCGGGGGCGATGCCGGGGTCGGACTTCTTGCGCCGCAGGAGGAAGGGGCGGACCAGCCGGGAGAGCCGCTCGACCGCTTCCTCGTTGCCCAGTCCGGCCGCCGTCCCGGTGTTCTCGACGATCCGCGCGTGCCGGGCGCGGAACGCCTTGAGCGGGCCGAGCAGTCCGGGGGTCGTCCAGTCGAGCAGGGCCCAGAGCTCCGAGAGGTTGTTCTCCACGGGGGTGCCGGTGAGCGCGACGCGGGCGGGGGCCGGGATGGTGCGCAGCGCCTTGGCGGTCGAGGAGTGCGGGTTCTTCACGTGCTGGGCCTCGTCGGCGACCACGAGGCCCCAGGTCTGTTCGGCGAGTTCGACGGCGCTGGAGCGCATGGTGCCGTACGTCGTGAGGACGAAACCGCCGTCGGGCTCCGCGAGGGACCGGTCGGTGCCGTGGAAGCGGCGGACGGGGACCCCCGGCGCGAAGCGGTTGATCTCCCGGTGCCAGTTGCCCAGGAGGGAGGCCGGACAGATGACCAGCGTGGGCGCCGGATGGGCGCGGTGCAGATGGAGGGCGATGACGGTGATCGTCTTGCCCAGTCCCATGTCGTCTGCGAGGCAGCCGCCCAGGCCGAGGGAGGTCATCCGGTCGAGCCAGGCGAGCCCGCGCAGCTGGTAGTCGCGCAGCGTCGCGTCGAGCCCGGGCGGCGGCGGGACGGTGGCGTCGTCGGAGACGATACGGGCGCGGAGCGCGGCGAGGGCGCCGACCGGCACGGCCTCGACCTGCTCCCCGTCGACCTCCGCGCTGCCGGTGAGGGCGACGGCCAGGGCGTCCACCGGGTCCAGCAGGCCCAGCTCCCGTTTGCGTGCCTTGCGTACGAGCGCGGGGTCGACCACGACCCATTGGTCACGCAGTCGCACCACGGGCCGGTGCGCCTCGGCCAGCGTGTCCATCTCGGCCTCGGTGAGGGGTTCGTCGCCCAGTGACACCTGCCAGTTGAACGAGAACAGCTGCTCGGCGTCGAAGAACGAGGTGCCGTCGGTGGCGGAACCGGGAGCGGTCCTGACGACGGCCGCGGCGGTCAGCGAGCGCGCCAGCTCCCGCGGCCAGTGGACGGTGACGCCCGCAGCCGCGAGCCGCGCCCCCGCGTCGCTCAGCAGCTCGTAGAGCTCGTCCTCGGTGAGCGCGAGCACATCGGGGACCGGCTGGTCGAGGAGCCGCTCCAGCGGCGACCACACGCGAGCGGCCCGGCGCAGTGCCAGCACCGCGTCGATCCTGGCCCGGGGGCCGAACGCGTCCCCTCCGCCGTCGTGCCACAGGGCCGCCGCGTCGATGACGTACGTCGGGTCGGCCAGGCTGTGGATCTGGGTGACGGCCGCGGCGGCATGGCGGGCGGCGGGCGCGCGGTCGCTCCCGTCGTCCCCCTCCCGGTCACTGCCGGCGCCGTAGGTGTCCGCCGTGTCGAACAGTTCGTACGCCGAAAGATCCAGGCGCAGCGAGACCCTGACCCCCGCGTCCAGACCGGCGGCCACCTCGACGGCCCAGGCGCGCGCGCCGGGCAGGTGCTGCGCCTCGCGGGCGGCGAAGGGCGCCCCCATCGCGTGCGCGGCGGCCGGTGTGCGGGGCAGGGTGTCGGCGACCGCGTCGAGGAAGGAGCTCAGGAGGGCGGCCGGCTCGGGGACCCGGAGCGGTGTCGGGCCGGGCAGCGGAACCGCGTGGCCCTCGGACGGCATGGCGGCGGCGACGGCTCTGAGGTGGGCCACGTCCTCCGCGTCCCTCGGCCCGGCACGCCAGGCGTCGTGGTCGTCGGCCGTCAGTCCGGGAAGGAGCCTGCCGCGCGCCACCAGATTGAGCGCGTGCAGTGCGGCGGCGCCCCAGCACCGGGTGGCGGGGTGGGCTGAGGCGAGGTGCCGGGCCCGGACGAGCAGGGGCACGGCGTCGGCGACGGACAGCAGCACCGCCCGCACCGTATGCCTGCGGACGCCGTCCGTGCCGTGGCGCCGGACGACGGTCAGCTCAGCCGTGGTGCACGGCAGGCCGTCGACGGAAGCGGGTTCACCGGGCGCCTCCGGGTCCCAGAAGGCGATCCGGCCGTCCCTGGGCAGGGCCGCGGGAAGGAACACGGCGGGTCGGCGCAGCAGACGGTCGACGGCGACGGCCTGTTCGTCCCGATCGCCGCGCACGCCCCACCGGTTCTGTCGATCCCGTTCGTTTCGCACCCTGATGCCGCCCCCCCTTCCGCCTCGATACGCGATTGCGTCCCTATGACCGGCGAGTCTAGGCGGGCGGTCTGACAGCGGGCCCCACGCCTGGATCACCGCAGGCCGGAGCGGGCCGAGCAGGGTTCGGAGCAGGCAGGTGCGCTCCGATCAGTGCGAGGTGAGCTGCCCGGTGTCCGAAGGCGTCGGCACCGGCGCCGCGGCATCCGGTGGCTGCTGGGGCCACACGGGGGGCTGCGGCTTCTCGCCGAGCCGCTCCGGGGCGGGTTCCTGCTGCTGCGCGGCCCGTTCCAGGAACCGCAGGAGCTCCACGGGGAACGGCAGCACGAGGGTGGAGTTCTTCTCCGCCGCGACGGCGACCACGGTCTGCAGCAGTCGCAGCTGCAGCGCCGCCGGCTGCTCCGACATCTCCTTGGCGGCCTCCGCGAGCTTCTTGGACGCCTGAAGCTCGGCGTCGGCGTTGATGACCCGCGCGCGACGCTCGCGGTCGGCCTCGGCCTGCCGGGCCATGGAGCGCTTCATCGTCTCCGGCAGGGACACGTCCTTGATCTCGACCCGGTCGATCTGGACGCCCCAGCCCACGGAGGGGCTGTCGATCATCAGCTCCAGCCCCTCGTTGAGCTTTTCGCGGTTGGACAGCAGGTCGTCCAGGTCGCTCTTGCCGATGATCGAGCGCAGCGACGTCTGCGCCATCTGCGAGACGGCGAAGCGGTAGTCCTCCACCCGGATGACGGCACTCGCCGCGTCGACCACCTTGAAGTAGATGACGGCGTCGACCCTGACCGTGACGTTGTCCCTGGTGATGCCGTCCTGGGCCGGCACGGGCATCGTCACGATCTGCATGTTGACCTTGTGCAGCCGGTCGACCCCCGGAACGATCATGGTGAAGCCCGGCTGGCGCACCTCCCGGCGGAGCCGGCCGAGGCGCAGCACGACCCCGCGCTCGTACTGCTTGACGATCCGGGCGGCCGAGGCAAGGTAGACCACGCCTGCCACCCCTGCTCCCACCGCTGCGATCACTAGCTCCTGGACCATCACGGCCCCCTGACAGCCGACCCGAGAAATGCTCCTATTACCACGGTATGCCCTATTCGGATAGTGCCCGAACCTCCGTTCGTGCGGCTGTCGCCCGGCCGGCCGCACACCGGATGCCGGACCGGTGGGGAGCGGGCAGGCTGGCCAGCGCCAGCATGTCTCCGCGACGTAAAGAAGTGCCGGACGAGCAGACGAGGACCCGCCCATGGCCGTGACCGTGCCCGATCGCCACCGCCGACGCCGTCTCGGCATCTCAGCCGGAACAGCGCTCCTGACCCTGACCGTCGCGGGCTGTTCGGGCCTGGGACGCACCGCCGTCGGGCCTGTCATCTACACCACCCCGCGGCACGCCGTGATCTCCGTGAACAGTCCGAGCGTGAAGGGCTGCCACCGGCTGCCGCTGGGGGCCCACGAGGTCCACAACGGCACCCTGGTCGACATCGTGCTCCACCGCACCCGCGACTGCTCCGGTGACGACACCACGTACCTGGCGACCACGCTCACCGACAACACCGAGCCCCGCACCGGCCCCTGGCGCAGCTACACCGTCATCCACTGAGCGCCCGCACCACCGCAACAGAGGGCGCCCCGCCCCGTCGATGACCGCCGGCCGGAACGGCCGCGGGTCGCCGAGGCCGGGGCGCGAAGCGGAGCGCTCACGCACGCCTGTTCAGAAGCGCGAGCAGTCCGGTCGTCCGGTCGTGCCGGTCGCGGGCGATCAGCGCGAACACGAAGACGAGCAGGGCGGGCATGACCGCGAGCGGCGGGTCCAGGAGCGTCAGTTGCACGATCGAGGCGCCCGCCGACAGCGCCGCCAGCGCGATCGCGGCCACTCCTGAGAGCAGCGGGACCAGAAGGGCGACGGCCCCCGCCAGTTCCAGGCCGCCGATCGTGTACATCGCGCCGTCGCCCCAGCCCATCCGGCCGAAGGACTCCACCGCCGACTCGTGCGCCATGAGCTTGGCGGACGCGCTGAAGGCGAAGAAGAAGGCGAGGAGCCACCGGGCCCCGGACAGCGCGAGGGCGCCGCGGCCGCGCTTCGGCCGGGCGGGGGCTGCGGTCCGGGCGGGAGCGGCGGTCTGGGCGGGAGCGGTGGAACGCGTGGTCGCGGACATGACAGAGGTCTCCTCGGGGGTGTGTGAGGCGGAAGGCCCGGGTGCCGCGCTTCCGCGGCGTTTCAAGGAGGTAGACCGGGCCGGGGCCCGGAACTCATCGCCTTCCTGGCCACCGATTCCCTTCTTTCGGGCGCTACTTGGGACGCGCGCGCACCCATACGCCGTCATCGGTGAGATACCTGTCCACCATCAGACCGGCCGCGTCGAGATGGTTCTCGAACTCTTCGACGGAGAGCTCACGGGAGAGGAACGTCTGTGTCCACAGCGCGTCATCGAAGTGGTACTCGGCGCGCACCGAGCGCACCCCGTCCCCCACCGGTTCGGCCGAGACGATCCGTATGGTGCAGCCCGCGTCGACGTCCACACGCTCACGAGGCAGGTTCGTGCCGTAGTCGGCACCCTCCCGCTGGACGAGGACGACCCCGCCGTCCTTGACGTGCCTACGGCAGGTCCGCAGGAGTCCCTCGCGGACCCGGTGGTCGCTCGTGTGCACCAGGAACGACGCGAGCATCACCACGTCGAAGGTCTCCCCGCCGAGATCGAGCGACTCGGCAGGGCTGCGCACGGTGCGCACGCCCTGTACGCACTCCAGCATCTGCGGTGACTCGTCGACGGCTGTCACCCGGAAGCCGCGCGCGGCGAGCGCGTGAGTCACCCGGCCCGCCCCGCAGCCCAGTTCAAGGATGCTCGCCCCAGCGGGCACGGCCGCCTCGATCACATCAGGTTCGTCGCCGACCGACAGCCGGGAGTAGAGCTGCACCGCGCAGCCGTCCGGGGTGATGACGCCGGGCCCCGTCCCTGAGTGCCCCTCACGTATCCGCTGTCCGCTCATGCCGGTCGAACGTGCCGTGGACGGCGCCCGTTCCCGGGCGGCAGGGGCAGGGGACAGGGGGCCGACGGCACGCGCCGGGCCCGGATGGTCACACCGCGTCGCCGCACTTTTCCGCGAAGGGCGGGAGGTCCATGCTGGAGGGGAGGCGATGCGTATGCGTACCGGCAGCGAACCCGCGACCGCCCGCAGCCCGCTGCGGATGCGGCTGGCCCTGGCCCTGTTCGGCCTGGTGTGGACGACTTTCGGCCTGGTGGCGTTCACCCTGACCGACCGGGTCGGATGGGCGGTGGCCTGCGGCATCCTGGTGGCGCTGACCCTCACGGATGTATGCGTAGTCGTCCACCGCATCCGGCAGGGGCCGCACTACCAGCCCGGACCCGACATCCCGCCCTACGAACCGGATCACGGCGGAGGCGGCAGACCGCGCCGCTGAGTCCCGACGCGCAACGGCGCCGCGGACCCGGGCCTCGGCGGGACCGGGGAAGGGACGGGATCAGGCCCGATCGTCGAAGCGGGCGGCCTTCAGGTACTCCGGATTCGGGTCGAGCGCCGCGGCGAGCCGGAAGTGACGGGTGGCCTGCTCAGGACGCCCCGCCCGCTGGAACGTGCGGGCCAGCGCGAAGTGCGCGAAGGCGTTGTCCGGCTCGCGCTCCAGCACGAGCTCGAATTCCAGCTCGGCCGGGCGCAGTTGCGCCGCGGCGAAGAAGGCGCGAGCCCGCAGCAGACGCGCCGCCGTGTTCTCCGGATGGGCGGCTATCACCGAGTCGAGCAGCTTGACGGCACCCCGCGGATCGCGTGCCGCCAGCAGATGCTCGGCAGCACGGAAGTCGATGACATGGGTTTCCGGGTTCCTCTCGGGCACGGTGGCATCCTTCCCCTCACTCGCCCGGTTCCAACGTCCGGCCCGGAAACGGTATTCCGTACGGGCGGGCCCGCGGCCGGGTGCGGATCAGCCGGCCGCCGCTCGCTCCACCAGCTCGGACCAGACCTTGCGGACCTGCGGTTCCAGCGCCTCCAGCGGCCCGTCGTTGTCGATGATCAGGTCGGCGACGGCCCTTCGCTGCTCACGCGTGGCCTGGGCCGCCATCCGCGCGCGCGCATCGGACTCCGTCATCCCGCGCAGCCGTACGAGCCGGTCGAGCTGGGTCTCCGGACCGGCGTCCACGACGACGACCAGGTCGTAGAGGGGCGCGAGGCCGTTCTCGGTGAGGAGCGGGACGTCGTGGACGACGACGGAGCCGGGGCCCGCGGCACGCTCCAGCTCCGCGGAGCGTGCGCCGACCAGCGGGTGGACGATCGCGTTGAGCGCGGCGAGCCGGCCGGGATCGGCGAAGACGATCGCACCGAGTGCGGGCCGGTCCAGGGTGCCGTCGGCGCCCAGGATCCCGGCCCCGAAGGCGTCCACGACGGCCGCGAGCCCGGGAGTCCCGGGCTCGACGACCTCGCGTGCGATCCTGTCGGCATCGATCAGCACGGCGCCGAGGCCGACGAGCAGCCTTGACACCTCGCTCTTGCCGGCTCCGATACCGCCGGTCAGGCCCACTTTCAGCATGAACGGCAGCCTAGGCCCTTTCGTTCGGGTCATGCCAGGCTCACGAGGTCCGGCAGGCACGGTCGCGGCGCCCGCCGGGCCGTCGGGGCCCGGTCAGACGTCGCCCTCGCGCTCCGCGAGGAACCGCTCGAATTCGAGACCGATCTCCTCCGCGGAGGGCAGATCGACGGGCTCCGCCACGAGATTCCCCCGGGTCTCCGCGCCCGCGACCGCGTCGTACTGGTGCTCAAGGCCCTCGACGAGGGTCACGAGTTCCTCGTCGCCCTGCCCGATCTGCCGGTCGATCTCGGTCTGTGTGCGATGTGCCTCCGTACGCAGCGTGTGCGCGACGCTCGGCAGGACCAGGCCGGTCGCGCCGGTGATCGCCTCCAGCGCGGTGAGCGCGGCGTCGGGGTAGGCGGAACGGGCCACGTAGTGCGGTACGTGGGCGGCGACGCCCAGCACGTCGTGCCCCGACTCCATCAGGCGGTACTCGACGAGAGCCTCCGCCGAGCCGGGCACCTGCGCCTCGTCGAACGGGCTGCGGTGGCCTGGCATCAGGTCGGTGCGGTTGCCGTGCGGGGTGATGCCGACCGGGCGGGTGTGCGGGACGCCCATGGGGATGCCGTGGAAGTTGACCGCGAGGCGCACCCCGAGCCGCTCGACGATCTGCTCAACGGCGACCGCGAAGCGCTCCCACTCCGTGTCCGGTTCGGGTCCGGACAGCAGGAGGAAGGGCGCTCCGGTGGCGTCCTGGACGACGCGGACGTCCAGGGTCGGGGCCTCGAAGGACTCCCAGCGGTCGCGCTTGAAGGTCAGCAGCGGGCGCCGGGCACGGTAGTCGACGAGCCGGTCGTGGTCGAAGCGGGCCACGACCTGGTGGGGCAGCGTTTCGAGCAGGCCGTCGACAATCTGCTCGCCGGTCTCACCCGCGTCGATGTATCCGTCGAAGTGGTAGAGCATGACCAGGCCGGCCGACTCCTGGGCGAGCGCCATGTCGACGACGGCCAGGCCCTTCGGCTCCCATTCATACAAACTCTGCGGATCAGGCACGGTTACCGCTCCTCCTCGTATTCCTCCGGAAGAACGCCTCCGGGGGCACGGGCATTCCCAGGCCTGTACCCGTTTCACAGCCGGTCAGCCCGGAACAGGGCCACGCAGCGCGGCAATCAGCTTCCCGGAGCGGCGACATCACGGCCCGTCAGCTTCCCGCCGCCCCATGCGGCTCCCTCCGCCCACCACACCCCCAAGAAACGCATTGGTCCAGACCTTGACATGCTCACACTCGCTCCCTACCGTCACTGGGCAACACGTTCAGTCACACACTCGATGTTCATGTAGGAGAACGACGCAGCTCTCCGACGGGAAGGCACCCCCACATGCGAACCCGCACCTCACTCATCGCACTGCTCGCCACGTCTCTGGCGACCGGCGGCCTCGCCCTGGCCTCCGCCGGCCCCGCGCAGGCCGCCGTCATCGACGTGAGCACGACGGCCCAGCTCAAGTCGGCACTGGCCGCCGCCGCCCCGGGCGACACGATCCGGCTCGCCGACGGCACGTACACCGGCAACTTCAAGGCGACCACCCCGGGCACGGCCACCGCCCGGATCACCCTCACCGGCTCCAGCCGGGCCGTGCTCACGGCGGGCGGCGGCTACGGGCTGCACCTGAACGGCGCGTCCTTCTGGACCGTTCACGGGGTCACCGTCACCGGCGGACAGAAGGGCGTCATGGCCGACGCCGCGAACAGTGTCGTCATCGACTCGGTGACCGTGCACGACCTCGACATGGAGGGCGTCCACTTCCGCAAGTCCAGCCGGAACGGGATTCTCAGGAACTCCCGCGTCTACGACACCGGACACGACGGCCGCGGCATGGGCGAGGGCGTGTACGTCGGCACGGCCGGCGATCTCACCGACCGCAGCGACCGGGCGCAGATCCTGAACAACGTGATCGGCCCCGGGGTGGGCGGCGAGAACATCGACATCAAGGAAGGCACGACCGGCGCCCGGATCATCGGAAACACCTTCGACGGCAGCGGCCTGACCGGAGCCAACTTCGACGACTCCTGGGTCGACGTGAAGGGCAACGACGTCCTCGTCGAGGGCAACAAGGGCTCCCGCACCACCAACAACGGCTACGAGACACACACCCAGCAGAGCGGCTGGGGCTGCGGCACCGTCTTCCGCGGCAACGTCTCCGACCTCACCGGCGCCACCGGCGGCAAGCAGCTCGCCATCAACGTCACCAACAGCTCGGAGAGCTGCCGCACCACCGTGTACGGCAGCAACACCGTGACCGGCGGCAAGGGGCTGACGAACATCACCGTCACGCCGTAATCCCTGGCAGGCCCGGAGACATGAGTGAGGCCCGCCCCCCGAAGGGAGCGGGCCTCACTCAGTGCTCTACAGCTACTGCCGATGAGCGACCGGGGTCAGAGCGTCAGCTCTGGCCGCCCGCCAGCTTCTCGCGCAGCGCGGCCAGTGCCTCGTCCGACGCCAGGGCGCCGGAGTTGTCATCGGACTCCGAGGAGTACGAGCCGCCGCCACCGGTGCCGCCCGAGGCAGCCGGAGCGCTGCCGGCCGGGGCGGCAGCGCCCTCGGCAGCAGCGGCCTCGTCGGCCTCGCGGGACTTGATGACCTGGGCCTGGTGCTGCTCGAAGCGCTGCTGCGCCTCGGCGTACTGGGTCTCCCACACCTCGCGCTGAGCCTCGAAGCCCTCGAGCCAGTCGTTGGTCTCGGGGTCGAAGCCCTCGGGGTAGATGTAGTTGCCCTGGTCGTCGTACGACGCGGCCATGCCGTACAGCGTCGGGTCGAACTCGACCGAGGCCGGGTCGCCACCGAAGGACTCGTTGGCCTGCTTCAGCGAGAGGCTGATGCGACGACGCTCGAGGTCGATGTCGATGACCTTGACGAAGATCTCGTCGTTGACCTGGACGACCTGCTCCGGGATCTCCACGTGGCGCTCGGCCAGCTCGGAGATGTGGACCAGACCCTCGATGCCCTCGTCGACGCGCACGAACGCACCGAACGGAACGAGCTTCGTGACCTTACCCGGGACGACCTGACCGATCTGGTGCGTCCGGGCGAACTGCTGCCACGGGTCTTCCTGCGTCGCCTTGAGCGACAGGGACACGCGCTCGCGGTCCATGTCCACGTCGAGGACCTCGACGGTGACTTCCTGGCCGACCTCGACAACCTCGGACGGGTGGTCGATGTGCTTCCAGGACAGCTCGGAGACGTGCACGAGACCGTCGACGCCACCCAGGTCCACGAAGGCACCGAAGTTGACGATCGAGGAGACGACGCCGGAGCGGACCTGACCCTTCTGCAGGGTCGTGAGGAACGTCTGGCGAACCTCGGACTGGGTCTGCTCGAGCCAGGCGCGGCGGGACAGGACCACGTTGTTGCGGTTCTTGTCCAGCTCGATGATCTTGGCCTCGAGCTCCTTGCCCACGTAGGGCTGGAGGTCGCGGACACGACGCATCTCGACGAGGGAGGCCGGCAGGAAGCCACGGAGGCCGATGTCGAGGATGAGACCACCCTTGACGACCTCGATGACGGTACCGGTGACGATCCCGTCTTCTTCCTTGATCTTCTCGATGGTGCCCCAGGCACGCTCGTACTGAGCGCGCTTCTTCGAGAGGATCAGGCGGCCTTCCTTGTCCTCCTTCTGGAGAACCAGGGCCTCGATCTCGTCGCCGACCTTGACGACCTCGTTCGGGTCGACGTCGTGCTTGATCGAGAGCTCGCGGCTCGGAATGACGCCTTCGGTCTTGTAACCGATGTCGAGGAGAACCTCGTCCCGGTCAACCTTGACGATGACGCCGTCAACGATGTCGCCGTCGTTGAAGTACTTGATCGTCTCGTCGATCGCCGCGAGGAACGCGTCCGCGTCGCCGATGTCGTTGACCGCAACCTGCGGAGTGGTGGCGGTGGTCTCGGTGCTGCTCGTCATGTGGGAAAGGGCTCCGGTACGGACAGTGAGTCGTAGGTACTGCTACGCCGAAAGCCCGTATCGCCTCTGCAGAAGCCGGACAGCCTGGAAAGCGACCAACCCGTTGTGCGGGCGCCGCCTCGACAACCGAGGGGACATACAACAGACGCGAGCGCGGCCTGCTAGGTCTGAGGCGCGCAGGCTCGCAGCGCAACTTGTAGCATACGGGGGCAGCCGGACAGGGTCAATGCGCGAAGGCGCACACCCGGGGCACAACGGCCCATTTCCGGCACAACTCATGTTCAGCGAGGCCACATCGGCCACGGCGATGTGTCGCACGCACCGCCCCCGCGCGTGGCGGGTGAAGGCAAACTACAACGACGGGCACGATGAGCCAAGAGATCCACGGGGCAGAACCGGAAGCGACCCGCCGGAACGCCGGAGAATCGGAAAGCAGCCGGGCAAGTCGCGGCTGGTGGGACCGGAACGCGGACGAGTACCAGAGCGACCACGGGGCCTTCCTGGGGGACGACCGCTTCGTCTGGGGACCGGAAGGACTCGACGAGGCCGACGCGGCGCTGCTGGGCCCCGCCGGGTCACTGAAGGGCCTGGACGTCCTGGAGATCGGCGCCGGCGCCGCCCAGTGCTCCCGCTGGCTGGCCGCGCAGGGCGCGCGCCCGGTGGCCCTGGACCTCTCCCACCGCCAGCTCCAGCACGCGCTGCGCATCGGCGAGGGCCTCCCCCTCGTCGAGGCGGACGCGGGGAAGCTGCCGTTCCGGGACGCGTCCTTCGACCTCGCGTGCTCGGCGTACGGCGCGGTGCCGTTCGTCGCCGATCCGGTGCAGGTGTTCCGGGAGGTGCACAGGGTGCTGCGGCCAGGTGGCCGGTGGGTGTTCTCGGTGACCCACCCCATCCGCTGGGCCTTCCCCGACGAGCCCGGCCCCGAGGGGCTGTCGGTCGCCGCCTCGTACTTCGACCGTGTCCCCTACGTGGAACAGGACGAGGAGGGCAACGCCGTGTACGTCGAGCACCACAGGACGCTCGGGGACCGGGTCCGGGACGTGGTGGCGGGAGGCTTCAGGCTGGTCGATCTCGTCGAGCCCGAGTGGCCCGCGTGGAACAGCCAGGAGTGGGGCGGCTGGTCCCCGCTGCGCGGCAATCTCATCCCCGGGACGGCGATCTTCGTCTGCGAACGGGACTGACGCCTCCGCCGCGTGGGGCGGCCGGTGCCTCCCGGGCGTACGGGCCGCAGGCGCGGCGTACGAGACTGGGGGCGTGATCCGTACCGACGCGCTGGACCAGCTGCCCGTACGCACCGCCGTGC
Organism: Streptomyces sp. NPDC048560; assembly: GCF_040650955.1. NCBI lineage: Bacteria > Bacillati > Actinomycetota > Actinomycetes > Kitasatosporales > Streptomycetaceae > Streptomyces > Streptomyces sp. NPDC048560. The sequence continues at coordinate 196,607 of NZ_JBEZIJ010000006.1, forward strand.
CCGCCCTGGAGCGGGCCCTCGACGAGCGGGGCGTCGCCGTGCTCTGCGCGCCGCCCGGCACCGGCAAGACGACCCTCGTCCCGCTGGTCCTGGCCGGGCTGACCGGTCCGGGACCGGCGCGGCGGGTCGTGGTCGCGGAACCCCGGCGGATCGCTGCACGGGCGGCGGCACGGCGGATGGCCTGGCTGCTCGGGGAGCAGCCGGGCGGCCGGGTGGGGTTCACGGTCCGCGGGGAGCGGGTGGTGGGGCGCGACACGGTGGTGGAGGTCGTCACCACGGGGGTGCTCCTCCAGCGGCTCCAGCGCGACCAGGAGCTCGCCGGGACCGATGTGGTGATCATCGACGAGTGCCACGAGCGGCACCTTGACGCGGACACGGTCGCCGCGTTCCTGCTCGACGTACGGGCCGCGCTGCGCCCGGATCTGCGGCTCGTGGCCGCGTCGGCGACGACGGACGCGCAGGGCTGGGCGCGGCTGCTGGGCGACGCCCCGGTCGTGGAGGCCCACGGCGTGTCGCACCCGGTCGAGGTCGTGTGGGCGCCGCCCGCCCGGCCGGTGAGGCCGCCGCACGGGATGAGGGTCGATCCGGCGCTGCTGACGCATGTCGCGTCGGTGGTACGCCGGGCGCTCGCGGAGCGGGACGGGGACGTGCTGTGTTTCCTGCCCGGGGTCGGGGAGATCGGGCGGGTCGCCGGGCAGCTCGGCGGGGTGGCCGCCGAGGTGCTCCAGGTGCACGGGCGGGCTCCGGCCGCCGTGCAGGACGCGGTGCTGGCCGGCTCGTCCGGCGTGCGGCGGGTGGTGCTGGCGACATCCGTCGCCGAGTCGTCGCTGACGGTGCCGGGGGTACGCGTCGTCGTCGACTCGGGCCTTGCCAGGGAGCCCCGTACGGACCATGCGCGGGGCCTGAGCGCCCTGACGACCGTACGGGCCTCGCAGGCGGCGGGACGGCAGCGGGCGGGGCGGGCCGGGCGCGAGGCCCCGGGCGCCGTGTACCGGTGCTGGGAGCAGGCGGAGGACGGCCGGCTCGCGCGGTTCCCTTCGCCGGAGATCAAGGTCGCCGACCTCGCGGCGTTCGCGTTGCAGGCGGCGTGCTGGGGAGATCCGGACGCCTCGGGGCTCGCGCTGCTCGATCCGCCGCCCGCCGGGGCGATGGGCGCGGCCCGGGAGGTGCTGACGGCGGTGGGCGCCGTGGACGCCGCGGGGCGGGTGACGGACCGGGGCGTACGCATGTCCCGGCTGGGCCTGCACCCCCGGCTGGCACGGGCCCTGCTGGACGGCGCGGCGGAGGTGGGCGGGCGGCGGGCGGCCGAGGTGGTGGCGCTGCTGAGCGAGGAGCCGCCCCGGGAGTACGGGGACGACCTGGCGGCGGCGCTGCGTACCGCGCGGCGGGGACAGGACGGCTATGCGGCGCGCTGGCGGCAGGAGGTGCGGCGGCTGTCGTCCTCCCTGGGGTCACCCAAGGGGGAGGGCCATGGATCCGACGACGCCGCGGTCGGCCTGGTCGCGGCCCTGGCATTCCCGGAGCGGGTGGCGCGGGCGCGGGGTGAGGGAGCGTTCCTCATGGCGTCGGGGACGGGGGCGGAGCTCGGGGCGGGTTCGCGGCTCCGCAGCGCGCCCTGGCTGGCGGTCGCGGTCGCGGACCGGCCGGCGCACTCGGCGTCCGCCCGCGTACGGCTGGCGGCCGTCGTCGACGAGGACACCGCACGGCTGGCGGCCGGGCACCTTCGGTTCTCGGGCGAGGAGGTCCGCTGGGTGGACGGCGATGTCGTGGCCCGTTCCGTGGAGCGGCTGGGGGCCGTCGAGCTGTCGGTGCGCGCGCTGAAGCAGCCGAAGCCGGAGCTGGTGCGCGGGGCGCTGGTGGAGGGCCTGCGGCGCGAAGGGACCGGGCTGCTGCGGTGGACCCGGGACAGCGAGCAGCTGCGGTCCCGGCTCGCCTTCCTGCACCAGGAACTGGGGGCGCCGTGGCCCGACGTGGCGGACGAGGCCCTGCTGGCCCGCACCGAGGAGTGGCTCGAACCCGAGCTGTCGCGGGCGCGGCGCCGTTCGGACCTGGCGCGGATCGATGCCGGTCAGGCCGTGCGGCGGCTGCTGCCGTGGGCGACGGGCGAGGCGGCCCGGCTCGACGTACTGGCACCCGAGCGCATCGAGGTGCCGAGCGGGTCCCGTATCCGGGTGGAGTACGGCGGGGCGCAGCCCGTACTCGCGGTGAAGCTCCAGGAACTGTTCGGACTGCGGGAGACGCCCAGGGTCGCCGGGGTGCCCGTACTGGTCCACCTCCTGTCCCCCGCCGGGCGTCCGGCGGCGGTGACGGCGGATCTGGCGTCGTTCTGGCGCGAGGGCTACAAGGCGGTGCGGGCCGAGCTGCGCGGCCGGTATCCGAAGCATCCGTGGCCCGAGGACCCGACCACGGTCGAGGCGACCCGTTTCACGTCGGCGCGGCTCAGGCGGGAGTAGCCTCCGGCCCCGGCGAGGGTGCGCCGGTGCGGCGGGAGCGGGCCTCGAGCCAGAGGGCGAGCGCCAGGAGTCCGGCGGCCAGGACCAGGAAGCCCCAGGGCAGGTACGAGGTCAGCAGGAGGATCAGGACGCGCTGGGACTTCACCAGCTCGACGGTGTCCACGATGTAGTCCTCGCGCATCTTCACGTGCCCGGCGAACGCGGTGACGGTGTCCTGCGACATGCCCATCTTCTTCGCGTCGCGCAGCTCCTCGCGGTGGATCTCCTCGCCGTTGACGGGTGCTCCGGTGACCGGGTCGACCCAGAACATCCGCTTGGTGGTGTACCAGCGGGTCATGCCCGTCTCGGCCACCTGCGCCGCGGTGACGCCCTCGATGGGCATCTTCTTCGGCATCGGCACCCGGGTCCACGGGATGGTCTGCTCGAAGTAGTAGACGTCCATGCCGCGGAACGTGCGGGTGCCCTTGTAGTGGATGGGCGAGGTCGTACGGCTCTGGGCGTCGAAGTACTCGTAGTCACGTTTCTCGGTGAGGAACGGCCACTTGTACTCGATGCCCTCGCGTCGGACCGGATCTCCGTCGACCATTTCACCGGTCGCGTGGACGGGGGCCTGGCTGTGGGCGTCGAAGATGTAGCGCTCGGGGATCTGGGAGACCATCTTGCCGTCGGGGCCCTCGATGTAGGAGAGCGAGTCCCAGACGACCACATCGCGTCCGGCGCTGCGCTCGATCCGCTCGGACTCCTCCACGTTGCCCTTGAGGGTCTGCACGATGGTGACCTTCTCGACCTCCTCGGACCTGAGGGTGGCGTAGTCGAGGAGGGTGGCGGGCTTCGCCTCCAGGACCATCTCCTGGTACTGGCTCGGCGGGACCTTCGCCAGCCTCGGAAAGGCGTACCAGCGCAGCAGCGGTGACATGGCGGCGAAGAAGACGGCGAAGGCCAGGAGTACGAGGCCGGCTCGGCGGCGCATGGTGGTGTCCTCCCTCTGTGTGCAGCCCGGACGCGGCCCGCGGCTCGCTACTTCTTGGGGCCCGGGACGGTGGTCAGCAGGGGTTCGGGCGAGGTCTCGCCGGGCGGTGCTCCGATCGCGGTGACGGTGAGAACGAGCGCGAGGGCCGCGGCCAGTCCGATGGCGGCGGCTACGAGGGCACGCATGGCTCGGCCTCCCGGGAGTACGGATCTGATGGGGCGTCAGGGTTGGGCACCGTAGCAACAGAGGCGCGAGATGAGAACACGCGGGCGCGAAGGGGACACAAGCAGAACCGCCCCCGCGCCCGGTGAGGGCGCGGAGGCGGCTGGGTGCCGTGATGCCCGGACGGGCTGCGGTCAGGACACCGTGAGCACGATGTCGAGCGTGGCGCCGCCCTCGGTGGTGAGGCGCAGCGTGTACGTGCCCGGGGTGCTGTCGGCGTGGATCGCCGGGAGCGTCAGGAGGCCGTCGGCACCGGTCGTGAGCCCCGTGAGGGTGCGTACGGGAGCGCCGTCCGCGCCCTCGAAGTACGGGCCCTTGTCGTTCGCGGCCGGCTGCTCGGCACTGGTGATCATCGTGGCGGTGACCGCGACGCCCGCGGCAGCCGCGCCCTTGTAGGTCGCCTTGACCTGGACGGCTTCGAACACGGCGCCGGCGGCGGCCGTCACGGCCGCGTCCCCGGTCCTGGCGATGGCGTCGGCCTGGCGGGCGGTGACGGTCGCGCCGTAGGTCAGCGTGCGCGGGTTTGTGGTGCCCGCGACGGCCGTCACCTTGAACTCGCCGGTCTTCTCGCCCGCTTGCAGCACCGGTGAGGTGACCGTGCCGTCGGCCGCGGTGCGCAGGGTGACGGCGGTCAGCCCGCCGGAGAAGCGCGTGTCGGTGTCGCCGGTGATGGTGAAGGTCACGGAGGCCTTGGCGAGCGGAGCGCCGAGGGTGCTCCTGGCCCGCACGCTGACCCGCTCGCCGAACGCCTGGCCCGCCGTGGCCCTCAGCGGGCCGGTGCCGGCGTTCTCCAGGCTGCCGAGCCGCGGAAGCGGCGTGGGACTGGGGGTGACCGGCGGGGTGGTGGGGGGCGGAGTGGTGGGCGGAGTGGTGGAGGGCGGCGTCGGTGACGGGGTGGCCGGACCGTCGGCCGCGGGCGGCGTCTTGCCCGGAGACGTACCCCCGCCACCGCCGGAGGCGGGCGGCGTGGGCGAAGGGCTCGCCGAGCCCCCACCGTTGCCGCCACTTCCGCCACTTCCGCCACGGGGACCGGCCGGCAGGACTCCGGTGCCGTCGGGAACCTCGTGGGTGCCGCGCTTGTAGTAGTCGAACCAGGAGCGCACCGTCCGCAGGTACTCGCGCGACTGGTTGTAGCTCAGTACCGCCCGGTCGAGGTCCGTGGCGACCGACAGGTCGCGGGGACCGGCGCAGAGGTAGAGCCCGGCCGCGAGTGCGGCGTCGTAGATGTTGTTGGGGTCCTCACGGCCGTCACTGTTGCCGTCCTGGCCCCAGGTCGCCCAGGTGGAGGGGATGAACTGCATGGGGCCGACCGCGCGGTCGTGAGTGGCGTCGCCGTCGAAGGCTCCGTCGTCGGTGTCCTTGATCAGGGCGAAGCCCTGGCCGTTCAGGGCCGGTCCGAGGATCGGGGAGAAGGTGGTGCCGTTCGCGTCGACACGGCCGCCGCGGGCCTGGCCGGACTCGACCTTGCCGATCGCGGCGAGGAGCTGCCACGGCAGGCGGCAGGCGGCGTCGCTCCCGGCGACGGACTGCTCGGCCTTCTTGTACGCGGCCAGGATCGAGGCCGGTATCCCCGCTTCGGCGCTGCCGGTGACCGGCAGATTCACCGACGTACCGGGCTTGTCGGGCGTGGTGAGCGGCGGCAGGTCCGTGAAGTAGGGCGAGTTGCCCGTGGCGGCGCCGTCACCGGACGACGAGGAACCGGCTGTCTTGTGGTCTCCGCCTCCGGCACCGTCGGCCGATGGTGAGCCGGGACCCTGCGAGGCGGTGAGGGCTGCCACAGCAGCCGCGGCCACCGCTGTGGTGGTGGCCCCCCTGCGCAGTCGGCGGCCGAATTGCGCTGCCATACGTTCTGGTCCCTCCCCATCGACGGCTGCTCACGCTCCCCAGCGCGAGAGTTCAGGCGACCCTACGACAACTCCTGCCGCCCGGACACCGTGCGTTGACCGGTTCTTACCGTATTTTCACGTTCCCGCCAGCAAGTTGTACGGCATGGCCCGAGCGCGGTACAGGGCGCCCCGACGGCTCGCTCATACTTGCCGCCATGCCCTTCACGCTCAGCCATGCCGCCGCCGTGCTGCCGGGGATCCGCAGGACGGGGAGCGGACGTGGACCGCTCATCGCCTCGGCCCTCGTCGCCGGTTCGTTCGCACCCGATATGACCTACTTCGCGGACACCGCGATCCCGGGGGCGATGGAATTCGGCCAAGTGACGCACGCCGTATGGGGCGTGTTCACCGTGGACGTCCTGATCGCCGCGATGCTGGTGGCGTTGTGGCTGCTGCTGCGTGAGCCGCTGGTGGCGCTGCTGCCCACCCGCCGGCAGGGGCAGGTGTACGCGTTCCTGCGGGGGCGGTCGCGGGAGCCCGGCCGGCCGAGGCCGCCGGAGGCCCTCCGGTTCGCACTCTCCGCCGCCATCGGGGCTGCCACCCATGTCGGCTGGGACGCGTTCACCCATCACGACCGGTGGGGAACGGAACTCGTCCCTGCCCTCAACACGAGCGTGGCGGGCTTCCCCGCCTACCAGTTCGTGCAGTACGGCAGTTCGGCGGTGGCGCTGACGGGCATCGTCTGGTTCACGGTGTCGGCACTGCGGCGCACCGGCACGGTCCCGGTGCCGGACTCCGTCCCCGCGCTCGGCCGGCGCGAGCGCCGGTGGGCGTGCGGGCTGCTGGCCCTCTGCGTGCTCCTCGGCGTCATCCACCGCTGCGCGCGCTGGTACGCCTACTTCGGGCAGGTCTCCACGCCCCTGGACATCATCCCGACGGCCTGCTTCGGCGCCGGGGCCGGGCTTGCGGCCGGACTCGTGCTGTACGGGGTGGGGATGCGGCTGCGGAGCGACGGACGCACCGGAGCGGGGACCGGCCCCGGGCGGGCGCCGAGCACCGGCCCCACGGAACGCTCCCGCCCGGGACGGCGCTGAATCGACCGGGACCGCACTGCGCCTCCCGGACCCGCTGAACCGGCCGGACGTGACCGGTGCGGCGCGTCCCGGCTACCGGGCCCGCAGGGCCACGCCCCGGGAGCGCGCCGCAACCCGTCTCGTCTCCTGCCTCAGTGCGCGGCGGACTCCCAGTCAGGACCCACGCCGACGGAGACGTCCAGCGGGGCGCGCAGCTCCACCGCCGTCGACATCTCGTGGCGCAGGATCTCCTCGACCCGCTCGCGCTCGCCCGTGGCGATCTCCAGGACGATTTCGTCGTGGACCTGGAGCAGCATCCGCGACTCCAGCTTCGCTTCGGTCAGCGCCCGGTCCACGTGCAGCATCGCGACCTTGACGATGTCGGCGGCCGTCCCCTGGATCGGGGCGTTGAGCGCCATCCGCTCGGCCGTCTCACGACGCTGGCGGTTGTCGCTGTTGAGGTCGGGGAGGTAGCGGCGGCGGCCGAAGACCGTCTCCGTGTAACCGGTGGCCCTGGCCTCCTCCACGACACGGTGCAGATAGTCACGGACTCCGCCGAAGCGCTCGAAGTAGGTGTCCATCAGACCGCGTGCCTCACCGGCCTCGATGTTCAGCTGCTGGGAGAGACCGAACGCGGAGAGCCCGTAGGCCAGTCCGTACGACATGGCCTTGATCTTGCGGCGCATCTCGGCGTCGACGGACGACTTGCCGACACCGAACACCTGCGAGGCGACCGTGGTGTGCAGGTCCTCCCCGGAGGTGAACGCCTCGATCAGGCCCGCGTCCTCCGAGAGGTGGGCCATCACCCGCAGTTCGATCTGGCTGTAGTCGGCCGTCATCAGCGACTCGAAGCCCTCACCGACGACGAACCCGCGGCGGATCGCCCGGCCCTCGTCCGTACGGACCGGGATGTTCTGCAGGTTCGGGTCGGTGGAGGAGAGCCGGCCGGTCGCCGCGACCGTCTGGTTGAACGTCGTGTGGATGCGGCCGTCCGCCGCGATCGTCTTGACGAGGCCCTCGACCGTGACCCTGAGCTTCGCCTGCTCGCGGTGGCGCAGCATGATGACGGGCAGCTCGTGCTCGGTCTGCGCCGCGAGCCAGGCAAGGGCGTCGGCGTCCGTCGTGAAACCGGTCTTCGTCTTCTTCGTCTTCGGCAGGCCCAGCTCACCGAAGAGGACCTCCTGGAGCTGCTTGGGCGAACCGAGGTTGAACTCGCGGCCCACCGCGGCGTGCGCCTCCTTCACCGCCTGCTGCACAGCACCGGCGAACTGCTGCTCCATGCCTTCCAGATGAGCGCGGTCGGCGGCGATGCCGTGCCGCTCCAGCCGGGCCAGGAGGATCGAGGTGGGCAGCTCCATGTCGTGCAGCAGCTCAAGGGCGCCGACCTCCTTCAGCCGCGTCGTGAACGCGTCACCGAGGTCGAGGATCGCGCGGGCCTGCGCCATCAGCGCGTCGGCCTCGGCCTGGTCGTCCGCCCCGAAGGCCAGCTGCCCGTCCCCCGCCGCCGCGGGGGCGAGCTCGCGGCCGAGGTACTCCACGGCCAGCGCGTCCAGCGCGAAGGAACGACGCCCCGGCTTGACCAGGTACGCGGCGAGCGCGGTGTCCATCGCGACGCCCTCGATCCGCCAGCCCTGGTCCGGGAAGACCCGCATCGCGCTCTTCGCGTTGTGCAGGACCTTCGGCCGCAGCGGGTCCGCGAGCCAGGCGGCGAACGCCTGCTCGTCGGCCTCGCCCAGCTGCGCCGGGTCGATCCAGGCGGCCGCCCCGTCGGCCGCGGCGAGCGCGACCTCCGTGACCGTGCCCGTCCCCAGCGCCCAGGTGTCGACCGAGGCGACGCCGAGCGTCTGACCGCCGTGGGCCTCCAGCCAGGGGGCCACCTCGCCCGCGCCCAGCACCGCGCCGTCCAGCTCGACACCCGCCGCGGGGACCGGACTCTCGTCCTCGACGCCGCCCGGGTCCACGGCCAGCAGCCGCTCGCGCAGGCTCGGGTTACGGATCTCCAGGACGTCCAGCACCCCGGTGACCGCCGTGCGGTCGTACGGAGCACGCTCCAGGTCGAGCGGCGTCTTCGGCAGCGCCACGTCACGGACCATCTCGGTCAGCCGGCGGTTCATCTTCACCGCGTCGAGATGATCACGGAAGTTCTGGCCCGCCTTGCCCTTGACCTCGTCCGCGCGCGCCACGAGGTCGTCGAACGAACCGAACTGGTTGATCCACTTCGCGGCCGTCTTCTCCCCCACGCCCGGGATACCGGGGAGGTTGTCCGACGGGTCACCGCGCAGCGCCGCGAAGTCCGGATACTGCTGAGGCGTGAGCCCGTACTTCTCCTCGACCTTGGCCGGGGTGAAGCGCGTCAGCTCCGAGACGCCCTTGGTCGGGTACAGCACCGTCACGTTGTCCGTGATCAGCTGGAAGGAGTCCCGGTCGCCGGTGACGATCAGCACCTCGAAGCCCGCCGCCTCCGCCTGCGTCGCCAGCGTCGCGATGACGTCGTCGGCCTCGAAGCCGTCGATCGCGAACCGGTCGGCATGCATCGCGTCGAGGAGCTCACCGATCAGCTCGACCTGCCCCTTGAACTCGTCGGGGGTCTTGGAGCGGTTCGCCTTGTACTCCGGGAACTCCTGCGAGCGCCACGTCTTGCGGGACACGTCGAACGCCACCGCGAAGTGCGTGGGCGCCTCGTCGCGCAGCGTGTTCGCCAGCATCGACGCGAAGCCGTACACGGCGTTCGTCGGCTGCCCCGTCCCCGTCGTGAAATTCTCCGCGGGCAGCGCAAAGAACGCCCGGTACGCCAGGGAGTGCCCGTCCATCAGGAGCAGGCGCGGTCGGTTGTCTGCCGTCTTCTTCGATGCCGTCTCAGCCACGCCCCCGATCCTGCCACGGCCCACTGACAATCCGGACCGGGCACGGCGCCGCACCCCACCGTGCGAAGGCCCCCGGCGCCGACGCGTGACAGGATCGTGAGCAGGAACACCCGCGGGGCACGGACCCCGTGGACACCACATACACGCACCACCGTGCGGGCTCGGCAGAACCGCGCAGGCTCAAAGGGGAGCATCATGGCCACCAGGCCCCCGACCGGTGACCCGGTCCAGGACGCGCCGCAGGTCGAAGCGGTCCAGCACTCGGCGGCCGGACTGCCCGCCGTCGCACACACCCTGCGCGCCGCCCACCAGCAGATGGGCGTGCGCCGCACCGCGCGGACGCTCCTCAAGGTCAACCAGAAGGACGGCTTCGACTGCCCCGGCTGCGCCTGGCCGGAGGGCGACAAGCGCCACACCGCCGAATTCTGCGAGAACGGCGCGAAGGCCGTCGCCGAGGAGGCGACACTGCGCCGCGTCACCCCCGACTTCTTCGCCGCGCACCCGGTCGCTGACCTCGCCACCCGCAGCGGCTACTGGCTGGGGCAGCAGGGCCGCATCACCCAGCCGATGTACCTGCCCGAAGGCGCCGAGCGGTACGAAGCCATCCCCTGGGAGAAGGCCTTCGCCGTCATCGCCGAGGAGCTGAAGGCACTCTCCTCCCCCGACGAGGCCCTCTTCTACACCTCCGGCCGCACCAGCAACGAGGCCGCGTTCCTGCTCCAGCTCTTCGCCCGCGAGTTCGGCACCAACAACCTTCCCGACTGCTCGAACATGTGCCACGAGTCGTCCGGCTCCGCACTCACCGAGACGATCGGGATCGGCAAGGGCAGCGTCTCCCTGGAGGACCTCCACCACGCCGACCTGATCATCGTCGCCGGACAGAACCCGGGCACGAACCATCCCCGGATGCTCTCCGCCCTGGAGCAGGCCAAGTCCGCCGGCGCGAAGATCATCTCGGTGAACCCGCTGCCCGAAGCCGGCCTGGAGCGGTTCAAGAACCCCCAGACCCCCCTCGGCATGATCAAGGGCACCAACCTCACCGACCTGTTCCTCCAGATCAGGCTCGGCGGCGACCAGGCACTCTTCCGCCTCCTCAACAAGATGATCCTGGAGACCGAAGGCGCCGTCGACGAGACCTTCGTACGCGAACACACCCACGGGTACGAGGAGTTCGCGCAGGCCGCCCGCACCGCCGACTGGGAGAGCACCCTGACGGCCACCGGCCTCGACCGCGCCGCGATCGAGGAGGCCCTCGCCATGGTCCTCGCCTCGAAGCGCACCATCGTCTGCTGGGCCATGGGCCTCACCCAGCACAAACACTCGGTGCCCACCATCCGCGAAGTGGTCAACTTCCTCCTGCTGCGCGGCAACATCGGCCGCCCAGGCGCCGGCGTGTGCCCCGTGCGCGGCCACTCCAACGTCCAGGGCGACCGCACCATGGGCATCTTCGAACGCCCCTCGACCGCCTTCCTCGACGCCCTCGACAAGGAATTCGGCATCACCTCGCCGCGCCACCACGGCTACGACGTCGTGCGCTCCATCCAGGCCCTGCGCGACGGCGACGCCAAGGTCTTCTTCGCCATGGGCGGCAACTTCGTCGCCGCGACACCCGACACCACCGTCACCGAAGCCGCCATGCGCCGCGCCCGCCTCACCGTGCACGTGTCGACCAAACTCAACCGCTCGCACGCGGTCACCGGCACCCGCGCCCTGATCCTTCCCACCCTCGGGCGCACCGACAAGGACACCCAGGCCGGCGGCAAGCAGTTCGTGACGGTCGAGGACTCCATGGGCATGGTCCACGCCTCCCGCGGCAACCTCACCCCCGCGAGCCCCCACCTGCTCTCCGAACCGGCCATCGTCGCCCGGCTGGCACGCGCCGTCCTCGGCACCGGATCCGCCACGAACTGGGAGGAGTTCGAGAAGGACTACGGCACGATCCGCGACCGCATCTCCCGCGTCGTCCCCGGCTTCGAGGACTTCAACGCCCGCGTCGCCGTACCCGGCGGCTTCACACTCCCCCACGCACCGCGCGACGAACGCCGCTTCCCCACCGCAACGGGCAGGGCCAACTTCACCGCGGCCCCCGTCGAATACCCCGAACTCCCCGAAGGCAGGCTGCTGTTGCAGACCCTTCGCTCGCACGACCAGTACAACACCACCATCTACGGCCTCGACGACCGCTACCGCGGCATCAAGGGCGGCCGCCGCATCGTCATGGTCAACCCCGCCGACGCCGAGGCCCTCGGCCTCACCGACGGCGGATACACCGACCTCGTCAGCGAGTGGAAGGACGGCGTCGAACGGCGCGCCCCCGGCTTCCGCGTCGTGCACTACCCGACCGCACGCGGCTGCGCCGCCGCCTACTACCCCGAGACCAACGTGCTCGTCCCGCTCGGCGCCACCGCCGACACCAGCAACACCCCGGCCAGCAAGTCGGTCGTCGTGCGCTTCGAGAACACGCGGTGACCCGTCTCGCGGCGGCCACCCACTAAGCGTTCGCTCAGCGGTCTGATAAGAACAGTGCACACAGCAATCAGTCAGCGCAGACGATCGGAGCCGGACCCCATGGGCGAGCACACCACACCCACGTTCCCCCAGGAGATCATCGCCGAGTACGCCGCACTCGGCATCGACCTCCCCGCCCTCTTCTCCGCCGGACACCTCGGCGAGCGCATGGGCGTCACCGTCGTCGAGGCCTCCCCCGACCGCGTCGTGGGCACCATGCCCGTCGAGGGCAACACCCAGCCCTACGGACTCCTCCACGGCGGCGCCTCCGCCGTACTCGCCGAGACCCTCGGCTCCATCGGCTCCATGCTCCACGGCGGCAGCTCCAAGCTCGCGGTCGGCGTCGACCTGAACTGCACCCACCACCGGGGCGTGCGCAGCGGACTCGTGACCGGCGTCGCCACCCCCGTACACCGCGGCCGCACCACCGCCACGTACGAGATCGTCATCACCGACGAACAGGACAAGCGGGTCTGTACCGCTCGCCTCACCTGCCTGCTCCGAGACGCCCCGGCCCCCGCCGCCGGATAGTCACCGACAGCCGCACACACCCGCCTGCCCGGCCCGGAACGCAACGCGCATTCCGGCCGGGCAGACCCATATCCCCGCCGGCGCCGAGCCGTTGACCAGCAGAATCTTCCAACTCCCTTGACCACAGCGCCCGTTCCGTGAGGAACTCGTCACTCACACGTACGACAGCGGCCGGGTACACCTACTCCCGATGTAACACTGCGTAACGTGCGCGCAATGAGGCGCCCGCCCCGGCGACCGCCCCCCGGGGCGCGGGGGCAGCTGCAACGCGCCCCTCGGCACCCCCCGAGCGCGACAGCACCAAGATCACTTCAAGCGCCTTAGCAGAGCTGCACGTTCTCAGCATGCGGTCACTTCTGCGTCAAGCGATAAAGCCGCACATGTCCACACAGTCACCTCAAGCCTTCCTCAAGGGCATAACAAGAGCGTCACATCCTGCCGCTGCCCATCCCGCACCCCCGGCACTGCCCATAGAGTCACGGCCAGTCACCGCGCCGCCGGGCGTGTCTACTGCACGGCCTAGTACCAACCCAGTACGGCCCGGCGAAGCCACGGCACCTCATGCAGAGGAGGCCGCGCCAGGGAAAGGACCTTTCGTGCGACACCGTTCTTTGATCATCCTCACCGCAGTGCTCACCACCGGAGCACTCACCCTCACCGCCTGCGGCTCGCGCGACGACGACAAGAAGAGCAGCGACGGTGACAGCAAGACCACCGTCGTCATCGGAGTCGACGCCCCGCTGACCGGTTCCCTCTCCGCACTCGGCCAGGGCATCAAGAACTCCGTGGACCTCGCGGCCAAGACCGCGAACAAGAACAACGAAGTCCCCGGCATCGAGTTCAAGATCGAGGCCCTCGACGACCAGGCCGTCCCCGCCTCCGGCAAGGCCAACGCCGCCAAGCTCGTCGGCATGAAGGACGTCATCGGAGCCGTCGGCCCGCTGAACTCCGGCGTCGCCCAGTCGATGCAGGGTGACTTCGACAAGGCCAAGATGGTGCAGGTCTCCCCGGCCAACACCAACCCGGCACTCAGCCAGGGCGACAACTGGGGCAAGGGCGACTTCAAGCGCCCCTTCGCCTCCTACTTCCGCACCTGCGCCACCGACGTCGTCCAGGGCAAGTTCGCCGCCCAGTACCTCTTCAACGACGCGAAGAAGAAGAAGGTCTACGTCGTCGACGACAAGCAGACCTACGGCGCCGGCCTCGCCGCGATCTTCTCCGCGGAGTTCAAGCGCCTCGGCGGCAAGATCGCCGGCACCGACCACGTCACGGTCAAGGAGACCGACTTCTCCAGCACCGCCGACAAGGTGAAGAGCTCGGGCGCCGACTCCGTCTACTTCGGCGGCCAGTACCCCGAGGGCGGCCTGCTCTCCGACCAGATCAAGAAGACCGGCGCGAAGATCCCCACCATGGGTGGCGACGGCATCTACGACCCCGCCTTCATCAGCGCGTCCGGTGAGGCCAACGAGACCGACCTGGCCACCTCCATCGGCTACCCGGTCGAGGCGCTCCCGACCGCGAAGAAGTTCATCGCGGACTACAAGACCGAGGGCTACAAGGACCCGTTCGCCGCATACGGCGGTTACTCCTACGACGCCGGCTGGGCCATCATCCAGGCCGTCAAGGCCGTCGTCGCCGAGAACGACGGAAAGCTCCCCGAGGACGCCCGCGCCAAGGTCGTCGAGGCCATGTCCAAGGTCTCCTTCGACGGCGTGACCGGCAAGGTCGCCTTCGACGAGTTCGGTGACACCACGAACAAGCAGCTCACCGTCTACGAGGTCAAGAACGGTGCCTGGAAGGACGTCAAGAGCGCCACGTTCGAAGACTGATCCCCGGCACAACCCCTAGCCCAACCTGCACTTAGCCGCGCGAGGGCGCAAACAGCGCCCTCGCGCGGTGTCATATCCGACAAGCTCATCGGAGGCACTGCGGTGAACGAACTGCCGCAACAGCTGGTCAACGGCCTCGCCCTCGGCGCACTCTATGGCCTCATAGCCATCGGGTACACCATGGTGTACGGCATCGTCCAGCTCATCAATTTCGCCCACGGCGAGATATTCATGATCGGGGGCTTCGGCGCCCTCACCACCTACATCGCGCTCCCATCCGGAACGTCGCTGATGGTGACCATTCCCCTCATGATCGTCGGCGGCGCAATCGCCTCCGTCGCCGTAGCCACAGCCGCGGAACGCTTCGCCTACCGACCCCTGCGAACAGCCCCCCGGCTCGCCCCCCTCATCACCGCGATCGGCCTCTCGATCGTCCTCCAGCAGCTCATCTGGGGCTTCTACCCCGACGCGAAGAAGCCCCGCAGCTTCCCCGAATTCCAAGGGGAAAGCTTCAAGCTCTTCGACAACCTGTACCTCCAGCGAGCCGACGCCTTCGTCCTCGTCCTCGCCCCCATGTGCATGCTCGCCCTCGGCCTCTTCGTCGCCAAGAGCCGCAGCGGCCGTGCCATGCAGGCCACCGCACAGGACCCCGACACGGCCAAGCTCATGGGCATCAACACCGACCGCATCATCGTGATGGCCTTCGCCATCGGAGCCGCGTTCGCCGCCATCGCCGCAGTCGCCTACGGCCTCGACAAGGGCCAGATCAACTTCGAGATGGGCTTCATCCTCGGACTCAAGGCGTTCACCGCCGCCGTCCTCGGAGGCATCGGCAACATCTACGGAGCCATGGTCGGCGGAGTCGTCCTCGGCCTCGCGGAAGCCCTCTCCATCGCGTACATCGAAGAGATCCCCGGCATGCAGCAGCTCGGCGGCGGCGCCTGGGCCAACGTATGGGCATTCGTACTTCTCATCGTCGTCCTCCTCGTCAGGCCACAAGGCCTGCTCGGTGAGCGCGTCGCGGATCGGGCGTGAGAGCCATGACAACCGACACCACCCAGATCACGGCCGCCACCCCGGCCGACTCCGCCTCACGGACCACCGGCCTGCGCCGGCTCACCGCCCTCGGCGGCGCAGCCACCCTCGCGGCCACGTTCCTGTCCTGGACCTACACCGACGAATTCCCCGGCGACCTCACCGTCTACGGCTACCCCGGCGGCCTCCAGGTCCTCAGCCTCGTCGCAGGAGTCCTCGTACTCCTGTACGCACTCGCCGCACTCGACATCCGCGGCCTGCGCTGGCTCGCCCCCACGGGCACCACCAAAGCACTCCAGCTCCTGGCACTCGGCGCCTTCGGAACCACCTGGTTCACCGTCATCGCCATCACCGTCGAACTCGGCGGCATCGTCAACCTCGAACCCGGCGGATTCGTCGCAGCCGTGGCCTCGGCCATCCCGCTCGTGGCCTTCCTGCTCCCCGACGACACCCGCAAGGCCACCCGGCCCAAGGACCTCCCCTCCTGGGCCGAGATCCTCATCATCGTCGCCGCCTTCGGCATCGGCCTCTTCGTCGTCACCTACGGCATCGACACCGCGTACGCCGAACTCTTCACCGGCTACATGATCGTCGCCGGCTTCGCCGTCACCGCCCTGTTCAAATCAGGGCTCATGGCACGGCTGTCGGCACTCACCACCAAATACCGCTCCATCGCCCTGTCAGCCGCGTTCGTCGCGGCGGCAGCGTTCCCCTTCACCCAGAACACCGACGAGTTCACCCTCATCGCGGTCAACATCCTCATCTTCGCGACCGTCGCACTCGGACTGAACATCGTCGTCGGCCTCGCCGGACTCCTCGACCTCGGATACGTCGCCTTCCTCGGCGTCGGCGCCTACACAGCCGCCCTCGTCTCCGGAACAACCGCCTCCGCGTTCGACGTCCAGTTCCCCTTCTGGGCATCCGTCCTCACCGGCGCAGCCGTCTCCCTGATCTTCGGCGTCGTCATCGGAGCGCCCACCCTGCGCCTCCGCGGCGACTACCTCGCCATCGTCACCCTCGGCTTCGGCGAGATCTTCCGCATCACCGTCGGCAACCTCGACGGCGTATCCGGACCCCAGATCACCAACGGCCCCAACGGCGTCCCCAACGTCCCCGACCTCAACTTCTTCGGGTACGACTTCGGCGACTCCCACACCGTCCTGGGCTTCGAACTCGGCGCCTACGCCAACTACTACCTGCTCATGCTGCTCGCGATGATCTTCGTGATCCTCGTCTTCAGCCGCGCAGGCAGCTCCCGCATCGGCCGCGCCTGGGTCGCCATCCGCGAAGACGAGACAGCCGCCACCGCCATGGGCATCAACGGCTTCCGCGTCAAGCTCATCGCCTTCGCACTCGGCGCCACGCTCGCCGGCATCGCCGGCACCGTCCAGGCCCACGTACAGAGCACCGTCGTCCCGGAGATGTACGTCTTCGCCGGCCCCGTGCCGCCCAACTCCGCCTTCCTCCTCGCCGCGGTCATCCTCGGCGGCATGGGAACCATCAGCGGACCCCTGATCGGCGCCACCCTCCTGTACATGATCCCCGCGAAGCTGCAGTTCCTCCAGGACTACCAGCTCCTCGGCTTCGGCCTCGCCCTCATCCTGCTGATGCGCTTCCGCCCCGAAGGCCTCATCGCCAACCGGCGCGCCCAGCTCGAATACCACGAGACCGACCAACTCGACACACCCGGGGGCACGTTGCCCGAATCCGGCGTCGGCACCGTGAAGGCTGGGGCGTGAACGACATGACGACCACCACCACGAACGAGACCACCCCGGTGCTGGACGCCAGCGGCGTCACCATGCGCTTCGGCGGCCTCACCGCCGTACGCTCCGTGGACCTCACCGTCTCCGCAGGCGAAATCGTCGGACTCATCGGCCCCAACGGCGCCGGCAAGACCACCTTCTTCAACTGCCTCACCGGTCTCTACGTCCCCACCGAGGGCAAGGTCAGCTACAAGGGCACCGTCCTGCCCCCCAAGCCCCACCTCGTCACCCAGGCAGGCATCGCCCGCACCTTCCAGAACATCCGGCTCTTCGCCAACATGTCCGTCCTGGAAAACGTGCTCGTCGGACGCCACACCAGGACCAAGGAAGGGCTCTGGTCCGCCCTCGTACGCGGCCCCGGCTTCAAGCGCGCCGAAGCAGCGTCCCACGCACGCGCCATGGAACTCCTCGAGTTCATCGGCCTCCAGGACAAGGCCGACAACCTGGCGCGCAACCTCCCCTACGGAGACCAGCGCAAGCTCGAAATCGCCCGCGCGCTCGCCAGCGACCCCGGCCTCCTCCTCCTGGACGAGCCCACCGCCGGCATGAACCCGCAGGAAACCCGCGTCACCGAAGAACTCATCTTCGCCATCCGGGACATGGGCATCGCCGTACTCGTCATCGAGCACGACATGCGCTTCATCTTCAACCTGTGCGACCGCGTCGCCTGCCTCGTCCAGGGCGAGAAGCTCGTCGAAGGCACCCCCTCGGTCGTCCAGGGCGACGAACGCGTCGTCGCCGCCTACCTCGGCACCCCCTTCGAGGCCGACACCCCCGCCGAGCCGGCGAAGACCCCGGCCGAAGCGGACACAACCGAAGCCACCACGACGGAGCCGGCCCCCGAAGCCGACCCCGCACCGGAGGCCGAAGCGCCCGAGAACGCCACGGCCGAGACCGACAAGGCGGCCAAGGCGGACACAGCGCAGCGCACCACCAGCACGGAAGGAGAAGACCAGTGACCGCTCTGCTCGAGGTCGAGGACCTCAGGGTCGCCTACGGCAAGATCGAAGCCGTAAAGGGCATCTCCTTCAGCGTCGAAGCCGGCCAGGTCGTCACCCTCATCGGCACCAACGGCGCCGGCAAGACGACCACCCTGCGCACCCTGTCCGGGCTCCTCAAGCCCTCAGGCGGCCGGATCCTCTTCGAAGGGAAGCCCCTCCAGGGCATCCCCGCACACAAGATCGTGGCACTGGGCCTCGCCCACTCCCCCGAGGGCCGCCACATCTTCCCCCGCCTCACCATCGCGGAGAACCTCCAGCTCGGCGCGTTCCTGCGCACCGACAAGGCAGGCATCGAGAAGGACATCCAGCGCGCCTACGACCTCTTCCCCATCCTCGGGGAACGCCGGAAGCAGGCCGCAGGCACCCTCTCGGGCGGCGAGCAGCAGATGCTCGCCATGGGACGCGCCCTCATGTCCCAGCCCAAGCTGCTCATGCTCGACGAGCCCTCCATGGGCCTCTCCCCGATCATGATGCAGAAGATCATGGAGACCATCGTCGAACTCAAGGCGTCGGGCACCACGATCCTGCTCGTCGAGCAGAACGCCCAGGCGGCCCTGTCCCTCGCGGACCATGGCCACGTCATGGAGGTCGGCAAGATCGTCCTCACAGGCACCGGGTCGGACCTCCTGCACGACGAGTCGGTCCGCAAGGCGTACCTCGGCGAGGACTGACCCCCGCACGCGTACGCGAAGGAGGCCCGCACCCCGATCGATCCGGGGGTGCGGGCCTCCTTCGTACGTGGATCCGGTACGGGCTACTCGGCCGCCTTCTTCTTCTCCTCGGCGTCCTCGATCAGCGCCTCGGCGAGCTGCTGCATGGAGAGCCGGCGGTCCATCGACGTCTTCTGGATCCAACGGAACGCGGCGGGCTCGGAGAGGCCGTAGTCCGTCTGCAGGATGCTCTTCGCCCGGTCGACCAGCTTCCGGGTCTCCAGACGCTGGGAGAGGTCCGCGACCTCGCCCTCCAGAGCCTTGAGCTCCGCGAACCGCGACACCGCCATCTCGATGGCCGGCACCACGTCGCTCTTGCTGAACGGCTTCACGAGGTACGCCATCGCACCGGCGTCCCGGGCACGCTCGACGAGGTCGCGCTGCGAGAACGCGGTGAGCATGAGGACGGGGGCGATGGACTCCTCCGTGATCTTCTCGGCGGCGGAGATCCCGTCGAGGACGGGCATCTTCACATCGAGGATCACGAGGTCCGGCTTGTGCTCCCGGGCGAGCTCGACGGCCTGCTGCCCGTCACCGGCCTCGCCGACGACCGAGTAGCCCTCCTCCTCCAGCATCTCTTTGAGGTCGAGGCGGATGAGGGCCTCGTCCTCGGCGATGACGACACGGGTCGTCAGCGGCGGGACGTGCGACTTGTCGTCGTCGACGGCGTCTACGGGCTGGGGCGACTCGGGGGTGGTCACGGGGCTCCTCGCTCAGGGCATACGGCTCCCCATGAGCCTACCTAGCTACGGTATGGTGTCACTACGCAGGGCACTCGTTGCCCTTCCTTTCTAAGGCCCCAGTACTCCAACTGGTTAGAGAGGCGGCTCTCAAACAGCCGACAGTGTGGGTTCGAATCCCACCTGGGGCACTTTCCTTCGATTCGAAGGTTGCAAGGAATCGGCAAGCATTCACGTGATCGTGTGACTGCAGTGCCGTTTTCACTTCCGTACCGGTCGATCCGATCAGGCTCGGCAATATGTACGACGTCGAATCGCGCAAGCGCGTTGGCCCTCCTCGATCAGGGTTTCAGCCAGAACTCGGTAAGTAAGCAGACCGGCATATCCCGTGCCGCGATCCGCTCATGGTCGGTCCGGATCGCTCCACTCGACCGCTCCACGCCGTGCCCCAGATGCTGCGACAAACCCGTGGCGCCTCAAGATCCCGTCGCCTACAGCTACTTACTCGGTCTGTACCTCGGTGACGGCTGCATCAGCGCCACCCGGCGGGGCGTGTACTCGCTGCGCATAGCTTGCGCCGACGCCTGGCCTGGTCTCATCGACGCCTGCGCCGACGCCGTAGGGAAGGTTCGACCGTCCAACAAGGTGTGCAGGGTACGAAGTCAGGGGTGTCAGTACGTCACGAGTTTCAGCAAGCACTGGCCGTGCCTCTTCCCCCAGCACGGCTCCGGCAAGAAGCACGAGCGGAAGATCGCTCTCGAACCCTGGCAACAGAAGATCGTCGATGCGCATCCCTGGGAGTTCGTCCGGGGACTGATCCACTCCGACGGCTGCCGCGTCATCAACTGGACCACCCGGCTCATCGGCGGGAAGCAACGCCGCTATGAGTACCCGCGCTACTTCTTCACCAACCTGTCCGACGACATCGTGGGGCTGTTCACCGGCACACTGGACCGGGTCGGCGTGGAGTGGAAGCGCTCCAACTCGCGCAACATCTCCGTCGCCCGACGGGCGTCCGTGTCGCTGATGGACGCCCATGTCGGGCCGAAATACTGAGCTCCTACTTCGGGCTGTCGTCCTCGCCGATGTGGTGGACGCGGACCAGGTTCGTCGAGCCGGCCACCCCGGGCGGGGATCCTGCCGTGATCACCACCACGTCACCCTTCCGGCAACGCCCGATGCGCAGGAGTTCCTCGTCGACCTGGGCCACCATCGCGTCCGTCGAGTCGACGTGCGGGCCCAGGAAGGCTTCCACGCCCCAGGTGAGGGTGAGCTGGGAGCGGGTGGCCGGGTCCGGGGTGAAGGCGAGCAGGGGGATCGGGGAGCGGTAGCGGGAGAGGCGCTTGACCGTGTCGCCGCTCTGGGTGAAGGCGACCAGGAATTTCGCGCCGAGGAAGTCGCCCATTTCTGCGGCCGCGCGGGCGACGGCGCCGCCCTGGGTGCGGGGCTTGTTGCGGTCGGTGAGGGGCGGGAGGCCCTTGGCGAGGATGTCCTCCTCGGCGGCTTCGACGATGCGGGACATCGTGCGGACGGTTTCGACGGGGTACTTGCCGACGCTGGTCTCGCCGGAGAGCATCACGGCGTCCGTGCCGTCGATGATCGCGTTGGCGACGTCGGAGGCCTCGGCGCGGGTGGGGCGTGAGTTGTCGATCATCGAGTCGAGCATCTGGGTGGCGACGATGACCGGCTTGGCGTTGCGCTTGGCGAGTTTGATGGCGCGCTTCTGGACGATCGGGACCTGTTCCAGGGGCATTTCGACGCCGAGGTCTCCGCGGGCGACCATGATGCCGTCGAAGGCGGCGACGATGCCGTCGATGTTCTCGACCGCCTGGGGTTTTTCGACCTTGGCGATGACGGGGAGGTGGCGGTTCTCCTCCTTCA
The DNA here is from genome assembly GCF_040650955.1 of Streptomyces sp. NPDC048560. Classification (NCBI taxonomy): domain Bacteria; kingdom Bacillati; phylum Actinomycetota; class Actinomycetes; order Kitasatosporales; family Streptomycetaceae; genus Streptomyces; species Streptomyces sp. NPDC048560. The sequence continues at coordinate 217,956 of NZ_JBEZIJ010000006.1, forward strand.
TGATGCGGTGGACGTCGTCGATGTCGCGTCCGCTGCGTACGAAGGAGAGGGCGATGATGTCGGCGCCGGTGCGCAGGGCCCAGCGGAGGTCGTCGATGTCCTTTTCGGAGAGGGCGGGGACGGAGACGGCGACGCCGGGGAGGTTGAGTCCCTTGTGGTCGGAGACCATGCCGCCTTCGATGACGGTGGTGCGGACGCGGGGTCCGTCGACTTCGGTGACTTCGAGGGTGACGCGGCCGTCGTCGACGAGGATGCGTTCGCCTGCGGTGACGTCGGCGGCGAGGCCGTCGTAGGTGGTTCCGCAGGTGTGGCGGTCGCCTTCCATGGGTTCGACGGTGATGGTGAAGTCGTCGCCGCGTTCAAGGAGTACGGGGCCTTCGGCGAAGCGTCCCAGGCGGATCTTCGGGCCTTGAAGGTCGGCGAGGATGCCGACGCTGCGGCCGGTTTCGTCGGATGCGGTGCGTACGTGGTGGTAGCGCGCTTCGTGTTCCGCGTACGTGCCGTGGCTGAGGTTGAAGCGGGCGATGTCCATTCCGGCTTCGACCAATGCCTTGATCTGGTCGTATGTGTCGGTTGCGGGTCCCAGGGTACAAACGATTTTTGCTCGGCGCATGGTTTGAGCCTAGACCTTACCTATGGGTAGGTAATTGGCTCTGCATGACTCCTCAACAACCTTTGCGTGAAGGGTTATTGACAAGTGTTGAATTGTGCGGCGGGGTGCTCTGATGAGCGTTTCCCGAGGGGCGGGCGGGGTGTGTGAGCGGGGTCGGTTCGAAGGGTTCGGTACGGGGTCCGAGCCGTAGGGGCGGGGTGTCCGGTCGGTCACGTGTTCGCTGCGGCGTGGCGTGGGTGGGGTCCGTGCGGGGTGTGCGTGCAGTGGTCATCAGATCGAAACCTGCACGGGGTGTTGCGGAGGGTACTTACTGAGCCAGAATCTACGCGCGTTGCTCAACTGAACGAGGAGTCAAGGATGCCGTTGAACCGTAGGACGTTTCTGGGCCGATCGGCTGCTGCCGGTGCGGGTGTGGCGATAGCGGGCGGTGCTGTCGCGGGGCAGGCCGTGGCGGTGGAGCCGGCGAGCAGCCGGCGTCCGGCGAAGCGGTACTCCTTCACCGTGATGGGGACGACCGACCTGCACGGCAACGTCTTCAACTGGGACTACTTCACGGACAAGGAGTTCGACGACAAGGCCCACAACGATGTGGGTCTGGCGAAGATCTCCACGCTCGTCGACCGGATCCGGGAGGAGCGGGGACGCCACAACACGCTGCTGATCGACGCCGGTGACACGATTCAGGGCACACAGCTCTCGTACTACTACGCGAAGATCGACCCGATCACGGCGAAGCGTGGTCCGGTGCATCCGATGGCGCAGGCGATGAACGCGATCGGCTACGACGCGGCGGCGCTCGGCAACCACGAGTTCAACTACGGGATTCCGGTGCTGCGGAAGTTCGAGGAGCAGTGTGATTTCCCGCTGCTGGGTGCGAACGCGCTGGACGCGAAGACGTTGCGGCCGGCGTTCGCCCCGTATGTGATCAAGCGGCTGCGTACGCCGCACGGGCGTGATGTGCGGGTGGCGGTGCTGGGGCTGACGAATCCGGGTATCGCGATCTGGGACAAGGCGAATGTGGGCGGGAAGATGGTGTTCCCGGGTCTTGAGGAGCAGGCGGCCCACTGGGTTCCGAAGCTGCGGTCGATGGGCGCGGATGTGGTGATCGTGTCGGCGCACTCGGGTTCGAGCGGTACGTCGTCGTACGGGGACCAGTTGCCGTATGTGGAGAACGCGGCCGGTCTGGTGGCGGAGCAGGTTCCGGGGATCGACGCGATTCTGGTGGGGCACGCGCATTCGGAGATTCCCGAGTACTTCGTGACGAACGCGGAGACGGGGAAGCAGGTCGTGCTGTCAGAGCCGTTGAAGTGGGGGCAGCGGCTGACGTTGTTCGACTTCGATCTGGTCTGGGAGAAGGGCCGTTGGTCGGTGGAGAAGGTCGGCGCCGAGGTGCTGAACTCCAACGTGGTGGCCGAGGACCCGAAGATCACTTCTCTGCTCGGTGACGAGCACACGAAGGTGGTTGCCTATGTGAATCAGGTGATCGGTACGTCGGTGGTGGCGATGTCGACGGCGCGGGCGCCGTGGCTGGATGAGCCGATCATCGATCTGATCAATCAGGTGCAGGCGGAGACGGTGAGGGCGGGGCTGGCCGGCGGGGCGTACGCGGCGTTGCCGGTGTTGTCGCAGGCGTCGTGTTTCTCGCGTACGGCGGGGATTCCGGCGGGCGAGGTGACGATCAAGGATGCGGCGGGGCTGTATCCGTTCGAGAACACGCTTGAGGCCCGGCTGCTGACGGGCGCGCAGTTGAAGGATTACCTGGAGTACTCGGCGCGGTATTACATGCGGACGGCCGTGGGTGTTCCGGTGGATACGTCGAAGCTGACGAACGCGGACGGTATTCCGGATTACAACTACGACGCGGTGTCGGGGGTGGCGTACGACATCGATATCGCGCAGCCGGTGGGTTCGCGGATCGTGAATCTGACGTTCGAGGGTGCGGCGGTCGATCCGGCGGCGGAGTTCGTGTTGGCGGTGAACAACTACCGGGCGAGTGGTGGGGGCAACTTCCCGCATGTGCCGGGTGCGAAGCAGGTGTGGGCGGATTCGGACGAGATCCGTAACACGATCATCAACTGGGTGAAGGCGAAGGGGTCGGTGGATCCGGCGGAGTTCGCGACCGTGGGGTGGCGGCTGACGCGGGAGGGTTCGCCGGTGTTCTAGGCGGTTGGTCGTCTGTGTGGCGGTGTGCGGCCGTTCCCCGGGTTGGGCTGGGGGGCGGCCGCTTTTGTGTGCCGTTGGTCAGTTGCTCTGGACGAGTGGGGTGAGGGCGGGGCTCTGGTTGGGGATGCGGGGGTGGTTGGAGGGGGTGAGGCCGAAGGTGGTGAAGGCGGTGCGGTCGGGGAGGGGGTAGGGGTTGGTGCCGGTGAGGTTGTTGAGGATGGTGGCGCTGCGCCAGGCGGCGAGGCCGAGGTCGGGGGCGCCGACTCCGTGGGTGTGGCGTTCGGCGTTCTGTACGTAGACGTGGCCGGTGACGGTGGGGTCGAGGACGAGGCGGAAGTGGTCGTCGATGCGGGGGCGTGCGGAGGCGTCGCGGCGCATGTAGGGGTCGAGGCCGGTGAGGAGGCCGTCGAGGGGGCGTTCGCGGTAGCCGGTGGCGAGGACGACGGCGTCGGTGGTGAGGCGGGAGCGGGTGCCTTGCTGGGTGTGTTCGAGGTGGAGTTCGACGCGGGTGGTGGCGACGCGGCCTGCGGTGCGTACGGAGACGCCGGGGGTGAGGGTGGCGTCGGGCCAGCCGCCGTGGAGGGTGCGTCGGTAGAGCTCGTCGTGGATGGCGGCGATGGTGTCGGCGTCGATGCCTTTGTGGAGTTGCCATTGGTGGGGGACGAGTTCGTCGCGTACGGATTCGGGGAGGGCGTGGAAGTAGCGGCTGTAGTCGGGGGTGAAGTGTTCGAGGCCGAGTTTGGAGTACTCCATGGGGGCGAAGGCGGCGGTGCGGGCGAGCCAGTGGATCTTTTCGGCGCCGACGGGGCGGGCGCGGAGGAGGTCGAGGAAGATTTCGGCGCCCGACTGGCCGGAGCCGATGACGGTGATGTGTTCGGCTTCGAGGAGGCGTTCGCGGTGGTCGAGGTAGTCGGCGGAGTGGATGACGGGGACGGAGTGGGCTTCGGCGAGGGGTTTGAGGGGTTCGGGGATGAAGGGTTCGGTGCCGACGCCGATGGCGACGTGGCGGGTGTAGGAGCGGCCGAGTGCTTCGGCTTCGCCGTCGGCGTCGAGTTGGGTGAAGTCGACTTCGAAGAGGGCGCGTTCGGTGTTCCAGCGGACGGCGTCGACTTGGTGGCCGTAGTGGAGTCCGGGGAGTTGGTCGCTGACCCAGCGGCAGTAGGCGTCGTATTCGGCGCGTTGGATGTGGAAGCGCTCGGCGAAGTAGAAGGGGAAGAGCCGGTCGCGGCTGCGTAGGTAGTTGAGGAAGGACCAGGGGCTTGCGGGGTCGGCGAGGGTGACGAGGTCGGCGAGGAAGGGGACTTGGAGGCTGGCGCCGTCGATGAGGAGGCCGGGGTGCCAGTGGAAGGCGGGGCGTTGTTCGTAGAAGGCGGCGTCGAGTTGCCGGGGGTGCCGGGGGGTGCGGGGTACGCCGTGGGCGAGGGCGGCGAGGGAGAGGTTGAAGGGGCCGATGCCGATGCCGACGAGGTCGTGTGGCTGGTCGGGTTCGGGGGTGGGCCGGTCGGTCATCGGGGTGTGCTGCCTTCCGCGAGGTCGTCTGTGACGGTGGTGACGAGGTCGATGAGGGTGTGGAGGTCGTGGGGGGTGGTGTGGGGGTTGAGGAGCGTGGCTTTGAGCCAGCGGCGGCCGTCGGCTTCGGCGCGGCCGAGTACGGCGTGGCCGCGGTTGAGGAGGGTGCGGCGGATGGTGGCGACGGTGTGGTCGGTGGCGCCGGTGGGGCGGAAGAGGACGGTGCTGATGGTGGGGCGGTCGTGGAGTTCGAGGGTGGGGTGTTGGGTGATGAGGTCGGCGAGGTGCTGGGCGGTGGTGAGGGTGCGGTCGATGAGGTCGGCGAGTCCGGTGCGGCCGAGTGCCTGGAGGGTGACGGCGATCTTGAGGGCGTCGGGTCTGCGGGTGGTGCGCAGGGAGCGGCCGAGGAGGTCGGGGATGCCCGCTTCGGTGTCGTCGTCGGCGTTGAGGTAGGGGGCGTGGTGGTGGAGTGCGTCGAGGTGGTGGTGGTCGGGGACGGCGAGGAGTGAGGCGGAGGCGGGCTGCCAGCCGAGTTTGTGCAGGTCGAAGGTGACGCTGTGGGCGCGGTCGATGCCGTGGAGTGCGGTGCGGTGGGTGGGGCTGAAGAGGAGGGGGCCGCCGTAGGCGGCGTCGATGTGGAGTTCGGCGCCGTGGGCTGTGCAGAGGTCGGCGATGGTGTCGAGGGGGTCGATCTGTCCGGTGTCGGTGGTGCCGGCGGTGGCGGTGACGAGGAGGGGGTGGTGGTGGCGGGTGAGGGCTTCGTGGAGGGCTGCGGGGTCCATGACGCCGGTGGGGGCGGGGATGACGATGGGTTCGGGGAGTCCGAGGAGCCAGGTGGCGCGGGTGATGCTGTGGTGGGCGTTGGCGGCACAGATGGTCTGTACGGGGCCGTGGCGTTCGCGGGCGAGGAGGAGGGCGAGTTGGTTGGCTTCGGTTCCGCCGGTGGTGATGACGGCGTCGGGTGTGGTGGCGTGGGGGTAGATCTCGGCGGCGAGTGCGGCGGTGAGATCGGCTTCGAGGGCTGAGGCGGCGGGGGCCTGGTCCCAGGAGTCCATGGAGGGGTTGAGTGCGGAGGCGGCGAGGTCCGCGGCGGCGGCGAGTGCGAGGGGTGGGGTGTGGAGGTGTGCGGCGCAGTGGGGGTGTGCGGGGTCGGCGGCGCCTTCGGTGAGGGCGGTGACGAGGGTGCGCAGGGCGTGTTCGGCCCCGGTCCCGGTGTGGGGGATGCGGGGGCGGCCTGTGGCGCGTATCCGGGCGGTGGTGGTGTCGGGTCCGCCTGCGGGGAGCGGTCCGCCGCGCCGGGTGGCTCCCTGTTCGAGGGCGTTGAGCACCGTTTCGAGGAGGGGGCGCAGGGCTGTGGGGCCTGTGGTGCCTCCGGCGAGGGGTGTGGGCATGGGTGATGTGGCCCTTCGGGTGCGCGGTGGTGGACATGCCAGCTTGTCCAGGTTTCGGGCGGCGCGGCCGAAGAGCTCAACGATCTGAACCCTAAAGGGGTACTGCTGGTCCGTGGGGTCTGTTTGCCGGGGGTTCGCCTGCTATGGGTGTGCCCGGCCGCCCTTGGGCGGGTGGCCGGGCACGGGTGGTGCGTGGGTCGTGCGGTCAGTGGGTCTCGCGGACGGTGAGGGCGCGGCGGAGGTCGTCGAGCTGGTCGATGAGTTTGCGGCGCAGTGCGGGGATGAGTGCCTGGTCGTCCAGGGCTGCCTTGCCGAGCTTGAGGCTGTGGGTGTCGATGGTGGTGGCGGGGAAGGCGTAGCGGCCTGCGGCGTCGGCGATGGCGGGGCCCCGGCGGATGGCGAGTGCGGTCGCGTCGGGGTAGTAGCGGGGTACGTACTCGCGTACGAGGTCGTCCTGTTCGGGTTGCCAGAAGCCTTGGGCGGTGGCGGTGAAGAGGTAGTTGGAGAGGGTGTCGTCGCCGAACATGGCCTGCCAGGCGGCGGCCTTGGCCGTCGGGGTGGGGAGGGCGGCGCGGCAGCGGGCGGCGCCTTCCTGTCCGGTGGCGCTGGGGTCCTTGGCGAGTTCGGCGTCGATGGCGGTGTCGTCGGTGGCGCCGAGGACGGCGAGGCGGGTGAGGATGCGCCAGCGGAGTTCGGGGTCGAGTTCGGGTCCGCCGGGGACGGTGCCGCCGGCGAGCCAGTCCTGGATGCCGTCGGGCTGGGTGGCGGCGTCGATGAAGTGGCGTACGGCGATGAGGCGCAGGCCGGGCGCGGAGCCGTCCTCGGTGCGCCGGATGAGGTCGCGGCAGATGGCGGTGAGGGTGGCCAGGGCGGTGGGGCGGTCCTGGGGGGCGAGGTAGCGGTCGGCGATGTGGAGGGACGCGAAGGTGAGGACGCCCTGGACGACGGCGAGGTCGGTTTCGTACGGGAGGTGGGTGCGGGCGGCGGACAGGTAGGCGGCGGGGGCGAGTTCGCCGTCGCGGACCATGTCGCGGGCGGTGTTCCAGACGAGGGCGCGGGTCAGGGGCTCGGGGATGCCGGAGAGCGACCGCAGGACGGTGTCCCAGGACTGGGGGTCGAGGCGGACCTTGGCGTAGGTGAGGTCGCCGTCGTTGAGGACGAGGAGGGCGGGGCGGCGGCCGGGCCGGGGGGTGACGGTTTCGCCTTGGGGGACGTCGATGTCGAAGCGCTCGCGCAGGACGAGGCGGTCCGGTCCGGACTGGGTGTCGAGGGTGTGTTCGTAGGTGCCGACGGTGATGCGGTGGGGGCGGCTGCCGTCGCGGTCGACGGTGAGGGTCCACCGGCCGTCGCTTTCGGCGACCTGGGCGGTGAGGGTGTCGATGCCGGTGGTGCGGAGCCAGTGTCCGGCCCAGGCGTGGACGTCGCGGTCGGTGGCGGATGCCAGGTTGTCGATGAAGTCGGCGAGGGTGGCGTTGGCGAACTTGTGGCGGGCGAAGTGGGTGTTGATGCCGGCCAGGAAGTCCTTCTCGCCGAGCCAGGCGACGAGCTGGCGCAGGGCGGACGCGCCCTTGGCGTAGCTGATGCCGTCGAAGTTGAGGAGGGCGGACGCGGTGTCGGGGACGGCGTCGGGGTCGGGGGCGACGGGGTGGGTGGAGGGGCGCTGGTCCGCGTCGTAGCCCCAGCCCTTGCGGGCGACGCCGAATTCGACCCAGGTGTCGGTGAAGCGGGTGGCTTCGGTGAGGGTCTGGTAGCCCATGTACTCGGCGAATGACTCGTTGAGCCAGATGTCGTCCCACCAGGAGAGGGTGACGAGGTCGCCGAACCACATGTGGGCCATCTCGTGGGAGATGACCATGGCGCGGGTCTGGCGTTCGGTGTCGGTGACGGCGGAGCGGTAGACGAATTCGTCGCGGAAGGTGACGAGGCCGGGGTTCTCCATGGCGCCCGAGTTGAACTCGGGGACGAAGGCCTGGTCGTAGGAGTCGAAGGGGTACGGCTCGTCGAACTTCTCGTGGTACCGGTCGAAGCAGGCCCGGGTGATGCCGAGGATCTCGTCGGCGTCCGCGTCGAGGTAGGGGGCGAGGGAGCGGCGGCAGTGGATGCCGAAGGGCAGTCCGGCGTGTTCGGTGGTGACGGAGTACCAGGGGCCGGCGGCGACGGCGACGAGGTAGGTGGAGATGAGGGGGGTGGGGGCGATGGTCCAGCGGCCGTCGCCGGTGTGTTCGGCGATGCCGTTGCCGAGGACGGTCCAGCCGTCGGGGGCGGTGACGGTGATCTCGAAGACGGACTTGAGGTCGGGCTGGTCGAACGCGGCGAAGACGCGCTGGACGTCGTCCATGAAGAGCTGGGTGTAGACGTAGGTCTCACCGTCGGTGGGGTCGGTGAAGCGGTGCATTCCCTCGCCGGTGCGGGAGTAGCGCATGGCGGCGTCGGCGCGCAGTTCGTGGGGTCCGGCGGTGAGCCCGGTGAGGGGGTAGCGGTTCTCGACGAGGAGGTCGGGGTCGAGGGGCTGTCCGTCGAGCGTGACGGAGCGCAGGGTGGCGGGCTTGAGCTCGACGAACGTGTCTCCGGCCGCGTGGGCGGTGAAGTGGATGACGGTGCGGGAGTCGAAGGTCTCCTCGCCAGCGGTGAGATCGAGGTCGATCGTGTACCGGGTCACGTCGAGGAGCTGGGCTCGGGTCTGCGCTTCGTTGCGCGTCAGTACGGACATGCGCCCATGCTGCCGTACGCGTACGGGGGTGTGCAGTGGGGTTCTCGCAGGGCTGATCACGGGCCGGGCGGGGCGGTGGGGTTTTCGCAGGGCCGGTCGCGGCCGGGCGGGGGCGGTGGGGTGGTCGCCGTCGGTGGTGGTGCCGGTGGGCGGGGTGTGCCGGCCACGGTGCGGGGTGGTGCGCCCCGCACGGCGGCTCGCCTACGGGGTGTCGCCGTTCGCCGATTCGTCCGCGATGCGTTCGTGGTGGCGGATGACCTCGGCCACGATGAAGTTCAGCAGTTTCTCGGCGAACGCGGGGTCGAGTTTCGCGCTTTCGGCGAGCTGTCGCAGCCGGGCGATCTGCCGGCCCTCGCGGGCGGGGTCGGCGGGCGGCAGCTGGTGCTCTGCCTTGAGGAGGCCCACCTGCTGGGTGCACTTGAAGCGCTCGGCGAGCATGTGGACGACTGCGGCGTCGATGTTGTCGATGCTCTCGCGCAGCCGGTTCAGTTCGGCGCGTACGGACTCGTCGATGTCGCTCGTGGTCATGGTCAGGGAGCTTAAACGAAGGTGGTCATCCCCTGATCGTGGGCGGGTGTTCCGGGTCGGGGACGGTGTCGCTCCAGCCGCCGGGGACACTGCGTCCCTGCTGGTCGCGGAAGCGTACGGGGGCTGCGCCGACGCGGCGGGCGAACAGCCGGGAGAAGTAGGCCGGGTCGTCGTAGCCGACGCGGCGGGCGACCGCGGCGACGGGCAGGTCCGTCGCGGCGAGGAGTTCCTTGGCGCGGCCGAGCCGGATGCCGAGGAGGAAGTCCTTGGGGCTGCATCCGGCGCCTCGTCGTACGGCGGTGCGCAGTTCGGCGGGGGTCATGCCGTGGCGGGAGGCGTGTTCGGCGACGGACAGCGGCTGGAAGGCGTCGCGGGCCAGGGCCTGGAGCACGGGGTCGCCGTCGGGGCCGATGTCGGCGCGGGCGCGGCGCAGGGAGACGAGGAGTTCGTGGACGGCGGCGCCCGTCTCGACTTCGAGGAGGGGATTGCCCCTGCGGGCGGCGCGCACGATGCGGCCGACGGCGGCGCGTGGTCCCGCGGTGTCGGAGAGCGGGACGAGGGGGCGGTCGGGTTCGATGCAGCCGAGTTCGGTGTACGTCGTGGTGGCGGGGCCGGTGAAGTCGACGAAGCTCTCGTCCCAGCCGGCGCCCGGGTCGGCCCCGTAGTGGTGCGGGGTGCCGGGGGTGAGCCAGATGAGGCTGGGGGCGGTGACGGTCAGGCGTCTGCCGTCCGGGCCGATGAACCAGCCGCTGCCGGAGTTGATGATCACGGCCACGTGGTGGTCGAGGGTGCGTGGGCCGACCGGCGGCAGGGCGCCGTGCTGGAGGCCCACGCCGAGACAGACCAGGCCCAGGCGGTGGTGGAGCGGGCTGGGAGTGAAGAAGCGCATCCATGTGTGGTACATCGGCCGGCTCCCCTCCCGTTCTTCGTTCTGCTTCACGTTGTGTCCAAACAGCAGTGATCTTTGTCCATGGACCCGTCGTACGCCAGAGGGCGACAGTGGGTCCGGCCGGCCGGTGGGGAGCCGGCCTCGGACACCGAGGCACACAGGAGAGTACGAGCACGATGCCTGACTTCACCGTGGGGGACGACCACTTCCTGCTCGACGGCGAGCCCGTACGTCTGCTGTCGGGGGCGATGCACTACTTCCGGGTGCATGAGGAGCAGTGGGATCACCGGCTGGCGATGCTTCGGGCCATGGGGCTCAACTGTGTGGAGACGTATGTGCCGTGGAATCTCCATGAGCCCCGGCCCGGCCGTTTCCGTGACGTGGAGGCGCTGGGCCGTTTCCTGGACGCGGCGCAGCGGGCCGGTCTGTGGGCGATCGTCCGCCCGGGGCCGTACATCTGCGCCGAGTGGGAGAACGGCGGGCTGCCGGTCTGGGTGACGGGGAGGTTCGGGCGGCGGGTGCGCACGCGTGACGCGGAGTATCTGGCCGTTGTGGGGCGGTGGTTCCGGGAGTTGCTTCCGCAGGTGGTGCGGCGGCAGATCACCCGGGGTGGGCCTGTGCTCATGGTGCAGTGCGAGAACGAGTACGGGAGTTACGGCAGCGACCGGGTCCATCTGGAGGAGCTGACGGGGCTGCTGCGGCAGTGCGGGATCACCGTGCCGCTGTTCACGTCCGACGGTCCGGAGGATCACATGCTGACCGGTGGTTCCGTGCCGGGGCTGCTGGCCACGGCGAACTTCGGGTCGGGGGCGCGGGAGGCGTTCGGGGTGCTGCGCCGTCATCAGCCGAGGGGGCCGCTGATGTGCATGGAGTTCTGGTGCGGCTGGTTCGAGCACTGGGGTGCCGATCCGGTCGTACGTGATCCGGCGGAGGCCGCCGGGGCGTTGCGGGAGATCCTGGAGTGCGGGGCTTCCGTGAACGTCTACATGGCGCACGGGGGGACGAACTTCGGGGGCTGGTCGGGTGCGAACCGCTCGGGTCCGCTCCAGGATCAGGAGCTGCGGTCCACGGTGACGTCGTACGACTACGACGCGCCGGTCGACGAGTACGGGCGGCCGACGGAGAAGTTCCGGCTGATGCGTGAGGTGCTCGCCGGGTATGCGGACGGGCCGCTTCCGGAACTTCCGGCGCCGCTGCCCGTTCTGGCGGGGACGGTGCGGGTCCAGCTGACCGAGTGGGCGCCCCTGGGGGGCGTGCTGGAGGCGCTGGGCGATGCGGAGACGGCGGAGAGCGGGGTGCCGCCGACGTTCGAGGAGCTGGGGGTGGACCGTGGTCTGGTGCGTTACCGGGTCGATGTGCCGGGTCCGCGCCTGCCGTACGCGCTGGGGACGGTGGGGCTCCGTGACCGGGCGGTGGTGTACGTGGACGGTGTGCGGGCGGGTGTGCTGACCGAGGAGGAGGGCACTCTCGCCGAGCCGGTCGGAGGGCCGGCGGAGGTGGAGTTGTGGGTGGAGTCGCTGGGCCGGGTCAATTACGGGCGCCGGCTGGGTGAGCCCAAGGGCATCACGGGCGGGGTGCTGCACGAGCGGCAGTTCCTGCACGGGGTGCGGGCGCGTGCGCTGCGGCTCGATGCCTTCGAGGGCGCGCGCGGGGTGTCGGCGGTCGCGTTCCGGTCGATCGGCGACTCGGCGGCCGGGCTGACGGGTCTGTTCCGGGGGACGTTCGAGGCTCCGGCGTCGGGTGTCGGTGATGGCGGGCTGGAACTGCCTGGCTGGGTGCGGGGGTTCGTGTGGGTGAACGGCTTCTGTCTGGGCCGGTACTGGTCCGCGGGTCCGCAGGGGACGCTGTACGTGCCGGGTCCGGTGCTGAGGGCCGGCTCCAACGAGGTGTGGGTGCTGGAGCTGGAGGGGGCGGGCGAGCCGTTCGTGGAACTGGGTCCGGGGGTGCCCGTCCGGACGGGCACCCCCGGGGATGTTCAGACGTGACCGGACTGTCGGGCCGGCCGGTGCCGTCGGTGGCAGCGGGCCGGCGGGTGCTGCCGGAAGCCGCGGGTCAGAGTGTGGCCGCCGCTGCCGCTATGGAGGAGGCGAAGGTCGAGACCTCGGTGTACACACCGGGGTAACCGGCCCGTGCGCAGCCCTCGCCCCAGCTGACGATGCCGACCTGGAGCCAGGCTCCGGCGTTGTCCTTGCGGAACATCGGGCCGCCGGAGTCGCCCTGGCAGGTGTCTACGCCTCCGGTGGCGAGGTATCCGGCGCAGAGTTCCTCACCGGGGACGAGGGAGCCGCCGTACGCGTCCTGGCAGTCGGCGTCGGAGACGTACGGCACGTTCGCCTTGAGGAGGTAGCGCTGCTGGCCGCCGCCTTCCCTGGCGGCGCCCCAGCCGGCGACGGTGAAGGTGCCCTGGTTGTAGGCGGTGGTCGTGGCGATCTTCAGAGTCGGCTGGTTGACGGGCGAGGCCAGTTTGATCAGCGCCCAGTCCTTGCCCGTGCCGTTGTAGCCGGGGGCCCGCAGGACCTTGGTGGACCTGACCTTGACGGCTGTGGACGACTGGAGGTCGACGACGCCCGTGGTGGCGACGATAGACGTGTTGTTGCCGGAGCCGCTGACGCAGTGGGCGGCGGTCAGGACGATGTCCTTGGCGTAGAGCGCACCGCCGCAGCCCATGGAGAGCCGGACCATGAAGGGGAACTCGCCCTGGGCGGCGCGGGTTCCGCCGACGACGGGGGCGGGGGCCGCGGAGGCGGCGGGCTGGAGGCTGACGGTGGCGAGGGCCACGGCGGCTATGACGGTGCATCTTTTCAGTGCACGCAGAAGCTGCTTCAAGGAACTGCCTTCTTTCGTGGGGGGTGCATGGGGGGTTTCGTGGGGGTGCGCGCCCGGACCGGAGTCCCGCCACAGGCAGTTCTCGGCATGACCCCGACAAGAGCGTGGTCGGATTATCGGGAAGTGATCACCGTGTTCACAAGGCGTACTTTCCGGCCACGCCCACCGGGTGAACGACGGCGCGTCGCCGCACCGGTCGGCATACAGTGGAGCTCCGTCGAGCGTCACGGATGGGGGTTGCGGCGTGAGTGACGGCAGCCCGGTGGTCCATGGTTTCCCGCATCTCGGCACGGTCCGGTCCGCGATCACGGCGCTCTACCGGCGGATCTCCCCCGACGGGATGTACGCCTACGCCACGAGCCTCGCGCCCGCCGACGCCGCCTTCTCGGACGTGGACGATCTGCACCTCGGAGCCCAGCGGGTGGCTCACGCGATGGTCCAGCACCTGCGGCTGCCCGATGCGCGCATGATCGTCGGCTTCCGGCGGATGGACCATGCCGCGAGCGTCGAACTGGCGGCGGGGCCGGAGTACTTCATCGAGCTCAACGACCGCTTCCGCACGCACCGCCGGGACATCGGTGCCGCGCTGGCGCACGAGGTGATGCACGTACTGCTGCACCGGCTGGGGCTCGAATTCCCCGGCACGCGCGACAACGAGATCCTCACGGACACGGCGGCGGCCTATCTCGGCGCCGGGTGGCTGCTGCTGGACGCCTTCCGGGAGGACGCCACGTCCAGCCAGAAGCTCGGATACCTCACGCCGGAGGAGTTCGGGTACGTCCTGGCGAAGCGGGCGCTGGCCTTCGACGAGGACCCGTCGCCCTGGTTCACGAGCCCGCAGGCGTACACGGCGTACGCGAAGGGGCGGGAACTGGCTCTGCGCGACGGGCGGCAGCCGCCGTTGACGGCGGCGGGGTGGGCGGGCCGGCGCCGCTACGCGAAGGACCGGCGGCACGCGCGGGACCACCCTGGAGGCGTGGCGGACCCGGAAGTTCCGTACGCGTTCGAGGGCGGCGGTGAGGGGCTGCGGGTGTCGTTCGGCTGCCCCACGTGCCACCAGCGCATCCGGGTCGCGGTGCGGGGGCGGGTGCGCGTGCGGTGCGGGGTGTGCCGGACGGTGGTGGAGTGCGATACGTGACGGGAGCGAAGGCCTCCCCTGCCCGGCGGCTGCAGCAAACCTCCCGGCGACTGCGCCCACAGGCACCCGCCCCGCGCCCGCACCTGGGGCAGCCCTTCCCCGGCCCCGCCTGCCCCTGACCTCGGCCGGGCCGCGCCGCCCGGGCGCCGGCCCTCAGGCCCCGGAAAGGCCGGGACCGGCCGGCCCAGCCGGGGGTGAGCCGGGACCGGCCGGCCCCGCCGAGGGTGGGACCGCGTCGGGCGGCCGAACCGGCGGGGCGGGAAACGTCGCCCCGTACACCGCGCCCGGGGCCTTCGCCTCGTTCAGCAGGGCCCGGACCGTCTCCCCCGCCTCCTCCGGCGTCCAGCGGGCTCCCCGGTCCTTCGCGGGGCCCGGGTGCCAGCCCTCCATGACCGTGATCCGGCCCGCTTCCGCCTCGAAGACCCGGCCCGTCACCCCCGCGCTCGCGGGCGAGCCGAGCCACACCACGAGCGGGGAGACGTTCTCGGGCGCCATCGCGTCGAAGGCCCCGGCCTCGGGGGCCGCCATCGCCTCGGCGAACGTCCGCTCGGTCATCCGGGTCCTGGCGGCCGGGGCGATGGCGTTGACCTGGACTCCGTAGCGGTCCAGTTCGGCGGCGGCGACCAGTGTCAGGGCGAGGACGCCGGCCTTCGCGGCGGCGTAGTTCGCCTGGCCCACGCTGCCTAGGAGTCCGGCGCCCGAGCTGGTGTTGATCACCCGGGCCGATGGCGCCCGCCCCGCCCGGGCCTCCGCCCGCCAGTGCGCCGCCGCGTGCTTCAGGGGCAGGAAGTGGCCCTTGAGATGGACCCTCATCACGGCGTCCCAGTCGTCCTCGGGAAGGTTCACGAGCATCCGGTCACGCACGAACCCCGCGTTGTTGACGAGGGTGTCCAGCCGGCCGAAGGCGTCCAGCGCGGCCGTGATCAGGGACGAGGCGCCCTCCGTCGTCGCGATGTCCGCGCCGTTGACCACCGCCTCGCCGCCCGCCGCGACGATCTCGTCGGCCACCTCCCGGGCCGGTCCCGACGAGGCGCCCTCACCGGCGGGGCCGACGCCCAGATCGTTGACGACGACCTTCGCCCCCTCGGCGGCGAAGGCCAGCGCGTGGGCCCGGCCGAGGCCCCGCCCCGCTCCCGTCACGACGACGACCCGGCCCGCACAGAGGCCGGTACTGCCCGCGGTCGCGGTCATCTGTTGTCACCTCTCCCCTGTTGGCGATGCGGAGGCAGGCTGCTACCTTCCACACCTAACAAATGTTTGGTGGAAAGGTAGCTGATCCGCCCATGGGTGTCTCCACCTCACGCCCCGCCGAGGCCGTTTCCGTCGTCACCGTCGACTACCCGCCCGTCAACGCCCTTCCCGTACAGGCCTGGTACGACCTCGCCGACGCGGTCCGTACCGAGGGCCGCGACCCCGAGGTCCGCTGTGTCGTCCTGGCCGCCGCCGGGCGCGGCTTCAACGCGGGCGTCGACATCAAGGAGATGCGGGGGGATCCGGGACACGGCACCCTCATCGGCGCCAACCACGGCTGCTCCGAGGCCTTCTCCGCCGTGTACGCGTGCGAGGTCCCGGTCGTCGCGGCGGTGAACGGCTTCTGCCTGGGCGGCGGCATCGGCCTCGTCGGCAACGCCGACGTGATCGTGGCGAGCGAGGACGCCACCTTCGGCCTGCCCGAGCTGGACCGTGGCGCACTCGGGGCCGCCACCCATCTCGCCCGGCTGGTCCCGCAGCACCTGATGCGCGCGCTGTACTACACCTCGCGCACCGCGACCGCCGCCGAGCTGCACGCCCACGGGTCGGTCTGGAAGGTGGTCCCGGCCGGTGAACTCATGTGCGCCTCACTGGAGTTGGCCAAGGAGATCGCCCGGAAGGACGGGTACCTGATCCGGCTGGCGAAGGCCGCGATCAACGGGATCGACCCCGTGGACGTACACCGCAGCTACCGCTTCGAGCAGGGCTTCACCTTCGAGGCCAACCTCAGTGGGATCGCCGACCGCGTCCGTGACACCTTCGGCAAGGAGGCACGACCGTGACCGACAAGACCATGACGGCCGAGGAAGCCGTCGCCCGGCTCGACAGCGGGATGACGATCGGCATCGGCGGCTGGGGTTCGCGCCGCAAGCCGATGGCGCTGGTACGAGCGCTGCTCCGGTCCCCGGTCACCGATCTGACCGTGGTGGCGTACGGCGGCCCCGATGTCGGGCTGCTGGCCGCCGCCGGGAAGATCCGCAGACTGGTGGCGGCTTTCGTCACGCTCGACTCGATCCCCCTGGAACCGCACTTCCGGGCGGCACGCGAACGCGGCGCGTTCGAACTGACGGAGATCGACGAGGCGATGTTCATGTGGGGGCTGCACGCCGCCGCGAACCGGCTGCCGTTCCTCCCCGTGCGGGCCGGTCTCGGGTCGGACGTGATGAGGGTCAATCCGGGCCTCCGTACGGTGACCTCACCGTACGAGGACGGCGAGGAACTGGTCGCCGTGCCCGCCCTGCGCCTGGACGCCGCGCTGGTCCACGTGAACCGAGCGGACCGGCTGGGCAACGGGCAGTACCTGGGACCCGATCCGTACTTCGACGACCTGTTCTGCGAGGCCGCCGACACCGCGTACCTCTCCTGCGAACGGCTCGTGGAGACCGCCGAACTGACCAGGGACGCCGCCCCGCAGACGCTCCTCGTCAAACGGCACACCGTCACCGGTGTCATCGAGACCCCGAACGGGGCGCACTTCACGTCCTGCGTCCCCGACCACGCCCGTGACGAACCGTTCCAGAAGGCGTACGCGAGCGCCGCCGCGGACCCGGCCGCCTGGGCTGCGTTCGAGGAGCGGTTCCTGCCCCCTCACGGCAGTGAGAAGGGCTATCAGTCAGCGGTCCAGGCCTGGCACGAGGAGCAGCGGTGATGCGGCGGAACGTCACCCGGGCCGAGTACTGCGTGATCGCGTGCGCCGAGGCGTGGCGTGACAACGGTGAGGTGCTCGCCAGTCCCATGGGGCTGATCCCCTCCGTGGGCGCGCGTCTCGCGCGGCGGACCTTCTCCCCCGGACTGCTGCTCACCGACGGCGAGGCGCTGATCGTCGGTGCGGACGGTGCCACGGAGGGGTGGCTGCCCTACCGCCAGCACCTCGCGATGGTCACCGGTGGCCGACGGCACGTGATGATGGGCGCGAGTCAGATCGACCGGTTCGGCAACCAGAACATCTCCTGCATCGGCGACTGGGACCGGCCCACGCGCCAGCTCCTCGGAGTGCGGGGGGCGCCGGTCAACACACTGAACAACCCGGTGAGTTACTGGGTTCCCCGGCACTCCCCCAGGGTGTTCGTCGAGCGTGTCGACATGATCAGCGGTGTGGGTTACGACAGTGCGGCCGCGGCGGGTCCCTCGGCGTCCCGCTTCCACCGCATCCCGCGTGTCGTGACCGATCTCGGGGTGTTCGACTTCGCTACCCCGGACCGTTCCATGCGGCTGGCCTCGCTGCATCCGGGGGTGAGCGCCGACCGGGTCCGCGCGGCCACCGGTTTCGCGCTGGTGATCGCGGACGAGGTCCCCGAGACCCGCGAGCCGACCGCCGAGGAGCTCCGCCTGATCCGCGAGGTCATCGACCCGTCGGGGTCCCGCGAACACGAGGTCAGGTCCTGATGCGCACCGCGCTCACCGAACTCGTCGGTGTCAGGCACCCGGTCGTGCAGACGGGCATGGGGTGGGTGGCCGGCCCGCGGCTGGTCTCCGCCACCGCCGAGGCGGGCGCGCTCGGCATCCTGGCGTCGGCGACGATGACCGTGGAGCAACTGCGGGCGGCGGTACGGGAGGTCAGCTCCCGGACGAGCGCGCCGTTCGGCGTGAACCTGCGCGCGGACGCGGGTGACGCGCGGGAACGGGTACGGGTCATCGTCGAGGAGGGGGTGAAGGTGGCGTCCTTCGCGCTGGCCCCCTCGCGGGATCTGATCGCGGAACTGAAGGACGCGGGGGTGGTCGTCATCCCGTCGGTCGGAGCCCGGCGCCATGCCGAGAAGGTCGCCGCGTGGGGGGCGGACGCGGTGATCGTCCAGGGCGGTGAGGGCGGCGGGCACACGGGGGACGTGGCGACGACGGTGCTGCTGCCGCAGGTGGTGGACGCGGTCGGCATCCCGGTGGTCGCGGCGGGCGGATTCCATGACGGCCGTGGTCTCGTCGCCGCGCTGGCGTTCGGGGCGGCGGGGGTCGCGATGGGGACGCGCTTCCTGCTGACGTCCGACTCGACCGTCCCGGACGCGGTGAAGGCCCGCTATATGGCGGCGGGCGTCAAGGACGTCACGGTGACGCGGGCCGTGGACGGTCTTCCGCACCGGATGCTGCGTACGGAGATGGTGGCCGCGCTGGAGGGTGCGGGCCGGGTGCGGGCGCTGGCGACGGCGGTGCGCAGGGCTGCCGGATTCCGGCGGCTCTCGGGGCTGGGCGTGCGGGAGATGGTGCGGGACGGTCTCGCGATGAAGCACGGCAAGGAGCTGTCGTGGAGCCAGGTGCTGCTGGCGGCCAACACGCCCATGCTGCTCAGGGCCGCCATGGTGGACGGCAGGACGGACCTGGGGGTGATGGCGTCGGGTCAGGTCGCCGGGCTGATCGAGGACCTGCCGAGCGTGGCGGAACTGGTGGACCGGGTGATGGCGGAGGCCGTCCGCACCCTTGAAGGTCTGCCGCGGGGGTAGCGGGGCCGGGGTGGTCGGGCTCCCCCGCGTCCCCGGTCACCGGGGGCTCGATTCGCCGGGAGTGGCGGCCCGGGGGGCTCGGCTCCTCCGCGTCCACGGTCACCGGGCGGGCTCGGTCTGCCGCTCGATGCCCTCCGGGTGTGTTGCCGGGCGGGCCCCGGACATGACTTCGCCGGACGGGCCCGGTTCTTCCGAGGCCGTCCGGCGAATGAGGACCGGGGGTGCGGGGCTGAGCCCCGCGATCACGCCGGTCCGGCGTCCGTGGACAAAGGGGTGACCAGGTGACCGGTCACCCCGTCATCGTGCTACGCGGCCCGGCGGCCACGCGACGCGGAGCCACCGCGCCCGGCACCCGCCGTACGGCCCGCACCACCCGCGCGGCCGGCCCCGCCGCTCCGGGACTCACCGCCACGGCCCGCGCCGGCTCCGCCACGCACGGCGCCGGCACCGGCGCCCGTACCGCCGGTGCGGCCTTCGCCGCCGCCCGAGGCGCCACCCGCGCCGCCACGGCGGCCACGGCCACGGCTGCCGGCGCGGAATCCGCCGGACGTCGAGCCCGCCGCACCACCCGGCCGCGTACGCGGCTTCGGCTGGGTCGGCTGCGGGACCTCGATGATGATCGCGATCCCGGAGGGCTCGCGGGCGCCCGTGATCCGGGTCAGTTCCTCGTCGCTCGACTTGATGCGGGTGGTGCGCGGCGCGATGCCGGCGTCCTGCATCAGCCGGGTCATCTCGCGCTTCTCCTCCGGCAGGACGAGCGTGACGACGCTGCCGGACTCCCCGGCACGCGCCGTGCGCCCGCCGCGGTGGAGGTAGTCCTTGTGATCGGTGGGCGGGTCCACGTTCACGACGAGGTCGAGGTCGTCGACGTGGATGCCGCGGGCCGCCACGTTGGTCGCGACGAGTGCGGTGACCTCGCCGGTCTTGAACTGGTCCAGGGTCCGGTTGCGCTGCGGCTGGGACCGGCCGCCGTGCAGGGCGGCTGCCCGTACACCGCTGGCGAGCAGCCGCTTCGCGAAGCGGTCGGCTGCACGCTTGGTGTCGACGAACATGATCACGCGTCCCTCACGGGCGGCGATCTTCAGGGCGACGGCCTTCTTGTCGGTCTCGTCCATCACATGCAGCACGTGGTGCTCCATGGTGGTGACGGCACCGGCGGACGGGTCGACGGAGTGCACGACCGGGTCGGTCAGGAACATCTTGACCAGGCGGTCGATGTTCTTGTCCAGGGTCGCGGAGAACAGCATCCGCTGTCCGTCCGGCTCGACCTGCTTGAGCAGTGCGACGACCTGCGGCATGAAGCCCATGTCGGCCATCTGGTCGGCCTCGTCGAGGACGGTGATCGCGACCTCGTCGAGCCGGCAGTCGCCACGCTCGATGAGGTCCTTCAGCCGGCCCGGTGTGGCGACGAGCACCTCGGCGCCGCGGCGCAGCGTGCCGGACTGCTTGCTGATGGACATACCGCCGACGACGGTGGCGAGCCGCAGGTTCACGGAGGTCGCGTACGGCGTGAGGGCGTCGGTGACCTGCTGTGCGAGCTCGCGGGTCGGTACGAGGACCATCGCGAGCGGGGCGCGCGGCTCGGCGCGGCGGCCGGCGGTGCGGGCGAGCAGTGCCAGGCCGAAGGCCAGCGTCTTACCGGAACCGGTGCGGCCGCGGCCGAGGATGTCCCGGCCGGCCAGCGAGTTCGGCAGGGTGGCGCCCTGGATGGGGAAGGGCTCGGTGACGCCCTGCGCGGTGAGCGTCTTGAGCAGTGCTGCGGGCATGTCCAGCTCGGCGAACGCCTCGACGGCGGGCAGGGCGGGGGTCATGGTTTCCGGCAGGGCGAACTCGCCCTGGGGGGAGGGGGCGCGGCGCCTGGTCGGTGCCTTGCCGGCTCCCCGGCCGGATGCCTGTGCCTGGGCCGGGCCACGCCCTCTGGCGGGACGGGTGGTGCGCGTGGCCGGTCGGTCCTGGCGTTCGGAGCGGGTCATACGGAATTGCCCTCCTGGGGGATTCCTGGGTTACTGCGGAATGCTTGGTGGACTGCTTGATGTGCGCCCCAGGATGCAGCACAAAGCGGGATGTCCCGGAGACAGCACAAACCGGGGCCCGCACCTTCACGGTGCGGGCCCCGGTTGCGAGGTACGCGTCCGGCAATTAGGCCGGGACGATGTTCTCCGCCTGCGGGCCCTTCTGGCCCTGCGTGACGTCGAAGGAGACCTTCTGGCCCTCCTGGAGCTCACGGAAGCCCTGGGTGGCGATGTTGGAGTAGTGGGCGAAGACGTCAGCGCCGCCGCCGTCCTGCTCGATGAAGCCGAAGCCCTTTTCCGAGTTGAACCACTTCACGGTTCCAGTAGCCATGTCGATCTCCTAAAAGAGGTGCAGTGCCGGAAATCCGCACTTTACGAATTCCAAGTCGCCGCATTGAGCCCCACCCGGAGAAAGCCGGAAAACAATAAAGCGCCTGAGGAAGCATTCCCGTCAGGCGCACATAAAGTTCATGGGTACCAAAACTGCAACTGGACCACCGTAGCACGTCCTCTCGTCCGGCGGAGGGTCTTGTGGATCACACCACGCCGCCGGACGGAGATTTTCGCCGTCAGAGCCGTTCGACGACCGTGACGTTGGCCTGGCCGCCGCCCTCGCACATGGTCTGCAGGCCGTAGCGGCCGCCCGTGCGCTCCAGTTCGTGCAGGAGGGTCGTCATCAGCCTGGCGCCGGTCGCGCCGAGGGGGTGGCCGAGCGCGATGGCGCCGCCGTTGACGTTGACCCGTTCCGGGTCGGCACCGGTCTCCTTGAGCCAGGCCAGCACGACGGGTGCGAACGCCTCGTTGATCTCGATGAGATCCATGTCGTCGATCGTCATCCCGGCCTTCCTCAGCGCGTACGCGGTGGCGGGGATCGGCGCCGAGAGCATCCGGATGGGGTCCTCGCCGCGCACCGAGAGGTGGTGGACGCGGGCGCGCGGGGTGAGGCCGTGGTCGGCGACGGCGCGTTCGGAGGCGATGAGCAGGGCCGCGGCGCCGTCGGACACCTGGGAGGAGCAGGCCGCGGTGATCGTGCCGCCGTCCACGACCGGTCTCAGTGCGGCCATCCTCTCCAGGGTGGTGTCGCGGCGCGGCCCCTCGTCGCTGGTCACGTCCCCGTACGCCACCGTCTCGCGCGCGAAGCGGCCCTCGTCGACGGCGCGGACGGCCCGGCGGTGCGAGGTGAGCGCGAACTCCTCCATGTCGCGGCGGCTGATGCCCCACCTCTCGGCGATGAGCTCGGCGCCGTGGAACTGGTTGACCGGCTGGTCGCCGTACCGGGCGCGCCAGCCCTTGCTGCCCGCGAACGGGCCCTGGGTGAGGCCGAGCGGTTCGGCCGCCTGGCGTGAGGCGTAGGCGATGGGGATCTGCGTCATGTTCTGCGTGCCGCCGGCGACGACGAGGTCCTGGGTGCCGGAGAGGACCCCTTGGGCGGCGAAGTGCAGGGCCTGCTGGGAGGAGCCGCACTGGCGGTCGACGGTGACGCCTGGGACCTCCTCGGGGAGACCTGCCGCCAGCCAGGCGGTGCGGGCGATGTCCCCGGCCTGGGGTCCGACCGTGTCGAGGCAGCCGAACACGACGTCCTCGACGGCGGCCGGGTCGATACCGCTGCGGGCCACGAGTGCTCTGAGGACGTGCGCGCCGAGGTCGGCGGGGTGGACGGCGCCGAGGCCTCCGCCGCGCCTGCCGACGGGGGTGCGTACCGCTTCGACGATGTATGCCTCGGCCATGACTGCCGCTCCTCGGGTCTCGGAACTCGGTACGGGTGTCAGGTGCGCAGGGCGATGCCGTCCAGCACCATCGACAGGTACTGGCGGGCGATCTCCTCGGGGCTGTGCTGTCCGCCGGGCCGGTACCAGGAGGCGGCGACCCAGACGGTGTCGCGGACGAATCGGTAGGTGAGCCGGATGTCCAGGTCGGCGCGGAAGACCTGGTCGGCGACGCCGCGTTCCAGCGTGCCGAGCCATGCCTTCTCGAACTTCTGCTGGGAGTCGGTGAGGTAGCCGAAGCGCGGCTGGGTCGCGAGGTGCCTGGACTCCTTCTGGTAGATGGCGACGGCTGCGCGGTGCCGGTCGATCTCCCGGAAGGACTCGGTGACGAGGGCCTCGATGGTCTCCCGGGGGCCGAGTCCTGCGCCGAGCACCGCGTCGTAGCCCTCCCAGAGCTCGTCGAGGAAGGTGGAGAGGATCTCGTCGACCATCGATTCCTTGGAGTCGAAGTGGTAGTAGAGGCTGCCCGCGAGCATCCCCGCCTCGTCCGCGATCCTGCGGACGGTGGTGGCGTTGTATCCCTGCGCGGCGAAGACTTCGGCGGCGGTGGCGAGCAGTTCCCCGCGCCGCACGGGTGAGGGGGTCACCTGGGGCTTCTTCTTGGTAGGCACCCGCCCATTGTCCGCCCGGTGCGCACCGCCTCAGGCATGCTGGCTGCTGACGGAGACGACTTCGCCCGTCATGTAGGAGGAGTAGCCGCTCGCCAGGAAGACGATGACGTTGGCGATCTCCCAGGGTTCGGCGTGCCGGCCGAAGGCCTCCCTGGTGGTCAGTTCCGCCAGGAGTCGGGCCGAGGTGACCTTGGCCAGGTGCGGGTGCATGGCGAGGCTGGGGGCGACGGCGTTGACGCGGACGCCGTACGCGGCGGCCTCGACGGCGGCGCAGCGGGTGAGCGCCATGACGCCTGCCTTGGCGGCGGCGTAGTGGGCCTGGCCCGTCTGGGCGCGCCATCCGATCACCGAGGCGTTGTTGACGAGGACGCCGCCGCGGCCCGCCGCCTTCAGTGAGCGCAGGGCGGCGCGGGTGCAGCGGAAGGTGCCGTTCAGGGTGACGTCGAGGACGGTGGACCACTGGTCGTCCGTCATCTCGGTCAGTTCGGCCGTGCCGCCGAGCCCCGCGTTGTTGACGACGATGTCGAGGCCGCCGTGGGCCTGTTCGGCGCGTGCGAAGAGGGCCTGGACGTGCGTCTCGTCGGTGACGTCGCAGTGCACCGCGGCGACCCGGTCGGGGCCGAACTCCTCGGCGAGGGCCCGTGCGGTCTCGTCGAGGCGCCTGGCGTGGGCGTCGCCGATGACGATCCGCGCGCCTTCCTCCAGGAATCTGCGGGCTGTGGCGCCGCCGATGCCCGCGCCCGCCGCCGCGGTGACGACGGCGGTCCGGCCGGCCAGCAGCCGGTGTCCGGGCACCTGGGGCGGCCGGCCGGTGCCGGGCCCGTGCCGGTGGGTGGCGTCCGCTGCGTCCCCGGGTTCCGCGTCCTCGACGGTGCTCATGGCCGTACGTTAATCTACCAAACACTTGTTAGGGAAGGATGGCCGATGGATCTGTCGTGCACCGACGCGGAGAACGCCTTCCGTGCCGAGGCCCGTGACTGGCTGCGGGACCGGGTCCCGGACCGCGCCCTGCCCTCTCTGGAGACGGCCGAGGGCTTCGCCGCGCACCGGGAGTGGGAAAAGCTGCTGTACGCGGACCGCTGGTCGGCCGTCTCCTGGCCGGCCGAGTACGGCGGCCGGGGCGCGGACATCTTCATGTGGCTGGCCTTCGAGGAGGAGTACTACGCGGCGGGCGCGCCCGGCCGGGTCTCGCAGAACGGGGTCAGTCTCCTCGCGCCGACGCTCTTCGGCCACGGCACCGCCGAGCAGCGGGCCCGGATCCTGCCTCCGATGGCGAGCGGGGAGGTGATCTGGGCGCAGGCGTGGTCGGAACCGGAATCCGGGTCCGACCTCGCGTCGCTGCGTTCGCGGGCGGTGCGCACGGCCGGCGGCTGGCTGCTGTCGGGCCAGAAGGCGTGGTCCTCGCGGGCCGCCTTCGCCGACCGGGCCTTCGGCATCTTCCGTACGGACCCGGAGGCCGGCAGGCCGCATCACGGACTGACGTACCTGATGTTCGACCTCGCAGCGCCCGGGGTCACGGTCCGGCCGGTGGGGCGGCTGGACGGAAAGCCGGCGTTCGCCGAACTCTTCCTGGACGACGTGTTCGTACCGGACGAGGACGTCATCGGGGAGCCGGGCCAGGGCTGGCGGATCGCCATGTCGGCGACGGGCGACGAGCGGGGGCTCACCCTGCGCTCCCCCGGCCGGTTCCTGGCGGCGGCGGACCGGCTGACGGCGCTGTGGCGTACGCACGGCGACCCGTCGGACACCGGGCTGCGGGACCGGGTCGCCGACGCGGTGGTGGGCGCGCGGGCCTATCAGCTGTTCACCTTCGCGCACGCCTCGCGCTTCGCCGCGGGCGGCACGATCGGCGCGGAGTCCAGCCTGAACAAGGTCTTCTGGTCGGAGTACGACATCGCCCTGCACGAGACGGCGCTCGACCTGCTGGGCCCGGAAGCGGAACGCGCGGACGGCGAGTGGGCGCAGGGGTACGTCTTCGCTCTCGCCGGTCCGGTCTACGCGGGGACGAACGAGATCCAGCGGGACATCATCGCCGAGCGGCTGCTCGGCCTGCCGAAGGGGCGGCGCTGATGCGATTCCTTCTCGACGAGGAGCAGCTGGAGTTCGCCCGCTCCCTGGACGCGCTGCTCACCGCCTCGGACACGCCGGGTGCGGCACGGGCCTGGGCCGCCGGGGACCACGTGCCGGGGCGTGCCCTGTGGTCGCGGCTCGGGGACGCGGGCGTGTACGCGCTCGCGGTCCCGGAGGCGTACGAGGGAGCGGGGCAGCTCCCGGTGGAACTCGCCGTGGCCTTCACGGAGTTGGGTCGGCACGCCGTGCCCGGGCCGGTGGTGGAGACGGTCGCGGCCTGTGTGCTCCTGAGCGCGGTGGGCGGCCCCGCGGCGAAGGAGTGGCTGCCCCGGCTGGCATCCGGGACGGCTTCGGCGACCCTGCGCCTGGACGGGCCGTACGCGCTGGACGCGGACGTGGCGGACGCCGTGTTCACGGTGCGCGGGGATGAACTGTGGCTCGCGGCCGGGCCGGGGCCGTTCCACGCGTCGGCTGACCCGGCGCGACGGCTCTTCTCGCCCGGTCACGGGGGGACGCTGCTGGCCGGCGGGGCGCACGTGGCGGACGGGGCCGGGGTGGCGGCCGACTGGGCGGCGTTCGCGACGGCGGCCCAGGCGCTGGGGGTGGGAGAGGCGTTGCTGCGGGCCACGGTGGAGTACGTCAAGCGGCGGACCCAGTTCGGTGCGGCGATCGGGTCCTTCCAGGCCGTCAAGCACCGGCTGGCCGACACTCTGGCCGGGCTGGAGTTCGCCCGGCCGCTGGTCCACGGCGCGGCGCTCTCGCTCGCGGACGGGGCGGTGCGGGCGGGTGCGGACGTGGCGGCCGCCAAGCTGGCGGCGGGCGAGGCCGCGTACGCCGCTGCCCGCACCGCGCTCCAGCTGCACGGTGCGGTGGGCTACACGGACGAGCTTGACCTCGCGCTGTGGCTGCGCAAGGCCCGGCCGCTGCGGGACGCGTGGGGCACGCCGGGGGCGTGCCGGGCCCGGGTGCTCGCGGGGTGAGGCGGGACCGACCGGTCCCGTCCGGCGGACGAGGGCGGGGTCAGGTGGGCGGGCTGTCGTCGTTGGTCCGGCGGATCATGCGCAGGGAGTGGCCGGGACGCCACGCCTGCACGATCAGGGTGTCGCCGCCCTCCAGACCGGTGTGGACCACCTCCGTGAGTTCCGCACGGAACAGATGGAACGGCTCCGGCGGTTTCGCGTCCTCGACGTAACGCGCCAGCGTCCGAGGATCGGTCACCTCCACCGCGCGGCCGGAGATCCGGACGTCGCCGTCCGCCATCTCCGCGTCGGGTCCCGGGTTCGCCTGCACCCCGAACCTCGGGTCCCGCCGCAGGTCCAGGGCCTTGCGCGAGTTCGGCATCATGCCGAACAGCAGCTCGTCGAAGCGGAAGTCCACTTCGATGCCCGTGACCCGGGGCGAGCCGTCCTTGCGGAGGGTCGCCAGGACATGGTGCTTGTACAGCTGGAACCGCTGCCGCACGGTCTCGGCGAACGCCGGTTCCGCCGTTCTGAAATCTGCCCACGAACTCGATGTCATGGGACCAGGAAACCCCGGATACCCGACACCTTCTGTCCGGTATTCCTCAAGGTCACCCTGGCGGATGCCGCCGGTCGGCGGACGTGGTGTTCTGAAAGGGGTACGGCCGCCGTCCGGGCGGCCGGGGGGCCGGCCCGCACCGAACGAGGTGAGTTGCCATGGCGATCTTCATGAAGGCCACGATGACCGGCGTCACCGCGGCCCAGTACGACGCTCTCAACGCCGAACTCCAGGCGCTGCCCGGTGACACGTTCGCCGGCTGCCTCTCCCATGTCTGCGTCGCCACCGACACGGGCCTGGAGATCTACGACCTCTGGGAGTCGCAGGAGGCGATGGACAAGTTCGGCGCCACGGTCATGCCGGTCGCCGAGCGGTTGGGGTTCCCGCAGTCTCCCGAGCCGCCGACGTCCGTAGCGGTGCACAACTACTGGGTCCCGGGGGCGTAGCGGCTCACCGGCCCGAGCGTCACCAGCACGGCGGAGCCCATCGTCCGCAGCACCGCCGCCGGCCGGCCGGAGGGTTCGTCGGTGAGCAGCACCGCGTCGTAACGGCCGAGTTCGATGTCCGTGCCGTCGAGGACGGCGCCGTCCTCCAGTGCGAGGGCCAGTACCGCGCCACCGTCCGGCGGCATCAGGCGGACGGTGCCGCGGACGACGGCGGTCGCGGCCTCCGTACGGCATCTGCGGTACATGACGTTGAAGTTGACGACCGGGCCGCCGAGGAGGTGGCCGACGGTCTGCAGGTCGCCGGGGAAGTCGTACGGCCAGTACGGCTCGTCGACGATGTGGTGCTCCCCGCCCACCATCAGGTCCATGCCCTCGCCCTCGACGACGGTGAGGGTGCGCTGGACGCCCGGGAACGCGGAGAACGGTCCGTCCGCCGCGACGTCCGCCAGGCTGATCCGCCAGTCGAAGGCGTCCGACGCGGCGCCCTCGGGCCATACGGCGATCTCCCGGGTCACTCCCCCGCCGTTGCGCCACGGCGCCGGCGCCCGCCCGGCCGCCCTCAGTACACGCGGCGTCATCGGACGATGCCCTGGGCCGTGGCTGCCGTCAGCCACTGCGGGAACTCGGCGACCAGCCGGTCGTACAGCTCCGCGTCGGGCACCTGCCGGGGATCGGCTCCGGCGTGGAAGAAGCCCGCGTTGTCTATGGGGCGCTTGGCGGGCACGGCCAGCTCGTCGAGCTTGCGCAGGAAGTCGAACTGCGAGCTCCGCTTGTTGCCGAAGCCGATGAACTGCCAGAACAGCGGCAGCTTCGCCGCCTTGCACAGATAGCGTTCCGCCGCGTGCTTGCTGATGGGGCCGCCGTCGGTCTGGAAGACGACGAGGGCGGGCGCCGTCGAACCGCTGTCGAGGTAGTGGTCGATGACGGCGTCCATCGCCAGGTGGTAACTGGTCCTGCCCATGTGTCCGAGGCCCGCCACGATGCGCTCGATACGTCCGTGGTGGTCGTCCAGCGCGATGTCGGTGACCGCGTCGATGTCCGTGGAGAAGAACACGACGGGGACGCGGCCGTCGTCGTCGAGGTGGGCCGAGAGGCCGAGCACCCGGTCGGCCAGCGCCTGCACGCTGCCGTCCGCGTAGTAGTCCTTCATCGAGCCGGAGTAGTCGAGGACCAGGTAGACGGCCGCACGGTGACTCGACATCCCGTGCCGTGCCAGGGAGACGCCTGCGCTCTTGTAGAGGCTGACGAGCGCGGGCGCCGTCTCCTGGACCTTGCGGAGGCTGATGGCCGGCCCCGGGGCCGGGGGTGAGCCGGTCATGACGGTCTCCGTTCTGCGGTCTGCCGACTTCTGAGGGTAGGTCACGCCAGGTACCCGGGCCGACGGGTTGACAGCGGTGTTCGCTATCTTGATCGCCGCCGTCCCCATCGGCCCCTTTTTTGTCTGTCGACCCACGAAGGAGCCGGCCATGGAGGCCGCCGCCACCAGGTGCTACCGCCACCCCTCGTACGAGACGTATGTGAGCTGCACCCGTTGTGACCGCTACATCTGCCCCGACTGCATGCGTGAGGCGGCCGTCGGCCATCACTGCGTGGACTGCGTGAAGGAGGGGCAGCGCACCGCCCGGCGGGCCCGCAGGATCTTCGGCGGAACCGCCTCCATGGCGACGACGCCCGTCGTGACGTACGTCCTGATGGGGCTGAACGTCTTGGCGTACATAGCCGAGGTGGCCCTTCCCCAGCTGGTGGACCGGTTCGCCGTACTCGGTGCCGTTCTGGTCGACGCGCAGGGCGAGCACTACTACTACGAGGGCAGGGTCTTCCCCGGGTACGACCTCGTCGGGATCGCGGACGGCGAGTGGTACCGGCTGCTGACCGGTGCCTTCCTTCATCTGCCGCCCGACACCTCGTTCGGGGTGATGCACCTGGTCTTCAACATGCTCGCGCTCTGGAACCTGGGCCGGGCCGTCGAGGGACAGCTGGGCCGGGCCCGGTATCTGGCGCTCTATCTGCTGGCCGCCGCGGGCGGCTCGGTACTCGTCTACGTCATCGCGCCGGAGACGGTGACCGTCGGCGCCTCGGGCGCGATCTTCGGTCTGGCCGCGGCGTACTACATCATCAGCCGGCGCCTCGGCCGGGACATGCGAGCCGTGAACCGGATGTTGACGGGCCTGCTGCTCTGGCTGGTCATCTCGGCCGCGTTCACCTCGTGGCAGGGGCACCTCGGCGGGCTGCTGACGGGCGGCCTGGTCACCTGGGCCATGGCCTACGCGCCCACGAGGTTCAAGACCACCCCGGCGCAGATCGGTGCCGCCCTGGTCCTGCTCTGCCTGCTCGCGGTGGTCGTGGCCGTCAGGACCGCCTCGCTGACGGGCGCCGCCTGACGCCGGACACGACCGCGGCCCAGCCCTGGTCGGGGCTGGGCCGGGCGGGGAGCGATTGCCCCCGGACGCGCCACGGCGCCCACCAGAGTCCGGTCGGGGACAAGGCAGGCGCCGCGTTCAGTTCCGTACGCCGTTGTACGGGACGTCTTTGTGTGCCGCGATCAGACCATCAGTGAACGGTCCGTCGGGCGGATCGGGGCCGGCAGTGCGCTGGTCCCGGTCAGGAATCGGTCCACGCCGCGTGCCGCGGAGCGGCCCTCGGCGATGGCCCAGACGATCAGTGACTGGCCTCGGCCCGCGTCACCGGCGACGTACACGCCGTCGACGTTGGTCGCGTAGTCCTCGTCACGGGCCACATTACCCCGCTCGTCGAGGTCGAGACCGAACTGGTGGACCAGACCGTTGGCCTGGTCGGTACCGGTGAAGCCCATGGCCAGGGTCACGAGCTGAGCGGGAATCCGCCGCTCGGTACCGGGCTTCTGCTCCAGCTTACCGTCCTTGAACTCCACCTCGACCAGGTGGAGGGCCTGGACGTTGCCGTCCTCGTCTCCCTCGAAGTGGGTGGTCGAGACGGAGTAGACCCGCTCGCCGCCCTCCTCGTGCGCGGAGGTCACCTTGTAGAGCATCGGGAAGGTCGGCCACGGCTGGTTGGCGTTGCGGTCCTCGCCCGGCCTCGGCATGATCTCCAGCTGGGTGACGGATGCCGCGCCCTGACGGTGTGCGGTGCCGACGCAGTCGGCGCCCGTGTCGCCGCCGCCGATGACGACGACGTGCTTGCCCTCCGCGGTGATCGGGGAGACCGTCAGGTCGCCCTCCTGCACCTTGTTGGCGAGCGGCAGGTACTCCATCGCGAAGTGCACGCCGTTCAGCTCACGGCCCGGGACGGGCAGATCGCGCGAGACGGTGGCACCTGCGGCGATGACGACCGAGTCGTAGCGGCGGCGGAGCTTCGCGGCGTCGATGTCCTTGCCGATCTCCACCTCCGTACGGAACTTGGTGCCTTCGGCGCGCATCTGCTCGATGCGGCGGTTGATGTGCGACTTCTCCATCTTGAACTCGGGGATGCCGTAGCGGAGCAGGCCGCCGATGCGGTCGGCGCGCTCGTAGACGACGACCGTGTGGCCGGCCCGGGTCAGCTGCTGGGCGGCGGCCAGACCGGCCGGGCCGGAGCCGATGACGGCCACGGTCTTGCCGGAGAGGCGCTCGGGCGGCTGCGGGGTGACGTCGCCGCTGTCCCACGCCTTGTCGATGATGGAGACTTCGACGTTCTTGATGGTGACGGCCGGCTGGTTGATGCCGAGCACACACGCCGACTCGCACGGAGCGGGGCACAGACGGCCCGTGAACTCCGGGAAGTTGTTCGTGGCGTGGAGGCGCTCGGACGCCGCCGTCCAGTCCTCGCGGTAGGCGTAGTCGTTCCACTCGGGGATGAGGTTTCCGAGGGGACAGCCGTTGTGGCAGAACGGGATGCCGCAGTCCATGCAGCGGCCGGCCTGCTTGCTGATGATCGGGAGCAGCGAGCCCGGAACGTAGACCTCGTTCCAGTCCTTGAGCCGCTCACCGACGGGGCGGGTCTCGGCGACCTCGCGGCCGGTGGTCAGGAAGCCCTTGGGGTCAGCCATTGGTCGCCGCCTCCATCATCTTCTCGGTGGTCTCCTGCTCGGAGAGACCGGCGAGCTCAGCGGCGTCCTTGGCGGCGAGCACTGCCTTGTAGGCGGACGGGATGATCTTGCTGAAGCGGGTGACCTCGGTGTCCCAGTCGCCCAGCAGCTTCTCGGCGACCGTGGAGCCGGTCTCCTCGTGGTGGCGGCGCACGACGTCGTGCAGCCACTGCCTGTCGGTGTCGTCGAGTGTCTCGACCGCACCGAGGTTGCCGATGTTGACGTTGTCGCGGTCCAGGTCGATGACGTACGCGATACCGCCGGACATGCCCGCGGCGAAGTTGCGTCCGGTCTCGCCGAGGACGACGGCGTGACCACCGGTCATGTACTCGCAGCCGTGGTCGCCCACGCCTTCCGAGACGACCGTCGCGCCGGAGTTGCGGACACAGAACCGCTCCCCGGTCCGGCCGCGCAGGAACAGCTCGCCGCCGGTCGCACCGTAGGCGATGGTGTTGCCCGCGATGGTGGAGTACTCGGCGAGGTGGTCGGCGCCGCGGTCCGGGCGGACGATGATGCGTCCGCCGGAGAGGCCCTTGCCGACGTAGTCGTTGGCGTCGCCCTCCAGTCGCAGCGTGATGCCGCGCGGGACGAAGGCGCCGAAGGACTGGCCGGCGGAACCGGTGAAGGTCACGTCGATGGTGTCCTCGGGCAGGCCCGCACCGCCGAACTTCTTGGTGACCTCGTGGCCGAGCATGGTGCCGACCGTCCGGTTGATGTTGCGGATCGCGATCTGCGCGCGGACCGGCTGGGCGGCCTCGGCGCTCTCCGCGCCGAGCGCGTCGGCTGCGAGCCTGATCAGCTCGTTGTCGAGCGCCTTGGTGAGGCCGTGGTCCTGCTCGATGATCTGGTGGCGGACCGCGCCCTCGGGCAGTTCCGGCACGTGGAAGAGCGGCTTCAGGTCGAGGCCCTGCGCCTTCCAGTGCGTGATGGCCCGGTCGGTGTCGAGGAGTTCGGCGTGACCGACGGCCTCCTCGATCGTACGGAAGCCCAGCTCGGCGAGGATCTCGCGGACCTCTTCGGCGATGAACTCGAAGAAGTTGACGATGTACTCGGCCTTGCCGGAGAACCGCTCGCGCAGGACGGGGTTCTGGGTGGCGATGCCGACCGGACAGGTGTCCAGGTGGCAGACGCGCATCATGACGCAGCCGGAGACGACGAGCGGCGCGGTCGCGAAACCGAACTCCTCGGCGCCCAGCAGTGCGGCGATGACGACGTCGCGGCCCGTCTTCAGCTGACCGTCCGTCTGGACGACGATGCGGTCGCGCAGGCCGTTGAGCAGCAGGGTCTGCTGGGTCTCGGCGAGGCCGAGCTCCCAGGGGCCGCCCGCGTGCTTGAGCGAGGTGAGCGGCGACGCGCCCGTGCCGCCGTCGTGGCCGGAGATGAGGACGACGTCCGCGTGTGCCTTGGAGACACCCGCCGCGACGGTGCCGACGCCGACCTCGGAGACCAGCTTCACGTGGATGCGGGCCGACGGGTTGGCGTTCTTGAGGTCGTGGATCAGCTGAGCCAGGTCCTCGATGGAGTAGATGTCGTGGTGCGGCGGCGGGGAGATCAGACCGACACCCGGGGTGGAGTGCCGGGTCTTGGCGACCCACGGGTAGACCTTGTGGCCGGGCAGCTGGCCGCCCTCGCCGGGCTTGGCGCCCTGCGCCATCTTGATCTGGATGTCGTCCGCGTTGACCAGGTATTCGCTGGTCACACCGAAGCGGCCGGAGGCGACCTGCTTGATGGACGAGCGGCGCGCCGGGTCGTACAGGCGGTCGGCGTCCTCGCCGCCCTCACCGGTGTTGGACTTGCCGCCCAGCTGGTTCATGGCGACGGCGAGGGTCTCGTGCGCCTCGCCGGAGATCGAGCCGTACGACATGGCGCCGGTGGAGAAGCGCTTGACGATCTCGGAGACGGGCTCGACCTCGTCGATCGGGATGGCTCCCCGGTCCGAGGCGAAGCCGAACAGGCCGCGGAGCGTCATGAGGCGCTCGGACTGCTCGTTCACCCGGCCCGTGTACTTCTTGAAGATGTCGTACCGGCGGTTGCGGGTGGCGTGCTGGAGGCGGAACACCGTCTCGGGGTCGAACAGGTGCGGCTCGCCCTCGCGGCGCCACTGGTACTCGCCGCCGATCTCCAGCGCGCGGTGCGATGCGGCGATGCCGGAGGAGGGGTACGCCTTGGTGTGGCGGGCGGCGACTTCCTTGGCGACGACGTCGAGACCGGCGCCGCCGATCTTGGTCGCGGTGCCGTTGAAGTACTTCCCGACGAACGCCTCGTCCAGGCCGACGGCCTCGAAGACCTGGGCGCCCCGGTAGGAGGCGACGGTCGAGATGCCCATCTTGGACATGACCTTCAGGACGCCCTTGCCGAGCGCGTAGATCAGGTTCCGGATGGCCTGCTCGGCCTCGATGCCCTCGATGAACGTGCCGGCGCGGACCAGGTCCTCGACGGACTCCATCGCCAGGTACGGGTTGACCGCGGCGGCGCCGTAACCGATCAGCAGGGCGACGTGGTGGACCTCGCGGACGTCACCGGCCTCGACCAGCAGTCCCACCTGGGTGCGCTGCTTGGTGCGGATGAGGTGGTGGTGGACGGCCGAGGTGAGGAGCAGCGACGGGATCGGCGCGTGCTCGGCGTCGGAGTGCCGGTCGGAGAGGACGATCAGGCGGGCGCCGTCCTCTATGGCGGCGTCGACCTCGGTGCAGATCTCCTCGATCCGGGCGGCGAGGGCGTCGCCGCCTCCGCCGACCCGGTAGAGACCGGAGAGCGTGGCCGCCTTCATGCCCGGCATGTCGCCGTCGGCGTTGATGTGTATGAGCTTGGCCAGCTCGTCGTTGTCGATCACCGGGAACGGCAGCGTGACGCTGCGGCACGCCGCGGCGGTCGGCTCCAGGAGGTTGCCCGCCGGGCCCAGCGTGGAGCGCAGCGAGGTGACGAGCTCCTCGCGGATGGCGTCCAGCGGCGGGTTGGTGACCTGGGCGAAGAGCTGGGTGAAGTAGTCGAAGAGCAGCCGGGGGCGCTCGGACAGCGCGGCGATCGGCGAGTCCGTGCCCATGGAGCCGAGCGGCTCGCCGGCGGTTCGGGCCATCGGGGCGAGGAGGACGCGGAGCTCTTCCTCGGTGTAGCCGAAGGTCTGCTGGCGGCGGGTGACGGAGGCGTGGGTGTGCACGATGTGCTCGCGCTCGGGGAGGTCGGAGAGCTCGATCTCGCCGGTCTCCAGCCACTCCTGGTACGGCTGCTCGGCGGCGAGGGACGCCTTGATCTCGTCGTCCTCGATGATGCGGCGCTCGGCGGTGTCGACGAGGAACATCTTGCCGGGCTGGAGGCGGCCCTTGCGGACGACCTTCGCGGGGTCGATGTCCAGGACGCCGACCTCGGAGGACAGGACGACGAGGCCGTCGTCGGTGACCCAGTAGCGGCCGGGGCGCAGACCGTTGCGGTCGAGGACCGCGCCGACCTGGGTGCCGTCGGTGAAGGTGACGCAGGCCGGGCCGTCCCAGGGCTCCATCATCGTTGAGTGGTACTGGTAGAAGGCGCGGCGGGCCGGCTCCATCGAGGCGTGGTTCTCCCAGGCCTCGGGGACCATCATCAGCACCGAGTGCGGCAGCGAACGGCCACCGAGGTGGAGCAGCTCCAGGACCTCGTCGAAGGAGGCCGAGTCGGAGGCGTCCGGGGTGCAGACGGGGAAGATCCGGTCCAGCGTCTCGCCGCTGAAGAGGCTGGAGGCGAGCTGGGACTCGCGGGCCTTCATCCAGTTGCGGTTGCCCTTGACCGTGTTGATCTCGCCGTTGTGCGCGACGAAGCGGTACGGGTGGGCGAGCGGCCAGCTCGGGAAGGTGTTCGTGGAGAAGCGCGAGTGGACCAGCGCGACCGCGGTGGCGAAGCGGCGGTCGGAGAGGTCCGGGAAGAACGGCTCCAGCTGCCCGGTCGTGAGCATGCCCTTGTAGACGATCGTGCGCGCGGAGAGGGAGGGGAAGTACACCCCGGCCTCGCGCTCGGCGCGCTTGCGCAGCACGAACGCCTTGCGGTCGAGTGCGACGCCGGTGCTCGTGCCGTCCGCGACGACGAGCTGGCGGAACTCGGGCATGGTGACGCGCGCCCCGTTGCCCAGGAGGTCGGGGGTGACCGGAACCTGGCGCCAGCCGAGGACGTTCAGGCCCTCCTCGGCGGCGATCTTCTCGATCTTGCGGACGGACTCGGTGGAGTCGTCCGCGGGCAGGAAGGCGATTCCGACGGCGTAGGAGCCGGCCTCGGGGAGGTCGAATCCGACCTCTTCCCGCAGGAAGGCGTCCGGGACCTGAAGGAGAATGCCGGCGCCGTCACCCGAGTCGGGCTCGGATCCTGTGGCGCCGCGGTGTTCGAGGTTGCGCAGTACGGTCAGCGCCTGCTCGACCAGCTCATGGCTGGCCACACCGGTCAGAGTGGCCACGAACCCGACGCCACAGGCGTCGTGCTCGTTACGGGGGTCGTACATCCCCTGCTGGGCGGGGCGACCGTCCATGGGCGACCAGGCGTCGGAACGCATCGGCTCTCCCGTCGTCGTCGTGGCATATGCAGTGCCGAGGGACGACGTTGGCCCTCTGCGAAATTTCGTGCAGGTTACATGATGGAACGCTTCTCAAAAAGCGGATAGTCCGTTCCACCATGCGGACACCACGAACCCGTGGCGGAGGTTGGGTCACAGTCGGGGCGGACCGTCATCGGTCAGTACCCGGGGAGAACGCAGAGAGCGAGCGTCGTTGCCCGCGTGTGTCTACGCCTCTTGCCCGGCGGTCGCACAAATGAAACCGCCGAGTAACGACTACTTATGTGTAGTCCTGTATAGAGACTCATTTTACGTCGCGCAGGGCCATTCCGCCCAGTGAGGTTCATCAAGACGTACGTCACACCCCCGGCGCATGGGCAACGCCCGGGACTGCGGGTACGGGGCCGGTGCGAGGACGGGGCCGAGGGTCAGCCGACGGCCACGCCGAAGACCATGCCGAGTCCGTACGTCAGCGCGGCGGCGGTGCCGCCGAGCACGAGCTGGCGCAGGCCGCTGAACCACCAGCTGCGGGCGGTGACCCTGGCCACCACGGCCCCGCAGCCGAAGAGACCGGCCAGGGCGAGCAGCACGGCGGGCCACAGCACGGTGGCGCCGAGCAGATAGGGCAGGACGGGCAGCAGCGCGCCGAGCGCGAAGGCGCCGAAGGACGAGACGGCGGCGACCAGCGGCGAGGGCAGGTCGCCGGGGTCGATCCCGAGCTCCTCGCGTGCGTGGATCTCCAGTGCCTGCTCGGGATCCGTGGACAGCTGCCGGGCGACCTCGTGGGCGAGGTCGGGGTCGACCCCGCGCGAGGTGTAGAGCGCGGCCAGCTCCGCCATCTCGTCCTTGGGGTGCTTACGCAGCTCGCGGCGCTCGACGTCCAGCTCGGCCTCGACGAGCTCGCGCTGCGAGGCGACGGATGTGTACTCGCCTGCCGCCATGGAGAACGCGCCCGCGGCCAGGCCCGCAAGACCGGTGATCACGATGGTCTGCTGCGAGACGGAGCCGCCCGCGACCCCGGTCATCAGCGCGAGGTTGGAGACCAGCCCGTCCATCGCGCCGAAGACGGCGGGACGCAGCCAGCCGCCGTTCACGTCGCGGTGGGTGTGGTTGTCGCGGTGCGCCTCGTGCAGGACGGCGTCGGTCTCGATGATGGACACAGCTCTCCCCTTCTCCCGAGGCGGATCTCTACGCTCCGGTCCCCCTCAACATCATCGAAAATACGCACGAAAAACGTCTCCCGCCAGCAAGGAAGGCCGTACTTACCTGCCTCCAGGGGCGGTTGGGACCCGTGCGACGCGGGGAGTCCGCGCTGTCATCCGTGTGGCCCTTTTGTTGCTCCGGGCGGCCTCCCCGGGGTCCTCGCGTGGGACAGATCGCTCAGGTGGTCCCACCGGTGGCCCCTCGGTGGCGCACCGACGGCCGGCCGGTACGAGCGAAGGGTCGACGCGATGGAACTGACGGCAGGCAACCCGGCCGAGCCGCAGGGAGGTGTGGGCGTCGAGGACCCACCACCGGTGCGGGCGGAGGCGGACGGCGGCGAGCCCCACCCCGCGGCGGTACGGGGCGACCGGGCCCGGGGCGCGCTGCTCGGCCTGGCGGTGGGCGACGCGCTGGGGGCACCGGCGGAGAACCTCCGCCCCTCGGAGATCCGCCGCCGCTGGGGCCGGATCGAGGGCTTCGTGAGCGAGGACCCGGCGGGCACGGACGACACGGAGTACGCGATCTTCTCGGGGCTCCTGCTCGCCCGGCACGGTTCGGCGCTGACCGTGGCCCATGTGGAGCGGGCCTGGCACCACTGGATCGCCGATCTCGACGAGGGGCCGTTCCGCGGGGCCGGATTCAGTGAGCGCGGCACGCTGGAGAACCTGCGCAGGGGCCTGGCCGCACCGATCTCGGCGCAGCACCGGCACGCCTGGAGCGACGGTCTCGCGATGCGGGCCGCCCCGTTCGGGGTCTTCGCGGCAGGGCGTCCCGCGGAAGCGGCCCGGCTGGTGGCCGTGGACGGCGGGGTGAGTCACGACGGGGAGGGCATCTACGGCGGGCAGGCGGTCGCGGCCGGAGTGGCGGCGGCGATGGTGGGCTCCGGACTCGCGTCCGTGATCGCCGCCGCGCTCTCCGTCGTGCCGATGGACTCCTGGACGGCCCGGTCGCTGCGGCGCGCGGTGTCGGCCGCGCAGCGCTCGTACCCCGACCGGCTGACGATGGAGCGTGCGGTGCGTTCCGCGGTGGTGATCGGCGGATATCCCTGGACGGATCTGGCGCCCGAGGCGGTGGGCCTGGCCTTCGGCGCGTTCACCGCGGCGCGGGGCGACTTCCGTACGTCGGTGCTGACGGCCGTCAACATGGGGCGCGACGCGGACACCACGGCCGCGGTGGCGGGAGCCCTGGCCGGGGCGCTGAACGGGGCGTCGGCGATCCCGCCGGAGTGGGGTGCGGCGATCGGACCGGTACGCGGCAGCTGCCTGCCCTCCATGCGGGGCTACCACGTGCTGGACATCGCGGAACTCCTGACGCCCGACGAGGCGCAGGAGGCGCAGGAGGCTCCCCGCGCGCATTCCTTCGGCACGACCAGGCCCACCGGCGAACAGGGAGCGGGACGATGACGACAGTTCAGCCGCCGGCTTCCGCCCGGCCGGCGCCCGTGGACGCCCTCCGGACGGGGAGCGCGCCGGACCGGCGGTCACGGATCGAGGGCCTGCTGCTCGGTCTCGCCGCCGGGGACGCGGCGGGCTGGCCCGCCGCGCGGCACCGGGCGGCCCGGATGCCGGAGTGGACCCGGCGGCTGACCCGCGAGCTCGACACCTTCGCCGAGCAGAACGCCACCACCACGCTCCCGGTCCCGATCGCCCTCAACCAGCCGCCCGAACCGCTCAGGCTGGGGCCGTCCGACGACGCCGAGTGGGCCGCCTTCGCGGCGCGTACGGTGCTGGCCGCCGCGGCCGACCGGGGGCTCGGGCTCTCCGGCGAACGCCGGATGCGCGATGCCATCGACCGGGCCTGGAACGCCCTGGCCGCGAAGGTCGCCGAGGCGGGCGCCCGCGCGGCCGAGGTCGAGGCGGCCGTACTTCCCCTGCGTGCCCGGATCTCCGTACGGGCCGGGCTCGGCAACCTCGCCGCGGGACTGCGCCCGCCCGCCACCGGCCATGACAACCCGCACTACTTCGACGACGCCGCCTGTGTGCGTGCCGCCGTCCTCGCGGTCGCCCATCCGGGCGACGCCGAAGCCGCCGCCGCCCTCGCCGAGTTCGACGCCCGCTACACCCAGGACGGTGACGGGGTGCACGGCGCGCGGGCCGTCGCCGCCGCGATCGCCGTGGCCCTCGCGGGGGCCGACGTCGACACCGCGGTGGACGCGGCCCTCGCCCAGCTCCCGGACGGTACGGAGATCGCCCGCAACGCCGCGCACGCCGTCCGGCTCGCCCGGGAGTTCGCCGGCGAACCGGCGGGCGCGTTCGCCCTGGTACCCGTGCTGGAGCACCAGATCGTCGACCACGTCTACAGCTACGGGATCGCCGCGGCCGAGACCGTGCCGGTCGCCCTGGCGCTGGCCACCGCGGCCAGGGGCGAGCTCGCGCAGGCGGTGCCGTCGGCGGCCTGCCTGTCCAGGGTCGCCGACTCCGCCCCCGCTCTCGCCGGGGCACTGACCGGAGCCCTCGGCGGCAGCGGCACCGTGCCCGCGGGCTGGAGGGAGGCGTGCCGCACGCTCGCGGGGTGCGCGCTCCCCCGTTTCGCCGGCACCGATCTCATCGAACTCGCCGGGCTCCTCGCAGACACGGAACCGGCCACCCCGGGTGGACAATTCCGACATGACGCCCACAACATCCATGACATCCACCGCACCCACCACCCTGACCCTCGATGAACGGATCACCGGCGCGCTGATCGGCGCCGCCGTCGGCGACGCCCTGGGCGGTCCGGTCGAGGGCTGGACCCCGGAGCAGATCAGCGAACGCCACGGCGGCCGGATCAACGGCGTCGTCGGCCCCTGGTACGGCGAGGACTGGCGGACCGCCCGCCCGATCGCCCCGTACCACAAGGGCGACGGGCACATCACCGACGACACCCTGATGACCCACGCGCTGGTACGGGTCTACGCCACCGTGCGCGACCACCTCGACGCGTACTCCGTCGCCGACCACCTCGTGCCCGACCTGATCTCCAGCCCCCGCTGGATCCCGGAGCTGGAGGCCGAGGCGCTCCCGCTCCAGCGGATCTTCCTCGCCGAGAAGTGGATCGTGGCGCGGCTGCACTACGGGCACGTCGACCCGCGCGAGGCCGGCTCGGGAAACATCGTCAACTGCGGGGCGGCGATGTACATGGCACCCGCCGGACTGGTCAACGCCGCCCACCCGGAGGCCGCGTACGCCGAGGCGCTGGACATCGCGGGCGCGCACCAGTCCTCGTACGGGAGGGAGGCGGCCGGAGTCTTCGCTGCGGCCGTCGCCGCCGCCTGCACCCCGGGCGCCACGCCCACCACCGTGGTCGACACCTGCCTGGCACTCGCCAAGGACGGCACCCGGGCCGCGATCGAGGCGGTGTGCGAGACCGCCGCCGGATACAGCGACTTCGAGGCGGCACTGACTCCCCTGCGCACCGCGGTCGCCCCGTTCGACACGGTGGGCCCCGACTACCGTGCCCCCTCGCTCGGTGCCCGCCGCCCATCCCGGCTGCACTCCATCGAGGAACTCCCGGTCGCCCTCGGCATGTTGCTGGTGGCCGGCGGCGACTTCCGGCACGCGGTCCTCGGCTCGGTCAACTACGGCCGCGACTGCGATTCCATCGCCACGATGAGCGGCGCGCTGGCGGGCGCGCTCCACGGCGAACAGGGCGTCCCCGCCGCCTGGGCCAAGACGGTCGCCGAGGCCAGCCGCCTCGATCTGCACGCCCCCGCCAGGACCCTGACCGAGGTCGCCCGGGAGATCTTCGAACGGGACACCGCTCGGCGCCGCGCGCACGAATCGGCGTTCGCGACCCTGGCCGGTA
Organism: Streptomyces sp. NPDC048560; assembly: GCF_040650955.1. Lineage (NCBI taxonomy): Bacteria > Bacillati > Actinomycetota > Actinomycetes > Kitasatosporales > Streptomycetaceae > Streptomyces > Streptomyces sp. NPDC048560. The sequence continues at coordinate 258,369 of NZ_JBEZIJ010000006.1, forward strand.
CCCGGTGAACGTACGCCTGACCTGGGTTCAGCCCGAGGACCTGATCGGACACGAACTGCGCCAGGCCGCCCAGGACGGCCGGGACGCGCGGGACGTCGAGCGCCGCTGGTACGAGGCGGGCGGCGCCCCCGCCCCCGAGCGGGCCGGCGCCTCGGAACCTCCCGCGCCGCCCCGGCTGCGCGCACTCGCCGAGCGGCTGCTCGACGAACTGGCCGGGCTCGCCTCCCCCCTGGCCGACGACGAGCCGGCCTGTCTGGAGGAGATCCGGGCCGCCTGCCCGCGCTGGCCCGCCACCCGTACGGAGCCCGTCCTCGTCGAGCCCGACCGGCTGCACGCGGCCTGGCTCGGCCGGGCCGCGGGCTGCCTGCTCGGCAAGCCCGTCGAGAAGCTGCCGCTCGCGGGCATCCGCGCGCTGGCCGCCGCCGCCGGGAACTGGCCGCTCACCTCCTGGTTCACCGAGAAGGGCCTGCCGGCCGAGCTGCTGGCCGCGTACCCGTGGAACCGCCGGTCCGCCGCCACCTCCCTGGCGGAGAACATCGACGGGATGCCCGAGGACGACGACCTCAACTACCCTCTGCTCACCGTGCGGTTGCTGCAACGGAACGGACGCTCGTTCACCACGGCCGACGTGGGCCGGCTCTGGCTCGACGACGTCCCGGCGGGCCGGGTCTTCACCGCCGAACGGATCGCCTACCGCAATCTGCTCGACGGCATGGAGCCGCCCCGCACCGCCCGGCACCGCAACCCGTTCCGTGAGTGGATCGGCGCCCAGATCCGCGCCGACGTACACGGCTGGACCCACCCCGGTGACCCGGCCGCCGCCGCGGCGCAGGCCCACCGGGACGCCGTACTCACACACACGGCCAACGGGGTGTACGGGGCCATGTTCACGGCCGCGGCCCTCGCCGAGGCGGCCGGTGGCGAGACCGATGTGCACGGCTGCCTCGCCGTGGGCCTGCGGGTGGTGCCGCCCCGCTCCCGGTACGCGCGCGCGGTGCGCCTCGGCATCGAAACGGCGCTCTCGGAACCGGACTTCGACCAGGTCGTCGACCGGCTCCACGCCACGTACGGGGAAAGCCACCACTGGGTCCACGTCCTGCCCAACGCGGCTCTGCTGGCCGCTGCCCTCACGCACGCCGACGGGGACTTCACCCGCTCCATCGGGTGTGCGGTCTCCGGCGGCTGGGACACCGACTCGAACGGCGCCACGGCCGGTTCCCTCGCGGGCCTGCTGGCGGGACGGCCCACCGCACTCCCCGCCGACTGGACCGCCCCGCTGAAGAACCGCCTCGCCACGTCCGTCCCCGGTTTCGACTCCGTCGGCTTCGACACCCTCGCCGATCTGACCTACCAGGAGGTACTGCGCCCATGACCGGTATCGCGGTGCTCGGCAGCACCAACATGGACCTTGTCGCCTACGTCGCCCGCGCCCCCGCCCGCGGCGAGACGGTGACCGGCCGGGAGTTCCGGACGGTGCCCGGCGGAAAGGGCGCCAACCAGGCCGTCGCCGCCGCCCGGGCGGGCGGAGAGGTGGTGATGATCGGGGTGGTCGGCGACGACGTATACGGGCCCGCCCTGCGCTCCAATCTGGAGCACTCCGGGGTCCTCACCGATCTCCTGCACACCGCCGAGGGCCCCAGCGGCACCGCGCACATCGTCGTGGACGACGAGGGAGGCAACGCGATCGTGGTGATCCCCGGCGCCAACAGCACCATGACGGCGCTCGGCGCCGGGGAGACGGCCGCCATCGCCGCCGCCGACCTCCTGCTCCTCCAGCTCGAACTCCCGCTGTCCGCCGTGGTGGAGGGCGCCCGGACGGCCCGCGCCCAGGGGGTGCGGACGATCCTCACCCCGTCCCCCGTACAACTGCTGCCGGACGAACTGCTCGACTGCGTCGACCTGTTGATCCCCAACGAGCACGAGGCGGCCGCCCTCACCGGGGTGTCCGACCCGCAGGCGGCGGCCGCCGTCCTGCTCCGCCACGTCCCGGAGGTCGTCATCACCCTCGGCGCGAAGGGCTGCCTGTACGCGTCCCGGGACAACGCGCCCATCCTCTTCCCCGCCCCCACCGTCACGGCGGTCGACACGACCGGCGCAGGGGACACCTTCGTCGGCACCCTGGCCGTGGCTCTCGGCGAGGGCAGGCCCGTACCGGAGGCCCTGGCCTGGGCATCCGCGGCCGCCGCGCTCTGCGTACAGAAGGCCGGCGCCTCCACCTCCATGCCGTACCGCAGCGAGATCGATGCCGCATGAACACATCCACGACCACTCCCCTCGCCGGTCTGCGCGTCCTGGACCTGGCCACCCTCTTCGCGGGCCCGCTCGCGGCCACGATGCTCGGCGACTTCGGCGCCGAGGTGATCAAGGTCGAGCATCCCCGCAAGCCCGATCCCTCGCGCGGGCACGGTCCAGCGAAGGACGGCATCGGCCTGTGGTGGAAGGTGCTCGGCCGCAACAAGCGCAACCTGACCCTCGACCTGTCCAGCCCCGGCGGCCGTGACGTCCTGCTGAAGCTGGCGGCGGAGGCCGACGTCGTCATCGAGAACTTCAGGCCCGGCACCCTGGAGCGCTGGGGCATCGGCCCGGCGGAACTCCACGCGGTGAACCCCCGCCTGGTGCTGGCGAGAGTCACCGGCTTCGGCCAGTACGGCCCCTACTCCCACCGCCCCGGCTTCGGCACGCTGGCCGAGGCCATGAGCGGCTTCGCGGCGATCACCGGCGAACCGGACGGCCCGCCGACCCTGCCGCCGTTCGGCCTCGCCGACTCGATCGCCGCGCTCGCCACCGCCTACGCGGTGATGACGGCGCTGGCCGGCCGGGACCGCACGGGGCAGGGGCAGGTCGTCGACATGGCGATCATCGAGCCGATCCTGATGGTACTGGGCCCGCAGCCGCTCTGGTACGACCAGCTCGGCTACGTACAGGAGCGCACCGGAAACCGCTCCCGCAACAACGCGCCGCGCAACACGTACCGCACGTCCGACGGCCACTGGGTGGCGGTCTCCACCTCGGCCCAGTCGGTCGCCGAACGGGTGATGCGCCTGGTCGGCCGCCCGGAACTGATCGACGAGCCGTGGTTCGCCGCCGGGACGACCCGGGCGGAGCACACCGAAGAGCTCGACGAGGCGGTCGGCAACTGGATCGCGCGGCACACCCGCGAGGAGGCGGTCTCGGAGTTCGAGAAGGCGGAGGCCGCGATCGCCCCGATCCATGACGTACGGGACGTGATGGAGGATCCGCAGTACCGGGCCCTCGACTCCATCACCGAGGTCGACGATCCGGAACTGGGCCCGCTGCGGATGCAGAACGTCCTGTTCCGCCTGTCGGAGACCCCCGGTTCGATCCGCTGGGCGGGCCGCCCCCACGGAGCGGACACCGAGGAGATCCTCGGCGAGCTCGGCCTCTGCGCACCGGAGATCGCGGCCCTGCGTTCGGAGGGCGCCCTGTGACCGCTGCGGTGCCCCTGACCTGGCTGTACGTGCCCGGGGACCGGCCGGGGGTGGTGAACAAGGCGCTCTGCTCGGGCGCGGACGTGGTGATCGTCGACCTGGAGGACGCGGTCGCACCGGAGCGGAAGGAGTACGCGCGGGCGGCCACCGCCGAGCTCCTCACCGAACCGGCGGCGCCCGGCGCGGTGCCGGTCCATGTCCGGGTGCACGGCGAGGACGACGTACGGGTCCTGGCAGGGCTGCCGGGCCTCTCCGGGCTCCGGCTCCCCAAGATCACTCATGCCGCGAGCGTCCACCGTCTGGCGGCGCTGGCGCCGGGCGTCCCGCTCTATCCCCTCCTGGAGTCGGCTCTCGCCGTCGAGCACGCCTACAGCATCGCCTCCGCCCATCACGACGTACGGGGCGTCGCGCTGGGCGAGGCGGACCTCCGGGCGGACCTGGGGGTACGGGACGACACCGGCCTCGACTGGTCCCGCAGCCGGATCGTGGTCGCCGCGCGGGCGGCCGGGCTCGCCCCGCCCGTCCAGTCGGTGTTCGCCGACGTCCGGGACCTGGACGGGCTGTGGTCCTCCTGCGGCCGGGGCCGGTCCCTGGGACTGTGGGGCCGGGCGGCGATCCATCCGCGCCAGCTGCCCGTCATCGAGCGGGCCTTCCGGCCCACGGCGCAGGAGATCGAGTCCGCCGAGGAGATCATGGCTGCGTCCCTGGTGGAGGCGGGTGCGCAGGCGCTGCCGGACGGAAGGTTCGTGGACGCGGCGGTGGTCGCCTCGGCACGGCGGACGCTGTCGCTGGCCGGGCGGGCATGAAAAACGCCGGACGGGCTTGATGATCAAGCCCGTCCGGCGATGGGGACAGCGTGTGCGTCCGGGAGCGGTCAGCTCTTGTCGGCGGTCTCCGGAGCACCGTTCGTCTCGGGCTCACCCGTGTCGTCGGCGGTGTCGTTGACGGCCTGGGGGCCGTCCGTGGCCTCGGTGGCCTTCCCGGCGTCACCGGCGTCCGTGTCGGTGGCCTCGGCGTCGTCGCCTTCGCCGTCCTTGGACGGGACCGCCTTGTCCGCGGCCTGCGGATCGGGCTCGACGATCTCCTCGCGGCCCGGCCGCACCTTCGCCGAGATCACGATGTAGGCCACGGCGAGCACGAAGACGACGATCGCGGTCCACACGTTGAGCCGGAGTCCCAGCACGTGGTGGGCCTCGTCGACCCGCAGGTACTCGATCCAGGCACGTCCCGTGCAGTAGGCCGCGACGTACAGCGCGAACGCCCGCCCGTGTCCGAGCTTGAACCGGCGGTCGGCCCAGATGACCAGCAGCGCGACGCCGATGCACCAGAGCGACTCGTACAGGAAGGTCGGGTGGTAGGTGCCCGCGACCCGGTTCGGGCCCTCGCTGATCTCCAGTGCCCACGGCACGTCGGTCGGCTTGCCGTAGAGCTCCTGGTTGAACCAGTTGCCCCAGCGGCCGATGGCCTGGGCGAGGGCGATACCGGGTGCGAGCGCGTCGGCCCAGGCGGGCAGCGGGATTCCGCGGCGGCGGCAGCCGATCCAGGCGCCGACCGCGCCGAGCGCGATCGCGCCCCAGATACCGAGGCCGCCTTCCCAGATCTTGAAGGCGTCGACCCAGTTCTCACCGTCGCTGAAGTACAGCTGGTAGTCGGTGATGACGTGGTAGAGCCTGCCGCCGACAAGTCCGAAGGGCACGGCCCAGACGGCGATGTCGGCGACTGTGCCGGCTCTGCCGCCGCGGGCGACCCAGCGCTTGTTGCCGAACCAGACGGCGACGAAGACACCGATGATGATGCAGAACGCGTAGCCGCGCAGGGGGATCGGGCCGAGATCGATCACACCGGTCGACGGGCTGGGAATGAAGGCAAGGTTCATGACGGGGTCGACGCTACCCTGCCGAGAGGGACGTACGGCAAGCCGTCCGGCAACTTCTGGGTAACGAGGCGGCCCGCACGGCCCCCCGCGCCCCCGTCAGGAGGCCGAAGGCGTCGGCGTGACCTGCGCGGGTTTCTTGCCCTTGTTGGCCTCGGCGACCCACTTCTTGAGGTTCGCGTCGGAGATCTGCTGCCCGTCCTTGGTGGGGAAGATCGACTCCCCGTTGAGCAGCGCGGTCGGCGTGCCCTGGAATCCGCCCTCGCGGAAGGCCGTGTCGGACTTCTCGACCCAGGTGTCGTGCTTCCCGCTCTCCACACAGCTGCGGAAGCCCGGCGTGTCGAGGCCCTCGACCTTGCCGGCCAGTTCGATCAGCTTGCTGTTCTTGCTGAAGGCGTCGTCCGACTCGGCGGGCTGATTGGCGAAGAGCACGTCGTGGTATTCGGGGAACTTGCCGGCATCCTGCGCGCAGGCCGCCGCGTTGGCGGCGCGCAGCGATCCGCTGCCCCCGAGGTTTCCGTCGATGATCGTGGCGAGGTGGTACTCGACCTTGATCTGGCCGCTGCTCTGCAGCTCGTGGATCGTCTTGCGGAAGGCGTTCTCGAACTGGGCGCAGACGGGGCAGCGGAAGTCCTCCCAGATCGTGAGCGTGGACGGTGCGCCGTCCGCGCCGACCTGGAGGGCGAGGCTGTCCTTGCCGGTCGCGCCCGACGGTGCGACCGCGGGCCCGGCGTCGCTGCCGGAGTCGTCCTTGCCCGCGTTGGCGGCGATCAGCCCGACCACGGCGGCCAGCCCCAGCACCCCCACCACCGCGCCGGCGACGATCAGCGTGCGGCGGCGGCGCTCGCGCGCCTTCTCCCGCTCACGCTGCTGGACGAGCCGGTCGCGCGCGGCCCTGCTTCCTTCACGGTTCTTGTCGCTCACACCCGCAGCAACGAACCGGGGAGGCACGCGCGTGCCTCCCCGGTCCATGTCCACCCGTACGGGTTACACCCGGTGTCAGCGCTTTCGAACGCCTTCGGCCAGTTCGCCCGCCAATGCGCGGACCGCTTCGAGACCGGCGGCCTCGTCGGGGGCGTCCAGCATCCGCTGGACGAAGGCCGAGCCGACGATCACGCCGTCCGCGAAGCCGGCGACCTCCCGGGCCTGCTCGGCGTTGGAGACGCCGAGGCCCACACAGACCGGCAGGTCGGTGGTGGCGCGGGTGCGCCGCACCAGGTCCTGGGCCTGCTCGCCGACCGACGCGCGGGTGCCGGTGACGCCCATGAGCGAGGCGGCGTAGACGAAGCCGGAGCCCGCCGCGGTGATGGTGGCGAGGCGCTTGTCCTGGCTGCTCGGCGCGACGACGAACACGGTCGCCAGGCCGTGCTTCGCCGCGTGCTCGCGCCACACCGCGGACTCCTGGACCGGCAGGTCGGGCAGGATGCACCCGGCTCCGCCCGCCTCGGCGAGCTCGGTCGTGAAGCGTTCGATGCCGTACCGGTCGATGGGGTTCCAGTACGTCATGACGAGGACCGGGACGCCGGTCGCCTCGTACGCCTCACGGACCGTGCGCATCACGTCGGCGATCCTGACGCCGCCGCGCAGCGCGATGTCGTCGGCGGTCTGGATGACCGGTCCGTCGAGCACCGGGTCGCTGTGCGGGAGGCCGATCTCGACGACGTCCGCACCGCCGGCGACGACCGCCTTGACCGCGGCGATGCCTCCGTCGACGGTCGGGAATCCGGCGGGCAGGTACGCGATGAGCGCCGCCCGGTCCTCGGACCTGGCCTTCGCCAGGGTCACGCCGAGCAGTTCCGTGTTTCCGCTGTGCCCGCTCACTTCTCCCCCTCCGTGTCGTACAGCCCGAAGTACCGCGCCGCCGTGTCCATGTCCTTGTCGCCCCGGCCGGAGAGGTTGATCAGGATCAGCCCGTCCGTGCCGAGTTCCTTGCCGAGGTCCAGGGCCCCCGCGAGCGCGTGGGCGCTCTCGATGGCCGGGATGATGCCCTCGGTGCGGGAGAGGAGGCGCAGCGCCTGCATGGCGGCGTCGTCGGTGACCGCGCGGTACTCGCCGCGGCCCAGGTCCTTCAGATAGGCGTGCTCGGGGCCGATGCCCGGGTAGTCGAGTCCGGCCGAGATGGAGTACGGCTCGGTGATCTGGCCCTCGTCGTCCTGGAGGACGTAGGACCGGGAGCCGTGCAGGATTCCGGGCTCGCCCGCGGTCAGCGTCGCCGCGTGCTCACCGGTCTCCATACCGTGTCCGGCCGGCTCGCAGCCGACCAGGCGGACCTTCGCGTCCGGGATGAAGGCGTGGAAGAGGCCGATGGCGTTGGAGCCGCCGCCGACGCAGGCGACCGCGGCGTCGGGCAGGCGGCCGGCCCGCTCCAGGATCTGGCGCCTGGCCTCGACACCGATCACCCGGTGGAAGTCGCGCACCATCGCCGGGAACGGGTGCGGGCCCGCGACGGTGCCGAAGAGGTAGTGCGTGCGGTCCACGTTGGCGACCCAGTCGCGGAACGCCTCGTTGATGGCGTCCTTGAGGGTCCTGGAGCCGGACGTCACCGCGATGACCTCGGCGCCGAGCATCCGCATCCGCGCCACGTTCAGCGCCTGCCGCTCGGTGTCGATCTCGCCCATGTAGATGGTGCATTCGAGGCCGAAGAGCGCGCAGGCGGTCGCGGTCGCGACGCCGTGCTGGCCCGCGCCCGTCTCGGCGATGACCCTGGTCTTGCCCATGCGCTTGGTGAGCAGCGCCTGGCCCAGCACGTTGTTGATCTTGTGCGAGCCGGTGTGGTTGAGGTCCTCGCGCTTGAGGAAGACCCGTGCGCCCCCCGCGTGCTCGGCGAAGCGCGGAACCTCGGTGAGCGCGCTCGGCCGGCCGGTGTAGTTCACCATCAGCTCGTTGAGTTCGGCGGCGAACTTGGGGTCGCTCTTCGCCTTGTCGTACTCGACGGCGACCTCGTCCACGGCCGCGACGAGCGCCTCCGGGATGAACTTGCCACCGAACGCGCCGAAATAGCCCTCGGCGCTGGGGATCAGACCCTCGGGGTCCGGAATGAAGAAGTCGGACGACATGCGACATGCTCCTCGACATTGCAACGGGTGGTGTCACCGTATGCGCCGTGAGCGGAGCGCCACGCCTGCCGCGGTGCGGTCGGGGCGGTGCGGTCGTGGGTGTCCCTCGTGTGCCACGAGGGGTGACGGCCGGGGCTCGCTACGGCGCGGACCCCGTGCGCCATCGCATCCCGTTGACCTGTCCCGGCTCGTCGCCGATGACGTACCGCACGCGCCGGCCGTGCACACGCCGGGCGGGGGCGCGGCAGCCGCGTGGGCGGCAGCCGCGCGCCAGCGGCGCGTGCGGTACCCGGGCCGTCGCCCCGGCGGGGCGCAGGCCCGGCCGGACGCGGCGGACGGGACGGTCGGCGGACATCGAGCGGGTCAGCTCCGTCCGTGCCGCAGTGCCGGATGGGCACCCGCGGCGACCAGGTCGGCGACGGCGGCCCGCGGGTCGCGGCCGGTGACCAGGGACTCGCCCACGAGCACGGCGTCGGCGCCCGCGTTGGCGTACGCGATCAGGTCGTGCGGCCCGCGGACTCCGGACTCGGCGATCTTCACGATGTGGCCGGGGATCTCCGGGGCGACGCGGTCGAAGGTCGAGCGGTCGACCTTGAGGTCCTTGAGGTTGCGCGCGTTGACACCGATGATCTTCGCTCCGGCGTCGACGGCGCGCTCCGCCTCATCCTCGTCGTGGACCTCGACGAGCGGCGTCAGGCCGATCGACTCGGCGCGCTCGATCAGCGAGACCAGGGCCTCCTGGTCGAGGGCGGCGACGATCAGCAGCACGAGGTCGGCGCCGTAGGCGCGGGCTTCCCACAGCTGGTACGAGGTGACGATGAAGTCCTTGCGGAGGATCGGGATGTCGACCTTCGCGCGGACGGCCTCCAGGTCCGCGAGCGAACCGCCGAAGCGGCGCTGCTCGGTGAGGACGGAGATGACGGCCGCGCCGCCCGCCTCGTAGTCCGCGGCGAGCGCGGCAGGGTCGGCGATCGCGGCGAGGGCCCCCTTGGAGGGGCTGGAGCGCTTGACCTCGCAGATGACGTTCACGCCTTCGCCGCGCAGTGCGGCGACCCCGTCCTTCGCCGCGGGAGCGCGTGCCACGCGCTCCTTGAGCTCGTCGAGGCTGACGCGCGCCTGCCGCTCCGCGAGGTCGGCGCGAACGCCTTCGATGATCTCGTCGAGCACACTCACGCGAGCGGCCCCCTTCCGGAACGGTGATGACGGTGATGAGAGAACAGGATCAGCCATACCGATGGTATCCGCAGGACGCCGTGGAGCTGGCATCGTGTCGGCGCGCGTCCCACTACCTGGGCATTCACGGTGCCAGCGCCGATCCGAACGGCAGGTTCCGGACGACCGCGAAGACCAGCAGAAGGCCGCCGAGACCCCACCAGTAGACCGGGGCGAGCGTGATGCGCAGCCGCTCCCCCCGGCTCGCGCGGACCGTCCACAGGGCCCAGACCGCGGCGAACACGACGTAGCCGACGACGGCGAACGCGTTCGAGCCGAGTGCGGTGGCGAGGTCACCGTGTGCGAAGGCGTGGGCGCTGCGCAGTCCGCCGCAGCCGGGACAGAGCACCCCGGTGAGCTGGAGCAGCGGGCAGACCGGGTAGTGGCCCGGCTCGTTCGGGTCGACCGTGCCGACGTAGGCGAAGGCTCCGACGACGGCGGCCATCACGCCGACGGGCGTGGCGAGCAGCCGGAGCCGGGAGGCGGGCACCGGGGCGGGGACGAAGGCGGGTGCGTGCGGCGGCGGCCCGGGCTGCGGCCGGTCGGCTTCTTGTGCTGGCGAGGGGTCCACCCGGTGATTGTCCCCGCTCATACGGAAAGGCGCAGCCCGGGCCGGGCTGCGCCTCGCGCGGTGTCCTGCCGGTGGTGGCCGGAGGTCAGGAGGTCTGGGCCTGTCCCGCCCGCGCCCTGGCCTGCGCCAGCTCGTCCGACTCCTTCGGCATACCGAGACCGGCGGCCCTCATGGCGAGACCGACGATCCCGCCGATGACGACGACGGCGATGCCGGCCCAGAAGCCGAGCGGGTTGGCCGCGACCATGAAGACGCCTGCGACACAGAAGCCGATGAACGCGATGATGACACCGGTCCAGGCGGCCGGGGTGTGTCCGTGGCTGGTGCCCGCCATGAGTTGCTCCTCGTTGGTGTTGCGCTGAAGGTATCGCTGTGCGGAAAGCTCGGTCCCATTGTCCCGTACGTGCGGGTGGGACATGAGCTGGGGGGTCATGCGCCGCGCGTCGGGTCCTCGCCGCGGTCCAGGGCCTTCCACAGGTCCTCGGGCCGGTCGGGGTCCGGTGCGGCGGGTGCCGCCTTGCGGGGCCGGGGGGTGCCGTCGCGCTCGTACCGTCCCGACATCGTGGGCCAGCGGCTTCCGTAGCGCAGGGCGAGCAGCCCGGCGAGGAGGATCAGCAGCCCGCCGACGGCCGTGACGTAGGGCCAGGCGGTGTGGGTCAGGGCGTCGATGGTGGCCGAGGTGTTGCCGGTGGTCTGCGCGGCCTTCTCGTCGAGTGCCGCGCTGTCCGACGCGCCGAGCACGGAGCTCAGGCCGGCGCCGAGGCCGCTGAGGGCGAGGAGCCCCGCGACGAGGGCGCGGCTGCCGCCCCGGACGGCGAACACGGCGACCAGGGCGGCCAGCGCGACGATGGCGAGGGCGGCCGGGAGGCCGGTGACGTCCTGGCCGTCGGCCGTCAGTGGCAGGGTCCCGCCGCCGACGGCGGCCTCGCCGCCCGCCCACGTCTGTCCTGACGCGAGCAGTACGACGGTCGAGCCTGCCGCTCCGAGGAGCAGGGCGGCGGCCAGGCTCCGGCGGCTTCCCGCACTGTCGGGCGCGGTGGCGGCTGGGGCACGGGTCTGGGGTACGGGCACGGCACTCACGTACTCCACTATCCCTTACGTCCTCAGAGGGCGTGGAGGCGGTTGGCCGTGTGGACCGCGCGGAGGACGGCGGCGGCCTTGTTGCGGCATTCGGTGTCCTCGGCCACGGGGTCGGAGTCGGCGACGACGCCCGCCCCTGCCTGGACGTACGCGGTGCCGTCGCGCAGGAGGGCGGTGCGGATGGCGATCGCGGTGTCCGAGTCGCCGGCGAAGTCGAGATAGCCGACGCAGCCCCCGTACAGACCGCGCCGGGTCGGTTCCAGCTCCTCGATGATCTGCATCGCCCGCGGCTTGGGCGCGCCGGAGAGGGTGCCCGCGGGGAAGCAGGCGGTGAGGACGTCGAACGCGGTGCGGTCCTCGGCGACGCGGCCGGTGACGGTGGAGACGATGTGCATCACGTGCGAGTACCGCTCGACGGACATGAAGTCGACGACCTCCACGCTGCCGGGTTCGCAGACCCGCCCCAGGTCGTTGCGGCCGAGGTCGACGAGCATCAGGTGCTCGGCGCGCTCCTTCGGGTCGGCGAGGAGCTCGTCCGCGAGCGCCTGGTCCTCCTGCGGGGTGGCCCCGCGGTGCCGGGTGCCCGCGATGGGATGGACCATGGCGCGCCCGTCCTCGACCTTGACCAGGGCTTCCGGGCTGGAGCCGACGACGTCGAAGCCGTCGAAGCGGAAGAGATACATGTACGGCGAGGGGTTGGTGGCGCGCAGCACGCGGTAGACGTCCAGGGCGCTCGCCGTGCACGGCGTCTCGAAGCGCTGGGAGGGCACTACCTGGAAGGCCTCGCCGGCCCGGATGCGCTCCTTGATGTCGTCGACCGCGTCCTGGTAGGCCGGGCCGCCCCAGAGGGCGGTGTACGGCGGGAGCTCGGAGGGCGGGAGCGTGGCGGGGGCGTTCTCGACGGGGCGGCGCAGGTCCTGCTCCATGGCGTCGAGCCTGGCCACGGCGTCCGTGTAGGCCTCGTCCGCACCGGTCTGCAGGTCGTTGTGGTTGATCGCGTTGGCGATCAGCAGGACCGTGCCGTCCCAGTGGTCGAGGACGGCGAGGTCCGAGGTGAGCAGCATCGTGAGCTCGGGGAGCTTCAGGTCGTCGCCGCCGTGCTCCTCGATCCGTTCCAGCCGGCGCACGATGTCGTAGCCGAGGTAGCCGACCATGCCGCCGGTGAACGGTGGCAGCTTCTCGTCGTGGGCCAGGTCGCGCGGGGTGTGGAGGGTCTCGATGGTGACGCGCAGCGCGTGCAGCGGGTCCCCGTCGACGGGGACTCCGACGGGCGGGGTGCCGAGCCAGTGGGCCTGCCCGTCGCGGGCGGTCAGGGTGGCGGCGCTGCGGACGCCGATGAAGGAGTAGCGGGACCAGGTCCGGCCGTTCTCCGCGGATTCGAGGAGGAAGGTGCCGGTGCGTTCGGCCGCGAGTTTGCGGTAGAGCCCGACCGGGGTGTCCCCGTCCGCGAGGAGCCGGCGGCTGACGGGGATGACGCGCCGGTCGACGGCCAGCTTGCGGAAGGTCTCAAGATCCATGGCCGGTGACCTTACTGCGCGAGGGGGAGGACGTCGGCGTCGAAACAGGTGCGGTCGCCCGTGTGGCAGGCGGCGCCGGTCTGGTCCACCCGGACGAGGACGGTGTCAGCGTCGCAGTCGAGGGCGACGGACTTGACCAGCTGGATGTGGCCGGAGGTGTCGCCCTTCACCCAGTACTCCTGCCGGCTGCGCGACCAGTAGGTGCAGCGGCCCGTGGTGAGGGTGCGGTGCAGCGCCTCGTCGTCCATCCAGCCGAGCATCAGTACCTCGCCCGTGTCGTATTGCTGGGCGATGGCCGGGACCAGTCCGTCGGCTCCGCGCTTGAGGCGGGCGGCGATGGCGGGGTCGAGGCTGCTGGCGGGCGACGGCGTGCCGGGCGTGGGCGTGCTGCTCATGTGCCCCATTGTGCCGTGACGGGGAGGGACGTCCGGGCGTGCGTCCACTGGGCGGACCGTGGTGCCCGGTCGTACGCTGGCGGATATGTCGACCCATGCGAAACGTGAACGTCTTCTGTTCGCCGACCTGTTGGAGGCGGCGGGTCCCGACGCGCCGACTCTCTGCGAGGGCTGGCGCACCCGTGACCTGGCCGCCCATGTGGTGGTGCGCGAGCGCCGTCCGGACGCGGCGGGCGGGGTAGTGGTGGGAGCGCTCAGGAACCGGCTGGAGCGGGTGCAGGCCGAGTTCACCGCGAAGCCGTACGAGGAGCTGATCCAGCTCATCCGTACGGGTCCCCCGCGTATGTCCCCGTTCGCCATCAAGCAGCTGGACGAGGCGGCCAACACCGTCGAGTTCTACGTCCACGCGGAGGATGTCCGCCGGGCGCAGCCGGACTGGTCGCCGCGCGAGGTGGACCCAATCTTCGCCGATGTGCTGTGGTCACGCCTCGAACGCACGGCTCGGCTGGTGGGCCGCAGGTCCCCGGTCGGTCTGGTGCTGCGCCGCCCGGACGGCCAGACGGCCGTCGCCCACAAGGGATCGCCGGTGGTGACGGTCACCGGCGAGCCTGGAGAGCTGCTGATGTACGTGTTCGGTCGCCAGGACAGCGCGAAGGTGGGGCTGGAGGGCGACGAGGCCACGGTGGCCAGGCTGCAGCTGTCGCAGCTCGGCATGTAGGGCGGAGCCCCCGTCCCGGGGCGGTGCTCCGGGACGGGGGCGGTGCGCGCGCTACCGCGCGAGGAACTCCGTGCGGTTCCTGCGCGCGACCGGCTCCGGCCCGCGCGATCCCAGCCACCCCAGCAGGAAGCCGGCCGGGATCGTCACCAGGCCCGGCGTCTGGAGCGGGAACACGTGGAAGTCCGACTCGGGGAAGAGGGCCACGGGCGTCCCCGAGACGGCGGGCGACAACGCCATCAGGACGACGATCAGCGGCAGCGTCCCGTACACGATCCAGCGCACCCCGCGGGCGGTGAAACCGGGCCGGAAGAGGGCGTACAGCAGCACGGGCGGCAGGATCGAGGCCGCGGCGGCGAAGGAGAGCGAGAGCAGCACCTGGGGGTTGCGGTCCTGCGTGTACGTGGACGCCAGGACACCGAGCGCGCCGATCGCCACAACGGTCCAGCGGGCCAGACGGATCTCTCTGCGCGACGCCTTCCCGGCGCCCTGGGCACCGGAGCGTACGGCGAAGTCACGGGCGAGGGACGAGGCGGCGGCCAGGGTGATGCCGGCGACGGCGGCCAGGGTGGTGGCGAAGGCGGCGCAGGCGACGAGGGCGAACAGCGGGCTGTGCCGGGGTCCGTCGGCGCCCGGGTCGAGTGCACCGGTGACCAGGAGCAGGGAGGTGTTGCCCGTCGGGTGGGCGGCGCGCAGGACCTCGTGCCCGAGCAGGGCCGAGGCACCGAGTCCGACGATGACGATCCCGGTGCACAGCAGGGCGACCGGGCCCACGGACCAGACGGTGGCGCGGCGTGCGGTGTAGGCGTCCTTCAGCGGATACAGCCGCATCATGATGTGCGGCATACAGGCGGCGCCGAGCACGAGCGTGCACTGGAAGCCGATGAGGTCGAGGCCGCCGGCGACGCCGTGGCCGAACTGGAGCCCGGGCAGTGCGTAGTCCCGCCCCTGACCGCTGCCGTTCCGCGCCGCCTCGAAGAGCGCGAACGGGGACCAGCCGTACCGGGAGAGCACCAGACCCGCGAGCAGGGTGACTGCGGCCAGGACGACGCCGACCTTGAGGATCTGGATGTACCCGGTGCCCCGCATCCCGCCGAACGCCGAGTAGCAGACCATCAGGGCGCCACTGGCGACGGTGCAGCCGGTGAGGGCGCCGTCGGGCAGCCCGAACATCGCGGTCATGACGTGTCCCGCGGTGGTGAGCTGCACCAGCAGGAGCGGCACGAGGACGACGAGGGTGGTGACGCCGAGTGCCCGGCGCACGGAACGGTCGCCGAGCCGGTCGGCCAGGAAGTCGCCGAGGGTGAACACGCCTTTGCGGCGCATCCGTTCGGCGAGTACGCGCATGACGAGGACCAGCGAGGCGACGGTCGCGAGGGCGAACAGCACGCCGTCGAAACCGGCGAGGGCGACGGAGCCGGTGGTGGAGAGCAGGGTGGCGGCGGAGATGTAGTCCCCGGCGATGGCGAGCCCGCCGCCCACGGGGCCGAGCGCCGCGCCGCCGCCCGCGTAGAAGTGCTCGGGGTCGTCCTGGTCGGCGGCTGCCAGCCCGCACAGGAGCAGGGACACGGCGACGAACCCGAGGAAGATGACGACGGCGAGTGACCGTGCGTCGAAGTCGCCGCTCATCGGGGGACCTCCGGTGCCGGAGGTGGTGGTGTGGACATGCCGGTCACGGCATCAGGTGACCGGGGCCGGGTACAGCGGCCGGCGCGCGGCGGGGGCGTGGGGACAGGGCACCGGGGAGAGGTCTGTGCGGGGGCACATGCGGTGTGGGGACGCGGGAGTCGTGCGGACACGCGGGGGGGGGCGTACGGGCACAGGGCCGGTGAGGACGCGGGGGGACACGCGGGGCACAGGGCGGGTGAGGACGCGGGGGGCTGTGACAGCACACGCGGGGGCAGGGATGCGGAAGTCGTGCAGGAACACACGCGGGCGGGAACGCGGTATCCGTGCCCGCACACGCGGGCACGGACGTGGAGCGGAGGCCGTGCCCGCACACGCGGGCACCGACGTGGAGCGGAGGCCGTGCCCGCACACGCGCGCGTCAGGAACGCGGGAACCGTGCGGTGGTGGCGATGGCGGGCGGGGCCGGGGGCCCGGTCCCGCCCGCCCCTCCCTTGCTCAGGCGCCCAGCAGGCGGCGGGCCGCCAGCGCCAGGGACACCTCCACCGCGTCGGAGGGCCGGGTCAGGCACCGGCCCGTCAGCTGCTCGAAGCGCCGCAGACGGTTGAGCACCGTGTTGCGGTGGCAGTACAGCCGCGCCCCCGCCCGCTGGGCCGAACCGTCGGAGTCGAGCCACGCGGTGAGCGTCTCGATCAGCACGTCGCGGTCCGTGGGGTCGAGGCGGTCGAGCGGCCCCAGCACCCGGGCGGCCAGCGCCTTGCCGAGGCCCGGGGAGGACACGACGAGCGCGGTCGGCAGATGCTCGTCGAGCAGGACGACACCGCCCGAGGACGGGCAGGAGCGCAGTGCCGTCTCGGCGAGCCTGCGGGCGTCGCCGAGCGCGGCGAGTCCGCCGACCACGGAGCTGATGCCCACCCGGGTCCCCGGCGCCGCCGTCAACGCGGCCGCGAGACAGGCGAGTTCCTCCTGGCCGGGGGCAGCGGCAGCCTCGCCCTCCGCCTGTCCGTGCTCCCCTGCCTCCGGAGCGGCGGGCTCCGCGGTCAGCGGCAGGATCGCGAACTCCGCGTCCTGGCCCGGATGCCAGAGAACGTCCGTACCGTCGGGCAGGCTCACGGGCTGCTCGCCCGCGCCGTGCGGGGCACGGCGGGCGGCGGCGACCGCGAGCACCGCGTAACGGCCGTCCGGCGCGAGCCCGAGCGCCGCCGCCGCGTCCGGCAGGTCCGCGATCCGGGCGGTGCCGTCGAGCAGGGCGGCCGTCATCAGCCGCTGCTGGTTCTCGCGCCGCCAGACCAGCCGGCGTTCGGCCTGCCGATAGGCGTCCGCGACGACGGCGCAGTGCTCGTCGACGAAGTTCCAGACGTCGGCGGCGACATGGACGAGCAGCCGGATGTCCTCGGGGTTGCGCCGCGCCGTCTCGTCGACGAGGTCCTGCCAGACCATCGCGCCGCCCATCCGGAAGGCGTGCAGCACCGCGTCCAGCGGCACGCCCTGCTTGGCGCGGGACTCGCCGATCCACCGGGAGGTCCGGTGGGCGGCGTCCCGGTACTCGCGGGGCTGGATCAGCGAGCCGACGTTGTGCCGCAGCGAGTGGTGCACCTCCTGCCACACCTCGGCCGGTTCGTTCTCGATGGCCGTGCGGTAGGCCGGCTCCTGTTCCCGGAGCGCCTCGACGAGCCGGTCCGTGAGCTCGGGGAGGCCCGCGATGAGCACCCGGGCGGCCCGGTGCAGTGCGGCGATGGCCTCGCGGTCGGCCAGCGATCGGAAGCGGTGCGGCAACGGCGCTACGGGGGGCGGCCCGTGCAGCGCCCTGATCCGTGAACGTACGACCTGTGGCATGGCGGCCTCCACCGGGAATCGGCCGGCTCGTGGAGATACCGGCTCCGGCGCACCCGGCCCGGCCTTGGGCACGAGCACACCGAATGATCCTGACGCCCGCAGAATGGCATACCGCCCAGTCGGTACCTAGGGGTCTGCCGCGTTCTTATCATCACGGTCCTGCAACCTCCCGGACACAGGCACGTCCCCGGGCCGGAACTCAGGGCCGGCCCAGCACCCTGGCGAGTTCGGTGCGGGACCTGACGCCCAGGGTGGCGAAGACGTTGCGCAGGTGGTGGTCGACGGTCCGGGGGCTCACCGAGAGCCGTACCGCCACCTCGCGGTTGGTGGCGCCCTCGGCGACGTACCGGGCGATCCGCTGCTGCTGCGGGGTGAGCTCGGCCAGGGGCGCCGGGCCGGTGGCCTCCGGTACGTCGACCGCCTCCCCGGCCGCACGGAGCTCTCCGGCGGCGCGGGCGGCCCAGACGCGGGCCGAGCAGCGCTCGAAGGCGACCAGGGCGTCGCGCAGGGGCCCCCTGGCGGCTCGGGTCTGCCGGCGGCGCCGCAGCCACTGTCCGTGGAGGAGCTGGGTGCGGGCGCGTTCGAAGTCGCCGCCCGCCCGCTCGTGATGGGCCATGGCTTCCGCGTAACGGCCGGCGGCCTCCTCCGGGGGCGCCAGCAGGGCCCGGCAGCGGGCCAGCTGGGCGGGGACCTGCGGGTCGGTGGTGCGCCCGGCCCATGCGGCGAACTCCTCCAGGGCCGCCGCGAGACCGTCCGGCGACTCGTCCGCGCGACCCGAGAGCACCGCTGCCTCGATGTAGCACGGTATGGCGAGCAGCCGGGTGGCGAAGTGGCCGCGCCGTGGCCCGGGTCCGACCAGCGGCGCGAGCCGGGCGGCCGCCTCGCCGGGCCGTCCGGCGGCCAGGTCGGCGCGGGCGACCGCCCAGGTGGCGAGTGTCGCCGCCTGGGCGAGGCCGTGCGGCCCGGCGCCGGCCAGGGCGGCGTCGCAGTGGGCGGCGCACGCTTCGGCGGGGCCCTCCACCGAGGCGGCGAGGGCCAGGACGGCGTGCAGATGGGCGGAGGAGTTGGGCTGCCCGGTACGGCGGGCGGCGTGCAGCCCCTCCAGGGCGTGCGCGCGGGCCCTGGCGTGGCGGCCGGCCCGCAGTTCGGCGTAGGCGAGGTGCTCAAGCACCTGCGGCAGCAGTGCCTCGGGCCCCCGGGTGCGTACGGCGGCGAGGGTGCGGGCACCGGCCCGGCAGGCGTCCTCGACGTCCCCGAGCACCAGCGCGCAGACGCCGGCCCGCAGCAGGGCCGTGGGGTCCTCGGCCGCCTCGGCGGCGTCGAGGCAGCCCTGCAGCAGGGCGTGGCCCTCGCCGGTGCGCCCGGCGAACATGGCGCACATTCCGGCGCGGTACCGCTCCACGCCCCGGTCGGGCACGGTCTCGGGGATCCGGTTCATGGCGTCCAGGTAGGCGAGGGCGTCCCCCATCGCCCAGGCGGCCTCGGCCGCGCCGAGCAGTGCGTCCAGGGTGCGTCGGGGGTCGTGGGCGGCGAGCAGCACGGACGCGGCGATGAGCGCTTCCCTGGCATCGGCGGCCGGTCCGTCGCGCAGGGCGAGCATCCCGCGTACGTAGGCGGCGAGACCACCGGCGGTCGGGGTGCCGCTCCCCCGGGCGGTGCCGTACGAGGAGGGGGCGCCGGTCACCGGGTGCGGCCCGGTGCGGGCCAGCAGGGCGCGGGCGCGGGCCGCGTCGCCCGCGAGCCTGGCGTGTTCGGCCGCGGCGGCGAACCGCGCTGCGCGCAGCGCGTCGTCGGTGGAGAGCGCGGCGGACCTGGCGAGGGCCGCGGACCGTTCGGCGTGCGGGCGGGGCGCGACGGCGGCCGCCGCGAGCTGCCCGGCCAGGGCGGCGTCGGGGCCCGGCGCCGCGCAGGCCCGCTGGACGAGCGCGGGCAGTGGCGGTGCGCCCGGCCCGGACAGCAGGGTGGCGAGCAGTTCATGGACGGCGCGGCGCCTGGCCGGGGGAGCGCGGTGCAGGACAGCGCGGCGCAGCAGCGGATGGCTGAAGTGCAGGCGGCTGCCCGTCCGTTGCAGGATTCCGGCGATGCCGGCGGAGCCGAGGAGCACGTGGTCCAGGAAGCCGGGCGCGAGCCCGGCCCCGGCACCGGCCCGCATCAGCAGCGCGGCGTCCGCTCCCCCACCGTCCGGTTCGTGTTCCTCGGCGGCCGCGGCGAGCAGGAGCAGGGTCCGGGTGTCCGGGGCGAGGGCGTCGAGGTGCGCCGCGTGGGAGTCCAGGACGCTCTCGCCGCCCGGCAGCGGATACGGCAGTGCGGTGCGCCCGGCCAGTTGGTCGGCCGTGAGGCGGCCGGCGAGTCCGGCGAGCATCCGCGGGTTCCCGGTGGCCTCCCTCAGCAGTTCGCTCCGTACGACCGGGTCGACTCCCCCGGTTTCCTCGGTGAGCCGGTCCAGCAGGGCGGCCGCCGCGTCGTCGTCGAGCGGGCCGAGCCGGAGGGCGGGCAGCCCGGCGAAGCTGCTTTCGTCCTCCGCGCCCAGGACGACGGCGACCCTGCTGCCCTCGCCGAGCCTGCGGGCCGCGAAGCCGAGCGCGGCGCGCGAGTCGGGGTCCCAGGCGTGGGCGTCGTCGACGCAGACGAGCAGCGGCTGTTCGGCGCCGAGGCCCCTCAGGAGGCCGAGCAGGGCGCCGGGGGTGATGCCGGAGCGCAGCACCTGGTCGGCCTGTGCGGGCAGGACGCCAGGCGCCGAGCAGAGCAGGGCGTGGAGTCCGCTGTAGGGGAGGCGCTGCTCGGCGGGCGCCCCTGTCGCGTACAGCACCGGCCCCTGCTCGCGGGCCCGGTGCGCGGCGGCGGCCTGCCGGAGGAGTGCGGTACGGCCGAGGCCCGGCGGCGCGGTCAGGACGAGAGCGCCGCCGTCACCCGCCCGCAGTCGCCTCAACAGCGTGTCGAGGATGGCCAGTTCACCGCTGCGGCCGTACAGCCGGAGCGGACTGTGCACGGTCGTGGATGAGGTCACGCCGTCACGTTACTTCCGCGTAAACAAGCTCGGAAGACGCCCGTCCGGATGCCCCGCCGGGGCGGCCGGGTGCGGGGCATCCTCCCAACGGGAGGCGCCTGTCGCTGTGCGGCGGCACAGCACCGGACAGGTGGCGGCATACGGAAGGGCCGGACCGGGGTGCCCGGTCCGGCCCTTCCCCCCGTGCGCTAGGAGGTGTGCGGGCAGGTGCCGCGGTACTCGGCGATCGTCAGGCTCGCCTGCGGCAGCGGGCAGAGGAACTGCTCGTACCGGGTGTCGTTGTCGATGAACCGCTTCAGCCACGAAATGCTGTACTTCGCGATCGTGGTGTTGGAGGAGTTCGGGGTGAAGTGCGAGGCGCCGCGCAGCTCCAGGTACGCCTTGTCGAGCGTGCTGGGAAGGGAGTTGTAGAACGGCTCGGAGTGCGAGGCGACCGATGCCACGGAGTCACCGTCCGCGCCGACGACGAGGGTGGGCGTCCGCACCTCCGGCCACGTCTTGTCGAGGTTCCAGCCGGTCAGCGGGATCGCCGCCTGCAGGGAGGGCCGGTCCTTGGCGGCCTCGAGCGTGCCGCCACCGCCCATGGAGTGGCCCATCACGCCGAGCCGGGAGCTGTCGATCCGGCTGCGGACCGAGCTCTGCTGCGTCAGGTAGTCCAGCGCGGCCAGGAGCTGGTCGCCCCGGCTGGCGGGCTGGTCCGACGTGGTGTTGGTGTCGATGGTGAAGACGACGAAGCCCTGGGATGCGAGCCGCGGGCCGAGCCAGGCGATGCTGGACTGGTAGGCGGTGAAGCCGGGTGCGATGGCGATCGCGCCGAAGGTGCCGTCGGCGGTGGACGTCGGGTAGTAGATCGTGCCGCCGCCGAAGCCGCTCACCAGCGAGGAGACCGAGGTCTCCGAGACGGCGTACGAGCCGCGGCTCGCCTCGATGCTCGACACGGTCGGCGCGGGACCGCGCTGGTAGGGGTTGTCTGCGGCCTGGGCACCGCCGGGGATCAGCGCGGTGAACAGACCGGCA
The DNA here is from genome assembly GCF_040650955.1 of Streptomyces sp. NPDC048560. Lineage (NCBI taxonomy): Bacteria > Bacillati > Actinomycetota > Actinomycetes > Kitasatosporales > Streptomycetaceae > Streptomyces > Streptomyces sp. NPDC048560. Next base: position 279,723 of record NZ_JBEZIJ010000006.1, read on the forward strand.
CCGGCGGCGGCGGTGACCAGCAGGTTCCTGAGCGTGCGGGTGCGGCCCGTGGACGTCCGGTGACGGCGCGGGGAGGTGCCGCCGGAGGGGAGGAGCTGGTGCACGAGGGGGGTCCTCTCGGTTGGGGAGCAACCACACCGTGCTCGGGGAACCCGAGAACCTCGCCCAAGGCTTCGGGGTGCACCGCGTGGCTGCCGCCGTTGTTCGTTGGCGATCGCCACTTTCGCGGTGCACCCCGGGTGCGCACATCGGCGAGATCACCGGTCTTCGCGACCGGGCCCCGCCTGTCCCTTGGGACCTTCTGCCGTGGAGCGGCCCTCAGCGGACCGGGTGGCCGGCCTCCCGCAGAGCGCCCTTGACCTCGGAGATGCGCAGATCACCGAAGTGGAAGACGGACGCGGCGAGCACCGCGTCGGCGCCCGCGTCGACGGCCGGCGCGAAGTCCGCCAGCCGGCCGGCGCCGCCGGAGGCGATGACCGGGACCGTGACGTGCTTGCGTACGGCCGCGATCATCTCGGTGTCGTAGCCGTCCTTGGTGCCGTCGGCGTCCATCGAGTTGAGCAGGATCTCGCCCGCGCCGAGCTCGGCGGCCCGGTGCGCCCACTCGACGGCGTCGATGCCGGTGCCCTTGCGGCCGCCGTGCGTCGTCACCTCGAACGTGCCCGCGGGGGTACGCCGGGCGTCGACCGAGAGCACGAGCACCTGGCGTCCGAAGCGTTCGGCGATCTCGCGGATCAGCTCGGGCCTGGCGATGGCCGCGGTGTTGACGCCGACCTTGTCGGCCCCGGCGCGCAGCAGCTTGTCGACGTCCTCGGTGGTGCGGACGCCGCCGCCGACGGTGAGCGGGATGAAGACCTGCTCGGCGGTGCGGCGCACCACGTCGTACGTGGTCTCCCGGTCGCCGCTGGAGGCGGTGATGTCGAGGAAGGTCAGCTCGTCGGCGCCTTCGGCGTCGTACAGCTTCGCCATCTCGACGGGGTCACCCGCGTCCCGCAGGTTCTGGAAGTTGACGCCCTTGACGACCCGGCCGTTGTCCACGTCCAGGCAGGGGATGACTCGGACCGCGAGGCTCACTTCGTACCGTCCCTGAATGCTTCGACCTCGACCTCGACGACCAGGCTCGGGTCGACGAACCCGGACACGATGATCATCGAGGCGGCGGGCCGTACGTCGTCGAACAGTTCCTTGTGGGCGCGGCCCACCTCTTCGACGTCCCGGGCGTGCGTGATGTACATCCGGGTGCGGACTACGTCCTCGCGGCCGAGGCCGAGCTCCTTCAGCGCGCCGAAGGCGACGTCGAAAGAGGCTCTGGTCTGCTCGTACGGGCTGCCCGCCGAGATCTCGCCCTTGACCACCGAGGTGCAGCCGGCGACCAGGACGAGTCCGCCGGGCAGTTCGACCGCGCGGGAGTAGCCGAACTTCTCCTCCCAGGGGGCTCCGGTGGAGAGGCGGCGTACACGGTCCGTCATGCGGAGACCGCCTTCAGCGCCTCTTCCAGGGTGAACGCCTTCGCGTACAGCGCCTTGCCGACGATCGCGCCCTCGACGCCCTCCGCGACGAGCGAGGAGATCGCCCGCAGGTCGTCCAGCGAGGAGACGCCGCCGGAGGCGACGACGGGCTTGTCGGTGGCGGCGCAGACGTTCCTGAGCAGTTCCAGGTTGGGGCCCTGGAGCGTGCCGTCCTTGGCGATGTCGGTGACGACGTAGCGGGCGCAGCCCTCGGAGTCGAGGCGCGCGAGCGTCTCGTAGAGGTCGCCGCCGTCGCGGGTCCAGCCCCGGCCGCGCAGGGTGGTGCCGCGGACGTCGAGGCCGACGGCGATCTTGTCGCCGTGCTCGGCGATCACCTTGGCGACCCACTCCGGGGTCTCGAGCGCCGCGGTGCCGAGGTTGACGCGGGTGCAGCCGGTGGCGAGCGCCTCGGCGAGCGAGGCGTCGTCGCGGATGCCGCCGGAGAGCTCCACCTTGATGTCCATGGAGCGGGCGACCTCGGCGATCTGCGCCCGGTTGTCACCGGTGCCGAACGCGGCGTCCAGGTCGACGAGGTGCAGCCACTCGGCGCCGGCCCGCTGCCAGGCGAGGGCGGCCTGCAGGGGGTCGCCGTACGAGGTCTCGGAGCCGGACTCGCCGTGGACGAGGCGGACGGCCTGGCCGTCGCGGACGTCGACGGCGGGGAGCAGTTCAAGCTTCGGCATTACAGCGTCTCGATCCAGTTGGTCAGCAGCTGGGCGCCGGCATCGCCGGACTTCTCGGGGTGGAACTGGGTGGCCCACAGGGCGCCGTTCTCCACGGCCGCCACGAAGCGCTCGCCGTGCGTGGCCCAGGTGACCTTGGGAGCGCGGATCTTGGCGTTGGTGACTTCGAGGGACCAGTCGTGCGCCGCGTAGGAGTGCACGAAGTAGTACCTGGCCTCCGCGTCCAGACCGGCGAAGAGCTGGGAGTCCCCGGGGGCCTGGACGGTGTTCCAGCCCATGTGCGGGACCACGTCGGCCTGCAGCGGGCCGACGGTGCCGGGCCACTCGTCCAGCCCTTCCGTCTCCACGCCGTGCTCGATGCCGCGCTCGAACAGGATCTGCATACCGACGCAGATGCCCATGACGGGGCGTCCGCCGGCCAGCCTGCGGCCGATGACCCATTCACCGCGGGCCTTCTTCAGGCCCTCCATGCAGGCGGAGAACGCTCCGACGCCGGGCACGAGCAGCCCGTCGGCGTTCATCGCCGTGTCGAAGTCGCGGGTGATCTCGACGTCCGCGCCGACGTGGGCGAGGGCCCGCTCGGCGGAACGTACGTTGCCGAAGCCGTAGTCGAAGACGACGACCTTCTTCTTGTCACTCACAGACGTCCCTCAGTCCCAGAGTCCCTGAATCCGCAGAATGCCCGCCAGCAGGCACATCGCGGAGCCGATCCCGAGCAGGACGACGATGCCCTTGGGCATGTCCTGTTTCGAGAAGGAGTAGACGCCGCCGGCCAGGAAGAGGCCGACGACGATCAGAATCGTGTTGAGCCCGGTCACAGCGCGCCCTTCGTGGACGGAAGGATTCCGGCCGCGCGCGGGTCGCGCTCGGAGGCGTAGCGCAGGGCGCGGGCGAGCGCCTTGAACTGGCACTCCACGATGTGGTGGGCGTTGCGCCCGTACGGAACGTGGACGTGCAGGGCGATCTGCGCCTGGGCGACGAACGACTCCAGGATGTGCCGGGTCATCGTCGTGTCGTACTCGCCGATCATCGGCGCCATCTTCTCGGGTTCGGTGTGCACCAGGTACGGCCGGCCGGAGAGGTCGACCGTGACCTGGGCGAGCGACTCGTCCAGCGGGACGGTGCAGTTGCCGAAGCGGTAGATGCCGACCTTGTCGCCGAGCGCCTGCCTGAAGGCGCCGCCGAGCGCGAGGGCGGTGTCCTCGATCGTGTGGTGCGAGTCGATGTGCAGGTCGCCGTCGGTCTTGACCGTGAGGTCGAAGAGCCCGTGGCGGCCCAGCTGGTCGAGCATGTGGTCGTAGAAGCCGACCCCCGTCGACACATCGACTTTTCCGGTGCCGTCGAGGTTGATCTCGACGAGCACGGACGTTTCCTTCGTGGTGCGTTCCACGCGGCCTACGCGGGGGTTCATGCCTCGTGCTCCTTCTTGGCGTTCTCAGTGACAAGCGTGCGCGCCGCATCGAGGAACGCGTCGTTCTCGGCCGGGGTCCCCGCGGAGACCCGCAGCCATCCCGGCACCCCGTTGTCCCGGACCAGGACGCCCTGGTCGAGGATCCGCCGCCAGGCGGTGCGGCTGTCGGCGAAGCGGCCGAACTGGACGAAGTTGGCGTCCGAGTCGGTCACGTCGAAGCCGAGTGCGCGCAGCTCGTCGACGATCCGGTCGCGCTCGCTCTTGAGCTGCGCGACGTACCCCAGCAGCGTATCGGTGTGCTCCAGGGCGGCGAGCGCGGTGGCCTGGGTGACGGAGGACAGGTGGTAGGGCAGCCGCACCAGCTGTACGGCGTCGACGACGGCCGGGTCCGCGGCGAGGTAGCCGAGGCGCAGTCCGGCGGCACCGAACGCCTTGGACATGGTGCGCGAGAGCACCAGGTGCGGGCGGCCCTCGATCAGCGGGAGCAGCGAGGGGTGGTGGCTGAACTCGCCGTACGCCTCGTCGACGACGACCATCGACGGCTTGGCCGCCTGCGCCGCTTCGTACAGCGCGAGGACGGTCGCGGCGTCGACCGCGGTACCGGTGGGGTTGTTGGGCGACGTGATGAACACGACGTCCGGCCGGTGCTCGGCGATGGCCTTGAGGGCCGCCGGGAGGTCGATGGTGAAGTCCTCGTCGCGCGGTCCGGAGATCCACCCGGTGCCGGTGCCGCGCGCGATCAGGGCGTGCATCGAGTACGAGGGCTCGAAGCCGATCGCTGTTCGCCCCGGGCCGCCGAAGGTCTGCAGCAGCTGCTGGAGCACCTCGTTGGACCCGTTGGCCGCCCATACGTTGGCGGAGCCGACCTCGTGCCCGGCGGTGCGGGTGAGGTAGCGGGCGAGTTCGGTACGGAGCTCGACGGCGTCCCGGTCGGGGTAGCGGTTGAGGCCGCGGGCGGCCTCACGGACCCGCTCGGCGATCCGGTCGACCAGTGCCTCGGGGAGCGGATACGGGTTCTCGTTGGTGTTCAGGCGTACGGGGACGTCGAGCTGCGGGGCCCCGTAGGGGGACTGGCCGCGGAGCTCGTCACGGATGGGGAGCGCGTCCCAGGGGTTGCGGGTGGTGCTGTCGTTGCTCACGCCTGGGGAACCTCTCCGCCGAACCTCGCCTTGAGCGCGGCGCCGTGCGCCGGGAGGTCCTCGGCCTCGGCGAGGGTCACGACGTGGTGCGTGACCTCGGCGAGCGCGTCGCGCGTGTAGTCGACGATGTGGATGCCGCGCAGGAAGGACTGCACGGACAGGCCCGAGGAGTGGCAGGCGCAGCCGCCGGTGGGCAGGACGTGGTTGGAGCCCGCGCAGTAGTCCCCGAGGGAGACCGGCGACCACGGGCCGACGAAGATCGCTCCGGCGTTGCGGACGCGGTCCGCCAGCGCGGCGGGGTCCGCCGTCTGGATCTCCAGGTGCTCGGCGGCGTACGCGTCGACGACCTTGAGTCCGTCCTCCAGGTCGTTGACCAGGACGATCGCGGACTGGCGGCCGGCCAGGGCGGGGACGATCCGGTCGGTGACGTGCTTGCTCGCGGCGACCTGTGACTTCAGCTCGGCCTCGGTGGCGGCGGCGAGCTCCTCGGAGTCCGTCACGAGGACCGCGGCGGCCATCGGGTCGTGCTCGGCCTGGCTGATCAGGTCGGCGGCGACGTGCACGGGGTCGGCGGTCGCGTCGGCGAGGATCGCGATCTCGGTCGGGCCGGCCTCGGCGTCGATGCCGATGCGGCCCTTGAGGAGGCGCTTGGCGGCGGCCACGTAGATGTTGCCGGGGCCGGTGACCAGATTCACGGGCAGGCAGTCCTCGGTGCCGTACGCGAACATCGCGACGGCCTGGGAGCCGCCGGCCGCGTACACCTCGTCCACGCCGAGGAGGGCGCAGGCGGCGAGGATGGTGGGGTGCGGCAGTCCGCCGAACTCCTTCTGCGGCGGCGAGGACACGGCGATGCCTTCGACGCCCGCCTCCTGGGCCGGTACGACGTTCATGACGACGGACGAGGGGTAGACGGAGCGCCCGCCCGGTACGTAGAGCCCGACGCGGTCGACGGGCACCCACTTCTCGGTGACCGTGCCGCCGGGGACGACCTGGGTGGTGTGCGTGGTGCGGCGCTGCGCGCGGTGGACGAGCCGGGCGCGGCGGATCGACTCCTCCAGCGCGGCCCGCACGGCGGGGTCGAGCTGATCGAGGGCCCCGGTGAGGGCCTCGGCCGGGACCCGGATCGAGTCGAGGCGTACGCCGTCGAGTTTCTCCCCCCACTCGATCACTGCCGCGGAGCCTCGATGGCGTACGTCCTCGCAGATGGGCCGCACCGTCTCCAGGGCGGCTTCGACGTCGAACTCGGCACGGGGCAGCAGGTCGCGCAGGTCGCCGCCCTCGGGGAGGGCATTGCCGCGCAGATCGATTCGAGAGATCACACCCCAATTCTCGCAGACCGCTTCCGGGCCCCGGACGTCCGTATCACTGGCTGATACATGCCCCGGCCGTCACTGCTGACTACTAGCGTTCACGCCGTCACACAGGGGGAAGAACAGGTGTACGGCACCTGCACAGAGGGGACGGCAGTGACCGAGCCGCAGGATGGCGATATCCCGGACGGCCTCAGCGCAGCGGAGCTGGGTATGTGGCAGTCCTTCCGTAACGGCACCACCTACGACCTGCGCACCCGTGACCCGGTGCGCGACGATCCGTTCGCGGCGCACATCTGGGGACCCGAGCGGAGTGTCGGCGCCCGGACGGTGGCCAGGCTGCTGCTGAGCGGACCGGCGGCGCGCCCCGGCCGGGTGGCGGCGCTGAAGCTGCGGGGCGTACGGATCACGGGGCGGCTCGACCTGGCGGGCGGGCGTGTCTCGCCGTACGTGGAGCTGACGGGCTGCCGTTTCGAGCAGGAGGTGGTGCTGCCCGAGTGCCATTTCACGACGCTGCGGATGGTCGGCTGCGCGATCCCGCGCCTTGAGGCGGCCCGGCTGCACACGGAGGGTGACCTGCATCTGCCGCGCTGCCGCATCGAGCGCGGCATCCGGCTCACGGACGCGCAGATCGGGACGGATCTGCTGCTCAACCAGCTCAGCGTCGGACCTGACAGGCGGGGCCGGGCCCTGACCGCCGACGGGCTCGCGGTGGCGCAGGACCTGCAGGCCGAGATGATCGAGACGCGGGGCGAGCTGAGTCTGCGCGGCGCGAAGGTCGGCGGTTCGCTGAGCCTGCGCGGCAGCAGGCTCCGGGGTACCGAGGGGCGGCGGGCGCTGAACGCCCCGCAGCTGACCGTCGAGCGGACGCTGTACATGACCGAGGCGTGGGTGAGCGTCGACACGGGGAACCAGGGCACCACTCCCCCGTACGGCATCACGCGGTCCACGGGCACCCCGGCACGCGGCACCCGTTCCCAGGTCTTCGAGTGCCGGGGCGGGGTACGGCTGGACGACGGCAGGTTCGGCGACGCGGTGGACCTGCACAAGGCGCGCTTCGTGCTGGCCCGGCACGAGGAGCTGTCGTTGCGCAGGATCGTCACGCCCGAGCTGCGCTTCAACGCGGAGCGGCCGGAGGAGGGCCGCGTCGTCCTGAACGGCGCGAAGGTCGTCACGCTGATCGACGTGTCGACCAGCTGGCCGGGCCCCGGCGGTCTGGCGATGGGCGGATTCGTGTACGAGAACCTCGTCCCGTACGGGCACTTCCCGCTCACCAGGCGGCTGGAATGGGTGCTGGCTGCGACCCCGGAGTACGTACCGGAGCCCTATGAGCGGCTCGCCTCGGTCATGCGCAGCTGCGGCGAGGACGCGGACGCCCGGGAGGTGCTGCTCGCCAAGCAGCGGCGGCGACGGGAGACGCTGCCGCCCGCCGCCCGGCTGTGGGGCTACATCCAGGACTGGACGGTGGCGTACGGCTACCGGCCGGGGCGGGCGGCGGTGTGGATGGCCGTGCTGTGGGCGGCGGGCACGGTGGCGTTCTCCCGGTACGACCCCGCGGCGATCAAGCGGGACGAGCACCCGGAGTGGAACGCCGCCCTGTACGCGCTCGATCTGCTGGTCCCGGTGATCAATCTCGGGCAGGACGGCTACTGGCGGCTGGAGGGCGGCTGGCAGTGGGTGGGGGCGGCGCTCGTCCTGCTGGGCTGGATATTGGCCACGACGGTGGCGGCGGGCGCCTCCCGGCTGCTGCGCCGCGGCTGATCCGGGAACCGCACCGGATTCCTCAACGGCCTTTCGTACAAGGGCTGTAGCCGTCCGGCGCCGGAGCGGCGAGATATGACCAACAGGGCGGATTCAAGCCAGAATCCGGCATTTCCTTTGCCTTATCTTGACCCGCGTCAGGGCAACCCCCGCACTCGGCACAGAAGCTTCACCTCACCCCACTGGCGCGCCCCTCACCAGCGCTTTTCAATGGTCTGAGCCATGTCATTCCTTCGCGCTCTGCTCAGCACCACGCGCATGATCCGGCACAGCCCCGAGCTGTCCGCCGGGCTGCCCGTGGATGACGCGGTGCTGCTCGACGCCCCCGACGAGCGGCTGTCCCCCGCGCTGGTGGCCGCCGCCCTCGGCGCGTACGAACCCGCCGCCGAACTTCTCGCCGCCACCAGGGAGGGCGCCGAGTGGGAGACCCGCGACCGCTTCCTCACCCGCCTGGTCACCTTCGCGCACAGCCGTGACGGCTGGCTCGCCGGCTGGCTGGCCGCCGCGCCCCGCGACCCCGACGCGCTGCTCGTCAAGGCCGGGCTGGCGGTCCGCCGGGCCTGGGAGTCACCGGCCCGCGCCGAGCGGCTGCGCGAGGTGGGCCCGCTCATCTCGGCGGCGGCCGAGGCCCAGCCGGGCGACCCTGTGCCCTGGCGGCTCGCCCTGGACCACGCCCGCGGCACACACGCCACCCACACCGCCTTCGAGGCCCTCTGGGAGCAGGCCATACGGCGCTCCCCGCACCACTACGGCTGCCATGTCGCGGCCCTCCAGTACCTCTCCGCCGCCTGGTACGGCTCGCACCGCGAGTGCTTCGACTTCGCCGAACAGGCGGCCGAGGACGCCCTGCCCGACTCCCTGGTGCAGGCGTTGCCGGTACGGGCCGCCTTCGCCCTGCTGCTCGACGCGCCGCCCGCCGACCGGGCGGGCCCGGTGCACGTGGAGCGGATCGACGCCGCCGCCGATCTCGCGATCAGGCTCTCCGCCGCCTACCGGCCCGGTGACCTCTGGCCGGCGGAGACGCGCAACCTCCTGGCGTACGTGCTCGTGGTGCGCGGGCGGTGGGGCGAGGCCCTGGACCAGTTCCGCCTGATCGGACCGCACGCGACGTCGTTCCCGTGGGCCTCGGTGTCCGACGATCCGCTCGGTCAGTTCCTCGACGCGAGGGACGGCGCGCGCCTCCAGGTGGCCTCCATGACCCCCTTGCGCAACCGGGAAGGCCGCAGCGGCGCGCGTGGCCATTACGCTTGACCGTTGTGACCACCGCTCGCCTCCCCCTCTTCCCGCTCAACGCGGTGCTGTTTCCCGGCCTCGTGCTGCCGCTCAACGTCTTCGAGGAGCGTTATCGCGCCATGATGCGCGCGCTGTTGCAGACCGACGAGGACGACGCGCGCCGCTTCGTCGTGGTCGCGATCCGCGACGGCCGCGAAGTCGCCCCGACAGCCACCGGGATGCCGGACAGCCTCACCGCGGCCGTCCCCACCGACCGCGCACCCGCCGACGGCTTCGGGCCCGACCCGATCCAGTCCTTCCACCGGGTCGGCTGCATCGCGGACGCCGCGAAGATCCGTGAACGCGCGGACGGGAGCTTCGAGATCCTGGCCACCGGCACGGTCAGGGTGAAGCTGCTGTCCGTCGACGCGAGCGGCCCCTATCTGACGGCCGAGGTCGAGGAGCTGACCGAGGAGCCGGGCGACGAGGAGAGCGGCGGGACGAACGGGGCGGAGGAGGCGGGCGCGCTCGCCGAGGGCGTCCTGCGGGCCTTCCGCGGCTACCAGAAGCGGCTCGCGGGGGCCAGCGAACGCTCCCTGACCACCGGCGCGGACCTGCCCGACGACCCGTCGGTGGTCTCGTACCTGGTGGCCGCCGCCGCCGTGCTCGACATCCCGTCGAAGCAGCGCCTGCTCCAGGCCCCGGACACCGCGACCCGGCTGCGCGAGGAACTGACCCTCCTGCGCCAGGAGACCGCGGTCATCCGGCATCTGCCGTCACTGCCCGCGGTGGAGCTCACCCGGGCCCCCACGCACCCCAACTGACCCGAGGAACCTGCCCCGTGGCGAAGAAGCCGAAGAAGCAGCAGGGCGGCACCCCGGCCACGGTCGCCCTGACCGCGGCGGGCACCGCCTTCACCGTCCACGCCTACGACCACGACCCGTCGTCCCCGTCCTACGGCGAGGAGGCGGCACAGGCCCTCGGCGTCTCCCCGGACCGGGTGTTCAAGACCCTGGTGGCCGACGTGGACGGCGAACTGACGGTAGCGGTCGTCCCGGTGGCCGGCTCCCTGGACCTGAAGGCCCTGGCTTCGGCGGTGGGCGGCAAGCGGGCCACGATGGCGGACCCGACGGCGGCGGAGCGCACCACGGGCTACGTACGGGGCGGAATCTCCCCCCTGGGCCAGCGCAAACCCCTGCGCACGGTCCTGGACGCCTCGGCGGAGACCCACGCGACCATCTGCGTCTCGGCGGGCCGCAGGGGCCTGGAGGTAGAACTGAAGGCCGCGGACCTGGCAGCACTGACGAACGCGCTGTTCGCCCCGATCGGCCGCACCTGACGCCCCACCGGAGAACGCGCCGAGGCGAAACCACCCGCCCCGCCCGTCGAGCCACCTTCCAGCCCGTGCCGGGCAACCACCCGGCCCGTCCGGCGTCCGAGGACAGGGGTCCGGGGCGAAGCCCCGGTTCAGGGAAGGGGCGGGCAGGGGAACAGCCCGCCGCGGGCGCCCACCCGGAGCCTAGGACCGCACCGGCTCCCCGCCACCCGAACCCGCGCCGGACCCACCCGGAGCACCCGGCCCCGCCCCCCACGTCTCCTCCGGCACCCACTCCGGCTCAGGATCCCGCGGAGCGAACAACGCCGTCAGACCCAGATGCACCAGCATCGCGACGATCGGCCACGCCAGCACCACCCCCGCGGCATGCAGCTTCAGCGGCGCGTCGAAGGTGACTCCCTTGCCGACCTCCCGCGCCCGCGCGACCACGTCGGACGAGGGTCCGAACCAGACGCCGATCCCCCACGCGAGCAGCGACCCCAGCAGGGCGCCGAGCGCCAGCCCGGCCACCAGCGGGATGCCTCCGCGGCGGCGGTAGAGGAACACCGCGAGCGCGGACACGACACCGAAGGCGAGCGCCAGCAGCACGAACGTGCCGTCCGCCGCCACCGCCTCCTCGCCCTCACTGTCCTTGAGGAAGACCGCCGTGTCGTCGGAGATCAGCGGCACGCGGGGCGCCAGCCACAGCCACAGCAGCCCGAGGACCACACCCGCGGCAGTCAGCAGGGCGGTGATCACGAAGGCCTGCCGCAGCTCCGTCGCCAGTTCCTGGCCGTGCGCCGGCTTGTGGCCGGGCGCCGGCGAGGCACCCGACGGCGGCGTCTGCCACGGATCGTTCGACGAGGGCTGGTCCGGCGGCGTCAGAGGTGCTGTCACCGTGCCATCGTGCCAGGTGGCCCCGTGCCGCGCCTCACCGGACCGATCCCCGGCTGCCGGAGACCCGCTACCGGACCGCGGCCCGCCGGTAGGCCCATGTGGCCACAGCCAGCGACAGGACCCCCACCACCGCGCAGACGGCGAGGTCCAGGAGGATGACCGGCCAGTCCGGGTGCGCGTCGAAGGACCGCGCGAGCGCCTCCACCCCGTACGTCGAGGGCAGCAGATCGCGCGCCCATCCGACCGGCTGCGGCAGCCGCTCAGCCGGCAGCACGCCCAGCAGCAACGCGGCGGACATGCCCAGCTGCCCGAGCAGCGTCGCTAGTTCCTGACGCGGCGCCAGCAGCCCGAGCGCCGCCCCGAGACCGGCCAGCGCGGCCCCGGAGAGCGGGACGACGGCGACCAGCACCCACAGGTGAGTCATCGGCAGCTGGAAGAGAACGCTGCCGGTCACGGCCGTGACGATCGTGCCGGGCACGGTGAAGGACGCGTACGCACCCGCCGCACCCAGCACCACCGCGGCCGGAGGCACGGGCAGCGTGGCGTAGTGGTCGAGTCCGCCGCTCGCGCGCAGCTGCCCGAAGTACTGGGCGAGCAGGTTCAGCGCGACGAACGCCACGACCAGCACGCTCGACCCGGCGACGACGGCGCGCGCCTCGGACCCCCCGTCCACGACCCCGCGCATCAGGACCATGATCCCGATGGACTGGAAGGTCGCCACGAACAGCAGCGGGATGCGGGCGACCCGGGCCCGCGAGAGCTGGGCGCGGTACACGGCGGCGAGCGCGGGCAGCAGCCTCGCCCGCGGGGCCAGCGGCGCGGGCTCCGCGGCACAGGCGTCGTACGGAGCGGCCGCGGACCGGACGTGTCCGGACACCGCCCCCGCCTCCGCCGCCGTCCCGGGTCCCTTGGCCGCCTCCGTGCGAACGATGCTCGTCACCTGGCGCTGCTCCCCTTCGATACGCGAGACACGTCCATGTTCACGTTCACGCCTTCACCAGTCCCTCGGTCGCCCTGACCGCGTCCCCGCCGAGCGCGAGATAGACGTCCTCCAGGCTGGGCGTGGCCAGGGTGAAGTCGTCGAGAGCGGCGAACGCGGCCCCGCCGGTCACCGCGGCCACCGCCGCCCGCGCCTCGTCGGGAGCCAGCCGCAGCACCCAGCGCCGCCCGGACTCGGTCGCGGACCCGCGCAGGGCCGCCACCTCGGGGACGTCCAGAGGGGCACGCTCGCGCCAGACCAGCTCGACACGGACCTCCCCCGCCACCTGCTCCTTGAGCCCGTTGGGGGTGTCGCAGGCGATGACCTTGCCCCGTTCCAGGACGGCGACCCGGTCGAGGACCGTCTCCGCCTCGATCACGTTGTGGGTGACGAGCAGCACCGTGGCGCCCCGCTCGGCCCGGCGCCGGTCCACGGCGGCCCAGACGGCACGCCTGGCGACCGGGTCCATACCGGTGGTCGGCTCGTCCAGCACGAGGACGGGGCGCTCCCCGACCAGCGTCGCGGCGAAACAGGCGAGCCGCCGCTGACCGCCGGAAAGCCTCTTCAGGGGGCGCCCGGCAAGTTCGGTGAGTCCCAGCTCCTCGAGTACGGAGTCACGCGCCGCGCGCGCCTCGCGGGCGGGGAGGCCGCGCAGCCGCCCGGTCGTCTCGGCGGCGAGGGAGACGGTCAGTTCGTCGAGGGCGGTGGATTCCTGCCCGAGGTAGCCGATCAGCCGGGAGGCCCGCTCGGGGTGGCGCACGAGGTCGTGGCCCAGCACCTCCACGCTGCCGGAGTCGGGCCGCATCAGTCCGGTGAGCTGGCGCACCAGGGTGGACTTGCCCGCGCCGTTGGGTCCGAGGAGACCGAAGATCTCGCCCTGCCGGACATCGAGGCTGATCCCGTCGGTGGCCCGCACCTCGGGCGTGGCTGCCGCGCCGCGGCGGCCCCGGACGGCGGGATAGGTCTTGACCAGATCACGCACCGCGCACACGGTCCCGGTCTGCGCCTGTGCTGTGCCCGTACTCACGAGGTACGAGGGTACGGGGTCGGATGCCCCGGATTGCGCCCGGGGTCACACCGGCCCCGCGTGGCGGCGCCCCGGCACAGCGGGGCCGCACCCGCCGGGCACCGCGCTCCGGCGGGGTCCCGGACGCTCACCTGGGGGAGACGCCCGGCCGGCGGACGGGCGCTACTCCGCGACCGGCGTCTGCTCCGCGGCGGCCCGTACGTCGATCTCGCGCCAGAAGCCCGCCCGGATGGCATAGCGGTCGTGCTCGTCGATCTGGTCGTCCTTGTGGGCGAGCAGACCGAACCGCGCGGCGTACCGCAGGAGCTCACCGTCGATCCGGTGCGGGATGCGCGGGTACATGGTCGAGAGCTTCTGGAGGTGGACGGTCTCCGGCAGCCGCTCCATCCACCGGCGGGCGAAGACCTGGCCGACCTCGAACGGATCGCCGCCGACGGTCGTGATGTCCTCTTCCCTGTCCGCCCAGCGCTGTTCCGCGCTGGTGAGCTGGGCGAGAGTCGGCAGCGAGGCAGTCTCCGCCGGTTCACCGAGCGGTCCGCCGCGCTCGACCCAGCCCTTGTCGGACGACCAGCGGAGCGTGGCGTTGGCGGGTGAGGGCGAGGCGGGGTGCTGCGCGGCCTGGCTGCCGGGACCGCGCAGGGTCGCCAGGTCCTTGGGGGTGGGGACCCCCCGGTGGCCGGGGCCGGACGGCGTGTCGCCGCCCTGGTCGGCCGGTGCGGAGGCACCGTTGCGCGCCGCGGCGGCCTGGGCCTCGGAGGCCCGCTCCGCGGATGCCGCGAGGGCTGCCTCGGGAAGGGGGGCGGAGAGGATCGCGGCGATCTCGGGGCGCGGGACGGGCGGCGGTGCGCAGATGCCGCCGATCTCCTTGGCCCGTACGGCCTTGGTGATCCAGGCCCGGTCCAGAACCCGCCGCTCGTCGGCCTCCGCGACCAGGTCCTCGGACTGGTTGTAGTCGCCGTCGGCGGCCTGGACGGCCCACAGGTGGACGGCCACCCCGTGTTCCTTCGCCGACATCAGTCCGGGCAGCAGGTCGCCGTCGCCGGTCACGAGCACCACGTCTGAGCAGGCGCGGTTCCTGGCGAGCTCGGTGAGCTCGGCGTGCATCGCCGCGTCGACCCCCTTCTGCGCCCAGCGGCCGTCACTGCGGGTGAGGGCGCCCAGCCGGACGGTCACCCGGGGCATCACCCGGAGCCTGCGGTGTTCCGGCTGCGGTACGCGGTCGGGGGCGCCGTCGAACCAGTAGATCCGGAGCAGGGGCTGCTGGGTGTCCGCCTCCGCGCGCTCGCGCAGGCCCTGGATCAGGGCCGCGTGGTCCACGGTGATGCGGGAACGGGCGGGCTCCCCGGCCAGCAGACTCGCGGCTGCGCCCAGCAAATAACCGGCGTCCACCAGGACGACGCAACGGTCCACGCGTTCCACCCTCTTCCAGGAATTCGGGAACGGTTTTCGGCGGGCCCGGTCGTGGGGGGGTGGGCCTGCTTACTCAGGGTTTCCTTGGAGTCTGCCCGACCACACGGGGGTTAACGTCCGGAACTCGATCATCGGCGTGGCGGATCGGGAAAACGGCGCGACCTGGCCCTCACTACGCACGGTAATGATCCAAAATGCGACGCTTGCGGCGCTATGTGAGTCTGACATCGGTCCTGGCCCCGAGAGTCCCCCTAGGAGGAACACCATGGCCAAGAACAAGAACCGCAAGCAGGGCAGCCAGCAGGATCGCGCCGCGTCCACCGCGGAGCGGAGTGCGCAGGACGCGAAGTCCTCGTCGTTCGAGGCACAGAGCGCCCCTCAGTCCCAGCCCCAGGGCAGCCCGGCGGATGTTGCGCGTAAGCACCAGCGGCGCTTCGGCCACAACTGACCGGTCGTTTCCCGGTCCGGCCGCAGGCCGAACAGACGAGAGGGGCGCTCCGCTTCCGCGGGGCGCCCCTCTCGTACGGCCGTCGAGGTCTCAGCCGGCCAGGCAGGACGGGCCGAGCAGCACCTTCAGGTCGCCGAAGAGCGCGGGGTCCGGCTTCACCCGGTGCCGGTCGAGCCGGAGCACGGTCGTCTTCCGGGGGCCCTGGAGCCTGATCCGTACCTCGGTGTCGCCGCGGTGGCTGCTGAGGACCTCCCCGAGGCGGCTGACCATCGGCGGGGTGATCTTGACCGTGGGGATGGTGAGCACGACCGGTGCGTTGGTCCCGGCCGATGACACGTCGGGGACCTGCATCTCCATGGCGACCAGACGCGGCACGTCCTCGCGCTTGTCGAGCCGTCCCTTGACGAAGACGACGGTGTCCTCCACGAGCTGGGTGGAGACCAGCTGGTAGGTGGCGGGGAAGAACATGCACTCGATGGAGCCCGCGAGGTCCTCGACGGTGGCGATCGCCCAGGCGTTGCCCTGCTTGGTCATCTTGCGCTGGAGGCCCGAGATGATGCCGCCGATGGTGACGATCGCTCCGTCGGAGTGCTCGCCGCCGGTGAGCTGCGAGATCGCGGCGTCGGACTTGTCGGACAGCACGTGCTCGATACCGAAGAGCGGGTGGTCGGAGACGTACAGGCCGAGCATCTCGCGTTCCTGGGCGAGCAGGTAGGACTTCTCCCACTCGATGTCGGAGAACTCCACGTCGAGCCCGAAGCCCGGCTCGTCCGTCTCCTCCTCGCCCATGCCGCCGAAGAGGTCGAACTGCCCCTCGGCCTCCTTGCGCTTGACCTGGACCACGTTGTCGATCATCGGCTCGTGGTGCGCGACGAGGCCCTTGCGGGTGTGGCCCATCTCGTCGAAGGCGCCGGCCTTGATCAGGGATTCGACGGTGCGCTTGTTGCAGACGATCGCCTCGACCTTGTCGAGGAAGTCGGGGAAGGAGCTGTACTTCCCCTTCGCCTTGCGGGTCTTGATGATCGAGTCCACGACGTTCTGGCCGACGTTGCGGATGGCGGTCAGGCCGAAGAGGATCACGTCGTCGCCCTGGGCGGCGAAGTTGGACACGGACTCGTTCACGTTGGGCGGCAGCACCTTGATGCCCATGCGCCGGCACTCGTTGAGATAGACCGCGGACTTGTCCTTGTCGTCCTTCACGGACGTGAGGAGCCCCGCCATGTACTCGGCCGGATAGTTCGCCTTGAGGTACGCCGTCCAGTAGGTGACCAGCCCGTACGCGGAGGAGTGCGCCTTGTTGAACGCGTATCCGGCGAAGGGCACCAGGACGTCCCACAGCGCCTTGATCGCCGCGTCGGAGAAGCCCTTCTCCTTGGCGCCCGCCTCGAAGAGGACGAAGTTCTTCGCCAGTTCCTCGGGCTTCTTCTTGCCCATCACGCGGCGCAGGATGTCGGCTTCGCCGAGGGAGTACCCGGCGACGATCTGGGCGGCCTTCTGCACCTGCTCCTGGTAGACGATCAGGCCGTAGGTGAGGCCGAGGACCTCCTTGAGGGGCTCCTCCAGCTCCGGGTGGATCGGGGTGATCTCCTGGCGGGCGTTCTTCCGCTCGGCGTAGTTCGTGTGCGAGTTCATTCCCATCGGGCCCGGCCGGTACAGGGCCGAGACGGCGGAGATGTCCTCGAAGTTGTCGGGCTGCATCTGGCGCAGCAGGGAACGCATCGGCCCGCCGTCGAACTGGAACACACCGAGCGTGTCACCGCGGCAGAGCAGTTCGTACGTCTTGGGGTCGTCCAGCGGAAGGGAGAGCAGGTCGAGCTTGACGCCCTTGTTGGCCTCCACCATCTTGACGGCGTCGTCCATGATGGTCAGGTTCCGCAGGCCCAGGAAGTCCATCTTCAGCAGGCCGAGCGACTCGCACTGCGGGTAGTCCCACTGCGTGATGGTGACGCCGTCGGTGTGCCGCACCCAGATCGGGGCGTGGTCGACGATGGGCTCGCTGGACATGATCACGCCTGCGGCGTGCACGCCCATCTGCCGGACCAGGCCCTCGACGCCCTTCGCGGTGTCGATGACCTTGCGGACGTCCGGCTCGTTCTCGTACATCCCCCGGATCTCGCCCGCCTCGCTGTAGCGCGGGTGCTTGGGGTCGGTGATGCCGTTGAGGTCGATGCCCTTGCCGAGGACGTCGGCGGGCATGGCCTTGGTGAGGCGGTCGCCCATGGCGTACGGGTAGCCGAGGACGCGGGCGGAGTCCTTGATCGCGTTCTTGGCCTTGATCTTTCCGTACGTGCCGATCATGGCGACCTTGTCGGCGCCGTACTTCTCGGTCACGTACCGGATGACCTCGACGCGCCGGCGCTCGTCGAAGTCGATGTCGACGTCGGGCATGGAGACGCGCTCGGGGTTCAGGAACCGCTCGAAGATCAGTCCGTGCTCGATCGGGTCGAGGTCGGTGATGCCCATGGCGTACGACACGATCGAACCGGCCGCCGAGCCTCGTCCGGGGCCGACCGCGATGCCCTGGTTCTTGGCCCACATGATGAAGTCGGCGACGACGAGGAAGTACCCCGGGAACCCCATCTGGATGATGATGTCGAGCTCGTACTCGACCTGCTTCTGCCGGTCCTCGGGGATTCCGTTCGGGAAGCGGCGGTTCATGCCGACCCGGACCTCTTCCTGGAACCAGGTGACCTCGGTGTAGCCCTCCGGGATGTCGAACTTCGGCATGAGGTTCCTCGCCTCGAACATGCCGGAGGTGTCGATCTGCTCGGCGACCAGCAGGGTGTTCGCGCAGCCCTGCTGCCAGGCGTCGGACGAGTCGACGCCGTACATCTCGTCGGTCGTCTTGAGGTAGTAGCCGGTGCCGTCGAACCGGAAGCGGTCCGGGTCGGAGAGGTTCTTCCCGGTCTGGATGCAGAGCAGCGCGTCGTGCGCCGTGGCCTCGTTGGCGTACGTGTAGTGCGAGTCGTTCGTCACGAGCGGCGGGATGCCGAGCTTCTTGCCGATCTCCAGCAGGCCGTCACGGACCCGGCGCTCGATCTCGATCCCGTGGTCCATCAGCTCCAGGAAGTACTTGCCCTCGCCGAAGATGTCCTTGTAGTCCGACGCCGCCTGGACCGCCTCGTCGAACTGGCCGAGCCGCAGCCGTGTCTGCACCTCACCGGAGGGACACCCGGTGGACGCGATCAGGCCCTCGGACCACTGGGAGATGGTCTCCCGGTCCATGCGGGGCCACTTCTGGAGCCAGCCCTCGGCGTACGCGTCCGAGGACAGCCGGAAGAGGTTGTGCAGCCCGGTGCTGTTCGACGCCCAGATCGTCTTGTGGGTGTAACCACCCGAACCGGAGACGTCGTCGCGCTTCTGGTGCGGCTGTCCCCACTGGACCTTCCGCTTGTGCTTGCGGGACTCGGGTGCGACGTACGCCTCGATCCCGATGATCGGCGTCACACCCGCCTTCTTCGCCGAGTGGAAGAAGTCGTAGGCACCGTGCAGGTTGCCGTGGTCCGTCATCGCGATGTGCGACATGCCCATCTCGTTGCACGCCTCGAACATGTCCTTGAGCCGCGCGGCACCGTCCAGCAGGGAGTACTGGGTGTGGACGTGAAGGTGCGTGAAGGGCGGCTTGGTCACGGCGCTGGGCCTCCGGGAGAACTGGCGATGATGGTTGGGGGGACAGCGTGGAAGTCTACGTCTCCGCAGTGACAGACGAGGGGCACTCCCGGGTACGGTCGCGCGTTGAAGGGGCGGACACGCCCGTCCCATTTGTCATGAACGCCATGCACCAGGAGGCACCCAGCCATGTCGGAGACGCAGACCGGCGCAGCGCGGCGCGGGGAACAGATCCTCGCTGTTTTCGATACCGCTTTCGGTGAGCTGCTGGCCGCCGATCCGGCCGCCTTCCGGGTCAAGTTCAGGAAGATGGCCGGCTCGGCCTTCGCGTTCTACCGGGGCACCGCCTGCCTCTTCTACGACGACCTGGGGCGCGAGCAGCACGACGGCCCGTACATGGACGAGCGCACCGGCCGGGTGTGGGTGCACGGCGACCTCCACGCGGAGAACTTCGGCACGTACATGGATGCCAACGGGCGCCTGGTCTTCAACGTGAACGACTTCGACGAGGCGTACGTCGGCCCCTTCACCTGGGACCTCAAGCGCTTCGCCGCCTCCGTCGCCCTCATCGGCTACGCGAAGGCGCTGGGCGACGACCAGATCACCGAGCTCGTCCAGGTCTACGCCGCCGCCTACCGGGAGCGCATCCACGCCCTGGCGACGGGCGCGAAGAACGACGAGGTGCCGCCCTTCACGCTGGACACCGCCGAGGGCCCCCTGCTGGCCGCGCTGCGTGACGCCCGCTCCCTGACCAGGTTCTCGCTGCTGGACTCGATGACGGAGATCAGGGACTTCGAGCGCCGGTTCGCCGCCGACGGCGGGGCGATCGACCTGGACGCCGCGACCCGGTACAAGGTGCTGGCCGCGTTCGACGGCTATCTGGAGACGCTGCCGGAGTCGAGCCTGACCCGCCCCGACTCCTACCGGGTGAAGGACGTGGTCGGCCGCCGGGGCATCGGCATCGGATCGGCCGGGCTGCCTTCGTACAACATCCTTCTGGAGGGCAACAGCGACGCCCTGGAGAACGATGTCGTGATCTACCTCAAGCAGGCGCAGACCCCGGCGGTCTCCCGGCACATCACCGACGCGGCGGTGCGGGAGTACTTCCAGCACGAGGGCCACCGCACCGTCATCTCGCAGCGCGCCCTCCAGGCGCACGCCGACCCGTGGCTCGGCTGGACCGAGCTGGACGGTTCGGGGCAGCTGGTCGCCGAGGTCTCGCCGTACGCGGTCGACCTGGACTGGTCCGACATCGACGAGCCGGAGGAGATCGCCGCGGTCGTCGCCGACCTCGGCCGCGCCACGGCCACGATGCACTCGGCCGCGGACGACGAGAGCGGGCACTCGCTGGTGCCGTTCTCCACGGAGCGGGCCATCGACGCCGCGATCGCGGCCGACGAGGAGGGCTTCGCCGGACTGCTCGTCGACTTCGCCCACAGCTACGGGGCGCGGGCCCGCGCAGATCACCAGATCTTCGTGGACCTCTTCCGCAACGGCCGCATCCCCGGCCTGTAAGGCTCCCCACACACACAGGCGATCTTAAGGAGCGCCTACAGGTTCACATGGGACACTCCTCGGCGATGGACGTATCAGGGACGCAGCTCAGAGCGGTTCGCGCGGCGCTTTTCACAGCGCTCGTCGTGACGCTCTCCGCTGCGTCCCACGTACTGCTCTCCCGGGTCCCGCTGCCGCTGACCGTGCTGGCCCCGCTGGCCTGCGGTGTCTTCGCGGTCGCCTTCGCACTGGCCGGCCGCGAGCGCGGTTTCCGGGCCATCGCGGGGGTGCTGGTCCCGCTGGAGCTGGCCGCCGACACGGTGTTCACCACCGGACAGCACCTCTGTTACGGAGCGGCGGGCGGCCCGATCGCGGGGCCGCTGCGCTCCGTGGGTCTGGACGTCCTGTGCGGTGGCGGCGAGGCCGGCGCGGGTCCGGCCCGGCTGGCCGGTGTCGGCGCGGTCGGCACCCCGCTGGCCGGGGTGACGGGCGCGGGCGACCGTGCGGCCGCCCTGCTGGCTTCGCCCGGTCCGCTGGTGCCGTGGCTGCTGCTCGCCGCCCATGTGACCGTCGGCCTGCTGGCCGCCGCCTGGCTGAGCCGCGGCGAGGCCGCGCTCGCGGGGCTGTTCCGCGCGGCGGCCGCGGTCGCGTTCCGCCCGCTGCTCGTCGCGTTCGCCGTGGCCGGCGCCACCCGCCGCCCCGCGCGGCGCGACACGCGCCCGGCGGGGCACCCGCGCCCTCTCTGCCCCGCCCGGCTCCTGGGGCACTCCGTGGCACGGAGGGGACCACCGCGCCAGGCCTTCGCCTGAGCACGTACGTCCCCCGCACGACACCACGCACACACGGAGATCCACCATGAGCAAGCGCAACACCCAGGCGAACAAGGCAGCGGCCCGTGAGCGGCTGCGCGCGGAGCGCGAGCGCCAGGTCAAGAAGGACAAGGCGCGCAAGCAGATCGTCGTCGCCGTCTCGGTCGTCGCCGTACTGGCCGTCGCCGGCGGTGTCGGCTACGGCGTGATGCAGCTCAACAAACCTTCCGCCTGGGAGGCCGCCGCGGACGCGAAGAACGTGACCGTGCCCAAGAACACCTCCGGCGACGACGGCACGACCGTGGTCATCGGAAAGTCGACGGCCAAGAAGACCCTGGAGATGTACGAGGACTCGCGCTGCCCGATCTGCGCCACCTTCGAGCAGGCGGTCGGCGAGACCGTGACCAAGGACGTCGACGCCGGCAAGTACAAGGTCAAGTACGTCGGCGCCACCTTCATCGACAACACCGACAACGGTGAGGGCTCGAAGAACGCCCTGAGCGCCCTGGGCGCGGCACTGAACGTGAGCCCCGAGGCCTTCATGGACTACAAGGCCGCGCTGTACTCCGCGAAGTACCACCCGCAGGAGAGCGAGGACAAGTTCGCGAAGGACAGCTACCTGATCGAGGTGGCGGGCTCCGTGGACGCGCTGAAGGGCAACGCCGCGTTCGAGAAGGACGTCAAGGACGGTACGTACGACAGCTGGGCGATGAAGATGTCCGAGGCGTTCGACAAGAGCGGGGTCGAGGGCACGCCGACGCTGAAGATGGACGGCAAGACCGTCACCGCCGAGGGCAGCAAGAACGCGCCGATGACGGTGGACGAGTTCAACGCCGCGGTCACGAAGGCGCTCAAGGCCTGACGGACGGCGGCCGGACAGCCGGGCATCCGGCGCCCGGGGCGCCACGCGGCCGGGTGCAATTCCGGGCGACTGTTTCCCGACGGGCGGGCGAACTTCCTCTGTTCGTCCGCCCGTTCGCCAGTTTTACCTGCGGTGGCGCCCTACCGCTCAGTAGGGTCATCGCCCGTGACCAGTCGAGAATTCTCCGCACCCACCCGCCGTACGGTGGTCAGGGCCGCCGCCGCCACCGCGGTCGCCGCCCCCGTCCTCGCCTCCGCGACCAGCGCCCGGGCGTCCGGGACAGCCGCGTTCCTCCACGGGGTCGCCTCCGGCGACCCGCTGCCCGACGGAGTCCTGCTGTGGACCCGCGTCACCCCGACGGCCGACGCGGTGCCCGGTTCCGGCCGCGGTGCCGACACCGCCGTGAGGTGGGAGATATCCGAGGACGCCGCGTTCGCCCGGATCGCCGCGCAGGGCACGGTCGTCGCGCGCGCGGCGTCCGACCACACCGTCAAGGCCGATGTGCGCGGGCTGCGTCCGGCGACGGCCTACTACTTCCGCTTCGCCGCGGGTGACGGGGACCAGGTCCTCTCCCCCGTCGGCCGCACACGTACGGCGCCCGCCGCCGGTGCCGCCGTCCCCGGCGTCCGGTTCGGGGTGGTGTCGTGCGCCAACTGGGAGGCCGGCTGGTTCTCCGCGTACCGCCACCTCGCGGCCCGAGCCGACCTCCACGCGGTGCTGCACCTCGGCGACTACCTCTACGAGTACGCGTCCGGGGCGTACCCGGCCCAGGCCGGAGCCGTGCGGCGGCACGAGCCCGCGCACGAGATCGTCGATCTCGCCGACTACCGCGCCCGCCACGGGAAGTACAAGACGGACCCGGACCTGCGTGCGCTGCATGCCGCCCATCCGGTGATCGCGATCTGGGACGACCACGAGTTCGCCAACGACGCCTGGGCGGGCGGTGCCGAGAACCACACGCCGGGGGCCGAGGGCGCCTGGGCGGACCGGGTGGCGGCGGCGAAGCAGGCGTACTTCGAGTGGATGCCGGTCCGGGCGTCCACCGAGGGCACCGTCTACCGCCGTCTGCGCTTCGGCTCCCTCGTCGATCTGCACCTGCTCGACCTGCGCAGCTTCCGCTCCGAGCAGGCCTCCGTCGGCAACGGCGCGGTCGACGACCCCGAGCGCTCCCTCACCGGCCGGGCGCAGCTGGACTGGCTGAAGTCGGGCCTGGCCGGATCGGACGCCTCCTGGCAGCTGGTCGGCACGTCGGTGATGATCTCACCGGTCGCCTTCGGCGCGCTGCCCGCCCATCTGCTGGCGCCGCTGGCCGAGTTGCTCGGCCTTCCGGGGGAGGGACTGGCCGTCAACGTGGACCAGTGGGACGGATACACGGATGACCGCAGGGAACTGATCGCGCATCTGCGGGACCGGGCGGTCAGAAACACGGTGTTCCTGACCGGTGACATCCACATGGCGTGGGCCAACGACGTACCGGTCAGGGCGGCGACGTACCCGCTGTCGGCGTCGGCGGCCACGGAGTTCGTCGTGACGTCGGTGACCTCGGACAACCTGGACGACATCCTGCGCGTGGCGCCCCAGACGGTCTCGCTGGTCGCCGCCACGGCCGTCAAGGCCGCCAACCGCCATGTGAAGTGGGTCGATCTGGACTCGCACGGCTACGGCGTGCTCGATGTGACCGCCGAGCGGTCGCAGATGGACTACTACGCGGTCTCCGACAAGAGGGATCCGGCGGCCACCTCGTCCTGGGTCCGCTCCTACCGGACGCTCAGCGGCACCCAGAAGATCGAGCGGGCCGACCGCCCGGTGCGCTGACCGATCAATTCAAGCCATCCGCCGTCATGTTAAGGACGGATCACCTCGTGACGGCGGGTGGCTGGAATCGGCGGCCGAATGCGGACACACCACCCGTCGAGGTAACGCCACACGTTACGTACTTATCTCAAACCCTGGTACGGACCGCAGATTTTCTCCCCATTTACCAGGTACGCGCAATGAATCATTGGGCCGGATCGATTCTCTTCAAGACCTGACATGGCCACGTAATCTCCCGGCGGCGGGTGAGGAAGTACCTCCCCCACATGTCCGCAAGGAGTCACTGTGCGCGCTCTTGTACGCATATCGCCCCGACTGCGCCGTCACGCACTGAGCACGGCCGTACTGGCTGGAACTCTGGCACTGGCTCCGCTCTCCGCCGCGCCCGGCAGCGCCGTCGCCGCACCCTCGACGGCCCTGTCCGCAGAGAAGTGCGACGAGACCTCCGGTGCGAGCGCGACCGCCCGTGAGGCGCACCCCGGCGGGTCCGACCACGCCGCCGAGCCCAACGAGGTGAGCGCCGCCAAGGCGAAGGCCATGGACGCGGACCTCCAGAAGAAGCTGGCTGACCGCCGCGTCAACGGCCAGGCCCTCGCGGCCGGGGCGACGATCCCCGTCTACTTCCACGTCATCCACTCCGGGACGACGGGCAAGCTCAGCGCGACCCAGGTCACCAACCAGATGAACGTCCTCAACGCCGCGTACAGCGGTGCGGGGACGGGCAACACCGACTCCGGCTTCCGCTTCACGCTCGCCGCCACGACCTACACGGACAACGCCTCCTGGTACAACCTGACCTCCGGCTCCACGGCCGAGAAGGCCATGAAGAGCTCGCTCCGCCAGGGCGGCGCCGGCGCGCTCAACGTGTACACCGCCAACCTCGGCGGCGGCCTGCTCGGCTGGGCGACCTTCCCGAGCTCCTACAACTCCAGCCCGTCCATGGACGGCGTCGTCGTGCTCGACACCTCGCTGCCGGGCGGTTCGGCCGCCAACTACGACGAGGGCGACACCGCCACCCACGAGGTCGGCCACTGGCTGGGTCTCTACCACACCTTCCAGGGCGGCTGTAACGGGAACGGCGACTACGTCACCGACACCCCGGCCGAGAAGAGCCCCGCCTACGCGTGCCCGACCGGCCGTGACAGCTGCGCCAGCAAGACCGGCGTCGACCCGATCCACAACTTCATGGACTACACCTACGACGCCTGCATGACCCAGTTCACGACGGGCCAGGTGGCGCGCATGAGCGACTACTGGACCGCCTACCGCGCGGGCTGACCGCCCGGCACCGTACGGAACGAGGGCCCCGCGCACCCGCGCGGGGCCCTCGCCGTGTCCGTACCGACGGACCTCCTAGAGGGTGGCCAGGAAACCCAGCGCGACCTTCCATGCCTGCTCGGCAGCCGTTTGATCGAAGTCGGGCAGCTCGGCGTCGGTGAACATGTGCCCGGCCCCCGGGTACCGGTAGACCTCCACATCGGCGCCGGTCCGCTGCATCTGGAGATACCAGGACGTCAGCCAGTCGTGCGACTCGAACGGATCGGGGTCCGCGACGTGCAGCTGTACGGGCAGCTCGTCGACCGAGGCGCTCTCGGCGATGTCCGAGGTGCCGTGGAAGAGCAGCAGACCGCGCGCCTTCGCGTCACCGAGGGCGAGCGTCTGCGCGGTGGACGCGCCGAAGGAGAAGCCCGCGTACACCAGACCCTGGTCGGAGTAGGGGGCGGCGGCCAGCACGGCACGCCGCAGCAGCTCGTCCTTGCCCACCCGCTCCTTGAAGGCCATGCCTTCCTCGGCCGAATCAAAGGTGTGCCCCTCGAAGAGATCGGGCACACGCACGACGTGCCCCGCGGACCGCAGTCGGTCCGCAGCCGCGTGCACCGCGGGCCTCAGCCCGTACATCGAGTGGAAAAGCATGATGTTCATGAGGCCCATGGTGCCAGCTGTGCCCTAAAGCTTGGAGGACGAGGGGATGGAGAACGTACTGCGCCCGCTGAGC
This sequence comes from Streptomyces sp. NPDC048560, assembly GCF_040650955.1. NCBI lineage: Bacteria > Bacillati > Actinomycetota > Actinomycetes > Kitasatosporales > Streptomycetaceae > Streptomyces > Streptomyces sp. NPDC048560. The sequence goes on from NZ_JBEZIJ010000006.1 coordinate 305,408, forward strand.
GTGGTCGTCGGTGTGCTGGTGATCACCCTGCTGGCCGGCTGGCTGGTCGACCTGGCGCTTCGGCGCGCCGACAGCAGGCACGGGGAGACCCCGCTGTGGGGTCTCCTGCGTCGCTGCCGGCTGCCGCTTCAACTGGTGCTCTGCACCGCGCTGCTGGGGGCCAGCTACACCCAGACCCGGCTCGACCTGGTGCACCGGCACCGGACCGTGATCGGCCAGACCCTCACCCTCGTCCTGATCGGAGCCTCGGCCTGGCTGGTGGTCAGGGTCGCGGCGACGGTCGTCGAGGCGTCGTACTCCCGTTACGCGACGGCCACCCGTGATCCGGCCAGGGTGCGCCGGGTCCGTACGCAGGTCACGCTGATCCAACGGGTCGTCATCGCCGTCGTGGCGACGGTCGCGGTCGCGGCGATGCTCCTGACGTTCCCCGCGATGCAGACGGTGGGCACGTCGATGCTCGCCTCGGCCGGTGTCCTCGGCATCGTGGCGGGCGTGGCCGCCCAGTCGACGCTGGGCAACCTCTTCGCCGGGCTGCAGATCGCCTTCGGGGACATGGTCCGCATCGGCGACACCGTGGTGGTCGACGGCGAGTGGGGCACCATCGACGAGATCACCCTGACCTTCCTCTCCGTGCGGACCTGGGACGAACGACGGATCACGATGCCTGTGTCGTACTTCACCAGCCAGCCGTTCGAGAACTGGTCGCGCGGCGGGGCGCAGATGACGGGCACCGTCTTCTTCCACCTCGACCACTCGGCGCCCGTCGCCGCCATGCGTGAGCAGCTGCGGGAGGTGCTCGGCGAGTGCGCGGCCTGGGACGGCCGCGACTGGTCGCTCGCGGTCACGGACACCACTCCCTCGACGATCGAGGTACGCGCGGTGGTCACCGCGAAGAACGCGGACGACATATGGACGGTGCGCTGTGCCGTGCGGGAACAGCTCGTCGGCTGGCTGCGCGACCACCATCCGTACGCGCTGCCGCGCATCGCGACGTCGCCCGCGATTCTCCCTCCGGGCGAGCAGTGGCCCACGCCGGCCCCGCTGGACGGCTGGGACTCCGGCAAGGCTCAGGCAGTGGGCAACGGCGTGAACGCCCCGCGTACCGGCCGGGGCTGACGCCGGGCGGCCGGTGAGGTGCGGACTCCGCACGTCCGCGGGACCAGGGCGTGGACCCGGCGGGAGTCATCAGGACCTGCCTGGAGGCGCGGGCAGGCGTCCAAGCCCGAACGGTCAGAGAACGCGGCGCATCGAGCGGTGAGGCATCCCCGCGTCGGGGAATTCGGGGCCGTACGCCACGTACCCGAGCCGCTCGTAGAAGCCGAGCGCGTGCGTCTGGGCGTGCAGGTCGACGGCGGCCAGGCCGAGCCCGCGCGCCTCGTCCTCGATGGCGCGCACCAGGGCCGCGCCGACGCCGAGGCCGCGGGCGGCCCTGGTCACCGCGAGCCGGCCGAGCGAGCCGACGGTGAGGTCACCACCCGTCCTGCCGGCCGCCGCGGCGCCGTGCAGCAGCCGTCCCGTACCGAGCGCGGAACCGTCGGCGGCGACCGCCAGGACATGGAGCGCGGTGGCGTCGAGGGAGTCGTACTCCAGGTCCTCGGGCACCTGCTGCTCACCCACGAACACGTCCTTGCGGACCTGGAAACAGGCGGCGAGATCGGTCTCCTCGAACGCCCTGCGGGTGCTGTACGGGGCGGGCGCGCCGGTCATTCGCTCTCTGCCGCGATCTTGTCGAGGGCCTGCTGCAGGTCGTCCGGGTAGGTGCTGGCGAACTCGACCCAGCTGCCGTCGGAGGGGTGCTCGAAGCCGAGGCGCACGGCGTGCAGCCACTGCCGGGTCAGGCCGAGGCGCTTGGCCATCGTGGGGTCGGCGCCGTAGGTGAGGTCGCCGACACAGGGGTGGCGGTGCGCGGCCATGTGCACCCGGATCTGGTGGGTGCGGCCCGTCTCCAGCTTGATGTCGAGGAGGCTGGCCGCGCGGTACGCCTCGATGAGGTCGTAGTGCGTGACGGAGGGCTTGCCCTCGGCCGTGACCGCCCACTTGTAGTCGTGGTTGGGGTGGCGCCCGATGGGGGCGTCGATCGTGCCGCTCATCGGGTCCGGGTGGCCCTGGACGAGCGCGTGGTACTTCTTGTCGACGATCCGGTCGCGGAACTGCGCCTTGAGCAGGGTGTAGGCCCGCTCCGACTTGGCTACGACCATCAGCCCGGACGTGCCGACGTCCAGCCGGTGCACGATGCCCTGGCGCTCGGCGGCGCCGGACGTCGAGATCCGGTACCCGGCCGCGGCGAGACCGCCGATGACCGTGGTGCCCGTCCAGCCGGGGCTGGGATGGGCGGCCACGCCGACCGGCTTCATGATGACGACGATGTCGTCGTCGTCGTGGACGATCTCCATGCCCTCGACGGGCTCGGCGACGATCTGCACCGGAGCGGCTGCCTGCGGCATCTCGACTTCCAGCCAGGCACCGCCGTGCACCCGCTCCGACTTCCCGGCCACCGAGCCGTCCACCTGGACCTTCCCGGCGGCTGCCAGCTCTGCGGCCTTCGTGCGGGAGAAACCGAACATCCGGGAAATGGCGGCGTCGACACGCTCGCCTTCCAGGCCATCGGGTACGGGCAGGGTGCGGACCTCGGGATGCGTACTCACCTGTCGAGTATGCCTTGCGCCCGCTAGTCCTTGTGCACGGTGCCGTCGGGGTCCAGGCCCTTGAAGGAAAGGATCACGATCAGGATGCCGCCGCAGACGATCGCGGAGTCGGCGAGGTTGAAGACGGCGAAGTGCGCGGGGGCGATGAAGTCGACGACCGCCCCTTCGAAGACTCCCGGCGCGCGGAAGATCCGGTCGGTGAGGTTCCCGAGCGCACCACCGAGCAGCAGCCCGAGGGCGATGGCCCACGGCAGGCTGTAGAGCTTGCGGGCCAGCCGGGCGATCACCACGATCACCGCCGCGGCGATGAACGTGAAGATGATCGTGAACGCCTCGCCGAAACCGAACGCGGCACCCGCGTTCCGGATGGCGTCGAACTTCAGCCAGTCGCCGAAGATCTCGATGGGCTCCTGGTGCTCCAGCTTCGCGACCACGATCATCTTGCTGATCAGGTCCAGCAGGTACGCGAAGACGGCCACCCCGAACAGCACGAGGATCCTCCGCCTGCCCTTACCGCCGCCCACGCCGTCGGCGGCCGTGCCCTCGCCGTCCGAAGCGTCGGCCGCCGGGGCCGCCGTGCCCTCGGCGGGCTGCTGGGCCTCGGCCCCTTCAGCCCCCTCAGCATCAGGGATATCCGGCGTATCGATGATGCGCTCCGCCTCTGCCACGTGAGTCCCTCAACCTAGGTGCCTGACTGAGGACGAGGGTACGACACGCCTCATCCGATCACCCGCGCCGCTCCTGCTTCTGTTTGTCCTCCACGCACAGCGTGGCCCGCGGGAACGCCTGCATCCGCGCTTTGCCGATCGGCTTCCCGCAGACCTCGCACAGTCCGTACGTCCCGGCGTCGAGCCGGGCGAGGGCGCGTTCGCTCTGCTCCAGCATCTCCTGCGCGTTGGCGGCGAGGGAGAGCTCGTGCTCACGGGTGATGTTCTTGGTGCCCGTGTCCGCGTCGTCGTCGCCCGCCCCGTCACCGGAGTCCCGCATCAGTCCCGCGAGCGCCGCTCCGGACGCCTCCAGCTCGCTGCGCAGCCGCAGGACCTCGCCGGTCAGACCCGTCCGCGCCTCGGTGACCTCCTCCGGCGTCCAGGGGTCCTCACCCGGCCGTACGGCCAGCTCTCCCGGCGCCGTGGCGGCGACGCGGGCCTGGGGCACCGCCGTCGCGCTCGTCCCGGCAGCCGCCGTGGTCCGGCTCGCACTCTTCTTGGCTACCACCGTGTGGGCTCCCGTCTGCTCGGCGGCCTCGGCCGCCTCCGTGGCCGCCGCCTTCTTGGCGGGTGGCTTCCCGGCAGCGGTCTTCTTCACCGCCGCCTTCCTCACTGCCTTCGCGGCCTTCTTCACCGCTTTCCTCGCCGTCTTCTTCGCGGCCGGTGCCTTCCCGCCCGTCTCCGGCACCGTCCCCGAGCTCGTCTCCCCGGTCGCCTCCGCGGCTGCCGCCACCGTGGATCCCGCGGACGCCGTTCTTGGTACGGCGGTCTTCTTCGCCACCATGGCCGCGGCCCCTTCACACATTGTGATCTTGCTCGCGAATCGTGCTGGGACGATAAATCGACCCCAGCCCCGCGGCAACGGGGCACGCCGCCCGTTCGCCCCTCCCCGTGCCCGGGTGCGACGCGCCTGCATCCGTTGTTCCCAGCTCCCCGCCCGGTAATCCGCTCCCGCGGACCCGCCGGGACTCCGTCCGGCCCATCTGGCCATTCGGGTCACGCCCCGCCCCGCGGTTGAACCGGTCAGCCGTCGGCCGTACGGGCCCGTACACTGGCCGCAGCGAGAGGCGTGGATGGGACGAGTAGCGTCGTACGCAGCCAGGAGCGACCCGGGGACGGTGGAAGCCCGGGGGCGAGCGCGTCGTGAAGATCACCCCGGAGCCGTCGGAAGAACGCCGCAAGGCGCGTAGACCCGGCATCGCGACCCCAATGAGGGGGCCAAGGGCGAGCACGTCCGGGGCCAAGGAGGGTGGTACCGCGGGGACCGCACGGTTCTCGTCCCTCCGACGGAAGTGGAAAACGTCCGCCGGAGGAAGCCCGCCCATGACATCGCCGCAGTACCACCAGGTACCCGCCCAGGTCGACCTGCCCGCGCTGGAGCACGCAGTGCTCGACTTCTGGCGCGACAGCAAGGTCTTCGCCAAGAGCCTCGAACAGTCCGAGGGCCGCCCGGAGTGGGTCTTCTACGAGGGCCCGCCGACCGCCAACGGTATGCCGGGGGCGCACCACATCGAGGCCCGCGTCTTCAAGGACGTCTTCCCGCGCTTCCGCACCATGCAGGGCTACCACGTCGGCCGCAAGGCCGGCTGGGACTGCCACGGTCTGCCGGTCGAGCTCGCGGTCGAGAAGGAACTGGGCTTCAACGGCAAGAAGGACATCGAGGCGTACGGCATCGCCGAGTTCAACGCCAGGTGCCGCGAGTCCGTGACCCGCCACACCGACGCCTTCGCCGAGCTCACGACCCGCATGGGTTACTGGGTCGACCTCGACGACGCGTACCGCACGATGGACCCGCAGTACGTCGACTCCGTGTGGTGGTCCCTCAAGGAGATCTTCAACAAGGACCTCCTGGTCCAGGACCACCGCGTGGCCCCCTGGTGCCCCCGCTGCGGCACCGGCCTCTCCGACCACGAGCTGGCCCAGGGCTACGAGACGGTCGTCGACCCCTCCGTCTTCGTCCGCTTCCCGCTGACGAGCGGCCCGCTGGCCGGCGAGGCCGCGCTGCTGGTCTGGACGACCACTCCCTGGACGCTGGTCTCCAACACCGCCGTCGCCGCCCACCCCGACGTCAGCTACGTCGTCGCGACGAACGGCGAGGAGAAGCTCGTCGTCGCGCAGCCGCTGGTCGAGAAGGCGCTGGGCGAGGGCTGGGAGCTCACCGGACAGTCGTTCACGGGCCGCGAGATGGAGCGCTGGACGTACGAGCGCCCCTTCGCCCTCGTCGACTTCCCCGCCCCGGCGCACTACGTCGTCAACGCGGAGTACGTCACGACCGAGGACGGTACGGGTCTGGTCCACCAGTCCCCCGCGTTCGGCGCCGACGACCTCGTCGTCTGCCGCGCCTACGGGCTCCCGGTCGTGAACCCGGTCCGCCCCGACGGCACCTTCGAGGAGGACCTGCCGCTCGTCGGCGGTGTCTTCTTCAAGAAGGCCGACGAGGCGCTCACGGCCGACCTGGACGCCCGCGGCAAGCTCTTCCGCCACGTCCCGTACGAGCACAGCTATCCGCACTGCTGGCGCTGCCACACCGCGCTGCTCTACTACGCGCAGCCGTCCTGGTACATCCGCACGACGGCCGTCAAGGACCGCCTGCTCCAGGAGAACGAGAAGACCAACTGGTTCCCGGAGTCCGTCAAGACCGGCCGTTTCGGCGACTGGCTGAACAACAACGTCGACTGGGCCCTGTCCCGCAACCGCTACTGGGGCACCCCGCTGCCCATCTGGCGCTGCGAGGAGAACCACCTCACCTGCGTCGGCTCGCGCGCCGAGCTCACCGAGCTGACGGGCACGGACCAGTCCGCCCTGGACCCGCACCGCCCGTTCATCGACGAGATCACGTTCACCTGCACGCACGAGGACTGCCACCTGGAGGCGTTCCGCGTCCCGGAGGTCATCGACGCCTGGTACGACTCCGGGTCGATGCCGTTCGCGCAGTGGGGCTACCCGTACCAGAACAAGGAGATCTTCGAGAGCCGCTACCCGGCGCAGTTCATCTCGGAGGCCATCGACCAGACCCGCGGCTGGTTCTACACGCTGATGGCGGTCGGCACGCTCGTCTTCGACAAGTCGTCGTACGAGAACGTGGTCTGCCTGGGCCACATCCTCGCCGAGGACGGCCGCAAGATGTCCAAGCACCTGGGGAACATCCTCCAGCCGATCCCGCTGATGGACCAGCACGGCGCCGACGCGGTGCGGTGGTTCATGGCGGCGGGCGGTTCGCCGTGGGCGGCGCGACGGGTCGGCCACGGCACGATCCAGGAGGTCGTCCGCAAGACGCTCCTCACCTACTGGAACACGGTCGCCTTCCAGGCCCTGTACGCCCGCACGTCCGACTGGGCGCCGTCCGAGGCCGACCCGGCACCGGCGGAGCGCACGGTCCTGGACCGCTGGCTGCTCAGTGAACTCCACGCCCTCGTCGACCAGATGACGCAGGCCCTGGAGAGCTACGACACCCAGCGCGCCGGCAAGCTGCTCTCCGCGTTCGTCGACGACCTGTCCAACTGGTACGTACGCCGCTCGCGCCGCCGCTTCTGGCAGGGCGACAAGGCCGCACTGCGCACCCTGCACGAGGTCATCGAGACGGTGACCCGGCTGATGGCACCGCTCACCCCGTTCATCACCGAGCGGGTCTGGCAGGACCTGGTCGTCCCGGTCACCCCGGACGCCCCTGAGTCGGTGCACCTGTCCTCGTGGCCGAAGGCCGACCTGTCGTCGATCGACCCGGCCCTCTCCACGCAGATGTCCTTGGTGCGCCGCCTGGTGGAGCTCGGCCGCGCGACGCGCGCGGAGTCGGGGGTCAAGACCCGGCAGCCGCTGTCCAGGGCCCTGGTCGCGGCCTCGGGCTTCGAGGCCCTCTCCCCGGAACTGCGCGCCCAGATCACCGAGGAACTGAACGTCTCCTCGCTGGCCTCGCTCTCGGAGGTCGGCGGCTCGCTGGTCGACACGACGGCGAAGGCCAACTTCCGCGCGCTGGGCAAGCGGTTCGGCAAGGGCGTCCAGGCGGTGGCGAAGGCCGTCGCGGACACGGACGCCGCCGCGCTCTCCCTGGCCCTGCGCGAGGGCACCGCGTCGGTCGAGGTCGACGGCGAGACGGTCACGCTCTCCCCCGACGAGGTCATCATCACGGAGACCCCGCGTGAGGGCTGGTCCGTGGCCTCCGACTCGGGCGCGACGGTCGCCCTGGACCTGGAGATCACTCCCGAGCTCCGTCGCGCGGGTCTGGCCCGTGACGCGATCCGCCTGATCCAGGAGGCCCGCAAGAACAGCGGCCTGGACGTGGCCGACCGGATCGCCGTCCGCTGGACGTCCGCGTCCCCTGCCACGGTCGAGGCCCTGACCGAGCACACGCCGCTGATCGCGGACGAGGTGCTGGCGGTGGACTACGCGGAGGGTGAGGCGGACGACACGTACGGCACCCCGTTCGAGGACGAGGGCCTCTCCCTCACGTTCCGCCTGCGCAAGCAGCTGTAACGAGCACAGACAGACCGAAGGCCCGGCCGGAGCGATCCGGCCGGGCCTTCGGTCTGTCCCCTGCCCGTCCCTTCCAGGAATGGCCCAGGTGGTGTGTCCGGCCTCACCGGCGTTCGGGGCGCGGAGTCCGGGGGGGCGGAGCCCCCGGGACCGGGAAGGGCCGGGCGGGAGCGGGCGGGAGGGCCCACGGCAAAGGGCCGGGCCCCGGGAAAATCCCGGGGCCCGGCCCTTCAGCCTGCCGACGGCTACGCGCTCAGCGAGCGCGTACCGCTCAGTTGTCGTCCTCGTCGATCAGGAACCCGCGCATCGGCGAGGGTGCCTGCTGCATCGGCTGCGGCGCCTGCGGCCGCACCGGTGCCATCGGCTGCGTCATCGCGGGCGACATCTGCTGCTGGCCACCGTACGAGGGGCCACCGCCCATGGACGGGTTGCCGCCCATCTGCTGGTTGCCGTGACCACCGTGGTTGCCGCCCATGCCGTGACCCATCGCACCCGCACCGGCCGGAGCCAGCGAGGGCGACGGCGGCAGGGAAGCGGCCGCCGGAGTCCGCGGCGGGGCCAGCGAGTCGTCGGCCTGGGTCTCCAGCTGACGCAGCTGGCTCTCCAGGTAGGACTTCAGCCGGGTGCGGTACTCGCGCTCGAAGCCACGCAGGTCCTCGACCTTGCGCTCAAGCGTCGCGCGGGCCGACTCCAGCGAGCCCATCGCCACGCGGTGCTTCTCCTGCGCGTCCCGCTCCAGGGCGTCCGCCTTGGCTCGCGCGTCGCGCTCCAGACCCTCGGCGCGGCTGCGCGCCTCGCCGACGATCTTGTTGGCCTCGGAACGGGCCTCCGCGATCGCCTGGTCGGCCGTCTGCTGCGCGAGCGAGAGGACACGGGCGGCACTGTCGCCACCGGGTCCCTGCTGCTGCATCTGCGGCTGCTGCTGCTGCATCTGCATCTGCTGCATCTGCTGCTGCTGCGGGTTGTGACCCATGGGGCCGCCCATCGGGCCACCCTGCATCGGGCCGGGGCCGTGCGGGCCCTGCGGACCGCCATGGCCACCCTGGGGGCCGTGGCCGCTGGGACCGGCGGGCAGCTGCGGAGCGCCACCGGGCAGCTGGGGCGGGCCCATCTGCGGGGGCTGCTGCTGCACCGGCGGACCGGATATGGCGGCGGGAACGGGCGCGCCGGGACGATCCTGCGGCTCCGGCTTGCGCATCTGCTGCTGCTGCTGGTTCTGCGCGGCAGCACGCGTGGCGGCGGCCAGCTTGGCGCGCAGGTCCTCGTTCTCGCGGAGCAGGCGCGTCAGCTCGGATTCGACCTCGTCGAGGAAGGCATCGACCTCGTCCTCGTCATAGCCTTCTCGGAGGCGGACGGTCGTGAACTGCTTGTTCCGCACGTCCTCGGGGGTCAGCGGCATCTCTTCTTCACCTCTACGTAGTCGTCGGCAGTCGGCAAGACCGTATCGCTCACAGCCTGATCACGATGCTGATCAGGATGTAGACGATGATCATCAGAACGAAGAAGGACAGGTCGAGTGCCACGCCCCCGAGACGCAGCGGCGGGATGAACCGCCGCAGAAGCTTGAGCGGTGGATCGGTGACTGTGTAGGTGGCCTCGAGTACGACCACCATCGCCTTGCCCGGCTGCCATGAACGTGCGAACTGGAAGACGTAGTCCATGACCAGCCGGAAGATCAGCACGATGAGGAAACACATCAGCGCGATATAGACCACATCCAGTGCGACGCCCATACTCGCGCTTCCCTCTCCCCTGGCTCTCGTAGCTCCGGCCTCTCGGCCGGGTCGTTCCCGGTGTCGTGTTCTCAGCTCTGGTTGAAGAATCCGCCCTCTGCGATCCGGGCCTTGTCCTCCGCCGTGACATCGACGTTAGCAGGCGACAACAGGAACACCTTCTGCGTCACGCGTTCAATGCTGCCATGGAGACCGAAGACAAGTCCCGCGGCAAAGTCGACAAGTCGCTTCGCGTCCGTATCGTCCATCTCCGTGAGGTTCATGATCACCGGAGTGCCCTCACGGAAGTGTTCCCCGATGGTACGGGCCTCGTTGTAGGTCCTGGGGTGCAGCGTGGTGATCCGGTACGGCTCCCGCTCGGACACGACCTTGGGCATGATCACGGGTGCATTCTTCTCCATGTTCGGGCGTTCAGGTGTGATGGATGCCACGGGTGCGATTCGGGCGGGTCGTCCGCTTTCCGCGGGGAGCTGAACCGGCTCCCGCTGTGCGGGCGGCTGTACGACTCGTACCGGTTCGTCCCGTTCGCGGTCACGTTCCCGCTCCACCTGATGCACGGGCTGATGCCGCCGCCGGTCCCTCTCGGGCTCCGGCTCGGGTTCGAATTCGTCGTCGGGGTCGAACCCCGGACCGTCGTACCCATCGTCCTCCACGAGGCCGAGGTAGACCGCCATCTTGCGCATCGCGCCGGCCATGCTCTGAGTCCTCCGCTCTGTGGTGGATCGGCATTCGTCACCAAGTGCCAGCGATCCACTGTGGCCTGACCGCTTTGAGCGGAAATGACCATATTTTCTACTGTGGTCCGACTTGCTTCGCGACGTTACCCGAGGCCGGGTCGGACTCCGAGCACCGCCGTACCGACGCGTACATGTGTCGCTCCGGCCGATACCGCGTCCTCGAGATCCGAACTCATCCCTGCGGAGACCATGTTCGCAGCCGGATGGTCCCCGCGCAGGCTGGATGAGATTTCCATCAGCCGATCGAACGCCGCCCGTTGCCTGCCCGCGTACGGACCGGCCAGCGGCGCCACGGTCATCAGCCCGTCGAGCCTGAGCGCCGGAGCCGCCGCCACCGCCGCGGCCAACTCCTCGACGCCGTCCGGCGAGACACCGCCGCGGTCACCTCGCTCACCGCTGCCGGCGTCGAGCGCCACCTGGATGAGACATCCGAGTTCGCGCTCACCGCGCACGGCCGCCGCCGAGAGGGACGACACCAGCTTGGTCCGGTCCACCGACTGCACCACATCGGCATAACTCACCACGGAACGAACCTTGTTCGTCTGCAACTGCCCGACAAAGTGCCAGGTGAGCGACAGATCCGCACACGCCGCGGCTTTGGGGGCCGCGTCCTGGTCACGGTTCTCGGCGACGTGCCGCACACCGAGTCCGTGCAGGATCCGCACATCGCTCGCGGGATAGGTCTTGGTGACCACGATGAGGGTCACTTCCTCCCGCTTGCGGCCGGCAGCGGCGCAGGCGGAAGCAATGCGTTCCTCCACCTGTGCCAGATTTGCGGCGAGTTGAGCTCTACGGTCCGTCATGCCCTATCAGTCCAACCAGACATATCCGGCGAGCCGCCCGGTGGTGCGGTCGCGGCGGTACGAGAAGTGGTCGCCCGATTCCAGTGTGCAGAACGGGGAGCGCTGCCGGTCACCCACCCCGAGAGCGTCGAGCTGGGCGTGGACCCCGGCGGTGACGTCCACCGCCGGCGTTCCCCAGCTCGTCTCGGACCAGGAGGCCGGGACCGCTTCGGCGACCTCGGCCCGCATCGGCGCCGGGACCTCGTAACACCGTCCGCAGACGGCCGGCCCGGTCTGTGCGCTGATCCGGGAAGGTTCGGCCCCGAGAGCGATCATGGCCTCGACGGCGGCCGGTACGACTCCGGCGACCAGACCCGGGCGGCCGGCGTGCGCCGCGGCCACGACTCCCGCGACCGGGTCCGCGAGCAGAACCGGCGTGCAGTCGGCCGTGAGGACGGCGAGGGCGAGTCCGCGCCTGGCGGTCACCACCGCGTCCACGGCGGGGATCTCCGGGGCCTCGCCCCAGGGCCCGTCGACCACCGCGACGTCGCGCCCGTGCACCTGGTTCATCCAGACGACCAGCGCCGGATCGAGACCGAGCGAACGGGCCGCGTACTCACGGTTGGCGCGCACGGCTGCCGGGTCGTCCCCGACCGCGCCGCCGAGGTTGAGCTCCTCGTACGGAGCGGCGCTCACCCCGCCCCACCTGTCGGTGAAGGCGAAGTGGGCGCCGCTTCCCGCAGAGCGCGCTGCGGGCACCGCGTCGAGCGGACCTATCACTTCAAGAAGTCCGGAACATCCAGCTCTTCGGCCTGGGTGTCCTGGTAGGGACGGGCCGTCGGGACGTGCGGCGGCGAGACCGGCGGAAGCGGGTTCTCGTTCGCGGCGGGTGCGGGCTCGGCCTGGACCGGGGTCTCCTCGCGCGAGGGCACGGAGCCCAGTCCGCCCGACTGACGGGCGGGCTCGGCGGCCCGCACCGGCGGAGCCGGCTCCTCGCGCTTGGTGGAACCCGCGCTCAGGACGTTCTCCCGACGGGCCGGCGGCTGTCCGCCGTCGAACCCGGCGGCGATCACGGTGACCCTGACCTCGTCACCCAGCGCGTCGTCGATGACGGCGCCGAAGATGATGTTCGCCTCCGGGTGGGCCGCCTCGCTCACCAGCTGCGCCGCCTCGTTGATCTCGAAGAGACCGAGGTCGCTGCCGCCCGAGATGGAGAGCAGCACGCCGCGGGCGCCGTCGATGGACGCCTCGAGGAGCGGCGAGGAGATCGCCATCTCCGCCGCGGCCACCGCGCGGTCGTCGCCGCGGGCCGATCCGATACCCATGAGCGCCGATCCGGCCTCGGACATGACCGACTTGACGTCGGCGAAGTCGAGGTTGATCAGGCCGGGGGTGGTGATGAGGTCGGTGATGCCCTGGACGCCCGAGAGCAGCACCTGGTCGGCCGACTTGAACGCGTCGAGCACGCTCACCTGGCGGTCCGAGATGGACAGCAGTCGGTCGTTGGGGATGACGATGAGGGTGTCGACTTCTTCGCGGAGCTCGGCGATGCCGTCCTCCGCCTGGTTCGCGCGTCGCCGGCCCTCGAACGTGAACGGGCGGGTGACCACGCCGATCGTCAGGGCGCCGAGCGAGCGCGCGATGTTGGCGACGACGGGCGCGCCGCCGGTGCCGGTGCCGCCGCCTTCTCCAGCGGTGACGAAGACCATGTCGGCCCCCTTGAGGACCTCCTCGATCTCCTCACGGTGGTCTTCTGCCGCCTTGCGACCGACGGCCGGGTTGGCCCCGGCGCCGAGGCCACGGGTGAGTTCACGGCCGACGTCCAGTTTGACGTCGGCGTCGCTCATCAACAGGGCTTGCGCATCAGTGTTGATCGCGATGAACTCGACGCCCTTGAGACCGACCTCGATCATTCGGTTGATGGCATTGACACCACCGCCGCCGACACCGATGACCTTGATGACTGCGAGGTAGTTCTGCGGTGCTGCCACGTCGAAGGCCTCTCGCCTCGAGTTACGTGTCGTCGCGTTGCGGTGATTCCGCCGCGACGACGGATGCCGATTGGGACGGTCCGAACGCCGACCCGAACCCTAACGTTCAAGTTTAGGGTTACCAGTGTGTCCGCTTCTTGGACTCTTCCGAACAGGACACTAAGTCGACAAGTGGCGCACGTTCAACGAACACGCCGAACCTCCCGTTTTTCTTTTCACCCTATGTGATCACCCGTAGCGCTGACCAACCAGGGTGCTGGCCAGGCCAAACGTGCGTCAACTATCCGATACGGCCGGGGCCATGGGCGCACTCACGTCGAAGTGCCCCGCTTTGGGAGCGGCTTTCATGAGAGCGGTGAGGACTCTTGCCTTCATCGGCCCCTCCTCGCTGCTCCCCCAGTGCACCGTCCGGTCCCGGGTGAGCTCCAGAGAGATCGAGTCGAAGGAGGTGATCCCTACGACCCGGGTGTCCCTGGCGATACTTCGCGGGAGTTCACCCGCGACCCGGACCGCCTCCCGCAGCAGCCGGTCGCTGCCGAAGCGGCGCAGACTCGCGGACTGACCGGGTGTCAGCTCCAGCAGAGGTACGCCCGCGGGCGCTTTGTCCACCGTTGCGAAGCGAACACCGTCGGCGTCCACTTCGATGAACTTTGCGCCCTTTTTCACCAGCAGAACCGGCTTCCGTTCGGTCACTTTAAGTCCGATGTCGTGCGGCCATGACCGTACGACATCCACGGAATCGATCCGAGGCAACTTCTGGCGCAACCTGTCCGCGATCGCGTCGGTGTCAACGGAAATCATCGGCGCCCCGACCGGCACCGCGGCGGCGGCGTCGACCTCGGCCTCGGTCAGTACCTCGACACCGGTGATCCGCACCTGCTCCGCTCGCAGCCAGGAAGAGCCGTAGAGCACCCAGATTCCGCCCGCGGTGAGCAGGGCGACGCCCACCGCGATCAGGATCAGCAGCGCGCGGCGGCCCATCCGGCGCCCCCCGGGGCCGGTGAGCGGTGGGCGGGCGGAGGCGTCCGCCCGCTGCCCTGCACCGCGCTGGGCGGTCGTCGGTCCGGCCACGCTCGCTCCTTAGCCGGACCCGGGGCGCACGCCCCGGGTCCTGCACCGCCTCACGCCTGGCGGCGTGCGGCAATCGCCTCGTACACCATGCCGACGAGCAGGTCGTCGGCGTCCCGCCGTCCGAACTCCGCCGCGGAACGGGACATCTCGTACAGCCGGTGCGGATCCGACAGCACCGGGAGGACGTTGCCCTGCACCCACTCCGGGGTGAGCGCCGCGTCGTCCACCAGGAGGCCGCCGCCGGCGTTGACCACCGGCTGGGCGTTGAGCCGCTGTTCGCCGTTGCCGATCGGCAACGGGACGTAGGCGGCGGGGAGCCCGACGGCGGAGAGTTCGGCGACGGTCATCGCGCCCGCGCGGCAGAGCATCATGTCGGCCGCGGCGTACGCGAGATCCATCCGGTCCACGTACGGTACCGGGATGTAGGGCGGCATTCCGGGCATGTTGTCGATGCGCGGCAATTCGTTCTTCGGACCGACCACGTGGAGGATCTGGATTCCGGAGCGCTGGAGCAGGGGCGCGACCCGCTGGACCACCTCGTTGAGGTGGCGGGCACCCTGCGAACCGCCGGAGACCAGGAGCGTCGGCAGGTTGGGGTCGAGGCCGAAGGCGGCACGCGCCTCGGGGCGGACCCGGGCCCGGTCGAGCGTGGCGATGGTGCGCCGCAACGGGATGCCGATGTAGCGGGCACCGCGGAGCTTGCTGTCCGGGGTGGAGACGGCGACCCCGTGCGCGTACCGGGAACCGATCTTGTTGGCGAGGCCGGGGCGGGCATTGGCCTCGTGGACGATGATCGGGACCCCGGCACGCTTGGCGGCGAGGTAGCCGGGCAGCGCCACGTAGCCGCCGAAGCCGACGACACAGTCCGCCTTGGTGCGCTCCAGGATCTGCTCGGCGGCCTTGATCGTGCCGCGCAGCCGTCCCGGGACAGTGATGAGCTCGGGAGTGGGCTTACGGGGCAGCGGCACAGCCGGGATCAGCGCCAGTTCGTACCCCCGCTCGGGTACGAGCCTGGTCTCGAGTCCGCGTTCAGTGCCGAGGGCAGTGATGCCCACGGTCGGGTCCTGCCTGCGCAGGGCATCTGCGAGGGCAAGCGCGGGCTCGATGTGGCCGGCGGTCCCCCCACCGGCGAGTACGACATGCACCGAAATTCACCGCTCTCCGGACGGACGCTTCTTGACGCGCCGTCTCATCGTCTTCCATCTCACCCCGGGCCTCCGCATGGCCAGGGCCGCTTTCGCCGCGGGGTCCTCTCGCGCGAAGGCGATCATGAGCCCGACAGCGAACATCGTCGGCAGCAGGGCCGACCCCCCGTATGAGAACAGCGGGAGCGGGACACCGGCGATCGGCAACAGGCCGAGCACCGCACCGATGTTGATCACGGCCTGCGCCGTGATCCAGGTGGTCACACCTCCCGCGGCGTACCTCACGAAGGGGTCCTCCGTGCGTCCGGCCACGCGGATACCCGCATAGCCTAGAGCCGCGAAGAGGGCGAGTACCGACAGCGTCCCCGCCAGCCCCAGTTCCTCCCCGGTGATGGCGAAGATGAAGTCGGTGTGCGGTTCAGGCAGTTGACCCCATTTTTCCACACTCGCACCCAGACCGGAACCGAACCATCCGCCGGACGCCAGAGCATAGATTCCGTGTACGGCCTGCCAGCAGGAGCCCCCGGGGCCGGGCTCACTGGCGCCCATGCAGTCCAGGCGGGCCATGCGGTTCGGGCTCGTCTTGATGAGCAGCAGAACGAGGGCGCCGGCGACGGCGAGCACCCCGACGAACAGTCTGGTGGGTGCGCCGGCCAGCCAGAGCAGGCCGAAAAGGATCGCGGTGAGAATCATCGCAGTTCCCATGTCACCGCCGAGCATGATGAGCCCGAGGAGCATGAACGCGACCGGGACGAGCGGCACGAGCATGTGCTTCCACTGGGCCAGCAGCCGCCTGTCCTGTTTGCGGGCCAGCAGGTCGGCGCCCCACAGGATCAGGGCGAGCTTGCCGAACTCACTGGGCTGGAGCTGGAAGGGTCCGCCCAGGTAGAGCCAGTTCTGGTTGCCGCCCACCGCCATCCCTATGCCCGGCACCTGCACCAGCACCATGAGGAAGACAGTGATCATGAGCAGGGGGTAGGCGAGTGCCCGGTGGAGCTTCACGGGCATCTTCGAGGCGATCAGCATCAGCCCGGCCCCGATGGCGGCGGCGAGGAACTGCTTGCGGAAGAAGTAGGTGGAGGGCTTGTCGATGTCCAGCGCCTTGATCATCGAGGCGGAGTAGACCATCACGAGACCGAGCACGGTGATGAGGAGGCTGGAGCCGAGGATCAGGTAGTAGGCGGTCAGAGGGCGGTCCCAGGCCCGGCGTGCCTGCTCGTAGAGCCGACGCACCCCGCCCGCGCGGGGCGGACGGGGGCCGCCCGGGGCGCGGACGCCCTTGGATGCCGCCGGCCGGCGGGAGCCCGCTGCCAGCCGGCCGCGCAGGGCGAGGCCCACGGGGAGCGGGGGTCCTGCGGGGGCGGAGAGGGCCAGGAGCCCCGGGGTGAGCGCCCGGCGCGCCGGTACGGTCGCGCGTGAGCGGCCCCGGCTTCGCGCGGAGCTCTCTTCGGCCGGCATGTCGCTGTCCCCTCCACTGCTCGTGCCCGGGGCTGACGGACCGGACCGGGCGGGGCAGCTGCCCCGCCCGGTCCGTCAGACGTTCTCGGCCGCGAGCGCGCGGACCGCGTCCGCGAACGCCTCGCCCCGCTTGTTGTAGTTGACGAACATGTCCATCGAGGCACAGGCCGGAGCCAGCAGTACGGTGTCGCCCGGCCGGGCGAGCCCTGCCGCTTCCCTGACCGCCTCGGACATCGCCCCAGTGTCGGTCCGGGCCAGGTCGACGACCGGTACCTCCGGCGCGTGTCGCGCCAGGGCTTCGCGGATCAGTTCCCGGTCGGCGCCCATCAGTACGACGCCGCGCAGCCGCGCGGCGGCCCCGCTGACCAGCTCGTCGAAGGTGGCGCCCTTGGCGAGGCCGCCCGCGATCCAGACGATCGGGTCGTAGGACGCGAGGGACGCCTCGGCGGCGTGGGTGTTCGTGGCCTTGGAGTCGTCGATGTACGTCACCGAGGCGATGTCCGCGACGTGCTCGATGCGGTGCGGATCGGGGCGGAAGGCCCTCAGTCCGTCGCGTACCGCTGCCGGCTCCACGCCGTAGGCGCGGGCGAGGGCCGCCGCCGCGAGGGCGTTGGCGATGTTGTGCGGGGCCGGCGGGTCGATGTCCGCGACCTCGGCCAGTTCCTGCGCCTGCTTCTGCCGGTTGGCCACGAAGGCCCGGTCGACGAGGATGCCGTCGACCACGCCGAGCTGCGAGGGACCGGGGGTGGCGAGGGTGAAGCCGATGGCCCGGCAGCCCTCCTCGACGTCGGCCTCGCGCACCAGGTCCTCGGTCGCCGGGTCGGCGACGTTGTAGACGCAGGCGACGCTGTTGCCCTCGTAGACGTGGCCCTTGTCGGCTGCGTACGCCTCCATGGAGCCGTGCCAGTCGAGGTGGTCCGGGGCAAGGTTGAGGACGGCCGCGGAGTGGGCTCGTACCGAGGGCGCCCAGTGCAGCTGGTAGCTGGAGAGCTCGACGGCCAGGACGTCGTAGGGCTCATCGTCCAGGACGGCGTCCAGGAGGGAGACGCCGATGTTGCCGACCGCGGCCGTACGCAGCCCGGCCGCTTCGAGGATCGAGGCGAGCATCCGGACGGTCGTGGTCTTGCCGTTGGTGCCGGTGACCGCGAGCCAGGGTGCCGGCTTCCTGCCGTCCAGTCCCCGCAGCCGCCAGGCCAGTTCGACGTCGCCCCATACGGGGACGCCGGCCTCGGCGGCTGCGAGGAAGAGCGGCTTGTCGGGCTTCCAGCCCGGAGCCGTGACGATCAGCTCGGTGGACTCGGGCAGGGTCGCCCCGTCGCCGAGGCGCACGGTGATGCCCAGCGCCTCCAGCTCGGCGGCCTGGGTACGCGAGCGCTCGTCGTCGCCGTCGTTGACGACGGTGACCAGCGCCCCCAGTCCGTGCAGGACACGCGCCGCGGGGATTCCGCTGACGCCGAGCCCGGCGACCGTGACGTGCTTGCCCTGCCAGTCCACGTTGCTCACTTCTTGGCTGCCCATCCCGCGTAGAAGAGGCCGAGTCCGACGATCACGCACATGCCCTGGATGATCCAGAAGCGGACCACCACAAGGACTTCGGACCACCCCTTGAGTTCGAAGTGGTGCTGGAGTGGCGCCATGCGGAACACGCGCTTGCCGGTCATCTTGAACGAGCCGACCTGGATGACCACGGACATCGTGATCATCACGAAGAGGCCGCCGAGGAGGGCGAGCAGGAACTCCGTGCGGGAGCAGATCGCGAGACCCGCGAGGGCGCCGCCGAGAGCGAGCGAACCGGTGTCGCCCATGAAGATCTTGGCGGGCGAGGTGTTCCACCACAGGAAGCCGAAGCAGGCGCCCATGAGGGCGGACGCGACGACCGCGAGGTCGAGCGGATCGCGTACCTCGAAGCAGGCACTGGGGTTGGTCAGGGTGTCCGCGTTGGCGCAGGACTCCTGGAACTGCCACAGCCCGATGAAGGTGTACGCGCCGAAGACCATCACCGACGCGCCGGTGGCCAGGCCGTCCAGACCGTCCGTCAGGTTCACGCCGTTGGACATGGCGAGAATCATGAACAGCGCCCAGACGCAGAAGAGCACCGGGCCGATGGACCAGCCGAAGTCCTCGACGAACGAGAGCCGGGTGGAGGCCGGGGTGTTGCCGCGGGCGTCGGCGAACTGGAGCGAGAGCACCGCGAAGGCGATGCCGACGATCAGCTGGCCGGCCATCTTCGCCTTGGCGCGGAGGCCGAGCGAGCGCTGCTTGACGATCTTGATGTAGTCGTCGAGGAAGCCGACCAGGCCCATTCCCGCCATCAGGAAGAGGACCAGCACACCGGAGAAGCGCATCTCCTCGCCGGTGATCACCTTGGCCAGGACGTACGCGATGATCGTCGCCAGGATGAAGGCGATCCCGCCCATGGTGGGCGTGCCCTGCTTGCTGCCGTGGCTGCGCGGGCCATCGTCCCGGATGAACTGACCGTAGCCCTTGCGGGCCAGGAGCTTGATCAGCAGCGGAGTACCGACCAGGGTCAGGAAGAGCCCGATGGCCCCCGCGAAGAGGATCTGCCTCATCGGACGGCGACCTCGCCCTCGGCCGAGTTCTCCAGCAGCGCCAGAGCGACCTTCTCCAGGCCGACCGACCGGGACGCCTTCACCAGCACGACGTCTCCCGGGCGCAGTTCACTGCGCAACAGGTCGACGGCCGCCTGTGCGTCGGACACGTGCACCGACTCCTCACCCCACGAACCCTCGTTATATGCGCCCAGTTGCAGCCAGGAGGCTTCTCTTCCTCCGACAGCGACGAGCTTGCTGACGTTGAGCCGGACGGCGAGCCGTCCGACAGCGTCGTGCTCGGCGAGCGACGCGTCACCGAGCTCGGCCATCTGACCGAGCACCGCCCACGTGCGTCCCCCTCCGGCCCGTGAGGCTTTGCCCATGGCAGCCAGCGCACGGAGTGCGGCTCTCATGGATTCGGGGTTCGCGTTGTAGGCGTCATTGACGACCGTCACACCGTCCGGACGCTCGGTGACCTCCATGCGCCAGCGGGAGAGGGTGCCCGCCTCGGAGAGCGCCACGGCGATCTCAGTCACGGACATGCCCAACTCATGGGCGACGGCGGCCGCGGCGAGCGCGTTCGACACGTGGTGCTCACCGTACAGGCGCAAGGTCACGTCGCTGCACCCGGTGGGTGTGTGGAGCTCGAAAGCGGGGCGCCCGTCGTCCGTGAGCCGGACGTTCTCACCCCGTACGTCCGCATCCGCGGCCTCTCCGAAGAGCAGGACCCGGGCTTTTGTGCGGGCGGCCATGGCCCGCACGAGGGGGTCGTCGGCGTTGAGGACGGCGACGCCGCCCTCCGCCGCCTCCGGAAGTGCCTCCACGAGTTCGCCCTTGGCCACGGCGATCGTCTCGCGGCTGCCGAACTCGCCGATGTGCGCGGTGCCGACGTTGAGGACCAGACCGATACGCGGCGGCGTGAGGCCCGTCAGGTAGCGGATGTGGCCGACTCCGCGGGCGCCCATCTCGAGGACGAGGTGCTTGGTCTCCTCGGTGGCGCGGAGCGCGGTGAGCGGCAGGCCGAGCTCGTTGTTGAAGGAGCCGGGTGTCCAGACGGTGGGTGCCTTGCGCTCCAGGAGCTGGGCGATCAGGTCCTTGGTGGAGGTCTTGCCCGCCGACCCCGTGAGCGCGACGAGGGTGGCTCCGAGCCGCCGGACGACGGCGCGGGCGAGTGCGCCGAGCGCCGCCTCGACGTCGTCGACGACGATCGCCGGGACACCGACGGGGCGGGCGGCCAGCACTGCTGTCGCGCCCGCCTCGACGGCGCGCTGCGCGAAGTCGTGGCCGTCGACCTGCTCGCCCGGCAGGGCGACGAACAGGCTGCCGGGCTTCACCTCTCGGGAGTCGATGACGACGGGCCCGCCGACGGTGACTGCCGGATCGGGTATGTCGTGCGGCTGCCCGCCGACGATTTCGGCGATCTCGGTGAGGGAAAGGGTGATCACTTGGTCATCCCTGACTGTTGTTCTCGTGGGTGTGGGCGCGGTCCGCGGCGCCCTCGGGGGCGTCCTCGGTGCTCTCGCGTCCCATGGAGCGCTCGATGGCGGCGCGCAGGACCTTGCGGTCGTCGAAGGGGCGTACCACTCCGTGGATGTCCTGGCCCTGCTCGTGTCCCTTGCCGGCGACCAGGACGGTGTCGCCCGGTTCGGCGCGGGCGACGGCCGCGGCGATCGCCGCGGCCCGGTCGGCGTCGACGAGGACGTCGCCGCGCTCGTGGACGGGGACCTCCGCGGCGCCCGAGAGCATCGCGGCGAGGATGGCCAGGGGGTCTTCGGAGCGGGGGTTGTCCGAGGTCAGTACGGCGGTGTCGGCGAGACGGGCCGCGGCGGCGCCCATGGGGACGCGTTTGGTGGTGTCCCGGTCTCCGCCGCAGCCGAGCACGATGTGGACCCTGCCCTCGGTGACCTTGCGCAGGGAGCGCAGGACGGACTCGACCGCGTCCGTCTTGTGGGCGTAGTCGACGACGGCGAGATACGGCTGTCCGGCGTCCACGCGCTCCAGCCGGCCCGGGACGCCCGGGACGGCCGCGACACCGTCGGCGGCGGTCTGCGGGTCGACGCCGGCGGCGGCGAGCGTGACGATCGCGGCGAGGCTGTTGGCGACGTTGAACGGGCCGGGCAGCGGCGCCTTGGCGCTGATCCGCTCGCCCTTGGGACCGACGACCCGGAAGGTGCTGTCCTGCTGGCCGACCTCGACGTCCTCGGCACGCCAGTCGGCGTCCGGATGGCCCTCGGCGGAGAAGGAGACGACCGGGACGGTGGCCTCGGCGATCAGCCGCCGGCCGTACTCGTCGTCGTAGTTGACGACTCCCTGCCTGCTGCGGGCCGGCGTGAACAGCTGGGCCTTGGCCTGGAAGTAGTCCTCCATCCCGGAGTGGAACTCCATGTGCTCCGGGCTGAGGTTGTTGAAGACCGCGACGTCGAAGACGCAGCCGTCGACCCGGCCGAGGACCAGGGCGTGGCTTGAGACCTCCATGGCGACCGCCTCGGTGCCGCGTTCGCGCATCACGGCGAACAGGGCCTGGAGGTCGGTGGCCTCGGGGGTCGTGCGCTCGGACTTGATGCGCTCGCCACCGATGCGTGTCTCGACGGTGCCGATCAGGCCGGTGGTGCGGCCGGCGCCGCGCAGTCCGCCCTCGACGAGGTACGCCGTGGTGGTCTTCCCGGACGTTCCGGTGATCCCGATCTGGAGCAGGTCCGCGCCCGGCCGCCCGTAGATCTCGGCGGCCATCTCGCCCATCCGGCCCCGGGGGTCCTCGGTGACGAGGACCGGGAGGCCGGTGGCGGCGGCGCGCTCCGCGCCGGCCGGGTCGGTGAGGACCGCGACCGCGCCGAGCCCCGCTGCCTGGGCGGCGAAGTCGGCTCCGTGCAACCGGGCGCCGGACAGGGCCGCGTAGACATCACCCGGGCGCACGGCCCGTGAGTCATGGGTGATGCCGGTGACCTCGCCGGACCCGGGTGGTTCGACACCGAGCATCGCGGCCAGCTCGCCGAGGGAGGTGGGCCGGAGCCGGTCCGGTCGAGGCGCTCCCGGGTAGCTCACAGGCGCGTCCTTCTGGGTGTTCTGGAACTGATCAGGGTGGGGCACGGCGGTGAGCGTACCGGGCTCACCCGGCCTCTCGCGAAGCGAGGGGCCGGGGTCGCGGTACTTCTCGTTCCGGTTCCGGGGATCAGGGGTGATCGTTGTCACTGACGGTTCCCTCGGGGCTACTGCGGATCATGAGCCCGGCCAGGACCCGCAGCGCCTCCTTATTGCTCGCCGGGCTGGAAGGACACCGGCAGCCGGGCGGGCTTGCTGCCGGACGGTGCTGTCTGGAGTGTCTTGAGAGCGAACTCCATGACCTTCTTGTAGATCGGACCGCAGGTCTGGCCGCCGAAGTAGCTGCCCTTGGTGGGGTTCTGGATCGCGCAGTAGACGGTGACCTGCGGGTCGTCGGACGGTGCGAAGCCCGCGAAGGAGGCGGTGTAGCCGTGGTAGCCGCCGCGCTCCGGGTCGACCCGGTTGGCCGTACCGGTCTTGCCCGCGACCCGGTAGCCCGGGATCGCCGCCTTGGTGCCGGTGCCCTCGTGGTCGTCGACGACCGATTCGAGCATGACCGACAGGGTCTTGGCGGTCTTCTCGCTGACCACCCGGGTCTGTTCGGGGGCGGGCGCCGCGGTGTATCCGCCGTCCGCGTCCTTCGTCCCGCGTACGAGGGTCGGGGCGATCCTGACCCCGCCGTTGGCGATCGTGGAGTAGACGGAGGCGGCCTGCATGGCGTTCAGGGAGAGGCCCTGGCCGAACGGGATCGTGAACTGCTGCGAGGTCGACCAGTCCTGCGGCTTCGCGAGGAGGCCGGGTGACTCACCGGGGTATCCGAGTCCGGTGACGGAGCCGATGCCGAACTTGCGCAGATACGAGTGGAGGACCTTGTTGGCCTGGGCCTGGGTCCTGCCCAGCTGACCCGTCGCCAGGATGGTCCCGATGTTGCTCGACTTGGCGAGGACGCCGTTGAGGGTGAGGTACCAGGTGGGGTGGTCGACGTCGTCCCTGAACAGCCGGTCGCCGCGGTGCAGCCGGTTGGGGACCGTGACGTGGGTGTCGGGCGTGGCGGCCTTCTCCTCCAGCACGGCGGCCATGGACATGACCTTGCTGGTGGAGCCCGGCTCGTACACGTCCTGGAGCGCCGCGTTGCCCAGGGTGGCCGCGTTGGCCTGCGAGA
Organism: Streptomyces sp. NPDC048560; assembly: GCF_040650955.1. NCBI lineage: Bacteria > Bacillati > Actinomycetota > Actinomycetes > Kitasatosporales > Streptomycetaceae > Streptomyces > Streptomyces sp. NPDC048560. The sequence continues at coordinate 328,900 of NZ_JBEZIJ010000006.1, forward strand.
GGTCGTTCGGGTCGTATCCGGGAGCGTTGGCCATGGCCAGCACCTCGCCGGTCCGCGTGTTCTGCACGATCACGTAACCGCGGTCCGCCCTGGACTTCTTGACCTGGTCGGCGATGGCCCGCTGGGCCGCCCACTGGATGTCACGGTCGATCGTCAGCTCGATGTCGGCCCCGGGGACGGCGGGGACCTCCCTGGCACCGGCGGTCGGCACGCGCCGGCCGCCGGACTGGGCGTACCTGATCTTCCCGTCCTGCCCGGCGAGTTCCTCGTTCAGCTTCGATTCGAGGCCGCCGCCGCCCTTGCCCTCGGCGTTGACGAATCCCAGTATCCCGGCGGCCAGATCGCCGTTCGGGTAGACCCGCTTGGTGGTGGGCTCCTGGAGGACACCGGCCAGCACGTCGGCCCCCGGCCCACCGTTGGCCTTGTCCTCCTGCGCCTTCTGCGCGAAGGTCGCCTTCAGGTCCTTGATCTGCTTCCAGACCTGCGGGGTCTGCCGGCTCGCCAGGAGCGTGTAGCGGCTCTTGGCGAGCAGCTTCTTCGTCAGCTCCCCGGCGTCCTTGCCGAGGATGGGAGCGAGGAGCGCCGCGGCCTGCTGGGGTGCGTCGGGGGCCTTGCTGTCCTCGGGCGTGAACATCTTGGGGTCGGCGGTGATGTTGTGCGCGTCGACGCTGGTGGCCAGCGCGATCCCGTTGCGGTCGGTGATCTCCCCGCGCTCGGCGGCGACCGTGTACTCCAGGTAGCGGTTCTGCTGGGCCTTCGCCGCGTACGTGCTGGCGTCGACGGCCTGGACCTGGAGGAGCCGGACGACGAACGCCAGCATGACGACGGTCAGACCGAGACCGACCAGACGCAGCCGGGGGCGCGGGCTGCCCAGCCGCAGGGAACGCGGGGTGCCGCCGCGAGGCCGGCCGGCCGGGGGGCGCGGCCGGCGGGCAGCGGGCCGGGGACGTCCGGCGGCGCCTGCCGCGTTGCGGGGGCGTGCCGGGCCGGGTACGCGGCGGCGCGGCGGTTCCTTGGACGGCACTGGGTCACCTGCCGGGGCTGGTCGTGGGCGGGGGCACCGAGGCGCGCTGCCGCGCGGCCGGTGTGGTCTCTGCTCCGGGCTCGGGCTCCGGTGCGGCGGATCCCACTGCGGTCTGCGACGCCGCCTGCGACGCGAGCTGTGAGTTCCCCGGGGAGGGCGACGCGGAGGCGGGCCGCGAGGGCGACGGGTCCGGCGAGGTGGCGCCGGCCGGGTCATCGGCGGAGGGGGTCGGAGCGGCGGCGGGCTGGATCTCCACCGGCTTCGGCGGGACCGTGGGCACCGGATCGGCTGTCGACTCCCGGGGCACGCCCCGCACGGTGCCGTCCGGGCCCAGGAAGGCGGGACTGCCGCCCGGGACCATGCCCAGTTCCCTGGCGCGCCGCTCCAGCGCGTCCGGCTCGGAGTAGCTGTCGACGTCCCGCTGGAGGGCCTGCTGTTCGTCGGTGAGCCCGGTGGTCTCCCGCTTCAGCTCGCTCAGTCTGAACGAACCCTCGTTGAGTGCGGAGTTCAGCAGGAGCAGCGTGATCAGGCCGCCGCCGAGGAGCAGGACGACCAGCAGGACGAAGGGGGTACGGGCCGCGTTGCTCGGCCCGGACGGCATCATCCGGGCGAGCCGGGCGGCCCGCCCCTTCAACTGTTCGGCCGGTTTGCTCACGGCATCGCCTCGGACGTCCCGGGTGCCGGTCCGGCCGGAGCGCTGACGCTCATCGCTCCTCCTCGCGGATGCGCTGGGCGCCGCGCAGCCGGGCGGGGGCGGCACGCCGGTTCTCCGCGACCTCCTCCTCCGTGGGCAGTTCGGCGCCGCGGGTCAGCAGCTTCAGCCGTGGCTGGTAGCGCTCGGGGACCACGGGCAGGCCGGGGGGCGCCGTGTTGGCGGCACCGGCGGCGAAGACCTGCTTGACCAGCCGGTCCTCCAGCGAGTGGTACGAGAGGACGGCGATTCGGCCGCCGACGGCGAGGGACGCCACAGCTGCCGGAATGGCCCTCTCCAGGACGGTGAGTTCGCCGTTGACCTCGATGCGCAGTGCCTGGAAGGTGCGCTTGGCCGGGTTGCCACCGGTCCGCTTGGCGGCCTGCGGCAGCGCGTCCCGGATCAGCTCGACGAGCCGGGCGCTGTTGGTGAAGGGCTCCTTCTCGCGCTCGCGCACGACGGCGGAGACGATCCGCTTGGCCTGCTTCTCCTCGCCGTACTGCCGCAGGATCCGCACGAGCTCACCGGGCGGGTAGGTGTTCAGCACCTCGGCGGCGCTCATCCCGGTCGTCTGGTCCATGCGCATGTCCAGGGGGGCGTCCTGGGCGTACGCGAACCCCCGGCCGGCCTCGTCGAGCTGCATGGAGGAGACACCGAGGTCGAAGAGCACGCCCTGGACCTTCGGGATGCCCAGCCGGTCCAGGACCTCGGGCAGTTCGTCGTAGACGGCGTGCACCAGGGTCGCGCGCTCGCCGTAGGGGGCGAGGCGCTCGCCGGAGAGCCGGAGCGCCTCCTTGTCCCGGTCGAGTCCGATCAGCCGGGCTTTCGGGAAGGCGGCGAGGAGTGCCTCGCTGTGTCCGCCGAGGCCGAGGGTGCAGTCCACGACCACCGGTGGCCGCGGGCCCGAGTCCTCCAGAGCCGGGGCCAACAGGTCCAGGCATCGCTGGAGCATCACCGGGACGTGTCGGGTCTGGCTCATGCGCCCTCTCAGGCTCGGTTCATGCACGGCTCGTGCGTACGGCCTGGTCCCCGCCCGCTCCGAAGGGGAGGTCCACCGGCGCCGGGGAAGAGGGCGCCGACCGACCGGGAGCGGGAGAGGGCCGGGCCGCACGCACGCCGCGCATGGCGGGGGCGTACGGAATATGAAGAATGTGCGAGGCGTGTCGGTAACTTCGCGTCACTTTAGTCCACCCTGCCATTCGATCGATTCCCGATCAACGAGGCGGGCAGCGCGTCGCACCGGCCTCTTCGTCCGCGGGTCCTCACTCGACCGGGTGCGCTTCGGTGAGGCTTGTGGGTTACCTCACAACAAGCCTCGTTGACGTTCTTTGTCCCCTTCCACAGCACGCCAGGGCCGGTCTTGAACGCTAACGTCGTATCCATGTCGACATCCGCGCACTCCCCTGCCGAGCCCGCCGTCCCCACCGCAGGCGCGGCCCGTTCCGGCGGCACGGTCACCGACCGGCTCGTCGAATCGAACGCCCGCTACGCGGACAAGTTCAGCGACCCGGGCATGGACGCCCGGCCGGTTCTGAACGTTGCCGTGGTCGCCTGCATGGACGCCCGTCTCGACCTGCACGCCGCGCTCGGTCTGGAGCTCGGCGACTGCCACACCATCCGCAACGCCGGCGGTGTGGTCACGGACGACGTGATCCGGTCCCTGACCATCAGCCAGCGCGCGCTGGGCACCCGCAGCGTCATCCTCATCCACCACACCAACTGCGGCCTGGAGTCCCTCACCGAGGACTTCCGGCAGGAGCTGGAGCGCGAGGTCGGCCAGCGGCCGGTCTGGGCGGTGGAGGCGTACTCCGACGCCGACCAGGACGTACGCCAGTCGATGCAGCGGGTGCGCACCTCGCCGTTCCTGCTGCACACGGACGACATCCGCGGTTTCGTCTTCGACGTGACCACCGGTCTGCTGCGCGAGATCCAGCCGGCCTCCTGACCCGTCCTCGTTCCCCCCGGTGTGGCGCGAGCGGTGGTCATCGCACTCCGAATTCGCATCAACACCTGACATATCGCACCCACTTATCCACAGGCGAGTGACACGAAGCGGTAACGGCAACAAGAATGCGGGTGTGACATCTCCACGGGCCTTCCGCGGAGTGTCCGTATGTCGGGGTGGGCCGGGCAGCTATGCGCCTCGGCCCTGCACAAAGGTGCCGAGGAGGGCCGGGTGACGACCTATGACGATCGAGCGAGCCTTACAGATCTGACCACCACAGTGGAGCAGGTGCGCAGGTCGGTGGAGAGTGTGATCGAGGGCAAGCCCGAGGTCGTACGGCTTTCGCTGACCGTGCTGCTCGCGGAAGGACATCTCCTCATCGAGGATGTCCCCGGAGTCGGCAAGACGATGCTGGCCAAGGCTCTGGCGCGGTCCATCGACTGCTCGGTGCGGCGCATCCAGTTCACTCCCGACCTGCTGCCCTCGGACATCACCGGAGTGTCGATCTTCGACCAGCAGCGGCGGGAGTTCGAGTTCAAGCCGGGCGCGATCTTCGCCCAGATCGTGATCGGCGACGAGATCAACCGCGCGTCGCCCAAGACCCAGTCGGCGCTGCTCGAATCGATGGAGGAACGCCAGGTCACCATCGACGGGCACACGTACGAACTGCCCAACCCCTTCATGGTGGTGGCCACGCAGAACCCGGTCGAGATGGAGGGCACGTACCCGCTGCCCGAAGCCCAGCGCGACCGATTCATGGCCAGGGTGTCGATCGGCTATCCGAGCCCCGAGGCCGAGCTCCAGATGCTCGACGTGCACGGCGGGGTCTCGCCGCTGGACGACCTCCAGCCGGTGGCGCATGCCCACGACATCGTGAAGCTGATCGACGCCGTGCGTACGGTCCACGTGGCCGACTCCGTCCGGAGGTACGCGGTGGAGCTCGTGGGCGCCACCCGTAACCACCCGGACCTCCGGCTCGGCGCATCGCCGCGCGCGACCCTGCACCTGCTGCGCGCCGCGAAGGCGTCGGCCGCACTCAGCGGGCGCGAGTACGCCCTGCCGGACGATGTGCAGGCTCTCGCGGTGGCGGTGCTCGCCCACCGGCTGCTGCCCACCGCGCAGGCACAGCTGAACCGCAGGACCGCCGAGCAGGTGGTGCAGGAGATCCTGCAGCGCACGCCCGTACCCACCTCGGCCGGCGGCGGAGCGGCCCCGGCCGCGGCTCCGCACCAGCCCGGCCGCCCGGTGTACGGCCAGCAGCAGCCCGGCATCCGGCGGCTGTGATGGCCGCCGGGGAGCCCGGCGCCGTGGACAACGACGGCGAGAAGGGCGGCCTCCGGGCCGCCCTCAGCGGGCTGACCACACGCGGCCGCTCCTTCCTGGCGGCCGGTGTGGCCGCCGCGGTCTGCGCCTACGTGCTGGGCCAGGGGGACCTGCTGAGGGTCGGTCTGCTGCTCGCGGTGCTTCCGTTGATCTGCGTGACCGTGCTCTACCGCACCCGCTACCGGGTCACGGGAAGCCGCTGGCTGTCGCCCTCGCGGGTACCGGCGGGCTCGGAGGCGCGGGTGCACCTGAGGATGGACAACATCTCCCGGCTGCCCACCGGGCTGCTCATGCTCCAGGACCGCGTTCCGTACGTGCTCGGCCCCCGGCCCCGGTTCGTCCTTGACCGGGTGGAGGCGGGCGGCAGGCGCGAGGTGTCCTACCGGGTCCGGTCGGATCTGCGCGGGCGCTATCCGCTGGGGCCGCTGCAGCTGCGGCTCAGTGATCCGTTCGGGATGTGCGAGCTGACCCGTTCGTTCAGTGCCTACGACACCCTGACCGTCATCCCCCGCACCGAGTCGCTTCCGGTCCTGCGGCTGGCAGGCGAGGCTTCCGGGTACGGCGACGGGCGGCAGCGGTCGCTGGCCCTGGCCGGCGAGGACGACGTCATTCCGCGCGGCTACCGGCACGGCGACGACCTCCGCCGCGTCCACTGGCGCTCCACCGCGCGCTACGGAGAACTGATGGTGCGCCGCGAGGAGCAGCCGCAGCGTGCCAGGTGCACGGTGCTGCTGGACACCCGGCGGATCGCCTACCAGGGGGCCGGCCCGGATTCGGCCTTCGAGTGGGCCGTCTCCGGAGCGGCTTCGGCGCTGGTGCACATGCTGGAGCGGGGCTTCGCCGTGCGGCTGCTCACGGACGACGGCAGTTCCGTGCCGGGCGAGGGTTCCGACGGTTTCGCCGGATCGACGCAGGAGTCCGCCGATTCGGCGGGGCTGATGATGGACACGCTCGCGGTCGTCGATCATTCGGACGGCGGCGGGCTGTCGCGCGCCTACGACGTACTGCGGGGCGGCAACGAAGGGCTCCTGATCGCGTTCTTCGGTGATCTCGACGAGGAGCAGGTGGCGGTGGCGAGCCGGATGCGGCAGCGCAGCGGCGCCGCCGTGGCGTTCGTCGTGGACAGCGAGGGCTGGGCACGGGGCGGGGACGGGACACCGCCCGCCTCGGTCGCGGCGCGTCTGCGGCTGCTGCGGGAAGCGGGCTGGACGGCCGTGGCGGTTCCTCCCGGGACACGGCTCACCCAACTCTGGCAGCAGGCCGGACGGCAGCACGGTGACACACGGTCCGCCACGACCGGCGGTTCTACGGGCTTCTCTGGGGGATGGTCATGAGCAGTCGTGGTCGGCTGGCGCTGTGCGCCTTCGCGGCGACGCTGATGGCGTCGGGCGCCCTGCTGCCGCTGGTCGATCCGGCCGGCTGGATTCTGCAGGCAGCTCTTCTGCTGGCGATCCAGAGCGGGGTGGGCGCGCTGGCCCGCCGCGTGCCGCTGGCGAGGACGCTGACCCTCGGCGCCCAGGTTCTCGTGACGGCGGTCCTGCTGACCGTGGCGTTCGCGAGGGATCACGCGTTCCTCGGTGTCCTTCCCGGACCTCAGGCCGTCCAGTGGCTGATGGAGCTGTTCGGCGCGGGATTCGACGATGTCGGCAAGTACGCGATTCCGGCTCCCGCCACGGACGGCATCCGGCTGATGCTGGTCGGCGGTGTGCTGCTCATCGGTCTTGCGGTGGACGCCCTTGCGGTGACCTTCCGCAGCGCGGCCCCTGCCGGGCTGCCTCTGCTCGCGCTCTACTCGGTCGCCGCCGGACTGTCCGAGGGAGGTGCGGGCTGGGCCTGGTTCCTGCTCGCCGCCTCCGGTTATCTGCTGTTGCTGCTGGCCGAGGGACGCAGCCGGCTCTCCCAGTGGGGGCGGGTCTTCGGCGGTGCGACCGGGTCGGGCGGTCTGACCGCGGGTATCGCGGATTCGGGCGGGCGGACGTTCGCCTCGGTCCGCACCGGGCGGCGTATCGGGGTACTGACGCTCGGTATCGCGCTGGTCGTCCCGGCGGCGCTGCCCGCTCTGGACAGCGGGCTCCTGGCCGGTTCGGGATCCGGGACGGGCAGGGGCGGCGGCGGAGGCACGATCTCCGCGGTCAATCCGCTGGTGTCGCTCCAGAACAACCTGAACCAGCCGGAGGACCGGGAGGTGATGACGTATCGCACCAACTCCGGAGCCCCGGAGGAGTTCTACCTGCGCATCCTGGCCCTGGACCAGTTCAACGGAACCGAGTGGCGGCCGTCGACCCGCCGTCTGACGGATGTGCCGGGACGGCTCCCGCAGCCCGCCGGTCTCGGATCGGGCGTCGCCGTCACGGAGGTCAGGACGAACCTCTCCTCGTCCCCCTCCTACCAGCAGACGTATCTGCCGCTCCCCTACCCGGCGACCGAGGTGAAGATCGACGGGCGCTGGCGGTACGAGCCGGAGGGGCGGACGCTCGTCGGGGACGACGGGCAGACCACGGGTAACGCGAAGTACGAGATCAGCAGCCTGGTGGTGCGGCCGACCGCGGACCAGCTCGCGTCGGCGGGCCCGCCTCCTCCCGAGCTGGCCCGCGAGTACACCAAGGTGCCCGATTCGCTGCCAGACGTGGTCCGCAGGACCGCGGCCGAGGTGACGAAGGGCTCCACCAACGCGTACGAGAGGGCCGTCGCGCTGCAGGACTGGTTCGCATCGGAGGGCGGCTTCACCTACGACACGACGGTGAGTTCGGGTACGGGCACGGCGGCGATAAGCCGGTTCCTCAGGGACAAGCAGGGCTTCTGCGTCCACTTCTCGTTCACGATGGCGGCGATGGCACGGACCCTGGGCATCCCGGCCAGGGTCGCCGTGGGCTTCACACCCGGGACGTTCCGGTCGAACGGCTCGATGTCCGTCGGGCTGCGCGACGCCCACGCCTGGCCGGAGCTGTATTTCGAGGGTGTGGGGTGGACGCGCTTCGAGCCGACCCCGACCCGGGGTTCCACTCCTTCGTACACGCTGCCCGACGCCCCGACGGGCGGGACGAACGATTCCGCGGAGCCGACGGCTGACGCTTCGGAGGCACCATCGGCTGCCCCGTCCGCCTCGCAGAACTGCCCGGAACAGCTGCGCCGACAGGGTGAGTGCGGCGCTGCCGCGCTTCCCGGCGCGGTGGGTCCGGCCGATCCGGGTACTCCGCTGCGCACGGTGGTGCTGCTGAGTCTCGCTGCCGCGCTGGTGCTGGTACTGCCCGTGTTGCCACTGCTCTGGCGCACCCGGGCACGCGGCCGGAGGCTCGGACACTCCACGGGCCGTACGCCCGCGGACGCCACGGCCCGGACGCTGGCCGCCTGGCGGGAGCTCACGGACACCGCCTGGGACCACGGCATCCCGCCGGACGATTCGCAGACACCTCGCAAGACGGCGGCGCGCATCGTGCGGCTGGGTGAAATCGACGGCGCCGCCGCCGCTTCGGCACACCGGGTGGCGGGTGCGGTGGAGCAGGTGCTGTACGCACCGAAGCCGCAGGCGGCCACGGGGCTCACCGAGGACGTCCTGGCCGTGCGGGCCGCTCTGCGGGCCTCCGTGAGCCGTCCCACCCGGCTCCGCGCGGTCATCGCGCCGCGCTCGGCCGTCCGGGTGGTGTGGACGGCTTCGGAGCGCTGGGCGGCGCTCGCCGGCCGCTGGGCGGACCGGCCGGGCCGTGGCCGTTGGGCCGGGCTGTTCCGCCGGCTCTCCCGCCAGCGGGTCTGACCCAGGACCCCGCGCCCCCGGCACCACCGGGGGCGCGGGCCGGGTGGCGAGGCGCGGGCCCAGGAACAGAGGCACCGGGGACAGCTGAGGGGCGGCCGCAGAAATGCGGCCGCCCCTCACCCATATGTGTCCGGCGCTCAACTGCCCGGCGTCATGTCTTCAGTCCTCCCCGGAATGCTCCCGGGACGGAAACGCTTATTGGCCCTGTTCGTCACGGCGGCGCTGCCACCGCTGCTCGATCCGGTTCATCACTGACCGGCGCTGCTTGGGCTGCCGGCGTTCGCCTGCAGCCCCGCTCCCCGCCTGCTGTTGTTCCCCGGGCTTGGGCGCTTTGCGCCACCCGGTGACCGCGAGCACGGCACACCCCAGCATGACGAGGAACCCCACCACGCTGATCCAGATCTGCTGGGCGACCATTCCGGCCATGAGGAGCGCGATACCCACGAGAAAGCCAGCGACCGCCTGGTAGACCCGTCGTCGGGTGTACGTACGCAGCCCGCTTCCCTCGAGCGCTGTCGCGAACTTGGGATCTTCGGCGTACAGCGCTCGCTCCATCTGCTCGAGCATTCGCTGCTCGTGCTCCGAGAGCGGCACGGAGTCCTCCTAGTCGTCGGCCGCGGGGGGCGACCGGTATGCGGCCCTTCCAGGATAGGCAGGGATTCGCCCCCGTGAAACCCGCCCTGTAGCCATTTACCAGTCCGGACCGCCATGTCGGTTCGTCTGCTGAGGCGTAGATTCCCCGGCGTCCGATCCGTCATGCCGACTGGTGTCACCCGATCATACGGGGCCGGAGCGCCGATCGGGGTCCTGGAGCCGTACTCCGTCTGCGGTTGCGTTGCTGATCAGGTGTGCTTCTCGCCCAGCACGTGCAGCTGGGTCGCGACAGCGTGGAAGGACGGCAGTTCGGCCACGGCGGCCTCCAGCTTGAGAAGTGCCTCGACCGCACCCGGTTCGGTGTCCACCAGACCGCCCGGGACGAGGTCGGCGAAGACACGCACGCCGTGGACCGCTCCCACCTCCATGCCGGCGGCGACGACCAGCTCGGTGAGCTGGTCGGCACTGAAGCGCCGGGGCACCGGGTCGCCGTCGCCCCAGCGGCCCGCCGGGTCGCTCAGCGCGTGCCTGGCCTCGGTGAAGTGCCCGGCGAGCGCCCGGGCCATGACCGCGCCGCCGAGACCGGCGGCCAGCAGGCTGAGGGCGCCGGACGGGCGGAGCGCGTCGACCGCGTTCCTTACGCCCTCGGCGGGGTCGTCCACGTACTCCAGGACGCCGTGGCACAGCACCGCGTCGTAACTGCCGCGCTCCACCACGTCGAACAGGCCGAGGACGTCGCCCTGGACCCCGCTGACCCGTTCGGCCACGCCGTCCTCGGCCGCGCGGCGCTCCAGCGCGAACAGCGCGTTGGGGCTGGGGTCGACGACGGTGACCCGGTGGCCGAGCCGGGCTACGGGCACCGCGAAGTTTCCGGTGCCGCCACCGGTGTCCAGCACGTCCAGGGTGTCCCTGCCGGTCGCCTTGACCCGGCGGTCGAGAGCGTCCTTCAGGACCTCCCAGACCACGGCGGTACGGAGGGAGGCGCGGGGGCGCAGCTGGTCCGACACGGCAGTTGACTCCTCGGCACGGTGCCGCCACTGACGGGCGGAGCGTGAACAGTGCAGGTGGTACGGGTCCGTCCACCCTATTGCCTCGGGCCGCCGCGCCGGTCACCCCGCTTCGGCCTGTCCTTCCCGGGGCTGCGGGAGCACCGTCCGGAGCGCCAGCAGCCGTTCGACCAGGCGGAGGAACAGGGCGGCGTCGCGCAGGAGGTCGTCGGCGTCACGACTGGTCGCCGCGCCCGGTATGCCGGCTTCGGCACGGGCCCGGCGTACGGCTCCGGAGGCGAACAGGGCGCTCCACTCGGTGAGCTCGGGGGCTATCTCCGGCAGGATCTCCCAGGCGCTGCGGATCCGCTCCCGGCGGCGCCTGCCGGTCTCGGGGCGGGCGCGGGCGGCGAGGACGGCGGCTGCGGTGCGCAGCGCGGCCAGGTGCGCGGTGGCGTAGCGCTCGTTCGGTACGTCCAGGACGGCCGCCTCGGCCAGGCCGCCGTGGGCCTTGGCGAGCAGTTCGAGTGCGGCGGGCGGCGCCGTGGCGCGGCGCTGCACGGGGTGGACGTCGCTTGCCGGACCGGTCGGTGAGGGGGCAGGGCTGTCTGGGCGGCGCCGCGGTGCGGCGGCTGCGGAAGAGCTGGCCATGACGAACCTCCTGTCGTCGCGTGACGGCTTCGTGGCCGTCTGTGTCCATCGTGACGGTCACCACTGACAATTCCCGTCCATCAGCCGCTGACCTGGCCTTTTGCTTCGATCGCGAGTTCGGGATAAGTTTTTGCACTGACTGGTCAGTTCAAAAAGGGGAGAGTCTGTGGACAGCCCGCACGGGGCAGCCGTCAGCGCCGAGGACTTCGGGCTCAGAGGACCGCGCGGATGGGCCTTCCGGGGGGTCGGCTTCACCGCCGGGCCCGGCTCGCTCCTGGCGGTCGAAGGGCCGTCCGGCTCCGGGCGCACCTGCCTGCTCCTGGCCCTCACCGGCCGGATGCGCTCCACGGAGGGCCGTGCGGAGACAGGCGGTCTGGCTCTGCCCGGCAAGCTCGCCGCCGTACGGCGGATCAGCGCGCTCGGCCCGGTCCCGGGCGTCAGCGAGCTCGACCCCGCCTTCACCGTCGCCGAGCACCTGCGCGAGCGGGCCCTGCTCCAGCGCCGCTACGACGGTTCCCTGCGCGCGCTCCTGCGGCCCCGCGCCGAGCGGAGCGCCACCGCGCGGGCCCGTATCGACGCGGCCCTGGAGGCGGCCGGGCTCGACCCCGCCGCCCTGCCCAAGGCCGAACGCACCTCCGTGCGCGATCTGGAGCGCCTGGAGGCGCTGCGCCTGTCCATCGCCCTCGCCCTGATGGCCCGCCCGCGAGTGCTCGGCGTGGACGACACCGACCTGAAGCTCTCCGACGCCGAACGCGCCGATGCCTGGGCGCTGCTGCGCACCATCGCCGACGCCGGCACCACCGTGCTCGCCGTGTGCAGCGAGGCCCCGGAGGGCGCGATCACCGTACGCACCGACATCACGACCGAGGAGGGGACGGCCGATGCGATCGCCGAGACTGGCCGCGCTTGAACTGAAGCGGTTCGGCCGGGGGAAGCTGCCGCGCGCCGCACTCGTGGCGCTCCTGCTGCTGCCCCTGCTGTACGGAGCCCTTTACCTGTGGTCGTTCTGGGACCCCTACGGGCGCCTCGACAGGATTCCCGTGGCGCTGGTCAACGACGACAAGGGGGCGACCGTCTCGGGGAAGCGTCTCGCCGCCGGGGACGAGATCACCGGAAAACTGCGCGACTCCAAGGTCTTCGAGTGGCACGAGGTCAGCTCCGCCGAGGCGGGCCGTGGCGTCGAGGACGGCACCTACTACCTCTCCCTGACCATGCCGTCCGACTTCAGCGAGCGGATCGCCTCCAGTTCGGGAGACTCCCCCGAGACCGGCGCTCTCCAGGTGCGGACGAACGACGCGAACAACTACATCGTCGGGCAGATCTCCCGGACGGTGTTCTCCGAGGTGCGCACCGCCGCTTCGACCAACGCCTCGCGCGGGTTCCTGGACCGGATCTTCATCTCCTTCTCCGGCATCCACGACGCCACCCAGAAGGCGGCCAAGGGGGCGGACGACCTGGAGGGCGGCATCTCCAAGGCGAAGAAGGGCTCCGAGGATCTCGCCAGCGGCCTCAAGGACACCAAGGCGGGCAGTGGCCGGCTGGCCGGCGGGATCACCAGGCTCGACAAGGGCGCGGGCGACCTGGAAACCGGCTCCAGGCAGGTCGCGAACGGCACCCAGGCCCTCGCCGACAAGGTCAACGGCATCGCCGCCGACGTACGTCCGTTCCTCAAGGACAACGGCGGGGCCATCGGCGACACGGCCCGGCTGGTCGCCGATTCGTCGAAGACGGTGCGGGACAACCTCGACCTGCTGGTGAAGGCGGCTCCCACCGCCGCCGCCGCGGCCCACACCTCCGCCGACGAACTCACCGAAGCGCATCGCACCGCGTGCGAGGACGCGCTGCTGCCCGACCCTGCCGTCTGCCCCCCGCTGAAGCGGGCCGTGACGGCGGCGGCCGATGTCGCGAAGGTCGCCGACGACGTGAACGTGCTGGTCAAGAACCAGCACGGGGACCTGACCAGGCTCCGCGGCCATCTGACGACGCTCCAGCAGCAGGCCGAGGCCCTCGCGAAGCGCTCCCCGACCCTGGACACCGATCTGGAGGCCGCGGTCTCGAAGATCAACGCGCTGAACAAGGGCGCCCACAAGGTGGCCAAGGGCGCGGACGCGCTCCACACCGGCCTGGGCACCGCGAAGACCGGTTCCTCGGCCCTGGACACCGGGGTCGGGAAGCTCAAGACCGGTGCCTCCGATCTGGACAGCGGGCTCTTCCGGCTCGGCGACGGCTCGGCGACCCTCGCCCAGGGGCTGAACGACGGCGTCGGCAAGATCCCCGACTACTCCGAGAAGGACCGCGACACGCGTACGGACGTCATGGCCGATCCGGTCCAGCTGGCGTCCAAGTCGCTCCACGCGGCACCCAACTACGGCACCGGCTTCGCCCCGTACTTCATCCCTCTCTCCCTCTGGGTCGGCGCGATGGTGGCCTACATGCTGATCCAGCCGCTGAACAGGCGGGCCCTGGCCGCCGGGGCCTCCGCCTGGCGGATCGCCCTCGCCGGCTGGCTGCCCGTCGTCGCGATCGGTGTTCTCCAGGTCGCCGCGCTGATGTCCGTACTGCACTGGGGGCTCGGCCTGCAGATGGCGCACCCCGCTGCGACGATCGGCTTTCTGGCCCTGGTGACCTGCTGCTTCGCCGCGATCGTGCAGTGGCTCAACGCACGCTTCGGAGCAGCGGGACGCATCCTCGTCCTGGCCGTACTGATGCTGCAGCTGACCTCGGCGGGCGGAACGTACCCGGTGCAGACGAGCCCCGGATTCTTCGGCGCGATCCACCCGTTCCTGCCGATGACCTACATCGTCGAGGGCCTGCGCCGGCTGATCACCGGCGGCGGACTCGGCCCGGTCTGGGAGGCCTGTGCGGTCCTCGTGGCGTTCACCGCGGGCGCGGTGGCCCTGACCGCGCTCTCCGCCCGGCGCAAGCAGGTGTGGACCCTGGACCGGCTGCATCCCGAGCTCAGTCTGTGAGAGCGCCCGGACCTGTGAGAATCGACCGTATGGAAAGCAGTAGCACCACGCGCCGCCAGGCCACCCGCCAGAAGCTCTACGAGGCCGCGGTGACCCTCATCGCCGAGAAGGGGTTCTCCGCCACCACGGTGGACGAGATCGCCGAGCGCGCCGGGGTCGCCAAGGGCACGGTCTACTACAACTTCAAGAGCAAGACCGAGCTCTTCGAGGAGCTGCTGCGGCACGGTGTCGGGCTGCTCACCGCTTCCCTGCGTGCCGCGTCCGAGGAGACGGACGCGCGCGGCGGCACCCAGGTGGAGGCCCTGGACGCGATGATCCGGGCGGGCCTGGCCTTCATCAACCGCTACCCGGCCTTCACCCAGCTGTACGTGGCGGAGCTATGGCGCACCAACCGTGCCTGGCAGGCCACGCTCCTGGTGGTGCGTCAGCAGGCCGTGGCCGTCGTTGAGGACGTCCTCAGGGAGGGAGTACGCAACGGTGAGCTGAGCCAGGAGATCGACATTCCGCTGACGGCGGCCGCGCTCGTCGGCATGGTCCTCGTGGCAGCCCTCGACTGGCAGGCGTTCCAGCCGGAGCGGTCGATGGACGACGTGCACTCGGCGCTGTCGCTGCTGCTGCACGGGCGGGTCAGCGGGCGCTGACCCCGAGCCCTGATCCCTGGCCCGCGGGGCAGGACCAGGTCCGGGCACGAAGACGCCGGTCCGGTGGAGTTCGATCCCCCTCGAACTCCACCGGACCGGCGCTTTCCGTGCTGCCGGAGAAACCCTTCCCCCGTGACCCCGTGTCCCCCGTGGTCCCGGGCCCTCCGCCGCGCACCCCCGTTGCGACCGGAGTGCCGCTCCGTTCCGCCACCCCGTGTCGGCGGTCCCGGAGCCGCGCCCCTTCCGTGCTCCACACTCTGCCGTCCGCGCAGGTGGGGGCCTACCCGCATACCTACTCATCTCACCCGCTAGGTACGGATACTCAGGGCTGGGTGCACGACCCCACCCGCTGCCGGCGCCGTCTGGTTACGATCGCGTCCGTGTCCGTACTCCCCCTGGTGTTCACGAGTGGCTGGGCGAGCGGGATCAACGCCTACGCGGTGGTCCTGTTGCTCGGCATCTTCGGTGCGACCGGTGTCAGCGACGAGGTGCCCGCCGCACTGCAGCGCACCGATGTCCTGGTGGTGGCGGGTGTGCTGTTCCTCTGCGAGACGGTGGCCGACAAGATCCCGTACGTGGACTCGGTCTGGGACTCGGTGCACACGGTCGTCCGGCCGTTGTCCGGGGCCGTCGTCGCCGCCCTGCTGGCGGGTGAGAGCGGTTCACTGCCGGAGCTCGCGGCCGGGGCCGTCGGCGGTTCCACGGCGCTGATGAGCCATCTGGTGAAGGCGGGCACCAGGATGGCGGTCAACACCTCCCCGGAACCCTTCAGCAACATCGCGGTGAGCGTGGCCGAGGACCTCGGCGTCGCGGCGATCATCACCTTCGCCATGTTCCATCCGCTGGCCGCCGCGTCCATCGCCGCGGCGCTGCTCGTCCTCGGGATCGTCATATCGGTCTTCCTGGCCTCCCGGATCCGCCGGTTCCTGCGCCGCAGGGCGCAGCGGCGCGAGGAGAGGGGCATGGCGCAGGCGGGCGGGCACCGGCCTCCCGGCTGAGCTGTCGGTGGCACCGTCTAGGGTCTCTGACATGGCACGAATTGCGGTGATCGGCGCCGGGACGGGCGCGATGGCGGCGGCGGCCCGGCTCGCCGTGGCAGGCAACCGGGTGACGGTGTACGAGCGGTCCGCGACGTACGGCGGCTCGGTCGGCCGGTATGCCCGTGACGGATTCTCGTTCGACACCGGGCCGGGTCTGCTGCATCTGCCCGCCGTCTACCGCGACCTGTTCGTGAAGACCGGCAAGGAACCTCTGGAGCAGTGCGTCACGCTGACCCAGGTGGACCCGGCGAGCCGTCATGTCTTCGCCGACGGCACCGCGGTGTCCTTGCCGAACGCCTCCCGGGCCGGCGTCGTCGCCGCTCTCGACGGAGCGCTCGGAGCGGGCACGGGCGACCGATGGGGGGCGTTCCTGGACCGGGCGGGTGACGCCTGGGACCGCTCGCGGCGCCCGCTGCTGGAGGAGCCGCTGCGGCCCGACTGGCAGGTCCTGGGCCGCGATCCCTACCCCTCGCTCAGGCAGCGCAGACTGCTGCGTCCGCCCCGGCAGGCGGCGACCGTGGCGGAGATCGGCGCGTGGGAGCTGGCGGACCCCCGGCTGGCAGCGCTGCTCGACGGGTACGCCCTGGCGTACGGGCTGGACCCGCGCCACGCCCCGGCGAGCGCCGCCCTCGTGGCGTACATGCAGGAGACCTTCGGCAGTTGGTACGTCGGCGGGGGGATGCGGGCGCTGGCCGAGGCGCTGTACGAGCGGTGTGTGGCCCGGCGGGTGAGCTTCGTCTTCGGGGCCGAGGTCGTCCGGATCGTCGAGAAGGACGGCCGGGCCGCGGGCGTCGAGCTTGCGGGCGGCGAGAGCGCCGAGGCCGATCACGTGGTGCTGGCCGCGCAGCCGCGCCAGGACCTGGTGTCCGGTCAGGAGTTGTGGCAGGAGGGGGACGTGGCGCCTTCGCCACGTCCGGGGAGCGGACCGGCGCCGGGCCGGTTCCTGGTCCTGCTGTCGCTGCGCGGTGCCCGGGAGCCGGACGCGGTGCACCGGACGGTGGTGCACGCCGCGGACGGGGCGGCCGAGCGCGACGCCGTGTTCGGCGGCCGGATCGCCGAGCGGCCGACCGTGACGGTCATGCGGCCCGACGACCCCACCACCCGCCCTGACGAGTCGCACGAGGCGGTGACCCTGACGGCGACGGTGGCACCGCACGGCCCGGTCGACTGGACGGACGGGGCGCTGCGCGAGCGGTTCGCCGACACGGTGATCGACACGGCCTGCGCCGCCGTGCCGGGCCTGCGGGACCGGGTGATCCACGCGGAGGTTCGGACCCCGGCCGAAACCGCGGCGGAGACCGGCGCCGAGGGCGGCTCGGTGCCGGCGCCCGCGCTGGCCGGGGCCGGTGGGGCCTGGCTGCACCCGGGCAACCGCACCCGGCTGCCCGGCCTGTATCTGGCGGGCGGCTGGTCGCATCCCGGCGGCGGACTGGCGCACGCCGGGATGTCGGGGGCGCTGGTCGCGGGACTCATCGTGGAGGGCGACGGCTTCCGCGGCTCCCGCTGAGATCCCCGGGAGCGGCCGAGCGGCTCAGTAGCGGTACGGCTCGTTGTGACCGGTGTCGTACCCGTTGCCGTACGGGGCGGGTTCCACGGGCTCCTGCGGCGGCATCGGCGGGTACTGCTCGGCATCGCGCTGCTGGGGAACCCAGACGCCGCCGGGCGGGGTCTCTCCGTACTGCTGCGGGTAGGGCTCGGCGTACTGCTGCTGGCCCCCGTAGCTGTCGTACCCGTTGCCGTAGCTGTCGTAGGAGCCGTACGGCGCGGATCCGCCGGTGGTGCCGGTCCCGATGTACGGGTCGGAGTACGCGGCATAGCTCTGCTGGCCTGTGCCGTAGTCGTACTGCCCCGCATGGGTGTCCTGGCCCGGGGTGCCCTGCGTGGCGTAGCCGTCCTGCGTGGCGTAGCCGTCCTGCCCGGCGAAGGTGCCCTGGGCCGACTGGCTGTAGTCGGGGTAGGGCGCGTAGGCGTCGTACTGGGCTTCGCCCTGCTCCGTACGGATCGTGCCGGCGCCCGCGGCTGCGTAGGCGGACTCGGAGTACACGCCGTACTGGCCGGTGTCGTCCGGGAGGGGTTCCGGCGCGTAGACCGCGGCGGGCTGATCCGGTTCCGGCTCGTACTCGAGGTCGGAGACCTGGAGGGTGGGCTCCCTGGTCTCGGGCTTCTCGGTCCGTCCGCGGCGTCGGCGGCTCTCGCCGGGGCTGCCCCCTATGGCCCAGCCCGTCGAGAAGCCCTGCCGGAAGGAGAGCGTCACGTAGGTCTGGCCTGTCGCGAAGGCGATCGCGCCGAGGGCGATCACCAGCACGGACGGGATCAGGACGCCTATGACCACACCGAGGAACCCGGCGAAGGCGAGCAGACGCCAGCGCAGCCGTGCCTTGTACTGCAGCAGCACCTCACCCAGCAGCCACAGCGCCACGATGCCGAATGCGATGTAGAGGACCGTCCAGCCCACGCCCGCCCCCTCCTACGGCCACCGCCCCGGTTGGTGGCGGGTACGGCCGGTCAGGACTGCTTGTGCAGTCCGAGATTCTCGTAGATCTCGAGCGTCGCCGTCGAGTTGTTGAGCGTAATGAAGTGCAGTCCGGGGACACCCTCGGAGAGCAACCGCGCGCAGAACTCCGTTGCGAACTCGATGCCAATGGAGCGTACAGCGGCGGGATCGTCCTTGGCGGCGAGGATGCGCTCTTTCAGCGACGAAGGGAAGGACGCGTTGCTCAGCTCGGCGAATCTTTCCAGCTGTCTGGCGCTGGTGAGCGGCATTACTTCGGGAATGATGGGCGTATCGCAACCCGCCGCGACCACACGGTCACGCATACGCAGATAATCCTCCGGATTGAAGAACATCTGGGTGATCGCGTAATCGGCACCGGCACGGCACTTGTCCACGAAATGACCGATGTCGGTGTCCCAGTCGGCCGACCGCGGGTGCATTTCGGGAAACGCGGCGACGCCCACACAGAAATCGCCGGACTCCTTGATGAGCCGGACGAGGTCGGCCGCGTACCGCACGCCCTGCGGGTGCCTGACCCACTCGCCCATCGGGTCGCCGGGCGGGTCTCCGCGCACGGCGAGGATGTTCCGGATCCCGGCGTCCGCGTACTGGCCCACCATGTTGCGCAGTTCCGCGATGGAGTGGTCGACGGCGGTGAGGTGCGCGACGGGCGTCAGCGTGGAGTCCTCGGCGATCTGCTGCGTCGCCCTGACCGTCCCGGAGCGGGTGGAGCCTCCGGCGCCGTACGTCACGGAGACGAAGCTCGGGGCGACGGCCTCGACGCGGCGCAGCGCGTTCCAGAGGTTCCGCTCGCCCTTCTCCGTCTTGGGCGCCCAGAACTCGAACGAGTACGAGGTCTTGCCGGTCGCGAGCAGCTCACGCACGGTCCGCGCGTGATCCGTCCTGGTGGAGGGTGTGCCAAGGGCCATACTGGGAGGTTAACCAGGGCCGGGCGGTACCCCAACCAGATCGGTGCCATTTGCCCGAATTGCAAGGGTTGTTGTCCACCCCTCGGACACGGACATGGACAATCACCCTGGCGGCGGCCCCGGACAACGCCCCTGTTCAGCTGGTGCGCGCCCTGACGCGCGCGGCGAGACGGGCGGCAGCGGCGGCGGGATCGTCGGCCTCGGTGATCGCCCGGACGACGACGACCCGGCGGGCGCCCGCGTCCAGCACCTCGTCCAGATTGCCCGCGTCGATGCCGCCGATGGCGAACCAGGGGCGGGGCTGGTCGAGCGAGGCGGCGTACCGGACGAGCCCGAGGCCGGGTGCGTAGCGGCCGGGCTTGGTCGGGGTGGGCCAGCAGGGGCCCGTACAGAAGTAGTCCACGCCGGGCTCGGCGACCGCGGCGTCGACCTCGGACTCGGCGTGCGTGGAACGGCCGATGACCACGTCCTGGCCGATGACGGCCCGCGCCGCGGGCACGGGCAGGTCGCCCTGCCCGAGGTGCAGCACGTGGGAGCCGATGGCGTGGGCGACGTCGGCGCGGTCGTTCACCGCGAGGAGCTTCCCGTGACGCTTGCAGGCGTCGGCGAACACCGCGAGGTGTTCGAGCTCCTCGGCGGCTTCCATGCCCTTGTCGCGCAGTTGGACGATGTCCACGCCGGACGTGAGGACGGCGTCCAGGAAATCGGGGAGGTCGCCCTGCCGCTTACGTGCGTCCGTGCACAGGTAGAGCCGGGCGTCGGACAGCAGCGTGCGAGGCGTGGACATGGTTCCCCCGTCGGTACGGCGGGGTGCGGGCCGGTCCGTGTGGCACGGCCCGCACTCCGTGTGCGGTTGTCTCGGTCAGACGGCGAGCGCCTGGGCGCGGCGCTTCACCTCCGTACCGCGATTCTCACTCAACGCCTGCGCGGGGGTACCGGGCAGGGTCGGGTCGGGAGTGAAGAGCCACTCCAGCATCTCTCCGTCGTTGTAGCCGTCGTCCCTCAGGACCGTCAGGAGCCCCGGAAGGCCCTTGACCACCTTGTCGCCGTCGATGAAGGCGGCAGGCACCTGGAGCGCCCGGTTCTCACCACGTCGTACGGCGATGAGCTGGCCATCCCTGACCAGCTGTCGCACGCGCGTCACCTCGATATCGAGCATCTCCGCGATGTCGGGGAGGTGGAGCCAGGCAGGGACGAGAGCATCGATCTTTGCGTCAATCTCGGTCACAAGGACAAGCGTGCCATCCCGGACCGACAGCCGGTAGCCGGGCCGACCGTAAGGGGGTCACGAGGTGGTGTCGGAGCGAGGTCAGAGCTTCGCCGACTTCAGCGGTACGGACGGGTCGGCGGCCCGCTCCGGGTCGACCCGGGCGGCCGATTCGATGAGTCTGCGCCCCTGGGCGAGGTCACGCGGGCGGCCGACGGCCAGTACGGCGACCATGACTCCGTCGCGCAGCCAGCACACCGACCAGGCGGCTTCCGCGGGGTCGCCCCGCCACAGCAGGGTGTCGGCGCCCGCGTGGTGTCCGGCGTACTGCACGAAGCGGCCGAACTGCTCGGACCAGAAGTAGGGCACCGGGTCGTACGGCGGCGGCTGCCCGTCGGCGTCGCCCGCCACGATGGCGGCGGCGACGGTCCGCGGGCCCTGGAGCGCGTTGTCCCAGTGGTGGACGAGCAGGCGTTCGCCGTAGCGGGCCGAGGGGAAGGAGGCGCAGTCCCCCACCGCGTACACATCGGGAAGTGAGCTGCGCAGCGCACTGTCCGCGGTGACCGAGCCGTCCGGGCCGAGTGCGATTCCGGAGCCGGCCAGCCAGGAGGTGGCGGGCCGGGCACCGATGCCGACGACCACCGCTCCGGCGGGGATCGTCCGGCCGTCCGCCAGCAGGACGGCGCCGGGTTCGATCCGGGCCACCCGGGCGCCGGTGAGGAGTTCGGCGCCGCTCTGCGCGTACCACCGGGCCATCGGGGCGGCGACCTCGGCGGGCAGGGCGCCCGCGAGGGGATGCCCGGCCGCCTCGACGACGGTGACGTCGCAGCCGGCGGCGCGGGCGGCGGTGGCGAACTCCGCGCCGATCCAGCCCGCCCCGACGACCACGATGTCGTGCCGGCGTTCCAGGACGGGCCGCAGCCGGGCGGCGTCGTCCAGGGTGCGCAGGAGGTGGACGCCCGGGACTCCTTCGGAGCCGGGCAGCATGACCGGTTCCGCGCCGGTGGCGACGACCAGGGTGCCGTACGGAACGGGGCCGCCCTCGGTGTCCAGTTCGTGCGCCCCGGGCCGCAGTCCCACCACGTCGAGGCCGAGGCGCAGGGTGATGTCGAGCGCCTCGAAGTCGACGTCGAAGGCGGAGTCCTCGGCCTTGCCGAGCAGGACAGCCTTGGAGAGCGGCGGCCGGTCGTACGGCTGATGCGGTTCGGCGCCGATCAGCGTGACGGGCCCGGTGAAGCCCTGTTCTCGCAGGGCGACGGCGGTCTGCACGCCGGCCATGCCCGCTCCGACGACCACGACGTTCTGCTGTTCCGTCTGCTCACTCACGCGTCCACCTTAAGCACCTGACGAATCGTCAGGAAGAGCGCTGTCCCCCGGCGGTCCGCACACCCTGTCCCGGCCAGGTCGTCCGGACGGTCTTACTGACCACGGGTGACGGGGTCTAGGGTGGCCTCCGTACTCGCGGGAGCCCGGACGCACCGGGCTGAGAGGGAGGCTGGGCGGCCTCCGACCGTACGAACCTGATCCGGGTCATGCCGGCGAAGGGAGGGGCTGGAAGCCCATGCGTGCTCCACGGACCGCGAACGGTTACGACGTCCTGGTCATCGGGGGCGGCATCATCGGACTTGTGACCGCCTGGCGGGCGGCACAGCGCGGCATGTCCACGGCGGTGGCCGACCCGGACCCCGGGGGCGGAGCCGCCTCCGTGGCGGCCGGGATGCTTGCCGCCGTCACCGAGCTCCACTACGGCGAGCAGACCCTGCTCGGCCTCAATGTCGCCTCCGCGGCCCGCTATCCCGCGTTCGCGGCCGAGCTGGAGGAGGCGAGCGGCCAGGAGATCGGCTTCCGCGCCTGCGGCACCCTGGCCGTGGCGCTGGACTCCGACGACCGGGCCCATCTGCGCGAACTGCACGCGTTGCAGCAGCGTTCCGGGCTGGAGTCCGAGTGGCTCACCGGCCGCGAGTGCCGCCGGCTGGAGCCCATGCTGGCCCCCGGTGTACGCGGCGGGCTGCGCGTCGACGGCGACCACCAGGTCGACCCCCGGCGCCTCGCCGCAGCGCTGGTGACCGCCTGCGAACGCGCCGGGGTGGTCTTCCACCGGGCCTGGACGCGGCGGCTGACCGTCACGCACGACCGGGCCGCGGGAGCCGTGACGGAGGAGGGCGCGGAGCTCTTCGCCGATCAGGTCGTCCTCGCGGCGGGCAGTCTCAGCGGCCGGCTCGCGGGGCTGCCCGACGATGTCGTCCCCCCGGTCCGCCCGGTCAAGGGCCAGGTGCTGCGGCTGACCGTGCCCCCCGCGTACGCGCCCTTCCTCAGCCGGACGGTGCGCGCCGTCGTCCGGGGCAGCCACCTCTACCTCGTCCCCCGGGAGAACGGCGAGCTCGTCGTCGGCGCCACCAGCGAGGAACTGGGCTGGGACACCACCGTCACGGCGGGCGGGGTGTACGAGCTGCTGCGCGACGCGCACGAGCTGGTGCCCGGCATCACCGAGCTGCCGCTCACCGAGACGCGGGCGGGCCTGCGCCCGGCCTCTCCCGACAACGCGCCGCTGCTGGGCCCGACGGCCCTGCCCGGCCTCCATCTCGCCACCGGCCACCACCGCAACGGGGTGCTGCTGACCCCGGTCACCGGCGACGTGATGGCGCACGTGCTGACCACCGGCGAGCTGCCGGAGGTGGGCCGCCCGTTCACTCCGAGCCGTTTCGCCCCCTCACCCTCCGCCGCCCCCGTGCCTCAGGAGCAGCCCGCATGACCGAGCACCTGTCCGGCCCCGTTCTGATCTCCGTGAACGGGGAACGCCGGAGCATCCCCCTCGACACCCCCCTGGAGACGCTCGTGGCGACGCTCACCGCCTCGCACTCCGGGGTGGCCGCCGCCGTCAACGAGGCCGTCGTACCGCGCAGCGAGTGGTCCTCCACCGCGCTCGCCGACGGAGACCGCGTCGAAGTTCTCACCGCCGTCCAGGGAGGCTGACCCGATGTCCGACGATCTCTTCACTCTCGCCGGCAGCCCGTTCACCTCCCGGCTGATCATGGGTACGGGCGGCGCTCCGAGCCTGGAAGTCCTCGAACGCTCCCTGATCGCCTCCGGCACCGAGCTGACGACCGTGGCGATGCGCCGGCTGGATCCGACGGTGCAGGGCTCGGTCCTCTCCGTCCTGGAGCGGCTCTCCATCCGCGTCCTGCCGAACACGGCGGGCTGCTTCACCGCGGGCGAGGCCGTGCTGACCGCCCGGCTGGCCCGGGAGGCGCTGGGAACCGACTGGGTCAAGCTGGAGGTCGTGGCGGACGAGCGGACACTGCTGCCCGACCCGATCGAGCTGCTGGACGCCGCCGAGATCCTCGTGGACGACGGGTTCACGGTGCTGCCGTACACCAACGACGATCCGGTGCTCGCCCGGAAGCTGGAGGACGTGGGGTGCGCGGCGATCATGCCGCTCGGCTCCCCCATCGGCTCCGGGCTCGGCATCCGCAACCCGCACAACTTCCAGCTGATCGTCGAGCGGGCCGGTGTGCCGGTGATCCTGGACGCAGGTGCCGGCACGGCCTCGGACG
Source organism: Streptomyces sp. NPDC048560 (assembly GCF_040650955.1). Classification (NCBI taxonomy): domain Bacteria; kingdom Bacillati; phylum Actinomycetota; class Actinomycetes; order Kitasatosporales; family Streptomycetaceae; genus Streptomyces; species Streptomyces sp. NPDC048560. Next base: position 352,699 of record NZ_JBEZIJ010000006.1, read on the forward strand.
CGGCCCTCGCGATGGAGCTGGGCTGCTCGGCCGTCATGCTGGCGTCGGCGGTGACCCGGGCGCAGGAGCCGGAGCTGATGGCGGGCGCGATGAGACATGCGGTGGAGGGCGGGCGTCTGGCGTTCCGGGCGGGCCGGATTCCGCGCCGCCACTTCGCGGAGGCCTCGTCCCCGGGTGAGGGCCGCGCCGTACTGGACCCGGAGCGTCCGGCGTTCCGGTAGGCCCCTTGGATGTGCCCCTGTCACGGCTCGGCTGCAGTAGGGCACCGGGACCGCCCGGACCGTCGGCGGTGTCAGCGGCGGCTCGTAGACTCGGTGCGTGGATACGACCCTCCAGGACCCCATGATCGGGCAGCTGCTCGACGGCCGCTATCGCGTCGACGCGCGCATCGCCGTCGGCGGCATGGCCACGGTCTACCGGGCCATGGACACCCGGCTCGACCGGGTGCTCGCGCTCAAGGTGATGCACCCGGCCCTCGCGACCGACGCCTCGTTCGTCGAGCGCTTCATCCGCGAGGCCAAGTCGGTGGCCAGGCTCGCGCACCCCAACGTCGTCGCGGTCTTCGACCAAGGCGCCCAGGGGGCGTACGTCTACCTGGCGATGGAGTACGTGGCGGGGTGCACCCTGCGTGACGTCCTGCGCGAGCGCGGCGCCCTGCGGCCCCGGGCCGCGCTGGACATCATGGAGCCGGTCCTGGCCGCCCTCGGCGCCGCGCACCGCGCGGGCTTCGTGCACCGGGACATGAAGCCGGAGAACGTCCTGATAGGGGACGACGGCCGGGTGAAGGTCGCCGACTTCGGGCTGGTACGGGCGGTGGGCACCGTCACCGAGACCACCGGTTCGCTCCTGGGCACCGTGTCGTATCTCGCACCCGAACAGATCGAGCACGGCACGGCCGACACCAGGGCCGACGTGTACGCGTGCGGGGTCGTCCTCTACGAGATGCTGACCGGCGGCAAGCCGCACACCGGCGAGACCGCCGCCCAGGTCATCTACCAGCACCTCAACGAGGACGTCCCGGCCCCGTCCGCCGTCGTCCCGGGTCTCCCGGTCGGGCTGGACGGCCTGGTGGCGAGCGCGACCGCCCGCAACCCCGAGGTGCGCCCGCACGACGCGGTGGTCCTGCTGGCCGAGGCGCGGGAGTGCCGGGCCGCCCTCACCGACGAGCAGCTGGATACCAAGCCCCCGCAGGCACGCGGCGAGGAGCACGACGGCGCCGACGACCGTACGAGCGTGATTCCGCGGGTGCTCCCGCCCGGCGCGGGCACCACCCATCACACCAGCCGGCTGGAGATGCCGCCGCCCCTGCCGCCCCGGAGGACCGGGCCCGGCCGGCGCGGCCTCCTCGGCGCGGGTCCCCGGCGCGGCATAGTCGCCGCGCTCGCCGCCGTCCTGCTGGTGCTGGGCGTCGGCGCGGGCGTCTGGTACATCAACTCCGGACAGTTCACCCGGGTCCCCTCGCTGCTGGGCCAGACGGAGAAGACCGCCGAGCAGCGGCTCCGGGACGCCGGTCTCGACGTGAAGCGGATCGACCGCGCCTTCAGTGACACCGCCGCCCGGGGCACCGTGATGGGCAGCGACCCGGGTTCCGGCGAGCGCATCCGGGGCAACGACTCCGTTCGGCTCGTCGTCTCCAAGGGGCCGGAGATGGTGGACGTCCCCGATCTCGCGGGCGTCACTCCCGCCGAGGCGCGGCGCGATCTGAAGGAAGCCGGTCTGGTGCCCGGGATGGTGACCCGGGAGTTCAGCGAGGACGTGGCACGGGGCGACGTAGTCCGTACGGACCCCGAGGCCGGCACCGAGCGCCGCTCCGGGTCCGCCGTGGCCCTGGTGGTCAGCAAGGGCGCCCCGGTCGAGGTCCCGGACGTCACCGGTCTCTCGGTCCAGGACGCCACCGCCGCGCTGGCGGAGGAGGGCCTGAAGGCAGAGGTCCGGCCCGGCCGGGTGAACTCCGCCGAGGTCGCGGGTGACATCGCCGAGCAGTCACCGGCGGAGGGCGCGGAGGCCGCCGAGGGCGACTCCGTGGAGCTCACGGTCTCCAAGGGGCCGCGGATGCTCGACGTCCCGGACGTCACGGGCATGGACGTGGACGAGGCCAGGGGCACACTGGAAGAGGCGGGATTCGAGGTCGAGGTCGACCGGCCGTTCCTGTCCTTCAGCGACACCGTCGAGAAGCAGTCCGTCGACGGCGGCGAAGAGGCCGCCGAGGGCTCCACGATCACCATCAGGACCAAGGGACTGTAGATCCACATGCGAAACCCGGTAGGCGCTCATGTCCCGGTGGCGGGCGGGCTCGCCAAGATCGGCCTCGAGTACGCTCGCGAGCTGAGCGCGGAGGCCGTCCAGGTCTTCGCCGCCAATCCGCGCGGCTGGGCGACTCCGGCCGGGAATCCGGCGCAGGACGAACTGTTCCGCACGGAGTGCGAGGCGAGGTCGGTCCCGGCGTACGTCCACGCGCCGTATCTGATCAACTTCGGCTCGCACACGCAGGCCACGGTCGAGCGGTCCGTGGAGTCGCTGCGCCACTCCCTGCGCAGAGCCAGGGAGATCGGGGCGCTGGGCGTCGTGGTGCACACGGGTTCGGCGACCGGCGGGCGGCCGCCGTCGGAGGCCCTCGCGCAGGTGCGCAGGCACATGAGGCCGCTGCTCGACGAGCTGACGCACGACGACGATCCGTTCCTGCTGCTGGAGTCGACGGCGGGGCAGGGAGCCTCGCTCTGCTCGCGGACGTGGGACTTCGGCCCGTACTTCGAGGCGCTGGACTCCCATCCCAAGCTGGGCATCTGCCTGGACACCTGCCACATCTACGCCGCGGGGCACGATCTGACCGGCCCCGCCGGTATGCGCCAGACCCTGGATCTCCTGGTGGACACCGTCGGCGAGGGCCGGCTGAAGCTGATCCACGCGAACGACTCCAAGGACGTGGTGGGGGCGCACAAGGACCGGCACGAGAACATCGGCGCCGGCCACATCGGTGCGGAGCCGTTCCGCGAGCTGTTCTCGCACCCCGCGACCGACGGCGTACCCCTGATCATCGAGACGCCCGGCGGCAAGGCGGGACATGCGGCGGACGTGGCACGGCTGAAGGAGCTACGCGATACCGAGAACGCTTGAGGAATACCCCTAGGGGGTATACGGTTCATGTTGTCGACAGGAACCGCCATCCGGCTTTGGGGGAAGACCATGAGGCACGACCACGACACCCGCCACGACCCGCACGCCGGGCACACCCGGACGCACGGCGAGCACACGGGACACGGGGGCCACGGCGAGCACGCGGGTCACGGCACTCCCGCCCCCGCGCCCGCCCGGGCAAGCTGGGGCATGGCCGCGAAGGCCACGCTGCACTGCCTCACCGGGTGCGCCATCGGCGAAGTGCTCGGCATGGTGATCGGCACCGCGCTCGGCTGGGGCAACGTACCGACGATGGTGCTGGCGATCACCCTGGCGTTCTTCTTCGGTTACGCGCTCACGCTGCGCGGGGTCCTGAGGGCGGGCGTCGACTTCCGTACGGCGTTCCGGGTGGCCCTGGCGGCCGACACCCTCTCGATCGCGGTGATGGAACTGATCGACAACGGCGTGCTGGCGCTGTGGCCGGGGGCCATGGACGCCCACCTGGCGGACGCGATGTTCTGGATCGTCCTGGCCATCGCACTGGCTGCGGCATTCGTCATCACGGTGCCGGTCAACAAGTGGATGATCGGCCGCGGCAGGGGCCACGCCGTGGTGCACCGCTACCACCACTGAGGCACGGAACCCCGCAGGTCAGAGCTCGGGGCCGTCTCCGGGCCCTTCCTGGTAGGAGTAGCGCTGCTCGCTCCACGGGTCACCGATGTTGTGGTAGCCGCGCTCTTCCCAGAAACCGCGACGGTCGGCGGTCATGTACTCGATGCCGCGGACCCACTTGGGCCCCTTCCAGGCATAGAGGTGCGGCACGACCAGCCGCACGGGAAAGCCGTGCTCGGCGGTCAGCAGTTCGCCGTCCTTGTGGGTGGCGAAGACGCTTCCCTCGGCCACGAAGTCGGCCAGACGGAGATTCGAACTGAATCCGTACTCGGCCCACACCATCACGTGCGTGACATGGGGTGCGGGTGGCGCCAGTTCCACGAGCGTGCGGGCGAGGACCCCGCCCCATTCGGCGCCGACCATGCTGAACTTCGTCACGCAGTGCAGGTCCGCGACGACCGAGGAGAACGGCAGAGCCGTGAACTCCTGGTGGTTCCAGCAGCGTTTCTCGCCGTCCGCGGTGGCTCCGAAGACCCGGAACTCCCAGCGGTCGGGCTTGAACTTGGGTACGGGCCCGTAGTGGGTGACCGGCCAGCCGCGCTGCAGGCGCTGCCCCGGCGGAAGCTCGGACTGCCCTGATTCGCTGTATTCCCGGCTTTCCGGCTGACCCATGCCTCCATGGTGACAGACAGCCAGGGGTGGTCATGACCAGGGCAGAGTCGATTGGGGCAACTCGTACTAAGCGTGCACTTACTGGACGACCGGGAAGCGCAGTGCGAGGATGCGGCCAACTTGCCCAGTACACCGGTTGGAAGGAGCCTCTGCGATGCAGGGCGACCCCGAGGTCCTCGAGTTCCTGAACGAACAGCTGACCGCCGAACTCACTGCGATCAATCAGTATTTCCTGCATGCAAAGATGCAGGACAACTTCGGCTGGACGAAGCTCGCCAAGTACACCAGGGCAGAGTCGTTCGACGAGATGAAGCACGCCGAGATCCTGACCGACCGGATTCTGTTTCTCGACGGTCTGCCCAATTACCAGCGACTGTTCCACGTACGGGTCGGCCAGACGGTCACCGAGATGTTCCAGGCGGACCGGCAGGTCGAGGTCGAGGCGATCGACCGTCTCAAGCGGGGCATCGAACTGATGCGCAACAAGGGCGACGTCACGTCCGCAAATATCTTTGAGTCGATCCTCGCGGACGAAGAGCACCACATCGACTACCTCGACACCCAGCTGGAACTGGTCGAGAAGCTCGGCGAGGCGCTGTACATCGCGCAGTTGATCGAGCAGCCCGAGAGCTGAGCCTGGAGAACGGACTCGCGCCCGAAGGCCGAGCCGGAGGCCCGGAGGGGCTCAGGCGGCGTCGGAGAGCCGAATGTCCGGCGACGTACCGGCGCCGACGGGTGCGGCGCCGATGGCCGGGCCGGCCACCGAGCCCTGCTTCTGGTCGAGCAGATCGCGGCGCGGGCAGTCACCACGGCCCAGGAGCGCCTGGATCCTGCGGACGCAGCCACCGCAGTCCGTACCGGCCTTGCAGGCGGAGGCTATCTGGCGGGGCGTGCAGGCGCCTTCGTCCGCATGCTTCCTGACCTGCTGTTCCGTGACTCCGAAGCACGAGCAGACGTACACGCGGTTCACCTCCCGCCGGGGATCGTTCGCTGGGGCCGCCCCGATCTTTTCGGTGAGGCTAACCTAACCTTACCCGCCACCCCTGGCGGGTAAAAGCCCCGGAACGCCCTGTGGGGCACGGATCACATCGATCCGTGCCCCACAGTCGTACAGTCCGGCGGTTCCTACTGGTCGCGGTACATCTCGGCGACGAGGAATGCCAGGTCGAGGGACTGGCTGCGGTTGAGGCGGGGGTCACAGGCCGTCTCGTACCGCTGGTGCAGATCGTCCACGAAGATCTCGTGGCCGCCGCCGACGCACTCGGTGACATCGTCACCGGTGAGCTCGACGTGGATGCCGCCCGGGTGCGTCCCGAGGCCCTTGTGCACCTCGAAAAAGCCCTTGACCTCGTCCAGGACGTCGTCGAAGCGGCGGGTCTTGTGACCGGACGCGGCCTCGAAGGTGTTGCCGTGCATCGGGTCGGTGACCCACACGACGGTGGCACCGGAGGCGGTGACCTTCTCGACGAGCTCGGGGAGCTTGTCGCGGACCTTGTCGGCGCCCATGCGGACGATGAAGGTCAGCCGGCCCGGCTCGCGGTCGGGGTCGAGGCGGTCGATGTAGCTGAGCGCCTCGTCGACGGTGGTCGTCGGGCCGAGCTTGATGCCGATGGGGTTGCTGATCTTCGAGGCGAACTCGATGTGCGCGCCGTCCATCTGGCGGGTGCGCTCACCGACCCACACCATGTGGCCCGAGGTGTCGTACAGCTTGCCGGTACGCGAGTCGACGCGCGTCAGCGCCGTCTCGTAGTCCAGCAGCAGACCCTCGTGCGAGGCGTAGAACTCGACCGCCTTGAACTCGGCCGGGTCCGTGCCGCACGCCTTCATGAAGTTCAGCGCGTTGTCGATCTCACGGGCCAGGGCCTCGTAGCGCTGACCGGAGGGCGACGACTTCACGAAGTCCTGGTTCCAGGCGTGCACCTGGCGCAGGTCGGCGTAACCACCGGTGGTGAAGGCACGGACCAGGTTCAGCGTGGAAGCGGATGCGTGGTACATCTGCTTCAGCCGCTGGGGGTCCGGGATGCGGGCGGCCTCGGTGAAGTCGAAGCCGTTGACGGAGTCGCCGCGGTAGGTCGGCAGCGTCACGCCGTCGCGGGTCTCGGTCGACTTGGAGCGCGGCTTGGAGTACTGCCCCGCGATCCGGCCGATCTTCACGACGGGAACGGAGGCGGCGTAGGTGAGGACGGCGCTCATCTGGAGCAGCGTCTTGAGCTTGGCTCGGATGTGCTCGGCCGACACGGCGTCGAACGCCTCGGCACAGTCGCCACCCTGCAACAGGAAGGCCTCGCCCTTGGCGACGGCTCCCAGGCGGGCACGCAGCTGGTCGCACTCGCCCGCGAAGACGAGCGGCGGATACGACTCGAGGTCCGCGAGCACATCGCGCAGGGCCTCGGAGTCGGGGTACTCAGGCTGCTGCGCCGCGGGAAGGTCTCGCCAGGTCGCCTTGTCGGCGACGCTTTGGGATTCAGCTTTCACGATCACGACAGCAAGACTACGGGGTCGCCGCTCCTCGGCAGGTACTCGCTCGCCTGATGAGACAGACCGTCCGAATCGGGCTTTCCGCGAAGGTCCGCGCCATGAGCGCCCCGGACCGGCCGTCGTGCGCTACGATCCACGGCATGTTCGCGCAGACAGTTCAGAACTGGTGGTGGACCGCTCATCCGGCGGCCCGCTGACTCATCGCGCGTACACACTTCGCGAAGGCCGCCCGAGGGGCGGCCTTCTCTGCGTTTCGGAGCCGTTCCTCCTCCTCATCGGAAGGAACACCCATGCCCGACCGCGTGACCGACCTCGTCCAGCGACTACTCCGGGACGACTCCCCGCCGTTCGCACTGCTGCGCAGGCGTACCCCCGGCCACGACCACGACACGGTCGACGTCCTCATCGGCCAGGTCAGGGAGGCGGACCGGCTCGCCGACATCGCCGTGGGCGAGCGGCCCTCACTCGCCCTGGTGCCGTTCAGGCAGATCGCCGAGCGGGGCTTCGACGTCCGGGACGACGGCACGCCGCTGTCCGTCCTCCTCGCCGATGAGTCGTACGCGCTGCCGCTCGACGAGGTGATCGCCGCACTGCCCGCCCATGAGGTGCGCGTGGAGGGCGGAGGCTTCGACGTGCCCGACGCGGAGTACGCGGAGACCGTCCGGCGCGTGATCGAGGACGAGATCGGTCAGGGCGAGGGCGCGAACTTCGTGATCCGGCGGACCTTCGGCGGCGAGATCCCCGGGTTCGGCAGGGCCGACGCGCTGTCCCTGTTCCGGCGGCTGCTCTCGGGCGAGCGGGGCGCGTACTGGACGTTCGTCGTCCACACCGGGGACCGGACGCTGGTCGGTGCCAGCCCCGAGGTGCATGTGCGGATGTCCGGCGGGACGGTCGTGATGAATCCGATCAGCGGCACCTACCGCTATCCGGCCGGCGGGCCGACGGCGGAGAGTCTGCTCGCCTTCCTGGGCGACCGCAAGGAGACCGAGGAGCTCTCCATGGTGGTCGACGAGGAACTGAAGATGATGTGCACCGTGGGCGACATGGGCGGGGTGGTGATCGGCCCCCGGCTGAAGGAGATGGCCCACCTCGCGCACACCGAGTACGAACTGCGGGGCCGCTCCTCGCTGGACGTCCGCGAGGTCCTGAAGGAGACGATGTTCGCGGCGACGGTCACCGGCTCCCCCGTACAGAACGCCTGCCGCGTCATCGAGCGCTACGAGCCGGACGGCCGGGGCTACTACGCGGGCGCGCTGGCCCTCCTCGGTCTCGACGCGAACGGCGCCCAGACCCTGGACTCGCCGATCCTGATCCGTACGGCCGACATCTCGGCCGACGGCCGGCTGAAGGTGCCGGTCGGCGCCACCCTCGTACGCCATTCGGACCCGGAGAGCGAGGTCGCCGAGACCCACGCCAAGGCGGCCGGTGTGCTGGCGGCCCTCGGTGTGCGCCCGGGGCGGCCGCGCGCGGAGGCGGCCAGGCCGCAGCTGGCCGCCGATCCCCGGGTGCGGGCGGCGCTGGACGACCGGCGCGGCGGGCTCGCACCGTTCTGGCTGCGTATGCAGGAACGCACGCGTGAGCTGTCCGGTCACGCGCTCGTGGTGGACGGCGAGGACACCTTCACCGCGATGCTGGCGCATCTCCTGCGGTCGTCGGGTCTCGACGTGTCGGTGCGGCGCTACGACGAGCCGGGACTGCGCGAGGCCGTGCGGGCGCACGAGGGGCCCGTCGTGCTGGGACCCGGGCCCGGGAATCCCGCCGACGCCGCCGATCCGAAGATGGTGCTGCTGCGCGGACTGGCCGCCGAACTGCTCAGGGATCACCGGCACGGGCTGCTGGGAGTCTGCCTCGGGCACGAGCTGATCGCGGCGGAGCTGGGAGTGGAGATCGTCCGCAAGGCCGTGCCGTACCAGGGGGCTCAGACCCGGATCGAGCTGTTCGGCCGTCCCGAGACCGTCGGGTTCTACAACAGCTTCACGGCCCGCTGCGACGGGGCGACGGCCGCCGGGCTGGCCGTGCGCGGCATCAAGGCGAGCCGGGACGCGGACACGGGTGAGCTGCACGCACTGCGAGGGCAGGGTTTCGCCTCGGTGCAGTTCCATCCGGAGTCGGTGCTGACGCTGCGCGGGGCCACGATCGTGACCGAGCTGCTGGCAGGGCTGCCGGTCCTCAGCTGAATCCGGGGAACGCGGGCCCCGGTGACCCTGCCGGGGCCTCAGTTCGAGGGCGGGGCCGGCACGAGCACGTTCTCGCTGCGCCGGCCGGCCAGGTAGTCGGCGACGTTCCGCACGGTGGCCTCGATGATCTGGCCCACCGCGTCCCGGGTGTAGTAGGCCTGGTGCGAGGTCACGACGACGTTCGGGAAGGTGACCAGCCTGGCCAGGGTGTCGTCGTCGATGCCTTCGAGGGACTTGTCGAGGAAGAAGAGCCCGGCCTCGGCCTCGTACACGTCGAGTCCGACACCGGTGAAGCGGCCGGCCCGCAGCTCGGCGACCAGGGCCCTGGTGTCGATGAGTCCGCCGCGGCTGGAGTTGACCAGGATCACGTCGTCCTTCATCGAGGCCAGGGCCTCCTCGCCGATGATGTGGTGGGTCGACGGGAGCAGCGGTACGTGCAGGCTGATCAGGTCGGCCTCGGCGAGAAGCTGGTCCTTCTCGACGTACTTCATGCCGAGCTCCAGGCAGGCCGCGTTCTCCGCGATGTCCCAGCCCAGGAGGTTCATGCCGAAGCCGTGGGCGATCCGGGTGAAGGCCTCACCGATCTTCCCCGTGCCGATCACTCCGACGGTGCGCCCCCGCATGTCGCGTCCGAGGAGACCGTCGAGGCGGAAGTCGAAGTCCCGGGTGCGGCTCGCGGCGCGGATGATGCGCCGGTTGACCGCCATCGCCAGGGTCCAGGCGAACTCGGCGACGGAGTACGGCGAGTAGTACGAGACGCGGGCGACGCGCAGGGCCAGGCGTTCGGCGACGTCGAGGTCGATGTTGTTGAAGCCCGTGGAGCGCTGGGCGATCATCTGCGTGCCGCCCGCGGCGAGGGTCTGCAGGACCTTGCCGCTGAGGTCGGCGTTGACGCTGGTGGAGACGATCTCGTACCCCGCCGCGATCGGCGCGGTGTCCCTGTTCAGGAAGACGTCCAGGCACCGGACGTCGTGCTGTCCCGCGAAGGCGTTCTCGATCAGGGGCTTCTCGTCGGACTGCACACCGAAGGCCAGGATTTCCACGACGTCTCCCGATTTTCGCACCCGTGCCGGTCTTCGCGAATATACGGCCGGGACCTGCCGCGCGCCGCTCAGCCGACGTCGTCGAGGCCGCGCTCGATCGCGTACCGCACGAGCTCCACCCGGTTGTGCAGCTGGAGCTTGCCGAGGGTGTTCTGCACGTGGTTCTGGACGGTGCGGTGGGAGATGACGAGCCGCTCGGCGATCTGCTTGTACGAGAGTCCCTTGGCCACCAGACGCAGCACCTCTGTCTCGCGGTCGGTGAGTTCCGGGGCCTTCGGTACGTCGGACGCCGCAGGGACCGGGTCGGAGGCGAGCCTGCGGTATTCACCGAGGACGAGACCGGCGAGGCCCGGGGTGAAGACGGGGTCGCCGGCGGCGGTGGAACGCACCGCGTCGGTCAGCTCCTGGGTGCTGGCGGACTTCAGCAGGTAGCCGGTGGCTCCCGACTTCACCGCCTCCAGGACATCGGCGTGCTCTCCACTGGCGGAGAGCACCAGGACCCGCAGTGCGGGAGAGGAGCCGACGAGTTCCTTGCAGACCTGGACACCGGGCATCCCCGGCAGATTCAGGTCGAGTACGAGGACATCGGGCCTCGCGGCCTTCGCCCGGCGGACCGCCTGCGGGCCGTCGCCCGCGGTCGCCACCACGTCGAAGCCGGACTCGGCCAGGTCCCGGGCGACCGCGTCACGCCACATGGGGTGGTCGTCGACGACCATCACCCTGGTGGCCTTCGCCTGGGCTTCCTGCGCGTTCGGTGTGGTCATCGGACCGGCCCTGCCTTCCCCCGTGAAACTTTCGGAATCTTCAACTCGACCTCGGTTCCCTGGCCGGGCACCGAAATCAACGCGGCCGTGCCGCCCAGGTCACGCAGGCGCCCGCGGATCGACAGGGCCACCCCGAGGCGCCCCTCACCCTCCGCCTGGGCGAGCCTGCCTTCCGGGATGCCCGGGCCGTCGTCCCGGACGGTCACGATCACTTCGTCCCGCTCGTCCTCGACCAGGATCCACGCCTGGGCGTCCTGTCCGGCGTGCACCCGCACATTGTCCAGGGCGGCACCGACGGCGGCGGCGAGTTCCCGGGCCGCCCCGGGCGGCAGCAGCACCGGAGCACCCGGTTCCGCGAAGCTGACCCGTGAGGAGGCGTGCGGCGCGAGCAGGGCGCGCAGATCGCACTCGGCTCCCTCGGCCCCCTCGTCCACATCCACGATACGGACGACGGCGCCGTCGGCCGCGTCCTCGGAGACCCGGGTCGCGGGGACGAGGCCGCTGGAGACGAGGGTGCGCAGGGCGACTTCCTGTTCGCCGGCCATCCTGCCGAGTGCGGCGGCCTCCCCGCCGAGTGCCGAGCCGCGGCGCTGCACCATCGCGAGGACCTGGAGGACGCCGTCGTGGATGTCGCGGGCCAGTCGCTCCCGTTCACGGGTGGCGGCCTCGATCTCCAGGGCGCGGGCCAGGGTGCGTTCACTGGCGCGGGCCACCTCGACGACGTACCCGATCGCGATGGAGGCGACCCAGACCAGCAGGACGTTGTGCACGGTGTCCCTGCTGGGGTGGCCGCGCTCGACGATGTTGGCGGCGGCGACGAAGGTGGAGGCGAAGGCAGCCCACCGCCAGCCGCCCTTGATGGCGAAGGCCAGGACCGAGCCGGCCGTCCAGATCGAGGGGAGCGTCGGGCCGTCGATGTGCCGGGCCTCGAAGTCGGCGAGCGGGGTGAGGAGGATGCCGGTGAGGGCGATGACGAGGTCCGCGCCGAGGAAACGCTTGCTGCAGCGCGCGGCGCCGGCGACCCGGGGAAGGGTGGCCAGGGTCCAGACGACCATCACGGCCAGATAGACGACCGCCACCCACAGCCGCTCGTAGTCCCCGCGGCCGATGACCGCGATGAGCACCGCGTAGCCCATGGTCAACAGGCGGTACGCCGTCAGAGCACGCCACAACGGCTGCTCGACGGACATCCGCACGACCCGCTCGCGCTTGGTCATCTCCCCCACCCCCCGGCGGACAGCGGCGCGACTACGCGCCGGTCCGGTCCGTTCCGTCCGTGCCCGCGACGTCCGTCGCGTCCTTGGCGTCGCCCTGCTTCAGTGCGCGCTTCTCGTCCTCGGCCCGGAGCTTCGCCTCGTCGGCGATCTGCCGCTTGGCCGCCGTCGCGTAGATGTCGACGTACTCCTGGCCGGACAGCTTCATGATCTCGTACATGACCTCGTCGGTCACCGAGCGCAGGATGAAGCGGTCGCCGTCCATGCCCTGGTAGCGGCTGAAGTCGAGCGGCTTGCCGATCCTGATGCCCGGCCGCATCAGCCTGGGCACCACCTGCCCGGGCGGCTGGATCTTCTCCGTGTCGATCATCGCGACGGGGATGACGGGCGCACCGGTGGCGAGGGCCACCCGCGCGAGACCGCCGGGCTTGCCGCGGTAGAGGCGGCCGTCGGGCGAGCGGGTGCCCTCGGGGTAGATGCCGAAGAGTCCGCCGCTCTCGATGACCTGGATGCCCGCCTTGATGGCCGCCTCACCGGCGCCGCGCGCCCCGGAGCGGTCCACCGGGAGCTGGCCCACGCCCTTGAAGAAGGCAGCGGTCAGCTTTCCCTTCACCCCGGGAGCCGTGAAGTACTCGGCCTTCGCGATGAAGGTGACCTTGCGGTCCAGTACGGCCGGCAGGAAGAACGAGTCCGAGAACGACAGATGGTTGCTCGCGAGAATCGCGGGTCCGTGCGCGGGGATGTTCTCCAGGCCCTCCACCCACGGCCTGAAGGCGAGCTTCAGAGAGCCGCCGATGGAGAACTTCATTGCGCCGTAGATCAACTCGGGTGCCTCCTGTGTGCTGTCGGTCAGACCATAACCTGTGGGATCGTCCGGCCTTCCGCCCGGCATGGGGCCGCTCGTGCGGCCCGCGAGCGGTGACGGCCCTGGTCGGTGTCGGTCCGGTCGCGTACGGTGAAGTAATCCTTCTTCGCACTCCCTTTTCGCACTCCCTTTTGAGACATAGCCTCACGAACAGGAGACCCCCGGTGCCGGTCCTCCCTGGAGCCGAGCCGTTCCGCCACGAGGGCGGAGAGGTCGGCGTCCTTCTCTGTCACGGATTCACCGGGTCGCCGCAGTCGCTGCGCCCCTGGGCCGACTACCTCGCCGAGCGGGGACTGACCGTCTCCCTCCCCCTCCTGCCGGGACACGGCACCCGCTGGGAGGACATGGCCGTCACCGGCTGGCAGGACTGGTACGCGGAGGTGGACCGGGAGCTGCGCGTCCTGCGGGAGCGGTGCAGCCAGGTCTTCGTCTTCGGACTCTCCATGGGTGGTGCGCTCTCGCTGCGGCTGGCCGCGAAGCACGGGGACGCGGTCGCGGGCCTGGTGCTGGTGAACCCGGCGAACAAGGTGCACGGCCTCTCGGCGTACGCCCTGCCGTTCGCCCGTCATCTCGTGCGTACGACGAAGGGCCTCACCAGCGACATCGCGATGGCCGGCGTCGAGGAGGTCGGCTACCACCGGGTGCCGCTGCACGCGGCCCATTCGGTGCGCAATTTCTTCCGCCTGGTCGACGCCGAGCTTCCGCAGGTCACCCAGCCGCTCCTGCTGCTGCACAGCCCGCAGGACCACGTGGTTCCGCCCGCCGACTCCGCCCGCATCCTGAGCCGGGTCTCGTCGACGGACATCGAGGAGATCCTGCTGGAACAGAGCTACCACGTGGCGACGTTGGACCATGATGCGGAGCGGATCTTCGAGGAGAGCTACTCGTTCGTCGGCCGCCTCGCACCCAGCGTCGGGAAGAAGGGGAGCACGTCCGGTGGCTGAGCACGACGCGGAGCGCACAGGCAGTGACGAGGAGCGCGAACCGCGTCCCACGGAGGGCACCGGTGCCCCGGAGGGGACCGAGGGTGCCCGGCCGGTGGACGAGGACGCGGCCTGGGAGGCGATCGTCGCGGGATACGGCGAGGAGCCGCCGGACCCGCCGGGCGCGAAGCCGTTCAAGTCGATCGAGGACCTGGCCCTCCTGGAGGACGATCAGCTCAACGTCCTGGAGCCGGACGCGGGCACGAGCGACGACGCGGACAAGGGAGCGGGCAAGCCCAAGCCCGCGAAGCCTCCGGAGAAGAAGGCGCTGGGCAGCTCCGTCGTCTTCGCTCCCGGTGTGGCCGGCCCGCGCGACTACGAGGTCGAGGAGCCGAAGAACGGGGACACCGACGGCTCCGACGACGGCGAGGAGGGGCATTTCGTCCCGCCGGAGCCCCCGCCTCTGCCGGAGGCCGATGTCACGGCGAAGTTCGCCTGGCTCGCGGTCGTCGGTGGTCCGGTCCTGATGCTGATCGCCGTCCTGCTGCAGTGGGAGATGACGTGGTGGCTCACCACGCTCTGCATCGGCGGCTTCCTCGGCGGCTTCGCGACGCTGGTGGCACGGATGCCCCACGACGACGACGAGGACGACGACCCGGGGCGTGGCGCGGTCGTCTGACGCCTCGCGTGTGAGGTGACGGCCCGTCCGGTCAGACCGGCCGGGCCGTAGCGGACAGGGCGGGCACCCGGAGTGCCGCCAGCACCGGCAGGTGGTCCGTGGCCGCCCGCAGGTCCGCGTCGGTGATCCCCGGGAGGCCCGACGGAACACCGCAGCCGAGCACCTCGACGCCCTCCGTGGCGAAGACGGCGTCGATACGCCGCCGGGGGTCGTCCGGTGAGAAGGTGTGCTCGCCGCCCCACGGACGTACGGCCCGGCAGTCCTGCAGCCGCCCGGCGAGCCGCTCGAACGCCGGTCCTTCCGGCCCCTCGTTGAGGTCGCCCGCCGCGATCGCGTGGGGTACCCGCATGGCGTCCAGCCGTTCGAGCAGCAGGTCGGCCTGAGCGAGACGTTCCTCGCGCTGAAGGCTGAGATGGCAGCTCAGGAGTCCGATCCTGGTACCCGCGATCCGCACGACCGCTGTGGCGAAACCCCTGCGGTGCAGACCGGGCGTGAGCGGCAGCAGGACGTCCTCGGTCCGCTCCACCGTGGCCCGCAGCGAGCAGAGCAGCATGGGGCCGGCCGCCGTGGCGCCTCCGGACAGGATCACCAGATCGGTCGCCGCGGCGAGTCTGGCGGCAGCCTTGCGCCAGCGGAAGAAGCGCGGGGCCTCCTGGACGAACACCAGGTCGGGACTGGAGGCGCGGATCACGCGGGCCAGAGCCGCGGTGTCGTCACGCATGGACCGGATGTTGTAACTGAGCACTCTGACGACGGCTGAACCGTCCGGCTCGGTACGGGAGTCGGGCAGCGGCGTCATGACCATGTCCTCACGATACGACGGACGCCCGCCGCTCCCCAGAGGGCGCGACGGGCGTCCGGCTGCGCTGTGGATCAGCCCTGGCGGGCCAGGTCGGCCGCGCCCACCAGGCCGGCCTTGCCGCCGAGCTGAGCGGCGAGCACCTGCGCGTGCGGGCGCCATTCGCCGCCGATCAGCCAGCGCCGGAAGGACTTGCGGATCGGGTCGAGGACGAGTTCGCCCTCGTCCGAGACGCCGCCGCCGACGATGAACGCGGAGGGGTCGAAGAGCGAGGCCAGGTCGGCGAGTCCGGCTCCGGCCCAGCGGGCCAGCTCACGGAACGAGTCGACGGCGACCAGGTCGCCCTGCCGGGCGGCTGCGCTGACGTGCTTGCCCTCGATGCCCTCCACCGTGCCGTCGCCGAGCGACAGCAGGATCGCGGCGTTCTCCGGGGTGGCGTTGGCGCGCTGCTTCGCGTACCGGACGAGCGCGCGCCCGGAGGCGTACTGCTCCCAGCAGCCCTGGCTGCCGCAGCCACAGAGCAGGCCGTCCGGGACGACCCGGATGTGGCCGAACTCGGCGGCCACTCCGAAGCGTCCGCGTCGCAGCTTGTTGCCGATGATGATGCCGCCGCCCAGGCCCGTGCCGAGCGTGATGCAGATGACGTCGTCGTGGCCCTTGCCCGCGCCGAAGCGGTATTCGCCCCAGGCGGCCGCGTTGGCGTCGTTCTCGACGACGACCGGCAGACCGACCCGCTGCTCGACCTTGTCCTTCAGCGGCTCGTGCCGCCACTTGATGTTCGGTGCGAACAGCACGGTGGCGCGCTTGTCGTCGACATATCCGGCGGCCCCGATGCCGACCGCCTCGACGTCGTGTCCCTCGCTCGCTCCGGCCACCGCTGAGCAGATGGCGTCGACGATGCCTTCGGCCGTCGGCGGGGTCGGTACCTTGAACATCGAGAGGATCTGGCCCTCTTCGTCGACCACTCCAGCCGCGATCTTCGTGCCGCCGATATCGACGCCGATGGTGAGTCCCATGAATCCCTCAGTTTCGGTCGAGCCCCGCTACGGCCAACCGTACCCGAGGCAGGGCAGGCCCTGGGCCTTCTGCCTCCGGCCCGGGGTCAGTCCAGGTCGATCTGCTCGCTGCCGCCGGCGCCCTCGTCCCGCGGGTCGGACGGGTCCTCGGCGGCCTTTTTCGGGGTGCCGGCCCCGCCAGCGCCTTCGGTGGTGCGGGTCCAGCGGGCCTCCTGGCCCTCGACGGCCGAGCGGTAGGCGGCCAGGAGTTCGTTGCCCGCTGCTGCGAGATGGTCGAAAAGGTCCGGATTGCGCTCGATGACGGGCTCCACCGCGGACTTCGCCTGCCTGATCACCTGCTGGACCGCGCCCTGGGCTGCAACGCCGAGCAGCGGTGACTGGAGCGAGGCGACCTTGTCGGCCACGGCGTCGACGAGCTTGCGCAGCTCCTCGGCGGCGGATCCCGGCTGCGGTCCGTACTGGGCGCGGCGCCTGGCCTTCTCGGCTTCCAGGTCCTCGGCGCAGGCATCGGCCCACGCGTCGCCGTCGGCGGGACGATCGGTGGCTTCACTCATGGCGGGCTCCTGCGGCAAGGGTGACGTAGTACCGACGTTACCCGAACGGGGTAAACCGTTCACCGGTTCCGGGGCCATAGCGCCGGATCCGGGGCGAACCGGACACGCAGCACGCCGTCGGTGAGCGCGGCCCCGGAGACGGTGCAGCGGCGCAGTCCGGACTCCAGGCGCACGATCCGGTGGAACGGGCCGACGGTGAGGAGGAGTTCGTCGCCGCGCCGGACCAGATGGACGTCCTTCTTGTCGGCTCCGGGCAGCGGCAGGCACCAGACGAGGACTCCCTCGGCCGGATCGCCGGAGGTCTCGGACGCGGTGTCCGCCCGGGTGTCCTCGATCCACCACGGGTCGCCCGCGTGGCCGGGTGTCCGGACGTCGGGGGCGAGGCCGCCGAGCAGGGCCAGGTCGTCGGGGCCGTGCGGGTCGTGGCCGAGGTGGGCAGCCTCGCGCAGTGTTCCGGCGGGCCATTCCTGCGCCCAGTGGCCGAGGCACTTCTCCTGCTGGGCGGCGAGACCGGCGAACCAGGGGTCCGAGGAGTGCCGGGGCAGCACCCGGCTGGCGACGAGCGCGTCGGCGCGCAGACCTTGGAGCGCGAGCCCAGTGCGGGCGGTGCGCAGTGCGTCCTCGGCGGCCGTGCCGGGCTCGGCGACCAGGCGTACGGTCGTCGACCCGTCCTCGATCAGGGCCTGGACCGCGGCCAGCTCGCCGTCCTTGCGGGCGGCCGCGTCGTAGAGCCACTGCGCGGGTGCGGGGACCCCGGCGAGCTGGGCCAGTACCGGGCGCAGGGCCCGTGCGGCCTGGCGTTCCTGCGGCAGGAGGCGACGCAGGTAGCGGCGCAGCTGCTCGGGCAGGGCGAGTACGGCGAGGGCTTCCGGCAGCGGCGGCAGGTCGACGACGAGGACGTCCGTGCCGTCCTTCGACCAGTCGCCTGCCGCGGCGCGGTGCAGGGTGTGCAGGAGCGCGAGCTGGGCGCTGCCGGGCAGTTCGGTGAGTTCCTCGCCGTCCAGGCGGTTGGCGCCGAGCAGGCCGAGGACCCCGGACGCCCGGTCCTGGAGGGCGAGGAGTTCGCCGCGGAAGTGCGCGCCCGAGTCGATGCGGGCGTACCGCAGGCCGTCGGTGACCTCGACGGGTTCCGTACCGGCGGGGAACCCGGGCACGGCGTCGGCGGAGACGAGCAGGGTGCGCAGACCGGCGCGGGCCGCGGCGAGTGCGGTCGCCGCCGCGACCGTCGTACGGCCCGCACCGCCGGGGCCGGTGACCAGGACCGTACGCACGCGGTCAGCCCCGCGGGACGGACTCGACGCGCTTCTTCAGTCCGGCGAGGGCGCGGTCGATGATGACCTTCTCCGCCTTGCGCTTGATCATGCCGAGGAGCGGGATCTTGACGTCGACGGCCAGCCGGTAGGTGACCTCGGTGCCGTCGCCGACGGGCGCCAGGGTGTAGGAGCCGTCGAGGGCCCGCAGCATCTGGGACTTCACGAGGGTCCAGCTGACCTCGTTGCCGCCGGTCCAGGTGTAGGCGAGGACGTGGTCGTCCTTGATGGCTCCGGCGTCCAGCACCAGGCGGACCTGCTCGGCACGGCCCTGGTCGTCGGCGGCCAGCACCTCGGCCTGCTTCACCTCGCCGGTCCACTCGGGATAGCGGTCGAAGTCGGCGATCACTCCCATGACGTCGGCCGGTGCCGCCTCGATCATGATGCTCGAGCTGGTGTGTTCAGCCATCGCCGTGGCCCTCCAGTGCGGTGTACCGGTCGCGTTCGGCAGAGGTCTGCCGCGTGCAGGCTATCGCGTACAGGAGGCTCGTCGTTCCGCGGTCCGCGTCACCACTCCAGCGCCCATGGCCGCCCGGTGGAGGCGAAGTGACCCACGTTGACACACTCGGTGACGCCGATCCGCATCCGACGGGCCAGCGGCTGGTGAACATGGCCGAAAAGCGCGTATCGCGGACGGGTGCGCCGGATGGCTTCGAGCAGGGCCACGCTGCCCCGCTCGAAGCGGCGCGCCACCGTGTCGTACGTCAGCTCGGGGACGTCGGGCGGGATGTGCGAGCAGAGCACGTCCACAGGTCCGAGCGCCTCGACCTTGGCGGCGTACTCCTCGTCGCTGATCTCGTACGGAGTGTTCATCGGGGTCTTCAGGCCGCCGCCGACGAAGCCGAAGACGCGGCCGCCGATCTCGACACGTTCGCCGTCCAGGACGGTGGTGCCGGGTGCCGCGTACTCGGGCCAGAGGCCGGGGATGTCGACGTTGCCGTAGGTGGCGTACGTCGGGGTGGGCAGGGCGGCGAACATCTCCGCGTACTGCTTGCGTACGGCGGCCACGATTGCGGTGTTGCGGTCCATGCCCGCCCACAGGGAGCGGCCGAAGGCGCGGGCCTCCTCGAAGCGGCGGGCGGTGCGCAGTTCGACGATGCGGTCGGCGTTCTCCACGCCGAAGAGGTCGGGGAAGATGCCGCGCGAGTGGTCGGCGTAGTCGAGGAAGAGCACCAGGTCACCCAGGCAGACGAGGGCGTCGGCGCCGTCTCCGGCGCGGGCCAGCGCCTCCGTGTTGCCGTGCACGTCGCTGACCACGTGGATGCGCGTACCGCTTCTCCCGGTCGCGCTTCGGCCGTCCACTCCGCTGCCTCGCATCCGATCACCCTAGATCTCGGTCCGCCGCCTGGGTAGGGGCGGCCGGACCTGCGGTTACTTCCGGGTCGTCACAGGGGTGCACTACTGTGCGCGGAAGGCCCACCTCTATGTGTGATGCATAAGACATCTGGCCGGAACCCCCTATCGGGAACCACGTACCGGTGGGTAACGTCCGGCCAGTCCAGTCGTGCTCACCCCACGGAGCACGTGCCAGTCTTGGACCGCATCCGGTGCGTCACACAGAGCCGTGGCACCGGAGCCCGATGAGGAGCAGCAGTCTTGCGCGAGTTCAGCCTTCCGGCCCTGTACGAGGTCCCCTCGGACGGCAACCTGACGGATCTCATCCGCCGCAATGCCGCTCAGCATCCCGAAGTCGCGGTGATGAGCCGCAAGGTGGCCGGCGTCTGGACGGACGTCACCGCCACCCAGTTCCTCGCAGAGGTCAGAAGCGCGGCCAAGGGCCTGATCGCGGCGGGCGTGCAGCCCGGTGACCGCGTCGCCCTGATGTCGCGCACCCGCTACGAGTGGGTGCAACTGGACTTCGCGATCTGGAGCGCCGGCGGGGTCACCGTCCCGGTCTACGAGACCAGTTCGCCCGAGCAGGTCCAGTGGATACTCGGCGATTCGGGTGCCGTCGCCGTCCTCGTGGAGAGCGACGCCCACGCCGAGTCCGTCGCCTCCGTACGCGACGCCCTCCCCGGTCTGCAGCACGTGTGGCAGATCGACAAGGGAGCCGTCGACGAGCTCGTCGCCGCCGGGGCCCAGGTCTCGGACGAGACCATGGATCTGCGCACGGTGAGCGCGAAGGCCGACGACCCGGCCACGATCGTCTACACCTCGGGCACCACGGGCCGCCCCAAGGGTTGCGTGCTGACCCACCGCAGCTTCTTCGCGGAGTGCGGGAACGTGGTGGAGCGGCTGAAACCGCTGTTCCGTACCGGCGAGTGCTCCGTACTGCTCTTCCTTCCCGCCGCGCACGTCTTCGGCCGGCTGGTCGAGGTCGCCTCGGTGATGGCGCCCATCAAGCTCGGCTGCGTGCCTGACATCAAGAACCTCACCGATGAGCTGGCGGCCTTCCGGCCGACGCTGATCCTCGGTGTCCCCCGGGTCTTCGAGAAGGTCTACAACTCGGCTCGCGCCAAGGCGCAGGCCGACGGCAAGGGCAAGATCTTCGACCGGGCCGCCGACACGGCGATCGCGTACAGCCGGGCACTGGGTACGCCGCAGGGCCCGTCCCTCGGTCTCAAGCTCAAGCACAAGGTCTTCGACAAGCTGGTCTTCGGCAAGCTGCGGGCCGTGCTCGGCGGCCGGGGCGAGTACGCGATCTCCGGCGGCGCACCGCTCGGCGAGCGGCTCGGGCACTTCTACCGGGGCATCGGCTTCACGGTCCTGGAGGGCTACGGCCTGACCGAGACGTGTGCGGCCACCGCCTTCAACCCGTGGGACCGGCAGAAGATCGGCACGGTCGGTCAGCCGCTGCCCGGTTCGGTCGTCCGGATCGCCGACGACGGCGAGGTGCTGCTGCACGGCGAGCACCTGTTCACCGGCTACTGGAAGAACGAGACGGCCACCGCCGAGGCGCTGGCCGACGGCTGGTTCCACACCGGTGACATCGGCACGCTCGACGAGGACGGTTACCTCGCGATCACCGGCCGCAAGAAGGAGATCATCGTGACGGCGGGCGGCAAGAACGTCGCCCCCGCGGTGATCGAGGACCGGATCCGTGCCCACGCGCTGGTCGCGGAGTGCATGGTGGTCGGTGACGGCCGTCCGTTCGTGGGCGCGCTGGTCACCCTGGACGAGGAGTTCCTGGGCCGCTGGGCCGAGGAGCACGGCAAGCCCGTCGGCTCGACGGCCGTGTCGCTGCGCGAGGACCCCGAGCTGCTGGCCGAGGTGCAGCGCGCCGTGGACGACGGCAACGCCGCGGTGTCCAAGGCCGAGTCCGTACGCAAGTTCCGCATCCTGGCAGCCCAGTTCACCGAGGAGGCGGGCCACATCACGCCGTCGCTGAAGCTGAAGCGGAACGTGGTGGCGAAGGACTTCGCCGACGAGGTGGAGTCCATCTACCGCGCCTGATCGGGCAGTTGCGCGAAGGGCCTGTCTCCTGACCGGAGACAGGCCCTTCGGCGTAGGTGAACTGACGCTGCGTCAGGCTCTCAGAGCAGTGCCTTGAGCCGTTCGGCGAGCAGGTCCCAGCGCCACTTCTCCTCGACCCAGGCCCGGCCCCGCTCCCCCATCCGCCGCCGCAGTTCCGGGTCGCCGAGCAGCGTGACGATCCGGTCGGCTGACTCCTCGGCGGAGCCGCCCCGCACCACCCAGCCGGTCTCCCCGTCGAGGACGGCGTCGGGCGCGCCGCCCGAGTCACCCGCCACCACCGGCAGTCCGGTCGCGGACGCCTCCAGGTACACGATGCCGAGGCCCTCGACGTCGAGGCCGCCGCGCCGGGTCCTGCACGGCATGGCGAAGACGTCACCCGCGCCGTAGTGCGCGGGCAGTTCTTCCCACGGCACCGGTCCGGTGAAGCGGACCGAGTCGCCCACCCCGGTCTCGGCGGCCAGCTTCCTCAGCTGCCTGGCGTACGGTCCGCCGCCGACGATCAGGAGGACGGCGTCCGGCACCCGCGCCAGGATCGCGGGCATGGCGAGGATCAGCGTGTCCTGGCCCTTGCGCGGGACGAGGCGCGACACGCAGACGACGACGGGCCGGTCCGTGAGCCCGAGCCCGGCTCTGACCCTGTCCCCGCCCGAGGCCGGGTGGAAGGTCTTCTCGTCGACCCCGGGCGGCAGCTGGACCATGCGGGCCGCCGCTTCGGGGGTGAGCGCGGCCGCTATCCGCGAGCGGGTGTACTCGCCGAGGTATGTGATCGTGTCCGTGCCCTCGCCGATGCGGCGCAGCAGCTGACGGGAGGCGGGGAGCTGGGCCCAGCCCGCCTCGTGCCCGTGAGTGGTGGCGATGATCCGGCGCGCACCGGCCCTGCGCAGGGCCGGTGCCATCAGACCGAGCGGGGCAGCCGCGCCGAACCAGACGGACGAGCAGCCGTGTTCGCGCAGGAGCTGTACCGCTCGACGGGTGACCCCCGGGGTCGGGAGGAGCATCGTCGTACGGTCGCGCACCACGGTGAAGGGCTGCTCGGCGTCGAAGGCCGCGGTCGCCGCGGCACCTTCGGGTCCGCGCTTCCAGGTGGAGGCGTAGACGACGAGCTGCCCGGGGTCCACGCGCAGCGCCATGTTGTGCAGGAACGCCTGGATACCACCGGGCCGGGGCGGGAAATCGTTCGTCACGATCAGGGTCTTGTCCATCGCCGCCGACAGTACCGAACGGCCCCGCTTCATCGCGCCGGCACCGTCCCGCCGGGCATCATGGCTCCCCGAACCACCTCCTAACCGGATGAGGCTGGCATGACGGGAGCAACCGGCACACGACTCTCGCTCGCCGTGTGGGCCCTCACCAGAGCGGTGCTGCTGCTCTGCGTCCTCAAGGTCTTCACGGTCCCGGGACCGGACGTCACGAGCGACGTGTCGGCGATCTACCGCGGCTGGTACGAGGTGCTGCGGAGCGGCACCTACCCG
Organism: Streptomyces sp. NPDC048560; assembly: GCF_040650955.1. Lineage (NCBI taxonomy): Bacteria > Bacillati > Actinomycetota > Actinomycetes > Kitasatosporales > Streptomycetaceae > Streptomyces > Streptomyces sp. NPDC048560. Next base: position 375,805 of record NZ_JBEZIJ010000006.1, read on the forward strand.
GTCGACGACGTCACCTGGCAGTACCCGCCCGTGGCCGCGCTCGCCGTCCTCTCCCCCGCCCTGCTGCCGTTCCTGGACTACCCGTCGGCCTTCTACGTCCTGGTCCTGCTGTGCGACGCGCTGGTCCTCGGCCTGCTGCTCCACGCGCGGCGGCTGCCCGGCAGGAGCGGCGCCGGGGCCTGGGTGTGGGTGGCGGGGGTGCCGCTTCTCGGCCCCACCGCGTACGCGCGGTACGACCTGATGGTCACCGCGGTCGCGGTGGCGGCGCTGCTGGCCGGGGTGCGCCGGCCACGGCTGCTGGGGGCGCTGGCCGCCTTCGGGGCGCTGCTGAAGGTGTGGCCCGTCCTGCTGCTGGTGGGCACGGCGCGGGGCCGTGCGAGCCGGAGCGCGTGGACCGCCGCCGCGACGACGGCGGCGGTGCTGGCCACGCTGTGCGCGGCGGCGCTGCCCGGCGCGTTCGCGTTCCTGTCGTTCCAGCGGGACCGGGGTACCGAGATCGAGTCCCTGGGGGCGCTGGTGTTCCATGTGGCCCGGCAGTTCGGCTGGCAGGGCGGGGTGGAGCTGCGTTACGGCTCGATGGAGTTCACCGGCCCGTACGTCCCGCTGGTCTCCACGCTCGCCATGGGGCTTTCGGTCCTCGCCCTCGGCTGGCTCCTGGTGTGGCGGCTGCGGGCCAGGACGTTCACGGTGCGTACCCCCGCGGACGCGGCGTTCACGGCGGTCCTGCTGTTCACCACGACCAGCCGGGTCATCAGCCCGCAGTACATGCTGTGGCTGGTCGGCCTCGCGGCGGTCTGCCTGGGGTTCCGGGGCGGGCGCATGGTGCTGCCGGCCGGTCTGGTGCTGGTGGCCACGGGCGTCACGCTGCTGGAGTTCCCGCTCGGCTTCGCGCATGTGGCCGCCAGCGACGCGGAGGGGGTGTGGCTCCTCGTCGTACGCAACGGGCTGCTGGTCGCGGCCTCGCTGACGGCCGGGCGGCGGCTCTGGCGGGAGACCGTGCCGGCCCGGTCCGGGAGCGGGCCGGGCGCGGAGTCCGCCGAAGGTCCGGAGAACCGTCAGCCGAGCCGGGCGGCCAGATAGTCCCGCCAGCTCGCGCCGAACTCCTGCGGGGTCGTGCCGAGCACCGTGTGCAGCGCCTGCTCCACCGCCCCGTCCCGCCCTGGATGGCCCCCCACGGCCCGGTAGAAGGCGATCAGCTTCTCCGCGCCCCAGTGGTCCTCGATCAGCTCGCAGGCCATCCAGCCGCCCTCGTAGGCCCTCGCCAGCTTCCCGGCGTCGCCGCCGAAGCCGAAGTCCGCGTCGACGGGCAGCTCGGCGGGCAGCTCGCCGCCACGGACCGCCTCGGCCAGCTCGGGCGCGATCAGGTCGGCCGGACGGTCCTCGTCCCGGTAGGCGACCCAGTCGGCGAAGCCCTCGGAGAGCCAGACCGGTGTGGACGGGGACGTGTGGACACGGGTCGCCACATGGGTGGTCTCGTGGGTGAGGACGACCTGCTGTCCGAACGTGCCGAGGACCGTGTACGCCTGCGGATTGACGATGACCCGGTCGGCAGCGCCGGGCGCCTTCCCCGAGCCTCCGACCTCACCGGTGGTGACGGCCGCTATGCCCCGGTAGCTCGCGGCCGGCGAGCCCAGCAGCCCCGCCATGTCCTCCACCGATCCGGGGACGAGCACGACGACCCGGCGCGCCCAGGAGTCCGGCCAGGCGGCGGTGACGGCCGGCACGGCGCGGTCCGCGGTGTCGGCGACCCGGCGCAGTTCCTCCTCCGGGCGGTCCACCCCGAGGACGAGGCTGTGCCTGCCCCGGACGACCTGGACGTCCCCCTGCTGCCACAGCTGGCCCGCGGCGCCCGCGGCGGGCCGGTCGGCGGCGATGTACCAGCGGCCGTCGGTGTCGTCCCGGGCCAGCTCCAGGGTTCGGGCGGCGGACACGGGCGCACGGTCGTAGCCGTCGATCCGGTAGCGGAGGTCGACGTCCGCGGTGGCCCGGCCCGTGCCGTGCGGGGTCACGGTCCTCACCTCGTACGACCACGACTTCAGCGGTACGTCGGCGAGGTTGGCCAGCTCTGTGCGCTGGGCGGCCCGCAACGCCTTGGCCTTCGGGGAGAGGACGGCCAGGAACGCGGCGGGGTCGTGGTTCAGGACCGCGCCCGCGCGGCGGTCCAGGGTGGCCCGGATCTCCTGGGCGGCCGTGTCCCGGGCCGGGTCACCGGGGGACGCGCAGGCGGACGCGAACAGCAGGCAGGCGAGCACGGCGCCCGCCGTACGCCGTGCCCGGACCCGCTCCCGTACCGCACCATGCCTCTGAACAGCCATCCCGCCGATCGTACGGTCACAGACGGGTGACCGAGGAGACGGGCATCATGCCGACGGGGTCGTAGCGCACCGGGGCGCCCGGGTAGGGGGCGTGGATCACCTGGCCGTCGCCCGCGTACATCCCGATGTGACTCGCGTCCGCGCGGTAGGCGACCAGGTCCCCCGGGCGGGCCTCGGAGAGCGGCACCATCCGGCCGGCGTACCGCTGGGCCTGGGAGGTACGCGGGAGGCTGACCCCCGCCTGGGCGTACGCCCACTGCATGAGGCCGGAGCAGTCGAATCCGCCGGGCCCGTTGGCGCCCCACACGTACGGCAGGCCGAGCGCGTGCCGGGCCGCCGCGAGGGCGGCCGTCGCCCTTCCCGATCCGGGTGCCTGCTCCGAGAGGGCCTGGACCGGCTCGTCCCTGCCGTCCCGCGATGCCCGGTCGAGGGTCTCCCGCTCCTCGGCGGGCAGCGAGTTCAGCAGCGCCCTGGCCTGGGCGAGCTTGCCCTCGACCGAGCGCTTGTGGCGGGAGACGGCGGCCCGGCCACTCTCCAGCTCCGCGAGGGACCTGGTGGCCTCCGCGCGGGTCTGGGCGACCGTGCGCCGGACCGCCTGGAGCTTGTGCAGCTCGGCGGTCCGGCGCGCGCTCAGCCGGTCCAGGGTGGCCGCCCGGTCGAGGAAGGTGTCCGGGTCCGACGAGAGCAGCAGCGCGATCGACGGGTCGATGCCGCCCGTGCGGTACTGGGCACCGGCGAGCGAACCGAGGGCGGTGCGCATTCGGTTGATGTTCTCCTGGCCGCGGGCCGCGGCGTCCTGCGCGCGGGTCACCACGCCGCGCAGCCGCTCGACCTTCTCCCCGGCCGCGTTGTAGCGCTCGGTGGCCTTCTCGGCCTCGCCGTACAGCCGGTCGACGCGGGCCCTGGTGGCCTCGTGGGTGTCCTGGGGGTCGGCGCTCGCCGGAGCGCCTCCGAGTGTGGCAGCGGCGGTCGCCGCGGCGGCCGACAGAACAGTGACCCGGACGGTCCGGTTGAGGCCGGACTGCGTGGAACGGCGATGGGACACCACAGGAAGCCGTACTCCCTTCCGCGTACCCGCCCGCTGGACGCCGGACGGAGCGCAGCCCCTGCCGCCCGGGCGGGCGGAACGAGGACCGGGAGCTGCGCAGCAGGCAGACAGTAATCGGACTGCTACACGGCGGCCAAAGACCGCGCCCGGCGGCGCGGGGCGGGAAAACAGCTCCGCCCCGCCGGTGACCTCGGTCTCCGGCGGGGCGGGGCGTCAGTGAAGGGTGCCGCAATTCGCCCGTTCGGGCGTCAGACGCGCACGCCGAACTGGAAGGTGCCCATGTAGTCCATCGACTCGTAGCGGACCACGGCGCCCGGCTTCGGGGCGTGCAGGATCTGGTTGTTGCCCGCGTACAGGCCCACGTGCGAGGTGTTGTTGAAGAAGACCAGGTCGCCCGGCTTCAGCGCGCTGCGTCCGATCCGGGCACCGTCGTTGATCTGGGTGTACGTGGTGCGGCTGATCTGGACGCCGGCCTGGGCGTAGGCCCACTGGGTCAGTCCGGAGCAGTCGTACGAGCTGGGGCCCGTGCCGCCGGAGACGTACGGCTTGCCCTGCTGCGTGGAGGCGGCCTGGAGCGCCGCTGCCCCGCGGGCGGATGCGGGGACCTCGTTGCCGAGGCTGACCCGGTCGCTCGACGCCCGGCTGGCGCGGACCTCTTCCTGACGCATCTTCTCGCGCTCGGCCTCGGTCAGGGTGTTGAGGAGCTGCTGGGCGTCGGCGAGCTTGCCCTGGAACTTCTTCTTGTTCTCGCCGAGCGCCTTGCGCACGTCAGCGAGGTCGCCGAGCTTCTCCTGGGCCTCCTTGCGCTGCTGCGCGAGGGTGCGCTGCTTGCCCTGGATCTTCTGCAGCGACTCGGTCTGCTTGGCGGTCAGCTGGTCGAGCGCCGAGGCCTTGTCGAGGAAGCTGTCCGGGTCCGAGGCGAGGAAGAGCTGGATGGACGGGTCGATGCCACCGGAGCGGTACTGCGCGGTGGCGAGCGAACCGAGCTCGCCGCGCAGGGTGTTGAGCTCGTCCTGGCCGCGGGCGACCTTGTCCTGGAGCGCGTCGACCTGCTTCTTGAGCTTGTCCTGCTGCTCCTTGGCCCCGTTGTACTTCTCGGTGGCCGCCTCGGCCTCGTGGTAGAGCTTGTCGACCTTCGCCTTGACCTCGTTCTTGGTCGGCTTGGGATCGGCGTGCGCTGCCTGAGATGTCAGAGCCACGGCCGCGGCGGCGGTGGCGGTGAGCACGGTCACGCGGGTGCGGCTCGGCTGCTTGGGACGACGGTGGGACGCCACGAAGGCGAGCTCCTTCTTCCTCGAGCCGCCTACCGGGCTGTGGGGGATGGAATCCCCGGCTCCGTGCTCTCACGGACTCGGCGGTTCCTTCGCTGCCACCCCGGATGGGTGGTCAACCGTGCGAAGGTTCGAGGGCTGACCCTAGTGACCAACTTGTGATGAGTTCAAATCCTCACGGGCAAAATCTCGCCACACGAGGCACTTATTTACTCACAGCACACCGCGTGTAGCTGCAACTTGACGGTACGTTCCCAAAATACCGGCATGTCACACATGCGGGACACAAGGCCCTAGACGCGCGAAAGCCGCTTCAGGAGCAAGGCGGACGCGACGGGTCTCGCACCCGCCTTCGCCACTCCGTCGGCCACTTCGCGGTCGGTGGAGACCACCACGACGGGCCGGCCGGGCGGTTCGGCACGGGCCAGTTGCCGGATCAGCTCGTCGGCGGTCACGCCCGCCTTGCTGAACAGCACCCGCACCCCGCGCGGCGGCGCGAGCAGCACCGGAGCGGCCAGTTCGGCTCCGTCGAAGACACAGGTCATCTCCGCCCCCGTCTGTGCCGCCAGGACCGAGAGACCGCCCAGCAGCCTCAACCGCTGCTTCTCCAGCGGCATCTGCGGATAGCCGGTCTTGGTGACGTTGTAGCCGTCGACGATCAGATGCGCCTGGGGCAGCGCGAGCAGCTGGTCGAGCAGGGCGGGATCGGTCTCCGAAAGGGCTCTGGCGGCAATGTCCTTGGGCGACATCCGGCCCGGTTCGACGGCCTCGACGCTGTCCGCGGGACGGATCGAGGAGGGCGGCAGGGCGAGTTCGCGCCGCAGTCCCTGCGCCGCGTCGAGCACCGTGTCCAGGAGCAGCCGCAGCCGCATGTCCTCGACCGAGCGCCCTTCCCTGGCGGCCCTGCGGCTCGCCTCCACGGACGCCTCCGCCTCGCCGAGCCGCGCCTTCAGCCTCCGGGACTCGCTCTCGGCGGCCGAGATCTGCACCGCCGCCTCGGCCCGTACGGTGTCGGCCTCGGCGCCACCGCGGCGCAGGGCCGCCTCGCTGCGCTTCACCTCGCTGAGGGCACTGCGGAGTTTGCGCTGGAGGGACTCAGCCTCCTTGCGGGCGGCTTCGAGTTCGGCGCGCAGCCGCTCGGTCTCGCTCTTCGTCTGACTGCGTGCCTGGGCCAGCTCCTCGCGGAGCCGCTCCAGTTCGCGCCGGGTCTCCTCGTCGACCCGCTCGGCGTCGGCCCGCTGAACCTCTTCGCCCGCGGCCTCGACCAGCTTGACCCAGCCTGCCGGCCGCAGCACGTAGGCGGCGGCGGCCACGTCGACGGGATCGGCGGCGGCGGGCGGCGCTCCGGCCTCCAGCGTGGCGGCCAGCTCGGGCTGCGCCTGCGCGATCCGCTCACCGATGCGCAGGCGGAAGGCCGGCTCGCTCTCCAGCGCTGCCGCCATCGCGTTCCCGGCGAACTTGGCGCGCCGGGTGGGCGTGAAGCGGGCGTACTGTCTGAGCTGGGTGGGAAGTTCGCCGACGGTCAGGCCGCCGAACGCGTCCGAGACCAGCGCGATGACCCGCCGTCGCACTCCCTCGGGCAGCGGGCGGTCGAGTGCCTCGACGGCGCCCTCGGCCTCATCGGCCGGTTCGGCGCCGCTAGTCGGCTGCTCCACCATCCGTCACCCCAAAAGTTTGTCCGCGGCCCCGTCAGGAGTCGGCGCCGGGCCTGTCTACCAGCTCGATCTGATCAACCGCGTTGCACCAGCGGCAGCGCACCGACTCGATGGTCTCACTGACCACCTCGCGCTCCTCGACGCTGGACTCCCCGGCCAGGTCCAGATGGACGTACTCCACGACCTTGGAGGAGCGGGTCACATCGAACCGGGTGAGGTTTCCGCAGAGCGTGCAGCGCCAGCGGGTCCCGTCGGTCGGCATGGGAACCGTCGTCATCGTTGCGTCCTCTTTCGTCGTTCGTCGAGCCTGAAGCTGTCTGTATCAACGATCTCGCGGTGCGCCGTCGAACTGCGGATGTCCTGCTGCAACCCTACGGCCTCGGGCATACCCGGAGACACGGCGAGGCGCCCTGTCCCGTTCTCCGCCGGTACGTCATGCTCTGTGCATGATCGATCGGCGGGAAGTCTGGGGGGACAAGGCCAGGAGGGTCCGCGCCGCGGCCGCGGCGGACGGGGCGCCCGTCACCTACGGGCTCATCGCGCTGTGCTGCGCCATCTTCCTGATCAGCCCGCTCTCCGGGTTCAACCTCTCCTACGGCACGGCCGACCGGCTGCTCGCCGCGCAGGCCGCCTACTTCGAGCGGTGGGGCGTGATCCCCAGCGAACTGTGGGACGGCTCCACGCGTGCGCTCCTCACCCCGCTCACCGCGCTGTTCGTGCACGGCAGCTGGCTGCACCTGCTCGGCAACATGCTGTTCCTGTACGTGTTCGGGGCGATGGCCGAGGAACGCATGGGCCACCTCGGGTTCGCCGTCTTCTACCTCTCCTGCGGCTACCTGGCCCTGCTCGTCTACGCGGCGGCGCACGCCGAGTCCGACCAGACCCTGGTCGGCGCGTCGGGGGCGATCTCCGCACTGCTCGGCGCGTTCCTCTGCCTCTTCCCCAAGGTGCGGGTCACGAGCATCTTCCCGTTCCTCTTCTTCCTGCCGCTGCGCTTTCCCGCCTGGATCGTGCTGATGTTCTGGTTCATCCTCCAGTGGCTGGCGGCGCAGAGCGTGGGAAACAGCCCGGGCGTGGCGTATCTCGCCCACGTCGCGGGCTTCGCCGCCGGGTTCCTGTACGCCTGGGTGTGCTACCGCCGTGGGGCTAGAGTGAAGTCTCCAGCCACGGCCACCGAGGGAGAAAGCCAGCCGTGATCACCGCGATCGTGCTCATCAAGACCAGCGTGGACCGGATTCCGGAGATCGCCGAGGCCATCGCCGCGCTGGACAGTGTCAGCGAGGTCTACTCCGTCACCGGTACCTACGACCTCATCGCCATGGTCCGGGTGGCCAGGCACGACGATCTCGCCGATGTCATCCCCGGCCGGATCAGCAAGATCCCGGGCGTCGAGGGAACGGACACCCACGTGGCCTTCCGTACGTACTCGCAGCACGACCTGGAAGCGGCCTTCGCGATCGGCCTGGACGCCTGAGAGCTGTCGGACCTCTCGTCGCACGCCGGCCGAGCACGGGGCGCACCCGTGCCCGGCCGACGTGTCGCGGCCGTCAGACCTGAGCGGCCCCGCGGTCCGGGACGCAGCGGCCGTCCTCCGTGCGGTACTTCCAGCGGGCGCCCTCGCGGACCAGCTCCTTCACCGCCCTTACGAAACGCTCGACGTGCTCGTCCGGCGTACCGGCCCCGAAGCTGACCCGGATCGCGTTGAGCGACTTCTCTCCCGGCTCGGACTCCGGGGCGCCGCACTCGCCCGGGTCCTGGGCCTCACCGCCCAGCAGGGTCCGCACCAGCGGGTGGGCGCAGAACAGTCCGTCGCGGACCCCGATGCCGTACTCCGCGGAGAGCGCGGCGGCGAAGTGCGAGCTGTTCCAGCCCTCGACGACGAACGAGATGACACCGACCCGCGGGGCGTCGTCGCCGAACAGGGAGAGCACCCGGACCTCCGGGACCTCGGCGAGTCCCTCGCGGACCACCGAGACGAGGTGCTGCTCGCGGGCGACGAGCGTGTCGAAACCCGCCTCGGTGAGCGCCTTGCAGGCGGCGGCGATCGAGTAGACGCCGATGACGTTGGGCGAACCGGCCTCGTGACGGGCCGCGGTGGTGTGCCACTCCACGTCCACGCCGCCGTCGGCGCGCCGGGCGACCTTGCGCGAGGCGCCGCCGCCCGCCAGGTACGGCTCCGCGTCCCGCAGCCAGTCGGCGCGGCCCGCGAGGACTCCCGAGCCGAAGGGCGCGTACAGCTTGTGGCCGGAGAAGGCGACCCAGTCGACGTCCAGCTCCGCGATGTCCACCGGGTGGTGCGGCGCGAGCTGCGCTGCGTCCAGGACGATCCGCGCGCCGTGGGCGTGGGCGACGGCGGCCAGTTCCCTGACCGGCCACAGCTCCCCGGTGACGTTGGAGGCGCCCGTGACGCAGACCAGCGCAGGTCCGTGGGGGTCGCGTCCCGCGAGCGCCCGCTCCAGGAACTCCACGGCCTGACCGGGCGTACGGGGGGCGTTGAGGTAGGTCACGCGGGCGTCGCGCCAGGGCAGCAGCGAGGCGTGGTGCTCGGTCTCGTAGACGAACACCTCGCAGTCCGCGGGGATCGCGGCGGCGAGCAGGTTGAGGGAGTCGGTCGTCGAACGGGTGAAGATCACCTGGTCGTCCGCCCGGCAGCCGAGGAACTCGGCGACGGTCCTGCGGCTGTTCTCGAAGAGGTCCGTGGAGAGCTGCGAGAGGTAGCCGGCCCCCCGGTGGACGCTGCCGTAGTACGGGGCGTACGCGGCGACGTCGTCCCACACCCGCTGGAGAGCCGGGGCGCTCGCCGCGTAGTCGAGGGCCGCATAGGTGACTTCGCCACCCGTCACGAGCGGAACCGTGACGTCCTTGCCCAGAACGGGCAGCGGCGCACAAATGGACTGGTCGAGGGCAGCGACGGAGACAGACATGGCGAACTCCCGTAAGAGGCAGGCGAATTCCACACGCCGGCGGGTACGCGGCAGCGCGGGAGAAGAAAAGAGGGTGCGCGGAGGAGGGCGAAAAGGCCCTAACGCATTCGCTTGCTCACAAGGGACTCCCTAGGGACCAGGACCCCGGGGGCTGGCATTCACAGATGCCGAGGGGCCCGCGCTTGCCGCAGACCTCGCTGCCTGCGGCCTGGTCTTCACCCGGGGCACCCCGCCACGGACGGAGGGTTGCCGGACAGCGAGCCGGGGCCTATTCGCTGTCACTCATGACCTGCGCAGCATCTTGCCATACGCACGGACATACGCAAGGCGCGGTCCGGCATCCGGACCGCGCCCCGCGCGCGCCATGCGTGTTCAGGCGTTGCTGGCCGCCACCCAGCGCTCCAGCACGCGCTTGGCCGCACCGGAGTCGACCGACTCCCTGGCCCGCACGATCCCGGCGGCGATCTGCTCGTTCAGCGTGCCGGGTCCCGGGTCCAGGGCGGTCAGCGCGGCCGCCGTGTTGAGGAGCACCGCGTCGCGCACCGGACCGGTCTCGCCGTCCAGCAGACGGCGGGCCACGTCCGCGTTGTACGAGGCGTCCGCCCCGCGCAGGGCCTCCACGGGCACCAGCTCCAGGCCGACGTCACGCGGGTCGAACGCCTCCTCGCGCACCGCCCCGTCCCGGACCACCCAGACCCGCGACGTCGCCGTCGTGGTCAGCTCGTCGAGGCCGTCGTCGCCGCGGAAGACCAGCGAGGAGTTGCCGCGGTCGGCGAGCACGCCCGCCACGATGGGCGCCATCCGGAGGTCGGCGACGCCGACGGCCTGGGCGCGCACCTGTGCCGGGTTGGTGAGCGGGCCCAGGATGTTGAACGTGGTCTGCGCGCCGAGTTCCTTGCGGGCCTTGGCCGCGTACCGCAGGGCGGGGTGGAACTTCACGGCGAAGCAGAAGGTGATGCCCGCTTCCTCCGCCACCTGCACGACGCGCTGCGGCGTCAGTTCGAGGTTGACGCCCAGCTTCTCCAGGACGTCGGACGCCCCGCTCGCCGAAGAGGCGGCGCGGTTGCCGTGCTTGACGACCTTCGCGCCGGCCCCCGCGATGACGATCGCGGACATGGTGGAGATGTTGACCGTCTTGGCGAGGTCGCCGCCGGTGCCCACGATGTCGACCGTGCGGCCCGGTACGTGGATGGTGTTGGCGTGCGCGTACATGGTCCGTACGAGCCCCGTGACCTCCTCCACCGTCTCGCCCTTGGCCCGCAGCGCGACGGCGAAGCCGGCGATCTGCGCGTCGGTCGCCTCGCCGCTCATGATGCGGTCCATGGCCCACGCGGTGTCGTCCGCGCCGAGGTCCTCGCCGCGCAGCAGCGGGTTCAGCACGCCCGGCCAGGAACGAGCCGCCACGCTGTCGCCGCCGTCCGGGGTCACAACGTTCATGGTCCGCTCCTGGGGTCCACAGCCGATAAGGGGATCGGCTCCACCTTATCCAGCCCGGAGGGCAGCAAAGAGCCCCGTCCACCCGATGGACGGGGCTCTCACTGTGGCGATCAGTTCAGGTGATCAGTGGTGGCCGTGGCCGCTGGTGATCTCCTTGTACTCCTCGGCGGTGGGCTTGGCGATCTGGTTGTCCCCGCCGTAGTAGCCCTTGCTGAGCTTGATGCGCAGCTTCTCCATCGCGGAGACCTTGCGCTTCACGCCGTTCTCGTCGACCGCCGGGCCGATCTCGGCCGGCGTGTACTGCTCGTGCGCGGTCAGCGTGTGCAGCTGGCCCGGGCTGAGCGGCTCGTGGATCTCGACGAACTCACCGTGCGGCAGGCGCTTGATGATGCCGGACTCGCGTCCGTGCAGCACCTTGTCCTTGTCGCGGCGCTGGAGGCCGAGGCAGATCCGCTTCGTCACGATGAACGCGATGACCGGGGCCACGAAGAACGCGATCCGCACGAACCAGGTGATGGAGTTGATCGACAGGTGGAAGTGCGTCGCCCACAGGTCGTTACCACCACCGACGAGCAGCACGAAGTACCACGTGATCCAGGCGACGCCGAACGCCGTGCGGGTGGGCACGTTGCGCGGGCGGTCCAGGATGTGGTGCTCGCGCTTGTCACGCGTGACCCAGGACTCGATGAACGGGTAGACCGCGATCGCGACCAGGACCAGCGGGAAGACCATCAGCGGGATGAACACACCCAGGACGAGGGTGTGACCCCACGCGTTGATCTCCCAGCCCGGCATCACGCGGATGAGGCCTTCGGAGAAGCCCATGTACCAGTCGGGCTGCGCGCCGGTCGACACCTGGTCGATGCGGTACGGGCCCAGGGCCCAGATCGGGTTGATCGAGGCGATCGCCGAGATGATGGCGATGACACCGAAGACCAGGAAGAAGAAGCCTCCGGCCTTCGCCATGTACACCGGCAGCAGGGGCATACCGACGACGTTCTTGTTCGTCTTGCCGGGGCCCGCGAACTGCGTGTGCTTGTGGTAGAAGACCAGGATCAGGTGAGCGACCACGAGCCCGAGCATGATGCCCGGCAGCAGCAGGATGTGGACCGAGTAGAACCGGGCGACGAAGTCGACGCCGGGGAACTCCCCGCCGAACAGGAACATCGAGAGGTACGTACCGACGACCGGCACCGAGAGGACGGCGCCCTGCATGAAGCGGACACCGGTGCCCGACAGCAGGTCGTCCGGGAGCGAGTAACCGGTGAACCCGGTGAACATGCCCAGGACGAACAGCAGGAAGCCGAAGACCCAGTTGACCTCACGGGGCTTGCGGAACGCACCCGTGAAGAAGACGCGCATCATGTGCACGAACATGGCCGCCAGGAAGATCAGCGCGGCCCAGTGGTGGATCTGCCGGACGAGCAGACCACCGCGTACGTCGAAGCTGATGCGGAGCGTCGAGGCGTAGGCCTCGGACATCCGGATGCCCTGCAGCGGCTCGTACGAGCCGTGGTACACGACCTCGTTCATGCTGGGGTGGAAGAACAGCGTCAGATACACACCCGTGAGGATGATGATGATGAAGCTGTAGAGCGCGACCTCGCCCAGCATGAAGGACCAGTGGTCCGGGAAGATCTTGCGCATGTTGGCCTTGGCCAGGCCGTAGATGCCGAGCCGGCCGTCCGCCCAGTCGGCCACCCGCTCACCGGCGGGTGCCTTGCGCTTGGTGTCTGTCGCAGTACTCATCCGCGCTCCCAGAATGCAGCACCGACGGGCTCTTCGAAGTCACCCAGCGCCTCGAGGTTGCCCTCAGTGTTCACGCCGATCCGCAGCTGCGGGAGCGGGTGACCGGCCGGACCGAAGATGACGCGGGCGCCGTCGGAGAGGTCGAAGGTGGACTGGTGGCACGGGCAGAGGACGTGGTGCGTCTGCTGCTCGTACAGGCTGATCGGGCAGCCGACGTGGGTGCAGATCTTCGAGAACGCCACGATGCCCTCGTGGGCCCACTCGCGCTCACGCTTGCTCTTGATGTCGTCCGGCTCGATCCGGACGATCATCAGGGCGGCCTTGCCCATCTGCGTCTGGAAGTCGTGCGCGTCCTCCTCCAGGCCCTCGGGCATGGCGAAGGTCAGCGAGCCGACGACGATGTCCTCGGGACGCAGCGGCTCCATGGTGTTCATGTTGATGAGCTGCTTGCCCTTGCCCCACATGGTGTTGCGGAGCTTCTTCTCCGGCAGCGGGCCGAGGTCGCGCAGCAGCATGACACCGGAGAGCGGCACCAGGGCCAGCGCACCGAACATGGTGTTGCGGATCAGCTTGCGCCGGCCGAAGCCGGACTCGGCGGCACCGGCCGCGAAGTCGGCCAGGACCTGCGCCTTGACCTCGGGCTCGGCCTCGATGGGGTGACGCTCGGCAGCCGTCTCCACGTCGGACATCAGGGTGCGCGCCCAGTGGACGGCTCCCGCGCCGATGCAGAAGAGCGCCAGACCCAGGGTCACGCCCAGGGAGAAGTTCAGCGCACTCACGTGGCCGAACGGCCAGATGAAGACGATCTTGTCGACCGGGAAGATGACGAAGGAGGCGATGAACGCGACCGTCGACAGCATGGACAGCATGAACAGGGTCGCGACCGCGCGCTCGGAGCGCCTCGCCGCCCGCTCATCGATGTCCTGGATGCGCGGCTTGTGGGCCGGCAGCCCCGGATCGGCGAACGGGTCGTCCGCCACCTTTACCGCGCCGTGCGCGGTGTCCTGCTCGACCGGCAGGATCTCTTCTGGAATCTCTTTGCTACTCATGACTTCTTGGCCTTAGCGGTGTGGGCCGCGACCCAGACGGCAACTGCGATCAGTGCGCCGAGTCCGAAGATCCAGCCGAACAGACCCTCGCTGACCGGACCGAGACCACCCAGCTTGAGCCCACCGGGGCTCGCGGAGTCTTCTCCGTTCACGGTCTGGACGTACGCGATGATGTCCCGCTTCTGCTGCTCCGGCATCGTCGTGTCGGGGAAGGACGGCATGCTCTGCGGGCCGGTCTGCATGGCCTCGTAGATGTGCTTCGGGCTCACGCCTTCAAGGCTCGGGGCGTACTTGCCGTGTGTCAGCGCGCCGCCCTCACCGGTGAAGTTGTGGCACTGGGCGCAGTTGGTACGGAACAGGTCGCCGCCCTTGGCCGCGTCCGCGCCCTCGGGGCTGACCTGCTTCTCGGTCGGCGTGATCGGACCGGCGCCGAGCGACGCGACGTACGCCGCGAGCTGGTCGATCTCGGCCTGGGTGTAGACGACCGGCTTCTTCGGTACCTGGGCGCCCGGCTGCTGAGCCGGCATACGTCCGGTACCGACCTGGAAGTCTACGGCGGCGGAGCCGACGCCCACGAGGGACGGCCCGTCGGTGGTGCCCTGACCGCCGGTTCCGTGGCAGCTGGCGCAGCCTACGGAGTAGAGCTTCTTACCCTCGTCGATAGCGAGGGACTGGGCGGTTTCGTCTGCCTGCGCCTTACCCGCAGGCGCAAAAGCGGCGTACAGCCCCCCGGTAGCCGCCAGCGCGAGGAGTAGTACGACGACCGCCGCCAGCGGATGGCGTCGTCGTGCGGAGAGCTTTTTCACGGATTACCCCGGTGTCAGGATCTTCTGCGTCGATGGTGGGTGGGTGCGAGCCGGTTACTTGATCATGTAGATCGTGGCAAACAGGCCGATCCACACGACATCGACGAAGTGCCAGTAGTAGGACACGACGATGGCGGCGGTGGCCTGTTCGTGGGTGAACCTCCTGGCTGCGTACGTCCTGCCGAGAACCAGCAGGAAGGCGATGAGACCGCCTGTCACGTGCAGACCGTGGAAGCCGGTGGTCAGGTAGAACACCGAGCCGTACGGGTCGGACGACAGGGAGAGCCCCGCGTCCTTGACCAGCTCGGTGTACTCCAGGACCTGGCCTCCGATGAAGATCGCACCCATCACGAACGTGATGATGAACCAGGTGCGGAGCTTCTTCACATCGCCCCGCTCCGCGGCGAAAACGCCGAGCTGGCAGGTGAGTGAGGAGAGCACCAGGATCGTGGTGTTGGTCGCCGAGAACGGGAAGTTCAGATGATGAGCCATCTCCTTCCAGTGATCCGGTCCCATCACCGATCGCAGGGTGAAGTACATCGCGAAGAGGGCCGCGAAGAACATCAGCTCGGAACTCAACCAGATGATGGTTCCGACGCTGGTGAGGTTCGGTCGATTGACCGACGGGTGCGCGTGCCCGGTTTCTACTGTCGTTGCTGTCGCCACGACCGACATTATGTCGGTCGCTTATCCCGCCCTCACTCCCGGGGGTGCCGTTCGGTGTGTCAACCGCGTGTGTCCTCCCCGAACGGCCCATCGAATCGGTGTCATTACCGGTGCTGACAGGCTGTCCGTCGGAGTACGATCCGCGCATCGGTTCATGCCCGGAGAGCCCCGAAGACGCAGATGTCACGGAGGAACAATGCAGCCGACCGCCACGGTCCTGGTCTACAGCGACGACGCCAACACCCGCGAGCAGGTGAGGCTGGCAGCAGGTCGCAGGCCGGCGGCGGACGTGCCCCCGGTGGAGTTCGTCGAGTGCGCGACCCTGCCCGCCGTTCTCAGCGCCCTGGACAGGGGCGGCATCGACGTCTGCGTACTGGACGGCGAGACCGCCCCCGTGGGCGGTATGGGTGTCTGCCGGCAGATCAAGGACGAGGTCTTCCACTGCCCGCCGGTGCTGCTGCTGATCGGGCGCCCGCAGGACGCCTGGCTGGCCACCTGGAGCCGCGCGGACGCCGCCGTGACCCTTCCGGTCGAGCCGGTCGAGTTCGCCGACGCCCTCGCGGCTCTGCTGCGGGGCAGGCTGTCCCTGGACGCCTGAGGGTTTCCGGTCTCCGGACCGCGGTTCCGCCGGATGGCGGGGCACTCCGGCCGGATCAGACGTGGGGGCGCAGGCGCGCCGCCTGGACGGTGTTCCTGACCGGACTGTCGGGCGCGCCTTCGTGCAGCGCGCTGCCCTCCTGCCACTTCTCCCAGGACAGGTTCCAGTCGCCGAAGCCGTTGTCGAACGGCGTCATCATGTCGCCGATGCTTCCCACGACCTTGACGATGTCGCCCTGGCGCACGGTCTCGTAGAACCACTCGGCGTTGTCCATGCTCATGCCCGTGCAGCCGTGGCTGACGTTGGCGTTGCCCTGGGAGCCGGTCGACCAGGGGGCCGCGTGCACGTACTCGCCGCTCCAGGTGACGCGGGTCGCGTAGTACACCGGCAGGTCGTACGACTCGGAGGAGCCCTCGGCGATGCCGATGCTCGTACCGCGCATCCGTACGTAGTACTCCTTGCCCAGCACCACCTTGACGCCGTTGCGGGTGGAGAAGCCGGGCTTGCCCGTGGTCACCGGGATGGTGTTGATCACTTCTCCGTTGCGCTTCACCGTCATCGAGTGGGACGAGGCGTCCGTGACGGCCTCGATCCGGTCCCCGGTGGTGAGCTTGAGGGGCTTCGACGCGGCTCCGTAGAGGGCGCTGGTCACCTTGATGCCCTCCAGATTGCTCCGGACGTCGATGGTGGCGTTGGCGGGCCAGTACTCCTGCGGCCGGTAGTGCAGGTTCTTGTCGTCGACCCAGTACCAGGAGCCGCTGGCGGCCGGTGTCGACCTGACCTTCAGCGCGCGCTCCACGGTGGCCCTGGCGGCCTTGCCCTTCACCGGAACGCTCAGTTCCGCCGTGATGGGCTGTCCGACGCCGTAGGTGCCCTTCTGGGGGCCGAAGGAGACCTTCAGCAGCTTCTTGGCCGAGGTGGTGTCGAACGTGAGCGTACGGCTGCCGGGGGCGCCGTCCTCGTCCTCGGTGGAGACCTTGACGGTGTACCGGGCCCCGGCCGCCAGCGAGACCGTCGAATGCCAGCGCTTCCCGTCGGCGGCGAGCTCGCCGGCGAGATGGCGGCCGTCCGCGTCGACGGCCGTGACGTCGGTGATGCGGCCGCCGTCACCCTTGACGGTGACTTCGAGGGGCTTCTCCGGATCGGCCTTCTCCTTGCCGGAGGGGCCGTTGAAGGACACCTGTCCGGCCGCGTCGAACGGCCGTACAGAAAGGGGATGACCATCGGGCTCGCCACAGGCGGTCGCACCTGCAACCAGGGTCACGACCAGCAGAGTGCAGCTCACTACGGTGCGGATGCGCGGCGTGTGCGTCATGAACTCAACGTAAGAAGATTCATCCGATCCAGCGCGTTAAATGACTGCAAACGAGCGAAAGGGCCCGGCCGCTCGGTACTGAGCGGCCGGGCCCCTTGCGAGGTGGAACGGGTCCTACGGGTGGAGCGGTGTCACTGGGTCTGGTTCTCGCCCCGGTAGTACTCGAAGACCCAGCCGAAGAGACCGATCAGCAGGAGCGGGGCCGAGAAGTAGAGCAGCCACCAGCCGAAGATGACGCCCATGAAGGCGAAGGCGCCACCGATGGCCAGCGAGAGCGGCTGCCAGCTGTGCGGGGAGAAGAACCCCACCTCGCCGGCCTCGTCCGCGACATCGGCTTCCTTGTTGTCCTGGGCCATCGCGTCGACCCGGTTGGCCGTGAAGGCCAGGTAGAAGCCGATCATGATGGACAGTCCGAAGGACAGGACCAGTGCGGTGGTACCGACCGGCTCCTTCGACCAGACGCCGTACGTGATGGCCATCGCGAGGATGAAGACGCTCAGCCAGATGAACAGCTTGCCCTGGATCTTCACTTGCCTGCCTCCTTGCCACCGGCGAGAGCCTTGTCGGCGTCGGAGTGGTGCTCAAGCTGCTCGAGCGCCGCGATCTCCGGGTGATGCAGGTCGAACGCCGGGGATTCCGAACGGATCCGCGGCAGCGTGATGAAGTTGTGCCGCGGCGGCGGGCAGGACGTCGCCCACTCCAGCGAACGGCCGTAACCCCACGGGTCGTCGACCTCGACCTTCTTGCCGTACTTGGCGGTCTTCCACACGTTGTAGAAGAACGGCAGGATCGACAGGCCGAGCACGAACGAGGAGATCGTCGAGATGGTGTTCAGAGCGGTGAAGCCGTCCGCCGCGAGGTAGTCCGCGTAGCGTCGCGGCATACCCTCGGCACCGAGCCAGTGCTGCACCAGGAACGTGCCGTGGAAGCCCACGAACAGCGTCCAGAACGTGATCTTCCCGAGCCGCTCGTCCAGCATCTTGCCCGTGAACTTCGGCCACCAGAAGTGGAATCCGGAGAACATCGCGAAGACCACGGTGCCGAACACCACGTAGTGGAAGTGCGCGACGACGAAGTACGAGTCGGAGACGTGGAAGTCCATCGGGGGCGAGGCCAGGATGACGCCGGTCAGACCACCGAAGGCGAAGGTGATCAGGAAGCCGACGGACCAGAGCATCGGAGTCTCGAAGGACAACGACCCCTTCCACATCGTGCCGATCCAGTTGAAGAACTTCACACCGGTCGGCACCGCGATAAGGAAGGTCATGAACGAGAAGAACGGCAACAGCACGCCGCCCGTGACGTACATGTGGTGCGCCCACACCGTCACGGAAAGGCCCGCGATGGAGATGGTCGCCGCGATCAGACCGATGTAGCCGAACATCGGCTTCCGGCTGAAGACCGGAATGACTTCGGAAACGATTCCGAAGAATGGCAGGGCGATGATGTACACCTCTGGATGGCCGAAGAACCAGAAGAGGTGTTGCCAGAGCAATGCGCCGCCATTGGCCGCGTCGAAGATGTGCGCACCGAATTTCCGGTCCGCCTCCAGCGCGAAGAGCGCGGCTGCCAGCACCGGGAAGGCGAGCAGGACCAGCACACCGGTCAGCAGCACGTTCCAGGTGAAGATCGGCATACGGAACATCGTCATGCCGGGCGCGCGCATACAGATGATCGTGGTGATGAAGTTGACCGAACCGAGGATCGTGCCGAATCCGGAGAAGGCCAGACCCATGATCCACATGTCCGCGCCGATACCCGGCGAGCGGACGGCGTCCGACAGCGGGGAGTAGGCGAACCAGCCGAAGTCGGCCGCACCCTGCGGCGTCAGGAAGCCCGCCACCGCGATGATCGAGCCGAAGAGGTACAGCCAGTACGCGAACATGTTCAGCCGCGGGAACGCCACGTCGGGCGCGCCGATCTGCAGCGGCATGATCCAGTTCGCGAATCCGGCGAACAGCGGCGTCGCGAACATCAGCAGCATGATCGTGCCGTGCATCGTGAACGCCTGGTTGAACTGCTCGTTCGACATGATCTGCGTGCCCGGACGGGCCAGCTCGGCGCGCATGAAGAGCGCCATGAGTCCGCCGATGCAGAAGAAGACGAACGACGTGACCAGGTAGAGCGTGCCGATCGTCTTGTGGTCAGTGGTGGTCAGCCACTTGACGACGACATTTCCCGGCTGCTTGCGCCGTACCGGCAGCTCGTCCTCGTACGAGTCGTCTGCTGCCGCGGCACCCTGAGGTTCGTTGAGGATGCTCACAGTTTGTTCGTCTCCGCATTCCTGGCCGGGTCCGTCTGCTCGATGCCTGCCGGCACGTAGCCCGTCTGACCCTTCTCCGCCAGCTCCTTGAGGTGCTGCTGGTAACGCTCGGGGGAGACGACCTTGACGTTGAAGAGCATCCGGGAGTGGTCGACGCCGCAGAGCTCGGCGCACTTGCCCATGAAGGTGCCCTCCCGGTTGGGAGTGACCTCGAACGCGTTGGTGTGGCCCGGGATGACGTCCTGCTTCATGAGGAACGGCACCACCCAGAAGGAGTGGATGACGTCACGGGAAGTCAGGACGAAGCGGACCTTCTCACCCATCGGCAGCCACAGGGTCGGGCCCGGGTTGCCGTTCTGGGGGTTACGGGTACCGGGGACGCCCACGTCGTAGACGCCGCCGGCGCCTTCCGGGAAGTCCTTGCGGTACCGGTCGGGGATGGCGTCGAGCTCCTTGGGGATCTCGCTGCCGGCGGAGGGCTGGCCCTCCACCTTCTCGATGTAGTTGAAGCCCCAGCTCCACTGGTAGCCGACCACGTTGATCGTGTGGGGCGGCTTCTTCTCAAGCGCCAGGAGCTTCGATTCATCGCGCGCGGTGAAGTAGAACAGCACCGAGACGATGATCAGGGGAACCACTGTGTACAACGCCTCGATGGGCATGTTGTACCTGGTCTGCGGAGGGACCTCCACCTTGGTGCGCGAACGCCGGTGGAAGATGACGCTCCAGAGGATCAGCCCCCAGACAAGGGCACCCGTGACGAGCGCTGCCGCCCACGAGCCTTGCCAGAGGGAGAGGATCCGAGGGGCCTCTTCCGTTACCGGTGTGGGCATACCGAGGCGGGGGAAATCTTCCCAGTTGTACGAACAACCGGAGGCCGTCGCCAGAACCAGGCCCGCAGTCAGCACCTGTGGCAGCTTCCGCCGCATCGGGCGCCGCGACGAGCGGTCGGAGCCGTTGGGACTCACGTAGCGCCTTCCCGAGAGTCTCGCCCGCACGGTCGGCGCGCCCGTCTCTCTGGTCGGTCGCCGGCCCTGACGCGGGCAGGGGTTTGGATGTTTATGCGGACCAAACCCTACTGGACGCTATTTGGGGTCGCGCGGGGAGGGTGCCCAACGCGCCGTCCGACACCCCGAAGGGATGGAATCCTGGCCTCCGGGCGCCATCTGACGCCCCCTCTCATGCCCGGACGGGTGTCCCCTTCCCCGCCGCCGGCCGGGTGCGGGCTAGCGTGGCGCCGTGCCCTACTTCGACGCCGCCTCCTCGGCCCCGCTGCATCCCGTCGCCCGCCAGGCGCTGCTCGCCTCACTCGACGAGGGCTGGGCCGATCCGGCCAGGCTCTACCGGGAGGGGCGGCGGGCCCGGATGCTTCTGGACGCCGCGAGGGAGGCCGCCGCGGAGGCCGTCGGATGCCGCCCGGACGAGCTCGTGTTCACCTCGTCGGGAACCCGGGCCGTGCACTCCGGGATGGCCGGGGCCCTTTCCGGGCGTCGGCGTGTCGGCCGCCACCTGGTCGTGTCCGCCGTCGAACATTCTTCGGTGCTCCATTCGGCCGCCGCCCATGAGGCGGCGGGCGGCTCGTTCTCCGAGGTGGCCGTCGACCGGTCCGGGGCGGTCGGTCCGGCCGCCTTCGCCGAGGCCCTGCGGGAGGACACCGCGCTGGCGTGCCTGCAGTCCGCCAACCACGAGGTCGGCACCGAGCAGCCGGTGGCCGAGGTGGCCGGTCTCTGCCGGGAGGCGGGGGTTCCGCTGCTGGTGGACGCGGCCCAGTCGCTGGCGTGGGGGCCGGTACCGGAAGGCTGGTCACTGCTGGCCGCCAGCGCGCACAAGTGGGGCGGGCCGGCGGGGGTGGGGCTCCTGGCGGTGCGTAAGGGGGTGCGGTTCGCCGCTCAAGGCCCGGCCGACGAGCGGGAGTCGGGGCGGGCAGCCGGGTTCGAGAACCTTCCGGCGATCGTGGCGGCGGCTGCGTCGCTGCGGGCGGTACGGGCCGAATCGGCCGCCGAGTCCGTACGCCTGCGGGCTCTGGTGGACCGGATCAGGACGCGGGTGCCACAGCTGGTGGCCGACGTGGAGGTGGTCGGTGATCCGGTGCGGCGGCTGCCGCATCTGGTGACCTTCTCCTGTCTCTATGTCGACGGGGAGACAGTTCTCCAGGAACTGGACCGTGCCGGATTCTCCGTATCGTCCGGTTCGTCCTGCACGAGCAGCACCCTGATGCCGAGCCATGTGCTCAAGGCGATGGGGGTGCTCTCGGAGGGGAACGTCCGGGTGTCGCTGCCCCTGGGGACCACCGAGGCGGACGTCGACGGCTTCCTCGACGTGCTTCCCGGGGTCGTCACCGGTGTACGGGAGCGGCTGGGCGCCCCGGTCACCGCGGCCCCCTCCCCCTCCGTCACGGCCTCGCTCGTCGTCGACGCGCTGGGCAAGCGGTGCCCGATCCCGGTGATCGAACTCGCAAAAGTGATCGGAGACGTACCGGTGGGCGGCACGGTGACGGTCCTCGCCGACGACGAGGCGGCCCGGCTCGACATCCCAGCCTGGTGCGAGATGCGTGAGCAGGAGTACGCGGGTGAGGAGCCGGCGGACCGGGGCTCGGCCTATCTGGTCCGCCGGCTCCACTGAGCCCGGCCCGGACGGGCGGTCCTAGCCGAGGTGCGTCTGGACCTCGGCGGCGGCCTCGTGGCCGTACGCCTTGGTGAATCGGTCCATGAAGTGGGTGCGGCGCAGGGTGTACTCCTGGGTGCCGACCGTCTCGATGACCAGGGTGGCGAGCATGCAGCCGACCTGGGCGGCGCGCTCCAGGCCGACGCCCCAGGCCAGACCGGAGAGGAAGCCGGCGCGGAAGGCGTCGCCGACGCCGGTGGGGTCGGCCTTCCTCTCCTCCTCGGGGCAGCCGACCTCGATCGTCGCCTCGCCGACGCGCTCGATCCGGACGCCGCGGGCGCCGAGGGTGGTGACCCGGTGGCCGACCTTGGCCAGGATCTCCTCGTCGGTCCAGCCGGTCTTGGACTCGATGAGCCCCTTCTCGTACTCGTTGGAGAAGAGGTACGTGGCGCCGTCGAGGAGGATGCGGATCTCCTCGCCGTCCATCCGCGCGATCTGCTGCGAGAAGTCCGCGGCGAAGGGAATGGCGCGCGAGCGGCACTCCTCGGTGTGGCGGAGCATCGCCTCGGGGTCGTCGGCGCCGATCGAGACGAGGTCGAGGCCGCCCACGCGGTCGGCGACGCTCTTCAGCTCGATCAGGCGGGCCTCGCTCATCGCGCCCGTGTAGAAGGAGCCGATCTGGTTGTGGTCGGCGTCCGTGGTGCAGACGAAGCGCGCCGTGTGCAGGACCTCGGAGATGCGGACGGAACCGGTGTCGACGCCGTGCCGGTCGAGCCAGGAGCGGTACTCGTCGAAGTCCGAACCCGCGGCGCCGACCAGGACCGGGCGCGTACCGAGAAGTCCCATGCCGAAGGAGATGTTGGCCGCGACACCGCCCCGGCGCACATCGAGGTTGTCGACCAGGAAGGAGAGCGAGACCGTGTGCAGCTGGTCGGCGACCAGCTGGTCGGCGAAACGGCCGGGGAAGGTCATGAGGTGGTCGGTGGCGATGGAGCCGGTGACTGCAATGCGCACGGGGATGCTGCTCCTGCGGAAAGCGGAGGAAACGGGTGAGCGGACCCTCCGGGACGGCGTGACAGTTCACGCTACCCGTTCACCGCACCCGACTCGAAAGGGGAAAACTACCCGATAGTAGGGCTTTCTACCTGAGTGACCTGGTGCGTACGGTGCGGATATGTCGAAGCACATCGCCCCGCGCGAGTCCGAGATGAGCCTGGCCGAGCTGCGCGGTGACTGCGCGCGCATGGCGCCGCACTGGGTGGTACCCACGAAGACTGCCACGGCGCCGGTGGCTCCGTCGCTGATTCACGGAGTCACGGTGCCGCCCGCCTCCGCCCGGCTCATCGACGCCATGTCCGATTACGGCGACTGAGAACGCGCTCCGCCGTGGAACCGCGCGCTGCTCCGCTCCGTCCCACCGGTGTCCCCACTCGGGGGACGGACGGCAGGACCGACCGGCGAACGCAGCCGAAGGAGCGATCCGGTGAGCACCGAGCGACCTGACAACGACCTGTCCGGCCCACGGCGGAGGCGTTCGCCGCTTGCGGTCGCCTCCGTGGCGGCCGCCGTGCTGCTCGCCGGAGGCGGTGGCGCGTACTGGGCCGCCGCCGCGGGCAGTGACGGCGCCGCGGATGACGCCGCCGCGGCCCGGGACGGACACACCCCTCCCCCGCTCTCCCTGGACGCGCCGGCCGACAGTCCCCCCGGGCCGTCGAGGAGCATCGCCCCCGGCGAACCGCCGCCCGGCGGGGACGGCGTCGTCTACCGCTCGTCGGGCGAGCTGCCCGACGGCCCGGACTCGGCGGCCGTGCACCGCTCGACGGGCACGGTGAGCGCCGCGGAGGTGGCACGGCTGGCGCGGGCGCTCGAACTGGACGGCACCCCCAGGACGGCGGGCACCGTCTGGAATGTGGGCTCGGACAAGGACGGCTCCGGTCCGGTCCTCCAGGTCAACAAGCAGGCTCCGGGCACCTGGACGTTCTCCCGGTACGCCTCGGGCGGCCCGGACCGGTGCGCCTCCACCACGGTCTGCGAGAGCGGGACCGCCGGGGACGCCACGGCCGACAGGGTCGCCCCGGTCCCACCGATCGACGAGAAGGCCGCCAAGGCCGCCGCGGCGCCCGTGCTGAAGGCGCTGGGCCGGTCCGCCGACCGCTTCACCGTCGACGCCCGCCAGGTGATGGGCTCGATCAGGGTGGTGAACGCGGACCCGGTGGTCGGCGGGCTGCCGACGTACGGCTGGGCGACCGGCGTCCAGGTGGGCGCCGACGGCGAAGTGGTCGGCGGCAGCGGGCAGCTGAAGGGGCTGGAGAAGGGCGACAGCTACCCGGTGACCGACGCCGAGGAGGCGCTGAAGCGGCTGAACGCCTCGGCGAAGGGCGGCGGCGCCCCCGATACGGGCGGGTGCGCCACACCCGTACCCCTGGAGGGCGAGCAGACGGCTCCGCCGAAGGACTGCGCGATGCCGCGCGGCGGCGCGAAGCCGGTCGTCATGACGGTGGACAAGGCGGTCTTCGGTCTCGCCGCGCAGTACGTGGACGGGCAGCAGACGCTCGTGCCGTCCTGGCTGTTCTCGGTACGGCCCGCCCCGGGCGGACCGGTCAGCACGGTCTCACAGGTGGCCGTGGACCCGGCCTATCTGACGGAGCCCGAACCCGCCCCGACGACCGAGCCGGGCCCGAAGGCCGGGGACCGGAAGATCACGTCGTACAGCGCCGACGGGCGGACCCTGACGGTGACGTTCTGGGGCGGTGTCTGCAGCACCTACTCGGCCCACGCCGAGGAGAGCCCGGGTGAGGTACGGGTGTCCGTCACGGAGAACCCGGGGGACGGGAAGAAGGTCTGCATCATGATCGCCAAGGAGCTGAAGCGGACGGTGACGCTGGACGAGCCGACGGGCGACCGCCGGATCGTGGACGCGGCGTCCGGTGCCGCCGTGCCGCGCGCCTGAGCTCCCCGGCACGTACGACGACGGCGGCTGTCCCGGATACCGGGACAGCCGCCGCTGTCGTGTCGCTGTTCGTCTCACTGTCGTGCGCGAACCTCAGCCTTAGCTGAAGGAGTCGCCGCAGGCGCAGGAACCCGAGGCGTTCGGGTTGTCGATCGTGAAGCCCTGCTTCTCGATCGTGTCCACGAAGTCGATGGAGGCGCCGCCCAGGTACGGGGCGCTCATCCGGTCGGTGACGACCTTGACTCCGTCGAAGTCCTTCACGACATCGCCGTCGAGCGAACGCTCGTCGAAGAAGAGCTGGTAACGCAGGCCGGAGCAGCCGCCGGGCTGGACGGCGACGCGCAGCGCCAGGTCCTCGCGGCCTTCCTGCTCCAGCAGGCCCTTGACCTTGGCTGCGGCGGCGTCGGACAGGAGGATGCCGTCGCTCACGGTGGTGGTCTCGTCCGATACGGACATCTGCTTCTCTCCCGGGTTGTACGGACTGCTTGCCGACGTTGCAACCGTCGGAGCCTCGGATTCATTCCGGGCCGGCGCTTGCCTGTTCCTTTTCATGCTCGCACACCGCGGGCCCGAGGGGATGCGTCACATCGACGCTATCGGCATCGTCAAACTGACACGAAGCGGTTATGATAGATAGCGTCAAATAGACGAAAAGGCTCGCCGCAGAACTCGCCGCAGAACTCGCCGCAGAAAAAGAAAGGGTGCGTGACGTGACCACCGCCCAGCCCCTGGATGTACAGCCGACGCCCCTCGCCCTCCTCCTGCTCGGCCGCGAGGCCGACCCGAAGAGCGAGCGCGGCGTCGAATGCCCGGGGGACCTCCCCTCCGCGTCCGACCCGGACCTGGTGGAGCGCGCCCGCGTCGCCAAGGAGAAGCTCGGGGACAAGGTCTTCGTCCTCGGGCACCACTACCAGCGCGACGAGGTCATCCAGTTCGCGGATGTCACCGGCGACTCCTTCAAGCTTGCCCGGGACGCCGCCGCGCGCCCGGAGGCCGAGTACATCGTCTTCTGCGGCGTGCACTTCATGGCCGAGTCCGCGGACATCCTGACCGGTGACGAGCAGAAGGTCGTACTGCCCGACCTGGCCGCCGGCTGCTCGATGGCCGACATGGCCACCGCCGAGCAGGTCGCCGAGTGCTGGGACGTGCTGACCGAGGCCGGCGTCGCCGAGCAGGTCGTGCCCGTCTCGTACATGAACTCCTCCGCCGACATCAAGGCCTTCACCGGCCGGCACGGCGGCACGATCTGTACCTCGTCGAACGCGAAGCGGGCCCTGGAGTGGGCCTTCGAGCAGGGCGAGAAGATCCTCTTCCTGCCGGACCAGCACCTGGGCCGGAACACGGCCGTACGGGACATGGGCATGACCCTGGAGGACTGCGTCCTCTACAACCCGCACAAGCCCAACGGCGGCCTGACCGCCGAGGAGCTCCGCAACGCGAAGATGATCCTGTGGCGCGGGCACTGCTCGGTGCACGGCCGCTTCTCGGTGGAGTCCGTCAACGACGTACGGGCGCGGATTCCCGGGGTCAACGTGCTGGTGCACCCGGAGTGCAAGCACGAGGTCGTGGCCGCCGCGGACTACGTGGGCTCGACGGAGTACATCATCAAGGCCCTGGAGGCGGCCCCGGCCGGCTCCAAGTGGGCGATCGGCACCGAGCTGAACCTGGTGCGGCGCCTCGCCAACCGCTTCGCGGCCGAGGACAAGGAGATCGTCTTCCTCGACAAGACGGTCTGCTTCTGCTCGACGATGAACCGGATCGATCTTCCGCACCTCGTGTGGACGCTGGAGTCGCTGGCCGAGGGCAACCTCGTGAACCGCATCGTGGTGGATCCGGAGACGGAGAAGTACGCGAAGCTGGCGCTGGAGCGGATGCTGGCGCTGCCGTAGGGGTGCGGTCGGGCGGGCGCTCGGCGCCCGCGGCGGGCTCGTCCCCTGTGTGTACGAAGGCCCCGGCACCGTTCCTACGGTGCCGGGGCCTTCACGCGTGTGGCCGAGTCGTCAGGCCTTCGCGGGTTCCGGTTCGTCCGAGGCGGTTTCCTCGGAGGTGCCCGGAGCCGGGATGCCGGCCTTCTTCTCGCGCTTGGCCGCCTTCTTCTTCGCGCGGCGCTCCTTGCGGAGCTCGACCATCGCGTAGAGCGTCGGCACGAGCAGGAGGGTCAGCAGCGTGGAGGTGATCAGGCCGCCGATCACCACGACGGCGAGCGGCTGCGAGATGAAGCCGCCGTCGCCGGTGACACCCAGCGCCATCGGGAGCAGCGCGAAGATCGTCGCCAGCGCCGTCATCAGGATCGGGCGGAGCCGGTGGCGTCCGCCCTCGACGACCGCCTCGACGACGCCCAGACCCTGGGCCCGGTACTGGTTGATCAGGTCGATCAGCACGATCGCGTTGGTCACCACGATGCCGATCAGCATCAGCATGCCGATCATCGCCGGGATACCCATCGGGGTGCCGGTGGCGACGAGCAGGCCGATCGCGCCGGTCGCCGCGAACGGGATGGAGACCAGCAGGATCAGCGGCTGGATCAGCGAGCGGAACGTCGCGACGAGGAGCATGAAGACGATCGCGATGGCCGCCAGCATGGCGAGACCGAGGTTGAGGAACGCCTCGTTCTGGTCCTCGGAGACCCCGCCGATGGTGGCGGTGGCGCCTGCCGGAAGGTCCAGCGCGTCGATCTTCTTCAGCAGCGCGGCGCTCACCTCACCTGTGTTGTCACTGGTGGGCTTGGCCGTGACGGTCGCGGAGCGCTGACCGTCGATCCGGGTCATCGAGACCGGTCCGGGGACCAGCTCGACATCGGCGATCTGGCTGAGCGTGACCGCACCGAGCCGGACGTCCTTCAGCTCGGCCATGGTGGCGGCCGGGCGGGACGAGGTCACGACGACATCGCGCTCGGTGTCGTCGAGGATCGCCTTGCCTGACGGGGTGCCGCGCACGGCGCCCGCCACGGCCGCACCGAGGGTGGCGTCGCTGAACCCGGCAGCGGCGGCCTTGTCGTTGGCCTTCACCGAGATGCGCGGGACGCTCTGCGACAGGTCGCTCTGGACGTCGGTGACGTCCTCGAGTCCGGCGACCGCGGTGCGCACCTCTTCGGACGCCTTCTTCAGGACGTCCCCGTCCGCGGCCTTGACCACGACGCTGAGGTCCTGGCTGCCGAAGCCGTCGCCCGCCGCGATGGTGGTGTCACCGATCCCGTCGAGCTCGCCGAGGGCCTCGTCGATCCGGTCCTGGGTGGCGTCGAACTGGGCCGAGTCCTTCAGGGTCACCTGGTAGGAGGCCTGGTTGGCTCCCGTACC
Source organism: Streptomyces sp. NPDC048560 (assembly GCF_040650955.1). NCBI lineage: Bacteria > Bacillati > Actinomycetota > Actinomycetes > Kitasatosporales > Streptomycetaceae > Streptomyces > Streptomyces sp. NPDC048560. Next base: position 403,748 of record NZ_JBEZIJ010000006.1, read on the forward strand.
GCCGCCGAAGGCCGCCATGAAGCCGGACGAGCCGACCGTGACCTGGTAGTCCTCGACGTTCTTCTCGCCGGCGAGGACCTTCTCGACCTTCCGCGCCGCCTCGTCGGCCGCCGCCAGGCTGGTGCCCGCGGTGAGCTCCTGCTTGATGGAGAGGACTTCCTGCTCGCCCTGGTCGAAGAAGTTGGTCTTCAGCAGCGGGACCATGCCGAAGGTGCCGAACAGCACGGCGACGGCGAGGACGATGCTGGTGATCCGGCGCCGGGTCGCGAAACGCAGCACCGGGACGTAGAGCCGCTGGAGCCTGCTGCTCGCTTCCTTCTCCTCCGCCTTGCGGCGGGCCTCCGCCGGATTCTCCGTCGCGCCCTCGGGGGCGCGCAGGAACCAGAACGACAGGACGGGAACCACGGTCAGCGAGACGAGCAGCGAGGCCAGCAGCGCCGCCGTGACGGTCAGGGAGAACGAGCCGAACAGCTGGCCGACCATGCCGCCGACCAGACCGATCGGGAGGAACACGGCGACCGTGGTGAGCGTCGACGACGTGACCGCTCCGGCCACCTCCTTGACGGCGGTGATGATCGCCGAGTGGCGCTCCTCGCCGTAGCCGAGGTGCCGCTTGATGTTCTCCAGGACCACGATCGAGTCGTCGACGACCCGGCCGATGGCGATGGTGAGGGCGCCGAGCGTGAGCATGTTCAGCGACAGGTCGCGGGTCCACAGCACGATCAGCGCCAGGACCACGGAGAGCGGGATGGAGACCGCGGTGACCAGGGTCGAGCGCAGGGATGCCAGGAAGACCAGGATCACGATGACCGCGAAGAGCAGTCCGAGCGCGCCCTCGGTGGTCAGACCGGAGATGGCCTTGGAGACGGCGGGGCCCTGGTCGGAGACGACGGTCAGTTCGGCTCCGTCACCGAGGTCCTCGCGCAGGTCGGGCAGCTTGTCGCGGACCGCGTCGGAGATGGCGACGGCGCTGCCGTCCTTGTCCATCGTCGCCATGACGGCGAGGCTCGGCTTGCCGTTCGTACGCGTGATGGAGACCGCGGTGGACGGCTCCTCCTTCACCGTGGCGACGTCACCGACGCGGACCGGCTTGCCGGGCTTGCCGGTCGCCGGGTTCTGCGCGGAGACCGTCAGGTCCTCGATCTGCTTCAGCGAGGTGTAACCGCCGCCGACCTGGATCGTGCGGCTCTTGCCCGCCTCGGAGAACGAGCCGCCCGGGACGGTGGCGCCGCCCGCCTGGAGGGCCTGGGACAGCGATCCGGCGGTCAGACCGGCCTTCGCGAGTTTCTTGTCGTCGGGGGTGACGGAGATCTGGAGGTCCTGGACACCGTCGACCGTCACCTGGCCGACACCGTCGATGTCCTGCAGGGCGGGGACGACCGTGCGGTCCAGCTGGTCGGCGAGCGCCTGCTGGTCGGTGCCGGAGGTGACCGCGAGGACGACGGCCGGGATGTCGTCCGTCGAACCGGCGATGACCTGGGGGTCGACGTCGTCGGGGAGCTGGATCCGGGCGCGGTTCACGGCCTGCTGGATGTCCGCGACGAGCTGCTTGGTGTCTTGGTCACCGAAGTCGAAGGTCGCCATGATGACGGCGTTGCCCTCAGCGGCGGTCGAGGTGATGCCCTCGACGCCGTCGACGGCCTTGATGGAGTTCTCGAGCGGTTCGACGACCTGCTTCTCGACCACATCGGGGGACGCACCCTGGTAAGGGGCAAGCACCGACACCATCGGGAACTCGATGGTCGGCAGCAGTTGCTGCTTGAGCTGCGGGATCGCGATCGCTCCGAATACGAGAGCGACGATCGAGATCAGCCCGATCAGGGCCCGTTGCGCGAGGCTGAATCTGGACAGCCAGGACATGGGTGGGTCTCTCTTCTGTGGCGTACGCGGCAGATGGGCGGGGCGATCAAGGGGGGACACCCCACCCGCTTATACGATCGCCGCTCCCCGTGGCCGAAGCGTCGGCCCCCGGGGTGCTTTCTTATGCCGCGCATACCGCAGGTGGAGTACACACCCTCTCCACCCTTGCCGGGACCGCTACTCGACCCTGGGACGCACCAGGCCCGATTCGTACGCGATTACCACCAATTGAGCCCGGTCGCGGGCGCCGAGTTTCGCCATGGCCCTGTTCACATGGGTCTTGACGGTGAGCGGGCTGACGGTGAGCCGCTCGGCGATCTCGTCGTTGGAGAGCCCGCCCGCGACCAGGACAAGCACCTCGCGTTCGCGCACGGTGAGCGCCGCGAGCCGCTGGGAGTACGCGGCGGCGTCCGGCCCCTCGCCCCAATTCCCGCCCTGGGCGAGGAAGGTGGCGATGAGCCCCTTGGTGGCTGCCGGGGAGAGCAGCGCCTCGCCTCCCGCGGCGATACGGATGGCGTTGAGCAGTTCGTCCGGTTCGGCGCCCTTGCCCAGGAAGCCCGACGCCCCCGCGCGCAGGGACTGCACCACGTACTCGTCGACCTCGAAGGTGGTGAGCATGACGATCCGGACATCCGCCAGCTCCGGGTCGGCGCTGATCATGCGGGTGGCGGCGAGGCCGTCCGTGCCGGGCATCCGGATGTCCATCAGCACCACGTCGGCGCCCGTCGAGCGGGCCAGGGCAACGGCTTCGGCGCCGTCCGCGGCCTCTCCCACGACGTGCATGTCGGGCTCCGAGTCGACGAGCACCCGGAAGGCGCTGCGCAGCAGTGCCTGGTCGTCGGCGAGGAGCACCTTGATCGGATTCACGCCTGTCCCCCCGTTCCGCCCAGCACCGCGGACGTCGCCTGCTCACCCGTGCGGGCCTTGACCGGCAGGATCGCATGAACCCTGAAGCCGCCGCCGTAGCGGGGGCCCGCCGTGAGGGTGCCGCCGAAGGCGGTGACGCGTTCGCGCATACCGATGAGCCCGTGGCCGCCGCCGTCGGCGTCCCCGGCCGCTCTCCCGGCCCTCTCGCCGGTGAGGGAGCGCTCGCCCGCGCGCGCCCGGCCTCGGCCGTTGTCGAGCACCGTGATCTCCACGGTCGCCCCGACCCGTACGACACTCACCTCGGCCTTGGCGTCCGTCCCCGCGTGCTTGCGCACATTGGTCAGCGCCTCCTGGATGACCCGGTAGGCGGCCAGGTCGACGGCGGCGGGCAGCGGGTTCTCCGGGTCCGTGCAGGCGACCTCGACGGGGAGCCCGGCGTTGCGGAAGGTGTTCACCAGTTCGCCGAGCACGGCGAGCCCGGGAGCCGGTTCCGTGGGTGCCTCCGGGTCGCCGGACTGGCGGAGCAGCCCGACGGTGGCGCGGAGTTCGTTGAGTGCGGAGCGGCTGGCGTCCCTGACGTGGGCGAGCGCCTCCTTCGCCTGGTCCGGCCGCTTGTCCATGACGTGGGCCGCGACGCCCGCCTGCACGTTGACGAGGGCGATGTGGTGCGCGACGACGTCGTGGAGGTCCCGGGCGATCCGCAGCCGCTCCTCGGCGACCCTTCGGCGCGCCTCCTCCTCACGGGTGCGCTCGGCGCGTTCCGCGCGCTCCCTGATCGCGTCGACGAACGCGCGCCTGCTGCGTACGGCGTCCCCCGCCGCGGCCGCCATGCCGGTCCACGCGAAGACGCCGAGATTCTCCTGGCTGTACCAGGGGGCCGAGCCGAAGAACATCGCCGCAGCCGTCAGTACCGTCATGGTCAGCAGGCCGACCCGCCAGGTGGTGGGGCGGTCGGTGCGGGAGGCCACCGTGTAGAGCGCGATCACGGCGCTCATCACCACGGGGGCCGGCGGGTCGATCACCACGAACTCGGCGGCCGACAGTGCCCCGGTGGCGGCGAGCACCGCCATCGGGCTCCGCCGCCGCAGGACGAGGGCGGCGGCCCCGAGCACCATCAGCAGGACGCTGAACGGTCCGGGGGTGCGGCTGCCGAAGGAAGGTCCGTTCGCCCCGTGGTTCGGGTCGGCGAACGACGCGCAGATCATGCAGAGGAGCACGCCCAGCGCGAGCCCCGCGTCGAAGGCGAGGGGGTGGTCGCACAGCCAGCGACGGGCACGTGCGAACCGGGTTCCGAGGGTGGTCACGTCGAGCAACGGTACGGCGTGTCGCGCGCCGCCATGTCCCGTAGGTGCGCGGATTCCGCTACAGCACTGTGCCCCGCGGCCGGCGGACCGGGCGGGGCACAGAGGCGGGTGCTGGAGCGGGTGGTGCGTCAGCCGGGGATCAGGCCGTCGTCGCCGAGCATGTCGCGCACCTCTTCGAGGGTCGCGCCGGACGTCGGCAGGATCAGTTCGGACGGCTCCAGGGAGTCGTCCGGCAGGGGCGAACCCAGCTCCCGCACCTTGTCCAGGAGCGCTTCGAGCGTGGAGCGGAACCCTGCGCCGTCGCCGCTCTCCATCTCGGCGAGCAACTCGTCGTCGAGCTTGTTGAGCTCCGCGACGTGACTGTCGGCCAGCGTGAGCTGGCCCTCCCCCATGATCCGTACGATCATGACGTTGCCCTTACTGCTTGTCGAACCTGTGCGGACTCTGCTGCGACTGCGGGGCGGCGTCCTGCGTGCCGCCTTCGATGGCCTGCTGCTGGGCGGAGGAGCCGCCGGCCAGTTCGGCCTTCATGCGCTGCAGCTCCAGCTCCACATCCGTACCACCGGAGATCCGGTCCAGCTCGGCGGCGATGTCGTCCTTCGCCGTGCCGGTCGGGTCGTCCAGGGCGCCGGAGGCGAGCAGCTCGTCGATGGCGCCGGCCCGCGCCTGGAGCTGCTGCGTCTTGTCCTCGGCCCGCTGGATCGCCAGGCCGACATCACCCATCTCCTCGGAGATGCCCGAGAAGGCCTCGCCGATCCGGGTCTGCGCCTGTGCGGCCGTGTACGTCGCCTTGATGGTCTCCTTCTTGGTACGGAAGGCGTCGACCTTGGCCTGGAGCCGCTGGGCCGCGAGGGTGAGCTTCTCCTCCTCGCCCTGCAGCGTCTGGTGCTGCGTCTCCAGGTCCGTGACCTGCTGCTGGAGGGCCGCACGGCGCGACAGCGCCTCACGGGCCAGATCCTCGCGGCCGAGCGCGAGTGCCTTGCGGCCCTGGTCCTCCAGCTTCGACGACTGGCCCTGCAACTGGTTGAGCTGCAGTTCCAGCCGCTTGCGCGAGGTCGCCACGTCGGCGACACCGCGGCGCACCTTCTGAAGCAGCTCCAGCTGCTTCTGGTACGAGTAGTCGAGGGTCTCGCGCGGGTCCTCGGCCCGGTCAAGGGCCTTGTTTGCCTTCGCGCGGAAGATCATTCCCATACGCTTCATGACACCGCTCATGGGCTTCGCGCGCCCCCTTCTGACGGACTGAGCTCCGGCACTCCAACAGAACCCACAGTACGGGCCCTGTCTCTATTACCGCACTGTCGGAGCACGGATGTGCTCCTCCCCAAGGACGACTGCCGCTGGTCACCACTCCCGCGCAGGGAGTAGGTGACCGTCAGGGAAACGCACGGCACCGTCCGTTCTGCCCCTGTCGGGATGCCTTTAAGGACGCGGGCCGTTGCCGGATCGTTCCCGACCGGTCGGGACTCCTCACGATCGACCCCGTACCCTTGGGTTTTGTGTTCCGTAGCCGTTCCTCCAAGGACGAGAAGGCCCCCACCGGCAAGGTGACGGCGGACCTCTCCAAGCAGCCCCGCGACCCCCAGTCCCCCAAGGGTCGCCCCACCCCCAAGCGCAGCGAGGCCCAGACGCAGCGGCGTCGTGCCTCCAGTACGCCGACCGACCGCAAGGAGGCCATGAAGCGCCAGCGCGAAGCGAGGCGTACCGATCTGGCCAAGCAGCGCGAGGCCCTCGCCACCGGCGACGAGCGCTATCTGCCGCCGCGTGACAAGGGGCCGGTCCGGCGCTTCGTCCGTGACTTCGTGGACTCGCGCTTCTGCATCGCCGAGTACTTCCTGCCGCTGGCAGTGATCATCCTGATTCTCAGCGTGATCCAGATCCAGAACATCCAGAACATCTCCCTGCTGCTCTGGCTCGGCGTGATCGTGCTGATCGTCGTCGACTCGATCGGTCTGGCGTTCCGGCTCAAGAAGCAGCTGCGGGAGCGCTTCCCCGACACCCCGAAGCGCGGCGCCGTCGCGTACGGCCTGATGCGTACGCTCCAGATGCGCCGACTGCGGCTTCCCAAGCCGCAGGTCAAGCGCGGAGAGCGGCCCTGAGCGCGGCCTCCGGCTTCACGGGGGCCGCTCCGGCGTGGATGAGGGGTCTCGGCGGACTGCGTAACGCGGTCCGCCAGGAGCTCGTCGCCCGGCAGCTGGACGAGCAGATAGCCGCGCGCTTCCCGGTGGGACAGCGCCTGCGGGTGCTCGACGTCGGCCTGGGGCAGGGCACCCAGGCCCTGCGCCTGGCCCGGGCCGGTCACTCCGTGACCGGGCTGGAGCCCGACGGCACGATGCTGGCGGCCGCCCGTGAAGCGCTCGCGGGGGAGCCCGAGGGTATCCGTGAGCGGGTCCGGCTGATCGAGGGCGACGGCCAGGAGACCGGGGTCCACTTCCTGCCCGGAAGCTTCGACGTGGTGCTGTGCCACGGCGTGCTCATGTACGTCCAGGAGCCCGATCCGATGCTGGCGGGCCTCGCCCGGATGCTGGCGTCCGGGGGGCTCCTCTCGCTGCTCGTGCGGAACGCGGACGCGCTGGCGATGAGGCCCGGGACCGCCGGGGACTTCGACGGGGCGCTCGCCGCGTTCGACACGGACACGTACACCAACCGGATCGGCGTCACGGTGCGGGCCGATCACCTCGCCGCCCTGACCGCCACGCTCGCCGGGATCGCCGCGCCGCTGCACGCCTGGTACGGGGTGCGGGTGTTCTGCGACAACGTGAGCAACGACGCGGAACTGCCGGCCCCGGCGGAACTGGCCCGGCTGATGGACGCCGAGGACCGGGCCGGACGGACCGATCCGTACCGCCGGGTGGCGGCGCTGCTGCACCTCTGCGGCGTACGCGGCTGACGCTTCCGGAGCGGCCCGGGGGGTGGCGGTGCCGGGCAGGCGCCGTGCACCCGGCCGGCGTATCAGCGCAGGCCCTCGCGCCGGGGCGCCGGTGATACTCCGGACATGCGTGTATCCCCCTCCCGCGGCCGGCTGCTGCTCTCCCTGACCGCCGGCGTCTGCGTGATCGCCCTGGCGAGTGGCTGCTCCGGCCCGGAGTCCGGCTCCGCCGCGCCCGAAGCCACCCCGTCGGACCCGGCACGGCAGGGCCCGGTGTCCCGGGCGACGAACGATCTGCAGGACGACTACCAGACCGTCATCAAGAACGTCCTGCCGTCCGTCGTGCAGATCGACGCGGCGGGCGGCCTGGGCTCCGGCATCGTCTACGACTCCGACGGCCACATCGTCACCAACGCCCATGTGGTCGGCGACGGGAAGGCCTTCAAGGTCACCGTCGCCACCGGCGGGGAGGTGCTGGGCGCCTCCCTGGTCTCGGCGTATCCGCAGCAGGACCTCGCCGTCCTCAAGCTCGACGAGATGCCCGACGGGCTGAAGGCCGCGAAGTTCGGTGACTCCGACAAGGTGGCGGTGGGGCAGATCGTGATGGCGATGGGTTCACCGCTCGGCCTGTCCAGCAGCGTCACCCAGGGCATCGTCTCGGCCCTCGGCCGGACCGTCACCGAGAGCGGTGCGGGCGGCGGCACCGGGGCGACCATCGCCAACATGGTGCAGACCTCGGCGGCGATCAACCCGGGCAACAGCGGCGGCGCGCTCGTGAACCTCGACAGCGAGGTGATCGGCATCCCGACCCTGGCGGCGACCGACTCGCGGATGGGTGACAGCCCGGCGCCGGGGATCGGATTCGCGATTCCGGTCTCCATGGTGCGAACGGTCGCCGACCAGATCATCAAGGACGGCAGGGTCACCGACTCGGGCCGGGCGGCCCTGAACATCACCGGGCGCACGGTCGTCGACGACGACTACCGGCCGGCCGGAGTCGCGCTGGTCAGCGTGACCGAGGGCGGAGCCGCCGACAAGGCGGGGCTCCGGGCCGGAGACATCATCACGAAGATCGGCGACACCGAGGTCACGACGATCACCTCGCTGTCGGAGGCTCTGGCGGACGACGAACCCGGCCAGAAGGTCACCGTGACGTACCAGCGCGACGACACGCAGAAGACGGCCGAGGTCACGCTGGGCGAGATCTAGGGCCTGCCGTTCGGATCAGGCCGGATCAAGGAGGGCCTGTCCCTCGCCCCCCCGATGTCCCCTCGACCGCCGGGCAGGCCCGTGGACCGGGTCTGTCCGGCGGCCGGGTACGGGGACGGAGCGTCAGGCCTGGTCTGCCGAGAGGCTCATCGGACCGTAGATCTTCGTCGTGTCCTCGAAGAGCGTGACCTGTTCCGCCCCGCCCTCCAGAAGCTCCTTCCAGAACTCACCGATCCAGGACTCCGCATCGCCCTGGGTCGTGAACTCGTCCGGCGTCAGAGCCGGCTCCGTCTCCGTACCGTCGGACTTCTCGAACCGCCACGTCCACGCCATGTCCGCCTCCTGGGTCACGTTGCTGCCCAGAGCCTAGTGCCTGTCCCGGGCGCGCACGGGGTGCCCGGACGGGGGAAGATCAGTACGTGGAACTGACTCTGCTCGGCACCGGAGCCCCCGACGGGCTGCCGCGGCCCGAATGCCCCTGCGCGGCCTGCGCCTCGGCCCGCGGTGTGCGTGCGCGTGCCGCGACCGCGCTCCTGGTGGACGACGCGCTGCTGCTGGACCTGACCCCGGGGGCCGTGCTCGCCGCCGCCCGGGCGGGACATTCGCTCACCGCCGTACGCCAGGTGCTGCTCACCCATCCCCATGACGGGCCGGCCCTCGAACTGCCTGCGGGGCTGCCGTCGGCCGGCCGGGTGCCGGACGGTCAGGTGTTGACGCTGATCAGCGGCCACCGGGTGCGGGCGGTGGCGATGGACGCTCCGGGGACCGGTTACGAGGTGACGTCACCGGAGGGCGAGCGGCTGCTGTACCTGCCGCCGGGCGCCGCTCCCAGCGGGCTCGCCGACCGGGCCGCCGAGCCGTACGACATGGTGGTGGGCGACGTGATCGGTCGGCCCGACGCGGTGGCCCGCCTGCGGGCGGTGGAGGCGATCGGCCCGACGACCGAGGTGATCGCCGTCCATCTGGACCACGACGCGGCGCCCGGCGTCGCCCTGGACCGGCGGCTCGCCGCGTCCGGGGCGCGGGCCGTGCCGGACGGGACGACGCTGGTGGTGGGCGAGTACCACGCGGTGCCCGATGTCCCGCGACGCACGCTGGTGACCGGTGGCGCACGGTCGGGCAAGTCCCTGGAGGCCGAACAGCGGCTGGAGACCTTCCCCGAGGTCGTGTACGTGGCGACCGGCGGCGGCCGGGACGGGGACGCGGAATGGGCGGCGCGGGTCGGGCTGCACCGGGAGCGCAGACCGGCCGCGTGGCGTACGGAGGAGACCTGCGAACTGGCGGAACTGCTGGCGGCCGACGGTCCCCCGCTGTTGATCGACTGTCTGGCGCTCTGGCTGACGGATGCCATGGACCGGGTGGGGGCCTGGGACGACGCGACATGGGCGGGGAGCGGGGAGGAGGCCTTGCGGGCGCGGGTCGCGGAGCTGGTGCGCGCGGTGCGCGGGACCCGGCGGACCGTGGTGGCGGTGACGAACGAGGTGGGTTCGGGGGTGGTCCCCGCGACGGCCTCCGGGCGGCGCTTCCGGGACGAGCTGGGGCGGTTGAACGCCGCCTTCGCCGCGGAGTGCGAGCACGTGCTGATGGTGGTCGCCGGGCAGGTGCTGGTGCTCCGGGGTGATCCGGGGGCGCCCGTCTGACGGAGGGTCAGAATGACCCCGGGTACTGTTCCGTCGGGGAGCCCGCCGCCGGGTTCCCGGGCCATCACGTACCGACCCCGCGAGGCAGACCCCCGTGAATCTGGACGACTTCTCCGACCTGATCGAACGCCCCGACGGCGGCGTACGGCGCGACGCCGAGGAACGGCGGGAGCGGCTGAGCGTGCCGCCCGGAGCGCTCGGGCGCCTCGACGAGCTGGGCGAATGGCTCTCCGCAGCCCAGCAGGCCGTACCGGTCAGGCCGGTGGAGCAGCCACGCGTGGTCGTCTTCGCCGCGGACCACGGGGTGGCGGCGCTGGATGTCTCGGGCCGCGCCGCGGGCACCGCGTACGAGCTCGTCCGGGACACGCTGGACGGTGCGAGCCCCGTCGCCGTACTGGCCCGCCGCTTCTCGGTTCCCGTACGGGTCGTCGACGCCGGCCTCGACTGTGATCCCGGGCTGCTGCCCGAATCCGTCGTACGGCACCGGGTGCGGCGCGGAAGCGGGCGCATCGACGTCGAGGACGCGATGACGGCCGAGGAGGCCGAGCAGGCCGTACGGCTGGGCATGGCGATCGCCGACGAGGAGGCCGACTCCGGCACGGACCTGGTGGTGCTCGGTGATCTGAGTGTCGGCGGGACCACGTCGGCCGCCGTCCTGATCGCCGCCCTGTGCGGCACGGACGCCTCGGTGGTCACCGGCCGCGGCGGCACCGGGATCGACGACCTGGCGTGGATGCGCAAGTGCGCCGCGATCCGTGACGCACTGCGCAGGGCGCGGCCGGTGCTGGGCGATCAGCTGGAGCTGCTGGCCGCGGTCGGCGGGGCCGACCTGGCGGCGATGACGGGCTTCCTGCTGCAGAGCGCGGTCCGCCGGATGCCGGTGATCCTGGACGGTGTCGTCGGGTCGGCCTGCGCCCTGGTGGCGCAGCGGGCCGCGTTCCGGGCACCGGACTGGTGGCTGGCGGGTCAGGCGAGCGGCGAGCCGGCGCAGGCCAAGGCGCTGGACCGGATGGCACTCACACCGCTGCTCGATCACGGGGTGACCGTGGGCGGGGGCAGCGGGGCGATCCTCGCGCTTCCCCTGGTTCAGGCCGCGGCGGCGCTGGCGGCCGAACTGCCGGAGCGTGCGGAGGAGAAGGCGGCCGACGAGGTCGAGGAGGACCCCGAGACCGGTGAGACCGGTGAGGCCGCCGAGCACGCTGGATCCGTCGACGAGAAGGCCGGCGCCTGACCCGGCGTGCGGCGGTCAGGGTTTGGCGGTGGGGAGCGGGGTCCGGTCGGGAGCGCCGCCGATCAGGTCCTGGAAGCGGCGGCGCGGACCGGCCCAGCGCCGGTCGTGGTGATAGGCGCGCAGCACCGCTTTCGATCTGGCCCGGTGCCGGTTCCGGTAGAACCGCTTCGCCCACGGTGAGGTCGGGCGGGCCAGCCTCACCGCGCCCACCAGGGCGACGAACGGAATCAGCGCGCCGAGTACCGCCATGCGCACCTTGCCCTTGAACAGGGCGATCAGTACGAAGGCGAAGTTGACGACGAGCGTCGTGACGATGCTCAGCCGGCCCTGCTGCTCGTCGTCGCTGAGCTCGTCCACCCCGAGCGGCGAGAAGCCGCCGAGGAAGAGCCCCACGAGCGCGGCGGTGAGGACGACGACCTCCACGCTCTGGCGGCCCTGTTCGGTCCAGTACACGTCGTCCAGGTGCAGGATCAGCGCGAACTCGTCGAGTACCAGGCCCGCGCCCACGCCGAAGATCACCGCGCAGAGCGAGGCCCCGAAACCATGCCGGCCGCTGGCGACCGCGCCGAAGCCGCCGAGCACGGTGAGCACCACCCCGGGCACCACGTGATGGACGTGCACGCCCCCGGGCGTGACGTTGCGGAAGGGGCCCTTCCCCGCACGGATCAGCCGGGTGATCATCCGAGTGATGGCGAACGTCAGCACGAAGGCGGTCAGGGCGAGAAGCATCGGAAGCTTGCCCGGCTCGACGAAGTTCTGGTGCAACCAGTGACCCATGCCACCCACTCCCGATAAGTCACATCAGATACATTTGAGGCGATTTGCCCAATCTATCGTCGACGGGCACCGGCTAGCCTGCGCGCGGTGACCTCCCTGAACAGCCACGGCCTGCGTTTCGCCTTCGGCACCCTCACCGCGCTCCCCGTCCGCGTGACCCGCTGGGACCGCGAGACCGCCCGCGCCGGCATGATGTGCGCCCCCCTCGCCGGGCTCCTGGTGGGCCTGCTCGCAGCCGTGCCGGGCGCCCTGTCGCTGCTGCTGGGTTCGGGGCCCCTGCTCGCCGCGGTGGTCTCCGTCGCCGTACCGGCGGCCGTCACCCGGGGGCTGCACCTGGACGGCCTCGCGGACACGGCGGACGGCCTCGGCAGCGCGAAGCCCGCCGGGGAGGCGCTGCGCGTCATGAAGCAGTCGGACATTGGTCCGTTCGGTGTCATCACCCTGCTCCTCGTCCTGCTGGCACAGGTCGCCGCCCTCTTCGAGCTGTTCGGGCAGAGCTGGGCGCACGGCGCCGCCGGGGCGGTGGTGGCCGCGGTCGCCGCCCGGCTGGCGCTCACCCTGGCGTCCCGTCAGGGCGTCCCGCCGGCCCGGCCCGAGGGCCTGGGGGCGGCGGTGGCGGGAACGGTCCCCCGCGGCGGTGCGGCGGCCGTGGCCGTCCTGGCCGTCGTGGCCTGTGCGGGCGCGGGGGCCCTGCTGGGCGGTTACGGGGCGGCGCACCACGCCCTGGCCGTGGTCGTCGCCCTGGGCGTCGCCCACCTGCTGCTGCGGCACTGTGTACGGCGCTTCGGCGGGGTGACGGGGGATGTGTTCGGGGCGCTGGAGGAGACGGCCGCGACGGCGGCGCTGGTGGTGCTGGCGTTCTAGCTCCCCGCGCAGGTCTCGCGCCAGGGGTCGAGTGCGTACTCCTTGCGCAGGGAGCTCAGCTTCAGCCGCCGTGACTGGGCGCAGTACTCGGCCGGCTCCAGCTCGTACTCCGCGTGGAGGACCGCCTTGCCCGCCTCGATGAACGGGGAGACGGCGTCGCACTCCTCGTACTGGGCGCACTGCTCGTTGACCGCGAAGTCGAAGTCGGGCTCCAGCTCCGGGATCTGGTCCAGGTCGTTCTTCAGTCCCACCGAGAGGTCGTGCCCGTGGGCGAGGCGGGCGATCAGCCGGTTGTAGCGCAGCTGGTCGTCGGCGGTGAGCGGAAAGCCGGACGGGTTGAGGTAGGCGTCCATGTTGTCCGGCTCCACCGCGTCGAAGCCCTTCTTCGCGCACATCGCGATCCGTGCGTCCATCAGCGGCTCCAGGACGTCGGTGCGGCGGATGTCCAGCCAGCGCTCGCCCTTCCAGCCGTTGCCTTTGCCGAGCACCGCCGCCGGGAACTTCCCGGCGTCCGGGCGGAACTCCTCCCAGGCGCCGGTGGAGAGGTAGCAGATGACCTTGCGGTCCCGGCGGTGCAGTTCCGCCACCTGCGCCGCACCGTTCTCGAAGCCGTCGATGTCATAGACCGGCGCGTCCACCGAGGTGTCGAGCTTCCCGGAGAGCTGCCACTGCCAGTCGGTGCCGGGCTCGGGGCGCCAGTACGCACCCGGGTCCCGTCGTCCGGAGGCGGAGGGGTCCGCCGAGGATGCGGCCGGGGAGGGCGGCGGCGAGGACTGCGGCGGGGTCGGCGGCGCCGAGGTGCAGGCGGCGAGCAGAAGCAACAGAATCGGTACGGCGGCGGACGGCGGCGCCCACGGCCGCGTACCTCGGACCCGGCCCTGCCACCGCATCGTTCTCCCCCTGTTCGAGCCGGCCCCGGCAACGACCCTACCGGCGCGGCCCCTTCGTGCCGGACCCGGCCGCCCGGCGGACGCGCGTACACCCGGGCGGGGCCGGGGACGGCCCGCCGCTGTGAGGCAACAGGAAAGGCGCGCGTAGGCTCATTCCCGGCACATTGCGGCGCCGTCTACGATGCGCCGGGCACGGTCGGCCCACCCCTCGACCGACAACAGAACTCAACGGAAGCGAGATTTCACCACCGTGACTGCTCTCACTCTCAGCACTGCCGGTGCGGCGACGCTGCGCGCCGACGCTCTCGTCGTCGGCGTCGCCAAGGGCGCTGGATCCAAGTCTGGGGACCTGGTCCTCGCGCCGGGCGCCGAGGCCGTGGACAAGGCGTTCGACGGAAAGCTCGCCGCCGTCCTGGAGACCCTGGGTGCCTCCGGTGCCGAGGGCGAAGTGACCAAGCTCCCCGCGCCGGCCGGCCTCAAGGCCCCGGTCGTCATCGTGGTCGGCCTCGGTACGGTCCCGGACAAGGACGACGCGTTCGACCCCGAGACGCTGCGCAAGGCCGCGGGCTCCGCCGCCCGCGCGCTGGCCGGTTCCAAGAAGGCCGGCTTCGCGCTCCCCGTCACGTCCGTCGAGGACGCCGGCGCGGTCGCCGAGGGCGCGCTCCTGGGCGCGTACGCCTTCACCGCCTACCAGGGCGGCGAGAACTCGCTCGCCCCCAAGGGCGCCAAGAACAAGGGCCCGAAGCTGCCGCTCGCCGAGGTGGCCCTGCTCGGCACCAAGCCGCGCGACAAGGCGTTCAAGGCCGCCGCCGAGCGCGCCACCGCGCTCGTCGAGGAGATCAACCGCGCCCGCGACCTGGTCAACACCCCGCCGAACGACCTGTACCCCGAGTCCTTCGCCGCCGTGGCCACCGCCGCGGGCAAGGAGCACGGCATCAAGGTGCAGGTGCTCGACGAGAAGGCCCTCGTGAAGGGCGGCTTCGGCGGTCTGCTGGGCGTCGGCCAGGGCTCGGCCCACGGCCCCCGTCTCGTGAAGCTCGCCTACACGCACCCCAAGGCGGAGAAGACCCTGGCCCTCGTGGGCAAGGGCATCACCTACGACTCGGGCGGCATCTCGCTCAAGCCGGCCGGCCACAACGAGACGATGAAGTGCGACATGAGCGGCGCCGCCGCCGTGTTCGCGGCCGTCGTCACCGCCGCCCGTCTCGGCCTCCGGGTCAACGTCACCGGCTGGCTCGCGCTCGCCGAGAACATGCCGTCCGGCAACGCCACCCGCCCCGGTGACGTCCTGCGCATGTACAGCGGCAAGACCGTCGAGGTCCTGAACACGGACGCCGAGGGCCGGCTCGTCCTCGCCGACGCGCTGACCCGCGCCTCCGAGGAGAACCCGGACGCCATCGTCGACGTCGCCACCCTGACCGGCGCGATGGTCCTCGCCCTGGGCAACCGCACGTTCGGCATCATGGCGAACGACGACGCCTTCCGCACCTCCATCCACGAGATCGCCGAGGAGGTCGGCGAGGCCTCGTGGCCGATGCCGCTCCCCGCCGACCTGCGCAAGGGCATGGAGTCCCCGACCGCCGACATCGCCAACATGGGCGAGCGCATGGGCGGCGGCCTGGTCGCCGGTCTGTTCCTCCAGGAGTTCGTGGGCGAGGGCATCGCCTGGGCGCACCTGGACATCGCGGGCCCCGCCTTCCACGAGGGCGCACCCTACGGCTACACGCCGAAGGGCGGCACCGGTTCCGCGGTCCGCACCCTGGTCGCGCTGGCGGAGCACACCGCCGCCGGCGACCTCGGCTGACCCGGTCCTCCGTGACGTCGGCCCCGGGCATACGTCCGGGGCCGTACGCGTTCACGCAGGGGCGCCGGAAGGCCTCACCCATTTTTTGTACGCAGCAGTAACCCCCGGAGGCGGCTGATCATCCGCCTCCGACCCGGGCCCCGCGTCCCGCCCGCCGTCAACAAGTGCGAAGATGGGTTCTCGGCAGGACAGGGCCCCCACCACAGGGCCGAAAGACAAAGCGGCCGAACACCAGCCGACCGGCCGGTCACACCCCAGCGACGGGGCCCCGGCGTACGGCGCACATGCATGGAGGACGTGACGTGGCGAACGACGCCAGCACCGTTTTCGACCTAGTGATCCTCGGCGGTGGTAGCGGCGGGTACGCCGCGGCCCTTCGCGGAGCGCAGCTGGGTCTGGAAGTCGCCCTGATCGAGAAGGGCAAGGTCGGCGGCACCTGCCTGCACAACGGCTGCATCCCCACGAAGGCGCTGCTGCACGCCGGCGAGATCGCCGACCAGGCCCGCGAGGCCGGTCAGTTCGGCGTGAAGGCCACCTTCGAGGGCATCGACATCGAGGCCGTCCACAAGTACAAGGACGAGGTCATCTCGGGCCTGTACAAGGGTCTGCAGGGACTCATCGCCTCGCGCAAGGTGCACTACATCGAGGGTGAGGGGCGGCTCTCCTCCCCCACCTCCGTCGACGTGAACGGCGAGCGCGTCACCGGCCGCCACGTCCTGCTGGCGACCGGCTCCGTGCCGAAGTCGCTGCCGGGCCTGGAGATCGACGGCAACCGCATCATCTCCTCGGACCACGCGCTGAAGCTCGACCGTGTCCCGAAGTCCGCGATCGTCCTGGGCGGCGGCGTCATCGGCGTCGAGTTCGCCTCGGCGTGGAAGTCCTTCGGCACCGACATCACCATCGTCGAGGGCCTGAAGCACCTCGTCCCGGTCGAGGACGAGAACAGCTCGAAGCTTCTTGAGCGCGCGTTCCGCAAGCGCGGCATCAAGTTCAACCTCGGCACCTTCTTCGACAAGGCCGAGTACACGCAGGACGGGGTCCGCGTGACCCTCGCCGACGGCAAGACCTTCGAGGC
Source organism: Streptomyces sp. NPDC048560 (assembly GCF_040650955.1). Taxonomy (NCBI): domain Bacteria; kingdom Bacillati; phylum Actinomycetota; class Actinomycetes; order Kitasatosporales; family Streptomycetaceae; genus Streptomyces; species Streptomyces sp. NPDC048560. The sequence goes on from NZ_JBEZIJ010000006.1 coordinate 420,135, forward strand.
CGAGGTGCTTCTGGTCGCCATCGGCCGTGGTCCGGTCTCGCAGGGTCTGGGCTACGAGGAGGCCGGCGTCGCGATGGACCGCGGCTACGTCCTCGTCGACGAGTACATGCGGACCAACGTCCCGACGGTCTCGGCCGTGGGCGACCTGGCCCCGACCCTTCAGCTCGCGCACGTCGGCTTCGCCGAGGGCATCCTCGTGGCGGAGCGGCTGGCCGGTCTCAAGACCGTGCCGATCGACTACGACGGCGTGCCGAAGGTGACGTACTGCCACCCCGAGGTCGCCTCCGTCGGCATCACCGAGGCCAAGGCCAAGGAGATCTACGGTGCGGACAAGGTCGTCGCCCTCAAGTACAACCTCGCGGGCAACGGCAAGAGCAAGATCCTGAAGACCGCGGGCGAGATCAAGCTCGTCCAGGTCAAGGACGGTGCCGTGGTCGGCGTCCACATGGTCGGTGACCGTATGGGCGAGCAGGTCGGCGAAGCACAGCTGATCTACAACTGGGAGGCGCTGCCCGCCGAGGTCGCGCAGCTCATCCACGCCCACCCGACGCAGAGCGAGGCGCTCGGCGAGGCTCACCTGGCCCTGGCCGGCAAGCCCCTCCACTCCCACGACTGACCCGGTCGAACGGGCGCGACGAGACGACCGACCACTTCCGCACTTTCGTAAGGAGCAACTGAAACCATGTCGGTTTCCGTAACCCTTCCGGCGCTCGGCGAGAGCGTCACCGAGGGCACTGTCACCCGTTGGCTGAAGGCCGAGGGCGAGCGCGTCGAGGCCGACGAGCCGTTGCTCGAGGTCTCGACCGACAAGGTCGACACCGAGATCCCGGCGCCCGCCTCCGGCATCCTGTCGTCCATCAAGGTCGCCGAGGACGAGACCGTCGAGGTCGGCGCCGAGCTGGCCGTCATCGACGACGGTTCGGGCGCGCCCGCCGCCGCTCCGGCTGCCGAGGCCCCCGCGGCCGAGGCTCCCGCCGCCGCTCCGGCCGCTGCCGCATCCGGCACCGACGTCACCCTTCCGGCGCTCGGCGAGAGCGTCACCGAGGGCACCGTCACCCGCTGGCTGAAGCAGGTCGGCGAGGAGGTCACCGAGGACGAGCCCCTCCTCGAGGTCTCCACGGACAAGGTCGACACCGAGATCCCGGCCCCGGTCTCCGGCGTGCTGCTGGAGATCGTCGTCGGCGAGGACGAGACCGCCGAGGTGGGCGCGAAGCTCGCCGTCATCGGTGCCCCGGGTGCCGCTCCGGCGGCCGCCCCGGCCCCCGCCGCTCCGGCTCCTGCCGCTGCTCCGGCCCCGGCTCCGGCCGCCCCGGCTCCGGCGCCCGCCGCCGCAGCTCCGGCCCCGGCAGCTCCGGCTGCCCCGGCTCCCGCGCCCGCTCCGGCGGCGCCCGCCGCCGCGGCTCCGGCTCCGGCCGCCGCTCCGGCACCCGTCACCCCGGCACCGGCCGCACCGGCCGCGCCTTCCGGTGACGACGGCGCGTACGTCACGCCGCTGGTCCGCAAGCTCGCCGCCGAGAACGGCGTCGACCTGGGCGCGGTCAAGGGCACCGGTGTCGGTGGCCGTATCCGCAAGCAGGACGTCGTCGCCGCCGCGGAGGCCGCCAAGGCCGCCGCTGCCGCTCCGGCTCCGGCCGCCGCAGCTCCGGCCGCCAAGGCGCCGAAGCTCGAGACGTCCCCGCTGCGCGGCCAGACGGTCAAGATGACCCGTATGCGCAAGGTCATCGGCGACAACATGATGAAGGCCCTGCACTCGCAGGCCCAGCTGACCTCGGTGCTCGAGGTCGACATCACGAAGCTGATGAAGCTGCGCAACCAGGCGAAGGCCTCCTTCGCCGCCCGCGAGGGCGTCAAGCTGTCCCCGATGCCCTTCTTCGTGAAGGCCGCGGCCCAGGCGCTGAAGGCCCACCCGGTCGTCAACGCCCGGATCAACGAGGACGAAGGCACCATCACGTACTTCGACTCGGAGAACATCGGCATCGCCGTGGACGCCGAGAAGGGCCTGATGACCCCGGTCATCAAGGGCGCGGGCGACCTGAACATCGCCGGTATCGCGAAGAAGACCTTCGAGCTGGCCGGCAAGGCCCGCGGCGGCGGTCTGACCCCGGACGACATGTCCGGTGCCACCTTCACGATCAGCAACACCGGTTCGCGCGGTGCGCTGTTCGACACCGTCATCGTGCCCCCGAACCAGGCAGCCATCCTGGGCATCGGTGCCACGGTCCGCCGTCCGGTGGTCATCAACCACCCGGACCTCGGCGAGACGATCGCGGTGCGCGACATGACGTACCTCTCGCTCTCCTACGACCACCGTCTGGTGGACGGCGCGGACGCCGCCCGTTACCTGACGACGGTCAAGGCGATCCTGGAAGCCGGTGAGTTCGAGGTCGAGCTCGGCCTCTGAGCGACGCGCCTGTAACCAGCCTCACCAGCGGCGCCCCCGTCCGGATCACTTCCGGCCGGGGGCGCCGCCGTATTGTCTAGACACCAGCGGTCGCCCAGGTGGCCGCGTGGTGCAGGCAGCGCCGGATTGCTCAGAAGGAGCCCCTCATGACCCCGCCCGTCGTCCACTCGCTGCGCGAACAGATCCGCGAGCACATCGTGGACGGGATCGTCAGCGGGCGCTGGAAGCCGGGCGAGCGGATCGTGGAGCGCCGCATCGCGACCGAGCTGGAGGTGAGCCAGACCCCCGTACGGGAGGCCCTGCGCGAGCTGGAGACCCTCCGCCTGATCGAGTCGGCGCCCAACAAGGGCGTACGGGTGCGGAATCTGACGGCGGCCGACCTGGAGGAGAGCTACCCCGTACGTGCGGGCCTGGAGCAGATCGCGGCAGAGCTGGCGGCCCCCCGCCTCGGGGACGACTGCTCGGCGCTGGCGCCCCATGTGACGGCCCTGTACGAGGCGGACCGGCTGGCCGACGGCGAGGCCCAGGTGCGGCACACCGTGGCCTTCCACCGGGAGATGGTGCGGGCCGCGGGCAACGCCGTGCTCCTGCACACCTGGGAGGGCCTGGGCATCGAGGTGTTCACCGCCCTGTCGATCCGGTGGCTCGGCACGGTGCAGAAGTCGTACGCGGAGGAGCACGAGGCGCTCATCGAGGCGTTCCTGCGGAAGGACCCGCAGATCGGCGCCCTGGTCAAGGCACACGTCCTCGGCTGCGCGCCTCGTGCGTGACCCCCTTGCCCATCTGTAGCACCCGGCGCTCGCCTGCACAGTCGAGCGCCGTTTTTATCCTATTTGTGACGTCACTGCGTGCCCTGTTTCGAGGCACCGAATGCCACTTTCTTCATATCGAGAAGTTTTGCCCTTCAACCCTTTGATCGATCATCGATCAGCGCTCTACAGTTCACTCCGCGGGCCCACCGGCCCCATCGCCCTGTCCTGCCAGCCAGGGCCTTCTCCACCCCCCTCCTCTCCGGAAGGCGGCGATCATGACCGACCCCGTAGGAAAGCTTCCGAGCGAGCTCGACCAGCTCCCGGACCGTGACCCCGAGGAGACCGCTGAATGGGCGGCCTCCCTCGATGCCGTCACCAAGGCCGCCGGCCCGCACCGGGCCGCGTACCTCATGCGGCGCTCGCTCCAGCACGCCGAGGGTGCCGGTCTCGCGCTGCCCAAGCTGCTGGAGACCGATTACGTCAACTCCATCCCGACCGCCGCGGAGCCCGCCTTCGACGGTGACCTGGAGATGGAGTCCCGCATCACCGCGTGGAACCGCTGGAACGCGGCGGCCATGGTGACCCGTGGCGCCCGCTACGGCGTCGGCGGCCACATCGCCACCTTCGCGTCGGCCGCCTGGCTGTACGAGACCGGCTTCAACCACTTCTTCCGCGGCAAGGAGGGGGACGGCTCAGGCGACCAGCTCTACATCCAGGGCCACGCCTCCCCCGGCATCTACGCCCGCGCCTTCCTGGACGGCCGGCTCAGCGAGCAGCAGCTCGACAAGTTCCGCCAGGAGGCGGGCGGCGAGGGCCTGCCCTCCTACCCGCACCCGCGGCGGCTTCCCTGGCTGTGGGAGTTCCCCACCGTGTCGATGGGCCTCGGCCCGCTCTCGGCCATCTACCAGGCGCGCTTCAACCGCTATCTGGCCAACCGCAACATCAAGGACACGTCGAACTCGCACGTCTGGGCCTTCCTGGGCGACGGCGAGATGGACGAGCCCGAGTCGACCGCCGCCCTCGCCCTCGCGGCCCGTGAGCAGCTCGACAACCTGACCTTCGTCATCAACTGCAACCTGCAGCGTCTCGACGGCCCGGTCCGCGCCAACTTCCGCGTGGTCCAGGAGCTGGAGGGCGCGTTCCGCGGAGCCGGCTGGAACGTCGTCAAGACGCTCTGGGGCAACGCCTGGGACGAGCTGTTCCAGCTGGACACCTCCGGTGCGCTGATACGCAGGCTCCGGGAGGTCCCGGACGCGCAGTTCCAGACGTACGCCACCCGCGACGTCGCCTACATCCGCGAGCACTTCTTCGGCGCCGAGCCCGCGCTCGCCGAGCTGGCCGGACTGCTCACCGACGCGAAGATCGCCGAGTGCTTCTACACCTCGCGCGGCGGCCACGAGGCCCGCAAGGTCTACGCGGCGTACAAGGCGGCCGTCGAGCACAAGGGCGCGCCGACCGTGATCCTCGCGCAGACGGTGAAGGGCTACACGCTCGGCAAGGGCTTCGAGTCCAAGAACGCCAACCACCAGATGAAGAAGCTGTCGGTCGACGAGTTCAAGGACATGCGCGAACTCCTCGGTCTGCCGATCCCGGACAGCGCCTTCACCGACGGCCTCGTGCCGTACGGCCACCCGGGCGCGGACTCCCCCGAGGTCCGCTACCTCCAGGAGCGCCGCGCCGCGCTCGGCGGCCCCGCACCGGCACGCCGGGTGCACGCGGTGGCACTGCCGGAGCCGGAGGAGCGCGCGTTCCAGGCTCTGTACAAGGGGTCCGGCAAGCAGGAGATGGCCACCACCATGGCGTTCGTACGCCTGGCCAAGGACCTGATGCGGGACAAGCAGACCGGCAGGCGCTGGGTGCCGATCGTCCCGGACGAGGCGCGCACGTTCGGCATGGAGTCGCTGTTCCCGTCGGCGGGCATCTACTCGCCGCTGGGCCAGACGTACGAGCCGGTCGACCGCGACCAGCTGATGTACTACAAGGAAGCCAAGGACGGCCAGATCCTCAACGAGGGGATCACCGAGGCCGGTGCCATGGCGGACTTCATCGCCGCGTCGACGTCGTACGCGACGCACGGCGAGACGATGATCCCGTTCTACATCTTCTACTCGATGTTCGGCTGGCAGCGGACCGGCGACCAGATGTGGCAGCTCGCCGACCAGCTCGGCAAGGGCTTCATCGTCGGTGCGACGGCCGGCCGGACGACGCTGACGGGAGAGGGCCTCCAGCACGCGGACGGCCATTCGCACCTCATCGCGTCGACGAACCCCGCCTCGCTGAACTACGACCCGGCGTTCGCGTACGAGGTGGCGGTGATCGTCAAGGACGGTCTGCGCCGGATGTACGGCCCCGACGCCGAGGACGTCTTCTACTACCTGACGGTCTACAACGAGCCGAAGCGCCAGCCCGCGATGCCGGAAGGCGTCGAGGAGGGCATCGTCAAGGGCCTGTACCGCTTCAAGGAGGGCACGCCCGCGGGCGCGGACGCACCGCGGCTCCAGCTGCTGGCCTCCGGTACGGCGATCCACTGGGCCCTTGAGGCGCAGGAACTGCTGGCCGCGGACTGGGGTGTCACGGCCGACGTCTGGTCCGCGACCTCGTGGGGCGAGCTGCGCCGCGAGGCGCTGCTGGCCGACGAGGCGATACTGCACGGCGAACAGCGGGTGCCGTACGTGACGCAGGCGCTGTCCGGTGCGCCGGGCCCCGTGCTCGCCGTCAGCGACTGGATGCGTGCGGTTCCGGACCAGATCAGCCAGTGGGTGGAGCAGGACTGGTCCTCGCTCGGCACGGACGGCTTCGGTCTCTCCGACACGCGTGAGGCGGCCCGCCGCCACTTCGGTGTCGACGCCCAGTCGGTCGCGGTCGCGGCGCTGGCCCAGCTGGCGCGGCGCGGCGAGGTACCGGCGTCGGCGGTGAAGGAAGCACGGGAGCGGTACGGTCTCTGACCTGGCCGCCTTCGCCCTCGATCGCCGGGCAGGCTCGAACCTTCGAACCTGCCCGGCGATCGAGGGCTCTTTTCTTGCGCCTGCCCGGCCATGGGGGCGCAGTTCGGGGGCGCCCTCACAATGGCCCCATGCGTGCTGCCCGTCTGATCAAAATGGTGCTGCTGCTCCAGTCCCGCCCCTCCATGACCGCGGCACAGCTGGCGCGGGAGCTGGAGGTGTCCGAGCGGACCGTCACCCGGGACGCCCAGGCGCTGTCCGAGGCGGGGGTGCCCGTGTACGCGGAGCGGGGGCGGGCGGGCGGGTACCGGCTGGTCGGGGGGTACCGGACCCGGCTCACCGGGCTGGCACGGCACGAGGCCGAGGCGCTCTTCCTCTCCGGCCTGCCGTCCGCCCTGCGGGAGATGGGGCTCGACGACGCCGCGTCCGCGGCCCGGCTGAAGGTGTCGGCGGCTCTGCTGCCCTCGCTCCGCGACGCCTCTGCCAGCGCGGCTCAGCGCTTTCACCTGGACGCGCCGGGCTGGTACCAGGAGCCCGTGACGCCCGAGCTGCTGCCCGCCGTCGCGGAGGCCGTCTGGGACGACCGGATCGTCAGGGCGCGCTACCGCAGGGCCGGTGCGCGGGACGAGGCCGATCGGGAGCTCTCCCCGTACGGGCTCGTCCTGAAGGGCGGCATCTGGTACCTCTGCGCGCGGGCACAGGACGGCTTCCGGGTGTACCGGATCGACCGGTTCGCGGCCGTCACGGTGACCGACGAGCGCTTCGTCCGCGACGAGGACTTCGATCTGCCCGGCTTCTGGGACGCGCGCTCGGAGCAGTTCGCCCGGTCGATCCTGCGCACCGAGGTGACCGTGCGCGTCTCGGAGGCGGGTGCCCGGCGGCTGGCGCACACCGGCGACCGGGCGGCTGCCCGGGAGGCGCTGGAGCGCGCCGAGCCGCCCGGCCCCGACGGCCGGCGCACGCTCACCCTCGCCGTGGAGTCGCTCGACGTCGCGTACGGCCAGTTGCTGGGACTCGGGCCGGAGCTGGAAGTGCTCGAACCGGCCGGACTCCGCGCACGGTTCGCCGATGCGGCCGAACGGATGCGCGATCTCTATGGCTGAAGGGCTTCATTTCGGTGTCTCCGCGTGCGTCGCCCGTCGCCAAGGCCGATGCTTGACCCGTGATGGACGAGACGGAGTTCTGGGAGATCATCGACAGCACCCGCGAGGCCGCCGATGGCGACCCCGAGGACCATGCCGATCTGCTCGTCGAGCGGCTGGTGCAGCTCGACCCCGACTCCGTGCTGGACTTCGCCCGGCATTTCGAGGCCCGCTACAACCGCGCGTACCGCTGGGACCTGTGGGGCGCGGCGGCGGTGCTGCTCGGCGGGGCGAGCGACGACGCGTTCGACTACTTCCGCTGCTGGCTGATCGGGCAGGGCCGGGAGGTCTTCGAGGGTGCGGTGCACGATCCGGACAGCCTCGCCGAGCTCCTCGACGACTTCGACGAGGAGTTCGACGGGGACGGTGAGGATCTCGGTTACGCCGCCGACGAGGCGTACGAACAGCTCACCGGAGTGGTCACGCCGGACCTCGGTGTCCCGCCCCAGTCGGCCGAGCCGGAGGGCGTGCCCTTCGGCCTGGAGGACGACTCCCAGCTGGCCGCCCGCTTCCCCGCGCTCTGGGACCGCTTCGGCCCGGCCTGAGGCCGAAGGGCCTCGCGAGGGCCTGTAGGGGGGCCGGGCGCCATGATCCTGGGCGGCCGGGGATGTTCAGGGCGCGAGCGAACGGCCCATCAGTACGTCGTCGACGTACCGTCCGTGGAGGAAGAACTCGCCGGGGAGTACACCCTCGACCACGAAGCCCTCAGCCGCGTACAGCGCGCGGGCCGGGGTGTTGTGGCCGAGGACCCGCAGGGTGATGCGGTTGGCGCCCTGGCGCCGCGCCTCGGCGAACGAGGCGTGCAGCAGGGCTCGTGCGACGCCCCGCCCGCGCGCCCAGTCGGCCACGGCGAGGCCCTGTATCTGGCGCACGTGCGCGTTGCAGGCGAGCGGGGTGGGCGCGACCAGCCGGATGTAGCCGGCGAGGGCCGGCCGGCCCTCGGTGTCCTCCGCCTCCGCCACGAGGAAGTCCTCCGGCCGGTGCCCCTCGTCAAAGAACGGCTCGTACGGGGGCTGGGGCTGCGGCTGCACCGCGTGCAGCGTCGACCAGGTGGCCCGGTCGAGTTCTCCCAGCGCCTCGTTGTCGGCGAGGACGGCGTGACGGACGGGGCGCGTGCGCAGTTCGGGCATACGTTCCACTCTGGCACGCTCCACCCCCTGCGGTCAGCGCGTTCTCTCGAATCGCGACGCCCCACGGGCGGCCGGAACACGGCGTCGCGAAGCACGGCTGAGGCAGGATGGGGCCATGCCGCACTCCCGTATCGCCGTCACCGGTTCGACCGGACTCATCGGAGCGGCGCTGGTGCGTTCGCTCCTCACCGACGGGCACGAGGTGGTCCGCCTGGTGCGCCGGCCTGCCACCGCGGGCGACGAGGTGGAGTGGGACCCCAAGCGCCAGTACGTCGACGTGGCCGGGCTCGTCGGCTGTGACGCCGTCGTCCACCTGGCAGGCGCCGGAGTCGGTGACCGCCGCTGGACGGAGGCGTACAAGCGCGAGATCCGGGAGAGCCGGGTGCTGGGCACGGCGGCGATCGCCGAGGCCGTCGCCTCCCTCGACACCCCGCCGAAACTGCTGTTGTCCGGGTCGGCGATCGGCTACTACGGCGACACCGGGGACCGGGCGGTCGACGAGAGCGCTCCGCCCGGCGAGGGCTTCCTGCCGTCCGTCTGCGTGGAGTGGGAGGAGGCAGCGACCGCCGCCCAGGAAGCGGGCGTACGGACCGTGTTCGGGCGCACGGGCCTGGTCGTCGCGCGGGAGGGCGGGGCCTGGGGGCGGCTGTTCCCCCTGTTCAAGGCGGGACTGGGCGGACGGCTCGGCAACGGGCGGCAGTTCTGGAGCTTCATCGCGCTGCACGACCACATCGCGGCGCTGCGGCACATCATCGACACCCCGGCGCTGTCGGGCCCGGTCAATCTGACCGGCCCCGACCCGGTCACCAACAGGGAGGTGACGGCCGCGATGGGGCGGGTGCTGCACCGCCCGGCACTCTTCACCGCGCCGGCGCCCGCGCTGCGGGTCGCGCTGGGCGGCTTCGCGACGGACGTGCTGGGCAGCCAGCGGGTACTGCCCGGTCAACTGCTCGACTCGGGGTTCTCGTTCGCGTTCCCCGGCATCGACGCGGCGATCCGGGCCGCGCTGCGCTGACGCCGGTGTGCGACCCCGTGCCCCGGTGCCCGGTGCGCGCGCTGCTGCGCCCGTATCGGCCATCCTCCTAGCCTCGACCCGAACTCGGGCATTCCGGGGGCCTGTTGGGGGCAAGAGCCCCCCACCAGTCGCACCGACTCGGGGAGGGGTACGTGATCGGCACGGCACATCACGCAGACGTGATCATCATCGGGGCCGGGACAGCCGGCCTGTCGGCGGCCCATCAGCTGCACCGGGCGGGGGTGAGCGTCAGTGTCCTGGAGGCCGCCCCCTGTGTCGGCGGCCGGATGGTCACCCACGACATGGACGGATTCCGGCTCGACCACCTGGGACCGCTGCTCAGTTCCGCCTGCCCGGAGCTGAGCCTCGCTCCCGCTCTCGAAGGGCTGGTGCTGCGGGACTTCGCTCCGGGGCCGCTGGTCCACAGCGAGGGCCGCCTGTACCGCACCGGCACCATACGGAGCGCGAGGGGCGCACTGAGAGCGGTGCGCCCCCGATCGAGCGCCCCCCACGCACCGCTGGGCGGGGCGATCGAGCAGGCCCGCCTCGGCGCCGCGCTGGGGCGCCTGGCCTCCACGCCCGTCTCCCGGCTCCGGGCCCGCCCGGAACGGACCGCTCTCGCGGCCCTGTCGGCGCGCGGCCTCCCGTCCCGTACGGTCAACGGCTTCCTGCGCCCGCTGCTCTCCGCGCTGCTCGGTGACCCCGAACTCACCACGTCGAGCCGCGTCGCCGATATCGCCCTGCGCGGCTACGCGCGCGGCGGGCTGTGCGTACCGGCGGGCGGCTCGTCGACCCTGCCCGAGATCCTCGCGGCCACACTGCCGGCCGGCACCGTACGGACCGGCGTCCATGTCACCGCCGCCGGCATCAGCTCGGTGCGCACCAAGGAGCACGGCGAACTGCGGTGCCGCTCCCTGCTGCTGGCCACCGGGGCGGGCGCCGCCGCCGAACTGCTCCCGGGGCTGCGGATACCGTCGTTCCACCCGGTGACGGTGCTGCACCACACGGCCCCCTCTCCCCCGGCGACCGGCACCTCGCTGCTCCTGGACGCCGACCGCTCCGGCCCGGTCGCGCACACCGCCGTGATGAGCGAGGTCGATCCCTCACGTGCCCCGCGGGGCCGGGCGCTGATCACCTCGACGGTGCTCGGCACACCGCCGCCGGATCTCGACCGCGCGGTCCGCAGGCATCTCGCGGCGCTGTACGGAACGTCCACGGACGGCTGGGAGCTGCTGGCGGCCCATCACGATCCGGAGGCGGTCCCCGCGATGCCCGCACCGCACGATCCGCACCGGCCGGTCCGGATGCTCGCCGGGCTGTACGTGTGCGGCGACCACCGAGACACGAGCACGGTCCAGGGCGCCCTGCACTCGGGACGCCGAGCCGCCTCCGCGATTCTCGCCGACCTGGGCGTACAGGAGGGACACGGAGCCGAGGCGCCGCTCACCACGGCCGCCTGAGGCGGCGCGCACCGGAGGAGTCACCGGCAGCGCCACCGGGGCCGGGTCAGCCGAGGGCGGCGACGCGGTCCCGGTAGTGGCGTACGGCCGCCGCGTCCCGGTACGGCTCCAGACGGCGCTCGAAGTCGCGCACGTACTCCGTGGCCCGGACCGACCTCATCTCCGAGGCCTGCCGGGCCGCGTCGGCGCCCAGGGAGCACGCCTGGTCGAGCTCGCCGAGGCCGAGCCGCGCGGAGGCGAGCACCACCTGGCAGAACAGCCGGCTGCGGGCGTACGCCGGAGCGCGCAGCTGGAGCGAACGTTCCGCGTACTGGGCGGAGGCCCTGTGGTGCTGGAGATCGCGGTGGCAGTGCCCGAACTCGTCGGCGAGCTGGGCCTCGTCGAAGTACCTGGCCCAGTGCGGGGTCTCGTCCCCGGCCCTGGCGGTCTCCAGGGCCCGTTCGGCCCGGGCGAGCGCGGCTGTGCAGGTCCTGGCCTCACCGAGCACACCGTGTCCGCGCGCCTCGACCGCGTGCAGTATGGCCTGCACCACGGGCGGCGCCGCCGATCCGATGCCCTGCTGGGCGACGCGCGCCAGCTGGACCGCTTCCCTGCCGTGGCCGAGGTACACCGCCTGACGGCTCATGGTCATCAGGACGTAGCTGCCGTAGCCCCGGTCCCCCGCCGCCTGCGCGAGCCTCAGCGCCTGGACGAAGTACCGCTGGGCGAGGCCGTGGGCGGCGATGTCGTACGAGGTCCAGCCCGCCAGCCTGGTCAGGTCCGCGGCGGCGGAGAACAGCCGGCGGCCGGTGGCCTCGCCGTAGCTCCCGCGGAGCATGGGCTCCGCCTCGTGCTCCAGATAGCGGACGAGGGCCTGGCGGGCGTGCCCGCCGCCGTACGCGTTGTCGAGGGTGCGGAAGAGCTCACCGACCGAGCGCAGGGCGGCGACGTCACCGCTGCTCACCCGCTGGCCCGGGCCCCGCTCGGTCTGCCGCTGGCGCGGCACGGCCGAGAGTTCGGGAGGCGGTGGCGCCTGATGCGTGGGCGGCCTGGCGGGGCCGGGGCGGGCGCTGTTCCGGCCGGCCTGCCCCTGTGGGGCGTGGGAGCCGTGCGCTCCGTGGTGACCGCCCGCCAGGGTCACCGCCGCCGCCCCCACGGCGCCCTGGGGACCACCCGGACCGCTCCCCCCGCGCGAACCAGCCGCCCCCGCGGCTCCTGCGACCCCGTGAGCCCCGCCGCTCACGACCGGCCCGGTCGCACCGGCCGCGCCCGCCGCACCGCGCGACGCGGCGGCGGCGGCCGGTGGCTCGGTGCTGCCCACGCACTCGTCGGCCCGCCCGATCAGCCAGTCCCGGCTGGGGACGACGAGCCCGGCCGGCGTGAACGCGATCTTCCTTAACTCCGCGTGGCTTCCGGAATCCTTGCGCCAGAGCCCGCTGACGATGTCGACCGCCTCGGCGGGTGTGGCCGCGAACTCCAGACCGGCGTAGACGGGCGCGCAGGCGTCGAGCCCGAGGTCCTGGGCGGAGAGCCTGCGCCCCAGGCGTCGGGTGAAGACCTCGGCGATCAGCGCGGGAGTGGTGCCCCGGGGCTGCTGACCACGCAGCCACCGGGTCACGGACGTCTTGTCGTACCGCAGGTCGAGGCCGTGCTCCAGACCGAGCTGATCAACCCGGCGGGCCAGACCGGCATGGGAGAACCCGGCTTCGGCGATGAGCGCGGCGAGCCTGCGGTTGGGGGTGCGCTGCGGAGGTCGTTCCGACATCAGCTGTACGGTCTCCTGCCTTCGTGGCCGGGCGGGCAGCCCTTATGGAACGGCGCGAATTTAGCGGCCCCGGCCACACGCGCGGCCACCTTCGCCCCACATTCATCCGATCGTGTGAGGATTGTCGGCAGTGCTGACGGAAACGACCTGCCGGACTGCCCCGATGCGGGCGGTCGTACAGTGGCTGGGGGCGCACACCAGTGCAGGGTGAGGTGGTTCCGGGGACACCCCCGGCCCTTCCGGCACCGCGAATAGGGAGGCACCTGAAGTGAGTGAGCTGCGGTTCGTCCGTCTGGGATTCGGCGAGGACTCCGTCGAGTACCAGGAGGCTTGGCAGAAGCAGCGCGAGGTTCACGCCGCTCGCTTCGAGGACACGGTCCCGGACACGTGTCTGCTCCTCGAGCACCCGCCCGTCTACACGGCGGGCCGGCGCACGGCGGAGAACGAGCGCCCCCTGGACGGCACCCCGGTCATCGACGTCGACCGCGGCGGCAAGATCACCTGGCACGGTCCGGGTCAGCTCGTCGGCTACCCCATCCAGAAGCTTCCGCGCCCGGTCGACGTGGTCGCGCACGTCCGTCGCCTGGAGGACGCGCTGATCCGTACGGCCGCCGAGTTCGGCGTGGAGACCTCACGGGTCGAGGGCCGCAGTGGGGTCTGGGTCCTGGGCGACCCGGTCGAGGAGCGTGCGGCGCTCGGGGGGCTCTCCCTCGACTTCGACCCGCGCCTCCAGGACGAGGAGTTCGACCCGCGGATGAACGGCCCCGAGTACGCGCCGTCCAACGCGGGCCAGCGCCGCGAGGACCGCAAGCTCGCCGCGATCGGCATCCGGGTCGCCAAGGGGGTGACCATGCACGGCTTCGCGCTCAACGTGAACCCGGACAACACCTGGTTCGACCGGATCGTGCCGTGCGGCATCCGGGACGCGGGCGTCACCTCGCTCGCGTACGAACTGGGCCGTGACCTGACGATCGCGGAGGTGCTCCCGGTCGTGGAGAAGCACCTCAGGGACGTCCTGGAGAACGCGGCGCTCGCACCCCGGGCCGTCGAGCCCGCGGGCACCGCCGTCCCCGCCACCGTCCCGGCCTCCGCCTAGCGCCGGGGAATAGGCCCCGTCGGCCCCAGGTTGGCCAGACGTAAGGCCGTTCTAACTACGGGCGTACCCTGGTGTTCGCCGAAGATTCGAATGCAGTGAAAGCAAAGGGGAGCCGGAGTGTCCGCTGTCGCACCCGACGGGCGCAAGATGCTGCGCCTGGAGGTCCGGAACAGCCAGACCCCCATCGAGCGCAAGCCCGAGTGGATCAAAACGCGGGCGAAGATGGGTCCCGAGTACACGCAGATGCAGAAACTCGTGAAGAGCGAGGGACTGCACACCGTGTGCCAGGAGGCCGGCTGCCCGAACATCTACGAATGCTGGGAAGACCGCGAGGCCACGTTCCTCATCGGTGGAGACCAGTGCACCCGACGCTGTGACTTCTGTCAGATCGACACCGGCAAGCCCGCCGATCTCGATCTCGACGAGCCGCGCCGTGTCGGAGAGTCCGTCGTCACGATGGACCTGAACTACGCCACCATCACGGGCGTCGCGCGCGACGACCTGGAGGACGGCGGAGCCTGGCTGTACGCGGAGACGGTCCGCCAGATCCACGGCCTGACCGCGGAGCGGGAGGCGGGCGCCACCAAGGTGGAGCTGCTGATCCCCGACTTCAACGCGGAGCCCGCACAGCTGGCCGAGGTCTTCTCCTCGCGCCCCGAGGTGCTGGCGCACAACGTCGAGACGGTTCCGCGGATCTTCAAGCGGATCCGCCCCGGATTCCGTTACGAGCGCTCCCTGGAAGTCATCACGCGGGCCCGTGAGGCCGGCCTGGTGACGAAGTCCAATCTGATCCTCGGCATGGGCGAGACCCGCGAGGAAGTCAGTGAGGCGCTGAGGGATCTGCACGACGCAGGTTGCGAGCTCATCACGATTACGCAGTACCTGCGGCCGTCCGTGCGCCACCACCCGGTCGAGCGCTGGGTGAAGCCGCACGAGTTCGTGGAGCTGAAGGACGAGGCCGACGCGATCGGCTACTCCGGCGTGATGTCGGGCCCGCTCGTCCGTTCCTCGTACCGTGCCGGCCGCCTCTTCCAGCAGGCGATCGAGCGGCGTCAGGCGCTGGCGGCGGCGCCCGCGGCGACCACGCCGTCCGTGTGAAACCGGGCACAAGAAGCTACTGAGCGGTAACGCTCGAATCGACGCGGCCCATACGCTCCTCGCAGGTCGGGGACGCGTATGGGCCGCGTCGGCGTGCACGGCGCCGAATTCCAGGCTTCATTGGTGTTTGACCACCCGGTCATGCGCTGGTAACACCAAGCAGTGACCCTGGGTACACGCGCAGCAGCAGTTCCGTCGGCCGCTGCGGGTCGCCCCTTCCCGTACTCAGTCCGCGCCCAGTCAGCGCATCCGCTCCGAGAGGGAACCCCACCATGCAGGCCGTGCCGGTACGCGCCAACGCCATCCCGTCCGTCACCAGCGCCCTCCGGGCGGTCGAGTCGCTGCTTCTCAGCAGCGGCCAGCGCACCGCCCGCCGGAACGCCTGGACCGCGGTCCTGGAGGACCGCCGCAGGGCGAAGGACCGGGTCGAGGTCCAGCACGTACTGGAGGCCGTGGCCGACCACCGTTCCTAGGCCACGTAAACTCGGGTACATGGCGAGGAAGGCAAACACCGAGGGCGCGGACAGCGCCGAGAACGCGGGGCGACTCAAGCAGATCGCCCTGACCTACAAGATGACCCGGCGGACCGACCCCAGGATCGGTCTTGTCGTCGCGGGTGTGGGAATCGTCACCTTCGGCGTCCTCCTCGCGATCGGTTTCCTGATCGGCCACCCCGTCTACGCGGGCATCCTGGGCTTCGTCCTGGCGCTCCTCGCGATGGCGATCATCTTCGGACGGCGAGCCGAGAAGGCTGCCTTCGGACAGATGGAGGGCCAGCCGGGCGCGGCGGCGGCCGTACTGGACCGGGTGGGCCGCGGCTGGACCACGACCCCGGCGGTCGCGATGAACCGCAGCCAGGACGTCGTCCACCGGGCCGTCGGCAAGGCGGGCATCGTGCTGGTCGCGGAGGGCAACCCGAACCGGGTGAAGAGCCTGCTGGCGGCCGAGAAGAAGCGGATGGCGCGCATCGTGGTGGACGTGCCGGTGCACGACATCATCGTCGGTGACGGCGAGGGTCAGGTGCCGCTGAAGAAGGTCCGCACCAAGATGCTGAAGCTTCCCCGCGTGCTGACCGGCCCGCAGGTGACCGCGGCCAACGACCGGCTGCGGGCGATGGGCGACCTGATGAGCAACATGCCGCTGCCGAAGGGTCCGATGCCCAAGGGCATGCGGATGCCGCGCGGCGGAAAGATGCGCTGACCCCACACCCGTACAGCTGGTCCCTCGTACAGGGTTCCTCGTACAAGAAGGGGCGGTTCCGGACCCGACAGGTCCGGAACCGCCCCTTCGTCACGTCGCCGTCGGCAGGTTCTAGATCCTGACCTGCACGGCGCGCGCCAGCCGGTCGTGGAGGCCGCGGCCGTCGCGGTCCCAGACCAGCGCCGGAATGACCAGGAGGAGGAGCACGCTCCTGACGAGCACGCGTCCGGTGCCGAGCCGCTCGCCGTTCTCGGCGAGGACCCGCAGCCCCAGGAGGCGCTTGCCGGGCGTGCTGCCGATGGTTCCGACGGTCAGCACACTCAGTACGAGGAAGACGCCCAGCGCCCAGTTTCCGGCCGCCTGCTGGTCACCGCGAGCGAGCAGCCCGTATGCGATCACCATGCACAGCGCCCAGTCGACGAAGACCGCCGCGAAGCGCCGGCCCACCCGGGCCACGGACCCGGGTCCCTGCTCGGGCAGCCCGAGGCGCTTTCCCCGGTAGCCGAAGTCGACGCCCATGTCCTCGGCGGCCGCGCGGGGCCCGGACAGCCACGATCCGATTACTTGCCTGTTGTCCACCCGTCCACGGTACTGCGCCCGTGTTTGCACCCGGCCGGGCGGGGCACGGAACACGTCGCTGAGGTGCCGCGCCCAGTTCGCCCGGTTAACTTGGGCGAAACAAATGGGTCATGCTTGAGAAATCCCGTCTGCCTATGGTCGGGTCCAGCGTGTGCCACCGCACTGGCCGCAAAAGAGCTGCAACCCCGCCCTTCTCCGGGTCGGGAGTAGGAGGAGTTGGATGTTCCAGAACGCCGACGACGTGAAGAAGTACATCGCCGACGAAGACGTCAAGTTCATCGACGTCCGGTTCTGCGACCTGCCCGGAGTGATGCAGCACTTCACCATCCCGGCGGCGGCCTTCGACCCGACCGAGGAGCTCGCGTTCGACGGCTCGTCGATCCGTGGTTTCCAGGCCATCCACGAGTCCGACATGGCGCTGCGCGCGGATCTCTCCACCGCCCGTGTCGACCCCTTCCGCCGCGACAAGACCGTCAACATCAACTTCTTCATCCACGACCCGATCACGGGCGAGCAGTACAGCCGTGACCCGCGGAACGTGGCCAAGAAGGCCGAGGCGTACCTCGCCTCCACCGGCATCGCCGACACGGCGTACTTCGGCCCCGAGGCCGAGTTCTACGTGTTCGACAACGTCCGCTTCCAGACCTCGGCGAACGAGTCCTTCTACCACATCGACTCCGAGGCGGGCGCCTGGAACACCGGGTCGGAGGAGAACAACCGCGGGTACAAGGTCCGCTACAAGGGCGGCTACTTCCCGACCCCGCCGGTCGACCACTTCGCCGACCTGCGTGCCGAGATCTCCCTGGAGCTGGACAAGAACGGCCTCCAGGTCGAGCGTCAGCACCACGAGGTCGGCACCGCCGGCCAGGCGGAGATCAACTACAAGTTCAACACGCTGCTCGCCGCGGCCGACGACCTGATGCTCTTCAAGTACATCGTGAAGAACGTCGCCTGGCGCAACGGCAAGACCGCGACCTTCATGCCGAAGCCGATCTTCGGCGACAACGGCTCGGGCATGCACGTCCACCAGTCCCTGTGGGCCGGTGGCGAGCCGCTGTTCTACGACGAGCAGGGTTACGCGGGCCTGTCGGACATGGCGCGCTACTACATCGGCGGCATCCTGAAGCACGCCCCGTCGCTGCTGGCGTTCACCAACCCGACGGTGAACTCCTACCACCGCCTGGTCCCCGGCTTCGAGGCCCCGGTCAACATGGTCTACTCGCAGCGCAACCGCTCCGCCGCGATGCGTATCCCGATCACGGGCTCGAACCCGAAGGCCAAGCGCGTCGAGTTCCGCGCCCCGGACCCGTCCTCGAACCCGTACCTCGCGTTCTCGGCGCTGCTGATGGCCGGCCTGGACGGCGTGAAGAACAAGATCGAGCCGGCGGAGCCGATCGACAAGGACCTGTACGAGCTGGCTCCCGAGGAGCACGCGAACGTCCAGCAGGTCCCGACCTCGCTGCCGGCCGTGCTGGACGCCCTGGAGGCGGACCACGACTACCTGCTGGCCGGCGGTGTCTTCACCCCCGACCTGATCGAGACGTGGGTCGACTACAAGCGCGTGCACGAGATCGCCCCGATCCAGCTCCGCCCGCACCCGCACGAGTTCGAGCTGTACTTCGACCTGTAAGCCAGGCCGTGCCCGTGAGCTGGGGGGACTTCATTCCGACGCCCCCTTAGTCCGCACAGAGTCCGCAAGACTAATGATCTTGCCGTTCATCACACGCTCTACAGCGGTCCGCGTGGACTCATCCGAGTCCGGCCACAGGTGACCGTAGGTGTCCAGCGTCGTCTTCGCCGAACCGTGGCGAAGACGGTGCTGGACCACTTTCACGTCTGCCCCCGACGCGATCAGCAGCGAAGCGTAGAAGTGCCGCAGGTCGTGGAACCGGAAGCCTTCCGGCAGGCTGGCCACCTTCCCGCGGATTCGGCGCATCTCGCGCTCGATCTGCCACGGGCCGACCTGCTCGCCCTCCTCGTCGACGAGGAGGTGCGCCCGCCCTACGCACAGCGGCTTGAGTACCGAAACGAGACTGTCCGGGATCGGCACCGTCTCCCCACTCATCGCCGTCTTCAACGGGAGAGCCGGGTACTGCACCGCCGGGGTGATCGTCCGGGCTGCCAGGTCGACGTCCGCCGGCCGAAGCCCGCACGCCTCCCCCACTCGCAGGCCCACGAATGCACCGAGCAGCAGAGCAGGCTGGTACTTCGCTGCGGCCAGTTCGTACAGGGCCCACAGCTGCGCTTCCGTCGCCACGTAGGCACGCTGCTTCCCAGCGCCGGGCGACGTCCTCCGCGAGCAGGGGTTCGCCGACACCTTGCGGTCGAGCACGGCGTCCCGCATCACCTGCGACAGCCGCGAGTGCAGGGCGAACAGGTACGACGCGGACAGCCCCTCGGACCCCAGGCGGGCAAGCCAGTTGCGCACCATGCTCGGCTGAACCGCGACAAGCGGGAGCGGACCGAACTCCTGCCGGATGCGGGCCAAGTGCACGTTCGCCTGACGGACGCTCGATGCCCTGCGTGACCCGTATCCCTGAATCCATACGTCGCACCACTCGTCGACGGTGACCTTCCGCGACTTCGGGTCGACGTACTGACCCGTGACGATGCTCGCCGACTCCTCGTCGATCCAGCGCTGAGCGTCGACGCGCCGGCCGAAGTGCCGAGCGTGCTCACGGCCAGCAACGTCCCGGTACCGGGCCCGCCACTTCCCGTTGGGACGCTTAGCGATACTCGCCATCGCTTCCCCTCTCCTGTAGCTGGTGCAGCGCCGTCGTGAGCTGGTGAATGGACGTCTGGATGCCGTTGATCTGGTCGGCCCTGTCCTTGGCCGGCGGGAGGTACATGCGCCCCTGCTCGGCTTCCGGCATCTCGCCCTGGTGCTCGATGGCGTTGGACCCCGGCAGGGGCCAGTGCCCACGAATCCAGCCGCGGGTGTGATCTACAGGGTTCGTTCGTTCAGGGCTGACTCGGTACGGTTCGTCGCCGGCGCTCGCCTCGATGGGCAGCAACAGGTGTACCGGGCCGACGTTCAACACCACAGCCAGAGCCAGCCATTCAGTAAGCGTCAGCTCCTGCCGGTTGCCGTTCTCCAGCTTCGCCACCGTGCTGCGAGTCCAGGGAACGCCCTGTTCCGCCAGGCGCTCGGCTACCTGCTCGGCAGTCAGACCGCGTCGCTTGCGTGCCTCACGCACACGCTTCGCCACGGTGGCCGTGGGGGACCACGCTTCGCTTTGTTCCATGAGAGCACGCTAATGGGAACTTGCGGAACGCGCAAGAGCGGGGCACTATGAGCAACGACGGGCGACCATTGCCCGTGAGTGTTCTTTCAGAGGACGTTTACGGTCCTCTGGAACCCAAGGAGGGGTGATGGCTCTCAAGGTCCAGCTCTACTCGCCTGCCGCACTGGCCGAATACCTCGGCGTTCCGCTCAAGACCGTCTACCGGTGGAACCACACCGGCACCGGCCCGAAGCCCTGCCCGGTCGGAAGGCACGTCCGCTACCGGCCCACAGACGTCGAAGCATGGCTCGACCGGCAGCAGGGCGGGAGCGCGGCGGCGTGACCGGCACGCACAACGCCCCCGGCGGCGAACCGGGGGCGCAGAGAGACCAGCTGGGCGGCGGGTCGACCATCACGGTACCGAACACCGGGCAGGGGCGACGACTGCGCGCCGTGCCCGAGAACGTCACCGCGGGCGACATCACTGCACTCCGCGCCGAGCTGCAGGTGACCGCGCTCGGCATCGACGACTGGCCGGCCTACGGCTCCCCGGCCTGGCTGCGGCTCACTCCAAAGGACCCGCGTGCGTACGCGGCCATCCTCGAAGCTGCCGAGCGGCACCGCCGCGCCGAAGCCGAGACGCAGCGTCTCGACACGCTCATGAACGAGGACCCGGTGACGTGGTGGCGGGAGATCACCGCTGACGCCAACGCTTACGCGGCACGGCAGGGCCACGCGATTGCTGCCCGCCGCACCGCCGAAGAAGTTCGTATCGCCCGCGACAAGGCCACTCATCGGGAGCCGCACCAGCTGCGCGCAACGCCTGGCTGGCCGCCCATCGCCGTCCCCGGGCACCCGGGCCGGTACCTCACCCAGGGTCAGGAGATCAGCGCGTGACCACCTCATACGACCCCATGGGCCTGCCGCCGGACGACGTTCTCACGGCAGGACTGGCAGACCTGCCCGCCCTTGAGTGGGACGACGGCCCGGTTGAGCAGCCCGGCCGGAAGCTGCGTCTCACCCGCGCGTCCGACATCGAGCCCGAGCCCGTCGAGTGGGCCTGGCTAGACGCCGGAGAGGGACGCGTGCCCGCCGGGGCGCTGTCCATTGCGGCCGGGCGTGAAGGCACCGGTAAGTCCTCGTTCGGTATGTGGATGGCCGCACAGATCACCCGCGGCCTCCTCCCCGGGACCTACTCCGGTCGCCCCCGGGCCGTCTTCTACGTGGCCGTGGAGGACTCGTGGAAACAAACGATCGTGCCTCGCCTCATCGGCGCCGGCGCGGACCTCGACCTCGTGTACCGGGTCGAGGCCGTCGAAGCAGAGTTCGGCGAGACAACGCTCAGCCTGCCCCAGGACAACAGCCTTATGGAGCAGGCCATCAAGGACTACGACGTGGCCCTGGTCGTCCTCGACCCGCTCATGTCGTGCATCGGAGCGGGCATCGACACGCACCGGGAACGAGACGTGCGTACGGCGCTCGACCCGCTCGCCCGCATGGCCGATCGCACCAGCTGCGTGCTCCTCGGTATCGCGCACTTCGGGAAGGGCGCCGGCACGGATCCGTCCGCGCTCATTACCGGGTCCGGTGCGTTCAAGAACGTGCCTCGGGCCGTCTTCGGATTCGCCCGCGACGAGGACAACGACTGCCGGGTGATGAGCCAGTCGAAGAACAGCCTCGGCCGCTCCGACCTTCCGTCGCTCTCGTACAACATCGAAACAACCGAGGTCCCCACAAAAAAGGGCATCGCGTCCGTGGGCCGGTTCGCCTTCACTGGAGAGTCGGCCCGCAGCGTGCAGGAGATCCTCGCGCAGGGCCAGGAACCCGGAGACCGGGGCGAGCGGGACGAGGCCGCGGACTGGCTCCGCGGCTACCTCCTCGACCAGGGCGGTGAGGCCCCGGCGAAGGACGTGAAGAAGGCTGCGGCAGCCGACGACATTTCGGAGCGCACCTTGCAGCGGGCCAGGGTCAAAGCCGGTGTGAAGTCGGAGCGAGCAGGCTTCGGCAAGGGCGCCGTCTGGCGCATCGAAGCCCTCACCACCGCTACGGAGAGCGACAGCGCTCCGCCAGTCCCGCCACAGTCGCGCCATTCCCGCCAGCCTCAAGAGGCTGGCACGAATGGCGTGAATGGTGGCGCGACTGGCAGGACTGCCGAAACGCCATCACAGAACGTGACGGGCCCGGAAGTGCTCTGCACCGTCTGCCGTACCCCCCTCGACCCCGTCCACGCGACTACCGGCGACACCACACACCCCACCTGCTGACCCGAAGGGAGCACGCCATGAAGCCCACCCGCACAGACTTCGTCGCCGGACCGGCCAACACCCTGGCCGCCATGGTCACCAACTACCGGTGCGGCCACTGCACCGGCGTCGTCGAAGCCCTGACGACCGACGAGACGACCGGCGCCATGCACGCCTACGTCCGCCACGACGACGGCTGTCCGGTCCTCACCGGAGCCGTCTCCCCGATCCCCGACACCTTTCGCGCCGCGACCAAGGAGACCCGCCATGACGTCACCGACCGCTGAGACCGTCGTCGCCCTGCTCCGCGCGGGGCTCGCCAACGACCAGGAAGGCCAGGCCGTCATCCTCGCGTCCTGCGACCCGCTCGAACTTCTCGGTGCGCTCGCCGGCTTCACCATCGCCATGGGGCACAACGTGTTCCACGGAGCCGACAACTTCGACGAGTTCCTGTCCGACTGGCAGGCCGCCCACCTGAACGACCCGATGCCGTAACATCAGTCCCGGCACGGTGCAGGCTCCGCCTCACCCAACGACCACCGACCAGGGCCCCGCCCCGGTGGTCGCCTGAATCTCCCTCAGCGCCGATCTCCGGCCGCGCGAGTGCACCGCACCGCGGACCGTCGAGACCTCCGGCGCAGACCACCTCACTGCGTATCAGGAGACCCTCGTGCCTACCAACACCCTGCCCACCGCTGCCAGCCTCACCGAGCGCCAGCCCGGCCAGACCTTCCAGCAGCACATCGAAGCCGTACGCCAGGCCCAGGGCGCCCGGCTCGGTGCAATGCAGACCCTCACCGACAACGCGACCGTCGAAGGCCGCGACCTGCTCGCCTCCGAGCAGCGCGAGTTCGACGCCCACGACGACGAGATCCGCCGACTCGGCATCGTCCTGCGGCGCCTGGAGAACTCCCCCGAAGGTCGCACCGTCGACCGCTCGCAGATCATCATGGCCGGCGGCACCAGCCGCACCGTGGCGCCCGAACTCCCCCTGCTCACCCGGGGCCAGTCCTTCGCGGACTGGACCTCTCGGCACAGCCACGGCGAGCCGCAGCCCACCGAAGATGTGCGCCTGGGCGCCCTGCTCCGCACCTGGGTCACCGGGCGCCGCGACGGGCTCAACGACTCCGAGCTGCGCGCCATGGCCGAGGGCACCGCAACGGCCGGCGGGCACCTCGTACCCACGCCCACCGCGGCACAGCTCATCGACCGGGCCCGCAACGTGGCCCGCGTCTTCCAGGCCGGTGCCACCACCGTGCCCATGGACTCCCAGACGCTCAAGGTCCCGCGGCTCACCGGCAGCTCGGCCCCGGCCTGGCGCAACGAGAACGCGGCCATCGCCGAGGGGGACCTGACGCTCGACGCGGTGACGCTCACGGCCCGCTCGATGGCCTTCCTCGTCAAGATGAGCCGCGAGCTGATCGAGGACTCCGACCCGAGCATCGTCGGCGTGGTCGAGCGGGACCTGGCCGCGCAGGTCGCCCTCGAACTCGACCGCGTGGCCCTGCGAGGCAGCGGCACCGCACCCGAGCCGCGCGGCATCCTCAACCAGACTGGCGTCACCATCACCACCCACGGGGCGAACGGCACCGCGATGGCCACCCTCGGCCACGACATGCTCATCGACGCCCAGGCCGCGGTCCGTGCGCTCAACCACGAACCGACCGGCGTCATCGACGCACCCCGCACGGAACAGGCACTGGCCAAGCTCAAGGACCTGAACGGGCAGTACATCCAGCCCCCCGCCGGGCTCCTGCCTCGCTACCCGACCAACCAGATCCCGACCAACCTCACAGTCGGCACGAGCGCAGACTGCTCCGAGGTGTACACCGGGGACTGGGCACAGCTGTACTTCGGGCTGCGCACCGGACCGATGACGATCCAGCTGGTCGAGCGGTACGCGGACGTCGGTCAGGTCGCGCTCCTCATCTGGATGCGCGGTGACATCGCCCTGGCCCACGGGCAGGCGTTCGCCGTCGACACCGGAGTTCGCGCCTGACCAACCCCCAAGAACCCGGCGGGGCGTCAACCCGGACAGGGCATGACACCCGGCAAGGTCGGATAGGTGCTCCCACACCGTGACGCCGGCCTGCGCCCCGCCGCAGCACATCGCACAGAGTGAACAGAGCCCCGACACGATCACAGTGTCGGGGCTCTGTCACGTCCGGTCTCGCGCGTAGGGAGAGAGCTGGGTCAAATCTTGAACCCGCAGGTGGGCGACCCAAACGCCCTTGTCGCCCGTTTTTTTGCGCGGCCCGTTTCAAAGCTGATCTTGACCCGAGCCTCAACGCTGACCCGATTATGAGCATCACTTAGGGTTACCTAACCGAGCGTGACGGGTGGCGCTGGCTACTCCGGGGGCTGCTGCGTGACGTACACGCCCATGCCGTTCACGGTCTCGACCAGGCCCTCGTCCTTGAGCACCTTGACCGCCTTGCGGAGGGTGTCCCGCGCGACCCCGTACCGCTGCTCCAGCTCGACGAGGGAGGGGATGCGCCGACCGACGGGGATCGTGCCGTCGGCGATGCTCGCGCGCAGCTGGTCGGCGATCTGCCGGTACGGCGGTACGGGTCCCTCGCGGTCGATGCTCATGATCCGAAAGCTAGGCAGCAGACCACGGGCCGCCATAGCTACCCACGGGGCTAGCAGGGGGTAGTACGGTCATCTGGAGGAACGAATAGACCCCCGCGGCCGTGTCACCGGCCCGGGGGTGTGGACCACCTGAGAGAGCAGGCAGCCATGGCCGAGACTACCGGCGCCCCGTTGACTCCCGCAGGCCCTACGTTCGGCTGGTGCCACTGGCACAAAGGGCCGTCAGGGACCGCGGTACTGATCCGCATCATCGAGCAGGGCTCCGGCCCGGGGGCTGGCCTGTACGCCTGCGCCCCGTGCCGTGAGCAGCGTGGCATCGTGCCGGACTGGCAGGCGTAGGCGTGACGCCGGCGACCGAGGTGAAAGCGCCGGCCTGCCGAATCGGTGAGCACCAGTACTGCCCCGGCCCTTACGTCACCCGGCGATCGGGTGCCCCGGCGTGGGAGCGGCCGATCGAAGACCACCGGTGCGACTGCGCCTGTCACCGACGCTGAACGCGCGAACGGCCCCACCGATGGAGTTCGGTGGGGCCGTTCCTTGCGTGTCCGTTCAGTGTCCGCAGCCGGTGGTCCACCAGCCGCACTTGGCGCAGTACGTGTTCTTGAAGAGGGTCCAGATCATGATCCGTTCACCTCCTTGCGAACTACGTGCAGCGTGTAACTAACCCCTTCCGGGCCGTACTCCGCTCGGTCGAGTACAGGGTCCCCATCTGCGTAAACGTCCCCAACCCCTTCCGAGAGGGGGGCCGGGGGAGGGGCAGACGAATCGGACACCTGCCAGGCGGCCAGAGCCCACACCACGGGCACCGCGTACACGAACTGCGGCGCCCGCTCCAGGAGCCGACCGGCCAGCGCAAGCGCGGCCAGAGACCCGCCGCACCGCACGATGAGCGGCCCGAACCCGCCCGGGGCGAGAGCGTCACCGAGCCCGTGAAGGAGCAGCCCGGTGCCGCTGGACAGGCGCTGCCCTGCCTTCCGGATGGGCGTCACAGCAGCCCCATCACGGCGTCCCCGGCGGTCGACACGACCGGTGAGAGGACGTACCCGGCGACACCGGCGAGCCCGGATGAGAGGCCCAGGCTGATGCCGCAGAGGACGCTGGAGAACAGGTCCCAGCGGAACCCCCGCCGGATCGTCCAGACGGCGATCAGGATGACCGTGAGGATGATGACGACGCCATGCCCGCCGGCAGTGAGCGCAAGGTGTGAGGTGCGGGTGACGTCCGGGGCCTGGCCGCCGACTCCGTACTCCAGCACGGCGTCACCGATCGCCGAGGTGCCCCACAGGGTCCAGTCTGCGGCGAGACCGAGGAGCCCGCCGGCGGACAGGATGAGGAGCATCCCGTAGAGGGAGCAGAGCAGGAACGGGACGAGCTGTCGGAGC
This sequence comes from Streptomyces sp. NPDC048560, assembly GCF_040650955.1. Classification (NCBI taxonomy): domain Bacteria; kingdom Bacillati; phylum Actinomycetota; class Actinomycetes; order Kitasatosporales; family Streptomycetaceae; genus Streptomyces; species Streptomyces sp. NPDC048560. Next base: position 446,135 of record NZ_JBEZIJ010000006.1, read on the forward strand.
GACTTCAGGTTGTGCTTCTTGTTGCCGGCCCACCAGCGGGTGATGTTCCAGGCGGCGATGGAGAGTCCGATGATGACGCCGCCGAGGCTGACGGCGGTGTGCGTGGGGATGCCGAGAATCACGTGAAAGTCCTCAGTGGACGATGGCCGCGGCGAGTGCGGCGAGGGTGACGATGAGCGCGACGGTCCCGGTGATGCGGGGGACGTCGGACAGCGCGACGGCGCAGAGGCCGAGCAGCGCAAGCACGGTGGAGACCACGAAGAACGCGGCGAGGATCACCGCAGGCCAGGGCTTGTCGGACGCGTCGGACGCTCTGTCGGACGAGTGCTCTCCGGAAGGACACTGCAACCGAGAATGATCGGCTCCGTGCCGTCCGGTACGACGCCCGCCGCCCATGCGTTCCGGTACGTACCGGCCACGATCGATACGGCGATGCGCACCGCGTCGGACACGGTCATGCCGGCGCGCATCATCACGGCCAGGTCGTCGGACAGCTTCTCGTCGACGCGTACAGACGGGCGCGCTCCGGGCTTCGGCGGGGTACTCACTGGCCCTCACCGGCCTTGAGAACGGACAGCTGGCGGGCGAGGCGCCGCAGCGTCCCCGCGTAGTCGACGAGGACCGCGGCCAGCTCGTCCAGCTCGCCCGGGGTGAGTGCGCGGGCGAGTTCCCCCATCTCGACGAGGGCGCCGATGCTGCGGTCGGAGTGCACGACGAACGGGTCCTGGACGAGCATGGCTCTGGACAGCTCGTACCCGTAGAACTCGACGCGGTGCTCGGGCCCGCGGTGCCCAATGTCGCACAATGCCTCGGGCTGGTGGTCGTGGCTGTCGGCGCACCAGGACGGTTCGGGGATGGTGACGTCGCCGTGGTCGATGGTCTGCACCGTGACGGTGCGCTGCTCGCTCATCGGCCGGCCTCCTCAACGACGAGGTCGCGCACGTTCGCGTCGTCACGGTGGTCGGCGGCCCGGCGGTACCGCTCAGCCTCGGCGTAGCCGCGGGCGTCCTGCAGCGCGGCCATCTGGGCACGCAGGGCACGGAGCCGGTCCAGGTGGACGGCCATGTCGTCGACGAGCTCGTCGACCTGGTCGAGGTCGAGGTCAGGCCAGTCGCCCATGCCGACGAACGCCAACTCGACCTCGTCGTCGTTGAACTGCAGGAGGTGAACGGCCATGACGTCGAACCCGTAAGCCCCGTTCATGGACTGCTCAGGGCTGCGGTGGATGTGCTCGCGCGGGTCGGCGTGGCTGGCCGGGTCACCCGCGCACCAGGTGCGCCCGTCCGGGCAGGCAGGTCGCTCGGCCTGGCGGAGCCCGTCGGCGACGAGGGTAACGAACACGTCCCGCCGCATCTTCGCAGCGACCTCCGGCATCTCAGCGGCGATGCGGTCGGCGACCTGCTCGCCCAGGTGCCGGTACGTCGGGGCCGCGGCCACGGTCTGTACCTCGGGGGCGTCACTACTCGGGCAGGAGTCGGCACAGCGGAGCAGCTGCGCCCCGTTGCGGGCGTGCTCTCCGGTCGGGGCGAGCCAACTGGCGTTGCTGCCGCAGTCGACGCAGCGGGGAAGGTGGGCGGTGGCCTCGGCCTGCAGGCGCAGGGCACGGGCCGTTTCGAACGCGGATTGGGCCGGTACGGTTGTGCTCATGGTCTGGACTCCTTGACACAGAAGGTTCTGGATCAAGGCGCCGTTCGGTGGTTGCACACCGGGCGGCGCCGCGCGCGTCTCAGGAGACGCAGGGGAGCCGAGGTGGGCCGCGAGCAGCAGTCCGCACACAGTCCGCCGGACAGTGCAAAACGCTGGGGAATAGTGCGAACTGACGGGCAGACAGTCCGCAGGTCAGGACGGGTGCGCCGTACGTTTCCGCAGGTCGCAGACTTGCGCGATTAGTTCGAGCTGTACTTCGACCTCTAGACCGCGGGGTCGCGTGACCTCAGGGTTCAGTCCCTGACGTAGTCCCAGAACGCCGGCGAGGGCCGCCACGCGATCACCCAGGAGAACATACAGCTGCACGGCGGCACGATCCGGGCGGAGAACCCGCCGGGCGGCGGCGCACTCTTCACTGTGGAGCTGCC
>NZ_JBEZIJ010000007.1:0-168382 GCF_040650955.1 Streptomyces sp. NPDC048560
TGCAGGGGGGACCCTGTGGGAGAGTAGGACGCCGCCGAACAATTATTCCGGGAAAGCCCCGTGCCCTTGTGGCACGGGGCTTTTCTGCGTTCAGAGCGTCTAGGCTCGAACCATGCGCTACGAACTGGTCATCTTCGACAACGATGGTGTGCTCGTCGACAGTGAGCCGATCGCCAACACCATCCTCGCCGGCTACCTCACCGAGCTCGGACACCCCACCTCGTACGACGAGTCCGTCCACGACTACATGGGGTCCGCCGTCCACCGGGTGCACGATCTCGTCGAGGAGCGGACGGGGCAGAAGCTTCCCGCGGACTTCGACGACACGCTCCACTCACGGGTCTTCGCCGCTTTCGAGCGGGAGCTCGTCGCGGTGGACGGCGTCGAGGACCTGCTGGCGAAGCTGGTCGCCGACGGGGTGGCGTACTGCGTCGCGTCGTCCGCGACCCACGAACGCATCAGGGTCGGACACCGTAAGACGGGCCTCGACCAGTGGTTCGAGGAAGATTGGATCTTCAGCGCGGAGGACGTGGGCCAGGGCAAGCCGTCGCCCGACCTGTTCCTCCTCGCCGCCGAACGGATGGGCGTCGCCCCCGAACGGTGCGTCGTCATCGAGGACAGCCCGCTCGGCGTCCAGGCCGCCCGCGCCGCCGGGATGGATGTGTACGGATTCACTTCGATGATGCCGGCGGAACGGCTCGTCGGGGTGACGGGATACTGCTCCGACATCTCCCAACTCCCCGAATTGCTCGCCTGATCCATCTACCCACCGGTAGACGGTGGCCTTACGCTCGCGGCCATGACAGACGCGCGGTTGCGGCACGGCAGGGCCTCCTTGGTGCTGAGCTTTCTGGTGCAGGGAGTCGCGTTCGCTCTGCTCGTGACGCGTATCCCCGCGATCCAGGACCGTTACGGGATATCCGACGGGCTGCTGCCCGCCTTCCTGGCCGCTGTGCCGATCCTCGCCGGGGTCGGCAGCGTGGTCACCGAGAAGGTCGTCGCCCGGGTGCGGCCCGGGGTCGTCCTGCGGTGGACGCAGCCCGTCGTCCTGCTGTCGTTGCTCGCGGTCGGTGCCGGTGGCGAGCTGTGGCAGGTCGCTGTCGCGCTCGGTGCCTTCGGACTTGCCGTGGGGGCACTGGACGCCTCCATGAACATGCTGGGCGTCAGCCTTCAGCGGGCGTACGGGCGCAGCATCATGCTCGGGTTCCACGCGGCGTACAGCCTCGGTGGAATCGCCGGGGCGACGATGGCGTGGGCCGGGGCGCACTGGGATCTGTCCCTGCTGGTCTCCTACCTGCCCGCCGTCGTCGTGCTGCTGCCCGCCGCTCTGCTGGGGAGCCGCTGGTACACCGACGGGAAGAGCGAGGTCGCGGTCGCGCCGGTCGGGGAAGAGGGGAAGCGGCCGGCTGTCCCGTTCAAGCTGCTGATGCCGCTCTGTCTGGTGATGTGCTTCGCGTACATCGGGGATTCGACCGTCTCCAACTGGAGTGCCAAATACCTGCAGGACGTGCTGGGCAGTTCGGAGCAGATGGCGACGCTGCCGTACAACGTCTACATGGTGACGACGCTGCTCGGTCGCGCCGTCGGGGACATCGGGGTGCGGCGGCTCGGGGCGGTGACGGTCGTGCGGTGCGGCAGCGTGCTGGCGGCCTGCGGTTTCGCGGTCGTGGCGGTGGCGCCGGGTGCGTGGGTGGGGCTTTTCGGGTTCACTCTGCTGGGGCTCGGGTTGTGCGTCATCGTGCCGCAGACCTTCGCGGCGGCGGGGCGGATGTTCCCCGGAGCGAGCGACGTGGCCGTGGCGCGGCTGAACATCTTCAACTACGTGGGGTTCCTGGTGGGGTCGCCGCTCGTGGGTGGCCTCGGGGACGCGTGGAGCTACCGCGGGGCGATGCTCGTGCCCATGGTGCTGGTGCTGGCGACGCTGGTGTACGCCCGTTCGTTCGGCGCCGAGCCCGCCCGATACGGTGGCGGGCATGAGCGGCCGCGCACAGTTGATGTGGGATGACGCAGTAACGGGATACGACTTCGGGGACAGCCATCCCATGGATCCGGTCAGGCTCGCCCTGACGATGGGCCTGGTGCGGGCGTTCGGACTCGACGGTGCGGTGGATGTGCGCGGGGCGAAGGCGGCCGGGGACTCCACGCTGAGACTCGTGCACCGTGAGGACTACGTGTCGGCGGTGCGGGCCGCCTCCCTCGACCCGGCGACCGCCGATCAGTCGTACGGTCTGGGGACCGTGGACGATCCGGCCTTCGCCGGGATGCATGAGGCGTCCGCCCTGATCGCGGGGCTCTCGGTGGGGGCGGCCGAAGCGGTGTGGCGCGGGGAGACCTCGCACGCCGTGAACTTCACCGGTGGTCTGCATCATGCGATGCCGGGCGGGGCCGCGGGGTTCTGCATCTACAACGACCCGGCGCTCGCCATCGCGCGGCTGCTGGAGCTCGGTGCGGAGCGGGTCGCCTACGTCGACGTGGACGTGCACCACGGGGACGGGGTGCAGGCCGCGTTCTGGGAGGACCCCCGGGTGCTGACCGTGTCCTTGCACGAGCACCCGCGGACGCTGTTCCCGCAGACGGGGTGGCCGGAGGAGACCGGGGGCGGGGCCGGTGAGGGCGGCGCGGTGAACGTGGCGCTGCCCGCCGGTACGGGGGACGCGGGGTGGCTGCGCGCCTTCCATGCGGTGGTGCCCGAACTGCTGGCGGATTTCCGGCCGCAGGTGCTGGTGACCCAGCACGGGGCGGACACGCACTTCGAGGACCCGCTGGCCCATCTGGCGGTCTCCCTGGACGCCCAGCGGGCGGTCATGGAGGCGTGTCACGATCTCGCGCACGAGTACGCCGAGGACGGGCGGTGGGTGGCGCTCGGTGGCGGTGGGTACGCGGTGGTCGACGTGGTGCCGCGGTCCTGGACGCACCTGGTGGGTATCGCCGCGCACAAGCCGGTGGACCCGGAGTCGATGATTCCGGCGTCCTGGAAGGACGAGGTCTACGCGCGGACCCGGCAGTTGGGGCCGGCGCGGATGACGGACGGCCGTACGCCTGCCTGGCAGTCGTGGGAGTCCGGTTACGATCCGGCGGACCGGCTCGACCAGGCGGTGCTCGCGACCCGGCGTTCGGCGTTCCCGTTGCGCGGGCTGCTGGCCTGACGAGGCGTCGGTTTTCGGCCGCGGTCCGGGTGCGGCGCAGAACGGTTACGCCAACTGTGGGGCCTCTTGCGGCTTCTGAGGCCGGGGCCGGAACCGGTGCGGGAGCATCGGGAGGGTGTTGAGCATCGGAGCGCTGCGCGCTCATCTGCTGGCGGCCCGGCTGGCCGGTCCCGTGGCCACGACGCGGGAGAACAGTCTGCAGAGTTACCGGCTCTTCGCGGCACGGGATCCCAGGGTGACTCTCGGGCTCGACGCGGAGTGGGCCTGGGGTGAGCGGGACCTGCTGCGGCTCATGGCCGACAAGTGCGGGGTCTCGCCGGATCCCGCGTGCGTGTCGGGCCCTGACGTGATCGACCCGGAGCTCACCCTGGCCGGCCTGGAGGCGTTCGCCGACCGGCTGGCGGGGGCCGCGGACCGGCGGGCCCCCGTGCTGTTCGGGACGGGGCATCCGCATCGGCTGCTCGGGTTCTACGCCGAGTTGGCAGACGCTTTGTCGGCGGCCGGGTGTCCTGTACTCACCCCCGCGCAGGGGCGATGTGTCGACATAACGACCCGGTTCGGCGTACGTACGTACAGCATCGACTACGTACGACGTGTCGCGCTGGTGCGCGAACCCGGCGTGCGGGCCGCCGACGGTGTCACCGGCGCACACACCCACTCGCCGCTGCCGGTTCGGGCCGCGCTGGAAGAGGCGGCGGACCGTCACGGGCTGCTGCCGGAGCTGGTGGTCGGGGACCACGGATGGGTCTGCGGGGCAGGTCAGCTGGGCATCGAGGCGATCGGGCTGGCCGATACGGACGACCCCGCGCTGTTCGTCGGAGAGGCCGAGGGGCGGGTGTCCGTCGCGGTTCCGCTTGATGATGCCGTGCACTCCGACTTCTACCGTCCGTTGACGCGCTATGTACTCAATCGGGCGCGTCTGTCACATTAGGCGCCCGATGGTCTCTCCTCTTCCCCACTCGCATCACCCGCCCCTAATCTGGGGAGTGAGCGCACAACGACGAAGAGTCACCGGAGGGGAAGCCGGTGCGCGTCGCGTGCGGAAGGTACAGGTGGGTCATGGCTGCTGGCAGCGAGGTACCTCTCAACGAGGTCAAATTTCTGACCGTGGCGGAAGTCGCCTCGGTCATGCGGGTGTCGAAGATGACCGTGTACCGCTTGGTGCACAGTGGTCATCTGCCGGCGATCCGGGTGGGAAGGTCCTTCCGGGTCCCGGAACAAGCGGTTCACGCCTATCTGCGTGAGTCGTTCGTGGGGGTGGAGTCAGCCTGACGTTGCCCTCGGATTACGTCCCTCACCAAGTGACGGGTAGGCTAGGCCGACGTAGGTCGTGTGGGCCCAGACGCCCCGCACCAGTGAAGAAGAAGTGAGCGAGGGTAGTCGTGGGCTCTGTCATTAAGAAGCGGCGCAAGCGGATGGCCAAGAAGAAGCACCGCAAGCTGCTCAAGCGCACGCGCGTTCAGCGTCGCAACAAGAAGTAGGCGAACGCAGTTCGTGAAACCGCAGCCCCCCCGCCGTCTCGGCGGGGGGGCTGCGGCGCTATTCGGGCCAAGGCTTCGGCAAGGCCCGCCATGGGGTCGTCACAGCGCAACATTCACCCGCTACGGTGACGGTCAGGGCAGTGCCCCGATCCGCAGGGCACCCGATTCACGTACCGACGGAAGGCGCTGATCTTGGGGAAGGTCGTGCTCGTCACAGGAGTGGCCCGGCAGCTGGGGGGCCGCTTCGTGCGGAGCGTCCAGCGCGATCCCGGGGTCGACCGGGTGATCGCCGTCGACGCCGTCGCGCCCGGGCACCAGCTCGGCGACGCCGAGTTCGTCATGGCGGACATCCGGCAGCCGGCCATAGCGAGGGTTCTCGCCGAGCACTCCGTCGACACGGTCGTCCACCTGGACGTCTCCGGCAAGGCTCTCGGCGCCGGCGGCCGGACGGCCGTCAAGGAGAACAACGTCATCGGCACCATGCAGCTGCTCGGTGCCTGCCAGAAGTCGCCGACCGTCCAACGGCTCGTCATCAAGTCCAGTACGAGCGTCTACGGCTCCGCGCCCCGCGACCCGGCGGTCTTCACCGAGACGACGCCGGCCAAGTCGCTGCCGAGCGGGGGCTTCGCCAAGGACGCCGTGGAGGTCGAGGGGTACGTGCGGGGCTTCGCGCGCCGCAGACCCGATGTCGCCGTCTGCGTGCTGCGGTTCGCGAACATCCTGGGGCCCGACCCGGACTCGCCGCTGGCCGACTATCTGGCGCTGCCTGTCCTGCCGACGGTCTTCGGGTACGACCCGAGGCTCCAGTTCGTCCACGAGGACGACGTCATCGACGTCCTGCGGATCGCCTCCCAGGAACCGCGGCGCGGCACGCTGAACAGCGGCACCTTCAACATCGCGGGCGACGGGGTACTGCTGCTGTCGCAGTGCTCGCGACGGCTCGGGCGCCCGACCGTGCCCCTGCTGCTGCCGGCCGTCACCTGGGTGGGCTCGGCGCTCCGCACGATCGGCATGACGGACTTCTCGCCGGAACAGATCCGGCTGCTGACGCACGGACGGGTGGTCTCCACCGTGCAGATGCGCGAGACGCTGGGATTCCATCCGCGGTTCAGCACCGCGGAGACGTTCGCGGAGTACGCGCGCAGCCGGGGCCCCGGGCTGCTGCCGCCCGAGACGGTGGGCAGGGCCGTCGACCGGCTCGCGGAGTCGCGCCTCGCGGGCGGGCCACATTCAACTCACGGCGCCAGGTAGAGGAGCGCATCGACGATGGCGGATGCCAAGGTCATTCCGTTCGACGACGACCGCACGCGGTCGGGGGGCGCGCAGCGTCCGGCGCGGCGCAGGCCGGGTTCGGGCAGCAGCCGGGCCCCGGGGTCCGCAGCGGCCGGTGCGGCGCCTGTGAGCGCCCTTCCGGGCGGGGAGGTGCCCGTGAGTGCCGAGGAGGCCGAAGAGGGAGCGGTGCCGCCGCAGGAGGCCCAGGAGGCGGCGGGGCGCGGTGGCTGGGACCGGCGGATCGCCGGTGGGCTGGCGTTTCTTCGCCGGCGGGTCACCGGTGACTACGAGGTCGACGAGTTCGGCTACGACAAGGAGCTGACCGACCAGGTCCTCATGTCGATGCTCCGGCCGCTCGCCGACAAGTACTTCCGCGTCGAGGTGAAGGGCATCGAGAACATCCCGTCCGACGGCGGGGCGCTCGTCGTGGCCAATCACTCGGGGACGCTGCCGCTCGACGGGCTGATGCTCCAGGTCGCCGTGCACGACAACCATCCGGCCAACCGGCATCTGCGGCTGCTCGCCGCGGACCTGGTCTTCATGCTGCCTGTCGTCAACGAGCTGGCCCGGAAGGCCGGGCACACGCTGGCGTGTGCCGAGGACGCTCAGCGGCTGCTGGAGAGCGGCGAGGTCGTGGGGGTGATGCCGGAGGGGTTCAAAGGCATCGGGAAGCCGTTCGGCGACCGGTACAAGCTGCAGCGCTTCGGGCGGGGCGGTTTCGTGTCGACGGCGCTGCGGGCCGGGGTGCCGATCGTGCCGTGCTCGATCGTGGGCGCGGAGGAGATCTATCCGATGATCGGCAACGCGAAGACGCTGGCGCGGGTGCTGGGGATTCCGTACTTCCCGATCACGCCGACGTTTCCGTGGCTGGGGCCGCTGGGAGCGGTGCCGTTGCCGACGAAGTGGACGATTCAGTTCGGGGAGCCGATTCCCACGGACGGCTATCCGCCGGAGGCGGCGGAGGATCCGATGCTGATGTTCAACCTGACGGATCAGGTGCGGGAGCAGATCCAGCACACCTTGTACAAGTTGCTGGTGCAGCGGCGGTCGGTGTTCTTCTGACCGCGGGTGTGTGAGAGCGGGATGGTGCCGGGCCGGGCCCTTCGGGGGCCCGGCCCGGCGGTGCTCATGGGGTGCTCACGGCTTCAGGTCCTCGCCGTCGATGCCAAGGCCCGGGAGCAGGCCGGGGAGCAGCGGCGGGAGGGTGACGTCGGGCGACGGTGACGTACTGACCTTGCCGTCCGGGGGAGACGGGGTGGCGTCGTCCGTCGGGAGGTCGTCGAGCAGGCCGTCCGTACCGCCGCCGAGCAGACCGTCGGCCGGGCTGCTGCCGGAGCCGGACGGTTGGGGCGGGGTGCTCCGGTCCGTCCGTTCCTTGGGCGTGGTCGGCGAGGCCGGTGCCGGTGCGCCGCCGCCGGACGGGGCGGTGGCGTCCGGCGAGCTCTCGGTACGGCGGGGTTCCTCGCTGCGCTCCGGGGTACTGGGGAGCAGCGACTGGAGGGGGGCGACTTCCTCGTCCATGGCCTCGAAGACCGAGCTGACCTTCTCGCTGATGTCGGTCAGCTGTACGGGAAGCCGGTCCCGGAGGTCGCTCCAGCTCTGGCGGTGCGAGCGGGAGAAGGAGTCCAGGGTCTGCATCGGGCCGATGGAGCCGTCCCGCTCGTAGGCCGTGTGCAGAAGGCGGTGGCCTTCCGTGGCGTCGTGGCTCATGCGGTTGAGCGTGCGTCTGACTTCGCCGAGTGATTCGTGGTCCATCTCGCCCGAGCGGCCCCGCTCCATGAGGCGGCGCGCCTCGCTGAGCCGGGTGGACGCCTGGTCGAGGTAGGCCTCGCCGCGGTCGGCGTCGCCGTTGGCCATACCGAGGTTGATGTCCTCCATGCCGCGCTTCAGCCCGTACAGGGAATCACCCGGCAGGGCGTCAGAACTGGCAGCGGCCACTCCTCCGAAAGCTCCTGCGGCCACACCTACGGTGAGTCCGCCGGCGGTGAGTCCTTTCGCCCAGCGTGAGCGGGGGCGCAGTTTCCGGAGCGGGGAGGCCCGGTGGGCCCCCTTGCTCCGTTGCTCGGGCACCGTAGGGCCCGTGGACGCACCGCCCTCGGCGAACATGGCCTCCATGGCGGCGACGAGCTGTGCCCGTTGCACCATTTTGACCTCGGGGTCCAACTTTGGCTTCGGTAGTTCACCGAGGCCGTTCGCCAGGGCCAACAGCGGTCCGTGGTCGGCCTGTTCGGCCGGTTCCTCGGGCTGTACGGCCGCCGCACCCTGGAGCGACTGCTCCTCCACGGCCTGGGCGAAGGCGTTCGCCCGCCGGTGTGCCGAAACGTTTGCGATCACTGGCGGCACCTCCTCTCGTCATGACGGTCGACTCCCCTGAGCGTCCGGAAGGTTGCATACCTTGAGCGTTTCCACTCGATTGAGTGAGTGGAATCGGTCATGGTGTGACGACAGGGGGCCTGCAACCGGCACAACGAGCGCCGCGGCACTTGGGTTACGCACGAAAGATGATCGGACCAGTGTGTCGCAGACCGATCACTGTGGGCCGGTCTAACGGGCATCGTCCGGCAGGAGCCGGGCGAGGGTGCGGACGGCGCGGTACTGCAACGTCTTGATCGCGCCCTCGTTCTTGCCCATCACCCGGGCCGTCTCGGCGACCGAGAGGCCTTGCAGGAAACGGAGGGTGACGCACTCCTGCTGTTGTGGGTTGAGTCGGCGCACTGCCTGCAGCAGCGCGGCGTTGGAGAGGGACTCCAGTACGGAGTCCTCGGGGCTTCGCTCGACCTCGTTGGCGTCGAGCATTTCGCCGGTGGTCACTTCCAGCCGGAAACGACTGGATTTGAAGTGGTCGGCGACCAGGTTTCGAGCGATTGTGACCAGCCAGGCGCCGAAGTCGCGGCCCTGCCAGGTGAACGTGGAGATGCGGCGGAGTGCGCGCAGGAACGTCTCGCTTGTGAGGTCCTCCGCTGTCGCCTTCCCTCCTACGCGGTAGTAGATGTACCGGTACACGGTGTCGCTGTACTGGTCGTACAGGCGGCCGAAGGCGTCAGCCTCACCGGCTTGTGCGCGCTCGACAAGATCCATCATGCGAGCGCTGTCGCTGTCGGCCGTCGGCCGGCGAACGGTTGACGTGGTCGTGGCGCCGCGGTTGCTGCGTCTTCCGACCGCCGCACTCCGTTCGGCCAGGGCATAGCAGGGGCCGACGGGTGCAGGGGCGGCAAAAGCGGGGACGGCGTACGCGGTGGGGACGAAGCCGCGCAAGCGGTCGATGACCGTTGCGCGCAGCGTAGCCAGGCCCGAGGCGTCAACCCCGACATGTGGGTACACGGGACTCCCAGAGGCAGAGCTTCCATCACGTGCAGTTCGAAAACCGTCACTCGTCGTAGCGGGTGAGGGGCTCCGTCATGCGTCTGAGGAGAATAACGCTTCGTACAGGCGGCGCTACACCCAGTTGCTCAAATCACCGGTTACGTCGTTCTCTTGACCTCTAAGTGACGGTCTAAGTAGCGCATGGTGATCAGTTGTTGATCGAATACGTTCGAGATCTGCCTCTAGGCGCGACGGGTTGTGGTCGGAGGATGGCAATCCGACTGGCCGGAGGGGTACGTGGAGAGCCGCCGGCCGGGCCTACCGATTGGCCGTACGGCCCCGGGCGTGGCCCGCGGGGCACCGGTCCGGCCGCCCTGCGAGGGTGCCGCCCCGGCCGGGAACCGGGGGGTCTGCCGCGTGACGCGTGGGGCGGGGGGAAGCGTGGCGGCGCGGAGGAGGGGCGCGCGGCCGGGGGTGAGGGTCGGGTGCGGGGCCGGGTGCGGGGCCGGGGTCAGCGGCGGCGGCGGTGCAGGGCGACCGCGGCGGCGGTGCCGCCGGCCAGGGCGCCGACACCGGCGGCTGCCGGGATGCCGACCTTCGCGGCCTTCCGGCCGGTGCGGTAGTCGCGCAGGCGCCAGTCCAGGGCGCGGGCGTGCCTGCGGAGCTTGGTGTCCGGGTTGATCGCGTACGGGTGGCCGACCAGGGAGAGCATCGGGATGTCGTTGTGCGAGTCGCTGTAGGCGGCGCAGCGTTCCAGGTCGAGGCCCTCGGCGGCGGCCAGGGCGCGTACGGCCTCGGCCTTCGCGGGGCCGTGCAGCGGTTCGCCGACCAGGCGGCCCGTGTAGACGCCGTCGACCGATTCGGCGACCGTGCCGAGAGCTCCGGTCAGGCCGAGGCGGCGGGCGATGATCGTGGCGGTCTCCACCGGGGCGGCCGTCACGAGCCAGACCCTCTGTCCGGCGTCCAGGTGGGCCTGGGCGAGGGCGCGGGTGCCGGGCCAGATGCGGTCGGCCATGTACTCGTCGTAGATCTCCTCGCCGATGGACATCAGCTCGGAGACGCGGTGGCCCTTGACGATGGACAGGGCGCTGTCGCGGGCGTCCTGCATGTGCTCCGGATCCTCGACGCCCGCCAGCCTGAACCACGCCTGCTGCCAGGCGAAGCGGGTCAGCTCGCGGCGCTCGAAGAACTTCCGCTTGTACAGGCCGCGGCCGAAGTGGAAGATCGCGGCGCCCTGCATCACGGTGTTGTCGAGGTCGAAGAAGGCGGCGGCGCGGTCGTCCCCCGCCACCGGGAACGGGGGTTCCTCGGTCTCGGTGGGAAGGAGGGACTCGTCGGGGGAGAGTTCGGCGGAGAGTGCTGACTTCCGCGCTGCCTCGGCTGCTGCCTCGCCTGCCAGGACGCTCCGTGCTGTCGCGGAGCGCCTACGGGGTGTGAGCCATCCAAGAGCGGCCATGTCGTGAGCATAGCCAGTCTGTTCGTCCCTGCCGGACGTGCTGGGATGCGAAGGCGTGAACTCTGCGGGACCGCGGTGTTAAACGGGTGATTCCGGCGTCCGTGGGGCGGGTGCGGACGGGAGCAGAATGTAGGCATGAGTGCACTGCTGCGTCGTACGAAGAAGAGGCCCGAGGACCGCGTGGTGACCCTGGTGGGCAAGCCGGGGTGCCATCTCTGTGACGACGCGAGGATCGTGGTGCGCGCGGTCTGCGAGGAGACCGGCGCGTCGTGGGTGGAGAAGGACATCACGCGGGACGAGGCGCTGTACAAGGAGTACTGGGAGCAGATTCCGGTGGTCCTCGTCGACGGCGAGCAGCACACGTTCTGGCGGGTGGACCCGGGAAGGTTGCGCAAGGCGCTGGGAGCCTGACTGAAACCCGGTTAACATCATGGGCGTTTTGAGTGGTCTCGGGGGCGTAGACGTGAGGAGTGTGTACCGCCTTGCCCCCTTCGCGCCCGCAACGGGCTGATGCGGTCCATGGTTCCGGGATCGCGCAGGGAATGCGCGTGACCCCGGTCACTTTGACCGGACAAAACGGACACTATCTTTGTGCACGCGTTCACAAAGACATAGCCTGCATTCGACGGGGCGGTCTTGGGACATACGGCCGCCTGCAGCCCCGCTCATCCCGCAGGAGCACCGTGGCAACTGGCCGAACTCACCGACCGGCGACCCGTAGCCGAGGAATTCCCGAGGCCACCGTCGCCCGACTTCCGCTGTATCTCCGCGCATTGACGGGGCTCTCCGAGCGCTCGGTTCCCACGGTCTCGTCCGAGGAACTCGCCGCGGCGGCGGGGGTCAACTCCGCCAAGCTCCGCAAGGACTTCAGCTACCTGGGGTCCTACGGCACGCGCGGTGTCGGGTACGACGTGGAATACCTCGTCTACCAGATCTCCCGCGAGCTCGGGCTCACCCAGGACTGGCCGGTAGTCATCGTCGGCATCGGTAACCTCGGTGCCGCCCTCGCGAACTACGGCGGCTTCGCCTCCCGTGGCTTCCGCGTCGCGGCCCTGATCGACGCCGACCCCGCCATGGCGGGTACGCCGGTCGCCGGGATCGCCGTCCAGCACAGCGATGAGCTGGAGAAGATCATCAGCGACAACGGTGTGTCGATCGGTGTCATCTCCACGCCGGCCGGTGCCGCGCAGCAGGTCTGCGACCGGCTCGTCGCCGCGGGTGTGACCTCCATCCTGAACTTCGCCCCGACGGTGCTCTCCGTGCCCGACGGTGTCGACGTGCGCAAGGTCGACCTCTCCATCGAGCTTCAGATCCTCGCCTTCCACGAGCAGCGCAAGGCCGGCGAGGAAGCGGCGGGGAACAACGCGGAGCAGGCCGACGCGCCGCCTCTGCGCGCCACTCCCGCGAGCCGGAAGGGACCCGACGGGGACATGCCCGCCGTGATGCCGGCATGAGCCTCCTCGTCGTAGGTCTGAGCCACCGCAGCGCCCCCGTCTCCGTACTGGAGCGGGCCTCGCTGGCCGCCGAGACCCAGGCCAAGCTGTTGCAGGACACCCTCGCCGCGGAGCCCGCGACCGAGGCGGCCGTGCTGGCCACCTGCAACCGCATCGAGCTGTACGCCGACGTGGACAAGTTCCACGCCGGCGTCGCCGAGCTGTCCACGCTGCTCTCCCAGCACAGCGGGGTCGGTCTCGACGAGCTCACTCCTTATCTCTATGTGCACTACGAGGACCGCGCCGTCCACCACCTCTTCTCGGTGGCCTGCGGTCTCGACTCGATGGTCGTCGGCGAGGGCCAGATCCTCGGCCAGATCAAGGACGCGCTCGCGCTGGGCCAGGAGCTCCACACCGCGGGCCGCCTGCTGAACGACCTCTTCCAGCAGGCACTGCGGGTCGGCAAGCGCGCGCACAGCGAGACCGGGATCGACCGTGCCGGGCAGTCGCTCGTCACCTTCGGTCTCCAGCAGCTCGCCGGCGGTGCCGACGTCAGTGCCTGGGCGGGCGGCAAGCGCGCCCTGGTGATCGGCGCCGGTTCGATGTCCTCGCTCGCCGCCGCGACCCTGGCCCGTACCGGTGTCGCCGAGATCGTCGTCGCCAACCGGACCCGGGCCCGCGCCGACCGGCTCGTCGAGATCCTCGGCCAGGGCGGCACCGCTGCCCGCGCCGTGGAGATGGCGGCCGTCTCCGGCGAACTGACACGTGCCGACGTCGTCGTCTCCTGCACCGGTGCGACCGGTCTCGTCCTCACGGCCGAGGCCGTCGCCGAGGCGCTCGGAGTGGCCTTCGACGACGCCGCGGAGGCTCCCGCCGCGCCCCTGGCGCCCACCGCCGAGCTGGACCAGCACGCGGCCTGGGTGGAGAACGGTTCCGCCACGGCACAGGAGCGGCCCGTCCGCCGGGCCACCGTGCCCGCGCAGAACTCCGGCCCCGCCCGGCTCGCCCTGCTCGACCTCGCCATGCCGCGTGACATCGACGGCGCGGCCCACCGCGTCGACGGTGTGCGCCTCGTCGACATCGAGTCGCTCGCCGAGGCGTCCGCGGACGCTCCGATGGCCGCCGATGTGGACCAGGTGCGCACCATCGTCGCCGACGAGGTCGCCGCCTTCGGCGCCGCTCAGCGTGCCGCCCACATCACCCCGACCGTCGTCGCCCTGCGCACCATGGCCGCCGATGTGGTGGCCGGCGAGATCGCGCGGCTCGACGGACGCCTCCCCGACCTCGACGACAAGCAGCGCGCGGAGATCACGCAGACCGTGCGCCGCGTCGTCGACAAGCTCCTGCACGCGCCCACCGTGCGGGTCAAGCAGCTCGCCAGCGAGCCCGGCGGCGCCGGGTACGCCGATGCGCTGCGGGAACTCTTCGACCTTGACCCGCAGACGGTCGCCGCCGTCTCCCGGGCAGACCTGAACGACCCGAATAGAGGGCGGTCATGACCGACAACTCATCCCTGGGCGCGCCGGCCCCGGCGCCGCTCCGGCTGGGAACCCGCCGCAGCAAGCTCGCCATGGCGCAGTCCGGCCTGGTCGCAGAAGCGGTCAGGGAGGTGACCGGGCGTGCCGTCGAGCTCGTCGAGATCACCACGTACGGAGACACCTCCAAGGAGCACCTCGCGCAGATCGGCGGGACCGGCGTATTCGTCGCCGCTCTGCGGGAAGCACTCCTGCGCGGCGAGGTGGACTTCGCCGTCCACTCGCTCAAGGACCTGCCGACGGCCCAGCCCGACGGTCTCCTCCTGGCGGCGGTGCCGAAGCGCGAGGACCCGCGTGACGTGCTGGTGGCGCGGGACGGGCTGACTTTCGCGCAGCTGCCGTCCGGTGCCCGCATCGGCACCGGTTCGCCGCGCCGCATGGCGCAGCTCAACGCGTACGGCCGGTCCCACGGTCTCGACATCGAGACCGTGCCGATCCGGGGCAACGTCGACACGCGCATCGGCTTCGTACGGAGCGGGGAGCTCGACGCGGTGGTACTCGCCGCCGCAGGGCTCAGCCGCCTCGGCCGGACCGGTGAGGTGACCGACTTCCTGCCGATCGACACCGTCTTGCCCGCTCCCGGTCAGGGAGCACTGGCGATCGAATGTGCTGCAACCAGCACGGACCTCGCCGCAGCGCTCGCCGAGCTCGACGACCCGTTCACCCGGGTCGCCGTGACCGCCGAGCGTGCCCTGCTCGCCGCCCTGGAGGCCGGCTGCTCCGCACCTGTGGGTGCGCTGGCCGACCTCCTGGTCGACGGTCAGACTGTCAACGAACTGCGTCTGCGCGGGGTCGTCGGTTCTACCGACGGTTCCTCGCTGGTGCAGCTGTCCACCACCGGTCCCGTCCCCACGTCGCACGACGACGCGGCGGCCCTCGGTCGCGAGCTCGCGGCCGAGATGCTTGCCAAGGGTGCGGCCGGTCTTATGGGGGAGCGAGCACTTTGAGCCCCACCGGCCCCGCCGCATCCGATTTTCCTGTCCTGCCCGCAGGGCACGTCACCTTCCTCGGCGCCGGTCCCGGCGACCCGGGACTGCTGACTCTGCGCGCCGTCGAGGCGCTCGCGAGCGCCGACGTCCTCGTCGCCGAACCGCATGTTCTCGACGTCGTCCGCTGCCATGCCCGGGCAGGCGTAAGCACGCCTGAGCTGACGGTTGTTGACGTCTCGTCAACAGCCGTCGGGGTACCCGTTCTCAGGGATGCCGCCAATCTTGTCATGGAGGCCGCGAAGGGCGGCAGGCGGGTCGTCCGAGCCATCTCGGGTGACCCCGGGCTCGACGGCAACGCGGGCGCGGAGATGCTCGCCTGCGCCGCCGCGGGTGTGCCCTTCGAGGTCGTGCCCGGTGTCGCCAACGTCGTGGGCGTGCCCGCGTACGCCGGTGTGCCGCTGCGCGACGCGCAGGGCGCCGACGTCCGGTTCGTCGACGCGCGTACGGCCTCGGACCGCTGCTGGGCCGAGGTCGGCGCGAGCGATGCCACGGCCGTGGTGTCCACGACGCTCGACTCGGTGGCCGCGGCCGCCGGCGAGCTGGTCTCGGCGGGCCGCAAGCCCGACACCCCGCTGACCGTCACGATCGCCGGTACGACGACGCGCCAGCGCACCTGGACGGCGACGCTCGGGACGATCGCGCAGCTGTTCAAGCAGACGAAGGTCCTCCCTTCGCCCGACGGGCACCAGCCCGTCATAGCCGTGGTCGGTGAGCGCAGTTCCGCCGCCCAGCGCGAACAGCTCGCGTGGTTCGAGTCCAAGCCGATGTTCGGCTGGAAGGTGCTCGTGCCCCGCACCAAGGAGCAGGCGGCTTCGCTCTCCGACCAGCTGCGTTCCTACGGCGCGGTGCCGCACGAGGTGCCGACGATCGCCGTCGAGCCGCCGCGTACGCCCCAGCAGATGGAGCGCGCGGTCAAGGGCCTGGTCACGGGCCGTTACGAGTGGATCGCCTTCACCTCGGTCAACGCGGTCAAGGCCGTCCGGGAGAAGTTCGAGGAGTACGGGCTCGACGCCCGTGCCTTCGCCGGGATCAAGGTCGCGGCCGTCGGTGAGCAGACGGCCGCCGCGCTCATCGACTTCGGTGTGAAGCCGGACCTGGTGCCGTCCGGCGAGCAGTCCGCCGCCGGACTGCTGGAGGACTGGCCGCCGTACGACCCGGTCTTCGACCCGATCGACCGTGTCTTCCTGCCGCGCGCCGACATCGCCACCGAGACCCTGGTGGCCGGGCTCATCGAGCTGGGCTGGGAGGTCGACGACGTCACCGCGTACCGCACGGTCCGCGCCTCGCCGCCGCCCGCCGACACGCGTGAGGCCATCAAGGGCGGCGGGTTCGACGCGGTGCTCTTCACCTCGTCGTCGACCGTGCGCAACCTGGTCGGTATCGCGGGCAAGCCGCACAACGTGACGGTGATCGCGTGCATCGGTCCGGCCACGGCGAAGACCGCCGAGGAGCACGGCCTGCGGGTCGACGTGCTGTCCCCCGAGCCGTCGGTGCACAAGCTGGCCGAGGCGCTGGCGGCGTTCGGCGCGCAGCGCCGGGACGCGGCCAAGGAGGCCGGTGACCCGGTGACCCGGCCGAGCGAGCGGCGTCCGGGTGCGCGGAGACGTCGTACGACGACCTGACCGGTTCGGTCGCAGGTGTAGGGGTCCGGCGGCTTCGGCTGCCGGGCCCCGCCGCGTTTTCCGGCACGGGTGTCGGTAAGACGGCGGTGTGTACGGGTCTATCGTCGAAGGATGACTGTGTACGGAAACTTCCCCGGCTCCCGCCCCCGGCGGCTGCGGACGACGCCCGTGATGCGACGCATGGTCGCCGAGACCCGGCTCCACCCGGCGAACCTGATCCTGCCCGCGTTCGTACGCGAGGGCGTCGACGCGCCCGTCGCCATCTCGGCCATGCCCGGCGTGCAGCAGCACACCCTGGACACCCTGCGGAAGGCCGCCGTCGACGCGGTCTCGGCCGGGGTCTCGGGGATCATGCTCTTCGGTGTCCCGCTGGACGAGAAGAAGGACGCCACGGGCACGGCGGGCACCGACCCGGACGGGATCCTCCAGGTCGCGCTGCGGGCGGTGCGGGAAGAGGTGGGCGATGACCTCGTGGTCATGTCCGACCTCTGTCTGGACGAGTACACCGACCACGGGCACTGCGGTGTGCTGACCGATGACGGCCGCGTCGACAACGACGCCACGCTGGAGCGGTACGCGGAGATGGCGCAGGTCCAGGCGGACGCGGGCGCCCACGTGGTCGGACCGAGCGGCATGATGGACGGCCAGGTCGGCTTCGTCCGTGACGCGCTCGACCAGACCGGGCACGAGGACGTGTCGATCCTCGCCTACACCGCGAAGTACTCGTCGGCGTTCTACGGGCCGTTCCGTGAGGCGGTCGGGTCCTCGCTGAAGGGCGACCGCAAGACGTACCAGCAGGACCCGGCGAACGCCCGCGAGTCCCTGCGCGAGCTGGCGCTCGACCTCGACGAGGGCGCCGACATGGTCATGGTGAAGCCGGCCGGACCGTACCTGGACATCCTGGCGAAGGTCGCGGAGTCGGTGGACGTGCCGGTGGCCGCGTACCAGATCAGTGGTGAGTACGCGATGATCGAGGCCGCCGCCGAGCGGGGCTGGATCGACCGGGACGCCGCGATCATGGAGAGCCTGACGGGGATCCGGCGGGCGGGTGCGCAGATGATCCTGACGTACTGGGCCACCGAGGTCGCGCAGCGGCTGGCACGGGGATGAGGGCCGGCCTCGGCGTCGCCTGATCGTCAGGGTGTGTCGAGCAGGGCCGCGAACGTCACGGACGTGAGAAGCACCGTGGCAGGGGCGAGCACGGAGATGAGCACGCGGCGGGCGGCGTTCCCCTGGCGCCAGGGGAACGCCCAGGCGGCCACCAGCAGGACCAGCGAGAGCACCAGGCCGCAGCAGAGGACCGTCCACGCCGGGCCGAAGCTCGCGTCGAAGCGGTCGGAGTCGGCCTCCGAGCAGGAGTCGCAGGCCATCGGCGAGAGCCCGCCGAAGACGAGCGCGAAGAACGCGAGCGGCAGCGTGACGAGCGTGGAGACGAGCGGGGCGATCCAGGCGCGCGTGTCACGCACGTGGGTGAGGTCATCGGGCATGTGTACGAGTCAACTCGGCGCCCGGGATCGCCGCATGAGCTCTCGTACTCAGTGGACGAGGGCGAACACCGTGCGCGCCTCGGTGCCGTCGGGCAGGGGCGCGTCCGCTGTGACGTGACCCCGGGCCCCGGCTTCGGCGGGCCGGCCGGGCTGGAGGACGCGGTTGATGTGGATGGCCAGCCGGCGCCCGTCCTCCGCCGTCTCCACCAGAAGGTCCGTACCGTCCGGGTCGTCGGTCACGGTCGTGGACGCGAGCGCCGCACCGGCGACGGTCTCCGCGAACCACCCGGTGACGGACGGGTCGGGGGTGTAGCTCGTGCTCTGCATCTGCGGCTCGGCCTCGCCGACGATCAGCGCGAACAGCTGGGCGACGACGACCGGGTCGTGCGCCCCGTCGTACACCCATCGCTGCCCCAGTACCCCGTGCTCGGTCGTACCGATGAGCGCTTCGTCGCCGCCCACGATCGGTGCGCCGCGATAGCTGAACAGCACCTGATACATGACCGGTTGGTCCCCGGAGGCGTCGGTGACCGTCATGAACTCGATCCCCACCTCACCCTCCGGGTCGTCCAGCCGGAACCCACCGGTCCTGGCCAGCTCGGGCTGCTCGCCCTTGCCGAGGTACCAGGGCTGATCGGGCAGCCAGGAGGCGAGGAGTTCCAGCTTGGTGGGCGTCAGCGTGGTGGTGTTGTGGATGACAGCCATGGCGGTGGTAGCTCTCCCGTGGGGTCAGACGAGTCGCCGGCCGGCGGCGAAGCCGGCGAAGGCCGCCCAGGTGGTGGGCGCGACGGTGAGGGTGGGTCCGTCGGGGTTCTTGGAGTCACGGACGTGGACGGCGGCGGGGTGGGCGGCGATCTCGACGCAGGCCCCGCCCTCGCTGCCGCTGTAGCTCGACTTCCGCCAGGTGTAGGCGACTTCGAGGCATTCGCCGCCGTCGCTGCCGCTGTAGCTGGACTTGAACCACTCAAGTGCGGTGCTCATTGCTCTCCTAGCAGCTCGTCCAACAGGTCCTTCGTCTCCTCGGTGTTGAGGGCCTGCGTACGCAGCATCGCATACCTCTGCGCGAGGATGCTGATCTCGTCAGGGTCGGAGATGAGCTGGCTGCCGCGCTGGCTTTCGGTGTAAGCGATGCGCTGGTAGTCCGGTGTTTCCAGCAGAATGAACGGACCGTCGAGCCCCGCGTGAGTCCGCCTGGCCAGTGGCATGATCTGGAGGGTGATACCCGGCAGATCGGCGCAGCCGTGCAGGTGGCGCAGGGTCTCCGTATAGACCTCGTCGCCGCCGAGGCGGTCTCGCAGAATGGCCTCGGAGATGACGAAGCTGGTGGTCGGGGGCACTTTCCGGCTCAGGATTTCCTGACGCTTCAGCCGCTTGGCGACGTGGACGCCGATCTCTTCCCGGCTGAACGTAGGGACTCGGCTGTCGAAGACAGCGTGTGCGTAGTTCTCGGTCTGAAGCAGGCCGGGAAGAACCTGGTTCGCGAAGAAGCAAAGAGCGAGCGCAGCCCGCTCCAGATCCATGTACTCCTCCGCCCACGCCGGGATCAGATCGATCTCCGGCATGTTCTCCACCGCCGTCGCCAGCGCCCCCTTCGTCTCCAGCAGCCGGTCCAACTGGCGTGCCAGCTCCGGCAGCAGCGCACGTCTGCCCTGTTCGATGGAGGCGATCGTCTCCGCCTGGTGGCCCACCATCTCCGCCAGCTGGGCCTGGGTCAGGCCGGCCGCGGTGCGGAACACGCCGACCAGTTTGCCCACGAGTTTCATCGCCGACGCGTTCCTGCGCTGCCGCTTCCTGGGGTGCATACGGTCCCCACTCCCCACCCTCGTCCGTACTTCACGCATGGGCGACCCGTACAAGAAATCTGTACGGGTGCACGCACTGCGGCAGCGTAGTCACGGAGTGTGACTCTCGTCCCATGAACGAGACGACACAACTCTCGCTACTGCGCGAGCGGTTCTACCGGCGTGAGCACCGATCGGTCCCGGCAGCGAGGGAGTTCGTACGGGCGGCCGCCGTCGACTGGGGGTTCGGGGCGCGGCTGGACGACGTGGTGCTGTGCGTGAGCGAGCTGGCCACCAACGCGCTGGTGCACGGCGTGCCGCCGGGGCGGGGGTATCTGGTGCGGCTCAGGCTGGAGAACGCGGGGTGGGGTCTGTCCGTGGAGGTGCATGACAGCGGAGACGGGGAGCCCGCGGTGCGGGAGCCCGCGGGGGAGTCGGGGCGCGGGCTGCTGCTCGTCGACGCGCTGGCCGACCGATGGGGCGTACGGGAGCGGAGCCCCGGGAAGGTCGTGTGGTGCGCCTTCTCGAAGCCCCGCTCGGGTGACGCTCAGTGCATCAGGGCGTCGTCCGTGGAGGTCTGCCAGTAGGTGACGAACACGGAGCTGTCGACGTACACCTCCTTGCTCAGCGTGATGTCCGTGGACGGGCCGCTGGAGCCGGAGCCCTCGCGGCCCTGGAAGCTGACGGTCACGTCCTTGGTGGAGTAGCCGCCCGTGCCGCTTCCGTCCGCGGATTCGGTCATGACACCGGCGTAGGCGGTGTCGCCGGGCGCGAGGGTGACGACGGCCTGCGGCTTGCTCGCCTCGACGGCCCGCGGGGCCGACTGGGCGTCACCGAAGCGCAGGAACGGGTAGGAGTAGGCGTTGCAGGCCTTCGAGCCTGTGTTGGTGACGCTGAGGAGCATGTGGTTGATGGGGCGGGTCACTGGGGCGAGCGTCACCCTGGTGTTCCCGCCGTCGCAGGCGAGGGTGGCGGGGCCGCTGTCGCCGGTGCTGCGCGGCTGCTTCGCGGCGGGCTTCACGGAATCCGAACCGGAACCCTTGGCGTCACCGGAAGCGGAATCCGAACCGTTCGTGTCCTTCGCCGAGTCCTCGGCCGTGTCGGACGCCGGGTCCGGCGTGGCGGAGCTCTCCGCCGGCTGCTGGGATGCCGATCCCGCCGGCGCGGCGGCGGCGTCGTCCGTCGCTGCCGTGCCGTCACCCTGGCAGGCGGTCAGAGACAGGGCGGCGATCAGCGCTGCGGTGCCCAGGGCGGAGGTGCGGGCGGCGCGGCGGAAGCGAAGGTTGCGCATGAGGTGGTTCTCCCCGTTCGAAGGCGTAAGTGCGGGGCGCCGTTTGGCGCCTTGAGGCGTGGGCGGGTGTACTGGCGTTCAGAGGAGTGCGGTGACGACCGCGACGCAGGTGATCAGCACGCAGGTGGCGAGTACGTCGGTCAGGCTGAAGGCAGGTCGAGTGCGCACGGCGGCTCCCGGGGCGGGTGAGGGTGGGATGTGCGGGTCTCGGAGAGCGCCGCGGTGTGTCCACATCTTGTCGGCGCCCGGATTTCGGTCGCAACGGTTGCTGGGCCACGCGGGACGCCGGAACGTTCGCACCTCCTCTGACCTGCGCGAACAGCACCTGCCTGGAACGCCGTTCCGGGAAGGAAAGAAGAGGGGAACGGTCGGGGTGGGCACAGAGATCCGAGACTTCGCGGCGCTGCTGAAAGGGCTGAAGGAGCGGTCCGGGCTCAGCTACGGGACGTTGGCCCAGAAACTGCACATGAGCACCTCCACCGTCCACCGGTACTGCAACGGGGACGCCGTTCCGCACGACTACGCGCCCGTCGAACGGTTCGCGCGGGTCTGCCGTGCGTCGGGGGACGAACTGGTCGCGCTGCACCGGGCGTGGATTCTGGCGGACGAGGCGAAGCGGCGGAAGGCGCCGGGGGCGGTAGCGGCGCGGGAGGCGGAGGCAGAGGCAGAGGCGGAGGCGCCGGAGGACACGGTGTCCGACGCGTCCGAATCGGAACCGGAGCCGGAACCCGTACCGGAAGCCGTACCGGAACCCGTACCGGAAGCCGCGCCGGCCCCTGCTCCCGGCAGGCGCAACAGGCCGTTGCGCCTCGCGCTCGTCGCCGCGGCCGTCGTGGCGCTCGCCGTCCCCACCACCGTGGTGCTCGTCGACAGGGCGCCCCCGCAGGGCAGTGACACGGTCGCATCAGGCAAGGGGGAGGGGCCGGGCGCCGGCGCTTCGCGCCGCCCGAGCGGGGAGGGGAAGCCGTCCGGCACCGCGACGACGGGCGAGAAGGTGTCGGGAAGCCCTTCGCCCTCGGACGCGGGCGCGTCCGCGTCAGCTTCCGCGTCGGCCGAGCGGTCCCGGACGGTGAGGCCGGAGACGTCCGGCGGCGCCGGATCGAAGTCCGGCCTGCCGCTCGCCGTGCACATCCGCCCGGAGACCTGGGAGGACAAGTGCGACCAGACCTACATGCTGGACCGGAAGCCGGAGCGGGTGCCGCCGCCGCCCTACGAGCCCGACGCGGGGGTGTGGGCCGGCGCCCTCGGAGCCGTACCCGGTGGGCTGAAGCGCATCGACGTGGTCGTGCAGGGGAAGGAGGCGGACGCCGTCGTCCTCCAGGCCATGCACGTACGGGTCGTGGGCCGCACGGCCGCGCCGGCCTGGCAGGCCTACTCCATGCTGCAGGGCTGTGGGAGCGGGGTGCTGGTGTCCACGTACGAGGTCAATCTCGACGCCGCGCGTCCCCTGTTCAAGGCCGTCCCGACGGACAACGGGGAACGCACACTGCCCGCGAATCCACTGCCGCTCAAGACGTCCGCGAACGATCCGGTGGTTCTGGTGGTGTACGCCCGCACCCAGACGTACGACGCCCACTGGTATCTGGAACTGGACTGGAGCAGCGGTGACCGGAGCGGCACGATGCGCATCGACGACAACGGGAAGCCGTTTCGGACGATGAGCCTGAACGACCGGCCGCTGTACGACTACTGGGCCGAGAAGAAGACGTGGGTCCTGCGGGACTACTGAGGGTGGCGGGGGAGGGGCGGGCGAGCGGGAGTACAGTCGGTCGGCATTCCATTCCCTATACGGACAGGTGAACGATGTCCCGCAGCTCAGGTGAGAGACCGGACCCCGTTTTCGCGGAACGTATGCTGCGCCTGCGGCGGAGGCTTGAGCGGCTGATCGGCATCGCCGCCACCGAGGGCAACGGTCTCGTGGTGTTGCGCAACGGGGACGAGATATTCGGCTCGATGCTCGCGTCCATACGGGGCGCCGAGCACACCGTCGACATGATGACCTTCGTCTACTGGCGCGGGGACATAGCCCGCGACTTCGCCGAGGCGCTGGCCGGGCGGGCCCGAGCCGGGGTCCGGGTGCGGCTGCTGCTGGACGGTTTCGGCAGCCGGCTGATCGAGAAGGACCAGCTGGAGATGATGGAGGAGGCGGGCGTCCACGTCGCCTGGTTCCGTAAGCCGCTGTATCTCTCGCCCTTGAAGCAGAACCACCGCTGCCACCGCAAGGTGCTCGTCGTCGACGAGGAGACGGCCTTCACCGGCGGGGTGGGGATCGCCGAGGAGTGGTGCGGTGACGCCCGCGACGAGCACGAGTGGCGTGACACGCATGTCCGGTTGCGCGGGCCGGCAGTGGACGGTCTCGCGGCGGCGTTCGCCCAGAACTGGGCGGAGTGCCACGACGAACTCTTCGACACCCGGGACCGTTTCGTGGAGAGCACCCGGCACGGGGACGCGGTGGTGCAGGTGGTGCGGGGTTCGGCCAGTTTCGGGTGGCAGGACATGCAGACCCTGTTCCGGGTCATGCTGGAGTCCGCCGAGGAGCGCGTGCGGATCTGCACCGCCTACTTCGCACCCGACACGTACTTCGTCGAACTGCTCTGCGCGGCCGCGCGGCGTGGTGTCACGGTGGAGATCCTGTTGCCGGGGCCGTACACCGACAAGCGCGTGTGCCAGCTCGCCGGGCAGCACCACTACGAGGACCTCACCGGCTGCGGAGTGAAGATCTTCCAGTACCAGCCGACGATGATGCACGCCAAGGTGATGACGGTCGACAACGTCGCCTCGCTGATCGGCTCGACCAACTTCAACCGGCGCTCGCTCGACCACGACGAGGAAGTCATGCTGGCCGTGCTGGACCCGGAACTCACCGCCACGCTGGACGGTCATTTCGAGGACGACCTGCGGCGGAGCGAGCTGATCCGGCCGGGCCGTTGGAAGCGCAGGTCATGGGCGCAGCGGGCCCGGGAGGCCGCGGTCGTGCCGATACGCCGGTACCTGTGACGGACGACGGACGAGAAGCCTGTTCACGGCGAAGGCCCCGCACGTGTGGTGCGGGGCCTTCGCCATGCCGATGAGCTGGGCGAACAGGGTGAGCACTCAGAGGCGCTCGGGGGTCCTGATGCCGAGGAGCTTCATGCCCTGGTGCAGCGTGCGGGCCGTCAGCTCGACGAGGAACAGGCGGTTCTCCACGACCTCGGCCGGGTTCTCGTCGCTCAGGACCTGGCACTGGTCGTAGAACGTGGTGAGGTGCGAGGCCAGCTGGTAGAGGTACGCGGCCAGCTTGTGCGGCTCGTACCCGGCGGCGACCTCGGACAGGACCTCGCCGAACTGGTCCAGGTGCAGACCCAGCGCGCGCTCGGCCGGGGCCAGCTCCAGCTCCGGGTGCGCGGCCGGCTTCGCGTCGCCGGCCTTGCGCAGGATGGAGCGGATACGGGCGTACGCGTACTGGAGGTACACCGACGTGTCGCCGTTCAGCGACACCATCTGGTCCAGGTCGAACTTGTAGTCCCGCACCGCGGACGTCGACAGGTCCGCGTACTTCACGGCCCCGATTCCGACGTACCGGCCGTTCTCGACGATCTCGTCCTCGCCCAGGCCGACCTTTTCGGCCTTCTCGCGGACCACGGCCGTCGCCCGGTCGATCGCCTCGTCCAGCAGGTCCACCAGCCGGACCGTCTCGCCCTCACGGGTCTTGAACGGCTTGCCGTCCTTGCCGAGCACGGTGCCGAAGGCCAGCTGGTGCGCCTTCACGTCCCCGCCCAGCCAGCCGGCGCGGCGGGCCGTCTCGAAGACCATCTTGAAGTGCAGGGACTGCCGGGCGTCCACGACGTACACGAGGCTGTTCGCCTTGAGGTTCTGCACCCGGTCGCGGATCGCGGAGAGGTCGGTCGCCGCGTACCCGTAGCCGCCGTTCGTCTTCTTGACGATCAGCGGTACGGGGTTGCCGTCGGGGCCCTTCACGTCGTCGAAGAACACGCACAGCGCACCCTCGGAGCGGACGGCGACGCCCGTCTCCTCCAGGATCCGGCAGGTGTCCTCCAACATGTCGTTGTAGCCGGACTCGCCGACGACGTCAGGGTCGCGGATGTCCATGTCGAGCTTGTCGAAGACGGAGTAGAAGTAGATCTTCGACTCGTCGACGAAGCGCTGCCACATGGCGAGCGTCTCCGGCTCGCCCGCCTGGAGCGCCACGACCCGGTCCCGGGAGCGGGCCTTGAACTCCTCGTCGGAGTCGAAGAGGACCCGCGAGGCCTTGTACAGGCGGTTGAGTGACGACATGGCGGCTTCGCCGTCGTCGGCGCCGTCCCGGTGGTCCAGCTCGTGCGGGTGCTCGATCAGGTACTGGATGAGCATCCCGAACTGCGTGCCCCAGTCGCCGATGTGGTGGCGCCGGACCACGTTCTCGCCGGTGAACTCGAGGATCTGCACCATCGCGTCGCCGATGACCGCCGACCGCAGGTGGCCGACGTGCATCTCCTTCGCCACGTTCGGCTGGGCGTAGTCGATGACCGTCGTGCCCGGGTGCGCGGCGAGCGGCACGCCGAGGCGGCCCCCGGCGTCCGTGGCGCGCGCGGCCAGCGTCTCGATGATCGCCTTGTCCGTCAGCGTGATGTTGAGGAAGCCGGGGCCCGAGACCTCGATGTCCTTGATCAGGTCGCCCGCCGGAAGGGCGGCCGTGACCTGGGACGCGAGCTCGCGCGGGTTGCCCTTGAGCTTCTTGGCGAGCGCGAGGATGCCGTTGGCCTGGAAGTCGGCCCGGTCGCTTCGGCGCAGCAGCGGGTCCGCGGTGCCGGCATCCGGCAGTGCTGCCGTCAGGGCGTCCGCCAGCTGCTGCTGGAGCGTGGAAGCGAGGGAATTGACCGAGGCCATGAGCTGGCTGCCGTTTCCGTAGGGGGACAAGGGATCGCCCAAGTATCCCACGCTGAGTAAAGCCGTTTTCGCGCTGTGGGGGGTACCTGGGAGAATGGGCGGTGCCCCCCTGACGGGATCTACACGAGAGAAGGACGTGCCGACCGTGGCCGAGAGTCAGACCAGCACCGAGACCGACTGGGTCTCCCGCTTCGCGGACGATGTCATCGCCGAATCGGAGCGTCGTGCGCCTGGCAAACCGGTCGTCGTCGCCTCCGGTCTGTCCCCGTCGGGCCCCATCCACCTGGGCAACCTCCGCGAGGTCATGACCCCGCACCTGGTCGCCGACGAGATCCGCCGCCGCGGCCTCACCGTCCGCCACCTGATCTCCTGGGACGACTACGACCGCTACCGCAAGGTGCCGGCCGGGGTCCCCGGTGTGGACGAGACCTGGGCCGAGCACATCGGCAAGCCGCTGACCTCGGTGCCCGCCCCGGCCGGGTCCGCCCACCCGAACTGGGCCGAGCACTTCAAGGCCGCCATGACCGGGGCGCTGGACGAGCTCGGTGTCGAGTACGACTCCGTCAGCCAGACGGAGCAGTACCTCGCGGGCACGTACCGCGAGCAGATCCTGCACGCCATGAGGCACCGCGGCGACATCGACGCCATCCTCGACCGCTACCGGACGAAGAAGGACCCGGGCGCGGCGGCCAAGGGCGGCAAGAAGCCGCAGCAGAAGAAGGTCGACGAGGCCGAGCTGGAGGCCGCCGAGGGCTCCGGCGCGGCGGACGAGGACGACGGCAGCGGCAACACCGCCGGCTACTTCCCGTACAAGCCGTACTGCGGCAACTGCGAGAAGGACCTCACGGTCGTCACCTCGTACGACGACGACACGACCGAGCTGAACTACACCTGCTCGGCGTGCGCCTTCGCGGAGACCGTCCGGCTGAACGAGTTCAACCGCGGCAAGCTGGTCTGGAAGGTCGACTGGCCCATGCGCTGGGCGTTCGAAGGCGTGATCTTCGAGCCGAGCGGCGTGGACCACTCGTCGCCGGGCTCGTCGTTCGTCGTCGGCGGCCAGATCGTGCGCGAGGTCTTCGACGGCGTCCAGCCGATCGGACCGATGTACGCGTTCGTCGGGATCTCCGGCATGGCGAAGATGTCCTCCAGCAAGGGTGGCGTCCCGACGCCGGAGGACGCGCTGAAGATCATGGAAGCGCCGCTGCTGCGCTGGCTGTACGCACGCCGCAAGCCCAACCAGTCGTTCAAGATCGCCTTCGACCAGGAGATCCAGCGGCTGTACGACGAGTGGGACTCGCTGGCGCGCAAGGTCGCCGACGGCTCCGTCCTGCCGGCCGACGCGGCGGCGTACGCCCGGGCCGTCGGCACGGCCGCCGGTGAGCTGGCGAGCACCCCGCGCCCGCTGCCGTACCGCACCCTCGCCTCGGTCGCCGACATCACTGCCGGGGCCGAGGACCAGACGCTGCGCATCCTCAGCGAGCTGGACCCGGAGAACCCGCTGACCTCGCTGGACGAGGCGCGGCCGCGTCTGGACCGTGCCGAGAACTGGATCACCAGCCAGGTCCCGGCGGAGGCGCGCACGATCGTGCGCGACGAGCCGGACAAGGAGCTCCTCGGTTCGCTGGACGAGCAGGGACGGGAGTCCCTGCGGCTGCTCCTGGAGGGGCTGGACTCGCACTGGTCGCTCGACGGGCTGACGACGCTCGTCTACGGCGTGCCGAAGGTGCTGGCCGGGCTCGACGCGGACGCCAAGCCGACGCCGGAGCTGAAGGTGGCCCAGCGGTCGTTCTTCGCGCTCCTGTACCGGTTGCTCGTCAGCCGCGACACCGGGCCGCGACTGCCCACCCTGCTGCTCGCGGTGGGGGCGGACCGGGTGCGCAGGCTGCTCGGCGCGTAACGCGTCCGGCGCACGTATACGCGTAACGCGTCCGGCGCACGTATATACGTGCGGTGTGTGTACGGCGAAGGGCCGTCACCCGGTGATCCGGGTGGCGGCCCTTCGCTGCTACCCGCGGCGGGGGGATTCCGCGGGGGCCGTGCCTCACGGGGGGGGTTGAGGCACGTGGGTTGTGCCTCACGGGGGGGTGGTGAGGCACAAGCAGGGGGTGGCTCGTGGGGTGGTGGTGAAGGGGTCGGAGGCCCGGGCCGGCCGGGTGCGGGGTCAGGCCGCAGGGGCCAGGGACTTCTCCGGGTCGGAGAACGTGTCGCGCGGGACGCGGGGGACGGTGGCCTTGGCGAGACCCGTCAGGGTCCTGCCCGGGCCGATCTCCATGAGGCGGTCGCAGGCCAGTTCCGTGGTGAGCGTGTGCAGCGTGTCCGACCAGCGGACCGGGGCCGTCAGCTGGAGGCGCAGCAGCTCCGCCCAGTGCGGCCCGCCGCGGTGGGCGCGGGCGTCCACATTGGAGACGACCGCGGAATGGCCGGGCATGAACCGTGCCGTGGCGAGGGCCGCCGCGAAGGGCTCGACCGCCCCGGCCATCAACGGGGTGTGGAAGGCGCCGCCCACTGTCAGGGCCACCACCTTCGCGGCCCCGGCCCGCTCCGCCGCCCGGGAGCAGCGCTCCACGTCGGCCGCCCGGCCCGCGATCACCGTCTGCTGCGGTGAGTTGAGGTTCGCCACCCACACCTGGCCGCCGTCCGCGTGGATCTCGTCGACCACGTGCTGTGCCTGTGCCGCGTCCAGGCCGATGACCGCGGCCATCGCGCCGTCCGCGCTTTCGCAGGCCGTCCGCATCGCCGTGCCGCGTGCCACGATCAGGCGGACCGCGTCCTGCGGGTCCAGGATCCCGGCGGCGACGAGGGCGGTGTACTCGCCCAGGCTGTGTCCGGCGCACGCGCCGGGGAAGGCGGCCAGCGGGTGCTGGCGGCGCAGCTCCGTCAGCGCCACCATGGCCAGGGTGAAGGTGGTCAGCTGGGCGTTGTCGGTGCGCCGCAGCGTCTCCGTGCCGGCGTCCAGCAGCAGGGCTTCCATGTCCCGGCCGGCGGCCTCGGAGACCTCTGCCACCACGGACCAGCCGGGGGTGCGGTGCCAGGGCAGGCCCATGCCCGGACGCTGGGCTCCCTGCCCGGGGAACATGAGTGCCAGTCGGGTGCTCGTCATCGTCTTGCGTCTCCTTCCTGCGGCCGGGGGCGATGTGTCACTGCGATGGGGAACGCGTTCCCATCCGCTGACACGCGTTCCCCGCCACCGGAGTCAGTGACTTTCCCATTCCCGGATACCGCGGTCCGGATCACATTTTTGCGATCCGTTGCCTTCTCCGGTGATGAAACCACTTCAACCCCCCTTTCAGGAACGTGCGTTGCACTTGAGTGGTGGCTGAATGCGCCTTTGGGAGGGGGAGTGTTCCTTTGTGTTATCGGGCCGGTTCCGCCGTGATTCCCGGACCGGTTCCGCGTGTTGGGTCGAATATCAGGCGACGGCCTGGCCGAGCAGGGCCAGATGTGCGCAGTGCTGCGTGACCATGAAGAAGCGGTACGGGCGGCGTCGCAGGTGGCGGTCGTCGGCGGCGTTGCCGCCGAGCGTCACGGCGGCCAGCGCCAGCCCGCCCACCAGGACGACGCAGGCGGTGGGCAGTTGCTCCGGTGCCCAGCGCAGCGCCCCGGCGGTGAAGGAGACCCCCACGAAGCAGGCGCCCACCGCGACGAGGACGCGGGTGCGCCGTTCGCCCAGGGTCACGGCCCAGGTCCTGCGGCCGGCGGCGGCGTCGCCCTCGATGTCGGAGAAGTCCTTGGCGACCGCACCGACGAGCGCCATCCACAGGGACATGGCGAGGGCCGTAAGGAACAGTGCGGGTGAGCTGCCCGAGACGCCGAGCGCGAGCGGGCCGGCGGCGTAGGTGAGCAGCCCGGACGCGAACACCACTCCCATCGTGGCGGGCGTGCTGTTCTTCCAGCCGGTGCGGGGCGCGGAGTAGGCGAGCCCGAGCAGCAGCATCGCCGCGCACAGCAGCAAGGGGCCGGGACCGGCGCATGCCGCGGACATCAGGGAGGCGATGGCAGCCCAGCGTGCGACGAGCAGTGCGGCGGGGCGGGACAGCCGGTCGCTCGCTATCGGCCTGGCCGAGCCGTTGACCTGGTCCTCGTGGTAATCCCTGTACCCGTTGTAGAGATAGGTGGAGAAGATGGCGCCCAACCATGCGAGGGAGCCGCACACCGCCTGGAGCACCGACCATGCGCCGATGACCGGATCCGCTGCGAGCGCCAGCGCGATGCCGGCGAAATAACGGAGCTGGAAGGCCATCAGAACGACGGGCCGGGATTCTTCGATGCAGAGCCGCAGAATGCTTTGATTCCGGTACTTCGGACCACTGGGTGCAGTCACAGGCAGTGGCCGTATCGTCGCCGTAGGCATGGCCAGGACTCTAGGCATGAGGGGGTCGGCCTGACTGTTCTGCAAATGAGCCATGCCTACCTCTAAAGAGGCATCGAATACCGGCGGGTCGGATTCCGAATTCATCCCGTCGCCGGAGCCTTTTTCATTCCGCTCTGGTACGCCGGACCACCGCCGAAGTGGACCCCCCGCCCGCCTCCCGCCCGCGCTTCGCTGGTGAGCAGGCGGGCGCCGTCCTTTCCGGCACCCCGCTTCCCGTCATGGGCCGTTGGCAGCCCTGGTCCGTTTCCGACCCCGGGAAGCCATCATGCGTACCCTGCTGTCCCCGTCCCTGTCCCCGATTTCTTCCCCGAGTACCCCGGTCCTCGTGCCCGGGGAGATCCATGTCTGGTCCGTTTCCCTGGACCGTGTCCCGTCCGAGGGGGCGGACGCGGTCCTCGATCCCGGCGAACGCGCCCGTCTTGCGCGGATTCGTCACCCCGTCGCCCGGTGGCGCTACCGCTGCGCCCATCTCGCCCTGCGTACGGTGCTCGGCCGGTACCTCGGAGTCGCTCCCGGTCTGCCCCGCTTCACCCGCCGCTGCCCCGAGCCGGACCTGTGCGGCGACTGCGGCCGCGGGCGGCCCGTGCTCGTGGACGGGCCATGGCCGGATCTCGGCTTCAGCCTGTCGCACTCCGGGGCGGCCGCCCTGGTGGGTGTGGCCGGGGGGCCGGGGGCGGTGGGCGTGGACGTCGAGCGGCTCCGCGCGTCCTTCGACTGGAGCCGGGTGCCGGCGGTGGGCGCGCAGGACCGGATCGCCGGGTTCCGCACCTGGACCGCGGTCGAGGCGGTGGGCAAAGCGGCTGGAACCGGGCTCCGTACACCCGTGTTTGTCGGTGCGCCGGAATCGGGCGGGCTGCGGCGCGCGCACCGGTCCGGCGATTCGGCCGACTGGTTCGTGCGCGACGTGGACTGCCCCGATGGATATGTCGGTTGCGTTGCCACGGCGACGCCGGAGGCCGCGGTTACCGTGTTTTCATGGCCGTAGGACGGCTTGTCTCAGAACGTGGGACGGGTAGAGTCGTGCTGACATTTCGTAACCTACGATGATGATCCGTGAGTAGGTTTCAGGTGAGGGTGGGGGCTCTTTTGATGCATTCGGGTTTTATTGAATCCGAAACAGCCGAACAACTTCTGTCCCGGACGCACGAATTACTGTCCGATTACCGGAGTCGGCTTGAAATGATCAAAAGTCCCCTGGTCGCATCCGAGGAGACCTGGAGTACGTGCGCCCTACAGGCGGAGCGGATCATCCGGGACTGCGCGGACAGCCTGCGGCACGGCCGGGCCGAGGTGCGTGACGGGCTGATCCAGCAGGTCGAGGGCCTGGGGGTGGAGCGGGCGACGCAGGGGATCGACGCCGTCCACTCCATCCGTGCCGGAATGATCCTTTTCGACATCGTCTTCGACGCGCTCGGCAAGGCCATGGTCGACTCGCCCGCCGCGTTCGACGGCTTCCAGGCGGGCGTGCGTACGTTGCAGCGGGGGATCGGCAAACGGCTGGAAGCCGGCGCGATCGGGCACGACACCTACCTGCTGAACACGGTGCGGGAGGTCAACGCCGCCAGCCAGCGGCAGCTCGCCCGCGAGATACACGACCACCTCGGCAACTACGTCAGCCTCGCCCTGCGCCGGATCGAACTGCACGAACTGACCTGGGAATCCAGCCCTCATGAGGTCGCCGCGCGGATCGGTGCCGTCAAGGAAACCCTCACCGAGGCCCTCGGCATCATCCGCGACCTGGTCACCCAGTTGCGTCGGGCCGACCGCGAAGGCACGTTGGAGTCGGCGTTCACCGCCTTCCTGGAGTCGATGGAGATCACCCCCTCCAAGGTGCGGATCCAGGTCAACGGCAGTGAGGAGTGGGCCCCGCAGGACACGCTCGACGAGGTGTTCGTCGTGGTGCGGGAGTGCCTGCGCAACTCCCTGGCCCATGCCGAGGCCGAGCACGTGCTCGCGGCGGTGGACATCGCACCGTACAAACTGCAGGCGCTGATCGAGGACGACGGACGCGGCTTCGACGTCTCGTCGGTCGCCACGGCGGGACGGGCCAACGGGATCGCGTCGGCCACCGAGCGGGTCGAACTGCTCGGCGGAACGATCCTGTTCACCAGCTCCACCGAATCCGGCGGCACCCAGGTCACGATCACGATCCCCCTGATGGACCTCCCAGGTGATTCCGTTGAACGCGCGACCTGAACTGATCCGCATCCTCGCGGCCGACGACCACACGCTGCTGCGCACCGCGCTGGCCGAACTGCTCAACGCGGAGGACGACCTGCAGGTCGTCGCCCAGGCGAGCAGCGGACGGGCCCTCGCGGAGCTGGTGGAGCGGCACCAGCCGCATGTGCTGCTGCTCGACGTGGAGATGCCGGACCACCACCCCCGGGCGGCGGTACGCGGGCTGCTGGAACGTTTTCCCGCCCTGCGGATCATCATCCTCACCATGTACGACGACCAGCCGCTCGTCCACGAGCTGCTGCAGCTGGGCGCCCGGGGCTATCTGCACAAGAGCGTCTCCCGGGCGGCCCTGCTGAGTGCTGTCCGCAACGCCGCGCGGGAGGACGACCAGATCACCATCCTGGTGCCGCGCTCGGGCTACACCGCGGGCGGTGACCACACACACGAGCAGGAAACGGGTCCGGTGTCGCCGCGCGAGCGCGAGGTGCTGACGTGTGTCGCGGAAGCCATGAGCAATCGGCAGATCGCGGCCAGGCTCGGCATCACCGAAGGCACCGTCAAGCGTCATCTGCGCAACATCTTCGACAAGTTGGAGGCGGTGTCGCGCATCGACGCGGTGAACAAGGCGCTGGCCCAGAAGCTGATCGCGGCCCCCCGGGGCCGTTCGATGCGCTGAGGGGCCGCCGGGCCCGGCGGCTCAGCCGCGGCGCGCTTCCTCGTACGCCGCGCCGATCGCCGCCACGGCCTCCGAAATGCCCGTGAGGGGCAGTGAGCCGTACCCGAGGAGCAGGCCCGGCTCACCGGGCGGCCCGCCGAAGCGGAACGCCGCGCCGCTGCGGACCAGGACCGAGCGGCGCAGGGCGCCATGGACCACGGCCGCCTCGTCGGTGCCGGGGGGCAGCACCGCGTAGCTGTGCAGGCCGGCCGCGCAGCCGATGATCCGGGCCTCCGGCAGGGACTCGTGGACGGCCGCGGCCAGGGCCTCGCGGCGGGAGCGGTAGCGGGAGCGCACCCGGCGCAGGTGCCGGTCCAGCAGGCCGCTGCGCATCAGCTCGGCGAAGGCCAGCTGGGTGAGGGTGTCGGAGCCCTGGTCCTGGCGGGAGCGGACCCGTTCCATCAGGGGGTACAGCTTCGGGGGTATCGCCAGCCAGCCCAGCCGCAGGCCGGGGACCAGGACCTTGCTCGTGGTCCCCGCGTACACCACCCGCTCCGGGTCGCCCTCCTGCAGAGCGGTGGGCCTGACCCCGCGGTCGAACCAGAACTCGCCGTCGTAGTCGTCCTCGATGATCCAGCCGTCCCGGGCCCGCGCCCAGGCCAGGAGCTGCTCGCGGCGCTCCGGCGACATGATGACCCCGGTCGGGAACTGGTGCGCGGGGGTGACCAGGACCGCGCGGGCGCCCGTACGCTCCAGGGCCTCGACGACCAGGCCCTCCTCGTCGACCGGGACCGGCAGGGGGGTCAGCCCGGTGTCCAGGATGAAACGGCGCTGTCCGCTGTGCCCCGGCTCCTCGATGGCCAGTTCATGGATCCCGAGGCGCTGGAGGGAGTCGGAGAGCAGTGCCAGCCCCTGGGCGAACCCCGCGGTGACCATCACCTGCCCGGGCTCGGTGTGCACCGAGCGCACCCGCCCCAGATACCCCGAGAGTTCATTGCGCAGCTCGGCGATGCCGGAGACCGGGGGGTAGTCCATGCCCTCGCGGCCGACGTTCTGCAGCACCTTCGTATAGGAGTTGAGCCACTCCTGCCGGGGGAAGTTCGACAGGTTCGCTATGCCGACCCGCAGATCCCAGCGCGCACTCGTCGCCGGACGGGAGTCCAGCAGGGACGTGTCGCCGACGCTCTCGGGCATCTGCCGGGCGACGTGGGTGCCCGATCCGCGGACCGCGTCCAGGTAGCCCTCGGCGATCAGCTGCTCGTACGCCTCGACCACCACGCTGCGGGAAAGCCCCAGGTCCAGGGCTAGTTGACGGCTCGACGGCAATCGCGACCCGGGGTGCAGAACCCGGTCCTCGACCCTGGTCTTGATGGCGTTCTGGAGCTGTGCCGTGAGCGGTACTGCCGAGTCCCGGTCCACTTGGACCGACAGATGCCAGGCCATCTGGTCTGCTCCGTCTCCCCCGCAGTGGTCTGGAGGAACCCCCTCGCCCACTGGCCTACTTGATCACGCCAACGGCCTTAATTTATAGCACTCAGAGGGAGAACCCCATGGCTGAAATGACTGGCGTACTCGCTCCCGTGATCCAAGGGCGGGACAGCGCGAGCGTCTTCGACGAGAAGATCGAACGCCGCACCCTGCGGGTGGGAATCGTCGGCCTCGGATACACCGGTCTTCCGCTCGGTCTCGGATTCGCCACGGCCGGTCTTCCGGTGCTCGGGCTGGACACCGACGCCGAGCGGGTCGACCGGGTGGTGCGTGGCAGTTCCTATCTGCCGGACGTCAGTGACGGCGAACTCGCCGCAGTGGCAGCCCGGTTGAAGGCGACCACCGAGCCCGGCGAGCTGGCCGGCTCGGACGTCCTGATCGTCTGCGTGCCCACCCCGGTGACCGGCGACCAGCAGGCCAACCTGGACTACGTGCAGGCCGCGATGGACTCGGTGGCTCCGCTGCTGCGCCGCGGGTCCCTGCTGATCCTGCAGTCCACCGTCCCCCCGGGCACCACGGCGGCCGCCGCGGCCGCCCTGGCCCGCACCACCGGCCTGGAGCCGGGCACCGACTTCCACGTTGCGATGGCACCGGAGCGGGTCGACCCCGCCAACACCAGCGGCTGGAACCTCGCGAACACACCGAAGGTGGTGGGCGGCCTCACCGAGGAGTGCACCCGTCGCGCGGCGGCCCTGTTCGGGCTGGTCTGCGAGACGGTGGTCCCGGTCTCCCGGACGGAGATCGCGGAGATGTCCAAGGTCTTCGAGAACACCTTCCGCCTGGTCAACATCAGCCTGACGCTGGAACTCTCCGACCTGTGCCGCGAGTTGGAGATACCGGTCCGTGAGGTGATCGACGCGGCCGCCACGAAGCCCTACGGCTTCCTCCCGCACTACCCGGGGCCCGGCGTCGGCGGCGAGTGCATCCCGGTCGATCCGCTGTTCCTGCGGGAGGCGGCGGACCGTGCCGGTACCGAGATGAAGCTGGTGGCCGCCGCGTTCGAGCGCGTGGAGCAGCGGCCCTGGCAGGTCGTGGAGCGGCTCGCGGAGCTGGTCGAGGCCCGCGGTTCCTCGTTGCGCGGGGCCAAGGTGCTGGTCGTCGGGGTCAGTTACAAGTCCGGCGTCGCCGATCTGCGTAACGCGCCCGCCCTGGACGTCATCCGCGGGCTGCGCGGCGCCGGGGCCGTCGTCTCGTACCACGATCCGCTGGTTCCGGGCCTCGTCGTGGACGGGGAGCCGGTCACCGAGGCCGACTGGGCGGTGGTGGAGCTGGCGCAGCTGGACGCCGCGGTGATGGTCACCTCCGTGCCCGGACTGGAGCAGGACCTGTTGTGGGGCATCCCGCCGGTCGTCCTCGACACCCACAACAAGCTCGCGGCGGCCAGCAATGTGGCGGTGCTGTGATGGCGGCCGCCCTGCTCGCAGGCCGTGCGCTCCCCACCGTCACCCGGGACGCGGTAGCGGGCCGTACGGTGTCGTCGGAGGCGGCCCGGGCGGCGGTGGCGGAGCTGCTGGACGAGGCCACGGACGAGGTGGACGCCGCTGCCTTCCTGACCGCCGTCGCGGTGGGCGGGGCGACCCCGGCACTCGTGGCGGCCGCGGTGGAGGCGGTGCTGGCGGTGGCCAGGCCGGTCGACTGGACGGGCCCGGCGGTCGATGTGGTCGGCACCGGCGGTGACGGCAGCGGCTCGGTCAACATCTCCACGCTGGCCGCTCTGGTCGCGGCGTCGGCCGGGGCGACCGTGGCCAAGGCCGGTAACCGGGCGGCGACTTCGCAGTGCGGGAGCGCCGACCTGCTGGAGGCCCTCGGCATCGACCTCGACCCCGGGGACGGCATCACGGGGCTGCTGGCCGAGCACCGGTTCGCGTTCCTCTTCACCCCCGCGCTCCATCCGGCGCTGAGCAGGCTTGCCCCGGTCCGCCGCCGGCTGGGCTTCCGCACCCTGTTCAACCTGTCCGGCCCGCTGTCCAACCCGGCCCCGCTGACCGGCCGGCTCATCGGCACCGCGACCCGGCAGGACCAGGAGGTCCTGGCGCAGGCGGCGCTCCTGCTCGGCTACCGGCGGACCTGGGTCATCCAGGGCTTCGACGGGATGGACGAACTGACCACCGCAGGGCCCGCGCGGGTGCTCCAGGTGGACGGCGGCGAACTCACCGAGTTCACCGTCGACCCGGCCGGACTGCCGCTGGAGCCGGCGGGCCGGGCGGAGCTGGCGGGCGGTGACGCGGCACGCAACGTGGTCCTCGCCCGCCAGGTCCTCGACGGGACGGCGCCCGCACCACTGCTCGACACCGTGCTGCTGAACGCGGCCGCCGTACTCCGACTGGCCGGGACCGCGGCGGACCTGCCGTCCGCGCTCGCCCTCGCCCGGAACGCCGTACAGCAGGGGGCCCCGGCCGCTCTGGCCACCCGGCTCGCCCGAACCCCGATCACCCCGGAGAACACCTGATGGCCACGCATCTCGACGACATAGTCGCCGCCAAACGTGCCGCCTGGAGCGGCCCGGCGGCAGCCGACGCCGCAGCCCGCGGCCGCAGGACGGCCTCCGTGCCCGGCCGGTTCGCCGCCGCACTCGGCGGGGACGAGGTCTCGGTCATCGCCGAGATCAAGCCGAAGTCCCCCTCCAAGGGACAGCTGCTCGACCCGGCACAGGCCGTTCCCACCGCCAGGAGCTACATCGCGGGAGGCGCCTCGGCCATCTCCGTGCTCGCCGACTCGCCCTACTTCGGCGGCTCGGCCGAGCTGGTCCGCACCGTCGCGGAGCATCCGGACGTCACCGTCC
The DNA here is from genome assembly GCF_040650955.1 of Streptomyces sp. NPDC048560. Classification (NCBI taxonomy): domain Bacteria; kingdom Bacillati; phylum Actinomycetota; class Actinomycetes; order Kitasatosporales; family Streptomycetaceae; genus Streptomyces; species Streptomyces sp. NPDC048560. Next base: position 37,138 of record NZ_JBEZIJ010000007.1, read on the forward strand.
CCGTCATGTTCAAGGACTTCCTGGTCGACACCCGCCAGGTGACGCTCGCCCACGACAGCGGCGCCGACGGCGTCCTGATCATCGCCCGCGCCGTCGACGACGCGCTGCTGACCGACCTGGTGCGGACCGCGCACGGCCTCGGCCTCGACGCGCTGGTGGAGACCTTCACCCAGGACGAGGTGGACCGCGCCCTGACCGCCGGGGCCCGCATCGTCGGCATCAACAACCGGGATCTGCAGACCTTCTCGGTGGACCTTGACAATTCGGCCAGGCTGCGCCGCGACATCCCGCGAGGCGTGCTTACCGTCAGTGAGAGCGGCCTGTCCGGCCGCCCCGACATCGAACGTATCGCCGCGCACGGCTTCGACGCTGCGCTGATCGGCGAGTCCCTGCTCAGCAGCCCCGACCCCGCCGCGCAGCTGCGCTCCTACACCGGGGTCCCCATTCTGGAGGTGGCCTCGTGAACGGCCGATTCGGCGAGTACGGCGGACAGTTCGTCGCGGAGACCCTGGTGGGCCCGCTTCAGGAGCTGGAGGAGGAGTACGAGAAGGCTCTGCTCGACCCGGAGTTCACCGCGGAGCTCGACAAGCTGCTCAAGATGTTCGTCGGCCGGCCCACGCCGATCACCGAACTGCACCGGCTCGGCGCCACCGAGAACGGCGTCAAGCTCTGGCTCAAGCGCGAGGACCTGACCCACACCGGCGCCCACAAGATCAACAACTCGATCGGGCAGGCGCTGCTCGCCCGCCGCCTCGGCAAGAAGCAGATCATCGCCGAGACCGGCGCCGGCCAGCACGGTGTGGCCGTGGCCGCGGCATGTGCCTACCTCGGGCTCGACGCCACCGTCTACATGGGCCGGGTCGACGCCGAACGGCAGGCCCCCAACGTGCAGCGGATGAAGCTGCTCGGAGCCCGCGTCGAGCTGGTCGACCTGGGCACGGCGACGCTGAAGGACGCCATCAACGCCGCGATCCGTGAGTGGATCGCGCGCCCCGACACCACGCACTACCTGCTCGGCTCGGTCGTCGGGCCGCACCCCTTCCCGACCATCGTGCGCAACTTCCAGTCGGTCATCGGCCGGGAGGCCCGCGCCCAGTTCCTGGAGGAGAACGACCGGCTGCCCGACGCGGTCGTGGCCTGTGTCGGCGGCGGTTCCAACGCGGCCGGGATGTTCAGCGCCTTCCTCGACGACCCGGTCCGCCTCGTCGGCGTGCAGGCCGCCGGTGAGGGCAAGGGCGGAGAGGGCGGGCACGCGGCCCCGCTGCTCTACGGGGACCCGGGCGTACTGCAGGGCACCCGAACCTACCTGCTGCAGGACGACGACGGGCAGATCCAGCTCACCCACTCCATCGCTCCCGGCCTGGACTACGCCGGCGTCGGCCCCGAGCACTCGTACTACAAGGACTCCGGGAAGGTCGAGTACATCTCCGCCTCCGACAACGAGGCCCTGGACGCGTTCGTCGCGCTCAGCGCCCAGGAGGGCATCCTCCCGGCCCTGGAGTCCGCGCACGCGGTGGCCGGCGCCCTCAAGGTGGCCCGCCAGTGCGCCCCCGGCAGCACCGTCCTCGTCAATCTCTCCGGCCGCGGTGACAAGGACCTCACCTCCGCCATGGCCGCCCTCGAACAGCGTGAGGAGACTTCCCGATGAAGCGCATCGAACAGACCTTCACCGACAACCGGACGAAGGACGAGACCACCCTGGTCGCCTACATCACCTCCGGCTACCCGCTGCTCGGTGAGACCGTCGGCCTGATCTCCGCCGCCGTGGACGCGGGCGCCGACGTGATCGAGCTCGGTGTCCCGTTCTCCGACCCGCTGGGCGACGGCCCGGTCATCCAGGCCACCGGCCAGGCAGCCCTGGACACGGGCACCACCGCCGCCGCCACCCTCGACGTCGTCGCCGAGGCGCGCGCCGCCGGGGTCGAGGCGCCGATCGTGCTCATGGGCTACTGCAACCCGTTCCTGCGGTACGGCCTGACCCAGCTGTACGACGACGCCAGGTCGGCCGGCGTCGACGGGTTCGTCGTCCCCGACCTGCCGGTCAGCGAGGGCGCGGAGTGGCTGGCGCAGGCCGAGGCCACCGAGCTCGGCCAGACGTTCTTCACCGCTCCCGGCAGCTCGGCGGAGCGCATCGCGGCGTCCGCCGCCGCCTCCCGGGGCTTCCTGTACGTCCTCGCGGCGAACGGCGTCACCGGGGTGCGCAAGGACCTGGACCCGGGCATCGACGCCTACCTGGAGCGGGTGCGCGCCGCCGGGGACACCCCGATGGCCGTCGGGTTCGGCATCTCCCGCCCGGAGCACGTGGCCTCGCTGCACGGCAAGACGGACGGCGTGATCGTGGGCAGCGCGCTGCTGCAGGCCATCGGCGCCGCCAGGGACGCGGCCGGCCGCCGCCGGGCCGTCACCGGGCTGATCTCCTCCCTCAAGGCGGCCACGCGATGAGTGACGCCACCGCCATCCCGTTCTTCAGTGGGGCGGCCTCAGCCCGCCGCGACCGCTCCCGGCTGGAGGCCATGGTCCGCCAGGTGGCCGCCTCCGGCCGGTTCACCTCGGGCCCGGTCACCGCCGAACTGGAGACCGTGATCGCCGAACGCACCGGCGCCCGGCACGCGGTGGCCGTCGCCAACGGGACCGACGCCCTCGTGATCCTGCTCCGGGCGGCGGGCATCGGCCCCGGCGACGAGGTCATCGTGCCCGCGTACACCTTCTTCGCCACCGCCTCGTCGGTGCTGCACGTGGGCGCCGAGCCGGTGCTGGTGGACGTGCTTCCCGGCAGCTACGCGATGGACCCGCAGCGCGCCGAGGCCGCGATCACCGAGCGCACCAAGGCGATCATGCCGGTCCACCTGTTCTCGCAGATGGCCGACATGGAGGTGCTGAAGGACCTGGCCGACCGGCACGGCCTCGTGCTGCTGGAGGACAGCGCCGAGGGCATCGACATGTGGGCGGGCGGGCGGCACGCGGGACTGTGGGGGAGCGGCGGGGTGCTCTCCTTCTTCCCCACCAAGACCCTCGGCTCGCTCGGCGACGCCGGAATGCTCCTCACCGACGACGACGAGATCGCCGCCTGTGCCCGGCGGCTGCGCCTGCACGGCCAGGGCACGGACGGCGCGTACGCCACGGACGGCGCGTACGTCTACCAGGAGATCGGCTACAACAGCCGGTGCGACGAGCTGCAGTCGGCGTTCCTGCTGCACCGGCTGGAGCGGCTGAGCGAGGAGACCGGGCGGCGCGCCGAGCTGGCCGCCCGCTACGACCGGCTGCTCGCCCCGCTCGCCGGGACCGTGACCACGCCCTGGATGGCGCCCGCCAAGACGCCGAGCAACCAGGTCTATTACGTGTACCTCATCGAGTGCGACCGCCGGGACGAGCTCGCCGCGTACCTGGAGGCCCACGGGGTCGGCACCGAGGCGTACTACCCGCGCCCGCTCACCCAGCAGCCGCTGCTCGCTCCGCTGCCCGGCTCCCGCCACCCCGTCCCGGTGTCCGAGGCCGCCGCGCGGCGCGCCCTGGCACTGCCCCTCTACCCCGATCTCACCGACCAGCAGGCCGACCGTGTCGCCGCCCTGGTCCACGCCTTCTACGGAGCCGCATCGTGACCACCGTCATCCCGTACTTCGACTGGCCCGCTCGCTCGGCCGACTGGGCCGACGACATCGTGGAGGTCTTCCAGGAGGTCGCCGAGAGCGACGAGTTCATCCTGAAGTCCCGGGTCGAGCGCCTGGAGGCGGAGATCGCCGCGCGCACCGGAGCGGCGCACGCCGTCGCCGTGGCCAGCGGCACCGGAGCGCTGACCGTGATCCTGGCCGCGCTCGGCCTCGGTGAAGGGGACGAGGTGGTCACCCCCGCCTTCTCCTTCGTCTCCACCGCCTCCACCATCGCCCTGCGCGGGGCGCGCCCGGTCTTCGCCGACGTCGAGTACGAGACGGGCCTGCTCGACCCGGCCGCAGCCGAGGCCGCGGTCACCGCACGCACCCGGGCACTGCTGCCGGCCTACCTGTTCACCAGCTCCCCGAAGATGGGCGCCTTCGCGGAGATCGCCGCCAGGCACTCACTGCACCTGGTCGAGGACAGCGCGATCGCCCTCGGCGCCGTGGCCGACGGCAGGCCCGCCGGCCGGCACGGTCACGCAGGGGTGTACTCCTTCTTCCCGGCGAAGCCCGCCGGAGGGATCGGCGACGCCGGGATGATCGTCACGGACGACCCCGAGCTCGCCCGTACCGCCCGGATGCTGCGCAACCACGGCCAGCCCGTCGGCAAGCGGTTCTACCACGAGCTGCTCGGCTTCAACTGCCGGATGGACGAGCTGACCGCCGGCTTCCTGCTGCGCAAACTCCCCCACCTGGACCGGCTGCTGGAGCGGCGCCGCGAGATCGCCGCGGTCTACGAGGAGGGGCTGCGCCCGCTGGCTCCGGCGCTGCTGCCGCCGCCGGGCGGGTTCGAGGGGCGCTCCGTCTACACCTATGTGGTGCGGGCCCAGCAGCGCGAGGAGCTGCGCGGCTATCTGGCCGGCCAGGGCATCGAGACGGCCGTCTACTATCCGCGCCCCCTGCATCTGCAGCCCGCGTTCGCCCACCTCGGCCACGGGCCCGGTGACTTCCCCGTGGCCGAGCAGCTGTCCCGCGAGGCGCTCGCACTGCCCCTGCACCCGGACATGGCGCCAGGGGCGGCCGAACGCGTCGTGGCCGCCGTCAACCGCTTCTACGCGGCGGGGAGGTGAGCGCGGTGTCGGTGCGAGACCTCCAGGGCATCACCGTGGACCGGCTGTGCGGCATCGGGGACGAGGCCGCCCCCGATCTCGTGGGCCAGCTGGCCATCCATCACGAACTGGGCATGAGCGCGATCGAGCTGCGCACCGTCGACGGTCTCGGCCTGCACGAGCTGCCCGCCGGCGAAGCCGCCGACCTGGCCCGGCGCACCATCGTCGCGGGCCTGCGGGTGCCGGTCGTGGACACCCCGGTCGGCTCCTGGTCCACCAGCGTCGCCACCGGCATGGACGGCGAGCTCGCGGCGCTGGAGCGTTCCGCCAAGGCGGCGGCACTGCTCGGCTGCGACCGGCTGCGCGTCATGTCGTACCCCAACGACGGCCGGCCGGAGCGCGAGTGGCGCACCGAGTCGCTGCGCCGGATGCGGATGCTGGCCCGCGAGGCGGAGCGCCTGGGCGTGACGCTGCTGCACGAGAACTGCCAGGGCTGGGCCGGGCAGAGCGCCGCGCACTCGGTGCGCATGTTGGAGGAGGTCGCGAGTCCCCGCCTGCGGCTGCTGTTCGACACGGGCAACGGGATCGCGTACGGCTACGACTCCCTCGACTTCCTGCGCCGTGTGGTCCCGTGGGTGGAGCACGTGCACATCAAGGACGGGATCCTCTCCGGCGGCGCGGCCGAGTTCACGATGCCCGGCGAGGGCACGGCCCAGGTCGCCCAGTGCGTGCGGCTGCTGGAGGAGCACGGCTACCGCGGCCACTACAGCCTGGAGCCGCATCTGGCCCACATCCCGCATCTGGGGCTGTCGGGCGATCCGGCCGCACTCGCCGAGGGATACCGGGAGTACACCCGGCGCTGCATCGGGCTGCTCGGCGTCGACACCACGGACAGCCGTACGTACTGGGAGGAGAGCCATCATGGCTGAGACGGCCCGCACGACCCGCACCGACGGCGGCCTCGCGGCCGCGGATCTGGAGTGGCTGACCGAGCTGATGGCCGTCGACTCGGTCTCGCCCCTGGAAGGCGGCCCGATGGACGGGGCGGCCCGCGCGCAGCGGGTGTTCCTGGAGGGAGCCGTGGAGCGGGGCTTCCGTGTCGCCCTGCACGGGCCGCCCGCACCGGAACTGCTGGAGCGGCCCGAGGTGCCGGCCACGGTGCGCGAGATGGCCCGCCGCGACCTCTCCGCGTTCCTGGCCGGGCAGCCCTCCGTGGTGGTCGCCCTCGGATCCCCGCAGCCGCAGGAGCGCCGGCTGGTCGTCAACTTCCACGTGGACACGGTCGGACCGCACGTCGCGCCGCGCCTGGAGGGGCGGGTGCTGCACGGCCGGGGCGCCGTCGACGACAAGGGCCCGGGGGTCGCCGCCGCGGCCGGCGTGGCCGCCGCCTTCGCCGAGGACCCGGGGCTGAAGGACCGGATCGAGGTGCAGATCGCCTCCGTTCCCGGCGAGGAGGGCGGCGCGATGGGCACGTACGGCACCCGGGCGCTGGTCGACGCGGGGTACACCGGGCGCCTGATGGTGTTCGCCGAGCCCACGGGCAACACCTTCATGGACGGCTGCACCGCCGCGATGACCCCGCGGATCACCGTGACGGGCCAGGACTCCACCGACGACCACCCCGCCGACGGCCACAACGCCACCGTGCTCCTGGGCTTCCTCGCGGACTTCCTCGCCCGCCGGCTCGGCCCGCTCGCCCACGGGATGGGGGCCAAGCTCTGCGTGTCGGGCCTGCACACCGGCACGGCGCACAACCGGGTGTACGGCGGTGGGCAGTTGCTGCTCAACATCGCCTACCCGGCGACCGAGCAGGCCGAGCTGCTCGCCGCCTCCCTCGAAGTGCTGATCGAGGAGGCCCGTACCGAGTTCGCCCATTCCCACGCCCACGACCCGTTCAGCCGCCGCACGGTGAAGGACTGGCGCCGGATCGTCCGCCTCGACTGGCTGAAGCAGGGCCTGCCCACCCTGAACAACCGTGACGCGGAAGCCGAACTGTTCCTGAACGACGCCGGGTTCGTCCGCCACGACGGTCTCGCCGACGGCTCCGCGTTCACGTGCGACGCGATCTGGGCACCGGGCCCCGGCCGCTATGTCGTGGCCTGCGGACCGGGCCGCCTCGACGCCAACGGCGCGCACACACCGGACGAGTTCGTCCACCTGGACGACCTGGACACGTACGCCCGGCGCATCAAGGAACTGGTGCACGCGTTCGCCGCCCGCACCGCCTGATCCGTCATTTTCCGCCAACTTATCCACGACCGGAGGACTTGTCATGACCGTCCGTGTTCCCCTCGCCGAACTCACCGCCTTCGTCCGCAACGTCCTCATCGAATGTGGCCTGGACACCGAATCGGCTCGCACCGCCGCCGACGTCATCACGTACGCCGACGCGAACGGCTTCACCACGCACGGCACCAACGGACTGGTGAACATCTACGCCCCCCGCCTGCTCGACGGCCGGATCGACGCCGGTGCCGCACCGCACGTCGTGCGGGAGACCGCCGGGGCCGCCCTGCTCGACGGGGACAGGGGGCTCGGCCTCGTCACCATGGACCTGGCCATGGACATCGCCATGGCCAAGGCGCGCCAGACCGGCATAGGCATGGTCGCCGTACGCAACAGCACCCACTTCGGAAGCGCCGGCTACTACACGCAGAAGGCGGCCGCCGTCGGTCTGATCGGCCTGGCGATGACGAACTGCGGCGCCCAGGGCGTCGCCCCGCCGCTCGGCGGCACCGTGCGGATGCTCGGCACCAACCCGCTCAGCGCGGCCGTCCCGGTGACCGAGGGCGCGCCCTTCGTCCTCGACATGAGCACCACGGTGGTCGCCACCGGAAAGATCAAGGCCGCGTACCGGGAGGGCCAGGAGGTCCCGCAGGAGTGGCTGGTCCGCCACGACGGCACGCCGACCTCGGACCCGGCCGACTTCATGGCCGAGGAGGCGGACGTCGCCTGGCTCGGCGGGCCGGCCTCGACCGGTGGCGCCAAGGGCTTCGGGCTCGCCCTGCTGGTGGACCTGCTGTGCGGCCCGCTCTCCGGCGCCGCGTACGGCCCCCGGCCCGGCGTGCTGAAGGGCGAACCGGCGGGCGACGACAACGTGGGTCACACGGCGATCGTGATCGACCCGTCGGCGTTCGGCTCCGCGCGGGCGATCGCCGCCGAGAACCGCATCCTGCTCGACACGGTCGCGAATTCCCCGGCCGCCGCTTACGCGACACGGGGCGTCACCTATCCCGGAGCCCCCGAGGCCCTGCGCTACGCGCAGTCGCAGCGCGACGGCGTCGAGCTGCCGGGACCGGTGGCCGAGGGCCTGACCGCGCTCGCCGAGCAGCTGATGGTGCCGGCGCCCGACGCGCTGACCGGCCGGAGCCTGCAGCCCGCGGCCTGAAGCGACGGCGGAGCCCCGCGGCTCCGCGACCCGAAACCACCACGGAAACGGAAAGGACCCAACCATCATGCGTATCGGAGTCATCGGCGTGGGCGTCATCGCCCCCTTCTTCCTGCAGGCCATCGAGGACGACCCGGAGCTGCGGCTGACCGCCGTCTGCGACCTCGACCGGGCGAAGCTGACCGGCTTCCCCCCGGGGACCGTCATGTTCACCGACCACCGTGACCTGCTCGCCTCGGGCCTGGTGGACGGTGTGGTCGTCACCCTGCCCAACCACGCGCACGCCCCGGTCGTGGCCGACGTCCTGCGGGCCGGCGTCCACGTCTGCTGCGAGAAGCCGCTGACCGTCCACGCCGCGGACGCGCACCGCCTGATACAGCTGGCCGAGGAGCACGGTGCGACGCTGTTCACCGCCTTCCACCGCCGCTACAACACCCATGTGCGGGACCTGGCGGAACGGCTGCCGGAGCCCAGCCTCATCTCCCACGTCACCAGCCGCTACCAGGAGAAGATCGAGGAGCACACCGGCGCCGACCGCTGGTACCAGGACCTCGACCGCTGCGGCGGCGGCTGTGTCATCGACAACGGCCCCAACGCCCTGGACGCCCTGGAGACCGTGCTCGGCCCCCTCACGCTGACCGACGCCACGATCGGTGAGGTCCGGGCCGGCGTCGAGTTCTGCGCCGAACTGAGCCTGGCCACCGCCGACGGCATCCCGGTCCACGTGGACCTGGACTGGGCCCTGGAGACCGGTGAGCACAAGGACATCACCGTGCACCTCAAGGACGGCCGGGAGCTGTACGCCGACATGCTGGACGGCTTCGAGGCCTTCAAGTCCTCCCTCGACCACGAGTACGCGGGCATCATGGCGGACTTCCACCGGGTGGTGCGTGACGGCCGGACCGGGCCGGACCGGGGCCCGCACATCGTCGACCTGGTCGAGGAGGCGTACGGCATCGGCCGGACCAAGGAGCAGCGGCTGCGGATGTCCGCCAAGGAGCCGGTCTCCGCCCACCTGGTGAAGCTGCTGTTCCACCGGCGTGCGGACCGTGGCATGAGGCTGTCGCCCTGGCAGTCCCGTTGTGTGCGGGCCGGTGACGTGCACGAGCTGGTCACCACCACCGACCGGCCCTCCGCCACCGGGGACCGCGTCGACCACGTGGGTTTCCTGGGCTTCGCCGAGTTCCCCACCGGCACGGTGATCGACCGGGGCGACGTGGTCTCGGGGCCGCGCGGGCCGATCGGACGGGTGGCCGGATTCGACGAGTGCCACGCGCCGAACCACTACAACATCCTCATCGACACCGAACGCGTCCTCACCGCCGAGGACCTGGACCTGCACACGCTCGACACCTTCACCTTCTCCGGAGGAACCCGATGACCACCCCGAGGACCACACCCACCTTCCGCAAGGTCGCCGTGACACCCGACGCCCGCGCGGTCGTGCCCGGCGTCCAGGTCCTGACCCTGGAGGCGCAGATCCCCTCCACCGGCCCGGCACCGGCCGAAGCGGTCTGGGCCGAGGCCCACGCGCAGTGGACCGGGGCGAGCCGCGCCGAGGTGCGCGCGGCCCCGAACATCGCCGCCTACCGCGAGCTGAGCCGTCTCATCGGCAGCCACCCCGACAAGCGGCCGCCCTCCGTGCAGGCCCTGATCGACCGGGGGCTGCGGGCCAAGCCGCTCGGATCCTGGCCCAGGATCAACCCGGTCGTCGACGCGGTCAACGCGGTGGCGGTGCGCGACCTCGTCGCGCTCGGCCTGTTCGACCGGGACATGCTGGAGGGCGAGGTGGCGCTGCGGCTGACCGACGGCACCGAGGAGTTCACCGCACTCGGCGCGGACGGGCCGGTGACCCTGGAGGCCGGCGGGCTGGTGCTCGCCGACGAGAAGCGCGTGCTGTCGCAGTTCGCCCACCGGGACGGCGTCCACCAGGCGGTGACCAAGGAGACCCGCCGGGTGCTGCTGCTGGCCTGTTCGGTCCCCGGTGTCGACGAGGACACCTGCCGGGACGCGCTGCTGGCGGCGGCCGAACTCCTGGGCGGGGCGGGGCGGTAGAGGCCCCGGTGGTCTCCCGGGCGGGGCGGTCAAGTGGTCCGCCGCCGGCCCGGGACAGTGGACTGCCTGGCAGGTACGCGCTGTTGGTTGGCTGGAGCTACGTCGCTGACCGACCCCCGTACCGAAAAGAGACCGCCCACGATGACCATGACCGCCGTCGAGCCCGCCGCAGCGCCACCGCCGGCGGTCGCCGCACCCCTGCGGGTGACCGTCGCGCGCACCCCGCTGCCGCCGCACGAACCGCTCGCCCTGGGCGCCGAGCTGCGCCGGCTGCTCGGCGAGGACCAGGTGTTCCTCTTCGAGAGCCTGGCCGGACCCGACGAGGACTGCCGCGTCGCCGCGGTCGGGGCCGAGGCACTGGCCCGGATCATCGTGCGGGACGGGCGGATCGGCCTGGACGGGGTGCCGGAGCTCGTGGACCGGCTGCGCCCGCTCGCCGACCGCGCCCGCGACGGAGTGCGGCACCTGCTGGAGGCCGTGAACGGGGCCTTCGCCGTGGAGACCGACGTACCGCTCGACAGTTACGCCTTCGGGTTCCTCGCCGTCCTGGGCTACGAGGCCGCCTGGCACCTGGAGCAGCTGCCGCCGCGTACCCCCGGCCGTGACCCGGAGATCACCCTCACGCTCTTCCGGCACGTCGTCACCTACGACCTGGCGACCGGCGAGAGCCAGCAACTTCACGCGACAGCGCCCGAGTTCGGTGACCCGGGCGTGCTGGGCGCCGATCTCTCGGCACTGGTGCGCACCCTGCCGGACGAGGCCGGGGCCCCGGTGCCCCCCGCCCCCCGGCCGTACTCCGTGCGCCGCACCGTCCGCCGGGAGGAGTTCACCGAGCGGGTGCGCCGCTGTCTGGAGCACATCAGGGCGGGCGACGTCTACCAGATCCAGATCGGCCACCGCATCGAGGTGACGACGCCGCTGCCGGCCATCGACGCCTACCGCCGGCTGCGCCGGAGCAACCCGTCGCCGTACATGTACCTGGTGCCGTGGGCGGGCCGCACCCTGGTCGGGGCCAGCCCCGAACTGCTGCTGCGGATCGAGGGGCGGACCCTGGCGATGCGGCCCATCGCCGGCACGATCGCGCGGGCCGCCGACCCCGCCGAGGACGCCCGCCGTGTCGCCGCGCTGCACGCGGACGAGAAGGAACGCGCCGAGCACATCATGCTCGTCGACCTGTGCCGCAACGACGTGGCCCGGGTCTCCGTGCCGGGCAGCCTCGCCGTCGGACAGATGATGGCCGTCGAGCACTTCGCCCAGGTCCACCACCTCGTCTCCACGGTGCGCGGCGAGCTGGCCGAAGGCGCCGACGTGTGGTCCGCCCTGCGCGCCACCTTCCCCGCGGGCACCATGACCGGGGCGCCCAAGGTCCGCGCCATGGAGCTGATCCAGGAGATCGAGGGCAGGCCGCGCGGCGCCTACGCGGGCGCCCTGGGCCTGATCGACGTCCGCGGGCACGCGGCGACCCTCGCCCTGTGCATCCGTACCGCCGTCCACGACCCCGACACCGGGACCTACGCGCTGCAGGCGTCCGCCGGCGTCGTCGCCGACTCCTCGGCCGACGGCGAATGGCGCGAGACGCTGATCAAGATGAGCGCGGTCTACGCCGCGCTGACGGGCGAGGTGCTGACGGCATGAGGATCCTGCTCGTCGACGCACGCGACAGCTTCGTCCACATCATCGACCACTACCTGCGCGAGCAGGGCGCCCACACGGACGTCGTCACCGCGCTCGCACACTCCCCGGCCGAGCTGGACGCCCGCCGCCCGGACGCGGTGGTCCTGGGACCGGGTCCCGGGCACCCGGCCGACTCCGGCCACCCGGAACTCGTACGCCACTTCGCCGGCCGGGTCCCGCTGCTCGGGATCTGCCTGGGCCACCAGGCCATCGGGCTGGCCTACGGCGGCCGGATCGAGCGGGCGGCGCGCATCGTGCACGGCAAGACCAGCCGCCTCGACCACGACGGGTCCGGGGTCTTCGCGGGCCTCGCCGACCGTACCGAGGTCACCCGCTACCACTCCCTGGCCGTCGCGGATCCGCTGCCCGACGAGCTCATGGTGACCGCACGGGCGCGGGAGGACGGCTGCGTGATGGGACTGCGCCATCGCCGGCTGGCCGTCGAAGGCGTGCAGTTCCACCCCGAAAGCATCACCACACAGACCGGATCCGCGTTCATCACCAACTTCCTCGAAGGGATACAGCCATGGCTGACCACCGTCCCTGGGCGTCGATAGCCGCCCTGAACGGCTCCGAACGGCCCGACGGGCTCACCGGCCGCGTGCTGCGAATGCTGGCCGCCCAGGCCGCCGAGCACGGCGTGCACCTCGATGTCATTCCGCTCGCCGAGTACGACATCACGCCCTGCGGCCCCTGCGGCGACTGCAATGTGCGGCCGTTGCCGTGCTCCTTGGACGACGATGTGCCGGCCCTGATAGACCGGCTCGTACGGGCCGACGGGGTGCTGTACGCGGCGCCGGTGCACGGCTTCGGGCTGGCGGGCGTCATGCAGAACTTCATCGAGCGGGCCGGGGTCGGGCACCTGCGCTTCGACCGCCCGCTCGCCAACAAGGTGGCCGGAGTGGTGGTCACCGGGCGGCGCTACAGCCACGACCGGGTCTACGGGCAGCTCATCGACAACGTCCTGCTCAACCGGATGATCGTGCCGGGCAGCGGCTTCCCCGCCTTCGTGCACGACCAGTTCGCGCCGGGCGAGGACCAGGAGGGCCTGGCCGCCGCCCGAGGGCTGATCGAGCGCATGATCGACCTGCTGCGGCTCCTGCTGCTGCCGCACGGCGGCCGAGGGGACACCGCACGGCTGCTGTCCCTGCCCCGCAACGAAAGGGCCGGACTGCTCAGCCCCACGGGGTGAACAGCCCGGCCGGGTCCGCCGGTTCAGCGGGCGGGCGGTGCCACCGGCCCCGCCACGTGCCGCCCGCCGACCAGCACCGACCGCAGCGCCCCCTTGTCCTGGAGCACCGTGAGGTCCGCCGCCGGGTCGCGGTCCCAGACCACCAGGTCGGCGAGGCGGCCCGGTGCCACGACCCCGGCGTCCGCACCGCGTCCGGCCAGCTCGGCCCCGTGGGCGCAGGCCCACTTGAGGACCGTCTCGGGCGGGATGCCGGCCCGCTCGACGTACATCACCAGCTCGTCCGCGTACGTGCCGTGCGGGGTCCAGGCGAAGCCGAAGTCGTCGCCCGGCACGATCTTCATGCCGCGGCTCTCGGCCAGCGGCAGGAAGCGCAGGGTGTTCTCGATCTCGTCCCGGAAGTCCAGGGACTCCAGATAGTCGGGGGCCTTGCCGAACCGCTCCCCGAGAGCGAGCAGCCGGTCGGGCTGGAACAGGCTCGGCACCACGAACACGCCGCGCCCGGCGATCTCGTCGAGCGCCCTGTCGTCCGCGTAGGTGGCGTGGTCGATGACGTCGACCCCGGCGGCCAGCGCGTTGCGGATGCCGGCCAGACCCCGGGAGTGGGCCCGTACCCGGGCACCGCGCCGGTGCGCGGTCTCCACGACCAGGGACAACTCCTCACGGGTGAAGAGAAGTTCCTCGGAGCGCGCGTTGGGGAAGGTGTCGTCTCCGGAGGAGAAGACCTTGATGAACTCGGCGCCCTCGTCGATCTCCTCCTCGGTGTACTTCACCAGATCGCCGAGGACGTCCACGACGGGCATCAGCTCGCGCGGCATCCGCTCCTTGAGCTCGGGCGAACGGCGCCCCGGCGGGCCGGACACCATCAGGTCGCGGCTGCACGGGGTGATGCGCGGGCCGGCGATGACACCGGCCTCGATCGCGTTCTTCAGGGCCATGTCGATCCCGGCGACCGATCCGGCTCCGACGAACGCCGTGTATCCGCAGCTCAGCAGGTCCGCCGCGTGCCGGGCGGCGTGCAGAGCGACCTCGGGCACCCGGTACTTGAACAGCGTCTCGCGGCCGGTGGTGACATTGACGTACGCGATGTGGGTGTGGCCCAGCGTCATGCCGGGCATCACCGCCGCCCCGGCCAGGTCCCAGCGGACGAAGTCGCCCTCGGCGGGAGCCTCGGCGGCCGGCAGCACGGCCTCGACGCGATCCCCCGCCACCAGTACGGAGCGGGCGGGCAGCGAGGCGCGGCCCAGCCCCTCCTGGACGGTGACGTCGTGCAGCAGCAGTCGGCGGTCAGTGGTCACGATCAACTCCCCAGAGGCTGTCGGCCGGCCTCGGGCCGGGCGAGGACCGCGGGCCCGAACACCATCCACACCATGGGGACGCCCGGCCGCGAGACGTGGAACCTCAGCCGGTGCGCGGCGCGTCCCGGCTCGTTGGTGACGGCGGCGTCCGCGCGTCCCTCGGTGACCAGTTGGGCCGCGTGCATGGTGGACTCGGCGGGTACCCAGGCGATGTCGTAACCGCCCCGGCCGCCCTCGGCCCCGTCGAGCAGCTCCACCAGGCGGCGGGTCTCGTGCAGGGTCGCGAGCCGCAGGACTCCCTCGCGCAGCCGCGGCGCCGGGGCCGCGATGCCGTACTCGGGGGTCGGCGAGGAGAAGGTGGCGTCCAGCCGCAGCCGGGGCGACCAGAAGAAACGGGTCGCGCACTCGGCGGCCCCCGGCACCAGGGCGTAGGCGGGGCCGCCGCGGTTGCCGACGGCGGCGAGCAGCTCCTCGAAGGAGTCGTACGGCACGGGCTCCACCACGGGGCCCCCGAGGTGGGCGAGCCGGCGCCCGAGGCGGGCGAGGGCGACCATCGACGTGGTGCCGTCCGGGCCGAGGGTGCCGACGCGCAGGGTGCCGGGCCGCAGCAGCGGCGAGTGGGGTATCCGGGCGGGCTCCCACAGGATGGGGAACGGTGTCGCGTCGGAGTCGGAGTCGGCGTCGCCGCCGCGGACGCTCAGGGCGCGGAACAGGGGCTCGGTCATGCGCGGTGCCCCCTGGCCCCGGCGAGCCGGCGGGCGGCAGCCGTCTCGTGGTCGACGGCGGTACGCCGGTCGTGGATGCGCGCGGCCTTCCAGCTGACGAAGGCGCCGGTCGTGGTGACCGGGTCCAGCTCGTCCGGAAGCTCCACCCGGCACCGCACCCCGAGCGCGTCGGCGACCCGCGCAGCGTGCGCGGCCTCCAGCCCGGGTACGGGCCCGTCGGGCAGGTCGAGCCGGACGGTGAGCAGGTCCTCGCCGTCCTCGGCGCGGTCGATGACGACCTGGTAGCCGTAGCTGTGATCGATCCGGCACAGCACGGCCCGCTCGATCTGCCAGGCCTGGAAGCTGTGACCGCCCAGCACGATCCGGTCGCGGGTACGGCCGACGACCCGCATGACGGGGCCCCGGATGCCGCAGCCGCACGCGTTGTCGGAGAGTTCGACCAGGTCGCCTGTGCGGTAGCGGATCAGCGGCTTGATCCCGTCGATCAGCATGGTGACGACCAGTTCCCCGGTCCCCCGGTCACCGAGTGCGACGCCGGTGTCCGGATCGACCAGCTCGGCGATGTAGTTGGGCCGGGCCAGGTGGAGCCGGCCGTGTGCGCAGGCCGAGGCGATGACCAGGGTCTCCTGGGAGCCGTAGAGCGCGTTGTACGTCCGGGCGCCCCAGGCCTGGTCGATCTGACGGGCGAGGTCGGGGGTGCACATCTCGCCGGTGACCAGGAAGACCTTCACGGCGAAGTCGCGGCGCGGGTCGAGCCCCTGCTCGCGGGCCGCCCGGGCCAGCGAGAGCGCCACGTTCGGTGTGCAGAACACCACGTCCAGGGCCAGGTCCCGCATCAGCTGCAGGGCCTTGGGGAAGCCGATGACGGGGGAGTACGGCCAGATCTTGGCGACGGCCGATCCCACGTTGCGGGCCACGTCACCGAGGGTGTCGCCGAGCGAGTGCACCTCGGTGGGGCCCATCACGCCGACGCGCGGGGCCCGGTCGCCGAAGACATCCGCGAAGATGTTCCGCCAGCTCTCCGTCACATGGGCGTTGGAGGCGATCACCTCGCGCGGGTCGCGGGGGCAGGGGGTGGCCGGTCCGGTGGTGCCGGTGGTCTCGTAGTAGAAGCAGGCCTCGTCGAGATCACGGCTGAGGACGTCGGACATGGCCGTACGCAGATCGTCCTTCGTGGTGAAGGGCAGGAAACGCATGTCGTCGAGGGTGAGCCCGGCGGCCGGCACACCGGCCAGGTGACGGGCGTAGAAGGGTGAGCCGTCCTGCGCGAGCGCGACGACCTCGCGCAGCTGCCGTTGCGCCCACACCCCCCATTCGTCGTCGCCGAGTTCACCCGCGGTGTAGCGGTCGTGCAGGCTCAGATAGCGCTCGATGAAGTCGCGGTGCTTCCCGGATGTGGGCAGCCACATGGATCCCCCAGGTGATTCGGCGGGTGCGGTGGACGGAGTGCCGTGCACCAGGTGGGTGCCCGGGTGCGCCCGTACGCGTCCGGGAAGCGGCTATCCGATACTGCGGGCCACGCCGATGCGTCCTCAATTCGCCTTAGGAGACAGTCCGTTCGCTCTTGGTGGCAGTGCGGCGGGGGCCGCCGCGCTCACGCGGCCGCTCTGGACGCCGCCACGAACTGCCTGATCAGGTCCGGGTCCTTGACGCCGCGCGTGTGCTCCACGCCGCTGGAGACGTCCACCCCCCACGGCCGCATACCGGTGACCGCCCCGGCGACGTTGTCCGGGGAGAGCCCGCCGGCGAGGAGCCACGGACCGGTGGGGGAGACCCCGAGAGCGGCCGGGTCCCAGCGCTCGCCGGAGCCGGGCCGGGGCGAGTCGATGATCAGCAGGTCCTCTCCGTACGCACCGCTCTCCAGCGGCGCCCCGCCCTCCGGGGAGGTGGCCCGGATCAGCCGGAACCCGTCGGCGCGCAGCGCGGCGAACGCCTCGGGGGGCTCCCCGCCGTGCAGCTGCACGGTGTCGACGCCCGCCTCGGCCGCGGCCCGGCGCACCTCGTCGAGCGGCTCCCCGCGGAACACGGCGACCGTGGCGGTGCCCTCCGGCACCAGGGCGGTCAGCGCGCGGACGGCCGCGGGGGTGACCTGGCGGGGGCTCGGCGTGAGCACGAAGCCGATCGCGTCGGCCCCGGCGCCGACCGCGGCCGCCACGTCCTGGGGGCGGCTCAGCCCGCATACCTTGATGTACACGTTTCCTCCTGGATCCGGAACGGGAGTGGTGACGTCGATGCTGTCAGGGCCGGTGCTCACGACCGGACGGCGGTACGTGAGCACAGGAAGAGCAGCGCCCCCGCGGTCAGTCCGCAGGCCGTCACGGCCAGTGCGGCCCGCGGACCGGCCGCCGAGGCGAGCAGCCCGCCGAGCAGCCCGCCCACCGGGATCACCGCCCAGGTGAGGAACCGGAAGGTGGCGCTGACCCGGCCGATGAGCTCCGGGGGCACGGTCGCCTGGCGCAGCGTGATCGAGTGGATGTTGAAGATCGCGATGCCGAAGCCGTTGAGGACGTAGCTGACGCCGAGGAGCACGGACGCGGGGCCGCTGCCGAAACCGGCCGCGAGCGGCAGCAGCAGCGTCGCCGACGAGGCGATGATCATGCCGAACACCATGGTGCGGCCCACCCCGAGCCGCTTCCCGAGCGGTCCGGCGGACAGGGCCCCGCCGAGCGCACCGATACTGCCGACCGCGATGATCACGCCGAGTCCGGCCGGGCCGAGGTGCAGGACCCGGATGGCGTAGAGCGGGAAGACGACCAGGACGACGTCCCAGAGCAGGTTGTACAGGGACGCGTGCAGCATGATCACGCGCAGCAGCCTGCTGTTCAGCGTCATGCGCAGTCCCGCGGCGATGTCCTTGCGGACGGAGGGCCTGGCACCGGGCGCGCGGACCGGCCGGGTCTCCGGGGTGCGGATCCGCAGCAGCATGGCCGCGCCGAAGAGATAGCCCAGGCAGTCGACCAGGATGGCCACGGGCGCCGTGAGCACCTGGATCAGCGTCCCGCCGAGACCCTGACCCGCGGTCTCCGCGACCGAACGGCTCGCCTGCAGCTTGCTGTTGCCCTCGACCAGCTGCTCCTTGGCCACCAGGGAGGGCACGTACGCCTGGTACGCCACGTCGAACAGGGCGGTGAGCACCCCGGTCGCGAACGCCACGGCGCACAGGGCCCAGATGTCGAGCCCGCCCAGCCAGGCGAGCAGCGGCACCGCGGTGAGGATCGCGGCCCGCCCGAGGTTGGCGGTGATCAGGAGTGGACGGCGGCGCACCCGGTCGGCCAGCACTCCGGCGAGCAGGGTGACGCAGAGCACCGGCAGGTACTGGGCGCTGTTCAGCAGTCCCAGCTGGGCGGGGCTCGCGTCCAGCAGCACGATCGCGGTGATCGGCAGGGCCAGTTCGGTGACCCGGGAGCCGAGCAGGGAGACCGTCTGCCCGGCCCAGAGCCTGCGGAAGTCCCGGTGGTGCCACAGCCCGCGGGCCGGCTCCGGGGCCTGCGGCCCGGCCCGGTCGAGGAGCTCAGCCGACGACATGGACAGCCTCCCGGACTACCGGCCCCCCGGCGCCTGCGGGCTGCTCGTCGAGCGGATGCCAGTCGAGCCGGTAGGAGGCGAGCGTCTGCCGGATCGCCTCCTCGACCTCCGCCGAACTGTCCCCGCGGTAGCGGAACGTGCCGGCGGTGTGCACGGCGCCTCCGTTGCCGCGCAGGACCGTGCCGGGCGGCGGCAGTGTCTCGGAGCAGAGCACGGGAACCCGGTCCACCAGTGAGGTCACCGCGTCCACGACGGCCGGGCGCACGGGCGGCTCGGGCATCATCAGATACCCGGCGACCGGTCCGTCCAGGTCCATCGGCTCGATCGTCACGTCCTCGCCGAGCTGGACCAGTGCGGACGCGGCGACCAGGTCGACCCCGTACACCTCCTCCCAGATGACCCGGACCTGACCGCCGCCGGCCCGTGCCCCGATCTCCAGGAACACCAGGTCGTCGCCGTCGCCCGAGGGCCGGGGGGTGCGGAAGACCTCCAGGTGGAAGACGTCGTCGGTGAGGGCGAGGGCGGCGCACACGCGCTCGGCGAAGCCGGTCACCCGCCTCTCGAAGTCCCGGTCGTCGTTGGCGACCGAGCTGAAGGCCGTGCCGGTGGCGAAGTCCAGGCAGTTGCCACCGCAGCGCCAGGCGCGCGAGGTGAGCAGCTTGCCGCCCTTCACCACCCCGTCGATCTGGTAGAGCGCCCCGTCGATGAACTCCTCGCACTGGGCGTCGGCGAGGTCGGCGCCGTCCAGCAGGGCGTCCAGTCCGTCCTCGGAACGCACCACGTGCACGCCCTGGCTGTCGGCGCCCGCGCGCGGCTTGAGCACGAACGGAAAGCCCTGGCGCGCGGCGAACTCCCGTACCCGGCCGGCCGTCGGCGTCTCCTGGAAGACGGGCACCCGCAGTCCGGCCGCCGCGACCAGGCCCTTCATCACGACCTTGTCCCGCACGGCGGCCACCTCCTGGGGGCCGCGCCCCGGGATGCCGAAGTGCCGGCGGATCTCGCCCGCGGGCTCCAGGTCGAACTCGGAGAGCGCGAGTACGTGGGTGAACGGGCCGTACAGGCCGACGAGTTCCGTGGCCTGCGCCAGGACCTCACCGGTGTCGGAGAGATCGGTCAGTACCCGGATGTCCTCGGCCAGCTCCTCGTCGAGCGGCGGACGGCCCGCCGCGGTGGTCAGATAGGCGACGCGGTCAACGGTGTGGTCGACGTAACGGTGGTACTCCGCGAAGGAGTTGGTCCATCGGTTGATGATGAGGATATGGCGGTTCATCGGGTCTCCGGATAGTTGGCTGACGGTCCCGCGGATGGCTCAGCTGAAGGTCACGGCGTTCTCGGCGCGTAGCAGCACCCTCGCCGTCTCCCGGTACGAGGCGCCCGCTGCTAGCACGTATCCGAGCCGGCCCGCCGAGCTGCCGGGGTCCGGCAGGGCACTGCCCGGTGGCAGGAGCACGCCTATCTCCCGCACCCTCGGATCGGACTCGATCAACGGGTCGACGCTGAACTCGCGGTAGGTGTCCAGGCCGGGCCGCAGGAAGTAGCGGATGCCGGCCCGGGAGCCGGTGCGGGGTGCGGCCGGTTCGGGGTTGGGCAGGCCCAGGTAGCAGCGCAGCATGATCTCGTACAGGTCGTGGCCGCAGGCGAGCCGCAGCAGGTCGGGGATGCGGTCGCCGGGCAGCCGGGCCGCGACCTCCATCAGCAGCGGGCCGCGGGCGGACATCCGCAGCTCGGCGTGGAAGGGGCCGATGCCCAGGGCGACGGAGTCGAGGACGCGGGCGATGTACGTCCTGATCGTGTGGGCCGACGACGTCTTCAGCTGGGCCGGCACGATGTGCCCGACCTCGACGAAGTGCGGTTCGGCCCCGAGGATCTTCTCGGTGATGGCGAGGATGTGCACCTGGCCGTCCTCGACGTACCCCTCGACGCTGTACTCCGGCCCCTCGACGTACTCCTCGACCAGCACCAGTCCGAGACCGCCGCGCGACCCGTCGGCCCGGCCGGAGCGCAGCGCCTTGCGGAACGCGGCCACGGCCTCCGCCTCGGAGCCGGCCCTGCGGACGTCGAGGCTCCCCGACTGGTCGACCGGCTTGACCACGCACACCGGTCCCAGCTCCGCGTAGGCGGAGGCGGCGGCCCGGGAGCTGGAGACGACCCGGTACCGGGGCTGGTCGAGTCCCGCCGCGTCCACGGCCCGGCGCATCCGGTGCTTGTGGCGCAGCGACTCCACGCCCGCCGGGTCGATGCCGGGCAGGCCGAGCGCGTCGGCGGCGTGGGCGGCGAGCGAGACGAAGTGCTCGAAGCCGGGCAGGACCGCGTGCAGCGGGGTCTCGGCGTGCAGGGCTCGGATGAGGCCGAGTACGGCGGCCTGGTCGGAGGTGTCGGCGGTGATCACCCGGTCGGCCTTCGCCGGGGCGGTGCCGGGCCCGGTGCCGGCGCTCAGGAC
The DNA here is from genome assembly GCF_040650955.1 of Streptomyces sp. NPDC048560. NCBI lineage: Bacteria > Bacillati > Actinomycetota > Actinomycetes > Kitasatosporales > Streptomycetaceae > Streptomyces > Streptomyces sp. NPDC048560. The sequence continues at coordinate 58,131 of NZ_JBEZIJ010000007.1, forward strand.
GAGGGTGGTGTGCCCGAGCTCATGGGCCCGGGTCACCAGTTCCAGTCCGGAGGACCGGGGCTCGATGATCAGAACGGTGCTCATGCCGCTTCCTGCGGGGCCGGGGTGCCGGAGTCCGCGAACGCGGCTGCGCGGGCGGTGTCGAGGAGCTCCATGGACTCCAGGTGCAGGGCGAGGTCGCTGCGCGGTGCCGGGCACTCGCCGCGGAAGTGTGCGTACGCCTGCTCGATGAACCGGGTCAGCGGGGCGTCCTGGACGACCTTGCGGACCGGGCGCCCGGCGATGCGGACCTGACCGAAGTCGTCGTCGCCGGAGACCGGGTAGTCCGCCACGAGGGTGCCCTCGGTGCCGTGGATGTGCAGCCGGCGCCGGCGTACCGGCGAGGCGAGATCGGTGTACAGCGTGGTCCGTACGCCGGAGGTGTGGCGCAGCGTGACCTCGGCGCCGCCCAGCCGGGCGAGCCGGCCGGAGGGCAGCGGGAGATCCCATCCGCGCGAGCCGGTCACCTCCGCGACGGGCCCGGCGAGGTGCAGGGCGAGCAGCAGCTGGTGCGGCAGCTCGACCTCGAAGGCGCTGCCGTGACCCCGGTTCTGCAGCGAACGGCGGAAGCGGGGCTTGCTCTGCTCCATGTGGTACGAGACCGGCTCACCGATCGTCCCCGAGGCAACGAGCTCCTCGGCGGCCTCGGTGACCCTGCTGGCCGGCCAGACGCTCATCGGCAGCACCGTGGCCCCGGTTGCCTCCGCGAGGTCCACGAGGTGGGCGGCCTCCTGCACGGTGTGCGCGATCGGCTTCTCCAGGATGAAGTTCCGGGCCCCGGCGTGCAGGAGCTGTTCGAGGCAGTCCCGGTGGGCGTCGGGCGGCACCGCCACATGGAACACGGCGTCGGCCACCCGGTGTCCGGCTGCCCACAGCGCCGTCACCGCGCCGCGGACGTCCGGCACCCACTCTCCACCCGCCACCTCGGCGGGGCGTGGATCGACGGCTATCACCGTCGACCGGCCGCCGGTGATGTCCCGCAGCGCGCGATGGTGCAGATCGCGGCCCGCGTGTCCGTATCCGACGATGACGGAAGGTGAATTGCCTTTCTTCCTCATCTGTTTACCGCCCTTCGCTGTCGTAGTGAAAGGAGCTTGGCAGTGGGCGGTGAGATGGTGCCAGGCCAATTCCGCCGACCCCTGGCGGACCACTTGTAAGGCTTTTCTCGCGGCCGGTGCTGCCTCGAACGGAACATGGCCTGCCGCCGAAGTGATATCGGCCGGGCCCCCGTCCCGACAAGGGCGGTGGATACGCTTGTTCGACGTATTCGAAATTGCTGTACCCATTTAATTCGTCTGGAAAAGGAGTCAATTGATGAGCCTCGAAGGCCGGGTCGCCCTGGTCACCGGCGGTTCCCGCGGCATCGGACGGGCCATCGCGCTCCGTCTCGCGGCCGACGGTGCCGCGGTCGCCGTGAACTACCGCTCCCGCAAGGACGAGGCCGAGCGAACGGTCGAGGAGATCTCCGCCCTGGGAGGGCGGGCGATCGCCCTGCAGGCCGACGTGTCGGACGCGGACGCCGCCCAGCGGTTGGTGGACGAGACCATGGCCGGCCTCGGCGGGCTGCACATCCTGGTGAACAACGCCGGAGTCGCGCAGGACGGACTCATATTCGACCAGTCGCCCGAGGACTGGTGGGAGGTGCTCAAGGTCAACGTCGGCGGCGTCTACCACTGCACCCGGGCAGTCGCGGGTCACTTCATGTCCCAGCGCGACGGCAACGTCATCAACATCTCCTCGGTCATGGGTGAGGGCGGCTGGGTCGGGCAGTCCAACTACTCCGCATCCAAGGGGGCCGTCAACGCATTCACCCGGGCCGCGGCCGTCGAACTGGCGCGCTTCGAGGTCCGGGTCAACGCGGTCCTCGCCGGGTTCACCACCACCGACCTGATCGGCGGACTGCTGGAGAAGGACGGCGGCCGGACCATCAAACGGCAGCTGCCGCTGCGCGAGTTCGCGACACCCGAGCAGGTGGCCGGAGCGGTGTCCTTCCTGGCCGGCGAGGACTCCACGTACATCACCGGTGAACTGCTGCGTGTGGACGGCGGCTGGGCGAGCCAGCTGGGACTCGGCCGGCCCAAGTAGCGGGCCGGGCCCGCGGAACGCGCAGGGACCGAGGAAGCCCCGGGGAGATGCTCCCCGGGGCTTCCTCGGTCCCATCCTTCGCATCAGCCGATCCGGGCCAGTCCACGGGCGTTGCGCCGGCCGGAACCGCGGGAGACGGCCAGCGGGTCCCAGCCCTCCTCGCGCTCCGGAAGCAGATCCGGGTCGCCCAGGAGCGCGCCCCGGTGGACCTCGGCCATGAGGCCCCGGCCCAGGATCTGTCCGGCCAGCGCCATGCCGCCGGCCGCGGAGCCGGTGATCCCGGTGCCGTGCCGGGTGTTGGTGCCCACCATGTGGAGACCCTCGATGCTGGTGCGGGTGTCCGGGCGGCTGCCCGTGCCACCCCACTCGGCCAGTCCGTACGGCGTCCCGCCGGTGGCGAGCGTGTAGCGCTCGTGCGTGATGGGGGTCGCCGTCTCCAGGTGCACGATGTTCTCGCGGAACGGGCCGAGTGCCTCCTCCGCCGCGCTCAGCATCGACTCGGTCAGCTCGGCCTTGCGCCGCTGGTAGCCGTCGTTGCGCCGGTAGCGCTCGCCGGCCGCCGGCCCCTTGTTCACCCCCCAGTAGTCGTACCCGGGCGGACACAGCGTCATCACCTGGAAGTTGCTGTGCCCCGGCGGGGCGACGGCCGCGGTGCCCGGGTCCTTCAGCGAGGCGAACGACGCGAACAGGAAGGGCACCGGGCTGATGCTCTCCTTCGCCACCTGCTCGTAGTAGCCCTCGATGTCGTCGTCCCGGTACCACCACAGATTGGCGTTCGGGCGGGCCGGCAGCTCCTTGTCCGTCGCGATGTAGAGCGTGGCGAGGGGCAGCGCCATCTTCGCCTGCCGGGTCCTCGACACCACCCTGCGGCCGAAGTGCTCCTCGCCCACGAGGTCGAACACGGTCCGGGAGTAGTCGGCGTTCGACACGACCAGGGGAGCGCTGTGGACGTCACCGCCCGTCATCCCCACCCCGGTGGCCTTGCCGTCCTCGACGAGGATGCGCTCCACCCGGCTCTTGGTCCGCAGCTCCCCGCCGTGCGCCTCCAGCGCCTCGACCAGCGCGGCGGCGAGCACCTGGCCGCCGCCCTCGGGGTAGTAGGCGCCCCGCAGGTAGTGGTCCGTGACGGCCGCGTGGGTGGAGACGGTCGCCTGGCGCGGCCCCATCCCGTAGTTGGGCGACTGGGCGGCGAGCACCGTACGGGCCCGCGGCGTCAGCCCGCAGTGGTCGAAGAGCTCGGTGAGCGTACGACGGCCCCACTCGGCGGTGACCGGCGTGCGCGCCAGCAGATCGGCCAGCGACGGCTCACCGTCCGACAGCATCATCGAACGGGTCTCCGCGGCGACGGCCGCGCAGATCCGCGTGAACCGCTCGATGCCTTCGCGCTGGGACGGCAGCGCCGCCGTCAGCCGCTGCGTGTACGCCTCCCACCCCACGGGCACGTCCACCGTGAGACCGGGCAGGACGATCCGGTCGAAGCCGTCCCGGTCCATCTCCCGGTACCTCACCCGTCCGCCGAGCCCCAGACCGGAGAAGATCGCCGGCAGCAGCCCGCCCGGACCGCAGTCGCCCAGGTAGTGGACGCCCACGTCGAACTCGTAGGCCCGGCGGCGGCGGAAGACATGGCTGTTGCCACCCGCCACGTCGTGCTGCTCCAGCACGAGCACGCGGCGGCCGCTCACGGCCAGGTACGCCGCACACACCAGGCCGCCCATGCCGCTTCCGACGACGATGGCGTCCCACTCATCCCGCTTCACCATGCGGCTCAACCGTCCTGTTCTTGTAGGCGGGACTCAGGGCCCCCGATTGCCGTCAACTGCCGGGCCGCTCAGGTTCCTGCCGGCTCCCTGCCGGCGGGCTCAGACCCGCTCGCGTACGACCAGCGCACCGGCGTTGCCGTCGTGGCCGACCGAAGTGATCAGACCGATGCGCGGCCCGCCGCTGCCGGGCGAGCTCTGCCAGCGGGCGAGGAGAGCCGCGAGCTGCATGGCACCGCCGGCGCTGTACGTCTCGCCCAGCACCTCGGTGACCCGCACCGGCTCCGGCACCCGGCCGAGGGCGAGCCGCACAGCACGCTCCTCCACCCGGTCGAGCCCGATGTGGTCGCCGGCGCCCAGTGACACGTCGGCCACCTCCTCCGCCGCCACCCCACTGCGCTCCAGTGCCCGGGTGATCGCGGTGACCAGGCCGTTCGTCAGGCCGCGGTGGACTCCGGCCCGACGGTGGACCCCGGTCCAGCCGAAGAAACCGACCTCACAGGCCAGCAGCTCCGCGAGGACCGGCTCCCCGGCCGACTCCTCGGCCCTGACGACGAAGACGGCGCTGCCCTCGCCGACGGGGGCGGCCTCCCGCAGCGTTCCGGCGTGGTGCCAGGCCCAGGCCGTCGGGGCGCTGAGCTCCTCGGCGCCGCCGACGAGCAGTTCCTCGGCGCGCCCCGCCGCCATGGCGAGCCTCGCGTGCCGGAAGGCGTAGAGGCTGGCGCTGCGACCGCCGGCCACCGTGGCGTTCAGGCCCTTGAGCCCGTGCCGGATGGCCATCTGGCCGGCGCTGCAGTTCATGACGCTGCCCGCGAACTTGCCCGGGTTGATCAGGTAGGGCTTGTCCAGGGTGAGCGTCTCGTACAGCAGGTCGGAGTACCCCGCGATGCTGCCGGTGTTCGTGGCCAGCACCACGCCGGTCCTGGCCGGGTCCGTACCGGCCGCGGCCGGGCCTGCCGCTTCGAGCGCCTGCTTGCAGGCGACCAGGCTCAGACCGGCCAGCCGGTCCAGGTTCTTGGTGCCCTTGCGCCCCAGGTGCTCGGCGGCACTGAAATCGGGGACCGGCCGGACCGGACGCGGCGGGTACGCCGCGTCCGCTCCGGCCCCGGGCGCCGGCGCGGAGTCCCGGGCCGGCGCTCCGGCCAGGGGCGCCAGACCGTAGCCCGCGCTGGAGACCACTCCGACGCCGACGACCGGCAGGGGCTGCACGCGCGCGGCCGTGGTCACAGGTACCTCCCGAGGATGGTGATGACGTTGTTGCCGCCGAAGGCGAAGCCGTGGTTCTGGACGATCTCCACCCGGGCGTCCCTGCCCCGGCCCGGGACGCAGTCCACGCCGGGCCCCAGCTCCGGGTCGGTCTCGACCAGGTTCGCGGTCGGCGGCAGGAAGCCCTCTTCCAGGGCGGTGCAGCAGGCGATGGCGCCGAAGCCGCTTGCCGCGCCCATGGTGTGGCCGAGCATCGACTTGATCGAGCTGATCGGCGGCAGCCGGTCACCGAAGACCTGGCGGACCGCCCGGACCTCGGTCGCGTCGTTGGTCGGCGTGCCGGTGCCGTGGGCGCAGATGTAGTCGATCTGCTCGGGGACGACACCGGCGTTGCGGTGCGCGGCCTTGATGCAGTCCGCGATGCTCGTGGCGTCCGGGTGCACCATGTGGGACGCGTCGCAGTTCGCGGCGTACCCGAGCACCTCGGCGTAGATGCGGGCACCGCGGGCCAGTGCGTGGTCGAGGGGTTCGAGGAGCAGCGCGGCCCCGCCCTCGCCGGTGATGATGCCCGAACGGTTGGCGTCGAACGGCTGCGGCAGGTCCTCCGCCATGGCGCCCAGGGCGTAGAACCCGGCATGGGTCAGCCGGTTCACCGAGTCGGCGCCGCCTGCCAGCATGAAGTCGGCCTCGCCCAGGCGCACCATGTCGAAGGCGTACCCCAGCGCGTAGTTGCTGGCCGAGCAGGCGGTCGGGATGGTCTGCGCGTCGCCGCTGAGGCCGAGTTCGGCGTTGACGGCGCCCGCTATCTGGCCGGCGGGCAACTGCCCGACCAGGCGCGGCTCCAGGCCCTTCAGGCCCTGGGTGACCCACTGGCCGCCCAGACTCTGGGCCACCGCGGACTCGCCGCTGGTGGTGCCCATGATCGAGCCGGAACGGCCAGCGGAGAGGAGCAGCGGGTCGATGCCGGAGTCCTCGACCGCCAGCCGGGAGGCGGCGGCGGCCAGGAGCGCGCTTCGGCCCCAGCGCTCGGGATCGAGGTGGTGGAGGAGGGCGGCCGGATCGAAGTCGTCGACCTCGGCGGCCTTGCGGCTGGGGAACGGAGTGGCGTCGAAGCTGCGGGCCGGCCCGATGCCGACCCGGCCCGCCCGGAGGGAATCGGCGAAGTCACGCACGCCGATTCCGACCGGGCTGACCGCTCCGAGCCCCGTGATGACGACTCGGCGCAAGGTCGACTCAGGCATTCCGCGCGCATCCCTCGACGGCGAGCAGCAGCGCGCGGAGCGTGGTCAGGGACTCGAGCTCCTCCTTGGGAAGGACGAAGCCGAGCTCCTTCTCTATCCGGGAGACCACGGTTATCAGCGTGAGCGAGTCGCTGTCGTAGTCCTCGATGAACAGACCGTCCTCGGTCAGCTCACCTTCTTCCAGTTCCAGTTCCTCGTTGACGATGTCGATGACGCGGATCCGCAGCTCGGCATCCAGGTCCACGGTCTGCACGGTCATGATGGGTCCTTTCGTAAGGAGAGAACGTGAAGGGGTTTCGGGACAGGTCTCAGAAGACGGGCCGGACGGATCAGACGGCCGGCGGGGCCGGCGGGGTCGGCGGCACGAGGGTGATCGCGTTGATCTGCGTCAGCAGCAGCAGGTCCTGGCGGAAGCCCCAGTGCTCGATGACCTTGCCGTTCTCGATCCGGTAGATGTGGCTCTGCTCGACGTCCACGTCGTTGCCGGTCGCCGCGATGCCCAGGAAGTCGCCGGTGTGCTTGCCGGTGAAGCGCAGCCGCAGGACGGCGCGGTCCCCCTCGGAGAAGCTGTCCAGGTGCTCCCACTTGGCACCGCTGAACGCGCTGTGCACCCAGCGCGCGGTGCCGAGGTAGCCGTACGGGCCCCCGGGGACGCCGGCCTGCGCCTCGTGGTCGACGAAGTCGTCCGCGACGTACTTCAGGGCGGCCTCCTCGCTCAGGTCGTTGAAGATCAGGCCCATGTTGATGGAGAGGTCGAGTGCTTCCGTGCTCATCTGATTGCTCCTCGAACGGTGGGATGGGAACCCGGGGCGATACCCCGGAAATCTGTCGGTCGCGGGCCCGCGGGGCAGCTCAGTGCCCGGCGCCCAGCCCGCCGGTCACCGGAATGACCCCGGCGGTCACGTACGAGGCGTCCTCGCCGGCGAGGAAGCGCACGGCCGCGGCCACCTCCTCGGGGGTGCCGGTGCGGGCCAGGGCGGTCCTCGCCAGGGCCGCCTCCCGGCGCGCGTCGGTGACGTGCTCGACCATGTCGGTCTCGATCATTCCGGGGGCCACCACGTTGACGGTGACGTTGCGCCGCCCCAGCTCGATGGCGAGCGAGCGGGCGAAGCCGATCAACGCCGCCTTGGCGGAGGCGTAGTTGGTCTGCCCCGGCGCGCCGGACATGCTGTTGATGGACGACATGTAGATCAGCCGGCCCCAGCGGGCCTTGATCATCGCCGGGACGACCTCGCGGGTGACGGTCACGGCCGCCTGGAAGTTGGTCTCCATCACGGCCCGGAAGTCCTCCTCCGGCATCCCGATCAGCAACTGGTCACGGGTGATGCCCGCGTTGGAGACCAGGACCTCGACGGCACCCTGCTGGATGGACACCTCCTCGACCGCGGCCTTGACCTGGGCGGGGTCGGTCACGTCGCACCGTACGGCGAAGAAACCGGGCGGGGGCTCGCTGCTGTGGTAGGTGACGGCCACCTTGTGGCCCTCGGCTGCCAGAGCCCGCGCGGTGGCGAGCCCGATGCCCCGGTTTCCGCCGGTGACGAGTACGGAGCGGCTCATATGTACTTCCTCCTGGTGGGGTACCGCGGGCCTGTCGGCCGGGGCCGGACCGCGGTCGGGCCCGTGCTCGGGTTCGGGGAAGGGCGCCTCACGAGACGCCCTCCCACAGGGATGTGAGCTGGGCGCCGGCGCTCTCGGCGTCGAGGAAGAGCACCGACTGCCAGCCGGCCGCCTCGGCGCCGGCGCAGTTCTGCGGGAGGTCGTCCACGAGCACACAGCGCTCCGCGGGAACGCCGGCCCGCCGCGCGGCGAGTTCGAACATGCCGGGTGACGGCTTGCGGTGGCCCACCTCGAACGAGAGGATCACGTCGTCCCAGAGCCCGGAGGGCTCGATCATGCGCCGCCAGTACGGGTCCCAGGCGGGCACCATGTTGGACAGCATCCCGACGAACGCCCCGCGTTCCCGCGCCTTGCGCAGCTGGGCCACCCAGTCGTGGTTGGTCTCCCGCCCGTCGAACCAGGCATCCGCCATCGTGGTGAGGCGGAGCGTGACGCCGTGCTCGGCCTCCAGCACGTCGCCGATCTCCCGGAGCCACTCCTCCTCGGTCACCAGCGGGGTGTCGATCGGCTCCATGATGTCGCTGGTGCCGTAACGGGCGGTGACCGTGGCCAGGGCCTGCGAGAGCACCTGCTGGTCGACGCCCACCGAGGCGCAGAACGTCTTCATGGTGTGCGCGAGCGGAGGGGTGAGGACCCCGCCGAAGTCCGACCAGACGGCCAGTCGGGGTGGTGTGGTGTCAGACATGGCAGGTCCTCAGGATCCGTTGAGGTGGGAGACGTCGGCGACGGTGACGGTGAGCTCCGCGATGTCCTGTGCGTCCTGGCGGAAGCGGACCCGTATCGCGTGCTGCCCCGCCCCGGCGGCGACCGGGGTCGCGGTCGCCGTCAGGGGCACGTCCAGTTCGGCGAAACGCTCGAACCCGCCCTCGTAACCGACCGCGCAGAGGGAGCCGGAGCCGGACACCGCGGACGTCGCGGCCCCGGCGGCCCCCACCGTCAGCAGCGCCAGCTGGCGAGCCGCCTCCACCAGGGTCATGGCCGGCAGATGGTCGTAGACGTGGTCGAACAGCGCCGGGTTGTCGAAGCGCGCCGCGACCCGGGCCGTGACGGAGTCCGCGGAGAACTCCGGCTCGGTGAGCACGACGTTCAACGGGTTGTCCCGGCCCACCAGCTCCGGCGCCACCCGCTTCACCGCGCCCGGCGCCTCGGTGAAGTCCGAGCTGAGCGGCGCGGGCGTACCGCGCTGGGCGTGCCGCAGGATCTCGTTCTCGTCCCCCTTGAGGAAGAGCACGTCCATGGAGTGATCGGCGACGTGCACGTCACCCATGAAGATCCGCTGCTCCAGCCGGCCCTTGCGGTAACGCCCGCTGTGCCGCGCGGTCTTGCCGAAGAAGTCGGTGTCGACCCTCGGCGGCCCGGGCTCGCCGCCGATCCGCAGCGCGTGCAGATTCCGCAGAGAGAACTGGAAGGCGTGCACGATGGCCATGGTTCCCGCCGGAACTCCGGCGTTGGTGTGGGAACCGGCGATCGCCGCCTGACGCCCCGCCTCCAGCAGCAGCAGGGAGTCGTGCAGCTTCGGCTGCTGCCGGTGGTCGCTGTAGTAGAGGTGGGTGAGCGGCAGGTGGATGCCCGCTGTCACCGCCATCGGCCGCAGGCTCCTGACGTCCGTGACGAAGACCTCGGAGATCGCGGAGCGGTGGGCGAGGGAGCGCTCGATCGTGCGGCCGTACTCGATGGCGGGGACCACGGACGTCGTGGCGTCTTCCATCACCTGGGTGGTCATCAGTTCCTCCGAACCAGTTCTCGGGGTGGTCTGCCGGGCGGCGGGCCGGTCAGCTGACCGGGACCGACACCTGGTTCTCCTCGGCCGCCTCGTCGCCGGCCCGCTCCGCGCTCCGCCTGATGAACAGGCCGCTCACCGTGCCGATCATCACCACGATCACGCCGATCCACAGGGCGGCCTCCAGGCCGTCGGTGAACGCCGCGGCCGGGTCGCCCGAGGTGTTGTCGGCGAACTGGCGGCTGAACACCGTGGTGAGTGCGGCGACACCCAGCGCACCGCCGAACTCGCGACTGGTGTTGTTGGCGCCGGACGCCTTGTTCTGCTCGTTCTCCGGGACCGCCGAGATCACCGTGGCGGGGTTGCCCGCGAAGACCAGCCCCATACCGATGCCGGCCAGCGCCAGCGCGGGCACCAGAGCGCCGTAACCGACGTCGGGCGTGACGACCAGGGCGATCCAGCCGAGCCCGATGCCCTGCAGCGCGCAGCCCGCGGCCTGCAGCACTCCGCCGCCGATACGGTCCACGAACTGGCTGGCGATGGGCACCACGAACATCGGCGCCAGCGTCCACGGGATGGTCCGCAGACCCGCCTCGAAGGGCGAGTAACCCATGGGGCCCTGCAGGAACTGCGTGAGGAAGAAGATCGACCCGAAGACGCCGAAGTACATCGTGATCGACACCACGTTGCTCAGCACGAAGGCCGGCGCGCGGTACATGTGAGAGGGGATGAGCGGGTGCTTGCTGTTCCGCTCGGACACGATGAACGCCACCGCCAGAACCACCGTGAGGGACAGCCCGGTCAGGGTGGCGGTGTGGGTCCAGCCGTGGTCGGCGGCCGACACGATGCCCCAGACGGCCGACACGACCGAAGCGGTCACCAGCACCATGCTCGGGACGTTGAGGCTCCGCTCCTTGCCCCGGCTCTCGCTGACCGCCCAGAGCGCGAGCGGCAGGGCGATCACGCCGACCGGCACGTTGATCCAGAAGATCCAGCTCCACGAGATCTTCTCGGTCACCAGACCGCCCGCGAGCGGACCGGCCGCGATACCGAGGCCGTTGACGCCGCCCCACACCCCGACAGCCAGGTTCCGCTGCGCACGGGAGACCGCGCCGACGGCCAGAGTGAGTGACACCGGCAGGATGGCTGCCGCGCCCGCGCCCTGGAACACCCGGGCGATGACGAGCGTCACGACCGAGTCGGCCATCGCACAGGCCACGGAGGACACGGTGAACAGGACGATGCCGCCCAGGAACACCCGGCGGCGGCCGAACCGGTCACCCAGCGCCGCACCGGCCAGCAGCAGACCCGCGAAGGCCAGCACATAGCCGTTCATCACCCACTGCAGTTCGGACTGCTTGACGTCGAAGTCCTGGCTGATCTCCGCCAGCGCGTTCGTGACGACGAGATTGTCCAGCGAGACCATGAACATGGGCAGAGAGGTGGCGATCAACGCCCAGAGAACGCCTCGGCTCTTGGTTGTCGTCATCGGACGTTCCCCTTACTGCTCGTGGAGGTGCTGCTCGTGACCTGGCCCTCGAACTTGGCGGCCGAGCAGGGAATGCGACGCAGGACGATCCGGTCCGAGGTGTTCCCGACCAGAACCGTGCCCACCTCGCCGCTGAGGACGTAGTCGCCGTACGGCGTCACGGCCACCGTCGTGGGGCCGCCGACGGGCCACGGATCCACCCGGGAACGGACGGTGGCGCTGCGCCAGCCGTCGCGCGAACCCACGACCTTGACGGCGTCCACTCCGCCCGGCGCGCCGACGGCGGCACCGATGGAGTTGGTGACGACGACCAGGGAACCGTCGGAACGCAGTCCGAGCCCGTCCGTGCCCACCAGCGGCTCAGGGAGGTTCACCTCGGCCACCTTGCGGTCGGCCGGGGCGTCCGGACGGATCCGGAACATGCGGCCGTCGTCGTAGCGAACGGCCAGCAGATAGCCGTCCGGGTGCCACACGATGCCGTTCAGACCGACGATCTGCGCGGCGAAGCGGGGGTCCGTCACCACCGGGGTGACGTGGCCGGCGAGGTCGATCCGCTTGAGCGTGTCCGACACGGAGTCCGTGACGTAGATGTTGCCCTGCGGGTCGAAGGTCAGGTCGTTGGCGAACGTCCGCGGGAGACCCTGGGCGACATCGATACGGCGCTGCAGCTTGCCGGTGTCCAGAGCGAAGACGGCCACACCCGAGGTCGGGGGCTGGTCCCCGACCTCCAGACGCTGGCGGATCCAGAAGTCGCTGTAGGCGACGAGGATGCGGTTGCGCGCGGTGTCCACCCGGATGCCGAGTGTGGACACCATGCCGATGCTCGGCGCGAGCTCCTTGACGGTGCCGTCCAGCCGGATCACCGAGAGGGTGCCCTTCAGGGCGGAGCCCACCAGGAAGGCGCGACGCGTGGGGTCCCAGGCGACGCCCTCCGGGTAGACGTCGGCCGCCTGGGTGCTGATCACATCCGGACCGGCGTGACGGCCGGCGGCAGCAGCCGCCGGGGCGGGCGAATTCGCCATGGCGGGGGCCGGGAGGGCAATCGGCGCGATCGCCGTGAGAACGGCCGCGGAGGCGAGCACGGCTCTTAGCGGAAGGGCGCGGGACACGGTGTTCCTCTCATGGTGGGTCGGCGGAATCCGGACTCCGTGAAAATGGGGGGAAGAATGCGCACGGAGAATGCGGACTGCGGCGGCGCAACGGTCGGTGCAAGGACGGTGCATATGCCGTGCCGCGACTCGCCCTGGGGCGCGTCCACTGCGGCACACCATCGAATTTAGGTCGGCCGCCGCGCGATATGTAGAGGACCTAGGACGTACCGGGAATGCCTCCTTCGACACATTCCCGTCGGGCGGGGCGCCGGGTTCCACGGCTCCTGCCGGAGGGGCGGCCTGCCCGCGGGAGAGCTTCGTGCCGTGCCGGGACATCGGTGATCACACCGGTCCAAAGGCCCTGGTGGCGTGCGCGATCGGGTGCCGGCGGCGGGCGGCGGACGTGACCACCCGGGCCGGTCTCCGCGAGCCCGCGCACGTCCCGCAGAACCGGCCTGAGCGATGAGCGGGGGCGTTGGCCCGGCCGGCGATCACCGCATGGAGGGTGCGCACCCCTCGGCCATCAGGACGCCTGACACCCACAGCGCGTACGCGACGGCCTGTCAGGCCGCGAACGCAGCCGGGCCGCCACCCCGGTGACACGGGTGACGGCCCTCAGTCGTTGCTCTCGCCGTGGTCCGGCGAGGTCACGCGATGTGTTCGGCCTCGAGTTCGGCGTGGTAGCGGTTCTTGAAACCCTGGATCAACTGGCGCAGGAGAGCCGTGCTGCGCGGGTGCCGCACGTTGTGCCCGTCCGACAGGTGTATGTCGAGGACCTCGATGCTGGGATACGTGCTGTGCTGGGTCACGAACGCGGCGAAGACCTGGTAGGCGATCTCGCTGAACTCCGCGTCCTCCTGCACCCACTCCTCGGCCCACTCCTCGGCGGCATCGACGACAGGCTTCGGCTGCTGCTCCTGAACCGGGTCCCGCACCTCGTCGGCCTCGGGAGCCGGCGGCACCTGCTCGGTACGCGGACCGGGCACCGCACCGATCGTGCCGACGTTGCCCAGCGGCCGGGTGCGGCCCCCGGGGCCCGACGGGATCATCACCGGGCTGGGCTCCAGCCCCTCCACGTACGTCGGGTTGTACGAACCCTCGTACACCCCGTCCACAGCCTGCGCCGCGAACCACGGGCTGTCATGCGAGACCGGGCCCTCCACGGCCTGCTGAACCGGCTGCTGCTCCTCGGCCCACTCGCCGGGCATCGTCTTGGCGTACTGCTCCTGCGGCTCCTGCTGCTCGCGCTGCTCCTGCTGCGGGGCGTACGCGAGCTCGGCCTGCGGGGCCGTTTCCACGGCGGCGGCGACAGCCGGGGCGGCGGCCTGCGCCGGGGCCGGCGGCAGAAGGGCGGGTTCGATGCCGGCCGCGGCGAGTCCCGCGGGGGCGGTCTCGGCGAGCGGGACGCCGTACTTCGCCAGACGCAGCGGCATCAGTGACTCGATCGGGGCCTTGCGGCGCCAGCTCCGGCCGTACCGGGCCTGCAGGCGCGCCTGGTAGATCAGCCGGTCCTGTTCGAGCTTGATGACCTGCTCGTAACTGCGCAGCTCCCACAGCTTCATCCGGCGCCACAGCTTGAAGGTGGGTATCGGGGAGAGCAGCCAGCGGGTGAGGCGTACGCCTTCCATGTGCTTGTCGGCCGTGATGTCCGCGATCCGGCCCACGGCGTGGCGGGCGGCCTCGACGGAGACGACGAACAGGATCGGGATGACCGCGTGCATGCCCGTACCCAGGGGGTCGGGCCAGGCGGCGGCGCCGTTGAAGGCGATCGTCGCGGCGGTCAGCAGCCAGGCGGTCTGGCGCAGCAGCGGGAACGGGATGCGCATCCACGTCAGCAGCAGGTCGAGGGCGAGCAGGACGCAGATGCCCGCGTCGATGCCGATCGGGAAGACGTACGAGAAGGAGCCGAAGCCCTTTTCCACGGCCAGTTCACGGACCGCCGCGTACGAGCCCGCGAACCCGATCGCGGCGATGAGCACCGCACCGGCGACGACGATTCCGATGAGTATCCGGTGCGTGCGTGTCAGCTGCATCGCGGCCACGCGCGATCCCCTCCCCGACTTCTGTCCTTGACTGCTGCCCTCTCGCCCGACTCAGGACGTCCGGCGCGGGCACAGCCTGGCACATGCGCGGCGCGGCGGTTGCGCGGGGAGGGGGGAAGCCCGGCTCCCGAGGGGCAGCCGGGCTTCGTGAAAGCGCCTGTGGGCAGGGGCGTTGGGGTTCGCGCCGGGCTACGTCACGATGTGCGGACGGTTTCCGGCGCCCCGGTCCCCGGTGCCTAGGACCTGGTCTTGGTGGACGACTTGGACGTCGACTTGGACGACTTCGAGGTCGGCGCGGCCGAGGTCTTGCCCTTCGAGGGCACCTTGGTGCCCGCGGAGTCATCGTCGTCGGCGGCCGCGTTGGCGGCGGCGACGGCCGCGACGGCTTCCTTCGCCGCCTTCTGGGCACCCTTCAGGATGTCGGAGGCGGAAGGCGTCTTCGCGCCCGCGTACCCCGCGCCGTTGTAGGTGAGGGTCACGACGACGTTCCCCGTGCGCGCGACGACCGTCGCGTACTCGAAGTTCTCACTCGTCTTCTTGAGGTCGTACGTGACGGCGGAGGCCTGCTCGCCGACACCGTCGACGGCCGTGGTCTCCAGCTTCTGCGCGTCCTCGGTGGCCTGGGCCTTGGCGACCTGCTTCGTGTAGTCCGCCGTGGCGCGCTCGGAGCCGCTGCCGAGGGACTGGTCCGAGGCGAAGCGGGTGAAGCCCACGTCGAGCCAGCGGTACTGCGAGCCCTTGACGCCGTTGTCGTCCAGACCGTTCCAGGAGCAGCCGGCGCGTGCCGAGACGTCGCTGGACTTGCCCGGGGTGCCGCTCTTGGTCTTCGCCTTGGGGACCAGGGAGGAGACCGTCTTCTTCGCGAGCGCCTTGCACGGGTCGGGAAGGCTGTCGAACTTCGCCGGCTGGACGGTCGGCACCGTCGGCTTCGCGTTCGCCGAGGCGGAGGCGTCCGAGTCCTTCTTGCCGTCGTCCGACGAGCAGCCGGCGACGACCAGCATCAGCGGGACGGCGGCGCAGGCGAGTATGCGGGACAGGCGCGGAGCTGATCGGTGCATGGTTCCTTCACTCGGATGGCACGGCGGTCTCGTGCGGGTCTTCGGTCGGGTCGGGCAGGGTGGCCGAAGGGCCACGGTACGACGGACGGCGGCCGGATGCCGCCTCGGCCGTATACCTCGCGAAGGCGGACGCCGTGGGTCGCCGGCCGCCGGGGGAAGGCTATTCGCTGAGCGTCTCGGCCAGCTTCCGGGCCAGTGCCCGTGCCTTTTCCTGCAGTTCCTTGCTGTCCGGGACCTTGGTGACGAGGGCCGGCTGCTCGGTGTAGTGGACGGTCACGATGACGTTCGATGTGCGGAATACCACGCTGACCGTGCGGTGCTGTGCCGTGGAACCTGCCCGGGTGAGCGCGTCGTCCAGGAACGCCGCGTCCCCGAGGCCGTCCAGGACACGCGGTTGCAGGTCCTCGGCAGGCGTGCCGGGGGTGCCTGTGGTGCCGGTGGGGGCGGTCGTGTCGTCCGCGCCCGTGTTCTCGCCGGCCGGCGGGGTGGTCGGCGTCGAGCCCCCGCCCGTCGCCGTCTCCCCGCCGGGAGTGGCGGCGGCCGGCAGATCGGCCGCGGTCTCCTTCTTCGTGTAGACCTCGGCGGCCCGGTTGTCGTCGCTCACCGCGGGGTCGTACGACACGACGCGCTCGAAGTCGATGACGAGGTTCCGGGACATGTCCGGGGAGTCGGCCTTCCAGCGGCAGCCGACCTTGCGGTCGGTGTCGTAGGTGACGGCGGCCGTGCCCTCGTACACCTTCTCCTGCTGCTCTTCGGGCAGTTCGGCGAGGCCCGGCAGGAGGTCCTTGAGGGTGGCACGAGGAACCGCGCGGCAGGGCTCGGGCAGGGTCCGGTACTTGCCCGGCTGGGCGGCCGGGGCCGCCGGGCCGCCCGGCTTGCTGTCGGCGTCGTCGGTCGCGCCGTCCGAGCCCGCGCTGCAGCCGGCGACGAGCGCTGCGAGCAGCGCGACGCCGGGTACATACGCCATGTGTCGCACGGTTCCATGCTCCGTTCGCTATGAAAACAGGTTGCCGCTCGACAGCGGCCGGTGGACACAATGTGTATCGCACGCGCAGCTGTGAATGCCGGTCGACCGACGTGTTCGTCGATCTTGGTGCCAGTTTTGCGTTTTCATTCTTTTACGGGGGAATTGAGGGGTTATGTCGTATGTAGAGGTACCGGGGGCGCAGGTTCCGATTCGCATGTGGGCGGATCCGGCGTCGGTCGAGGCCGGGGCGATGCAGCAGCTGCGCAACGTCTCGACGCTGCCGTGGATCAAGGGTCTCGCCGTCATGCCGGACGTTCACTACGGCAAGGGCGCCACCGTCGGTTCGGTGATCGCCATGCACGGCGCGGTCTGTCCGGCGGCGGTGGGCGTGGACATCGGCTGCGGGATGTCCGCGGTGAAGACGTCCCTGACAGCAAACGATCTGCCGGGTGATCTGTCGCGGCTGCGCTCGAAGATCGAGCAGGCCATTCCGGTGGGCCGGGGGATGCACGACGAGATGGTCGAGCCGGGGCGGCTGCACGGTTTCCCTACGGCGGGCTGGGACGACTTCTGGGGGCGGTTCGACGGGATCGCCGATGCGGTCAAATTCCGTCAGGAACGTGCCACAAAGCAGATGGGAACGCTCGGATCGGGAAACCATCACATTGAGACGTCGCTGGATGGTGATGGTTCTGTGTGGCTCACGCTTCACTCGGGATCTCGGAACATCGGCAAGGAGCTGGCTGAGCACCACATCGGTGTGGCACAGAAGCTCTCGCACAATCAGGGTCTGGTCGACCGGGATCTGGCCGTCTTCGTCTCGGACACTCCGCAGATGGCCGCGTACCGGAACGACCTGTTCTGGGCGCAGGAGTACGCGAAGCTCAACCGCGCGATCATGATGGGCCTCCTGAAGGACGTGGTCCGTAAGGAGTTCAAGAAGGCGCGGGTGACGTTCGAGCCGGAGATCAGCTGTCACCACAACTACGTCGCCGAGGAGCGGTACGACGGCATGGACCTGCTGGTGACGCGTAAGGGTGCCATCCGTGCGGGCTCCGGCGAGTACGGGATCATCCCGGGATCGATGGGGACGTCCTCGTACATCGTGAAGGGCCTCGGTAACGAGAAGGCCTTCAACTCGGCCTCGCACGGAGCTGGTCGGCGGATGAGCCGCAGCGCGGCGAAGCGCCGCTTCACGGCGAAGGACCTGGAGGAGCAGACGCGGGGCGTGGAGTGCCGCAAGGACTCCGGCGTGGTGGACGAGATCCCTGCGGCCTACAAGCCGATCGAGCAGGTGATGGAGCAGCAGCGTGACCTGGTGGAGGTCGTCGCAAAGCTCAAGCAGTTCGTCTGCGTCAAGGGCTGAGCCGAGGGAGGCGGCCTGGTCCGCCAGCCCCCTCGGATGGGGCAATCGGGTTACAGCTCGGTCGGGGCGGGCGGGGGCCGCTTCACTGCTCCGGTCTTCAGTCGCCAGAGGCGGACCGAGCAGCCGGCCTCGGTGCGGCCCAGCTCGGCAGCTGATGCGGCGTCGTCGTTCAGACTCAGCAGGATGCGGTCTTCCCAGATTTTCCACCGTCGGGTCGATCGCTCCTTGCGCATACCTGGTGGACGCTCCCAGGAGGCGAGAGACTCGGCGGCTGTTCTTTTGCGTTCCAGGGCCAGGCAGCCCGGGTAATAGAGGTGGGCAGCCAGCTTCATGGCTGCTTCCTTCGCGTACATGATGTTGTAGATCGCGTCGCGGTTGTTGCGCTTGATCTGACGTCCGGCACCTGTGACCTTCTTCGCGTAGTGGCACAGGTAGGCCCCTACGGCAGAGCTCGCGGTCGCCAGGGAGAGGAACGGGAATCCCTGGCCCGTGTACCCGACCGAGCCGTCGGCATCGATGACGCCGCGAAGGTAGTCACGGCGCGAGAACTCCGTACGTGGTGGAGTGATCTTCTTCGACTTGCAGCCGTACGGGATGCCGAGCTGGTTGATCGTGGTCCGGGCTTCGAGGGAGCACACGGTCCATGTCGCGGAGTGATGGCGCTCCGAAAAATTCGTGGAGCGGATTCGCTCGGTAATGCTGCTGTTGTAGGGCGTCAGGTGCTGGAACTCGCGGAGGATCGCGATGTCCCGCACGTTGATCTCGACGGTGAGTCGCCCCTTCTGCCCGGTTCCTGCGGCGAGGTGGCCGTCGGCCTGCAGGAAGCCGAACATGTACGCATAGCGTGGGTCCTCGAGGTCCATGAAGGACGTGGATGTGAGCGTGAGATCGCTGATCTCGAAAAGCGCAGGCGCGCTAGGGTCACCTTCAGCCATGGGGAAGCGTCACTTCCTTGATGGTGAGGCCCTTGGTCGGGATTGCCGTCCTGACCGAGGGCCGTCGTGTGTGCTGTTGTGAAGGAGCCTAGGCAGAGGATTCGGCCGCCGTGCGGGTGATCGGTTCGCTTCACCCGCACGGGGGATCAGGCCGTGGTTGCCGTCCTGGTCAGAGCGAGCGGTGGATCTTGGAGTTGGAGGCCTGGGCGCGGGGGCGGACGACCAGGAGGTCGATGTTGACGTGGCTGGGGCGGGTGACCGCCCACGTGATCGTGTCGGCCACGTCGGACGCGGTGAGGGGGGCGTCGACACCCGCGTAGACCTTGGCGGCCTTCTCGGTGTCCCCACGGAACCGGGTGGTCGCGAACTCCTCGGTCTTCACCATGCCGGGGGCGACCTCGATGACGCGGACCGGGGTGCCGACGATCTCCAGGCGGAGGGTCTCGGCGATGACGTGCTCGCCGTGCTTGGCGGCCACGTAGCCGCCGCCGCCCTCGTAGGAGGTGAGGGCCGCGGTGGAGGAGAGGATCACGATCGTGCCGTCTCCGCTCGCGGTGAGCGCGGGCAGCAGGGCCTGGGTCACGTTGAGGGTGCCGATGACGTTCGTCTCGTACATCTGGCGCCAGTCCTCGGGGTCGCCCGTGGCGACGGGGTCGGCGCCCAGCGCGCCGCCCGCGTTGTTGATGAGGACGGCCAGCGAACGGAAGGCCGTGGCGAACTCGTCGACCGCGGTCCGGTCGGTGACGTCCAGGGCGTACGCCGTCGCTTCGTGGCCCGCTTCGGTGATCTCCGCGGCGAGCGCTTCGATGCGGTCCTTGCGGCGGGCGGTGAGCACGACGCGGTAGCCGGCGGCTGCGAGCTGCCGGGCGGTCGCGGCACCGATGCCGCTGCTCGCACCGGTGATGACGGCGATGGGGGTGGCGGCCATGGCGATCTCCTCGGACGGCTGATCGGTACGGGCCAAGGATAGGCAAGCCGGCGGAACGTCCGGTCACCGGCCGGCGGGGGCGGTGGCCAGGCCCGGGCTACCGGCCTCGGGGGGCGTACATGATCAGGGCCATCCCGGCCAGGCAGACCAGTGCGCCGATCACGTCCCAGCGGTCGGGGCGGTATCCGTCGGCGACCACGCCCCAGGCCAGGGAGCCCGCGACGAACACGCCGCCGTACGCCGCGAGGATGCGGCCGAACTCGCCGTCCGGCTGGAGCGTCGCCACGAATCCGTAGAGACCGAGGGCGACGACACCCGCGCCGATCCAGATCCATCCCCGCCCGCCCTGCGACTCGCCGCCCCGGACCCCCTGCCAGACGAGCCAGGCTCCGCCGATCTCGAAGAGGGCGGCGACGGCGAAGAGGGCGATGGAGCGCGCGACGAGCATGGGGGGAGCGTTTCACGGGGAGCCCGGGTGGGCCGTGCGGGTGGGGTGAGGCGCGTCGAACCGGTCATTAAATATGGATGATTGGTGATGATCGGTATGTTCGCCGCATGGTAGCGACGCGTAGAGCTCTGCTGGTGGTGCCCGCCGCGGCGGCGATGTCGGCGACTGTGCTGTGGGGGGCGGGTCCCTCGGTGGCGGCCCGGCCCGCTGCCCCGCCCGTTGCCCCGCCCGTGGTCATGCCCGTGCCCCACGGCGTGGGGCCGGAGGCGGATGTGTCCCACCACGGGCATGTCTCCCTCTGGGGCGACCGGCTGAGGATCTGGCTGGAGAGTGTGAACAACGGTCCGTGGGATCTGGCGGACGGCACGGTGCGGCTGCGGTTCTCGGCGCCCCTTGAGGGACGTCAGGAGCTGCCGGAGAGATGTCTCCGCAGTGGCCGCAGCACGGTCCTGTGCCGGACGGGCCCGCTGTCGGCGGACGGGGAGACCCGGCGCGCCGCGCTCGATCTGCGGCTCGGAGCGAGGCACGCGGAGGTTGTCGTGCGGGTCGACACGCTGTGGAGCGGTGGTGTGCCGGACCGCGATCCGCGCAACAACGAGCACAGGGTACTGGCGCCGGCCACGGGGGACGCCTACGTCTTCTGACGGGCTGCGGCCGTGCGTCCGGCGGGCCGTACGGACGGGCGGTCGCGGGAGCGGTCCGGGGCCCGACGGCCCTATGCCTGGGTGGTCGGGGTCCCGGCGTCCAGTCCGCCGAACTCACGGACGGCGTCCGCGACGATGGTCTCCAGGTGCGAGTGGTGGGCTCCGCGCCAGTACACCCGGCCGCATTCCGTGCACCGGGCGAACACGTCGTAGGACTTCTGCGTGCCGTGTTCCAGCTGGGCGCTCACCGAGCTCTTGTCGGCATCCGCCAGCTTCCCGTTGCAGGCGGTGCACCGCGTCCACGGTGCGAGGACCGGTGCGAACCGGCCCAGCACGTCGCGGAGCTGGGCCTCCGGGCGGTCGCTGTAGACGTACGCGCCCGCCCAGATCTCCCGGCGCCGCAGCAGCCCCCGGTCCCGGGAGAGCAGCACCCGTTGTTCCTCGGCCGAGAGCGTGGCCAGCGCGGGGTCGCCGATGTCCTCGCTCTCGTACGCGGCGTCGACGCCCAGCAGCCGCAGGCGCCGGGCGAGCGTGCCGAGGTGGACGTCCAGGAGGAAGCGCAGAGGGGCGCCGGGCACGCGCTGGGGGCGTTCCACGGCACGGACCTCGACCAGTTCGCCCGCGCTGGGGATGTGCGACACGGGCACGGGGCGGCCGTCGACGAGCAGCTGTCCGGCCTCGGTGAGCGGGACTCCGAGGGACTCCACGACGTGGCCGAGTGTGGACGAGCCGTCGGTGGTGACGCTCGTGCGTCCGCCCCGGCGTTCGTGTGCGACGAAGAGTCGCAGCTCAGGGGCAACTTCGAGGTCGATCTCCGGTCCGTTCACCTGGCCAGGATGCCACTGCCGGGGGTGCGGCAGCGAGGGCTTTCCGTGCGGTCACGGCACGACCCGGTAGTGCGTGGTGATCCGTCCGCCCGCGCCTCGGACGCCCTCGTCCAGGACGTGGAAGGCGACTCCGGGCGGTGCGACGGTGTCGACGAGGCCCTCCCCGCTCTCCCAGGGCAGCCGCAGCGTCGAGATCACGCCGGGCGCCACGAGCAGGGGGCGGCCGGCGAAGGTGGCCGCCATGGAGGTGTGCGCGTGGCCGGTGAGGATCGCCGGGACGTTGTCGAAGGAGCGGTCGGCGAGCAGTTCGGCGAAGCGCGCCGCGTTGGTGAGGTTCGTGGAGTCCAGGTACGGGTGGTGGACGGTGGCCGGGGGGTGGTGGAAGGCCGGGAGGGCCGGGGTGTCACCCAGGTCGTCCAGGGTGCGGGCCAGCCAGTCGAGGGTCTTGTCGTCGAACCGTCCGGCGTCCTCGCCGGGGATCGTCGAGTCGCACAGCAGGAGCGCGTAACCACCCACCAGGTGCAGTCGGTTGATGGGGGCGGTGGCGTCGCCCTCCTCTTCCGTGTGCTCGTCGCCGAGCAGGACCTTGCGGTAGGTGGCCCGGTCGTCGTGGTTGCCCGGGCAGGGGAAGGCCGGTGCGGTGAGCGAGGCGAGCAGCCGGGCCGCCTCGGCGTACTCCCCGGGGGCGCCGTGGTCGGCGATGTCGCCGGTCACCAGGACCGCGTCCGGCTGTCTGGCCAGGGAGTTGAGGTAGGTCACCACCCGGGTGGCCCGGTCCGTGGCCCGGTCGGTTCCGTCGAGATGCAGATCGCTGATGTGTGCCAGCAACATCGGGGTGCCCGTCCCTCGGTGAAAGCAGCTAATGGATCGTGCGTATTCATCCATTAGACGGCGGGCGGCGCAAGGCTCCGCCCCTCATGCTTCCAGATCCAGCCGCCAGTCGTTCGTCGTCAGGGGGTTGCCCGGCGGGTACTCGAACTCGCAGGTGCCCTGGAGCGAGAAGCCGGCCTTTCGGCACACCGCGTTCGACGCGCCGTTCTCCACGGACGGGTAGGCGTGCAGGTAGCGGTGCTTGTGCTCGGCGCGGGCCTCGGCCGTGACCGCCTCGGTCGCCGCGGTCGCGATGCCGAGTCCGTGGAAGCCGGAGAAGACGGCCCAGCCCGTCTCGTACACCTCCTGGCCCTGCCAGGTGCGCTCCCAGAAGCCGATCGTTCCGACGTCCTCGCCGCCGTCCGTCAGGACGATCCGGAACATCCGGCCCCTGCCCGTGCGGTCCGCGCTCAGCGCCACGTAGCGGTCGTGACGGACCGCCAGCTGCTCTTCGCTCTCGGGTCCGCCGAGGTGATCCATCAGCTCCGGGGTGTTGGCCCGGCGGAGCAGCTCCAGGTCACCGTCGGACCAGGGCACGATCCGGACCGGGGAAGGGGTGTGGTCGGGCGGGGACGCTGAGGCCGCGGCGTTGTCCATGCCGGAAACTGTAGGGCGGGGCACAGACAACGGGGGGTGGCTGCGCAGGGCAGGCCGGGCCGGCGCGGTGCTGTGGGCGCGATGTCGTCAGCGCGGTGCGAACGCGGTCGGTGGCACGCCCACGGTCGCGGTGAAGTCCCTGACCAGGTGCGCCTGGTCGCTGTATCCGAGGTCCGCGGCCAGGGCCGCCCAGTCGGTCTCCGGGTCCGACTCGGCGCGCTCCAGGGCTTCGTGGATGCGGTAGCGGAGGATGACCCACTTGGGGCCGACACCCACGTACGTCGAGAAGAGCCGCTGAAGCGAGCGCGGGGACAGGCCCTCGGTGCGGGCCAGCTGTCCGACCCGGCGCAACGAGCGGTCCGTGCGGGCCCGTTCGGCGACGGCCATGGCCCGGTCGGCCAGCGGGTCGGCGTGGGGGCGGAGCGACAGGAGGTAGCGGTCGAGTGCGGCGACCCGGGCGTCCTCGTCCCGAGGGTCCAGTACGTCCGCCGGGGACGGCCGCACGGACAGCACCTGGTCTGCGGGAACCCGTCGGCCCGTCCACTCCGAGACCGGCTTCCCGGGGGCGAACGGACGGAATCCGCCGGGCCGGAACTGCACGCCGCAGACCCGCCCCCGGCCTTCCAGTTTCTGGGCGAACAGACCGGGGCCGATGCCGGAGATCTCCGCGAAGCCGGCCCGTTTCCCCTCGTCACCGCTCTCATACCGCTGGAGGACGAGGTTCACCGAGGGGTGCGGCACGACGTGCGTGACGTACGGCCTGCGCAGGTCCCAGTCGATCAGCCAGTAGTGCTCCAGGTAGGGCCGCAGAGCGGGTGCCGGTTCGCGGCGCCGGAAGCGTACCCGCGTGAAGAGTTCGGGGGCGTCGACGATGCCCCGGGTGTCGGGTCGAGGTGCGGCCATGCGGGCGATCCTAGGAGCGTGCCGGGCCCGTGACGCGTTTCTTCAAGACGTCGACGGCCGCCCGGTGCACGGTCTGGGACATGCAGAAGATGAGTGAATTGCTGGCAGCCGCCCGCGCCCAGGCCCTTCCTGTGGTGGCGGGCATCGACGACGGGCAACTGGGGGACCCCACGCCGTGCAGCGAGTACGAGGTCCGCGCGCTGGTCAACCACCTCTTCCAGGTGGTCGTCAACTTCAAGGCGCTCGCGGCCAAGCGGCCGGCCGACTTCGGCGAGACGCCCGACGTCGTGACGGGCGACTGGCGTGGCGCGTTCGCGCGGGAGACGGCGGAGCTGGTGACGGCGTGGGGCGCGCCCGGCGCCGAGGACGGGGTCACGGGCGGGATGAAGCTGCCCGCCAGGACCGTCGGCCTCATGGTGCTGGGGGATCTGACCGTGCACGCCTGGGACCTGGCGCGGGCCACGGGTCAGGATTTCGTGCCCGATCCGGCGGCGGTGGACGTGGCGGGACCCGCCCTGGCGGAGCTGGCGCCGCAGGCACGGGAGGGCAAGGTGTTCGGCGAGCCGGTCCCGCTCCCGGCCGGGGCTAGCCCTTTCGAGCAGCTGCTGGCGCTGACCGGCCGTGATCCCGGCTGGCGTCCGCCCCGGGCGTGACGTCGGCGGCCTCCGTGGGCGTGCGTGCGCCAGGGGTGTCGTAGAGGGGCGCCAGGGTCTCGTACGCCCCGTCGACGATGTCCTGCGCCCGCGCCAGCATCGCGCGCTCGGCCAGCCGGGCCGCCTGATGGGCGTACGGGGACGGCGCCGTCGGACGACGGCGCCGCCGCCAGTGGTCGCACGCTCCGTAGATGCCGCTCGCGAAGACCAGTACGGGGATGGACAGTGCCAGCAGGATGTCGTCCACGGTGGGCCCTCCCTCAGTGCGGATGCCCCTTACATCGGCATGTTCGAGAGGGCGGCTGAAGACGGTTCTTCGGCCAATGACTGGCCGGATTGGGCCGAACGGGGGCGTGCGCCGGGCTCAGGGCCGGGGGGTGTGCAACGCCCAGAGGTGCAACGCGCCCCCGTCCGGTGACGTCGTGTACCAGGTGCCGTCGCCCAGGCCCCAGGGCACACCGGACACGGGCGTGGGATAGGCGAGGGGCCGTGCGGGGTCCATGTCCGCCGTGCGCAGCAGCCAGTGCCGGGCCGCGCCGTACTCCTCGTCGTGCTCCGTCGTGCCGGCGACGGCCCACTCCTCGTCGATGTGGCCGCACACGTAGTCCCACATGACGTGGTCCGCGTCGGGGTCGTCCTCGTCGGCGTCCGGGTGGCGCGGGAGGCTGTCCTCGGCGTCCAGCTCGGTGACCACGGCGGCGTCGCCCGTCTCGTGCAGGGCGATCGAGGCCTGGTCGTGGCCCACGGTCAGGAAGTGCTTGCCGGAGGGGCTCACCGAGGCCAGGATGCGCTCGCTGTCGCAGAAGTGGTCCACGGTGAGCTCCTGGCCGTCCCACCGGCCCCGCAGGAGTGGCGACCCGTCCTGTCCCTCGCCGACGCTCAGGCCCATCAGGGCGGGGTCGGGGTGCGGTACGTGGTCCGAGCCGGCGGCCACGGTCCCGGCGTCCGCCCGGCCCAGGACGCTGCCGTCGAAGGCGTCGATGACCAGCCATTCGTCCACGGCCTCGGGGTCGGGCCCGGCGGCGGCGACCGGTCCGCGGATGTGGGCCCAGACGACGGAGCCGTCCGCCGAGAACATCGCCGAGCCGCTGTCCGCGTGCAGATGCGAGCGGCTTCCCGTCGCGTACTCCTCGTGCGAGCGGTGCAGGACGCGGCAGCCGCCGTCCCAGCAGCCGTGCCGGACCTCCCAGTGCCGCGCGCCCGAGGGCTCGACCGCACGCACCGCGTGCAGGCCGGCGAAGACGGCGAGGCCGGCGTCGGGGGAGACGGTGAAGGTGCCGAAGGCGCGTGGCCAGGGGGCCGGGAAGCGGGTCTGGGGGGTGCCCTCGGCGTCCAGGTCGACGACGGCCACCTCCGTGTCGCCGCGCTGCACCAGCAGCCGGCGGCCGGTGGGCCACCGGAGGATCGAGGGCGCGTCGGCCGTCTTCCCGGCCGGGCCCAGGGGAGCCGTGAGTGTAGCGACGGGCCGAGCGGTCACTGCGCCGGTCATGGGGTCCCCTCCCGAAGTGCCTGATGATCTACGGGAACTGTAGGGCGGGGGTCCGACAGGGGTGTGCGGCGGGCGAGGCGTCGAGGGGCGCGGAGCTCAGCCGCGCGGGGTCAGCAACTGGCCCATGGCGGCGATCACGGACGGCTCGACCCGGTAGTAGACCCAGGTGCCGCGGCGCTCGGAGGTCAGCAGGCCCGCGTCCTTGAGCTTCTTGAGGTGGTGGGAGACGGTCGGCTGGGAGACCCCGACGTCGGAGATGTCGCACACGCACGCCTCGCCGCCCTCGTGCGAGGCGACCAGTGAGAAGAGGCGCAGCCGTACCGGGTCGCCGAGGGCCTTGAACATCGTGGCCGTACGGACGGACTCCTCGGCCGTCAGCGGGCGCTCGGAGAGGGGCGGGCAGCAGGGGGCCGCCGGTGACTCCAGCAGGGGCAACGCCTTCACATTCGACATGTGTCTATGTTGACACACGTCGAATCAAGTGGGGGCGAGCCGAGTGTGGGGGGAGTGTGATGGGGGCTACGGCCAGACCAGGCAGTACGCCTGGTGGCCCGCGTCGTGCAGGCGGTGGGAGAAGTCCTGCCACTCGTGGAGCAGCTGGTAGACGTTGTAAGCGTCACGCGGGCCGCCCCGGTCCGGGACCGTGGACCAGATGAAGGCGGCGGCGCCGACCGACTCCTCGCCGACGTCCCGCAGGGGGTCGACGACCGTCATGGGGAGCTTGACCACCGCGTAGTCGGGGTGCAGGACGACCAGTTCCAGCGGGGGGACCTTGTGCAGGGGTATGCCCTGTATGCCGGTCAACACCATCGCGGCCACCGTCTCCGGCTTGATCTTGCTGAACATGCCGCCCATGCCCAGCTCGTCGCCGCCGAGCTCCTCGGGGCGCATCGAAATGGGCACACGTGCCGCCGTGGCCCCGTCGGGGGCCCCGAAGTACTTGTAGGTCACCCCCACGCGGCCACTGCTCCTGCTTCCGGTTCTCTCGTGCCCTGCCTGCGTGCCCTGCACGCGCTCTGCCTCGCGCCGGTGCCGCCCCCGTCGGGCAGGCTCGGGCCCCAGGTCGTCGGTCCCTTCGCCCACTCCGCCACCGCGATGCATATCTCATCCACCCGACTACTTCTTAGGAGACGTGGCCCAGGCCGCGCAACCCGATCATCGTGTCAGTGACCTCCCCCACGGGCGTGCGGTGAAACACCTGTCCGCAAGTCCGTCCGAGCCTCTGACACCATGGCATGTGTGAGCTTTCCCTAATGACGCCCCAGTTTCGCAGACGCGAGGCGGCTGACGCCCTTTCGTAATACGAGGGCGGCGCGCTCCTTGCTCACCGTTGGCCAGGACTTCCGGCCCGGCCTCCCGACCCCCGAATCGCAGATCAGGACCAAAGTGGCGTATTCATACGAAGCCCCAGTTTCGCAGTCGCTGTTCGACCGTGCGTCCGTCGTGACGCCCGGCGGCGTGAACTCTCCCGTACGTGCCTTCCGGGCCGTGGGCGGTACGCCCAGGTTCATGGTGTCCGGTACCGGTCCGTACCTCACCGATGCCGACGGTCGTGAGTACGTCGACCTCGTGTGCTCCTGGGGGCCGATGATTCTCGGCCATTCCCATCCCGCGGTCATCGCGGCCGTCCAGGAGGCGGTCGCGAAGGGCACCTCCTTCGGTACGCCGGGTGAGGGCGAGGTCGCGCTCGCCGAGGAGATCGTCGCGCGGATCGAGCCGGTCGAGCAGGTACGGCTGGTGTCCTCCGGTACGGAGGCGACCATGTCCGCGATCCGGCTGGCCCGCGGGTTCACCGGCCGTGCGAAGGTCGTGAAGTTCGCCGGGTGCTACCACGGCCACGTCGACGCGCTGCTGGCCGCCGCCGGCTCCGGTGTCGCCACGTTCGGGCTGCCCGACACCCCCGGGGTCACCGGCGCCCAGGCGGGCGACACGATCGTGCTGCCGTACAACGACCTGGATGCCGTGCGCGCCGCGTTCGCCGCGCAGCCCGGGGAGATCGCCTGTGTGATCACCGAGGCGTCGCCGGGCAACATGGGCGTCGTGGCTCCGCTGGACGGCTTCAACGCCGGGCTCAAGGAGCTCTGCGCGGCCAACGGCGCGCTCTACATCTCCGACGAGGTCATGACGGGCTTCCGTACCTCGAAGGCCGGCTGGTACGGCATCGACGGCGTCCGGCCCGACCTGATGACCTTCGGCAAGGTCATGGGCGGCGGCTTCCCGGCCGCGGCCTTCGGCGGGCGCGCGGACGTCATGGCGCACCTCGCCCCGGCCGGGCCCGTCTACCAGGCGGGCACGCTGTCCGGGAACCCGGTCGCGACCGCCGCCGGGCTGGCGCAGCTGCGGCTGCTGGACGACGCCGCGTACACGAAGATCGACGCGGTCTCCGCGGAACTGCGCGGGCTGGTGGGCGAGGCGTTCACCAAGGAGGGCGTCGCGCACACCGTCTCGGCGGCGAGCAGCATGTTCTCCGTCTTCTTCACCGACCAGCCGGTCCGCGACTACGACGACGCGAAGAAGCAGGAAGCATTCCGCTACACCGCCTTCTTCCACTCGATGCTGGCGCAGGGCGTCTACCTGCCGCCGTCCGCCTTCGAGTCCTGGTTCGTCTCCACCGCCCACGACACCGCTGCCGTCGAGCGCGTCGCGGCGGCTCTGCCGGCTGCCGCGCGGGCCGCGGCGGAGGCGACGGCATGAGCGAGGACGTGAGCCGTGACGAGACGACCGTGGTGCACCTCGTGCGCCACGGCGAGGTGCACAACCCGGACGGTGTGCTCTACGGGCGGCGAGCGGGCTACCACCTGTCCGAGCTGGGCCGGCAGATGGCCGACCGGGTGGCCGAGCACCTCAAGAAGCGCGACGTCACGCACGTTGTGGCCTCGCCGCTGGAGCGGGCCCAGGAGACGGCGGCGCCCGTCGCCGCCTCGCACGGCCTGGAGCTGGCCACCGACGAGCGCCTGATCGAGGCGGCCAACGTCTTCGAGGGCAAGACGTTCGGGGTTGGAGACGGGGCGCTGCGCAGGCCGGAGAACTGGAAGCACCTCACCAACCCGTTCACCCCCTCGTGGGGGGAGCCGTACATCGAGCAGGTCGTGCGGATGATGGGCGCGCTCGACGCGGCGCGGGACGCGGCGCGGGGGCACGAGGCGGTGTGCGTCAGTCACCAGCTGCCGATCTGGATCGTGCGGAGCTTCGTGGAGCGGCGCCGGCTGTGGCACGACCCGCGGCGGCGGCAGTGCACGCTGGCCTCGCTGACCAGCTTCACGTACCAGGGCGACAAGATCGTGTCGGTCGCGTACACGGAGCCGGCGCGCGATCTCGTACCGGCGCACCTCCTGG
The DNA here is from genome assembly GCF_040650955.1 of Streptomyces sp. NPDC048560. NCBI lineage: Bacteria > Bacillati > Actinomycetota > Actinomycetes > Kitasatosporales > Streptomycetaceae > Streptomyces > Streptomyces sp. NPDC048560. Next base: position 87,439 of record NZ_JBEZIJ010000007.1, read on the forward strand.
CGGGGGCGAAGCCGGTGAAGGGCAAGTCGAAGGCGTTCGGCGCCTGAGACCGACGGAAACGGAGAGGCGGTGCCCGGATGCGTCCGGGTGCCGTTTCGTCCCCGAACGCGGGACGGGCTCCATTCGGCTGTTCCCGGTCATGATCCTCGGGCGAGGCGACGGGCACGGGCCGAGGCCGACAGGCGTTTTCGATCTTCCATGTGTGCGGATTCCGTAAGGGTCCGGTCTCGGCTCGACATTTGTCCCCGTTCCCGGAACCCCTGTGTTGCCGCGGTCATCTAAGCCTTCGCCGGTTTGTATGGGCGTGAGGTGAACGACGCGGATGGGGACGATATGCGGGAGATCAGGCGAAGAGGTCTGCTGGGTGCCGGGCTGGGAGCCGCGGCCGCAATCGGTATCGCCGGTTGCGGTTCTTCCGGTAAGGGCGGGCAGGGGGACCGGAAGAGTTCCGGGGGTGGTCACGGAGCGGACGGGAACGCGCCCCGCACCGGCGCCCCCGAGAAGAAGATCAAGCTGATCGGTGACGGCTCGACCGCGGATACCGGTAAGCAGCCGCATCAGCCTTCCGCCCCCGTTCCCCTCGAACCCGGTCAGAAGCCGCCGCAGTTCGTGATCTTTTCCTGGGACGGGGCGGGTGAGGTCGGCAACGGACTCTTCCCGCGCTTTCTCGAACTGGCCAGGGAACACGACGCCGCGATGACCTTCTTCCTCTCCGGGCTGTATGTGCTGCCCGAGTCGAAGAAGTCGCTGTACCGGCCGCCGAACAACCCGCGAGGCGCCTCCGATATCGGCTACCTCACCGACGGCCACGTGAAGGACACGCTGAAATACGTCCGTGAGGCATGGCTCGACGGCCACGAGATCGGCACCCACTTCAACGGCCACTTCTGCGGGGGTTCCGGTTCCGTCGCCTCCTGGTCTCCGGCGCAATGGCGGAGCGAGATCGATCAGGCGGTCTCCTTCGTCACCGAATGGAAGACCAACACCGGCTGGGAAAACCTTGATCCGCTCCCCTTCGACTACCGCAAGGAACTGATCGGCGGACGCACTCCGTGCCTGCTCGGTCAGGACAATCTGCTGCCGACGGCGAAGAAGCTGGGATGGCGTTACGACGCCAGCTCACCCGGCGGCCGTCAGATGTGGCCGGAGAAGCGGCAGGAGGTGTGGGATCTTCCTCTGCAAGGCATGCCCTTCCCGGGCCACTCCTTCGAAGTCCTCTCCATGGACTACAACATCCTCGCCAATCAGTCGCTGAATTCGACCAATGGGATGCCGTCCCGTTATCCGGGCTGGCGCAAGCAGGCGGCCGGGGCCTATCTGAGCGGTTTCCGGCGGGCGTACGAGTCGAATCGTGCGCCGTTCTACATCGGCAACCACTTCGAGGAGTGGAACGGCGGGATCTATATGGATGCCGTCGAAGAAGTGATCAAGCGCATTGCCGGGGAGCCGGACGTACGACTGGTTTCCTTCCGGCAGTTCGTCGACTGGCTCGACGTCCAGGACCCGGCGGTGCTCGCGAAGCTCCGTACCCTTGATGTCGGCCAGTCACCCGCCGGCGGCTGGAATGCCTTCTTTAAACAGCCTTGACAAGGGGCTTTACGGGCACCGAGGGGGGTGCGCAAGATCCCCGAAACCGTCATGCGAAACTTTTCACATGAGCCCAGGCCGCGCACCCCGACGCCGCTTCATCCTGCTCGCCGCCGCGACCGCGGCTGCGACGCTGACCCTGTCCGCGTGCACTGGAGACGGCAACAAGGCCGGTGGCGGCGGCAACACGAACTTCGTTACCGGCAGCGGCGGAATCTCGACCGTGGCCAAGGGTGAGCGCGTCGCCGCCCCGAAGCTCGACGGCACCACCCTGGACGGCAAGAGCCTCGACGTCGCCGACTACAAGGGCAAGGTCGTCGTCCTGAACGTCTGGGGCTCGTGGTGCGGTCCCTGCCGTGCCGAGGCCGCTCACTTCGCCAAGGTGTCGAAGGAGACCGCGGACCAGGGCGTCCAGTTCATCGGCATAAACACCCGGGACGCCCAGAAGGCCGCCGCGGTGAACTTCGAGAAGGACTACGGAGTCACCTACCCGAGCTTCTTCGACCCGATCGGAAAGCTCATCCTCCGCTTCCCCAAGGGCACGCTGAACCCGCAGGCCATCCCGTCGACCGTGGTCATCGACCGGGACGGGAAGATCGCCGCCCGCACCCTGCAGGCCCTCGGCGCGGAGGAGCTGCGCAAGATGATCGACCCGCTGATCGCGGAGAAGTGATCCGGTGATCACCCTCGCCGCGTACAACGAGACCGTCTTCAGCGGCGCCCTGCTGATGGCCGTCCCCATCGCCCTGCTGGGCGGTCTCGTCTCGTTCTTCTCGCCCTGCGTCCTGCCGCTCGTGCCCGGCTACCTGAGTTACGTCACCGGGGTCAGCGGCACCGACCTGGCGGAGGCCCGGCGCGGCAGGGTGGTGGCGGGGGCCTCGCTCTTCGTCCTCGGCTTCAGCGCCGTGTTCGTCTCCAGCGGAGCGCTGTTCGGCTACTTCGGCCGTGACCTCCTGGAACACACCGTCGTGCTCAACCGCGTCCTCGGTGTGCTCATGATCCTCATGGGCGTCTTCTTCATGGGGCTCCTGCCGGGCGTGACGCAGCGCGAGTTCCGCTTCCACAAGCGGCCGGCGGCCGGTCTTGCCGGCGCGCCGCTGCTGGGCGCCCTGTTCGGAATCGGCTGGACACCCTGCATCGGCCCGACGCTCGCCTCCGTGATGACGCTCGCGCTCGACCAGGGGACCGCCGGACGCGGGGCGATACTGACCGTCGCGTACTGTCTGGGACTCGGTGTCCCGTTCGTCCTGGCGGCGGTCGCCTTCCGCAAGGCACTCGGCGCGTTCGGCTGGGTCAAGCGGCACTACGCATGGGTCATGCGCATCGGCGGCGGCATGATGATCGCGACCGGAATCCTCCTGCTGACGGGCGTCTGGGAGACGCTCATGCAGGAGATGCAGCTCTGGTCGACCGGCTTCACTGTGGGGATCTGAGTCCATGAGCAACACGAACACCACGGAAGAGCGCGAGCTCGGCGCGGCCGGGGAGGAGCTCTCCACCGCGCCGCGCGAGGAGTCCGCCGGCGCGCTTCCCGCGATGGGTGTCATCGGCTGGGCCCGCTGGTTCTGGCGGCAGCTCACCTCGATGCGGGTCGCACTGATCCTGCTGTTCCTGCTGTCGCTCGGCGCGATCCCCGGCTCGCTGATCCCGCAGAACAGCGTGGACGAGCTGAAGGTGCAGACCTTCCAGGACGCCCACACCACGGTCACGCCGATCTACGAGAAGCTCCAGCTGTTCGACGTCTACAGCTCGGTGTGGTTCTCCGCGATCTACATCCTGCTGTTCGTCTCCCTCATCGGCTGCATCGTCCCGCGCACCGGCCAGTTCGTCGGCCAGCTGCGCAGCCTCCCGCCCGGCGCCCCGAAGCGGCTCACCAGGCTTCCCGCGTACACGACGTGGCGTACCGAAGCCGGGCCGGAGCAGGTCCACGAGGCCGCGGCCGCCATCCTGCGCAAGCGGCGCTTCCGCTCGCACGCTGTGGGGGACGCGGTCGCCGCCGAGAAGGGCTATCTGCGCGAGGCCGGGAACCTGATGTTCCACATCGCGCTGATCGTGATGCTCGTGGCCTTCGCCGCCGGGCAGCTGTTCAAGTCCGAGGGCGGCAAGCTGATCGTCGAGGGCGACGGCTTCTCCAACACGCTCACGCAGTACGACGACTTCAAGTCCGGTTCGCTGTACGACACCGACTCGCTCGCCCCGTTCAGCTTCACCCTCGACGACTTCGTCGGGACGTACGAGAAGAACGGGCCGCAGCGCGGCACCCCGCGCACCTTCGAGGCCCGGGTGACGTACTCCGAGGGCGTCGACGGGAAGCCGGTCAAGTCGGTCATCCGCGTCAACGAACCGCTGGTCGTCGACGGCACCAAGATCTATCTGATCTCGCACGGCTACGCCCCGGTCGTCTCCGTCAAGGACGGCAAGGGCAAGGAGGTCTACCGGACCGCCGTACCCCTGCTGCCCATCGACAACAACATCACCTCGACCGGTGCGATCAAGGTGATGGACGGCTACCGCGACAGGAACGGTGAGAAGACCCAGCTGGGCTTCGAGGCGTTCTTCGTCCCGACGTTCGCCGGTGCGGGCAAGGGCACGATGTTCTCGCAGTTCCCCGGCGCGGAGTTCCCGGTGCTGGCCCTCAACGGCTTCCACGGCAGCCTCGGCGTGGACTCGGGCCTGCCGCAGAACGTGTACCAGCTGGACTCCACCAAGATGAAGGAGTTCAAGGACGCCGGCGGGCAGAAGCTGAAGAAGCGGCTGCTGCCCGGCGAGACGATGGAACTGCCCGACGGCGCCGGCTCGATCACCTTCGAGAGCGTCGAGGAATGGGCCAGCTTCCAGGTCTCCGAGCAGCCCGGCACCGGCTGGGCGCTGGGCGGGTCGATCGCCGCGATCGCCGGGCTCGCCGGTTCGCTGTTCATCCAGCGCCGCCGCGTCTGGGTCCGGGCGGTACGGGGAGCGGACGGCGTCACCGTCGTCGAGATGGCCGGTCTGGGCCGGTCCGAGTCCGCGAAACTCCCCGAGGAGCTGGCCGATCTCGCGGTCGAGCTCAACAGTGTGGCGCCCACGGCGCCCGATGCCACGAACGACCCGGGGAGCGATTCCGGGGCCGGTCCCGAAGTACCTTCCGAAGAACCTGCCGAAGGGGCTGAGAAGTGAATCTCGCCGCCGCAACCAACGAGAGCCTGGCGCACACCAGCAATGTGCTGATCTATTCGTCGATGGCCGTCTACACCCTGGCCTTCTTCGCGCACATCGCGGAGTGGGTGTTCGGCAGTCGCAGCAAGGTCGGCCGTACCGCCGCCGCGCTGGCCGGGAAGCAGGCCGCCGCGGGGCCCGCGGTGACGGTGCAGGTGGCGCAGAAGGGCGGCGCCACCGCCGTCATGGACCGCCCGAAGGTCGTGACGCGTTCCGCGGCCGGGACCCGGGACGTCCCGGACGGTCCGGGTGCGGCCGGCGGCACGTTCAAGGGTGACCTGTGGGGGCGGATCGCGGTCTCGCTGACCGTGGTGGCCTTCCTCGTCGAGGCCGGCGGGGTCGTCGCCCGCGCGATGTCGGTGCAGCGGGCCCCCTGGGGCAACATGTACGAGTTCTCGATCACCTTCTCCACGGTGGCGGTCGGCACGTACCTCATCCTGCTCGCGCTGAAGAAGAACGTCCGGTGGATGGGCCTCATGCTCGTCACCACGGTCCTGCTGGACCTGGGCATCGCGACCACGACGCTGTACACGGACAGCGACCAGCTGGTGCCCGCGCTGCACTCCTACTGGCTGTGGATCCACGTCTCCACCGCGATCATCTGCGGCGCCGTGTTCTACCTCGGTGCGGTGGGCACGCTGCTCTACCTGTTCCGCGACAGCTACGAGAGCAAGCTCGCCAACGGCGGGTCGCCCGGCGCGTTCGCCCGGTCCGTGCTGGAGCGGCTGCCGTCGGCGGCGAGCCTGGACAAGTTCTCGTACCGCATCAACGCCGCCGTCTTCCCGCTGTGGACGTTCACGATCATCGCGGGGGCGATCTGGGCGGGCGACGCGTGGGGACGGTACTGGGGCTGGGACCCCAAGGAGGTCTGGTCCTTCATCACGTGGGTCGCCTACGCGTGCTACCTCCACGCGCGGGCCACTGCCGGATGGAAGGGGCGCAAGGCGGCGTACCTGGCGCTCATCGCGTTCGGCTGCTGGCTGTTCAACTACTACGGCGTGAACATCTTCGTCACCGGCAAGCACTCGTACGCGGGCGTGTAGCGGAGGGCGTGGGCGGGGCCGTCGCCTGACCGGGGCGGGCCGGGCTGTCGCGCCGGACCTGTCCGGGTGCGGCACCCTGGATGTATGAGTGCGATCGAGCGCGGCCCCGGCGAGACGCGCGACGACGGTACGCAGGTGCTGAGGTTCACGGTGCGGCTGCCCCATCCCGTTCCGAGGGTGTGGGCGGCCGTTGCCGGTTCCGGGGGGCTGGCGAGCTGGCTCGCCGTCGCCGAGCCGTTCGAGCCGCGCATCGGCGGGGCGGTCACCCTGCGCGGGCTGGGCGCCGGACCTGAGGAGGCCGGCGCCGACGTCTCCGGCACTGTCACCGCCTGGGACGTCGAGCGGGTCGCCGAGTACACCTTCGGAGCGCCGCACGGCCGTATCCGCTTCCATCTGGAACCGCCGCGCGGCGACCACGTCGTACTCCGCTTCACGCACGAGTTCTCCGGCGACGAAGAACAGCGTGCGCGACGGGCCGACGTCTGGGACGCGCGCTTCACACGGCTCGTCGCCGCACTCGACGGGCGGGACGCGGCAGCCCTCCGCTGAGGGCTGTCTCCCTCAGCGGCCCGACGGCGGCAGACAACGGCGGTCCGGCGGGTGGCCCTCCGGCCAGGCGATCTCCACGAAGCGCTGCACACCCCGGTCCGTCAGCTCGACCACCGGAACGGCCTTGTTGTACGGGTTCCCGTGGTTGTCCAGGCAGATCCAGCCGCTGGCCCCCGCCACCTTCAGCGAGGACTTCACCTGGGGCCACTGGTTGCCCACATCCGTCTTCGTGGGCAGGCGCCTGCCGTCCGGGGTCGCCTGGCGGATGCCGTGCACGGCCATCGCCATCGCGTCGTACGCGATGATCACCTGGCCGTCCGTCATGGTGGCCCGGCCCGTCGGGCCGATCGGGCCGGCCGGCTTCTTCGCCACCTGGGCGAGCAGTTCCTCGAAGGCCCGGAAGTCCTGGGCCGAGCCGCCCGTAGCCGGGACCGGTGCGCCCTTCCTGGCGACCCAGGCGTCCGGGTGCGCCAGCGAGGCGTAGCGAACGGTCACCTTCCGGGTGAGCGCCTTCCGGTCCAGCTTCTCGTCCCCGCCGAGGTAGGAACCCTCGTCGCCGGTGAGCACGGTGAACGCCCGGTTCTGACAGCCGCGCCGCCCCAGCTCGTTGATGAACTGCCGCAGCTGGGTGTGCCGGCCGGCGAAGAACACCGTCTCGGCGTCCGTGTCGCAGATCAGGTGCGTGATCTGCTTGAACGTGTTGGACGTGGTGCCCTCGTCCGTGGCGTCCGGGGGCGAGGTGAACAGCTGCGCCTCGTACTTCGTGCCCTTCACCAGCGCCGTGAACGCCGCCTTCAGGGTGTCCGTGTAGTGGTCCCCGGTACGCGTGTCCTCGACCAGCAACGCCTTGTCGGCCTCGACCTTCCCGAACTGCGCCAGCGCCCGCGCCTCGTCCCGGTTGGTGGGCGAGACCCGCGCGAGGCCGGGGAACGGGTCCCCGCCCGGCCCGTTGGCGATGTCGTCGGCCGTGATCGTGGTGCCGACGACGGCGATCCGGGCCTTCGTCAGCGCCTGCACCGCGAGCTTCACCTCGGAGCTGCTGGTGGCGACCCCCGACACGGCCCGCAGATGGTCCGGCGCGTCCGTCATGGTCTTCAGCCGGTCGACCGTGGGTTCCCAGAAGGCGTTGTTCTTACCGGTGTTGGCCAGCACCAGCCGGATCTTCGGAACCTGCGCGTTCGACAGGTGGTTGGCCCGGTACTGCTCCGCGAACGCACCCTGGAGTTCGCGCCGCATCTTCGTCCCCAGGGACGGATCGCTCGACGTCAGGGGCAGCAGGAGGGCGACGGTGGCGTACTCGCCCGCCTTCAGCCCCCGGTTCTCCCGGCCGATCGCCGAGGCGACCTCCGTGAGGTTGTCCATCCCGAAGTCGTAGCCCGAGCCGGACACCCCCACGCACTCGTCGCTGCCCGCGGGGCGCTCCACGCCGGGCACGCAGCCCCGGTCCTCGGGCGTGGTCACGCGGTCGACGCCGTACCACCCGGCACCCGTCACGAGCGCGCCGACGAGGACGCCCGTGACGATCCTCTGCCGGGTCGTGTACCAGACGCGATAACGCAGCGGATTACGCATCGGAGTCACCGTCCCCCTGTCGGTCCCGTCGGTCCCGTCGGTCCTGCGCCCCGTCCGGCGGGCTTCCCGGCGGCATGGACAGCGGTCGCCATGCCCTGATGTCCCGCGGCCAGTGCGTCGCCGCGTCCCACAGCACGGCGTTGCCCGTCAGATGCCTACCGGACAGCTGCCGCAGCTCGTGCGCCATCTTGTCGGTCACCTCGTCGTCCGGCAGGGCCAGCGGATCGGAGAGCAGCCACACGCCGTGCAGCAGCCGCCGCATCCGCAGCTGGAGCTCGGCCGCCTCCTCGTCCAGCCCGGCAAGACCCGTCCGCACGTCGGGCAGCGGCCCCGCGGCCACGTCCTGGCCGAGTGCCACCGCCCGCCGTGGATCGGGCCCGTGCGCCCCGCGTTCGCGTGGGCAGGGCGCCGAGGCGATGAGCCGCAGCTCGCCGAGCCAGCCCTGGACGTCGGGACGCGGGAAACGCACCCGCAGATGGGTCACGCACGCCGCGTCCCGGCCCAGCAGCAGCTCTTCGTGCAGCCGGTGCGGGGCGCTCGCCGCGCTCCCCGCCTGGTACACCTCGCGGAGCGACTCGTGGACCGCGCGCCACACGGCGTACAGCGGATGGTCGTCGTCCTGGAAGCGCAGCCGGTGCAGCAGCAGCGACCGCAGCAGCGGGTCGGCCACGAAGTGGTCGGGGCCCACCTGCCAGTCCTCCGCGCGCAGTACGTCCCGCACCCTCAGCGCCACGTCACCGTCCATGGACTCGCCGCGCAGCCGGAGCCTGGCCAGCAGTCTGGCCGACTCCTCGCCGTGCGCCGCGGCCAGCACGCACAGGACGTCCAGGCGCTGTCCGGGCAGCAGACGCCGCAGCAGTTCGTCCGCCAGCCGTACCGGCTCCGTGTCCTCGCGGATCCGCACCGTGCGGTCCAGCAGCGCGCCCGGCACCAGCGAGCCCGGCCGGTCAGCATCGCCCGCCGCCTGGGCGAACAGCGCCACACCCAGCGGCCGGCCGCCCGTCAGCCGGTGCACCCCGCGTGCCAGACCGGCCGGTGTACGGGCCTCGGGATCGTGGCGCTCCAGTGCCGCCTGGGTGTGCGCGGCGCTCAGCGGGGTGAGGCCGACCGCGAGAATCCCCGAGGTCACCTCCGTGCCGCGGGTCCAGTGCGAGGCGTGCGCGACCTCCGGCAGCCGGTGGTGGACGGCGTGCCGCAGCCCCTCGTGGTCACGGGTGCGGGAGGCGGCGAAGAAGACGATCTGGTCGCGGCGGCCCGCCGCGCGCGCCCGCAGCACGGGCTCGACGAGCTGCCGGCCGAGCGCGTTGTGCGCGTTGTCGAGGAGGATCACCGGGCGGCCCCGGCGCATTCCCAGCGCCGTTCCCCGGTAGGCGCGGTACAGGTCCTCGACCAGCGCCCCGACGAGGTGGTCCTCGGCCCGGCGGCGCAGGTCCCCGCCCCGCTCGAAGTCGACCGCGAGCTGCCGCAGCCCGATCCGGCCGTCGCCCCCGGCGTGCGGATAGGCGCCGTACCAGTCGACGGTACGGCGCTGGAACCGGCTGAACGTCTCCTCCAGCACCGACTCCACGGTCGCCTCGGCGATCAGCCCGGCCAGCGGCGCCACCGCGTCGAACGCCGTCGCCGCGAGCTTCGTCAGCACCTTGGTGACCCAGCCCTGCGCCGCTCCCGGGCGGGAGTCCACGGTCGCGAGCACCGGACCGAGCGACTGGAGGTCACGCTGAGCCTGTGTCTCGTCCTCACGGCTCCAGGCGATCGAGGCCACTGCCACGAGGCCCAGGCTGAGCCGGGGGAACTGCACCGGCTTCGCCGCCCGCACCCTCGGCGTCAGCTGTACGGCCAGCTCGGGCAGCGCCCCGGTGACCGGCGTCCAGCCCGGCCCCGGCTCCTGGGGCGGCGCGACCGCCTCGCAGTCGATCAGGGCGACCGGGGTGATCTCCCGGTACACATGGCGCAGTTGCTTGAGCGTCGCGGTCTTGCCCATGCCGCGGCCACCGGTCAGCGCGACCACCGGCGGATCGTCACGGTGCTCGTACGGCGCCTTGGCCGAGCCGTACGGAGTGAGACCCGTCAGACGTGCGGCCAGGCCGTCGTTGCCGAAAATCGCCTCGCGTCCGTACAGCTCTCTGTCCACCGCACCCCCAGTGCCGACACCCCGTACGACCTGTCACAGCGTCAACAACAGCGTAGACGCGGGGCGTTGGGGGCGGGTGAAGATTTTCGAACGATTGAGCCCAATCGTGACCGGCGGCGCCCGGCGTCGTGGCTCAGCCCTTCGGGGGCGTCGGGTCCTCGGCGGTCCCGCCCTCGCCGTCACCGCGCTTCAGCTCTTCCTCGCGGCGGCGCAGGTCCGCCTCCCAGTCCTTCAGGACGGACTCGTCCTTCTCGTTCTCGTCCTTGAGCGACTTCAGGAAGTCCGGGTTGTCGTCGGGCGCCACCCACGTCCGGCGGTGGTTGCGGTGCCACTCCGAAGGCGTACGGCCTCCCTCGGGCGGAACGCGCAGCTTTCCGGCGGCGAGCCACACGATCGGGCCCACGATCCAGAACAGCAGGATGATGAAGACCCAGGCCACCTTCGGCAGGTGCTTGGCCTCGTCCTCCGGGGTGTTCAGACAGTCGATGAACGCGTAGATCGTCAGTGCCAGCGGCAGGAGGTAGATCAAGGCCCTGAGCATGGTGGAAGGGTCCCCCGAGAAGAGGTGAGGGGGCGCACTGTCCCGCCCCGGTGACGGGCCCAGGGTAGCGGGTGGCCGATACTGGGTGGCATGGCTTACGACGATCTTCGCTCCCTGCTCCGGGCTCTGGAGCGCGAGGGCGATCTCAAGCGCATCAAGGCCGAGGTCGACCCGCACCTGGAGGTCGGCGAGATCGTCGACCGGGTGAACAAGGCGGGCGGGCCAGCCCTGCTCTTCGAGAACGTCAAGGGGGCGACCATGCCCCTGGCCATGAACGTCTTCGGGACGGACCGGCGGCTCCTCAAGGCGCTCGGGCTGAAGTCGTACGCCGAGATCAGCGACAAGATCGGCGGGCTGCTCAGGCCGGAGCTGCCGCACGGTTTCGTCGGGGTCCGCGAGGCGTTCGGGAAGCTCGGCTCGATGGTGCACGTGCCGCCGAAGAAGGTGAAGTCCGGGGACGCTCCCGTCCAGGAGGTCGTCCTCACCGGCGACGACGTGGACCTGGACCAGCTGCCCGCGCTCTTCACCTGGCCGAAGGACGGCGGCTCCTTCTTCAACCTGGGGCTCACGCACACCAAGCACCCCGAGACCGGCATCCGGAACCTGGGGCTCTACCGCCTCCAGCGCCACGACAAGCGCACCATCGGTATGCACTGGCAGATCCACAAGGACAGCCGCAACCACTACCAGGTCGCAGCGAAGCGCGGTGAGCGGCTGCCCGTCGCGATCGCGTTCGGGGCGCCGCCCGCCGTGACGTACGCCTCCACCGCGCCGCTGCCCGGCGACATCGACGAGTACCTCTTCGCCGGCTTCATCCAGGGCAAGCGGATCGAGATGGTCGACTGCAAGACCGTGCCGCTCCAGGTCCCCGCGCACGCCGAGGTCGTCATCGAGGGGTGGCTGGAGCCGGGGGAGATGCTGCCGGAGGGGCCGTTCGGTGACCACACCGGCTTCTACACGCCGCAGGAACCGTTCCCCGCGCTGACGATCGACTGCGTCACCATGCGCAAGCGTCCGCTGATCCAGTCGATCGTCGTGGGCCGGCCGCCGACCGAGGACGGGCCGCTCGGCCGGGCCACGGAGCGTTTCTTCCTGCCCCTCCTGAAGATCATCGTGCCGGACATCGTGGACTACCACCTGCCCGAGGCCGGCGGATTCCACAACTGCGCGATCGTCTCGATCGACAAGAAGTACCCGAAGCACGCGCAGAAGGTCATGAGTGCCATCTGGGGCGCGCACATGATGTCGCTGACCAAGCTGATCGTGATCGTGGACTCCGACTGCGACGTGCACGACCTCCACGAGGTGGCCTGGCGGGCGCTCGGGAACACCGACTACGCGCGTGACCTGACCGTCGCCGAGGGGCCGGTCGATCACCTCGACCACGCCTCCTACCAGCAGTTCTGGGGCGGCAAGGCGGGGATCGACGCGACGAGGAAGTGGCCCGAGGAGGGCTACACCCGCGACGGCGGCTGGCCCGACATGGTCGAGTCCGACGCGGAGACGGCCGCGAAGGTCGACCGGCGCTGGAAGGAGTACGGCCTGTGACCGCATCGGCCGCCGCCCTGCCCGTGCCCGGCAGGACCAAGGCGTTCCTCCGGCTGGTGATGATCGAGCACTCGGTCTTCGCGCTGCCCTTCGCGTACATCGCCGCACTGACCGCCATGTTCCAGCTGGACGAGAACATCCACTGGGGCACGCTGCTGCTCGTCACGCTCGCGATGGTCGGGCTGCGCACGTTCGCGATGGCCGCCAACCGCATCATCGACCGGGAGATCGACGCCCGGAACCCCCGTACCGCGAGCCGTGAGCTGGTCACCGGCGCGGTGTCCGTGAGGTCGGCGTGGACCGGGGCCCTGATCGCGCTCGTCGTCTTCCTCGGCGCGGCGGCCCTGCTGAACCCGCTCTGCCTGGCGCTGGCGCCGCTCGCCGTGGTTCCGATGGTCGTCTACCCGTACGGCAAGCGGTTCACGAACTTCCCGCACGCCATCCTGGGTCTCGCCCAGGCCATGGGGCCGGTCGGCGCCTGGCTCGCGGTGACGGGCACCTGGTCGTGGGACGCGGTGATCCTGGGGCTGGCCGTCGGCATCTGGATCGGCGGCTTCGACCTGATCTTCGCCTGCCAGGACGTGCAGGCCGACCGGGCGCACGGCGTGCGTTCGTTCCCCGCGCGCTTCGGGATTCCGGCGGCCCTGTGGGGCGCGCGGGTCTGCCACGTCGTGACGACCGGGATGCTGGTCTGGTTCGGCCTCGCCACCGGGGCGGAGCTCCTCTACTGGATCGGCATGGTGATCGTCGCCGTCGCCTTCGTGTACGAGCACCGGGTGGTGCGCCCGCACGACCTGTCCCGGCTCAACCGGGCGTTCTTCTCGGTGAACGGCTTCATCGGCATGGCGCTGTTCGCGTGCGCGCTGCTGGATCTGCTGGTGCGTGGCCTCACGCCGTGACGGTGGTCGCGGACGCGCGGGGACGGCGGAAGACGAAGGCCGCCGTCACCCCGCCGATCAGCCCGAACAGGTGGCCCTGCCAGCTGATTCCGGAGTCGGTCGGCAGGACGCCCCAGAGGATCGAGCCGTAGACCGCGGCGATGATCACGCCGGTCACGATGTCGAGCGGGCGCCGGTCGACGAAGCCGCGGACCAGCAGATAGCCGAAGAGGCCGAAGACCACTCCGGACGCGCCGAGCGTCACGGTGTGGGACGGGGCGGTCAGCCAGACGCCCAGGCCGCCGATCACGATGACGGTGAGGACGACGGCGGCGAACCGGCGCAGTCCGGCGAGCGCCGCGATGAAGCCGAGCACCAGCAGCGGGACGCTGTTGGACGCCACGTGGTCCCAGCCGCTGTGCAGGAAGGCGGACGGTACGACGTCGAGCAGCTCCGAGGGTTCGCGCGGGCTGATGCCGTAGGTGTCGAGCGAGTGGTCCGCCGCCGTGTCGATGCCTTCCAGCACCCACAGCAGGGCCACCCAGCCCAGCATCAGCGCGCCGGCGGCGACGGCCCGCGCGCCGGTGGTCCTGGTGGTGGCGGAGTTACGGATGCCGGTCATGGCTCCCCCTGTCCGGGGCCCGCACGGTCCTGGCCCTCATCTGTCGGAACGCCCCGGGGCCCTGGCTCGGTTCCTCATGCGGGGCGCCGGATAGGCTCACAGATGTGAATTCCGGGACTTCGATGAGTCAACAGCAGCGGCGGCCTTGGATTGTCGGGGTGTCCGGTGCGTCCGGGACGCCGTTCGCGGCCTCGGTTCTGCGCGGACTGCTGGCAGCGGGGGAGAGCGTGGACCTCGTGGTCAGCCGCGCCTCGCGGCTGACCCTCCTGGACGAGACCGGGATCGCCTTCCGGGACGCGCACTGGCGCGAGGATCTGCGCGGATGGCTGGCGCGGGGAGCTGACGGGAAGCCGGACACCTTCGCGGTGAGCCAGGCGGAACTCGACCGGGTACGGCACTGGGCGGCCGGTGATCTGGCGGCCGGGCCGTCCTCGGGGTCGTACCCGGCGCAGGGGATGCTGATCGTGCCGGCGTCGACGGCCTGTGTGGCCGGGGTGGCGCTGGGTCTGTCGAAGGATCTGCTGCAGCGGGCCGCGAGCGTGACGCTCAAGGAGCGGCGGAAGCTGGTCGTCGCGGTGCGCGAGACCCCGCTGAGTGGTCAGACGCTGAAGCAGATGGTGGCCCTGGACGAGGCGGGCGCCGTGGTGCTGCCCGCCTCTCCGGCGTTCTACGCGGGTGCGACGCACATCCAGGATCTGGTGGACTTCGTCGCGGGCCGGGTGCTGGACGCGGCGGGGGTGCCGCATCAGCTCTACCGCCGCTGGGAGGGAGAGCTCGGTGGCTCCCGGTCCTCGTAGCGGGTGGGCGTCAGCGCTTCTTGGCCGGGCGCGGGGTCCGGGCCTTGTCGATCCGGTAAGCGGCGGCGGGCTGGTGGGCACGCGAGCGGTTGGCCAGGTCCTGCAGCTCGCGCATCCGGGCGTAGGCCATCTCGATCGTGTACACGGTGAAGATCACTCCTGAAGATTCGAAAGCGTTTCTGGGATGTTCTGAAAGATTTGCAGGGCTTGAGGCCTGCGTGCCTTAGATTCTATACGTAAACTCGCGGTACTGCTGAACAATGGAAGGTTTCAGTCATATGGACGCGGTGGACAGGCAGCTCATCCAGGCCCTCAGGGAGAACGGCAGGGCCTCGTATGCCGAGCTGGGACGGCTCGTAGGGCTCTCCGGGCCCAGCGTCACCGACCGCATCAACCGGCTGGAAACCGCCGGTGTCATCACCGGCTACCGCGCCACCGTCGACTCCGCGTCGCTGGGTCTCGGCGTCACGGCACTGATCGGCATCTCGCTCTCCGACGCGGCCGACCACGAGGACGTGGCGCACCGGCTGAAGGACCTGGCGGAGATCGAGGACTGCTGGTTCATCGCGGGCGACGACTCGTACATGCTCAAGGTCCGGGTCGGTGACGTGGACGGCCTGGAGAAGACGATCCGCAGGCTGAGCGGCACGAAGGGGGTCTCCCGGACGCGTACGACGATCGTGCTGTCCACGAAGTGGGAGAACCGGGTCGGGGAACTTCCTGAGGAGTCGTAGGCGTACGGTGGTCGAAGCCTGTTACACGGAGATATGGGAGGCGCCCTAGTGGACGCGGGACTCAAGCGCGAGCTGGAGGATAAGGTCCGGGCCGGCGAGCGGCTGACCCGCGAGGACGGGATCGCCCTCTACGAGTCCGACGACCTGGCGTGGCTCGGCGGACTGGCGCACGAGGTGCGCACGCGTAAGAACGGCGACGTCGTTCACTTCAACGTCAACCGTCACCTCAACATGACGAACGTCTGCACCGCGTCCTGCGCGTACTGCTCGTTCCAGCGCAAGCCGGGCGAGAAGGACGCGTACACGATGCGTATCGAGGAGGCCGTCCGCCTCGCCAAGGCGATGGAGAACGAGAACCTCACCGAGCTGCACATCGTCAACGGGCTGCACCCCACCCTCCCGTGGCGTTACTACCCCCGCTCGCTCAGCGCGCTGAAGGAAGCCCTGCCGAACGTGGGGCTGAAGGCGTTCACGGCGACGGAGATCCACCACTTCGAGACGATCTCCGGGCTCACCGCCTCCGAGATCCTCGACGAGCTGATCGAGGCCGGTCTGGAATCGCTGACCGGCGGCGGCGCGGAGATCTTCGACTGGGAGGTCCGCCAGCACATCGTCGACCACAACACCCACTGGGAAGACTGGTCGCGCATCCACCGTCTCGCGCACGAGAAGGGGCTCAAGACCCCGGCGACGATGCTGTACGGGCACATCGAGGAGCCCCGTCACCGCGTCGACCACGTGCTGCGGCTGCGGGAGATGCAGGACGAGACCGGTGGTTTCCAGGTCTTCATCCCGCTGCGCTACCAGCACGACTTCGTGGACATGAAGGACGGCAAGGTCCGCAACAAGCTCCAGGCGCGGACGACGATGGCGACGGGCGCGGAGGCGCTGAAGACCTTCGCGGTCTCGCGGCTCCTGTTCGACAACGTGCCGCACGTCAAGGTCTTCTGGGTCATGCACGGCGTGCAGACCGCCCAGCTCGCGCTGCAGCACGGCGCCGACGACATGGACGGCTCGGTCGTCGAGTACAAGATCACGCATGACGCCGACAACTACGGCACGCCGAGCAAGCTGGGCCGTGAGGACCTGCTGGAGCTGATCCGAGACGCGGGCTTCCGGCCTGTCGAGCGGAACACCCGGTACGAGATCCTGCGCGAGTACCCGGGCCCGGAGGCGGGCCGGCGCGAGGAGCCGCAGCCGATGCGTGTCTGAGGCCCCTGTGTGACCTGTGGGAGAGCCCCGGCCGCCGGCCGGGGCTTTCTCGCCTTTCGGACACTGTTTGAGGGCCCTGGATGTAATAGTTAATATTCAACTATGACGCTTACGTTCGAGCTGGACCCCGTCTTCGACCGGCCCCTGCACGACGGCATCACCGCGCTCTGGGCCGATGTCACCGACGCGGGCGGCGCCGTCGGTTTCGTGCCGCCCGCGCAGCCCGAGGAGATCCGGCACGAACTGCTCAAGCACCTCACCGCGATCACCGAGGGCCGCACGCGGCTGCTCGTCGGCCACGACGAGGACGGCGCCGTCGCCGCCACCGCCTTCCTCGCCCGCACGACCCACCGGCTGATGACCCACTGGGTCCTCCTGCACACGGTCATGGTCCATCCGCGCCTCCAGGGTCACGGCCTCGGCCGGGAACTCATGGCGGCGGCGGCCGGCGCGGCCCGCGGGATGGACGGCATCGAGGCCATCCGCCTGACCTGCCGGGGCGGCACCGGGGCCGACCGCTTCTACGCCTCCTGCGGCTACAAGGAGGTGGGCCGCGTGCCCGGCGCGATCCGGGTCGCTCCCGGCGACGACCGCGACGACATCACGATGCTGCTGCCGCTGGTTCCCTGAACCCCTTCCCCCGGCCCCGCGCGGGAGCCCCCTGAACCACGTGAATTCGGGTCATGCTTCACTGGTCGGGCAGGATTTTCGACGTGTAGTACGTAGAGAGAGGGTCAGCCGTGTCCGCTGCCAAGCCGAGCGCAACGATCCGGTACACCGCGCTGCGCCTGTTGATCTTCGTCGGCTGCTTCTTCGCCGCCGGTGTGGCGGTCCACTTCGGACTCCTGCCGGCCGGCCTCAAGGGCTCCAACTTCATCTGGGTCATGCTGCTCGGCCTGCTGCTCTCGGCGCCGCTCAGCTTCGTGCTCCTGCGTAAGCAGCGTGACGAGATGTCCGAGCAGCTCGTCACGAAGGTCGACCGGACGAAGGCGCGCCTGGAGTCCAACCGGACCCGCGAGGACGCCGTCCAGTAAGGCGTCCGACGGTAAGCGGAACGTAAGCTTCCTCACATCCGCGCACTTCCGTGCCCTCGGGCACCCCGAGCCCCAGCCAGGAGCCACCGCTCCAGTGCTGGGGTTCCGTCGTTTCCGGCGAGGCGCGAGCGGGTCTCGGGCCGCCTTCGTGCCAAAGAAGACCTTTGAGGTTCTCAAAGTACAAGTGTTAACGTGTTCGACATGAAGACAGCTGTGCGCCCCCGTCATGCCGCGAGCACTCCGCTCGTGGCGCGCCTGCATGTCGATCTCTGCCGCTGTATGTCCGCGGTCTGTTGCCGCAACGTCTGAACCGGCATCATGCAGCGGCGCCGCCCCCCTTCGCGGGCGCCGCACCCCGTCCCCGTTCGACCGCACGTCCGTACGTATGTCCCGTGCGTCCCGCTGCGTCCCCAACAGGAGTGTGTACGTGTCCGCGAACTCCGCGTCCACCACCACCGGCACCGGTGAGCCCACCGGTACCGGCACCGGTTTCCGCATACCCAAGGTCCCCTTCTGGGTCCAGATCGTCGCCGGTCTGTTCCTCGGTGTCCTCCTCGGCTGGCTCGCCCGCAGCCAGGACATCGACTGGCTCTACACCACGCTCGACCAGGTCGGCCACATCTTCGTCCAGCTGCTGAAGCTGGCCGTCGCGCCCCTCGTCTTCTTCGCGATCCTGGTGTCGATCACCAACCTGCGCAAGGTCAACAACGCCGCAAGGCTGGCCAGCCGCACCCTGCTCTGGTTCATGATCACCTCACTGATCGCCGTGGCCATCGGCCTCGGGATCGGCCTGGTCACCAACCCGGGTTCGGGCACCGGCCTCACCCCGAAGGACGGCTCCAAGCCCGAGAGCGCGGGTTCCTGGCTCGACTTCCTGACCGGCATCATCCCGACGGACGTCATCACGCCGTTCACCGAGCTGAACGTCCTGCAGATCGTCTTCATGGCCGCCGTCGCCGGTATCGCCGCGCTCCAGCTCGGTGACAAGGCCAAGCCGATCCTGGCCCTCAGCGAGTCGATCCTGGAGCTCCTCCAGAAGGCCCTGTGGTGGGTCATCCGCCTCGCCCCGATCGGCACCGTCGGCCTCATCGGCTACGCGATCGCCGACTACGGCTGGGACCTGATCGGCAAGTACGCGACGTTCACCGCCGACGTCTACATCGGTTGCGCCCTGGTGATGTTCGTCGTCTACCCGCTGCTGCTCGCGACGGTCGCCAAGGTCAGCCCGCTGCAGTTCTTCAAGGGCGCCTGGCCCGCGATCCAGCTGGCCTTCGTCTCCCGCTCCTCGGTCGGCACGATGCCCGTCACCCAGAAGGTCACCGAGCGTCTCGGTGTCCCGAAGGAGTACGCGTCCTTCGCGGTGCCGTTCGGCGCCACCACGAAGATGGACGGCTGCGCCGCGATCTACCCGGCGCTGGCGGCGATCTTCATCGCGCAGATCTTCGACGTGCAGCTGGGTATCGGCGACTACATCCTGATCGCGTTCGTCTCGGTCATCGGTTCGGCGGCCACCGCCGGTCTCACCGGAGCGACGGTCATGCTCACGCTGACCCTCTCGACGCTCGGCCTCCCGCTGGAGGGCGTCGGCCTGCTGCTGGCGATCGACCCGATCCTGGACATGATGCGTACCGCCACGAACGTGGCGGGACAGGCGCTGGTCCCGGTGATCGTCGCCTCCCGCGAGGGCATCCTCGACCACGACGCGTACAACTCGGCCTCGGCCTCCCCGGTCGACGCGTTCGAGGACGCCGACGCCCGGGCGGACGTCGACGCGGACGCGGATGCGGACGTCAAGGACGCGGTACCGGTCCCCGCGTAACGCACCACGCTGTGACGCTCAAGTGCCCCGGATCAGCCGATCCGGGGCACTCGTGCGTCCGGCGCCCGTGGGGTCCGGCGCCCGTGCGGGTCAGGGGCTGACGAACCTGACGTCCGGGTTGCCCGGCGTCGGGCCGTCCAGGAGCGGCCGGTGGATGCCGCGCAGGTGCTGGTCGAAGAAGGCCGTGACGTACTCCCGTGTGAGGGTCATCGAACGGTCGCCGGAGATGGGCGTCGCGGGGTCCTCGATGCCGAGCTGCTGGGCGATCACGGGGGTATCGGTGAAGGTGAAGTGGCCGGCGCCGTCGACCGTCAGCCAGCGCTTCCAGCCGTCCAGGGCCGGCCAGCCGCCGTCCCAGCTGTCGTCGCCGCCGGGGCTGTGGCCGGCGGTGGAGCCGAGCATCATGAACGGCCGGCCGCCGAGGCCGGAGGAGGGCACAGGGTCGGCGAAGGTACCGTCCATGTTGATCCCGGCGCGCACGCGCGGATCGGTGGCCATCGTCGACACGGCGGCGGCGCCGCCGATGGAGTGCCCCGCCACCCCGATCCGCCGATGGTCGATGACGCCGGACCCGCGCCAGGCAGGGTGGCGGCCGGTCAGCCGGTCGATGACGAACGACAGGTCCCTGGCCCGGCCCTCCGAGACCAGCTTCATGCCCTCGCGCCCGGTCCCGCTCACCCGGTCGCAGGCGACGCAGGTGAGCATCCTTCCTCCGGGGAAGGCTGAGCCGGACGACTCGTAGGCGTGGTCGACGAGTGCCACGACGTATCCACGGCTCGCCAGTTCCTCGGCGAGGCCGGTGAGGGTCGTACGCGGGGTGGAGAAGCCGGGGGAGAGCACCACCAGCGGGAAGCGGCCCCGGGCGGCGGGGGCGTGGGTGCGGGCGTACGTGCGGGTGGTCGCGACGGCGGCGGCGGGGACGGCGTCCTCCAGTCCGTTGGCCGCCAGCAGCAGCCTGGCCTCCTCCGTGGTCATGTACGGAGCGGGTCCGCCGCCGGTGCCCGGGCGCGCCGGGTAGGTGACGGACACCATCAGCTCCCGTGCGCCCGCTTCGGGGACCCAGGGGTCGGGGCGGCTCGTGTCGGTCAGATGCAGGGTGTCGCGGCCGGTCGCGTACGGGCCGGTGGGGCGGGGCAGTTCGAGTAACGAGGCGGCGAGGGGGGCGGGTTCGGAGGCCGGCGCGGTGGTCGCCGTGGATCGTGCCGTGGTGGCGGCGGTGGCCGTTGCGGGTGTCGCGAGGAGCAGGGTCAGGGCGAGCGCCGTGACGGCTGCCCGGCTGCGGTGACTGGTCATGCGCGCAACGCTAGGACGGGCGGTGTGGACGCCACATCCGTCCCGCGGGCTAGGGGGTGTCAGACCGTGGAGGGAGGCCGGGGAGCCGGATTCCCCTATGGCCGTCGGGGGGCAGGCCCGGGCGGTGCGGGGGTGGTGAGTGAAGGGCGCTCGAGGGTCGCTTTCGGCCAGGGAAGCGGAACTGTTCGTACGGGGGGCGGGGGTCCCGCGACATACTCTTGCCGAGGAGTGGCACAGCCGGGGGTGGGAGGATTATGTCGTGGGTGTTGTGAAGAGCAAACGGATGCCACGCGCCGTGCGCGAGCGGCAGATGATGGATGCGGCGGTGCGGACGTTCGGGCAGCTCGGCTACCGGGCCGCCTCGATGGACGAGATCGCGGAGCTGGCCGGGGTGTCCAAACCCCTGGTCTACCTGTACCTGAACTCCAAGGAGGAACTCTTCACCGCCTGTATCCGCCGCGAGGCGAAGGCGCTGGTGGAAGCGGTACAGGCCGGAGCGGATCCAGGGCTTCCGGCCGACCGGCAACTCTGGGCCGGGCTGCGGGCGTTCTTCACGCACACGGCGGAGAACCCGGACGGCTGGGCAGTGCTGAACCGCCAGGCGCGGACGCACGGGGAGCCGTTCGCCACCGAGGTCCTGGTGATGCGGGACGAGATCGTTGCGTTCGTGACGGGTCTGATCGGTGCCGCGGCGCGTGAGGTGCACCGCGATCCGGCGCTCCCGGACCGGGATGTCGCAGGGCTGGCGCAGGCGCTGGTGGGGGCCGCGGAGTCGCTGGCCGGATGGGCGAACGACACCCCTGGTGTCTCGGCGAAGGAGGCCGCGGCGACCCTGATGAACTTCTCCTGGGCCGGCCTGGAGAGCCTGATGAACGGCCGGCCCTGGCAGCCGCGGACCTGAGAGGGACCACCTGCTCAGGGCGCGTCCTGGGCCGTCCTTCCGGTGAGGTGGACGCGGCCGGTGGCGTCGCGCAGCTCGAACGCGCTCCCCGTGCGGGTGCTGTCAGGGCCGTCCGTGCTGTCCGCCGCGTACGTCACGGTGGACGGCAGCGGGACGGGCGCCCTGAAGTCGGCCCGCACCTGCCGGACCCGGCCCGGTTCGCCGGTCTCGGCGAGACAGCGGGCGACGGTCCACATGCCGTGCGCGATGGGCCGGGGGAATCCGAACAGCCGGGCGGTGAGCGGATACAGGTGGATGGGATTGCGGTCGCCGGACACGGCGCCGTACCGCCGCCCGAGATCCGCGGCCAACGGCCACTCGGCGACGGCGGGCGGCGGGGCGGGCGGCGGGGCCGCCGGCGGCGGCGCGGACTCCGTACCGCGCGGAGTCCCGTGACGCGACAGGTAGCCGCTCCGTGACTCCCACACCAGTTCACCCGCGATCCGCGCCTCCGTCGCCACCGTGACCTCGGTTCCCCGTCGGTGGCCGGTCAACTCGTCGGCGTACACGCTGAGTTCCAGCACGTCCTGCGGCCGCAGGACCCGGTGGCGGGTGATCTCGATCCAGGTGTGGACGAGCCCCACGACGGGCAGCGGGAAGGCCCGGTCCGTCATCAGCCGCATGGCCGGGGCGAAGCCCAGGACGTGGGGGTACGTGAGCGGCAGTGCGCCCGACTCGGAGAAGCCGCAGATCCTGCTGTACGCGGCGAGGTGGCCGGGCGCCACGGGAGCCGGCGGGAGGGTGATCCGGGCGGCGGGCAGTCCGGCTCCGGGCCGGCCCGGCCGCTTGAACGGGGAGGTGACGGCCCCGCGTACGAGGGAGGCGATCGGGCTCGGCATCCGTCTCACGCCCCCAGCAGGCTCTGGCCGCAGACCCGCAGGACCTGGCCGTTGACGGCGCTCGACGCGGGATGGGAGAGCCAGGCCGTGGCCTCGGCGACGTCGACCGGAAGCCCGCCCTGGGACAGGGAGTTCATGCGGCGGCCCGCCTCGCGGATGAGGAAGGGCACGGCTGCCGTCATCCTCGTCTCGATGAACCCGGGGGCGACCGCGTTGACCGTGACGCCGTGGTCGGCGGCGGCGCGCGGGGCGAGGGAGCGGACGAGGCCGATGATGCCCGCCTTGGCGGCCGCGTAGTTGGTCTGGCCGTCGTTGCCCGCGATCCCTGCGATGGAGGCCGTGGCGACGACCCGGCCGCCCCGGTTGAGCGTGCCCGCCTTGAGCAGGGCGTCGGTGGTGCGCAGCACGCTGTCGAGGTTGACCTCGATGACGGAGGTCCAGCGTTCGGCGGGCATGTTGGCGAGCCGGCGGTCGCGGGTGATGCCCGCGTTGTGGACCAGGATGTCGAGGCCGTCCGGGGCGGCGGCCGCGATGCGGTCGGCGGCGTCGGGTGCGGTGATGTCCAGGGGGAGCGCGGTGGCGCCCAGCCGGTTGGCGGTGCGCACGAGTTCGTCCTGCGCGTGCGGGACGTCCAGGCAGATCACGGTGGCCCCGTCCCGGGCGAGCACGGAGGTGACCGAGGCCCCGATCCCCCGTGCGGCGCCGGTGACCAGGGCGGTGCGGCCGGTGAGCGGTGCGAGCCGGTCGGGGACCGGGTCCGGGGCGGCGGCGGTGAGTTCGACGACCTGGCCGCTGACGTACGCGGACTTGGGGGAGAGCAGGAATCGGAGGGTGGATTCGGCGGCGGCGACGCCCTCGGCGCCGGGGGCGATCCGGATCAGCTGAACGGTGGAGCCCTTGCCGGTTTCCTTGCCGAGGGAGCGTACGAACCCCTCAAGTGCCTGCTGGGCGGCGGCCTGGTGGTGGTCTTCGCCGGAGGGCCGGACGCCGAGGACGACGACGCGGCCGGACGGGGCGAGGGAGCGTATGACGGGGTGGAGGGCCGCGTGCACATCGCCAAGTCCGGCGGCGGTGGTGACGGCCGTCGCGTCCACGACGATGCCGGCGGGGCGCTCGGCGCGTTCGGCGATCCGCAGGCCGGTCCTGCCGAGGAGCGCGGCGAGTTCGTCCGTGACGGTCGACGGCCCCGCGGTCAGATGCAGCAACGGGCCGTCGAGGGACGGAGTCTCCAGGGACCAGCGGCGCAGGGCCGCAGGCTGCGGCAGGCCGAGCCGGCGGGTCAGGAATCGGCCAGGTGCTGTGCCGGTGACGTGCAGATAGCGGTCGGCCATTGTCCAGACTCCTGCTCGGTCGTAGATTTACTCCTAAGTAAGGTTACTCAGGAGTCAGGAGTAGGTCGAGATGAGCTGCCCGAGAGAGACGAGCTGCCCGGGATCGACCGGGACGAGCTGGTCGCGTTGATTCCCCTGGCACTTCCGCAGCCGCGCAGGGTGGCGGTGGTAGGCGGCAGCCGTATCCCGTTCGCCCGCTCCGACGGACCGTACGCGCGGGAATCCAACCAGGACATGCTGACCGCGGCGCTCGACGGGCTGGTCCAGCGGTACGGCCTGGAGGGCGAGCTGGTGGGCGAGTTCGTCGCGGGCGCGGTCCTCAAGCACAGCCGGGACTTCAACCTGGCCAGGGAGACGGTCCTCGGTTCCCGCCTCGACCCGCGTACCCCCGCCTACGACCTCCAGCAGGCCTGCGGCACCGGGCTCCAGGCGGTGATCGCCGCCGCGAACAAGATCGCGCTCGGCGCCGTCGACTCCGCCGTCGCGGGCGGTTCGGACACCACGAGCGACGCGCCCCTCGGCGTCAACGACGAACTGCGCAGGATCCTTCTGGCGGCCCGCCGCGCGAAGTCGACGGGCGGCCGGATCAAGGCACTCGCGGGTGTACGCCCCCGCCACCTCGTCCCGGACATCCCGCGCAACGCCGAACCCCGCACGGGCCTTTCGATGGGCGAGCACGCCGCGATCACCGCCCGCCGCTGGTCCGTGAGCCGCGAGGACCAGGACCTTCTGGCGGCCACCAGCCACCAGCGGCTCGCCGCCGCGTACGAACGCGGCTTCCTGCACGACCTCGTCGTTCCGCACCGCGGTCTGGCCCGCGACCAGAACCTGCGGCCCGGCTCGACGGTGGACAGACTCGCCACGCTGAAGCCGGTGTTCGGCGCCGGTCACCCCGACGCGACCATGACGGCGGGCAATTCGACGCCCCTCACCGACGGGGCCGCCACGGTCCTGCTGGCGAGTGAGGAGTGGGCGGAGCGGCGCGGTCTGGAACCGCTCGCGTACCTCTCCCTCTACGAGACGGCGGCCGTCGACCACGTGAACGGCGAGGACGGACTGCTGATGGCACCCGCCCGTGCGGTGCCAAGGCTGCTGGAGCGCGCCGGTCTCACCGTCGAGGACTTCGACCTGTTCGAGATCCACGAGGCGTTCGCCTCCCAGGTGCTGGCCACGCTCGCGGCCTGGGAGGAGCAGGGCCTCGCCCCCGTCGACCGGGACAAGCTGAACGTGGCGGGCTCCTCGCTGGCCACCGGCCATCCGTTCGCGGCGACGGGAGCCAGGATCGTCGCCACCCTCGCCAAACTCCTCGCGGAACGGGACGGACCGGGCCGCGGTCTGATCTCGATCTGCGCGGCGGGCGGGCAGGGGGTCACGGCCATCCTGGAACGCCCCTGACGCCCCTGACGTGCCTTTCGCCCCTGACGCACTGGCGCCCCTGAGGCCGCTGCGGCCGACCGGGCCCCGCGCCCGAGGGCGACCGACCGAGGACGACCCGGCCGCCGGAGGGACCCGGCGGCCACCCGCCCCCGCCCCACCCCGATGAGGAGCCGCACGTGCCGACGCCAGACTCCGCCCCCGCCCCCGTCGACCCCTCCCGCCCCGTTCTCGTCGAGCCGACCAAGGTCAGGGCGGCCGACGGAACCGTACGAGAGGTCTCCGTACCGGCCTTCGCCCCGCCCGTCCGCCGGGGCTCGCTCGCCGAGATCCCGTACCTCAACGCCCGCGAGGCACCCGCCGATGCGGTGCTCAGCCGCAAGCAGTCCGACGACAGCTGGCAGGACGTGACGGCCGCCGAGTTCGCCGACGAGGTGACCGCCGTGGCCAAGGGGCTGATCGCCGAGGGCCTGCGAGCGGGCGACCGGGTCGCGATCATGGCCCGTACGACCTACGAGTGGACGCTGCTCGACTTCGCCTCCTGGGCCGCGGGTCTTGTCACCGTCCCCATCTACCCGACCTCCTCCGCGTTCCAGGCGCGCTGGATCCTCCAGGACGCCGGCGTCGTCGCCTGCGCAGTCGAGACGACCGAACAGGCGCGGGTGATCAGCCAGGAGCGTAAGCAGCTCGGCGACCTCGCGCATCTGTGGCAGTTCGACACCGGGTCCATCGGCAGGCTCAAGACCCTCGGCAGGGACGTGCCGGACGAGGCCGTCACCGCCCGCCGGGCGGCTCTCGGACCGGACACCCCGGCGACCCTGATCTACACCTCGGGCACCACGGGCCGCCCCAAGGGCTGCGTCCTCACCCACGGCAACTTCTTCGCCGAGGTGGACAACGCCATCGAGCTGCTCCACCCGGTCTTCAAGTCCGTCTCCAAGTACCCCGCGTCCACGCTCCTCTTCCTTCCCCTCTCCCACGTCTTCGGCCGGATGGTCGCCATCGGGTGTATGCGGGCGAGGGTGCGACTGGGACACGCGCCCTCCATCCAGACCGAGGACCTGCTGGCCGACCTCGCCGGCTTCAAGCCGTCGTTCCTGCTGGCCATCCCGTACGTGCTGGAGAAGGTGTACAACACCGGCCGGGCCACGGCCGAGAAGATGGGCCGGGCCTCGTCCTTCGACCGGGCCGCCCGCATCGCCCGGCGCTACGGCGAGGCGGTCGAGGCCGCCGAACACGGCACGGGCCCCGGCCCGGGCCTCGGCCTGCGCATGGCCCGCGCGCTCTACGACCCGCTGGTCTACCGGCGTATCAGGACGGCGCTCGGCGGCCACGTGCGGTACGCGATCTGCGGCGGCTCCCCGCTGGGTCACCGCCTCGCAGCGTTCTACGCGGGCGCCGGCATCGAGATCTTCGAGGGGTACGGCTTGACGGAGACCACCGCCGCCCACACGGTGACCCCGCCCCTCAAACCCCGCCTCGGCACGGTGGGCTGGCCGCTGCCGGGCACCGCCGTACGGATCGCGGACGACGGGGAGATCCTGCTGAGCGGCGGCCAGGTGTTCCAGGGCTACTGGGACGCGGAGCGCGGGACGGCGGTCCCGTACCTGGACGACGGCTGGTTCGCCACCGGAGACCTGGGCGCGCTCGACGAGGACGGCTACCTCACGATCACCGGCCGCAAGAAGGACATCATCATCACGACGGGCGGCAAGAACGTCACCCCGGCACCGCTGGAGGACTGGCTGCGGGCCCATCCGCTGGTCGGCCAGTGCATGGTGGTCGGCGACAACCGTTCGTTCATCACCGCCCTGATCACCCTGGAGCCGGACGGCCTCGCGCACTGGCGCCAGATGCGCAAGAAGCAGGACATCCCCCTGCGGGACCTCGTGAACGACGAGGAACTGCGCGGCGCGCTGCAACGCGCGGTCGACGAGGCGAACCGGCTGGTGTCGCGCGCCGAGTCGATCCGCAAGTTCACCATCCTGCCCGCGGACTTCACCGAGGAGAGCGGCCATCTGACGCCGTCCCTGAAGCTGAAGCGGGACGCGATCGCGAGGGACTTCGAGGCGGAGATAGAGACGCTCTACCGGAAGTAGGGCCGCGCCGAGGTGCTGACGGGCGGGCCCGGCCGGAACCGGGCCCGCCCTCCGTCAGACGCCCGTTCCCGGTGCCGGGCGCCCCGGCATCGCGATAATCACGTCATGGACCGCGTGATGGACCTCGACGAAGCCGCAGCCGCACTCACCGGCCGGCTGCCCGCCTGGCGGGCCGCAGGTCTCACGTGCGCGCCATCGGCCTGGCGCGACCGGGCGTCCCCGTGGCCGCTTCAGCCGATGAGGACGGCAGCGGACTTCGTCGCCCTGCCCGACGGCTGCGCAGCCGCTGCCTCGGGCCACCGCGGACTTCTGCCGTGACGACACTGCCGCCCCGTGTTCTCCGGGCACTTGAACGCTTCCACGCCGCCCACCCGTGGGACCACAACGCCCACTACCATCGCTGGATCCTGCGGCAGCTCCCCGGGCGCTTCGACAGTGCCCTGGACGTCGGGTCCGGCAGCGGGGACCTGGCCCGGCTCCTCGCCGCACGCGCGGGACGCGTGCGGGGTGTCGACGCCGACCCCACGATCGTCGCCCGGGCACGGGAACGCACCGGGTCAGCCGCTCCGGTCACCTTCACCGTCGGGGACGCGCTGACCGATCTCCCGGCAGGCCCGTACGACGTCATCACGTGCGTCGCCACGCTTCACCATCTGCCGTTCGGCGAAGCCCTCGCCCTCTTCCGCCGGCACCTGGCCCCGGGCGGAACCCTGGTCGTGGTCGGAGTCGCCCGCGCGGAGTCGGCCGGCGATCACCTCCTCGGCGCCGTCGCCATTCCGATGAACATCGCCATGGCCTGGATCAGGAACAAGGGGCGCACGCGGCCACGGCCGGTGTCGATGACCGCCCCCACCCGGCCGGCGGCCATGGGCTTCCGCGACATCGCGCGCGGCGCCCGTCAGGTTCTGCCGGGCGCCCGGCTGCGCCGTCGTCTGTTCTGGCGCTACACGCTGGTCTGGCATCAGAGCTGACGCACCGGCAGAGGGTGCGCCGGGCAGGGCACACCCTCTGGGTCTCCTGGGGCGTTCGGGGTCTAGTGGTGAAGCCGAAGCTCCGGCACTCTTAAGTCCGTTCAACGCGGATTGATGCCCGGCTCGACGCCCCACCGATGCCCGCCCGATGCCCGGCTCCTTGTTCCGCTTGATGTTCCGCTTGATGTTCCGCACCGCTCTCACGTCTCGACCCGGAGGACGAATGCGCACACGTACAGGCTCGATACGTCTCTCTCTGCTCGCCCTGCTCTCCCTCCTCGCCGGCCTGCTCGCCGTCACGGCCACGGCGACCCCCGCCGCCGCGGCACCGAACTTCAAGGCACCGTTCGGCTGCGGCCAGCAGTGGACCTACAGCCACCACTCCGCCGAGGTCAGACAGGCGCTCGACTTCGTCCGCACGGACGGCGGAGCCACGGCGGGCTCGGCCGTCCTCGCCTCCGCGGGCGGCACCGCCTACCGCTACTCCCAGCCGACCGGCGCGGGCAACTACATCGCCGTCGACCACGGCGGTGGCTGGAAGACGTACTACTTCCACCTGGCCTCCTACTCCGTCGCCAACGGAGCCCAGGTCTCCCAGGGCCAGCAGATCGGCGTGACCGGCTCGACCGGCAACAGCTCGGGCGCGCACATCCACTACGAGCAGCTGTACAACGGCGTCGGCCAGAGCATCGTGATCAACGGCCAGTCGCTCGCCCCGTACCCCGGTTCGTACTACAGCCGGTACCTGACCAGTGACAACGGCTGCGGTGGAGGCGGTGGCGGCAAGTACTGGGTCGACACCTTCGCCAACGCCACCGGTTACGCCGCAGCCAACACGAACGACGCCCAGGGCGTCCTCAACGCGGGGACGAACTACGTCTACTGCAAGGTGTGGGGCCAGCAGATCGGCTCGGGCGGCAGCTACAACCACTGGTGGCTGAAGACGGACCTGGACACGGTCTACGCGGGCAAGAACGGCTACGGGGCCTACGTCTCGGCGTACTACCTCTCCCGCTGGGGCAACGACGAGGCCCGCGACAACAACGGCACGGTCATCCCGAACTGCTGATCCGGACCCGGTGTTGCACCGGCTGCGCGGACAGCCCCCGTCCGTGACGTCCGCCCGTCCACAACGACGGGCGGACGTCCGGGCGGGATCCGGTCCGGCGGTGCTCCGATCCCCGCACCCAGCGAGCCGGCTCCGCCCCACGTGCCCCGGCGTGAACGGTTCGCCGGGGTCGCTCCCTCGTGATCCGGTGATCGCGGAGCAGGGGTTGCGTTGATCGCCACCCTCTCCTCCCCCGCCCGGAGGCCGTCGCCCTTCGTCGGGCCCTCAGCCCGTGACCCCCTTGCCTGATGGTGCGTCAGGTACGACGATGGCCCCGCCCGTCCGTCATGTGACGGGGCGTCAGGGCAATTGGGGAAGGAGGCCGGTCGGTGCCGATATCGTCCGCCGGGCCGCTGTCGTACGGAATGCAGCTGCCGATTCAGTCGCAGAGCACCATCTATGCGGAGAGGTGGGAGGCCGGGGCCACCCCCGCCGATCTCGTCGCGATCGCGCGCACCGCCGACCGGGCAGGGTTCGGCTATCTGGCCTGCTGTGACCACGTCGGTGTGCCGCCGCGGCTCGCCGAGGCCATGAGCACGGTCTGGTACGACCCCGTCGCCACCCTGGCCTTTCTCGCGGGGGTCACCGAGCGGGTCCTGCTCATGAGCCATGTCGCCGTCGTGGGGCTGCGGCATCCGCTCGTCACCGCCAAGCAGTACGCCACGCTCGACCACCTCAGTGGTGGGCGCCTGATCCTCGGGGTCGGGGCCGGGCACGTGCGGGAGGAGTTCGAGGCGCTCGGCGTGGACTTCGACGGGCGCGGGGGTCTGCTGGACGAGAGCATCGACGCGCTGAAGGCCGCGCTGGGACCGGCGGAGTATCCGGAGTTCACCGGGGAACGGTTCGCCTTCGGCGGGCTCGGCCAGCTGCCGCGCCCCGCGCAGGAGCGGGTACCCGTCTGGGTCGGCGGGTCCTCGCCCGCCGCCGTCCGGCGGGCGGCCGTGCGGGGTGACGGGTGGCTGCCCCAGGGCGATCCCAGAAGCAGGCTGCCCGCGCAGATCGCCCGGCTGCTCGCCCTGCGAGAGGAGGCGGGGGTGCGGGAGCCGATCGTCGTCGGGGCGATCACCGAGCCGTTGTACGTGGGCGAGCCGGACTGGGCCGTCGGCAGGCGCGCCCTCACAGGGAAGCCGGAGGTGATCGCCGAGTCGCTGCGGGAGTACGCGGCGATGGGCGTCCATCAGATCCAGGTGCGCTTCCGCAGCCGGAGCCGTAGCGAACTCACCGACCAGATGGCGGCGTTCGCCGCCGAGGTCGCACCTCATCTCGACAGGTAGGGAGACCGGGCATGGGCAAGCTGGACGGGCGGGTCGTGATCATCACCGGTGCGGCGCGCGGACAGGGCGAGCAGGAGGCACGGCTCTTCGTCGCGGAAGGGGCGCGCGTGGTGATCGCCGACGTGCTCGACGCGCAGGGAGAGGCCCTGGCCAAGGAGCTGGGGGACGGGTCCGCGCGGTTCGTGCACCTGGACGTGAGCCAGGAGGGGGAGTGGGAGGCCGCGGTGGAGGACGCGAAGGCGGCTTTCGGGAAGGTCGACGGGCTGGTCAACAACGCCGGGATCCTGCGCTTCAACGAGCTGGTGAACACGCCGCTGGCGGAGTTCCAGCAGATCGTGCAGGTCAACCAGGTGGGGGCCTTCCTCGGGATCAAGACCGTCGCGCCGGAGATCGAGGCGGCGGGCGGCGGGACGATCGTCAACACGGCCTCGTACACCGGGCTCACCGGGATGGCCTTCGTGGGTGCCTATGCGGCGACCAAGCACGCGGTCGTGGGGCTCACGAGGGTGGCGGCGCTGGAGCTGGCGGCCAAGGGGATACGGGTCAACGCCGTGTGCCCCGGGGCGGTGGACACGCCGATGACCAATCCCTCCGCCCTGGATCCGGCGGCCGACCCGGACGAGACGGGTGCGGCGGTGGCCGAGCTGTACCGCAAGCTCGTGCCGCTCGGGCGGATCGGACGGCCGGACGAGGTGGCGGCGCTCGCGCTGTTCCTGACCTCCGAGGACTCCTCGTACATCACCGGGCAGCCGTTCGTCATCGACGGGGGATGGCTGGCCGGGGTCAGCCTTTTCTGACGAGGCGTCAGGTATTGACGGGTCGGGTGGTCGGTGGAACAGTCGGTCGCATCGTGAACTGACGGTGTGTCAGAAATGACTGAGGACGGTGAACCTCCGTGGAATTCGGGCTCTTTGTGCAGGGGTACGTGCCTGCCGCGCGCGCCAAGGCCGACCCCGAGGCAGAGCACAAGGCACTGATCGAGGAGACCGAGTACGTCATCCAGGCGGACAAGTCCGGCTTCAAGTACGCCTGGGCCTCCGAGCACCACTTCCTGGAGGAGTACTCGCACCTCTCCGCCAACGACGTGTACCTGGGCTACCTCGCGCACGCCACCGACCGGATTCATCTGGGGTCCGGCATCTTCAATCCGCTCGCCCCCGTGAACCACCCGGTGAAGGTGGCGGAGAAGGTCGCCATGCTCGACCACCTGTCGGAGGGGCGCTTCGAGTTCGGCACAGGGCGGGGGGCGGGCAGCCACGAGATCCTGGGCTTCATGCCGGGCATCACCGACATGAACCACACGAAGGAGCTCTGGGAGGAGACCATCGCCGAGTTCCCCAAGATGTGGCTCCAGGACGAGTACGTCGGCTTCCAGGGCAAGCACTGGTCGTTGCCGCCGCGGAAGATCCTGCCGAAGCCGTACGGGGCCTCGCACCCGGCGATGTGGTACGCCGCCGGTTCGCCGTCCTCGTACGCCATGGCGGCGAAGAAGGGGCTCGGCGTCCTGGGCTTCAGCGTGCAGAAGGTCGCGGACATGGAGTGGGTCGTCGAGTCGTACAAGACGGCGGTGAAGGAGGCCCGGCCGGTCGGGGACTTCGTCAACGACAACGTGATGGTGACGTCCACGGCGATCTGTGCGGAGACGCACGAGAAGGCCGTGGAGATCGCGGTGAGCGGCGGGCTGAACTATCTGCAGTCGCTGCTGTTCCGCTACCACGACACCTTCCCCCGGCCGGAGGGGGTGCCGGAGTGGCCGGAGCTGCTGCCGGAGTACTCCGCGGAGATCATCGAGCTGCTCATCGCCGAGGAGCTGATGATCTGCGGCGATCCGGACGAGGTGCTGAAGCAGTGCCGGCGGTGGGAGCAGGCGGGGGCGGATCAGTTGAGCTTCGGGCTGCCCATCGGGATCTCGCCGTCGGACACGATGAACTCGATCAAGTTGATCGGTGAGCACGTGATTCCGAAGATCGACACGGACCCGGTGCACCGGACGAGCCGGTTCCGGGCGGGGGCGGGCGGAGCGTAGGCGGTGGGCGGCGGGGTGTGAGGCGGGGGGTACGTCGGGGGGCCGCCTGCGGCGGGCGTTCCCCGGCCCGTCCCTTCCCGAACCGGGGCTCCGCCCCGGGCCCCCGCGCCTCGAACGCCGGCGGGGCCGCGTTGCCGCGTCTCAGCCCGCACCGGCGCCACCCACGAGCTCCCACCCCACCCCAGCACCCGGCAAACCCCCGTTACCCCCCCCGCAGCAACTCCCCCCACCCCCATGCCGGGCGGCGTCTTCCCGGGTCGTCGTCCTCGTCGTCGGGGTGCGTATCGCGGCCAACTCGTACGCACCCCGGCGGCACACCCACCACGAAGGGAAGCGTCATGCTCGACCACCTCATCCGCGGAGCGACCGTCGTGGACGGCACCGGCGCTCCCGCGTACACCGCCGACGTCGGCATCCGCGACGGCCGTGTCGCCGTCATCGCCGAGCCGGGCACGCTCACCGAGGACGCCGTGACCAGCGAGGACGCCACCGGACTCGTGCTCGCGCCCGGCTTCGTCGATCCGCATACGCACTACGACGCCCAGCTCTTCTGGGACCCGTACGCCACACCCTCCATGAACCACGGCGTCACCACCGTCGCCGGGGGCAACTGCGGGTTCACGCTCGCCCCGCTCCACCCCGACCGGCCCGAGGACGCCGACTACACGCGGCGCATGATGTCGCGGGTCGAGGGCATGGCACTCGCCGCGCTCGAAGAGGGCGTCGACTGGACCTGGTCCGGATTCGGGGAGTACCTCGACGCCCTCGACGGGCGGATCGCCGTCAACGCCGGGTTCATGGTCGGGCACTGCGCCCTGCGCCGGCATGTGATGGGGCCGGACGCGGTGGGCGGGCAGCCCAGCGGGGAGCAGCTGGCCGCCATGGTCGCGTTGCTTCACGACGCCATGGACGCCGGTGCCTGGGGGCTGTCCACCACCCAGTCCTCCACCCACTCCGACGGCGACGGGCAGCCCGTCGCGTCCCGGCACGCGCTGCCCGAGGAGTTGCTGGCCCTCTCCCGGGCCGTCGGGGAGCACGAGGGCACCCAGCTGGAGGCGATCGTCGCGGGGTGCCTCGACCAGTTCTCCGACGACGAGATCGAGTTGTTCGTGGACATGACGGCCGCTGCCGGGCGGCCCCTCAACTGGAACGTGCTCACCATCGACGCCGCAGTCCCCGAACGTGTACCCCGCCAGTTGCTACCCAGCGAGCGGGCCCGCCGCGCGGGCGGCCGGATCGTCGCCCTCACCATGCCGATCCTCACGCCGATGAACATGTCGCTCGGTACCTTCTGCGCCCTCAACCTCATCCCCGGCTGGGGCGAGATCCTCGCCCTCCCCGTCCCCGAGCGCATCGAGCGGCTGCGTGACGCCGGAACCCGGGCCGAGATGCTCCGCCGCGCCGACAGCAAGGAGGCCGGAGTCTTCCGGCGCCTCGCGCACTTCGGCCGGTACGTCATCGGGGACACGTACAGCGCGGCGAACGAGGGACTCGGCGGACGCGTCGTCGACGACATCGCCGCCGAACGCGGCCTCGACCCCTTCCACTGCCTCGTCGAGATCTGCGCCGCGGACGAGCTGCGTACGGTGCTGTGGCCCATGCCCTCCGACAACGACCCGGCCTCCTGGGAGCTGCGCAGGCGGACCTGGGAGCACGAGGACGTCCTGCTCGGCGGGTCCGACGCGGGCGCCCACCTCGACCGGATGTGCGGAGCCCCCTACACCACACGCTTCCTCGGCGACTGTCTGCGCGGCCGGAAGCTGCTGCCGCTGACGGAGGCCGTCAGGATGCTCACCGACGACCCGGCGCGGCTCTTCGGCCTGCGGGAGCGGGGGCGGGTGCGGGAAGGGTTCCACGCCGACCTCGTCCTCTTCGATCCCGAGCGCATCGACGCCGGCCCCGCCACCCTCGTCCACGATCTGCCGGGGGACAGCCCGCGCCTGGACTCCAAGGCGATCGGCATCGTGTCCGTCCGCGTCAACGGCGTCGAGACCCTGCGCGACGACAAGGTGACCGGCGCGGTGCCCGGCACCGTCCTGCGGTCCGGCCGGGACACCCGGACGGTGAGCACCGCATGAGGGACAGGGAGCAGCGTCTGTTCGTGGGCGGGGAGTGGGTCGAGCCCGGCCACGGACACTACGAGGTGATCGATCCGGCGACGGAAGGCGTCGTCGGGCTGGCTCCCGAGGCCGACCGCGCGCAGGTGTACGCGGCGGCGGCGGCCGCCCGTGAGGCCTTCGGGGACTGGTCGCGGAGCCGTCCCGAGGACCGGGCGGAGATCCTGGCCCGGGCGGCCCTGATCATCCAGCGGGACGCCGCCGCACACACCGCGCTCGCATCGGCGGAGAGCGGCGCGACCACGGGTACGGCCGCCGGGATGCAGGTGGCCGTCGGCGCGGCCCGCTTCCGGCGGTACGCGAAGGGGGCGCTGGAGCCGGTCGAGGAGGCCGTGCGCCCGCAGATCAACGAGGCGGGGCCGATGGGGCGTGCCGGTGTGTTCGGCGCGCTCGCCGTGCGCCGGCCGGTCGGGGTCGTCACGTGCATCACCTCGTACAACAACCCCTGGGCCAACGCGGCGGGGAAGATCGCCCCCGCGCTCGCCATGGGCAACACGGTGCTGGTGAAGCCCGCCCCGCAGGACCCGCTCTCCGTCTACGCGATGGCCGCCGCCCTCGAAGAGGCCGGCATCCCGCCGGGGGTCGTCAACGTGGTGACGGGTTCGGGGCCGGGCGCGGGGGAGGCCGCCGTCGACTCACCCGATGTGGACATGGTCAGCTTCACCGGTTCGACCGCGGTCGGGCAGCGCATCGCCGAGGTGTGCGGGCGCTCGATGAAGCGGCAGCTGATGGAGCTGGGCGGCAAGGGGGCCGCGCTGGTCCTGGACGACGCCGACCTGGACTCGGCGGTGGCGGGCATCGGTACGACGTTCTCGTTCTACAGCGGCCAGATCTGCACGGCGCCGACCCGGGTGCTGGCGCAGCGCGGGGTGTACGACGCGCTGGTGGGGAAGCTGGCGGCGTACGCGGGCCGTCTGAAGGTGGGGGATCCGACCGCGCGGGGCACCGTCGTGGGTCCCGTCATCTCCGCCGCCCACCGCGACCGCGTCGAGTCGTACGTCGAGCTCGGCCGGAAGGAGGGGGCCCGGGTCGTCGCGGGCGGTGCCCGCCCGGCCGGTCTCGACCGCGGTTTCTACGTCGCCCCCACCCTTCTCGCCGACTGCACGAACGACATGCGCGTCGTGCGGGAGGAGATCTTCGGACCGGTCGTCGTGGTCGTCCCGTTCGACGACGAGGAGGAGGGCATCGCCCTCGCCAACGACAGCGACTACGGGCTGCTCGACTACGTCTGGTCCGGCGACGTGGCCCGGGCCTTCCGGATCGCCGGCCGGCTGCGCGCGGGCGGGGTCGGCGTGAACACCGTCGGCCGGAACAT
Organism: Streptomyces sp. NPDC048560; assembly: GCF_040650955.1. Lineage (NCBI taxonomy): Bacteria > Bacillati > Actinomycetota > Actinomycetes > Kitasatosporales > Streptomycetaceae > Streptomyces > Streptomyces sp. NPDC048560. The sequence continues at coordinate 123,388 of NZ_JBEZIJ010000007.1, forward strand.
GGAGGCGCCGTTCGGCGGGTTCAAGCGGAGCGGGGTGGGGCGGGACGTGGGCTCGTACGCCCTGCACGCGTACAGCGAGACACAGGCGATCGTCTGGCCGGGGTGAGCACCGAGCGCCGTGCCTGTTCGCAATGCGGACAGGCACGGGAAAGTTTTGAATCGGGATGAAGCGGACAGGGCTACGGTTCCCGTACGCGACTGCGTGTGCTCGTGGAGCAATCATCGAGAGGCGTTGAGCCTCCTGTGCCTTGAATTCCTCAACACTTAAGCCGTCATTCACATTCAATCAAAGGGTGAGACGGTGGAGTCTCACCCTCCGGATGTGGATATCGCAGCGCCTAACGTCCTCCTCATGACTCAGCTGGACGCGCGGCCACAGGCCGGAGACACGGTACGGGGAACCACCCCTGCCGACGGCGGTGTTCGCGGCAAGGGCCTCGGCGGCAACTCCGTGGGCCTGATGGGCAGCGCCGTCATCGGCGTCTCGACCGTCGCCCCCGTGTACTGCCTGACCTCCACGCTCGGCGCCACCGCCGGAGAGGTCGGTGTGCAGATGCCCGCCGTCTTCCTCGCGGGCTTCCTGCCGATGCTGCTGGTCGCCTTCGCCTACCGCGAGCTCAACAAGGTCATGCCGGACTGCGGCACCTCCTTCACCTGGACGGTGAAGGCGTTCGGGCCGCGCGTCGGCTGGATGTGCGGCTGGGGCCTGGTCATCGCGACGATCATCGTCCTGTCGAACCTGGCGGGTGTCGCCACCTCGTACTTCTGGCTCCTGGCGGGCGAGATCAGCGGCAGCGAAGCGGTCGCCGCCCTGGACGACAGCAAGCCCGTCCACATCCTCACCTGTCTCGTCCTGATCGCCGCCGCCACGGCGATCAGCTACCGGGGCATGACGGCGACGAAGGGCATCCAGTACGCCCTGGTCGGCCTCCAGCTCGTGGTTCTCGCCGTCTTCGTCGCGATGGCCTTCCAGAAGGCCGGCAGCGGCGCGTTCGACACGGGGCCGGACTTCTCCTGGTCCTGGATGAACCCGTTCGCCGTCCAGTCCTTCGCCGCCTTCACGGCCGGACTCTCGCTCTCGATCTTCATGTACTGGGGCTGGGACGCCTGCATGACGACGAACGAGGAGACCGTCGGCAGCGCGAAGACCCCCGGCCGCGCCGCCCTGATCGCGATGGTCGTCCTCGTCGGCTCCTACCTGGCCACAGGCATCGCCGCGCAGATGATGGTCGGCTCCGGCGACACCGGCCTCGGCCTCGCCAACCCGGACACATCCGACAACGTCTTCGCCGCGCTCGCGGGCCCGGTCATGGGTCCCGGCCTCGGCATCCTGCTCTTCGTCGCGGTCCTGGCGTCGGCCGCGGCGAGCCTGCAGACCACGTTCATCCCGGTGGCCCGTACGGTGCTGGCGATGTCCTCGTACGAGGCACTCCCCGCCTCGTACGCCAAGGTCCACCCGCGCTTCAGGACCCCGGGCCGTGCGACGGTCACGGCGGGCGTCGCGACCGGCACCTTCTACACGGTCATGACGCTGGTCAGTGAGAACGTCCTCGTCGACACGATCTACGCGCTCGGCCTCATGATCTGCTTCTACTACTCGATCACGGCGTTCGCGTGCGCCTGGTACTTCCGCGCCGAACTGTTCCGTTCGGTGCGCGACTTCGTCTACAAGGGCCTGTGCCCGGTCCTCGGCGGCATCCTGCTGACCGCGGTCTTCGGCAAGACCCTGTACGACATGTGGGACCCGGCGTACGGCTCCGGCTCCTCGGTCCTCGGTGTCGGATCCGTCTACGTCATCGCCGTCGGACTGCTGCTCCTCGGCGGTGTCCTGATGGTCCTCATGGAGCGCCGCAGCCCCGCGTTCTTCCGCGGCGAGGTGCTCGGCCGGGAGACCCCGGCGCTGGTCGTCGCGGACTGAGGCGGCGCTGCCGGGCCCGCTTGCCGCGGGCCCGGCGGGGCTCAGGCCGCGCGCCAGTAACCCAGGGCGTTCACACGGTCCTTGGGGACGGCCAGGTCCTTACGGGCGTACGCGCCCAGGGTCCTGGTCGTCGCCGTGTCGCAGGCGATCCAGACGTACGCGTCGGACCGGTCGTCGCCGAGCAGGTCCGGCAGGGCCGCCTTCACCTCGGCGACCAGGTGCGCGCCCGCGTCTCGGCGGGGGACCCTGTGCAGCGTGTGGTGGGCCGGGTCCAGGCGGAACGGCAGCTTCTCGTCGGAGGCGTGCGTCGTCTCGAACCAGATCGTCGCCGGGGTCTGCGGGATCGCGTCCAGCAGCGAGTTGATCGCGGGGAGGGACGCGGCGTCGCCGATCACGAAGAGCCGGGCGGGGCCGGGCTCCGGGAGACTGAACGTGGTGCCCTGGAGCGTCGCGTCGATGGTGTCGCCCGGCTTGGCCGCACGGGCCCAGTCGCTCGCGACACCGTCGTGGAGCGCGAACTCCAGGCTGAACGTTCCCGCGACCGGGTCCGGGTCGACCAGCGTGTAGGCGCGCTGGTGCGGCTTCCCGGCGGCGTCGAACCAGATGCGCACCCACATCGTCGGGTGTGCGCCACCGGTGGCGGCAAGCAGCCCGCCGTCCTTCATGTGCACCCGGTGGAAGTCCTCGGTGACCTGCTCGGCCCCCGTTACGGTGAACGTGAAATCGCGTCCCCGCATCAGCTTGAGGACGACGCCCTCCCAGCCATGACCCACGACTGCTCCCTTCCCTGTCCCCTGCCCCGAAATACCCTTTAGGTTAGGCTAACCTAAATTGCGGGGGCTGGGGAGTGGCCGGAAAGCGCCGGGAAGCGGCGCTCGGGAGTGGGGATGGGGACTGTGGGCGGATCAACGGCCGCGGCGGCGGGTTTCGACGCCTTCGGTGACGACGGGACGGGCTTCGACGTCTTCAGGGACGACTGGGGGATACCCCATCTGCGGGCGGGCAGCGCTCTCGCACTCGCCCGCGCGCAGGGCCACAACGCGGCGACCGACCGCGCCTGGCAGCTGGAGACCGAACGCCACCGGCTCCAGGGCACCACGGCCGCCTTCCTCGGCGAAGACGCGCTCGCCTGGGACCGGTTCGCCCGGCAGGCCCGGCTGGCGGACACCGCCCGCAACTGCTTCGACCGGCTGTCCCGCACCGACCCCGGAACGGCCGCCTGGGTGAGCGCGTACGTCGACGGGGTGAACGCCGGACTCGGCGAAGCGGCCACTCGGGCACCGGAGTTCGCCGCCACCGGGCTCGCTCCCGGCCGGTGGGAGCCGTGGACACCGCTCGGCGTGTGGCTCTCCACCCACATCCTGTTCGCCGGCTTCCCCACGAAGCTCTGGCGCGAAGAGGTCGCCCGAAGGCTCGGGGACGACGCGATCACCCTCTTCGCCACCGACGGCCCCGGCACCTCCGGCAGCAACGGCTGGCTCCTCACCGGGGAGCGCACCGTCTCCGGCGCCCCCGTCGTCGCGGGCGACCCGCACCGCTTCATCGAGGACCCGGGCGTCTACCAGCAGATCCGCCTGGCCTGCCCCGAGTTCGACGTCGTGGGCCTCGCGGTCCCCGGCGTCCCCGGCCTCGCCCACTTCGGCCACACCGGCGGCGTCGCCTGGGCCATCACCAACGCGATGGCCGACTACCAGGACCTGTACCGCGAGCAGTTGCGGCGTACGCCGGACGGCGGCGTCGAAGCGCTCGGCCCCGAGGGCTGGGAGACGGCCACCGCGCACACCGAGACGATCACGGTGGCGGGCGGCGAGCCGGTGACGGTCGAGATCGTCGAGACCGCACGCGGCCCGGTGATCGCCGGAGGCCCGGACTCCGCGCCCGACGCGTCCCCCCTCGCACTCCGCTACCCGCCCCGCGTCACCGGTGAGCTCGGCTTCGAGGTGCTGCCCGCGCTCCTGAGGGCCCGCACCGTCGCCGACCTCGACACCGCACTCGACGGCTGGGTCGAGCCCGTCAACGTGGTGCTCGCCGCCGACACGACCGGTGCGACCCTGCACCGCGTCGCCGGGTACGTACCGCTGCGCCCCCGCGACAACCAGCTGCGCGTCGTCCCCGCCCACGACCCCGCGTACGCCTGGCGCGGCCGCCACGCGCCCATGCCGCGGAGCGGGTCCGGCGCCGATGCCACCGGTACGGCGGTCATGGCCAACGAGCGCGGACTGGCCGCCCCGCTCGGCGTCGAGTTCGCCCCCGCGCACCGGGCCGACCGCATCCGTGAGCTGCTCGACGGCCAGGAGCGATGGACCGCCAAGGGCATGGCCGGTGTGCACATCGACACCCATCTCGCCTCCGCCCGGCCGCTGTTGGCACTGCTGGCGGAGACGTCCGGAGCGGAGATCGGCCCCGAGGCGTCCGGTCTGCGCGCCAGGCTGCTGCGCTGGGACCGCCACATGGACGCGGACAGCACGGACGCCACGCTGTACTCGGCGCTGCGCGCGGAGGTGGTGCACCGTCTGGCGGCCCACCCCGCACTCGCCGCCGTGACGGGCGAGGCCGATCCCGTCCGCAGCGGCGCCCACCCCGAACTGTTCCTCCCCTGGCTCGCCGCCGTCCCGAGGGTCGGGTACGCCCTGGAGACGCTGATCGGCCATCAGCTCTTCCCGTACGAGGACCGGCTGGCGGCGGTGACCGGGGCCGTGGAGGCCGTCGCGGCCCGGTACGGCGACGGGAACCCGCCCCCGCCCTGGGGCGAGGTGCACCGCCTCGCGCCCTGGCAGGCGTGGCCGGGCGCCGATCCCGACCCCGGGGCGAGCCGGCCGGGACTGGCGGGCGACCACGACTGCGTGCTGTCCACCTCCAGCGTTCCCGGCATCACCGACCGCAGCGCCCGCGGCCCGGCCGCCCGTTACGTATGGGACCTGGCGCGCCGCGAGGACAGCCTGTGGGTGACCCCGTACGGGGCGTCCGGGATTCCCGGCGACGCCCACCACCGTGACCAGCTGCCGCTCTGGACACGGGGAGAGCTCGCCCCCGTCGTCACCGACTGGAACCTGCTGCACCGCGACCGGCCCGACGAGCCGCACCGCGACCGACCCGAGGAGACAACCGAAGTGACCGCAGCCGCCCGCGCCTCCGTCCCGGCCCAGCGCGAGACCGTGTACGAGCAGGAGGCCGACGGCCTCGGGACCGTACGTCTCGTCGCCATCGACCCGGCCGCCGACATCGACCTGATCCACGGCTGGGTCTCCGAGGAGCGGGCCCGCTTCTGGGGCATGACCGACTACAGCCGCGAAGAGGTCCTGGAGGCCTACACCTTCCTGGACTCGCTGACCACGCACCACGGCTTCCTGGCCCTCCGGGGCGACGTCCCGGTCGCGATCTTCCAGACGTACGACCCGGCGGAGGACCCGCTCGGCGAGTGCTACGAGGTGCAGCCCGGTGACTACGGCGTGCACCTCCTCATAGGCCCCGGCGACACCGCGCAGCCGGGCTTCACCGGCGGTCTGCTCTCCGTCTTCGTCGGCTACGTCTTCAGCGATCCGGCGCACCTGCGCGTCGTCGTCGAGCCCGACGCGCGCAACGAGCGGGCGATCGCCCGGATGGTCAGAGCCGGCTTCGAGCTGGGCCCGGAAGTCGAGAAGCCGGAGAAGCGGGCGCGGCTGGCGTTCCTGCGGAGGCCCGCCACCGTCTAGGGCCGCAGGCCTCGGGCAAGGTCACCCAGGTCACTTGAGAATCGGCTCAAGGGCCTTGTCCCAGGTCTTCGCCACGTTCTCGTACGCCTTCACGCAGCCCTTGCTCCGCTTCTCGGGCAGCATGTCCGGGCCGACCAGACCCGCGTACCCCTCGGGGTCCGAGCCGTAGACCCAGCAGGCCCACGCCTGGAACTGCGCCCGGCCCACGGCGTGGTCCTCGGCGAACGCGGTCCGGGTGTCGCTCTGCGGGCCCTGGCCGGCCATCACCGCCCAGCCGTCCGCGATGCCGGTGACGAGCTTCGTGTCGTCGTCGCCCGAGGTGAGGATCAGGGCGGAGAGCTGGTTCACGGCCTCCTCCTCGTCCCCCTCGAACGACAGGCCGTTCATCGCGATGAGTCCGTGGCCCAGCTCGTGCACGACGACGCCCTGCGTCAGGCCGACGAGGCCGGCGGCGTCGGACGCCCCGAAGGCCGGTTCGACCCGTTCCAGGAGCTCGTAGCAGTACGTGATCGCCCGCGTCGTCGGGTCCCAGTACGCGTCCGTCGTACCGCAGCTCTTCGCCTCGACGGGCACGTCGTAGGGGAGTGCGACGCGGCGGTTCACATAGTCGGCGATGCCTTCCAGCGCCTTGTTCCCGCGCAGGAGCGCCTCGGTCTCCCGGTCGGCCGTCGTCAGCCCCTGCGTGTACGAGACGACCAGCTCGCCCTTGCCCGCCGGAGCCGCGGCCCTCGCCTGGGCCGCCGCCACGTCCGCGGAGGCCTCGGCCGCGCCGCCGCCCTGAGCGCCGCCGGACGAGCAGGCCGCCGATGTCAGGCCCAGCACCGCGGCCAGCACCGCCGCCCCGGCCGCCCGCCGCGCCGCCCGCGCACCGGTCGGCGCCCCGCTCCACGTGCCGTTCCAGGTCCGTGCCCGGGTTCGCATCGAAACTCAGCCCCTCACGATCGGCGATCGGTCCCTCCACGACGGTCCGGGACACCACCGGGAAGGGCCACCCCTCGGCGGCCGTTCGGGTGAACGCCCGGCCCCGGAGAACGCGACGGCATACGTTTGAGCCCCACCGGCCGACGACGGAGGTGCCTTCGCATGAGGCTCGCCACAACGATCTTCCTCACCGACGAGACGATCACCCCGGTCGCGCTCGCGCGTGAACTGGAGCAGCGGGGGTTCGCCGGGCTGTATCTGCCCGAGCACACCCACATTCCGGTGAGCCGGGAGTCGCCGTACCCGGCGGGCGGCGACCTGCCCGCCGAGTACGGCAGGACGCTGGACCCCTTCGTGGCGCTGGGCCAGGCGGCCGCCGTGACGGAACGCCTCGCGCTCGGGACCGGTATCACGCTGATCGCCCAGCACGACCCGATCGATCTGGCCAAGCAGATCGCCACGCTCGACCATCTCTCCGGCGGCCGTTTCACCCTCGGCCTCGGCTTCGGCTGGAACGCCGAGGAGGCCGCCGACCACGGGGTCGGCTGGTCGACGCGGCGGGCGCTGGGCTACGACCGGCTGGCCCTGATGCGGGCGCTGTGGGCGGACGAGCCGACGGCGTACGAGGGCGAGTTCGGCGCGGTGCGGGCGAGCCTGGCGTATCCGAAGCCGGTCCAGAAGCCGCGCGGTTCTGCGACCGGGCCGCGCACCCTGATCGGCGGCGCCGCCGGGCCGAAGCTGTTCGCGCGGATCGCGGAGTGCGCGGACGGCTGGCTGCCGATCGGTGGACGCGGCCTCTCGGAGTCCGTACCGGAACTGCGAAGGGTCTGGGAGGCGGCGGGCCGGGACCCGCAGCACCTCCAGGTCGTGCCGTACGCGGTCCTTCCGAACCCGGGGAAGCTGGCGCACTACGCGGATCTGGGCATCGAGGAGGTCGTCCTCCAGCTCCCGCCGGAGCCCGCCCCCGGTGTGCTGCGGGTGCTCGACGCCTACGCGGCGTACCTGTAAGGGGGCACGGGACAGGGGCCGGACCGCGGGTGCGGTCCGGCCCCTGCCGTGTTCTCCGTCGCGTCCGTGCTACTTCACGTTGATCGCGTTCCAGGCCGAGGTCACGCCCTGCTGCTCGGCGCTTCCCGCCCCGTACAGGTCGCCCGCCGCCTGCAGGGTCGCCGCACGGGCGCCCGCGTAGTCGGTCGAGGAGGTCATGTAGGTGGACAGGGCCTTGTACCAGATCTTGTAGGCCTTGTCCCGGCCGATGCCCGTCACGGTGGAGCCGTCGGCGGTCGGGGAGTCGTACGCGACGCCGTTGACCGTCTTCGCGCCGCTGCCCTCGGACAGCAGGTAGAAGAAGTGGTTGGCCGGGCCCGACGAGTAGTGCACGTCGAGCCTGCCGACCGTCCGCGACCAGTAGTCCGCCGACGAGCCGTCCCGGCTGGGGCGGTCCATGTAGCGCAGCGGTGTCCCGTTGCCGCGGATGTCGATCTTCTCGCCGATGAGGTAGTCACCGGCGTCGGAGGAGTTGTCGGCGTAGAACTCCACCGAGGTGCCCAGGATGTCGCTGGTGGCCTCGTTGAGACCGCCCGACTCCCGGCTGTACTTCAGGCCGGCGGTGGCCGCGGTGAGCCCGTGGGTCATCTCGTGCGCGGCGACGTCCAGCGAGGTGAGCGGCTTGAGGTTGCCGGCGCCGTCGCCGTACGTCATGCAGAAGCAGTTGTCGGACCAGAACGCGTTGACGTACGCGTTTCCGTAGTGGACGCGCGAGTAGGCGGCCCTGCCGTCGCCCGCGATGCCGTTGCGGCCGAACTCCGACTTGTAGAAGTCCCAGGTCACACCGGCGCCGTAGGCGGCGTCGACAGCGGCCGTCTGGCGGTTGGCGGGGGTGCCGCTGCCCCAGACGTCGTCCGCGTCGGTGAAGAGGGTGCCCGTGCCCGACGTGCCGCCGTTGAGGTCGTACGTCCTGTGCCCGCCGCGGCCCGCGTCGGTGAGGTTGTACGTGGAGCCGCTCAGCGTGGTGCCCAGCGTCACGGAACCGCTGTACTGGCTCGTCCCCGACCCGTTGTGGACGCCCTCGTACGAGTAGAGCTTCTTGCCGCTCGTCGCATCGGTGACGACGTGCAGCTCGCTCGGGGTGCCGTCGGCCTGGGTGCCCGTGACCACGGTCTCGTGGGCGAGGACCGGCTTGCCGTCCGCCGCCCAGACGACCTTGCGCGAGCCCGGGGCCGCCGCGACGGCGGCCGTCGTCGTCGCGAGGGAGATCTTCGCGGCGTGCGCGCGGGAGACACCCTTGAGCGAACCGTCCTTGCGGGTGTGGGTGACGAGGTCGCCACCGAGGACCGGAAGGCCGTCGTAGGTCCGCTCGTACCGTGTGTGCACGGTGCCGTCGGCGTCCTTGATCACGTCGCGGACGGCCAGCTCCTCCTGGGAGCCGAGCCCGAGCTTCCGCGCCGTGGCCCCGGCCCCGGCCTGCGCGTCCTTGATGGCGGCTGCCCTGGCGGAGGCGCTGAGCGGAAGTGCGGTGGCCCCGGCCTCGCGGTCGGCGGCCGTGGAGTCGGCGCTGGCGGGGGCGCCCTGTACGGCGACGACAGCCATGGCGGCAGAGGCGACAAGTGCCGCAGCACGCAGCGTGGTTCTCACGCGGTCTCTCCTTCACTCGGTTCGTGGGGGGTGCGCCGGTGACGATGGCACCGAATGAACGTTCGTGACAGAGACCTGACAAACTTTTGACCTTGAGGGTGCGGTCATAGCCGGACAAAGCCCGGTATCCGCGACCGGGTGAACCCCTCCCGCTGCAACCGGGTGAACCGAAGTGGCATCCTTCAACACTGGAGATCGAAGCGCGGACCGCCTCACCGCCGTGAGCGGCCGCCTGGGAGTTGGGGGAGCCATTGAACAGGCCGCTGCGGCACATCGCCATCTTCTGCGGGCTGTTGATGCTTGCCCTGCTGCTGCGCTCGAACTGGCTGCAGTTCGCCGAGCGCGAGGAGCTCGCGAACCACGAGCACAACCGGCGCGTCAAGATCACGCAGTTCGCCACCCCGCGCGGTGACATCATCGTCGGCGGCAAGGCGGTGACCGGTTCGAAGGCCGTGGCCGGCGCCGAGTTCAAGTACCGGCGGACGTTCAAGGACGGGCCGATGTACGCCCCGATCACCGGTTACGCCTCCCAGGCGCAGGGCATGTCGCTCCTGGAGAAGACGTACGACCAGGTGCTCAGCGGCCAGGACGAGCGGTTCGCCTTCCGGCACGCCAAGGACATCCTCACCGGCGAGCCGCGGCGGGGCGGCGATGTGATCACGACCATCGACCGCAAGGCGCAGGAGGCCGCGTACAAGGGGCTGACCGACATCGACGCCCGGGGGGCGGTCGTCGCCCTCGACCCGGCAACCGGCAAGGTCCTCGCGCTGGCCTCGACCCCCTCGTACGATCCCGCGGTCTTCGCCGGCAACTCCTTCAAGGAGGGCGACAGGTTCCAGGCGCTCGTGAAGGACAAGGGCAAGCCGCTGGCCAACCGGCCCCTGCGCGAGACCTTCCCGCCCGGCTCCACCTTCAAGATCCTCACGGCCGCCGCCGCCCTGGAGCACGGGGTCGTCACGGACGTCGACGCGAAGACGGACGCGGCCTCGCCCTACCAGCTCCCCCTCTCCTCGAACAAGATCAGCAGTGAGGCGGGGGACGCGGCCTGCAACAACGCGTCCCTGAAGGTGGCCATGCAGTTCTCCTGCAACAACGTCTTCCTCGACGCGGCGGCCAAGCTGGGCGACGACAAGATGCGGGAGACGGCGGAGAAGTTCGGCTTCAACTCCGACGTCTACTCCGAGGACTTCGGCGACATGCTCGCCACGAAGAGCCTCTACCCGGAGGAACTGGACAAGCCGGGCACCGCGCTGACCGGTATGGGCCAGGGCTCCCTCACCAGCACCCCGATGCAGATGGCGATGGTCACGGCGGCCATGGCCAACAACGGCAAGCTGATGCAGCCGTACATCGTCGACGAACTCCGTGGCCCCGACGTCTCCTCCCTGGAGCAGAACGAGCCGCAGCTCATGAGCCAGGCCGTCTCCGAGGAGACCGCCAAGAAGGTCCAGGAGATGATGGAGTTCACCGCCAAGGAGGGCAGCGCCCAGCGCGCCCTGATCGACGGTGTGACGGTCGGCGGCAAGACCGGCACCGCGCAGCGCGGTGTGGACGTGCGCAAGGAAGTCCCGTACGGCTGGTTCGTCTCGTACGGCAAGAAGCCCGACGGGCAGTCGGTCGCGGTCGCGGTCTTCATCGACCCGACGGCGATGGACATCTCCCGCGAGGACATCTCCGGTGGCGGGCTCGGTGCCCCGATCGCGAGGAACGTGATGAAGGCGGTGCTGGGGAAGTAGGCCCCCCGGCCTACTTCCCCAGCGGAGCCCCAGGGCCTCCCTCGTACGGCGCCGGCCGGGTTCGCCCGGCCGGCGCCACCCTGGGACTCTCCCCCCCCGTAAGTGCCGCTCCCGGCTTCCCCTCGCCCGGCACGGCACTGGCTCTCGGTGGTACGGCGCCGCCGCGCTAGCTCTCCCTCGTCCAGCGCTGTGACGCCTCTCCTGCGCAGTTCGACGTCACCAGGAAACTGGTCGTGCCCAGGTCGAGGCAGCCGCCGTTGAAGACGCTCAGGAGCCGGCCGCCCGAACTGGTACGCCAGATCCGGCCGGCGTCCTGGGCGCAGTCGCCCACGAAGACCGCCTGGCCGAGCATGTTGGCGTACAGGCACTGCCCGGTCTGCTGGTTGACGAGCTGGAAACTGCCGTCCGAGCGGCTCCGCGTGGTCCACCGCGCGGTCGAGTCCGTGCAGGAGCCGAGGTCCGAGCCCCCGTACGTCTGGGTGACGCAGCCGTCGGTGTCGCCGTTGCGGTAGCGATAGGTGCCGGAGGCGGGCGGCGGCGCCGCCGAGGAGGGGGCAGGGCCGCCCCCGCCGGAAGAGGCGGCCGCGCCGGAGTCGCCGGAGCCCCCGTCATCGCCCGAGCCGTCGTCGCCGGTCCCGGCGCCGCCGTCCGCGGTCCGGGAGCCGTCCGCTCCGCCTGCCCCGACCCGCTCAGCGCCTCCGCCGCCCTCCGCGCCGCCCTCCCCGCCGGTCTCCTTGCCCCCTGCCTTGCCCTCGTCCCCGTCGCCCGCCTTGTCTCCGTCCTTCTCCCCGCCCCCGCTCGGCGACGCGCCCGGGGACGCCGGGCCGGACGGGCCACCGCCCGAGGTGCCCGACGCGCCCCCGGGGGCGGCCGGTGCGGAGGCGGAGGCCGACGGGCCGGTCTTCTCCGTGGCACCGGGCGAGGAGACGTACGGGAGGAGCTGGAGAGCGAGGGTCGTGCCGCCCACCGTGACGACGACGGGGACGACGGCGAGGAAGGCGCGCTTGCGGCGGCGCTCGGGGCGCCCGGCGCTGCCGGGGGCCGGGCCGGGCTCCGGCGTCGAGTCCGGCTTCTTGCCCTTGAGCGGGACGGTCGGTGTGTCGGTCTTCTGCGTGGTCGCGGCGAAGGCGGCCCGTGCCGCCAGGCGCTCCGAGACGACGGCGGGCCACAGCGGTCCGGTGAACGGCCCCTTCCGCGCGACCTGTCCAAGGATCTCGGCGGCGGTCGGACGACCGTCGGGATCCTTGTCCAGGCAGGCCGCGACGAGGTCGGCCAGATCCGGGTCCAGGTCCCGCAACGGACCGAGGTCGGGCTGTTCGTGCACGATGCGGTAGAGCACGCCGTGACCCGAGTCCTCGCCGAAGGGCGGCCGGCCGCACGCGGCGTACGTGAGCGCCGAGGCGAGCGCGAACACGTCGGTCGCGCCGCTCAGGCCCCGTGACCCCGAAGCCTGTTCGGGTGCCATGTAGGCGGGTGTTCCCACGACCATGCCGGTCCTGGTCAGCTGGCTCTGCTCGGTGGCCCGGGCGACGCCGAAGTCGATGAGGGTGAGCCCGTGGAGGGTCAGCATGACGTTGGACGGTTTGATGTCCCGGTGAACCATGTCCAGCGCGTGCACCGACGCCAGTGCGCTCGCCGTCTCCCGGAGCAGCAGCCACAGGGAGCGCGCGGGCAGCGGGCCGCCGTGCAGCTCGACTGCCTGTCGCAGGGTGAGCCCGGGGACGTACGCCGTGGCGAACCACGGAGGCATCGCCGTGCGGTCGCTCGCGAGCAGCGGCGCAGTGGCCTCGGCGGGCAGCCGGGCCAGGTTGTCGAGCTCGTGCCCGAACCGGCGCAGGAAGTCGCCGTCCTCGCCGACGACCGAGGAGAGTAACTGCTTGACGGCCACGTAACGGCCCTCGTGGACGCCGAGGTAGACCCGCCCCATGCCACCGGCCCCGAGTCGCCCCGCGAGCGGTATGGACCCGATCCTTTGCGGGTCGCCCGCTTCCAGCGGTTCGGCCCCGCTGCCCTCCAGCTCGAACACGTCAGCCCCGTAGAATTGGAATCAGTTTCTAGAAATCTACTCTAGAAGCGGTAAGGATCTCCATGAGCCCCAAACAGCAACGCGGCGCGGTGACTGCCGACTTGCTCCTCGACGCCGCTCTGCGCCTCTACGGTGCCGAGGGCGAGCGGGGCATCACGGTCGGCGCGATCACCAAGGCCAGCGGTGTCAGCCTGGGCAGCCTGTACCACCACTTCGGCAGCATCGACGGCCTCGTCGCCGAGCTGATGCACCGCTGGCTCAGCCGGTTGCTGGGGCAGCTGCTGGTGGCCCTGCAGGAGGCCCGCACCACGCAGGGGGCCATCCACGGTCTCGTGCGTGCCTATCTGGCCTTCGTCGAGGAACACCGGGACGCCGCGCTGCTCCTGCACTCCTCCACGGCCGACCAGCACACCATGACCCGGGCCAAGGAGATCCGCGATACGCAGGAGGCCCGGCTCTCGGCGTTCGGCCAGTGGCTCCAGCCGCGCATCGAGTCCGGCGAACTCGCGCCGCTGCCGACGCCGTTGATCGAATCGCTGGTCCTCGGGCCGGTCGTGGCCGTCGCCCGCCGGTGGCTCTCGGGCATGGACGACGTCGACCTCGACGAGGCGGCCCGCGTCCTGCCGGACCGGATCTGGCGGTCGCTGGCCCCGTGACGGGCCCTCCCTCGGCCAGTTACGAGCGGGCGGGCTGGTTGGCGATCAGCAGGGTGGTGCCCGCCGCGCGGAAGCCCAGCCGGGCGTAGATGCGGGCGACAGCCTCCTCGGCCTCGGCGAACACCAGGGGCACGGTGGCGTAGTAGTGCTCCACACGGGCGCGCAGCGACGGCTCTGTCATGTGCCGCATCCCATCACGGCGGAGCCGGGGCTCCGGACCGGGGGCCGGTACGGCGGCTACACCGACCGCAGCGCCCGGGTCCGCACCGGGGCCTGGGTCGCGGGCCTGTCCGTGACGGGTTCGCCGAGGAGGGACGGGAGTTCCGTCAGGGTCGTGATGTGCCAGTCCGCCGTCTCCGTCACGTCCTGGTGCTCGGCCCACCAGTGGCCGTACGGGCCTCGGCGGATGTGGGCCGTACGCAGTCCCGCGGACCTGGCCGGGAACAGGTCGTTGGCCGGATGGTCGCCGACGTACAGGGTGGACGGGGGGTCGGCCTCCGCGGCGTCCAGGACGCGGGCGAAGAAGCCCGGGTCCGGTTTGGCGACGCCCCACTCCTCCGAGGTGACGACCAGGTCGGCCGGGAGGTCCATGGCGCGCAGCAGTTCACCCGCGCGTGCGCTCCGGTTCCCCGCGATCACGACGCGGAGGCCCAGGGCGCGCAGTTCGGCGAGTGCGGGGCGGACGTCGGGATAGAGGTCCGACTCGTCCAGGTGCTCGCCCCGGCCGGCCGCCGCGCGTGCGTGCGCGGCCTCGGCGACGTCCATGCCGGGGCGCAGCAGCCGCAGCGCGTCGGCACCCTCGCCGCCCTGCACGACCGCCGCGCCGACCAGCGCGCTGAGTGTGTGCGGGGGGATGCCCAGCCAGTTGGCCCAGGACGCCCAGTAGCGGTCGTCGCGGATGAGTGTTTCGCCGATACCGAGGACGATCGTTTCCATCACCGGGCCGAGCCTACGGGGCAAGCAGGGCATATCGGTCCAGGCGCCAGGAATCGGGGTATCCGCGGCCTGCCGGAAGGCTCGACCGTCGCGCGAGCCTTGCTCGTATGCTCGATCCATGACCGATCATCAGAGTGGACGCCCGACAAGCAACGCCATGCGACGTGCTCTCAAGCGCGCGCGGGACGGGGTCGCCCTCGATGTGACCGAGGCCGCCGTGCTGCTCCAGGCGCGCGGCGACGATCTGCGGGATCTCGCCGGGTCCGCCGCCCGGGTGCGCGACGCCGGGCTCGACGCGGCGGGCCGGCCGGGTGTCATCACGTACTCGCGCAAGGTCTTCATCCCGTTGACCCGGCTGTGCCGGGACAAGTGCCACTACTGCACGTTCGTGACGGTGCCGGGAAAGCTGCGGCGCGAGGGCCACGGGATGTTCCTCTCGCCCGACGAGGTCATCGACATCGCCCGCAAGGGCGCCGAGATGGGCTGCAAGGAAGCGCTGTTCACCCTCGGCGACCGGCCCGAGGACCGCTGGCCCGAAGCGCGCGAGTGGCTGGAGGCCGAGGGGTACGACGACACGCTCGCGTACGTACGGGCGATGGCGATCCGTGTCCTGGAGGAGACGGGTCTCCTCCCGCACCTCAACCCGGGCGTGCTGACGTGGACCGATCTGCAGCGGCTCAAGCCCGTGGCGCCGTCCATGGGCATGATGCTGGAGACGACGGCGACCCGCCTGTGGTCCGAGCCCGGCGGCCCGCACCACGGCTCCCCGGACAAGGAGCCCGCCGTACGGCTGCGGGTGCTGGAGGACGCGGGCCGGTCCAACGTCCCGTTCACCACCGGCATCCTGATCGGCATCGGCGAGTCGTACGAGGAGCGCGCCGACTCCCTCTTCGAGCTGCGCAAGACGGCCCGCGCCTACCACGGCATCCAGGAAGTCATCGTGCAGAACTTCCGCGCCAAGCCGGACACGGCGATGCGCGGAATGCCGGACGCCGAGCTGGAGGAGCTGGCCGCGGCGATCGCCGTCGCCCGCCACATCCTCGGCCCGTCCGCCCGCATCCAGGCCCCGCCGAACCTCGTCGACGCCGAGTACGCCCTCCTCATCGGCGCCGGGATCGACGACTGGGGCGGCGTCTCGCCGCTCACCCCCGACCACGTGAACCCCGAACGCCCCTGGCCCCACATCGAGGAACTCGCGGCGAGGACGGCCGAGTCCGGCTTCCGACTCCGTGAACGGCTGACCATCTACCCGGAGTTCATCCAGCGCGGCGAGCCGTGGCTCGACCCCCGGCTCCTCCCGCACGTACGGGCCCTCGCCGACCCGGAGACGGGCCTCGCGAAGGAGGGGACGATTCCCGCCGGGCTGCCCTGGCAGGAGCCCGACGAGGGCTTCAACGCGTCCGGCCGTACCGACCTGCACCGCACCATCGACACCGAGGGCCGCACGGGCGACCGGCGTGACGACTTCGACGAGGTGTACGGGGACTGGGAGGCCCTCCGCGAGGCGGCGGCCCCCGGCATGGTGCCGTCCCGCATCGACGGCGACGTGCGACAGGCCCTGAGCCAGGCCGCCGACGACCCGACGAAGCTCACCGACGACCAGGCGCTCACCCTGCTGCACGCGGACGGCCAGGCGCTGGACGAACTGTGCCGGATCGCTGACGCGCTGCGCCGGGACGTGGTCGGTGACGACATCACGTACATCGTCACGCGGAACATCAACTTCACCAACGTCTGCTACACCGGCTGCCGCTTCTGCGCCTTCGCCCAGCGGCGTACGGACGCCGACGCCTACACCCTCTCGCTCGACCAGGTAGCCGACCGTGCCGCACAGGCGTGGGACGTCGGCGCGGTCGAGGTCTGCATGCAGGGCGGCATCCACCCCGACCTGCCGGGCACGGCCTACTTCGACATCGCCCGGGCCGTGAAGGAACGCGTCCCCGGCATTCACGTGCACGCCTTCTCGCCGATGGAGGTCGTCAACGGGGCCACCCGCACCGGACTCTCCATCCGCGACTGGCTGACCGCCGCGAAGGAAGCCGGTCTCGACTCGATCCCCGGCACGGCGGCCGAGATCCTCGACGACGAGGTCCGCTGGGTCCTGACCAAGGGCAAGCTGCCGACGGCCACCTGGCTGGAGGTCATCAGGACCGCGCACGAGGTGGGTCTGCGCTCCTCGTCGACCATGATGTACGGACACGTCGACCAGCCGCGCCACTGGCTCGGACACCTGCGGACGCTGGCGAACCTCCAGCAGGAGACCGGCGGCTTCACCGAGTTCGTGACACTGCCGTTCATCCACACCAACGCGCCGGTCTACCTGGCGGGCATCGCCCGCCCGGGCCCGACCGACCGCGACAACCGCGCGGTCACCGCGATGGCCCGGCTCCTCCTGCACCCGCACATCACCAACATCCAGACCAGCTGGGTGAAGCTCGGCACCGAGGGCGCGGCCGAGATGCTGCGCTCCGGCGCCAACGACGTGGGCGGCACCCTGATGGAGGAGACCATCTCCCGTATGGCCGGATCGAGTTACGGCTCGTACCGCTCCGTCCAGGACCTCGTGGCCATCGCCGACCTCGCGGGCCGGCCGGCGAAGCCCCGCACGACGCTGTACGGCGAGGTGCCCGAGGAGCGCGTCAAGGCAGCCGCCTCATCGGACGGTCATCTGCCGGAGCTGCTGCCGGTGCTGCCCGGCTGAGAAGGGGCCGGCCGCGCGCTGCCGGGCCGCTGCCCGGCGGCGCGGCCGGCTCATCGACCGCGGCGCTCGGCCGGGAGCTCCTCGGCAGCCGTGGCGATCACGTCGTCCAGCACCTCCCGCGAACGCAGCAGCTCGCCGATCATCCGGTCGATGCGCTCACGTTCCACGGTGAGATCGCCGACCAGACGCGGGGTGGCGATCGCCGACGGGCCGCCGTCCGCGTCGCGTACGCAGGGAAGCAGCTGGGCGATCTTGGAGCTGCGCAGCCCGGCCGCGTAGAACTCCTGGATGCGGATCACCCGGTCGACCGCGCCGTCCGGGTAGTCCCGGTGGCCGCCGGGTGTGCGGTCGGCCGTGAGCAGCCCCTGGGTCTCGTAGTAGCGCAGGGAGCGCTCGCTCACTCCCGTACGTCTGGCCAGCTCACCGATCCGCACGGGATTCCTCGCCTTCTCGGGCCTCGGGCTCCTCGGACCCGTGGCCCGCCGGGACCCGAAGCCCTCTCGGACTTGAACCTGACACCGGTGTCAATTCTTACCGTGACGGCATGACCGACGCATCCGCTTCCCCGAAGCTCTTCGAACCGGCCGGACTCGGCCCCCTGACCCTGCCCCACCGGCTCGTGATGGCCCCGCTGACCCGGAGCCGTGCCACCGCCGACGGCGTACCGACCCCGCTCATGGCCACCTACTACGCCCAGCGCGCCTCCGCCGGGCTGATCATCGCGGAGGCGTCCGCACCGAACGCCGTGGGCCGGACCTACCCGAACACCACGGCGATCCACGGTCCCGGCCATGTCGCGGGCTGGCGCCGCGTCACGGAGGCCGTCCGGGCCCGGGGCGGCCTGATGTTCCTCCAGATCCAGCACGGCGGTCGCGTCGGGCACCCCGACACCAGCGGGCTGACACCCGTCGCCCCCTCGCCCGTCCCGCTCCCGGAGACGATCCACACCCCGTCCGGCCTCCGGCCCTCCGTCGTCCCCCGGGAAATGAGCGTCGAGGACATCAAGAACACCGTCGCGGACTTCGCCGGGGCCGCGCGCAACGCCATCGAGGCGGGTTTCGAAGGCGTCGAGGTGCACAGCGCGAACGGTCACCTCCTGCATCAGTTCCTGGCCCAGGGGACCAACCGGCGCACCGACGCCTACGGCGGCTCCGCGGCCGGCCGCATCCGCTTCGTGATCGAGGTGGCCGAGGCCGTCGTCGGCGCGCTCGGCCCCGGCCGTGTCGGCCTGCGCCTCTCGCCGGGGAACACGGTCAACGGCATCGAGGAGGGCGACACCGAGGAGATCTACGGGGCGCTCGTCCCCGCCCTCGCGGACAGCGGACTCGCCTATGTCCACCTCGGGTACGCGGACCCGGACCACCCCGTCTTCCAGCAGATCCGGAAGGACTGGCCGGGCACGCTCATCGCCAACCCCGTGCTGCCGGCCGACCGCATCCCCGACGACGGCGGCATCCGCCACGGCGAACGGCTCCTGGCCGCCGGAGCCGACCTGATCGCCCTCGGCCGCCCCTTCCTCGCCAACCCCGACCTGATCCACCGGATGCGCACCGGCGCCCCGATGAACCAGGTGCGGGACGCGTACCTGATGTACGTGGGCGGGGAGACGGGCTACACGGACTACCCCGCCCTGCCCGTTGTCGAGTGAGGCCCGTCACATCGGGCCCTTCGTCGGGCAAGTCATGTCACATCGCGCCGGGCGCCTCCGTCGAAGAGGTACAAGCATCAGCAACGGCACACAGGAGTCGTCATGAACGCGCGTCTCAACGTCTTCGGCAGCCCGCTCGCCGCGACCCTCATGAAGCACTTCAACATGGCGGGGAAGGCGGTCACGGATTCGGGACTGCCGGCCACGACGCAGGAACTGGTCAAGATCCGCGCCAGCCAGATCAACGGCTGCGGCTTCTGCACCGACATGCACACCAAGGACGCCGCGCACCGCGGGGAGACCGCGACGCGCCTCAACCTGGTCGCGGTGTGGCGGGAGGCCACGGTGTTCACCGATGCCGAGCGCGCCGCGCTGGAGCTCACCGAGCAGGGCACCCGCATCGCCGACGCCGCGGGCGGCGTCCCGGACGATGTCTGGGCGAACGCCGCCAAGTTCTTCGACGAGGAGCAGCTCGTCGCCCTGGTGTCGCTCATCGCCGTCATCAACGCCTACAACCGGCTGAACGTCATCCTTCAGCAGCCCGCGGGCGACTACAAGGTCGGGCAGTTCGGCTGACGGCCGGAACGGATACGGGAAGTGCCCGGCCGGAACGCGGGAAGCGTTCCGGCCGGGCACGTCTCCCATTCCGGAAAACCATGGGGAATGCCGTTCAAAAGCTGCTCCGGCGAGCTACTCCGTACATTCCGTTCCGCCCCTGATCACGCCGTACCCGTTCGATTACAGTGCTTGCGCAGTCGCACGCCGGTATTCGGAGGGAAGGGGCACGGTGAGCACAGTGACCACAGCTGTCTGGGGCCGTGTCGAACAGCAGGACTTCCGCAGCCGGGTACGCGGCGCCCTTCTCGGCGGCGCCATCGGTGACGCGCTCGGCGCGGGTGTCACCGGGCTCACGCTGGAGCAGATCCGCGAGGCCCACGGTGCCGAAGCCGTCGCCGACTTCGTCCCCGTGCACGGCAGACGAGGCGCCGTCACCGCCGTCACACAGCTGACCCTGTTCACCGTCGACGGGCTGATCCGCGCCCAGGTCCGCCGCGACACCGGCGCCTGGCACCCGCCCACCGACGTGCACCGCGCCCATCTGCGCTGGGCGGCGACCCAGCGTGACTGGGGTCCCGACGAACGCCGCGCGGACGACGGCTGGCTCGCCCGCGAGGAGTGGCTGTACACCCGCCGCGCCCCCACCCGCGAATGTCTCATCGGCTTCGGCGACACCGTCATGGGCACCCTCGACCAGCCGAAGAACCCCGCCGCACGGGACTCCGCCGCCCTCACCCGCTCGGCACCCTTCGGGCTCCTGGTCGGCTGGGAGCCGCAACTCGTCCTCCAGCTGGCCGTCGAGTGCGCCGCCCAGACCCACGGCCACGCCACCGCCCAGCTCGCCGCCGGAGCCCTGGCCGTGATCGTCCACGGACTGGCGCGCGGTGAGACGCTGGACGGGGCCGTGCAGCACGCGCTGGCCCTGCTCGCCGGGCGTCCGGGCCACGAGCCGGTCACCGAAGCCCTCAAGAAGGCCCTCGGCTCCGTACGGCAGGGCATCCCGGGACCGGCCCTCATCGAGGCACTGGGCGCGACGGACTCCGCCGAGGACGTCCTCGCCGTGGCCCTGTACTGCGCCCTGGTCGGCGAGGACGTCCGGCACGGGCTGCGCCTCGCCGTGAACCACGGCGGCCCCTCCGCGTCCACGGGGGCCGTCTGCGGCGCCCTGCTCGGCGCGCTGCACGGTGAGACCGCCCTGCCGCCGGCCTGGCTCGCCGAGCTGGAGGGCCGGTCCACCGTCCTCCAGCTCGCCGACGACTTCGCGATGGAGATGACCCAGGGCCCCGCCCTGCACAGCCCGACGGCCGTCGCCGCCGGCTGGCTGGCCCGCTACCCGCGCGGATGACAAGGAGGGGGTGGCGGCCCTCAGGCCCGCCACCCCCTCCTCTTCCTCCCGCGCCTCCGGTCGCCCGGCAGGTCAGTCCTTCACGCCTCCACGGACCACCGGGTCGGCGGGGCCGGCCTGCGAGGGAATCCCCGCACCGACCGCCGCGCCCCCGTCGTCGCCGTCCGTGTTGATCCGCTCGATGACCGCGTCGCGCTCCGGTGTGTCCTCCGGCTTGATGAAGCCGATGACGATGTAGAGCACCAGCGAGATCGCCAGCGGCAGGGCCACCTGGTACTGGAGTGCCACATCCGTCTTCACCGAACCGTCGAGGTTGTAGTTGGTGAAGAAGAACGCGAGCAGCCCCGCCGCCCAGCTGGTGAGCGCCGCCGTCGGCCCCGACTTCCGGAACCGGCGCAGCAGGCCCAGCATGAACGGGATCGCGATCGGGCCCATCAGACCGGCCACCCACTTGATGACGACCGAGATGATGTCCTTGAACGTCGGCGAGTTGATCTGCGTCGCCAGTGCCATCGACAGGGCCAGGAAGGCGAGCGTGGAGAGTCGCGCCGCCATCAGGCCGCTGCGGTTGCTCCACGTGCGCGCCGCCTTGGAGAAGACCGGCGCGATGTCACGGGTGAAGACGGCCGCGATGGCGTTGGCGTCCGAGGAGCACATGGCCATCGTGTGCGAGAAGAAGCCGACGACGACCAGCCCCAGCAGCCCGTGCGGCAGCAGTTGTTCGGTCATCAGGGCGTACGAGTCCGAGGCGTCCGGCTTCTGCGCGTCGACGAGCAGCGGGGCCACCCACATCGGGAAGAAGAGGACGACCGGCCAGATGAGCCACAGGACCGCGGAGAGCCGGGCCGAACGGGTGGCCGAGCGCGGGGAGTCCGTGGCCATGTAGCGCTGGGCCTGGTTCCACATGCCGCCGTTGTACTCGAACGTCTTGATGAACAGGTACGCCAGCAGGAACGTCACCGTGTACGGACCCGCCGTCGGGTCCGTGTGGCCCTCGGGCAGCTTGTCCCACACCGTCCACAGCGAGCTGAAGCCGCCCAGCTCCTTGAGGACGATGACCAGCATCGCGAGCCCGGCGAAGAGCTGGATGATGAACTGGCCGAGCTCGGTGAGCGCGTCCGCCCACAGTCCGCCCACCGTGCAGTAGACGGCCGTGATGGCACCGGTGATGAAGATGCCCTGCGTGAGGGTGATGCCCGTGAAGACGGAGAGAAGCGTGGCGATGGCCGCCCACTTGGCGCCGACGTCCACGATCTTCAGGAGCAGCCCGGACCAGGCCAGCGCCTGCTGGGTCTGGATGTTGTAGCGGGTCTTGAGATATTCGAGCGGGGACGCGACGTGCAGTCGCGAGCGCAGCCGGTTGAGCCGGGGCGCGAAGAGTTTCGCGCCGATGCCGATGCCTATGGCGATCGGCAGCGACCACGTCACGAAGGACGTGACGCCGTACTGGTACGCGATACCCGCGTACCCGGTGAACATCACCGCGCTGTAGCCGGACATGTGGTGCGAGATGCCCGAGAGCCACCACGGCATCTTGCCGCCGGCTGTGAAGAAGTCGCTGACGTTGTCGACGCGCTTGTGCGACCAGAGTCCGATCGCGACCATCACACCGAAGTAGCCGATGAGCACGGCCCAGTCGAGACTGTTCATGCCCCCTCCAGGGGTCCGCCTTGTGAACGGGAACGCGCTTCGTCAGTACGGCCGCTCAGCGGTGACCCCGTGCGGGAGCGGGGACTTCGGGGATTGAACCGTCTGTTCGGGTCCCCGGTCAAGGTGTGCCCACGATCAGAAATATGAACGCGAATCAGCAAGCCGAACGATTTTACTTGTTCTTGACCTGGCTAGGCGTTGTTGCGCACCTCACAGCGGCCACACGATGGGCACGCACTTCGTCAGGCTGTGCAGAGGCCGGAAGCCCGTCTTGGGTGAGCACGTACGACGAGGCCGCACGGGATGCGGGTCCCGTGCGGCCTGGCTAGGAGGAGAACTGTCCCTGCTGTCAGCGCATCAGCTCTCCGGCGTTGACCAGAAGCGACTGCCCGGTGATCGACCGGGCCCGGTCGGAGGCCAGGAACACCACGGCCTCCGCCACGTCCCCGTCGGTGGCCGGCTCGGGCAGCGCCATGCGCGCGGTGAGGCCGGCCAGCACCTCCTTCTCGGTCACGCCCCCGGTGTGCGCGGCGAACTTCACGTACGCCTGCACCGGCGGCCCCCACATCCAGCCGGGCAGCACCGTGTTCACCCGGATCCGGTGCTGTCCCAGCTCCTGTGCCAGTGAGTACATCGCCGAGGTCAGCGCGCCCTTCGAGGCCGCGTACGCCGCCTGCCGCACCTGTGTCGGGGCGGCCACCGAGGACTGCGTCCCGATGATGACCACCGCGCCGCCGCGCTCCTTCAGTGCGGGCAGGCAGGCCCTCGTCATCCGCAGCGTCCCGAGCAGATTGACGTCGAGCACCGACTGCCAGGCGGCGAAGTCGGCGTCCTCCAGGCCCCCGAAGTGGGTGTCCAGGGCGGCCACGTGGACCACCGCGTCGATTCCCCCGAACCGATCGACCGCGAGCGCGGCGAGCGCCTCGCACTGCTCCTCGTCGGTGATGTCGGTCGGCAGGGCGGCCGTGTGCAGGCCCGCCGGGTCGACCCCGGCGGCCGTCCTGGCGAGGTTCGCCGCCGTACGCGCCCCGAGCACCGCGCGGCCCCCGTCCCGCACGACGGCCGCGGCGACCTGATGCCCGAGTCCGGCGCCCACACCCGACACGACGACGGTCTTCCCCGTGAGCAACATGGGCGCCTCCCGGCTCTGGCAGTTCTTCTGACGGAGCGTCAGAGTAGGACGCCCTGGCGAAGCAGGGAAGGGGAACGGCATGAGCGAGGGCACGCGGAGCGACGTGTACGCGGAGCTGGCGGCGGTGGGGCCGTACGGAGTCCACCCGGGGCACGCGCTGATCACCATGGTCGAGCCGCACCCGGGCCACGAGTACGCGTACAACCGCTGGTACGAGGACGACCACTTCTACGCCGGCGCGATGGCGATGCCCTGGATGTCCGCCGGCCGGCGCTGGGTCGCCACCCGGGAGCTCCAGGAGCTGCGCTACCCGGAGGAGTCCGCGGTGGCCCGGCCCGTCGGAGCCGGGTGCTACCTGTCCACGTACTGGGTGACGGAGGGGCGCTACGACGAGCACATGAAGTGGACCGTCGGGATCAACAAGCGGCTCAACCGGGACGGGCGGGTCTACCAGGACCGCACCCACGTCTTCACGGCCTTCCAGGACCACGAGGCGACCGTCTACCGGGACGGGGCCGCGGGACCACGTGACTTCCACGCGCTCGACCATCCGTACGCGGGGCTCGTGCTCCAGGTCGTCGACGCCGAGGGGCCGGAGCGGCGCGCGGAGCTGCTGGAGTGGCTGCGCTCCCGGCATCTGCCGAAGCGGCTCGCCGGGTCACCGGCGGCGATGGTGACGGTCTTCCGTCCCACGCCACTGCCCGGGGACCGGATGACCTATGTGAAGCAGGTCGAGGGGGTGGACACCCGGCTGACCCTGCTGTGGTTCCTCCAGGAGGACCCGCGTGCCTGTTGGGCGAAGCACTTCACGGGGCTCGACGGGGCGGTCGCCGCGTCGGGCCTGGGGCGGGTCGAGCTGGTGGCACCGTTCATTCCCACCGTGCCGGGGACGGACCGGTACGTGGATCAGTTGCGCTGACGCCCGTCAGCTGATGTGTCGGCAGCGGCGGTCACGGTGACGGCCGGTTGGGCCGAGCCCTCTCGGCCAGGACGGCGGACCAGTCGAGAGGGCTCCAGTCGTTGATGCGCCTGGTTCTGCGGGCAGCACCGGTCAGGCGTCTGCAACGCCCGTTGCGACATCCCGCACGAAGGCATTCCACGCACCGGACACGAAGGTGAGCGAGGGGCCCTCGGGAGCCTTCGAGTCGCGCACGGCAATGGCCTGCGTGAGCGGGGACTTGACCTCGACGCACGCGCCGTTGCCGCCCGAGTACGAGGACTTCGTCCACATGTCCGTAGCGCCCTGAAAAATAGCCATTTTCACTCCGGTTCAGAGAGTTGTGCGAGCGGAACGAACCGCGTTCCTGTTGGCGTGATCGACGCTACTCGCCAACTTCCCTGCGTGTCGGAGCCATTCACTCGACCGGATGGCATATCCCCTGTGAGTCTTCCGCCGAGAGGTGACGGCAGTGTAGTGTGCCGCCACCCCTCACCAGGCATACCGTATTTCTCACAAAACAGACGTCACGGTGTGACTGGAATCAGCTGGTGTAACTCTTGGCGATCCCGCTGATGAACTCCCGGGTCTGTTCCACATTCAGCGCCTGTGCGCGCAAGTGCTCGTACATGACGCTGTATCGCTGCACATCATTGGCTTTCTCCAGGTACAGGTCGCTGGTGACGCCCTCGATGTAGACCACGCTGGAGTCCGCGGCGTCCGGGAATTCCAGAATGGCGTACTGCCCGTTGATGCCGGGGTGCGCGCCCATGCTGAACGGCAGTACCTGCACGGTCACATGGGGCAGGCTGGACTGCTCGATGAGGTGCTCCAGCTGGTCGATCATCACCTGCTTGCCGCCGACCATCCGGCGCAGCGCGGACTCGTCGATGACGGCCCAGAGACGCAGCGGCTGCTCCGGCGCGTTGATCCGGTCCTGCCGGCGGGCCCGGACGCTGACCCGCTTCTCGATGTCGGTGGGCGCGGACTCCGGCAGGGCGCCGTTGATCAGCGCCTCGGCGTACTGCCGGGTCTGCAGCAGGCCCGGTACGACCTGGGGCTCGTACACCCGCAAGGACTCCGCGTCGGTCTCCAGGCCGATGTACACGCTGTACGGGATGTCCCCGAACGCGTGCCACCAGCCCTGCTGGCGGGAGTCCTTGGCCATCTGCATGAGCGAGTCGACGACGCGGTGGTCCTCGACCTCGTACACCCCGCAGAGGTCGCGGACGTCTCGCTGGCTGATGGAGCGGCGGCCGTTCTCCAGGCGGCTGATCTTCGACTGCGAGACCAGCAGGCGCTCCGCCACCTCCTCGGCCGTCATGCCCTTGATCTCGCGCAGGCGGCGCAGTTCCTGGCCCAACCGGCGTCGCCTGACGGTGGGATTGACGTTGGCAGGCACGGAAAGTGCACCTCCGGCTATGTAGCTGTGCGTATCTACTGCTCAGCAGATTGCCACCCATGACCACGGGCGCGCTGGGAAATGGCCACACGCAGGCGCGCGGGGCAGCCGGTGGACCGGCTGCCCCGCGCGTGGTGCGGCTCCCGAACCGGGTCTGTGGGGACGTCGGTGCGGCGGTATTCGGTTGTCCGCGCGGTCGTCTGCGCGGTCAGTGGACGGAGGTGTGCGCCATGCTGCCGCGGCGCGCTTGCGCCCCTGGCTGCAACGGCACGCCTGCCGCCTGCTGGGTACGGCGTGGCTGTACGGCCACCCCGTTCTGGACGTCCATCACGGCATGTGCCACGAGTCCGCCCATGGGGTCGTGCCTGATCAGGTCCCGGAGCCGGGAGCGCGATGAGCGCCCCTCGTTCCCGGGGTACAGGTGCTTGCCGAGTCCGACCGCGTGGGCCAGAGCGGCGAGCGCCGCGGTCCGCGGGTCCGGCGGTACGCCGGTGCGGATCGCGCTGTCCAGCCGGTTTCTGATGTCCCGGCTGATTGCCGTGTCCGTCGCCTGGTAGCGAGTCGTCGGCAGCACTCCGCACATCTGGCCCGCCACGGCATGAACCATGCCGCACCGCTCCAGATGAGCGAGGTAGATCTGGCGCAGCCCCAGCCGGGGCCCGCCAATCCAGTGGACGGCCCGGACCGGGCTGCCGCGACGGCGCAGCAGTTCCAGTGCGGAGTCCAGAGTCGGATCTCCTGTCGGCCGTGGCATCACCACGGCGATACGATCCCCGTCAGGGGCTATCCGTCCTGCCAGAGCCAGCTCTACTAGCTGTGCCCCGGCCAGGCCGAGGTCGAGCGACTGCGGCTGCGCTGTGGTACCCGTGGTCGGGTCCAGAGCGAGCAGCAGAAGCTCCTCCGGAATTGTTCTGCGGCTCCTGCCCATCCATGCCTCCCCGCGTGGATGAGTGACAGGGTGACCCCTCTCACATTGGTCTGTCGAGAGCGCCTGGGTGCTATGTACGGGAACCAGTAGGTATGTCGTTCTCGTCTAGCAGTCCGGCCAGGGGTTCACACAGGACACTGGTAGATGGTTCGGACAGCGCGGGGTTGCTCCCGCAGCGCATGGAGGAGGCATCGGTGGCGGGCGAGTCCCCCGACAAATCGGAGCAGCGGACGTCTTCGGGGACGGCTCCGGAGGAACGTGATCCGCGACTCGCCGTGTTCCGTGAACCGGCCGCTCCGGCGGACGACGCGACGGCGGTGTTCCGTACGCAGACCCCCAAGGCGGCCGCGGACGAAGACGCGGAGAGCCGTGCGGAAGGTTCCGTGGGTTCGGGAGGCGCCGTGGACGGCCCCGAGGCGGGCTCCACGCCGTCAGGTGAGCCCGGGGCGCCTTCGGACGCCGACGAGGCCGCTGAGGCTGCGGTGACGGCTGAGCCGGACGCAGAGCCGGACGCCGGCCCCGAACCTGACGACTCGCGGTTGCGCGCGGCGGTCGCCGCGTGGGTCGCGAGCGGCGGCGAGGACGACGGTGAGTCGAAGGCTCCGGTTGCGGACGCGCCTTCGGACGCGGACGCCGATCCGGACGAGCCCCGGGTGCCCAGGAGTCGCGACGAGCTCACGGAGCCGGACGTGTCCGGGGATGCCGACGAGCCGACGGATCCGGCCACGTCCGGCGACGACGCCGACGACACCCCTGCCGACTCCGATGAGTCCGCCGCCGACGACGACGATGCGGATGCCGACGCCGACGAGGCTCCCGAGCCGGCTGAGGCCGCCGTGCCCGCTGAGCCCGCGGACGACGATCCGGCCGACGACGCCGAGCCCGCCAGGCTGCCCAGGCCGGCAGCGTCCGCGGAGTCTGCGAAGTCCGGCGACGACGCCGAGCCCGCCGAGCCCGCCGGCCCCGTGGAGGAGCGGCGGGGCGTCGATCAGCCGACGGCGGTCTTCAAGGCGGTCAAGCCTCCGCGGGTCGACCAGCCGACCACCGCGCTGAAGATCCTCCCGCCGAAGCCCGAGACGTCGAAGCCCGAGACGTCGAAGCCGGAGACGTCGAAGCCGGAGACGTCGAAGCCGGAGACGTCGAAGCCGGAGACGTCGAAGCCCGACGCGTCGAAGCCCGACGCGTCGAAGCCCGACGCGTCGAAGCCCGACGCGTCGAAGCCCGAGTCGGCCGCCGAGCGCACCAGCACCTTCGTGCCGCTGCGCTCCGACGACGTGCGTCCGGCCGCCGCTTCCGCCATCGGGCCCACGGTCACCCCGGACGTCACGCCGGGCAGGAAGGACGGCCCCGGTCGTCCCGCGGCCCCGAGCTGGGCCGCCTCGCCGACGGCCGCCGAGGCACCCGCCCCGGCGCTCGGCGGCGCCGAGCGGACCCGGCAGCAGCCGTTGCCGCCCAAGCCGCCGCTCGACCTCCTCGCCGAACTGACGAACACTCCTCCGCCGGAGGAGACCCCGGTCCGCACCGCGGTCCGCAGGGTCAAGATCTGGACACCGCTGCTTCTGCTCGCGGTGATCATCTTTGCGATCGCGCAGATGGTGCGCCCGCTGCCGACGCCCGAACTGAGGCTGACGGCGGAGTCGGCGTACACCTTCAAGGGTGACGCGCTGGATCTCGCCTGGCCCGGCCAGGGGCAGTCCGCGGTGATCGTCGACGGTGTGGGCTCGCTCGGTTCCGAAGGGGCGCAGAAGCCCGCCCCGATCGCCAGCGTCGCGAAGGTCATGACCGCGTACGTCGTCCTGCGCGAGCACCCGCTCAAGGGTGACGAGCCCGGTGAGACCATCACCGTGGACCAGCGCGCCGAGGACGAGTCCAAGCTGACGGACGAGTCGACGGCCCCGCTCAAGAAGGGGCAGCAGCTCAGCCAGCGCGACCTGCTCCAGCTCCTGATGATCCCGTCGGGCAACAACGCCGCCCGCCTGTTCGCACGCTGGGACTCCCCGACCGAGGCCGAGTTCGTCGCCAAGATGAACGACGCGGCCAAGGACCTGGGGATGACCGGGACCACGTACACGGACCCGAGCGGGCTGGAGAAGACCACCGTCTCCACCGCGGACGACCAGCTGAAGCTGGCCCAGGCGGTCATGCAGAACGAGGTGTTCCGCAAGATCGTGGACATGCCCGAGGTCGACATCGAGGGCATCGACACCAAGATCTACAACAACAACACGCTCCTGCTGGAGCCGGGCGTGAGCGGCATCAAGACGGGTTCCTCCACCCCTGCCGGCGGATGCCTGCTGTGGTCCGCGAACACGGTCGTGGACGGCAAGACGCACCGGATCTACGGCGTCGTCATGGGCCAGCAGGCGGGCACGGGCCGGCTCTACGACAGCCTCGCGCTGTCACTGACCAACGGGCTCAAGCTGATCCAGGACTCGCAGGAGGCCGTCACCTCGGCCACCGTCGTGAAGAAGGGTGACGTCGTCGGGTACGTGGACGACGGCTTCGGCCGCAGCACGCCCGTCGTCGCCACCAAGAACCTGAAGGCCGTCGGCTGGTCGGGCCTGGAGGTCGAACTGTCGGTCACGGACAGCGGCAAGGGGATCTCCCACACCGCGGCGGCCGGTACGGAGGTCGGCATGGTGACCGTCGGCACCGGTGTCGGCAAGGTCAGTGCGCCCGTCGCCCTCCAGGGCGATCTCACGGAGCCGGCCTTCGCCGACAAGCTGACGCGCATCGGCTGACGCTCGCCGTCCGCCGCGCGGCGCGGACGAAGTGGAGGAGGAGGCGCCGCCACCGGCGCCTCCTGCCCGCCCGGGGTACGTGTTAGCGTCCCCAGGCAACTCAAGGCCCCTGGACGGCGTCCTTGAGGAAGTACGGGGCCGGCGGAGGACGGGGAGAGAGCCGTAGTGACCACCGCGGAGCCGAGACCCGGCCGTGCGACGGACCGTGTCACCGGAGTGAACGGTGGCGAGGGAAGCGTTACGAGCAGCAGTGGTGCCACGCGAATACCGCTTCCTCCTCCGCGCACCCCCGAGCCCGTGGCCGCCCCGCCACTCCTGACCCGCCGGCAGCGCCTGCTCCGTCACCCTGTGACGATCGCGACGGCTGCCGCCGCGGTCACCCACGTCCTGTGGTTCTTCTTCTTCGCGAACAGTGGCGGCGACATCGCCGCGCAGGACGCCTGGGCCGAGTTTGTGGGCCGTCATCCCGGCACCGCGTACAACCTCGCCTGGTACGGGGGTATGCACCCCGTCTCGTACAGCGTGGTGTCTCCCTACCTCATGTCCCTCCTCGGCGTCCGGACGACGATGATGATCGTCGGCACGGTGTCGGCGGCGCTCACCGCGCTGATCCTGGTGCGGGTGCGGGCCGTCCGCAATCCCGTGGCCTGTTCGCTCGCCGGGGCCTTCGCGTACCTGTGCAACGCCCTCTCGGGGCGTGTGACGTTCGGCCTCGGCATGATGTTCGCGCTGGGAGCGGTCGCCGCCGTCTTCTGCTGGCCGCACCGCTGGCGTTACAGGCGCTGGGCGAAGGCGGCCGTCGCCGCGCCCCTGGCCGGGCTGGCCACCGCTGGCAGCCCCGTCGCCGGGCTGTTCCTCGGAGTGGTGGCGGCCGCCCTGTTCCTGAACAAGCGGCGGCCGGGCGCGTACGCACTGGGGCTCGCGCCGGTCCTCGTGGTGGCGCTGTCCTCGTGGCTGTTCCCGTTCTCCGGTACGCAGCCGATGTCGGTCGGGACGCTGTCGCTGCCGTTCCTCTTCTCGGTCCTCGTCTTCGTACTGGTGCCGAAGGACTGGGCCTCGGTCCGCACCGCCGCCGCCGTGTACGGCGTGGGGACCCTCCTGACGTACGTGGTCGACTCCCAGATCGGCTCGAACGTGTCGCGCATGGCGATGCTCTTCGCCGGGGTCGTCCTGCTCGCGGCGCTGCCGTACACGGCGCCGCGCAGCCGCCGCTGGTACGCCCTCGTGCTGGCCTTCGTGGGGCTGAACTTCTGGATCGGCTTCAAGGGCGTCGACGACATAGTGCGTACCGCCCCCACCGCCTCCTGGAGCCGGGAACTGGCCCCGCTGGTCAATCAGCTCCAGCGGGCGCGGGCCGAACGGGGCCGGGTCGAAGTGGTGCCGGCGAGCAGCCACCGGGAGGCGTCCGCGCTCGCGCCCTATGTCAATCTGGCCCGCGGCTGGAACCGTCAGGCCGACATGAAACGCAACCCGATCTTCTACGACGACACGCTGAACGCCGTGAACTACCGCCAGTGGCTGGACCGCTGGGCCGTGCACTACGTCGTGCTGCCCGAGGGTTCACCGGACTCCAGCGGGGCGGTGCAGGAGGCGGCGCTGGTGGCGAAGGGCCAGCCGTATCTGAAGGAGATCTGGGGCGACGCCAACTGGACGCTCTACCGCGTCCTCGACCCGGCGCCGATGGCCGATCCGCCCGCCACGGTGGAGCGGGCGGGGGCCGACAAGCTGACCATCCGCGTGCAGGCGGCGGGCAGGGTGCTGATCCGGATCCCGTACTCGCCCTGGCTGGCCCTGGTCGACGACGAGGGCCGGAGCGTCGAGCGCCCGCAGGAGACCGAGGAGTCCAAGCGCCGTTCGGAGCAGGACGGGGACGCCGAGAAGTCCTTCGAGAACCTGCACGGCTGCCTGATCAAGGTGGAGGAGGACCTGGAGGGCGACGAGTGGACCGAACTGCTCGCGCCCGGGCCGGGTGTGTACCGGCTGGCCGCCCCGTACCAGTTCCGGCCAGGCACGCCGTGCCCCGAGGAACTGGGCTGAGGCGGTCCGCCCGTGCGGTGACCCGGGCCGCGTGATGCAGCTCGGGCAAGTAAATTGCGCACGATGTCTCCCTCCGGGCCCACGCCCCTGGCAAGGTGTCATGCCATGAGGTGCCAACACTGCGGCAGTGAACGGCGGGGCGCGTTGCCGGGGATGGTCTGTACCGGCTGCGGATCCGTGGCCCGCTCCACGGCCGGGGACGGTTCGTGGATCGCGCGAGAGACGATGACCGGCCGGGTGTCCACCCTGCCGGTGCGGCGCAAGGTGCTGCTGGCGGCGGGGATCGTGGTGGCGGCGGGCGGTCTGGTCACCGTCGTCTCGTTCCTCGCGTCGGCGGACCGCGCGGAGCTCGGTGGGGGCCGCCCGGACACGGCCGGCCGGGCCGATGCCCTGCCCGATCCCGTGGGCGGTGCGCCGAGCCTGATCGAACAGGGCACCGAGGTGCCGCCCGACGGTACGGAGCCGCCGCCGGAGAGCCCCCGTTACCGCTACACGGCGTGGGCGGGTCCCGGCTGCTCGACGGGGGTGTACCGCGAATACGGACGCTTCGAGAACGGGGACGCGGGCTGGTACACCGTCGACTCCGGCGGCTCCGAGGACGGTTCCTGCGACGGGCGGTTCACCGCGGTCCCGATGTCCGGCAGCCCCGACGAGGACAGGGGCGGCACCGCCCTCTGGTCCTGGCACCTGGGCAAGGGCTTCCAGGAGTGCGCGCTGACCGTCTTCGTCCCGAGCAGCGACCGGGAGCGCGATGTGGCGGGCGCCCCCACCTTCTACCGGGTGCTCTCCGACCCCGAGGACACGGACTCCGCCTACACGGGCTTCGCCGTGCGCCAGACCGAGCACCGAGGCACACCGGTCGACGTGGGGAGCTACCCGGTGAAGGGGCCCGTCATCGCTGTGCAGTTGATCGACCGGGGCCGCGACTGGGGCGACGAGGAACTGGCCGGAGCGCATCACGCGGCCGCCCAGCTGAAGGTCGCCTGTCTCTGAGCGGTTCCTGCCTCTGAACGGTTCCCGTCTCTCGGTGACTCCTGCTTCCGGCCTGTGCGGCCGGAGCCCGCTCTCGGATCTCACCTTGCCGAACCTATCGTTTCTCGATAGATTTCGATCGTGGGTCGATCGAGGGAGACGTGATGGGGAAGCTGACTGTGCTCGCACTGCGGGCGGTGCTCGTGGTGCTGCTCGCCGGTTCGGTGTTCGTTGAGGCGGTGATGGTGCCGCTGCTCGCCGCCGACCTGGACGGGCTGAACGAGGACTACGCGTACCTGCGCGCGCCGTTCCTGGTGATCGTGGTGCTGGGTGTCTTGACGGCCCAGGTCGTCCTGGTCTGCGTGTGGCGGCTGGTGACGATGGTGCGGCTCGGGACGGTGTTCTCCGATGCCGCCTTCCGGTACGTACACGTCATCATCGGCGCCTTCGTGGCGGCCGCCCTCCTGGTGTTCACGCTCGGAGTCGTGCTGGCCCCGGGTGAGGCCGTGGCGCCCGGAATCGTCCTGCTGCTCGGCGGGGCCGGGCTGGCGGTCCTCGGGGTGGCGCTCATCGTGCTCGTCCTGCGGATGCTGCTCGCGCAGGCGGTCGCGCGCGATGTCGAGGCGGCCCGGATGAAGGCCGAGCTGGACGAGGTGATCTGATGCCGATCGTCGTCGACATCGACGTGATGCTGGCCCGTCGGAAGCTGTCCGTCGGTGAGCTGGCCGACCGCGTCGGGATCACCCCGGCCAACCTGGCGGTGCTCAAGAACGGCCGTGCCAAGGCCGTGCGCTTCGCGACACTCGCCGCGCTCTGCGAGGTGCTCGACTGCCAGCCGGGAGACCTGCTGCGGTGGGAGGCGGAGGCGGAGACGGCGACGGAGGCCGAGGCCGACGAGGGTGCGCAGGAGGCCGCGGACCGCTGAGGCGCTCATTACCTCCGGGGTAATCGACCCGTTCCGAGGCGAGCGGCATGGTGGTCACACCGGGTTCCGAGGCGGCTTACCCCGCCTCGGGATCCGGCCCCCGACCAGCGTGTACGTCCCCGATGGAGGCCTGATTCCCATGTCCGTGACCACCCTCTCCGGCCTGGCCCGCACAGCCGAGCCGCTCACGATGCTCCGCCGGTTCCTCGCGCTCGACGCAGTGGTCACCGGAGTCAACGGCCTCGCCTACGTGGCCGCGTCCGGGCCGCTCGGCCGCCTGCTGGGCGTCGACCGGACGCTGCTGCTCCTGCTCGGCGCCTTCCTCCTGGCCTTCGCCGCCGCCGTCGGCCGGCTCGCCACCCGGCGCGAGCCCTCCGCCTTCCTCACCCGCCTCGTGATCGAGGCGAACCTCGTCTGGGCCGTGGCGAGCATCGCCGCACTCGCCCTCTGGCTCACGCCGACCACGGCCGGTGCGGTGTGGGGGCTGATGCAGGCGGCCACCGTCGGAGGGTTCGCGGCCCTGCAGTTCGGCGCCCTGCGGCTCAGGCGCTGAGCGAGCGGAGGTACGCGGCCGTTTCCCGGTCCGCCGGCAGGAACGTCTCGATGGCCAGCTCGGCCACCGTCACGTCCATGGGTGTGTTGAACGTCGAGATCGACGAGATGAACGACAGCACCCGGCCGTCGTGCTCGATCCGGAGCGGCAGTGCGAAGTACGGGACCGGCTCCGCCGGCTCCACGCCGGCGTCCCGCACCGGATACGCCGACACCTCCTCGTACAACTCGCGCAGCGCGTCGGAGCGGGCCAGGGCGATCTGACGCTCCATCTGGGCGAGGAGGTGGCCACGCCACTCCCGCAGATTGCGAATCCTCGGCGCCAGGCCCTCCGGGTGGAGGGTCAGGCGCATCGCGTTGAGCGGCGGGGCGAGCAGCCGCTCCGGGACGCCCTCCAGGATCATCGCCATGCCGTTGTTGGCGGCGACCACGTTGTACGTGGCGTCCACCACGAGCGCCGGGTACGGCTCGTATCCGGTGAGCAGCCGCAGCAGACCGGCGCGCAGGGTGTCCAGCGCCGGGTCGTCGAGCGGGGTCTCCGGGTAGGTGGGTGCGTATCCCGCCGCCAGCAGCAGGGAGTTGCGCTCGCGGACCGGGACGTCCAGGTGCTCGGCCAGCCGCAGGATCATCTCCTGGCTGGGGCGCGAGCGGCCCGTCTCGACGAAGCTGATGTGCCGGGCCGAGGAGTCCGCGCGCAGTGCGAGCTCCAGTTGGCTGAGACGGCGGCGTTCGCGCCAGCCCCGCAGCAGAGGCCCTACTCCCGTGTCGGCCGCGACAGTTGTGGTCATGCGCTCACCGTAGCCGGGCACGGGTGCGGGGCAGTAGCGGTACGGCGGTGATCGGCGGGGGCCGGCCGGGCGTCGGCGCTACCCCAGGAAGTGGAAGCCTGGCCGGGGGTGCATCAGGAAGTCGTGGTGCGAGATGTTCCAGGCGTACGCGCCGGTGAGCGCGAAGGCGACCCGGTCGCCGGCCCGGAGCCCGGGCGCGGGGACGGAGCGGGACAGCACGTCCTTCGGGGTGCAGAGCTGGCCGGCCAGCGTCACGGTGCCCTGCCGCGCCTCGGGGCGAGGCCAGGGATGGGGCCAGGTGTCCACGGGGAGCACGGCGCACGGCTGGTCGTGGCTCTTGGCGGCCGGGGTGCGCAGGTGGTGCGTGCCGCCGCGTACGACCGCGAACTCCTCGCCGTGGCTCCGCTTCACGTCCAGCACCTCGGTGGCGTACCAGCCGCAGTAGGCGGTGAGGGCCCGGCCCGGCTCGATCCGCAGCAGCAGCCCCGGGTGGGCCTCGGTGAGGGCGCCGAGGCCCTTGCCGTACGTGGCCCAGTCGAAGCGGTCGCCGGGGCGGGTGTAGTCGACGTTCATGCCGCCGCCGACGTTCACCTCGGGCAGGGGGACGCCGTGACGCCCCGCCAGGGCGAGCGCCCAGGAGACGACCGAATCGGCCACCGCGAGCTGTTCGGGTGCGTCGAGGCCGCTCGCCAGGTGGGCGTGAACCCCGCGCAGTTCGAGGTGCGGGTAGGTGCCGTCGGTGAGCAGACGGACGGCGGTGTCCGCCTGGCCGGGGTCGAGGCCGAAGGGGGTCGGACGGCCGCCCATGGCCAGCGCGCTGCCCTCCAGCGTCCCGGCCGCTAGCGGCAGGTTGAAGCGCAGGAGGACCGCGATCCGGGCGTCGGGCGCTCGCAGCCGTGCGAGGTGCGCCAGCAGGTGCAGTTCGTGCTCGCTCTCCACGTGGAAGCGCTCCACGCCGAGATCCAGGGCCGCGGCGATCTCCGCCGGTGTCTTGCCGGGTCCGCCGAAGGCCAGTGGCCGCCCGGGAACGGCCTCGCGCACATGGGCCAGCTCGCCGCCGGACGAGACCTCGTACCCGTCCACGTAGGGCCGCAGGGCCACCAGGACCTCGGGCTCGGGGTTGGCCTTCGCCGCGTAGTACAGCTCGACGCGCTCGGGCAGCGCCGCCCGTACCTCCGCCGCGTGGGCGCGCAGGGCGGCCAGGTCATAGAGGTAGGCGGGCAGCTCGTCCCCGGCGAGGGCCAGGGAGTGGGCGCGAACGGCGGGGGTGGGTGGCGTCATCGGTCACTCCTGGGGGCGGCGAGGCAGTCGGGACGGGTGGTTGTGGAGAGCTGCTCCGGGGCCAGGGTCTGCCGGACGGGCCCGAGGGGCGAGGGGAGACGGACGTAGGGGGCCTCGCGGTCGGCCCGGCGCCCCCAGCGGGTGAGCAGGTTGGCCTTGGCGGGCAGCGGCACACCGGCCAGCAGGGCGCTCAGGCGGGGCGGGCAGCCGTGCTCGTCGGCGTACTCCCGGAGGGTGGTGCGCACCTGGGCCCAGAGCGCCGTCTCGGTCTCCGGGTGGAGGTCGGCGAGGGCGGCCAGCAGCTCGGAGACGTGGTTGACGAGCAGGCAGTAGACGACCCGGTCCCAGCCGCGCTGCGCGTCGTACGTGAGCGGGCCCGCGACCTCGGGCGGGAGCGATGCGAGCGTTCCGGCGTGGAACTCGGGCAGGAGCTTGGTGCCCTCCAGATCGCGGAAGAGCACCTGGACGGGGAGTCCGTCGGCGTCGACGCAGACGAGGACGTTCTGGAGGTGCGGTTCCAGTACGAGGCCGTGGTCGAAGTACGCGGCCAGGACGGGCGGCAGCAGCAGCCGGAGGTAGGCCGCCCACCAGCCGAGCGCGGCCTGCGGCCCGCCGCCGTCGAGCAGCCGGGAGATGTGGCCGGGGCCGGTCGGGAACTCGTCGGCGACGGCCCCCGCGAGCAGCGGAGTCGCCCCGGGCAGCAGGCGTTCGGCCAGCCCTTCGCGGACGATGACGCCGAAGCCCTCCAGGAGTCCGAGGTCGGGCCGCCCGTCCGGTCCCGGCAGCGCCAGGCTGCGGTACGCGGGCTCGCGGAGCATCGCGCTGCCGGGGAAGCGCGTGGCGAGCCCGTCGAGGGCCGGCGCCAGGACGCGGGTCAGGGCCACGGCGCCGGAGAGCTCGTAACTGGAGTTCTTGCGCAGGCAGTTGGTGATGCGGATGTTGAGGCTGAACTTGAGGAAGGTGTCGCCGTTGTACAGGGTGCGGACGGACGCCGTGGCCGTGAAGGGTTCCGATCCGGGGCCGAGGTCGAGGAGGTCGCCACGGCCGAGGCGTTCGCGGAGCGCGGGGTGTTCGCGCAGCAGCTCGTACTGCCAGGGGTGCACGGGCAGCAGCCGGTAGCCCTGGGGTACCGGGTGGAGCCGGTCGAGCGGGTCGGTGGCCCCGGCGCCGGCCGATTCCTCGGCGATCAGATGGTCGCGCACGGCGAGCATCCGCAGCGGGAAGGAGGCGGCGGCCTCGGGGGCGTACGAGGACCACGCGGCCGGGTCGCCGGTCCGGGCCTTCGGCGTGGGGTGGAAGCGGTGACCGAACAGGAGGGACTGCTCGGAGGCCAGATACGTGGCGAGGGCGCTGCTCGTGGCGGCCGAAGGGGGCCGGGGCGCGGCGAGGGCGGCGGACACCCCCTCGTGGCTGGAGCGGACCTGTGCAAGGAACTCGTCGTTGGCCACCCCCGTACGCAGGGAGAGTTCGGCGTGCGTGTGCTCGGCGAGGCGGAGCCAGTCCACCTCCTTCCAGCCGTCCTCGTGCCGTTCGGAGACCGGGCCGCGGAAGCGGTGGGATCCCAGGAGCGAGGTGCGGCGCAGGGCCACGCGCAGCAGCACGCCGCGCCGGGGCAGCCGCAGCAGGAGATGGCGGTCGACGACGGCCGTCTGGTGCTCGGGCCCCGAGACCTCACGGAGCAGACAGTTCAGCAGGGTGTGCGCCACGGCCTGGTCGGCGCCGGGGAGATCCGCCGGTGACGAGAGGTGTGCGCGGGCGGTGCCGGTGGGCAGTGACATCAACGGCTCCAGCGGGTGTGGGTGCGGATGCGGGGGAGCGGCGTACCGGGGTGGGGAGAGCGGTGGTCGGCACCGCTCTCCCCACGGGCACGGCGGTACCGACGAGCAGGGGGCGGCCGGCCCGAACGCGCTGGTGCGGGCTGCGGCGGGGCCGGCGGGGCGAGGAGGGTCGGCGGGGCCGGCGGGGCGAAGGCGGTCGGAGCGAGGAGGAGCGCTGCGCGTGTCGGGGCTTGGGCCGCCCGCGCCGCCGCCTGTGTCGGGGCGAGGGCCCTGGACGGCGCCGGTCTCTTCAGCGCTGCGGGCGTCCGGCCCGCGTTCGGCCGCCGCCCGGCGCGCGCCGTGGCCGCCCGCTTCTGCCTGGCAGCCCCCGCCGTCGTCCTGATCCCCGCAGTCGTTCCGGTCCCCGACCTCATCACGCCTCACGCCCCGCGCAGCAGGTAGTTGGGCCCGGTCGTGTAGTGCTTGTTGATGTCGGCCGCGCCGGAACGCTCCTTGGTGAGCAGCGTCCCTGCGCTGACCATGGCCTTGACCGGCAGCCGCGGCGCGTCGAGGACCTGCCTGCGCAGTACGTTCCCGGGCTCACCCGGGGCCGTACCGAGGCGGTCGACGGCCTCGCCCAGCCGGTCGCGTACGAGCCGCAGCAGCACGTCGAGCGGGGCGCGGCCGTGCCGGGCGAGCCCGAAGGCGTACGCGCCCGCGCACAGGTGGACGGTGATGGTGGTGAACAGGTCGACGACCGGGCCGTCGCCTTCACAGAAGATCCTCGGGTCGGCGAAGTCGCTTTCAGAAGGCGCCTGTTCGCCCAGTGCGTCGCGCATCCGGGACGCGTTGACGCGGGGCCCGTCGTTGTCCTTGAACAACAGCCGCAGACGGGGGCGTTGTGCCTGCCCGTGGTCGTGCCGGTCGAATACCAGGGAGATGTTCTGCTGGTGGGACTCCAGGGCGATGCCGTATCCGAAGAGGGTGGTCTGCCAGTCGAAGAGCAGAGTCAGGACGGCGTCGAGGAGATCGGTCGTCCGGCCGGCGTAGAAGCGGTCGGCGAGGTGGTCGCAGAGCAGTCGGCCGTCGGGGGCCCGGCTCAGGAGCGCCGCCATCGGCAGGACGACGGCATCGTCGAGTCCGGCCGGACAGCGGCGCAGGAGGACGGCGAACAGTTCGTGCCCGGCGTGCGCGTACCGCGTCTCGTCGGCGTGCAGGATCGAATCGCGAAAGCGTGGTTCGCGGCCGGTCACCGTCTCGACCAGCCGCTGACCCGCGGCGCCGTCGACCAGCGTGCCCGGCTTGATGGTGCGCCGGTTGCGCAGGCCGAGGGTGGCGGTGGCCAGCGGCAGTTTGAGGTGGAGGGTGGGGTCGGATGTGAGGGCGACGGTGCGCATCGACAGGGTCGGTACGACCTCCGGGCCGGCCCGCTCGGCCAGGACCGCCTTCCGTTCGAGGCCGGTGGCGCGCAGGGCTTCCAGCAGCGGGGCGCCGAACGTCAGCGGGTGTACGGGCAGGGCGAGATGGGTGCCTTCCAGCTCAGGCAGTCCGGCCGCCGACGGTGAGAGCCAGGAGTCCGGCCCCCGCACGGTGACGGCGTCCCGGAGCAGGGCGAGCGTCCGCAGGGCGAAGGCGGGATGGAACTCGGGTGCGTACCGGCGTAGCTGCCCGACGGTGAGACCCGACCGGCCGCGGCCCGTCGGGTACACGGGGTGGTCGAGGCGGGCGGCGAGCGTGTCGTGCGCCAGGCCGCCGGCCGGCCCCGTCCAGGCGGCCGGACCGCTGCCGTAGCGGGCGGTGAGAGCGGTGGCGACCTCGTCGCGGGTCGCGTCGTGCAGTCGCACGGTGGCGAGCGTCTGGCGGCACTCCTCGGCGAAGGCGGCGAAGCCGGCCCGGTCGGCGGGGTCGGCGAGCTGCGCGAGCGCGGTGAGGATCGCGTCGGACGTGTGCAGCCGGATCCCGTCGGACTCGCGTCTCAGCAGGGGGAGCCGGGCGGCCAGTTCGCACTGGTAGCCGTCGTCGCCGACAGGCAGCAACAGAGCGTCGTGGGC
This sequence comes from Streptomyces sp. NPDC048560, assembly GCF_040650955.1. Taxonomy (NCBI): domain Bacteria; kingdom Bacillati; phylum Actinomycetota; class Actinomycetes; order Kitasatosporales; family Streptomycetaceae; genus Streptomyces; species Streptomyces sp. NPDC048560. The sequence continues at coordinate 163,312 of NZ_JBEZIJ010000007.1, forward strand.
CGGCCGGTCAGCGTCCGGGGCGCCTGCCGGCAGGCGCAGCCAGCGGCCGTCCGGCGCCTCCACGACCGTGCTGCGGGTGCGCAGCCCGGCCACGTCCTCGCGCAGGAGCGCGCTGAGTACGCGCAGGACGAGCTCTCCCTCGGCGCTTCCGTGCTCCGTCGTCGCCGGGGCCGTCACGGCGTTATCTCCCAGCGCCGCGCGGCGAGGAAGTCCGCCACGACCCGGTCCACGGCGCCCTGGTCGCTGCCGGTGGCGCGGACGACCCCGAGGTAGTCCCGGTTGGTGCCGTACAGCTCGTGCCGCTCCCCGGTGCCACGCAGCGGCCGGTACGTCAGGGCCACACCGTCGCTGCGCAGGTCCGTCGCCCCGGGCGCCGACGTGAGCGTGCCGGCGTGCCCGGCGCACGGGTAGTCGATCAGGGCGCGGCCGTCGGTACGGGCGCCGAGCGAGGCGGGAAGCGGCTCACCCAGGTGCGTACGCAGGATGTGTTCGAAGAGGGGGATGCCGAGCAGCTGCTCCAGCAGCAGGTCGCACTGGTCGCCGATCGCCCGGTAGTTGACCTCGATGATCCTGGCCCTCCCCTCGCGCACGACGAACTCGGTGTGGCAGGCGCCGAACCCGACGCCGAGGACGTCCAGCTGGGTCAGTACCTGCCGGAGGATCGCCGCAGGATGCGAGGGCACGAACGTCATGCGCTCCTCGATGAAGAACGGGGGCGCGGACAGCTCGGTGTGGAAGCCGCCCAGGACGTGGCGCACGTGCCCGTCGCCGAGCGTCTCGAGGGTGTACAGCTCCCCGGCGAGGTACTCCTCGACGACCAGCGCCCCGTCCGGCCGCCGCGCCCGGATCTCCTCGCAGCGCAGCGCCAGTTCCTCGGGGCCGGTGACGAGCACGACGTCCTCGCTGGCCACCCCCTCCCGGGGTTTCACCACACAGGGGTACGGGGCAGCGGCGGCCAGGGCGTCGGCGGGCGTGCCCGGCGGCAGCTCGGCCGACCACACGGCGTCGGCTCCGGCCGCTGCGAGGTGGCGGCGCATCTGCGCCTTGTCCTTGGCGCGCAGGGTGGCGCGCCAGTCCTTGCCCGGCAGGCCGAAGAAGTCGGCCGCCAGCGCGGCCTGGGTCTGGAGGTGGTCGCTGTTGGTGAAGACGGCGGCCGGCTCGTGGTGCGTCGCGATGCGGGTGATGACGGCGCGGAAGTCGCGTACGTCGCACGGGAGGGTCTCGATGTCCGGGTGGGCGAGCAGGTGGGGCTCGGGCCGGTCGGTGAGCAGAGTGACGCCGAGGCCGAGCCGGCGTGCCGCTGGGAGGAAGCCTTCGGTGACCGAGTCGGTGGGATTGAGGGCGAGGACGTACAACCGCATGGGGACCACTTCCGAAGGACGACCGAGGGCGCGGAGACGACGGGGGCGGGCCGTCGGCGCGGGCGTCGGCCCACCCCCGTGGTGACTTCTGTTACTACCGCTTCGCTGCTGTTGCTTCGGCAGCCCGACGCCGACGGCCATCGCCGCAGGTTAGGCAAGCCTAACCGTGTCGATCGGCCCGCCCGGCCCGACCTGGGCGCCGCGTCCGCCGCGCCGCGTGGTCGCGAGCTGCGAAATCCTGGATAAGGTGAGCCTTACCTTCCTCGAAGATCGTGTGTTGTCGTTCAAGGAGTGCCGATGACCGTGGCCCCGGCCGCCCCACCGACCGGCCCCGCCGCGCAGAGTGCGCCCCCGCTCGCCGAGACCTACCTGCGCCTCGTCGCCCACTGCGATGCGTTGCGAGTATCCCTCGCCCGGCCGGGCGCCCACTCTCCGCAACTTGGCCCCACCGCGAACCAGTTGGCGGCGGACCCGCACCACCTCGCCGCATTCGTCGAGGCGGAGGCGTCACGCATCCGCGCCCGCCACGACCACGACCCCCGCCCCGACGTGGCCGCGTCCCGGGCCCTGCACGACTACCTCTGGACCACCGGCCTGTTGATGGGCGGCGCCTGGCACCTGGACCGCCGCGTGCCGCACGTCGACCCGCGTGACGTCCAAGTCGACCTGCTCGCAGGCGTGTTGCACATCACGCCGGGCACGTTCTCCTGCCTCCCCGGCGACCCGGCCGCAGGCCTCCCCGGCACCCGGGTCGTGGCGGACGAGGAGGAGCTCCGCACCGAACTCCGCACCGCGGTCGCCGACCACGTGGGCCCCCTGCTGACCGCGATGGCGCCCCGGCTGCGCCGGGGACCCCGGGCTCTGTGGGGCATGGCAGGCGACGACCTCGTCTCCGCGATCTGGTACCTCGGCCGAATGCTCGGCCGGGAGACGGAGGCCCTACAGGCGACGGAGACCCTCCTGCCCGGCCCCCTCGCCCCCTTCCCGGCCGGCGCGGCCTTCCGCCACCTCACGACCAGGGACGGCGCCCGTCACCCGACACGCACCAGGCTCGGGTGCTGCCTCTACTACACGATCCGCCCCGCGGAGGCATGCATCACCTGCCCCCGCACCTGCGACAAGGAACGCCTCCGCAGACTGGAGGGCGACCCGGCCCCGGCAACGTAGGGCAGGCTCCCGCTGACGAGGCCGGGCTGCCGCTGCCGATGCCAGGATCCCGCTGCCGAGGCCGGTGGACGGAGCTCGGTCGTGGCCCGGAGCGTGTGGCTATCATCCGCTCATGACCACGCCTGACCAGGTGCTCGACCTCCGTCGTTTCACTGCTCCCGCGCAACGATGGCTCGTCGCCGCGGCGGTCGGAGTATGGCTGCTGCTCCTGTTCGCGGTGATCCCCGAGACCTGGCGGCTCCTCGACCGCGCCGAGGCTCTCGGTGCGGCAGCGACCAGCGGCGCGCCCTCCGCGGCCGGAGACGCGGCGTACTCGACGCTCTATACGGCGGCCTGCCTCGTCTCGGTCGCACCGGCGGTCGTAGCCGTGGTGATCTACCTGGTCTGGCGCACGCGGCACGCGATGGAGGAGCGCTTCCCCACGCCCCTGCTCCTCTCGCTGGCGGGCTTGGCGATCTGCCAGGTGGCGTCCGTGACGGCGGCGTGGGGCGACCAGTTCACCGGGGCGGCGATCGACGCGGAACTGAGGAGCGCGGGGATCAGCCTCTGGGGGCGCGACGCGATGGAGCGCGGGTGGTACGTGGGCTACGCGGTGCTGGCCGCCGGCGCGGGCGCGCTGTCGTTCGCCTTCTCCCGCCAACCCCGGCACCAGCCGTGGTGGGTCCTGAGCCTGACGCCGTTCGCCGTGGGCGTTCCGCTGACGCTCCTCGCGGGCCCGTACCTCTGAGCGACGGCCGGCCACGTGGTGACCGGTCCGGACGTGAGCATGTGAAAGGGCCGGTTCGAGAGTAGCCGCTCCGCGACGGGCGTGTATGACCTGGAAATCACGATTGAGAGAGTGGACGGTTCTCCTCCAGGTGAGAAAACGCTTTCAGGGCAGATGGGTTGGCGGCCACTCCACTCTGCGAGTAGTAAACGACGGCGAGTTCGGCCTTGTGTGCACCGGAACGACCCTCGGTGTGCGTCACGAGATCCGTTTGGGTTTGAACTAAGCTGAGGGTTACATAAATTAATGAAGCGCCAATTATTTATCGCCGAACTACCCTATTGAGTGGGCAAGTTCAGTCGACGATTCACCCAGGTGCGCCGCCTGCGGGAGAAGCGCATGATGATGAAGTGTTCGGTTCCCGGTGCCAGCAGAATGTCTCCGCGTGTTTCGATTTACTACGCGACGGTGACGTCGGCGACGGAATAGAGCCGCAATCAATCAAGAACGCTTCTGGGCGAAGGGGACGCGTCGACGTGGGGTCCGTCATCGGACTCCGGTAGAACGTTGAAACCCGAGGGGCTCACTGTCCGGCTGACCCGCGCGGATCAGGCCCTCGCCGCACTTCGCACTCTCCCGCTTCGCCCATGGGCCGCGAGGTTGTCCACCGAGGAACGAAAGGGCAGAAAGATGATCCAGGCGTATCTGCGCAGCATCCATTGCCATGAGGAGACAGACGAGGTCGGCGCCGACGAGCCGTACGCGCTCGTCACAGCTGTCAACCTCGCGTCCTCCGTCAACGTCGAAGGGTTCGCGGTCCCGCTGCCGGCCTTTGACGTGGTCCGCTACGGGTTCGGCGATGTGGACGACGAGGAGACGCATGACGCCCCAGGCGCGGCGCTGTCATTTTGGGGGATCAACGGGCAGCCGGCCCCGCTGACCGACCCGGACAGTGCCATCTTCGTCGTCGGCTTGATGGAGAACGACGACGGCGACCCAGAGGCCCTGCGCGGGGTCGTCAAGGGCGTGGTCGGCGGGTCGGTGCTCGGCAGCCTCACCGCCAGCCGTGCGGACAAGGTCGCGGCGCTGATCCGTGACATCGACTCTGCGATGGGCACGCCCACCGGCGCGCCGAACTTCGATGACAGGGTCGGGATACGGGAGCTGCGGTTCTCGGCCGACGAGCTGCGGCGAGCAGAGGCCGGCGAGGCTATCCGGGCCTCGGTCGACATCAGCGGCGACGGTGGCCGCTACGAACTCACCTTCGAGGCCCGCAATCCCGGCTGGCAGGGCTTCGAGCTGGCCCCTGGGGGTAGTGCGTCGACGAGTGGTTCGGTTGCGGCGGTGTCGCGGATTCCGGCCAGCATGGAGACGTTCTTCGTCGGGGCGAACGGTTCGGTGCAGGACCGGTTCTGGTACGAGGGTGCCAACTGGCAGGGCTTCGAGCTGGCCCCAGGGGGTAGTGCGTCGACGAGTGGTTCGGTTGCGGCGGTGTCGCGGATTCCGGCCAGCATGGAGACGTTCTTCGTCGGGGCGAACGGTTCGGTGCAGGACCGGTTCTGGTACGAGGGTGCCAACTGGCAGGGCTTCGAGCTGGCTCCTGCGGGCAGTGCGTCGACGACCGGTTCGATTGCGGCGGTGTCGCGGATCCCGGGCAGCATGGAGATCTGGTGGATCGGCGCTGACGGGTCTGTGCAGAGCGCCTACTGGTACGAGGGTGCCAACTGGCAGCGCTTCGAGCTGGCTCCTGCGGGCAGTGCGTCGACGACCGGTTCGGTCACGGCGGTGTCGCGGATCCCGGGCAGCATGGAGGTCTGGTTCGTCGGGGCGAACGGAC
>NZ_JBEZIJ010000007.1:168472-446213 GCF_040650955.1 Streptomyces sp. NPDC048560
AGGTCTGGTTCGTCGGGGCGAACGGTTCGGTGCAGGACCGGTTCTGGTACGAGGGTGGCAACTGGCAGGGCTTCGAGCTGGCTCCTGCGGGCAGTGCGTCGACGACCGGTTCGGTCACGGCGGTGTCGCGGATCCCGGGCAGCATGGAAACCTGGTTCGTCGGGGCGAACGGTTCGGTGCAGGACCGGTTCTGGTACGAGGGTGGCAACTGGCAGGGCTTCGAGCTGGCTCCTGCGGGCAGTGCGTCGACGACCGGTTCGGTCACGGCGGTGTCGCGGATCCCGGGCAGCATGGAAACCTGGTTCGTCGGCGCTAACGGATCGGTGCAAGACAGGTTCTGGTACCAGCCCTGATCCTTCCGCGGGACGGCCGGGGCGGGGAAGTGCTGAGCTCCGAGGGCTGAGGAGCGTGGCGGCGATCTGTCGGGAAACACTGAGAGACACCGAGAAGAGGGTGGGAGTCAGTGAGACCGGCTCCCCCCTTTTCGCCCATCGTCCAGGACACCCGACGGGCGACGACCAGCCACATGGACCGCCTGCTCACGCGCCGTCTGCCGGGCGCCCGAGACACGACTGCCGTCGAATGGCGCCGTCAAAAAGGGCCCGGACCATGATCGGCCCGGGCCCTTTCCTTTGTGCCCCCGGCAGGATTCGAACCTGCGACACCCGCTTTAGGAGAGCGGTGCTCTATCCCCTGAGCTACGAAGGCGGGGGTCTGCGTGGCATCGTGCCGATAATCCCGGGGGATCGTCGGCCGGTGTGGCAAACCTCCTGGTCAGCTGGTGTCCGGATGCCGCCGGGGCGGCGTCCTCGCGGACACTTTCCCGGGCAGCGGCCTGGTAGCCCACTGACCGCAGACAGCCTAGCCGATCGCGCTGTGCTGGTGCGCCCCCGGCCCGTCGTGATCGTGACATGGCGGGCCGGGAGCGGCGCCGGGTTGCTTCTGTGCTCAGGCCGTCGTGATCCGGTAGCGCCGGGTGAGTTCCGCGACGTTCCGGGTGACCTCTTCCTCCGTGCCGGCGTGGAGCAGGGCGAAGCCGGCCTGGCTCGCCGAGTGCAGGGTTCCGGTTTCCACGTCGCCCGGCCGGGAGCGCACCTCGACGTGGATCACGCCGGGGCATTCCAGGAGCTCGTCGGCGGAGCTCAGCTCGGTGATGACGCCCTGCGGTCGGGGCAGGAAGTACACGGCGGAGCAGCCGTCCATCGACTGCGGAGCGATCGCGGGAGCCTCGCCCAGGGACGTCTCGATGAGGACGTGCCACAGGTCGACCCCGTGGTGTGTGCGGACCAGGTCCGCGATCCCGCCGCCTCCGGGCCGGCACGAGACCTCGCCCACCAGGTAGCCGCCCGCGACCTTGAAGACCTCCAGGTGGGTGACGCCGTCGCGCAGGCCGAGCGCGGAGACCACATCCGTGTGGAGGTCACGGATCTCCTTGGCGTCCGGATCGTCCGCGGGAACGGTGTAGGAGCCGACCAGCTTCCCCACGCTCTGCAGCAGCGGAGCGAAGTACTTCGAGACCGAGGTGAAGCGGACTTCGCCGCCGATCACCACTCCGTCGCAGTGGAACTCCGTCTCGATGTCGACGAATTCCTCGGCGAGCATCGGGTAGGGCGAGTTCCGCAGTGAAGCCGACCGCTCCGCCGTTTCGAGTTCGGTCACCTCCTCCGGACTCCGGGCGACGAACACGTCCTCGCTGCCGCCGCCGATGACTGGCTTCACCACCAGGGGCCAGCCGATGTGCCGCGCGGCGTCGCGCGCGTCGCTCAGCTGTGCCAGCTGCTGGAAGCGGGCCACCGGTATCCCGGCGCTCTGGAGCCGCTGCTTCATCACGTGCTTGTTGGACAGGGCGTTGGACGCCTCGTAACCCACTCCCGGTATGCCGAAGTAGGAACGGACGTAGCCCCCGGCCTGCAGGCTGTATTCCGAGGGGGAGACCACGTGGTCGAACGCGTTGCGGCGGCGGATGCCGAGAGCTGCGAGCCGGACCTGGGTGAGGTCTTCGACGTCGTCCACATAGGTGACATCCGTGCCGTCGTCGTAGAAGCCCCGGTAATTCGGACTCGTGATGACGGAGAGCTGGATGTCGGTGCGCTCCTGAAGGCGCCTGGCCGCGACATCGCTGCTCGTGTTGACGAGGAGAACCTTCTTCATCGCGCAATCCTTTCGTCGGAAACCGGTCCCGCTGCGGGCTGGGGCTTTTCCGTCCGGCGCATTCCCGACCACAGCAGGATCGCGGTACCGACCATGATCGGGACGGGGACGAAGACCCACGCCGAGCTGCCGAGGGTGACGGTGAAGCCGAGGACGAGGGAGGAGACGGGGACGGCTCCGGTGATGAACGTACGGATCACGGCGTTCACCCGCCCGGACAGGTGGTCGGGGATGACCTGCTGCCGGTAGGCCATGGTCGCGGCGTTGATGCCGCCCTCCCCGAAGCAGAGCACCGCGAAGCCGGTGACCACGGCCAGCGGCCAGGGGGCGAGCAGGCCGACCGCGCCCACGCCGCAGATCACCAGCCACACCATGAGCTGGCGTTTCCGGTTGCCCCCGACCAACGTACGGGAACTCAGTCCCGCTCCGGCCGCGGCGGCGACGGCGGCGATGGACACCGCGATGCCGAGCTGCTTCGGCGACCAGTCCCACTCGCCTCCGCCCACCGTCAGCAGGGTGGACTCCAGCGCGCCGGCTCCCACGTTGTAGAGGGCCAGGACCAGGGCGAGCCGTCGCAGATCGGTCTGCGACCAGAAGTAGGCCACACCCTCCTTGAGCATCTGTGCCAGGGACGCCTCGGTCGGCTCCTGGGCCACGTACGGCATGACCACGGTGGTGAGCGCGGTCAACAGGAAGGTCAGGGCGTTGAGTTCGAGGGCCCAGGTCGTACCGAGGGAGGCGACGACGACGCCCGCGAGCGCGGGGCCGACGAACCGGGCGGTCAGCAGGAGCGAGGTGAACTGGCTGGACGCGCGGTCCAGTCGCTCGCTCGGCACGAGCATCGGGATCAGCCCGTAGTCACCCGCGACGTCCGACACGACGTTCGCGAGTCCGATCACGAAGAGCGCGGCGAACACGGCCGGGATCTGGGAGTACCAGAGTGCCACCGGGATGAGCGCGACGGCCGCGGCCTGGATCAGTTCACCGGCCGCGAAGAGGACGCGCCGGTCGTAGCGGTCGATGAAGGGACCGAGCAGGGGAGCCAGGAGATACGGCAGGGTCTGCGCGGCGACGCTCAGAACAGCCAGGAACGCGGACCCGGTGGATTCGAGCAGTGCCAGGGGGATGGCGACGTAGAGGAACGTGTTCCCCATCGTCGACACTGCGTTGGCGCCCGTGAAAAGCCAGAATGTCCTCATCGGGTCGGCTGCCCCCAAGAGAGGCTTTCTATAGGCATGTGCGTTTCCTTCCGCTGTTCCTTGCTCGCAACGTCGTACGAGGGCCCACGGCCCGAAGTCTGAGGGAATTGCCGGCTGTCCGCCCCGCTCTCTGGCAGGTCCGTCGCCGCGCGCAGCAGGGAGGCGACGGAACGCGGGCGGGCCGGTTCAGCTGCCGCCGCGCTGCTGAGCAGCCGGGGGTGCACGCAGAGGATCCGGGCCAGCAGACGGAGACCGGAGTCCAGTGCGCCCAAGCCCTGCGGGACGGGCGGCTCCGTCTCGTGCTCCAGCTCCCGCAGTTCACCCGGGCCGTACAGCTCGGGCCGCCCCAGCAGGGCCAGCCAGCCCAGGTAGAGGGCGCGGCGGTCCCCGGAGGCGAGGCCCGCGCGAACGCTCGCCAGGCGGCCCAGCGGGAAGTGCGGGGTCTGCGCGCTGCCCGCGAAGTCCGTGCGCAGGGCGATCAGGAAGTGCCCGCCCACCGTCCACGCCTCGCCGCCGTAACGCTCGACGAGCGAGGCCGTGAGCCGGTGCGGGTCAGTCCCCGATCCACCCGGCCCCGAAACCGGTCGCGAAACCGGCGCTGCCCCCGAAACCGCCCCGGTCACCGGCCCCACCCCGGCCACCGGCACAGGCCATTTGAAGACCACCTCGTGCGTTCCCCAGGGCGAGGTCGCCAGATGCATATCGAAGAAACGTTCCGTCAGGGCTCTCGGATCCGTGCGGAACACTCCGGTCGCCGTACTGACGACCAGGGACTGGTGCGTGTGCTCGTGGACCCGGTGCCGGGGTGCCCACGGAGCGCCCGGATCCGGCTCGGCACCGTGGTCGTCCACGGTGAGGAACCTGTACGTCATAGTCCAGCCATCTCGCTGTCCGTAAAGCCCGATGCGGCCACGAGGCCAGGCCCCGCCGCCATGTCTTACAGCCCGCCGACGGTATCGACGAGCTTCTCCACCTCGGCTTCGGTGTTGTAGTAGTGCACCGACGCCCGTACGACCTCGGCCGGCTTGTCCGGGCGCGTGTCGAATCTGGCGCGGGACGGGAAGGCGGTCGCGACGGTCACCCCTGCCTCGCCCAGCCCCTTCACGAGCTCCTCCGCGTCGCGCCCGTGCCTGGTGAACGTGGTGATGCCGCTCCGGACCGCGCCGCTGTCCCGCACCGTGACGTCCCCGAGCGTCGACAACCCGTCCCTGAGGCGGTCGGCGAGCTGCGAGACCCGGGCCCTGATGCGGTCCGCGCCGAGGTCGCGTGCCTCGTCTATCGCGGCGCCGAGACCGAGCAGACCCGCCACGTTCTTCTCCCACGACTCGAAGCGCCGGGCGTTCGGCTGTAACGCGTAGGTGTCGCCGTCCTGCCAGGTGGCCGCCCGCAGGTCCAGCAGCGGGGGATCCAGGGCAGGGAGCACCTCGCGGGACGCGTAGAGGAAACCGGTCCCGCGTGGCCCGCGCAGATACTTGCGTCCGGTCACCGACAGCAGGTGGCAGCCGATCTCCCGTACGTCCAGGGGGAGCTGGCCGGCCGACTGGCAGGCGTCGAGGAGGAAGAGGGCGCCCGCCCGGTTGGCGAGCGCGCCGATGGCGGCGGCCGGATGGACCACTCCGTTGTACGTGGGCACGTGGTTGACCGCCACCAGCCGGACGCCGCCCCGGTCGAGCATCGCGGCCAGCGAGTCGACGCACAGCTGCCCCTGGTCGTCATCGGGCACGACCTCGACCCGGACGCCGTACCGCTTCCTGGCGTGCAGGAAGGCGAGGGCGTTGCTCGGGTACTCGCTGCGTGAGGTGAGGATGCGGTCGCCCGGCCGGAAGGGGATGGAGTAGAACGCCATGTCCCAGGCCCTGGTGGCGCTCTCCACCAGGGCGATCTCGTCCGGGTGGGCGTTGATCAGTCCGGCGGCGGAGGTGTAGACCGACTCCAGCCGGCAACTCGCGCGGTCGGCGGCGAGGTAGCCGCCGACGCGCTGTTCCAGCAGGAGATGGTCGATCACCGTGCGGGTGACGCCTTCGGAGGGGAGGGCGGATCCCGCGTTGTCGAAATAGGCGGAGCGTGCGCAGCCGGGAGTCGCCGCGCGGAGCCGGGTCACGTTCACCGGGGTGTCGCCGTGTCGGTCCCGTCCGCCGTCGCCCGTGCCTCCACATGCCGGATGAGGTCCTCGACGATGTCGCCGGCCCGGTTCGCCATGGTGCTCAGGAGCGAGTCGGCGATCCCGTGGGTGGCCTCGTTGACCCCCTGGAGGTGGAGCGTGGCCGCGTCGGCTCCGAGGTCACCGGTGGCGACCCGGTAGTTGCGCAGGACCTCCAGTCCGGCGAGGCCGAGTGACTGCCCCAGCCGCCGGAGTACGGCCGGCATGGCCTGGTCGTAGCCGGTCCCCAGCAGCACGGTGTCGCAGGCCAGCTCCGAACGCTCACCGGTGATCCGGTCGCGGAGGGCGAGTACGACCCCGTCCTCGCTCTCGGTCGCGGAGACGATCTCGCAGGAGGCCAGGATGCGCAGGCCCTCCTTGCCGTCGAGCCGGTCGCGGTACATCTGGTGGTAGAGGCCGTCGAGCAGTTCGGGCGTGACTCCCGAGTAGTTGCTGCGTGCCATCTCGTCCAGGATCAGCCCGCGCCCTTCCTCGCCGAGGTCGTAGAACTCCCTTGACGCCGCCGTGGAGTAGTAGCGGCTGGTGAACTTGGAGGTCACGTACGGGGTGAGGCCGATCCCCCGCGTGATCAGCACACGCGAGCAGCCCGGCACGTCGTCCTGGACGGCCTGGACCATCTCCACCGCGCTCTGCGCTCCGCCGATCACCGCGATGCGCCGCGAGGCCCGGGCGGAGAGAGCCGGTACGCGCTGCGAGTACTCGCTGCTGTGCACCACCCGCTCGGCCGGCAGGTCCCTGAACACCTCGGGTATCTGGGGGTCGCGGCCGCACGCCGCCACCAGATGGCGGGCCCGTACGACCGTTCCGTCGACGAAGGTGACGTCCCAGTGCGCCAGGCCGCCGTCCGCGTCACGGACCGGCGTGATCTCCACGGCCCTGCGGTTGAAGTGGAGCTTCACGTGCTCCAGTTCGTCCGCGACCCAGCGGAGGTAGTCCGATATCTCCCGGCGGTACGGGGTGAACGTGCCGAGGCTCATGAAGTCGTCCAGCCGGCCGGACTCGTGCAGGTAGTTGACGAAGGTGAAACGCGACCGCGGGTTGCGCAGCGTGGCCAGGTCCTTGAGGAAGGACACCTGGCTCTGCGCCCACGGGACCAGGAGTCCGCGCTGCCAGACGATGCCCTCACTCTGCTCGACCATCATGGTCTGCCGGGCGAGTTCCGGGGAGAGTTCCTCCAGGGCGACAGCCAGCGCGAGGTTGGCCGGGCCGGCCCCGATCGCGAGGATCTCCACCTCAAGGTGAGTCATGTGTTCTTCGGCCTTCGGTCGGGCGGGAGTCGGCAGGCCGTTCCCGCGCCGTCGCGGCGCGGAAACAGCCTGTGGGGCGTCAGGCCGGGGTGATCTGGCTCAGCAGACGCGCGGCCTCGTCGGCACGCTCCTCGATCGTCGCCGTGAGGGTCTCCAGACGGTCCGACATGAAGCCGTCGGCGCCGATGAGGGACGCCTCGGCCGTACCGAGTCCGCTGAACAGGCGCGACGCGAACCGGTGGTTGGCCGTGTGGCGGTGACCGGAGGCGTCGAGGATCTTGTCGATCGAGACCGCGTGGTCCCGCGGGTGCCAGATGTAGCGCTTCAGCCGGAAGCGCAGCTCGACCGGGCCGAGCTCCCACCAGGCGGACCGGATGCCCAACTCGTCGTCGGTGATGCCCATGTAGTCCTGGGTGTTCTGCAGGTGCAGGCGCTCGTAGAGGGCGAGGAGCTCGTGCAGGCTCTCGTGGCTGCCCAGCGGCTCACCGTGCTGCGCGACGGTGTCGGTGGCCGGCACGACCTCCGGCGAGAGGCCCTGGCGGCCGCGCTCCAGCGCGTGGAGGATCTGCGGCCGGTACGCCCACCACTCGGCCATGATCACGTGGGCGAGGTTCTCGCGGATCGAGCGCTCGGAGCGCAGCGGGGTCCGGTCCAGGAGGGAGTCGGGGACTCCGACGAAGAGGGACTGGAACTCGCGGTAGGCGAAGCGGTGCTGGCCCAGCAGGCGGTGCGTGTCGTTGAACTCCGGTCCGTGCTTGGCGCGTTCCCGCTCTGCGACGACGGCGAAGTCGCACAGCTCCTGGTAGCCCTGGAGCACGACCTCGCGCAGGCAGTCGGAGTACCACTTCCAGTCGCCGGGGCCGGGCTTGCCGATCCAGTCCTCCATCAGGACGCTGTCCGGCAGGGCGGCCACGGTCTGCGCGAAGCGCTCCACCGCGGCGGCGAGCGGCGACGTCGTCACCTGCTGCCGCATGTCCCACGAGGTCTCGATGGTGCCGCTCTCACGGGCGACCTTGCGCCAGCGCTCGGCCTCCTCGACGGTGACGCGGTCGTGCGGGTGGCGGGCGACAGCTTCGTCGAAGAGGCGGATCGCCTCCCCGTACTTCTTCTTGCGCAGGGACGCCTTGCCGCGCCCGACGAGGAGCTGGGCGCTGAACGACTGGGGGGTCAGGTGACCGGCGGTGTCATGGAAGACCGACTGGTAGCCCACGGAGAGCCGGGTGCGCCGCGGGGCGCCGTTCCACTCGTGGTACCGCGTCTGGTCCGGCGCGAGCAGCTGGACGGTCGGCGACCAGATGAAGATGTGGTTGTTGATGATGTCCGTGCTCGCACGGTCCGGATCGGTGGTGACCACCCTTACCGGAAGCGTGTGTTCCATGATGTCCCGAGATATCTCGGGGTCGGCGTAGATGCTTCGGTCGTGCCCCGTACACCCCTCACACTCCGGTGAATGAAGGTCGAGTAGTACGGGCTTGTCCTCGGCTTCAGAACGCTTGAGAAGCGCCTGAAAATCATGCTGATCCGCCCACTTGACTGTCAAGGTACGTCCCTCTCAGGCCTGTTTTCCATTCCGACGGAGAGACACAGGAGTGCCCCCCTTCCTGTAGCGATCATGAACCTACAGGCCGGGAGTGACCGACTGTCAAGGGATGTAATGACGATTCCCCGGAAGCCTCGGGAGAGCCGTGTCATCCAATTATGGGGGAAAGCCGGGCAGTTGGTTGAATCTTGCGCGACCTTTCGTCCTCGTCGCACGACGACACGCCGCGAGAGTGCGAGAACCCCTTGATCAACATCCCTGTCGTCGGGTAGAGATTGCATTAATCATCTCGGTGGTCGCTGTGGAATCCCTTCCCGGAAGGGTCGCTCAGGCGACGCCGCTTCCCGACGAGACCGGTAGCCCCGCACCGCAGTTACTGGCTTCCGGGCTGCCTTCAGCTTGAGGACCTCAGAATATGAAGACTCAGCCCAATTCGGGCGTCCTTCCGCACTTTCCGGGAGAGACGGCGAGCGGTATTGGGGCGTCACAGCCGTATCAGTACACATTGCGTCAACTGGTCGAGCCGGACTGGACGCGATTCCCGGGGTGGGCCCGTATCACGGCCGCCGAGTGGGGCTCGGCGCAATGGCAGCGGGCCAACTGCGTCAAGAGCACCCGCGGGCTCCAGGCGGTTTTCGGCCATCTTCTCGATGAGTCCTTCGTGGCCGATCTGGCCCGTGACCAGCGCGATCGCGCCACCATGTCCATGCTGATCACGCCACAGATGCTGAACACGATCGTGGCGGACCTTGCGCCGGGCAGCCCGGGCTACACGGAACGCCTGTACGCGGATCCGGTGCGCCGCTACATGCTGCCGGTGTACAGCGACCGGGACTCCGAGTGGCCCTCGCACCCGTACGCGAGCCGGGACTCCCTGCACGAGGCGGAGATGTGGGCCGTGGAGGGACTGACTCACCGCTACCCGACCAAGGTGCTGGCCGAGCTGGTCCCGACCTGCCCGCAGTACTGCGGGCACTGCACGCGGATGGACCTCGTCGGCAACTCGACGCCGCAGGTCACCAAGCTGCGTCTGGAGCTCAAGCCGGCCGACCGCCTGGCGCGGATGCTGGAGTTCCTGCGGACCAACCCGAGCATCCGCGACGTCGTCGTCTCCGGCGGGGACGTGGCGAACGTGCCGTGGCCCAGGCTGGAGGCCTTCCTCGACGCGCTGCTGGACATACCCAACGTCCGGGACATCAGGCTGGCGACGAAGGGCCTGGTGGGACTCCCGCAGCACTGGCTGCAGAAGGACCTGCTCGACGGCCTGGCGGCCGTCTGCGCGAAGGCCCGGCGACGCGGTGTCCACATCTCGGTGCACACCCACGCCAACGCGGCCCAGTCCCTCACGCCGGCGGTGGCCCGCGCCACCGGAGCCCTGTTCGAGGCCGGTGTCCGCGATGTACGCAACCAGGGCGTTCTCATGCGCGGAGTCAATGATTCCGTCGAGGCCCTGCTCGATCTGTGCTTCGCGCTGCTCGACGGGGCGGGAATCATGCCCTATTACTTCTATCTCTGCGACATGATCCCGAGCAGCGAGCACTGGCGGGTCTCCGTGCGGGAGGCGCAGGAACTCCAGCGCGGAATGATGGGGTACCTGCCCGGATTCGCCACGCCCCGCATCGTCTGCGATGTCCCGTTCGTCGGGAAGCGGTGGATCGATCAAGTGGATTCGTACGACCGCGAGCGGGGGATCTCCTACTGGACGAAGAACTACCGCACGCCTCTGGAAGTCAGTGACCCCTCGGTGGCACAGCAGGCATATCCCTTTTACGACCCGATACCGACACTGCCGCAGAGCGGCCAGGACTGGTGGAGGAAGAGCGCGGATCAGGTCACATCCGGCAGCGATACACCGACGCCGAAGGATGCCGAATGAAGATCGTCGACGAGCACGGACTCTCCGTCGCCCTGATCGAAGCCGATGACCTGGTCACGAAGCCCTGGTCCTCGTCCGACCAGCACATCGACGTGGTCAGAATGCTCCGGCCGCCCGCGGAGCTGCGGAGCGACCTCGCGGCGGGCGGGTTCATACGCAAGCCGGAGATGCTGACCTGGATGGCCCGGCTCGAAGCCGACGAGGACCGGTTCCTCGGCCGCCTGGAGAACAAATCGCGCCAGGACATACGGCGCGCGCAGCGCAGGGCCGCGGCAGCTCTCCGTGAGGTCGTGCAGGACGAGGTCGAGGCCGCGACGCTGGACCTCTTCCTGGCGCTCTACGAGGAGCGGGTTTCGACCATGCAATTCGGTGTCGCCTACGCGCGGCGGCACCGGGAGACCGTGCTGAACGGTCCGCAGAAGTACTTCGCGCACTTCGCGTTCGACGGCGACGAGCTCGTGGGCGGCTGCCTGGTGCTGGAATGCCCCGAGGAAGACGCTGTCCGCATCCGCTTCTCCGCGGTCAGTGAGACCTGGCGGAAGTCGAGCCTGGCCCGCACCCTCTACTTCGCGGCCATGCGGACCGCGCGCGAAAAGGGCTACACCTGGGCAACGCTGGGCGACGAGCCCAACCTCTACGGCCACCTGACGCGCGCGGGGCTTTACGCGTTCAAGGTGAACATGGGCTTCACGGCGGTTCCGTCGCAGGATTTCGCCGATCCCACCGGATGCGACGAGGCGGATCTCGTGCTGAACCTGACCACGCTGGCCGATCCCTGCCTCGTTCTCGGATACGCGGATCCGCTCGACGACACGGAAAGAGCGCTCAGCGGGATCTTCGTCACCGAGGAAGGCGTCGAGCTGAGCCGGTTCGCGGCACCGTTCCTGAAGGAAATGGAGACGCGTCCCCCGGGTGCGCCCGGGGGAACGCGCGTCCGGCCTTAAGAGGCGTCCGGGTTCCCGGACTCGACCGGGAACCCGTCGCGCTTCCAGTATTCGAAGCCGCCGATCATCTCCTTGACCCGGAATCCCAGCACCGCGAGCTTCGCCGCTCCCTTGGTGCCGGCGTTACAGTCGGGTCCGAAGCCATAGGTGACATAAGTGACTTCAGGGTCGAGACCGGCGACATGCTCCGATGAAAGAGTCCGGTGCGGAAGGTTGAGTGCGCCGGGAATGTGGGCTTCCTGGTAGGACTCGGCGCTGCGCGTGTCGATGACAGCCACTCCGGGAACCTTGTGGGAAATGTCGTGCTCGACGTCCGACGGGTCGCACTCCGACGAAAGCTTCGCGAGGAAATAGGTAGCCGACAACTCCGACGTAACCGGCACCCCGGCTATTTTGCTCTCGGACTGAAGGAATTCGAAGAGCTCGTGGCTTTGGGACATGGCAACTCCTTGCTGAAGCATCGTCACTTCCGACCCGTATCAGGGTATGTGGTTGCATGATCTTTTTTCAAGAAGGACGAGGATTCCGGAATTCCCGGCCGGGTAAGGAGATCGGTGTCCGCGGCTACTTGAGGGCCAGGCTGTGGCTCGATCCCGCGGAGATCGCGGTCACGCCGGTCGTGGCGGCGGCCGGTACGTAGGGGCTGCCGGGGAGGCCGTCGCCGCCCCACGCGATGACCTTGCCGTTCTTGAGCGCGAGGCTGTGGAAGTCGGCGGTGGCGATGGCGGTCACACCGGACTGCGCCTCGGCCGGCACGGTGGACCTGCCGTTGCGGTTGTCCCCCCAGGCGAGCACCTTGCCGCCCTTGAGCGCCACGCTCTGCCCGAACCCGGCCTCGACGTCGCTCACTCCGGTGGTGGCCTCCGTGGGGACGTTCTTCTCGCCGAAGTAGTTGTCCCCGCCCCAGGCGATGGTCTTGCCGTTCTTGACCGCCAGGTTGTGCGAGTGCCCCGCGGAGATCGCGGTCACACCGGACTGGGCCTCCACGGGTACGTCGAGTATGCCGTCCAGATTGGTCCCGCCCCAGGTGATGACCTTGCCGTTCTTCAGCGCCATGCTCCGGTTGCCGTAGGCGTCGATGGCCGTCACCCCGGACTGGGCCTCGACCGGGACGTTCAGCTGCCCCTTGGCGTTGCTGCCCCAGGCGATCACCTTGCCGTCCTTCAGCGCGAGGCTGTGGTCGCCCCCGCCCGCGACGGCGGTGACCCCGGACTGGGCCTCGACGGGGACGTAGATCTTGTTCGTCGTGCAGTCGGTGACCTGCCAGCAGATCCAGGTGCCCCACATGAGGACCTTGCCGTTCTTGATGGCGAGGCTGTGGTAGTCGCCCCCGCCGATCGCGGAGACACCGGACAGCGCCTCGGCGGGGACGGTGGCCTCGCCCCAGTTGTTCTCGCCGGACGCCCAGGCCAGGACGGTGCCCGTGGCGGCGGCGGTTCCGGCCGTCGCCTGGGCCGGGGCGGCGCCCAGGGCGACCAGCAGGCCTGCGCCGACGGTGGCGGCGAGTCGCAGCGGGAGGCCCGTACGCGGGCGCGAAGTGCTCGGCATTTCTGAGTCCTTGTCATGAAGAGGATGAGAGAAAGGGGCCGGGAGGTGGCGAAGGCCGGCCCCCGGAAAAGGGGGCCGGCCCACTCCCGTGGGGGAACCGGTCAGCGGCGCGGGCTGAACGAGATCACATCGCCTGCCCGCTCACCGCCGGAGAGCTGGCCGTTGCGGTCGGTACGGATGTAGACGCGGTGCAGCCACCGGTCCTTGCCGTCCCACCGCGGCGAGAACGGCGTACGGGCGTGCGTCGTACGGAAGTTGTCGATGATGAGTACGTCGCCGGGGACCAGGCTGACTTCCTCGGTGACGTCGTCGAGAGCCGCGGACAGCGCCGCCACGGCTTCCTTGTCCGCGGGCTCCTCGGGGGCGAGGAGCTCACGGTCGTACCCCAGCAGCGGGTCCTTCTCATCGCCGTACAGCGGCTTGACCTGGGCGATCGCGCCCGGGTCCTCCACCCCGCCGCGGAAGGCCACGTCCACGCAGCACGGCATCTTGCGGTCGAAGAGGTGCGCGCGCACCTCGTCCGAGAGCAGCGGCAGTGCCTTGCGGACCGAACCGACGAGGGTCTTGGCCTTGCGCTCGTGGTCGGCACGGGAGCAGGCCAGCATCACGTAGTTGGGCTGGAGGACGTGGTACGCCATCTCCGTGTGGAACTCCAGCAGGGTCTCGGAGGTCTCCGACGACAGGTGGTGGGCGCCCGGCGACGGGTACACGTCGTGGTACACGGTGCCCGAGCGGAGCTCCTGGTAGCCGGTGTGGAGCCCGAGCCTGCGCCCGACGAGGGCGAGCATCGCCTCCATGGTCAGGAGCCCCCGGTCCACCGGTGCGGGGGTACTGGTCGGGGTGGCGGGCAGGGCGTCGCCCTGGTCCACCGGAAGCCCGCGCAGCAGCAGGTAACCGTCGTTGTTGCCCTCGGCGTTGAAGGCGTCGAGCGCGGCCCCGATGTGCGGTGGCAGTTCCACCGAGTGCTGCGCGGCGGTGTCCAGGAAGGCGTACAGATCGGCGCGCGGAACCTTCGGCAACCGCGCGGCGAGTGCGCGGAGCTGATCGCCGTCCCGTGAGCAGTCGATGATCGGATCGGTCATGGTGCGTTGTCTCCTTCGCTTCTGGGGCGATGGGCGCGGGCGTACTGGTAGAGCAGCTCCGCGCCGATCTCGGTGGCCAGGACGGAGGTGATCCCCGCGTGGTCGTAGAGCGGGGAGACCTCCATGACGTCGAAGCCGACCGGTTTGAGGTCCCCGATGCAGCGCAGCAGCGCGAGGACTTCGCGGGAGGTCAGTCCTCCGGGGGCAGGGGTGCCGGTGCCCGGGGCGAACGCCGGGTCCAGTACGTCGATGTCCACCGACACGTACACAGGACGCTTGCCGACCCGCTCGCGTACGAGGTCGGCGGTCCTGGCCACCGGGTTGTCGGCGAACTCGTCGGCAGTGACGATCCGGACGCCGTGCCCCCGCGCGTAGTCGAGCGAGTCCGGCTTCGGGTTGTGGCCGCGGATGCCGATCTGGACCATCGCCGACGGATCGACGAGCTTCTCGTCGATGGCGTGCCGGAACGGCGTCCCGTGATGGAACTCGCCGCCGTAGAAAGCCGGGTTGGTGTCGGAGTGCGCGTCCAGGTGGACCACCGCCACCGGTCCGTGCTGGTCGGCGACCGCGCGCAGTGCCGCCAGGGTCAGCGAGTGGTCGCCGCCGAGCATCAGGAACGCCGCGTTGTCCGACAGCACCGCCTTGAGGTGCTGCTCGGCCGTCTCCATGGCGATGTGCATGTTGAAGGGCGTCAGATCGATGTCACCGGCGTCCGCGCACCGGATGAGATCGAAGGTCCCCGGGCCCCTGTCGATGCCGACTCCGTGGATGAGCCCCGACTCGTTGCGGATCGCGCGGGGGCCGAAGCGGGCGCCCGGACGGTAGCTGGTGCCGCCGTCGTAGGGGGCGCCGATGACCACCACGTCGTAACCGCTCGGCTCGGTGTCGTGCGGGAGCCGCATGAAGGTGGGGATCTGCGCGTAACGGGGCGAGACATGCGAATCGATGCGCTGCACTGGTTCACTCACCTTCCGGAGCCGGCTGGTGACCGGGGACGGGCGCGGCGTGCAGCTGCGGCGAGCCCGCGGGGCGTCGCGCGGACGGCACGCTGCGGCGCTCCGCGAGCTGGTCGGCCACCTCACCGACGACGTCCCACGTGGAGACGTGGTCGGGGTGCTCGCCGTTGACGACGGTGCGGTCGAACAGCTCCTGCACGACCTGGCGCTTGGCGCTGGGCACGGACTCCTCCGGTACGCCGTGCTCCGTGAGGATCAGGCTGAACGCGGAGGTGGTGCCGGAGCCCTCGTGCACACCGAGCTTGGGCCGGGTGACGGTCTCGTGCGGCAGGAGCTCGGTCATGGCGGCCCGCAGCACCCACTTGTCCCGCCCGTAACGGCGCTTGAGGCCGGCCTCCAGCGAGACCAGGTGGTCGAGCACCTCGCGGTCCCAGTACGGGTGCGTGGTCCAGTGCCCGTACATCGTCGACAGCACCGGCGACATCTCGTTGAGCCCGTCGAAGGTCGCCATGTCGTACGCCACCGCCGTGTCGAGGTCCGGCAGCCGGTCCTCGCGGTGCATCCCGGCGAGCGGGATGTCGGCCCCGTACCCGGTGAGGATGCGTCGCTGCGGTCCCTTGAGCGTCCCGTAGAGGGAGTTCAGGGGCAGCAGGTACTCGATGATGTCCGGGTCGAGCGACTCCGCGGACCAGATGGTGTGCGGCAGCCGGCCGAGCAGGTCCGAGGTCTGCAGGGTCAGTTCGCGGTGGTGCGAGCCGAGGTGGTCCGCCACGACGCGGGCCTGCGGGAACTCGTCCGAGGTCTCGGTCCCCATCGACACGGTGTCCAGGGCGCCGGCGGCCCGGCGCGCGAGCGCCGCGACCCCGGAGGAGTCGATGCCGCCGGAGAGCACCACGAGCGGCGGCCCGTCGGGGCCCAGCCGGGAGCGGACGGCGGTGTCCAGGACCCCGCGCAGCGACTCGACCGCCTCGTCCTCCTCGACGATGCGGCGGGAGAGCGCCGGCGCCCAGGTGCGGTGGGCGTCGGTGGTGCCGGTCTTGAGGTCGATGGCCAGCACCGTGCCGGCCGGGACCTGGTAGACCCCGGCGAGGCGCCGCACGCGGCGGGCGGACGGGACAGGCAGGCCCATCGGTCCGCCGTGCCTGGCCAGCGTCTTGGCCTCGGTGGAGGCGAAGACCTCACCGCGGCCTGGCCGGATGTAGAGCGGGACGGAGCCGGCGTGGTCGGTCGCCAGGTAGACGCTCTGCCCGGTCGCGACGACCGCGGCGAAGCGGCCGTTGACGAGACGGAACGCGTGGATGCCGTACCGGTGGAACAGCTGGAGCAGCAGTTGGGCGTCGCCGGTGGCGGCGTCCGCGGACGGGAGTACGGACCGGAGGTCGTCCCCGTTGTAGATCTCGCCGACGGCCAGCACGGCGATGTCCGTGTCGCGGGCGACCGCGGGGTCGGGGGAGATGGCGGGGGCATGGACCAGCGACGCGGTGACCGTCTGCGTCCGCAGACGTTCCCGGAAGCCGGTGCTCGTGCCCTGGGTGGCGTGGGCCGCACCGAGGACCCGGTCTCCGTCCAGTTGGGCGGAGACCAGGAATCCGTAGGCGGCAGGAGACTCCTGCGCTGACATGATCAGATGCTCAGTGCCCCGAAGCCACCGGTCGTGAAGTCATAGTTGACCGGTACTTCGATGAGGAAGGGGCGGCCGAGCTCGGCTCCCTTGCGCAGCGCGGCGAGCAGCTCCTCGCGCGAGGTCGCGCGGGTCGCGTCGACACCGTTCGCCTCGGCGAGGGCGACGAAGTCGACGCTGCCGAACTTGACCGCCGGGTCGTGGCTGCGGCGGTGGCCGAGGTTCTGGTAGAGCTCGATGAGACCGTTGGTGTCGTTGTTCACGACGACGGTGACGATCGGCAGGTTGAGACGGGCGATGGTCTCCAGGTCGGCGCTGTTGGAGTGGAAGCCGCCGTCACCCGCGATGAGGAAGGTGGGCTCGTCGGGACGGGCCATCTGGGCGCCGATGGCCGCCGGGATGCCGTAGCCGAAGCTGGAGCAGCCGGCCGAGGTGAGGAAGCCGAACGGCTGGTCCGCGCGGGCGAACAGCACCCCGTAGTGACGGAAGAAGCCGATGTCGGAGACGATCGTGCCGCGGCCCGCACCCGCGGTCTCGGCCATGACCTCGTTCATGGAGTCCATGACCTGGTGGACGCGCATGCCGTCCTCGTACTCGGTCGGGTCGGCGAGGAACTCCGCGATCCGCGCGCGCAGCGGGGCGATGTCGTGCCGGTTCTTCGCGGCGAGGTCCTTGGTGGCCGCGTCGACGTGCTCGACGAAGGCCAGGACGTCGGTGACGACGTCGATCGTGGGGCGGTACACCCGGGGGATCGGGTTCGGGGTGGGGGAGATGCGGACGGTCTTCTTCTCCTGGCCGCGCGCCCACATCGAGGGCCGCAGGTCCTCGGCGTAGTCGTAGCCGACGGTGAGGACGACGTCCACCGGGGCGAACAGCGTCTCCAGGGCCGGGAAGCCGAGGATGCCGTCCATGTAACCGGTGACGGCACCGTAGTTGAGCTCGTGCTCGTGCGGCAGGATGCCCTTGGCGATGTACGTCGTGATGACCGGGATGTTCAGCCGCTCGGCCAGGGCGCGGATGGCGTCCACGGCGCCGGAGCGGATGGCCGCGGCACCGACGGCCAGGACCGGGTGCTCGGCGCCGCGCAGCAGCTCGACGGCCTCGTCGGCGGCGGTCTTCCAGTCGGCGTCGACCATGCCGGTGGGCTTGGTCAGGGTGCGGACGGGCGGGTTGCCTTCGAGGGTGATGCCCTCGCTTGAGCCCAGCAGGTCGACCGGGAGGGAGATGAAGGAGGGGCCGACCGGCTCGGTCATGGCCGCCGACACCGCGGAGTCCACCAGGTCGGTGATCTCGCTCGGGCGCTCCAGCTCGACGGCGTACTTCGTCATCGGTTTGGCGATGGCGACCAGGTCGAGGCACTGGTGGGTGTCGTTGGGGAAGATGTCGTGGGACTCGGACTGGGCGGCGAGCGCGATGACCGGCGAGCGGTCCAGGATCGACGTGGCGATGCCCGTGGAGAGGTTCGTCATTCCAGGGCCGAGCGTGGCCCAGCACGCCTGGGGCCGGCCGCTGATACGGGCGAGCACGTCGGCGGCGACACCGGCGGTGAACTCGTGCCGGGTGAGTACGAACTCGATGCCCTCGACCTCGTCGAAGAGGATCGAGGCGGCCTCGCGGCCGACGACGCCGAAGACCTTGTCCACACCGTGCTCGTGAAGCCGGGTCAGCAGTGCGTGGGCAGCTGTCGGTTCGTTCTTGGGGCCGGTCGATACGCGGGACATGGCTCTCCTGGGCGTTCAGCGATGGGCAAGACCTGAGAACCGTGACGGTCGCCGCTCTTCGCCCGCTCTCTCCCGGATATCCGAGGAGGGGCCGGAGAGAGAGCGGAGACGGGTGGGAGTGACGCGCCCCGAACTCTGATGCGGAAGCCGGCCCCCCAGTGCCGGTCGGTCTCAATCAAAAAGGATGTCCACGGTGCCTTTTGAGCGAGTTTTGGCGTCTGTTCCCGTTCCGCCGGCGCAGTTTCCCTTCTCCCGTGCGGACCTGCGGCTTCTGGACACGGTGGCGGGATGCGGAGACCTCGCGGAGGTGGCACGGAGGCTCGGTCTGCGTCAGGGGTCGGTCGAGCGCAGGCTCGACCGGCTCGACAAGGACGTGGACCTGGCGCTGACCCGGCGCGGCTGTCACACCGCGCAGCTGACCGCGGCCGGTTCGCGGCTGCTGGTGGCCGGGCGGCGCTTCTTCAGGCAGGTCGACCTGGCGGTGCGTACGGAGATATTCGGCGGTGGACCCGAGGCCCTGGACCCCCCGGACGTCCTGTCGATCGCGTCCGCGGAACCGTTGCTGGAGGATGTGGTCGAGGACGCCTCGGCCACCCTTGGCGTGCTGTTGTCCATCAGCCGCGACAGCCCGCACGGGGCACTTCGGCAGCTGGCCGACTTCTCCGTGGACGCCGTGCACACCTGGGGGCTGGACGCTCCGGACGCGTCCGTCGAGCGGGCGGTACGGGTGTACGACGTGCTCGACGACGCCCTGTGGGTCACGCTGCCCTCCGGGCATCCGCTGGCCGACCGGGAATCGCTCGCGCTGGCCGATCTGGTGGACGAGAACTGGGTGAGCGAGGCGGGGCCGGGGTCGGAGGTGCTGGTCGAGCGGGTCTTCCACGCCGCGGGGCTGCCGAAGCCGGCACGGATCCAGGTGGCCGGGGCCTCGGTCGTCCGGGGCATGCTGCACCGGGGCGACGTCGTCGGCCTCGGCTCGCCCACGGGCCCGGTCCTGCACACCCCGAACCTGGTGCACCGGTCCGTCGTCGAGCGCCCCAGCCGTACCTGCACGCTGATCGTCGACCCGGCCGTGGTTCCGCAGGCGCTGGCCGGGCAGCTGGCAACCCTGCTCACGGCCCGCTACCTGGAACGGTTCGCCGAACACCGGCAGGACATGCTCCGCGACCCCTGGTGGGCGCAGTGGTACGGGGAGCAGCTGGACCGCCAGGACGCGGGCGCCGCCCCCGCCGCGCAGGTGCCGGCGGAGCCCTCCGCGTCCACGGATTCCGGGGCGGCGGAACCCGGTGCGGAGCCGGGCCGGCTCGACGTCGAGGATCTTCACCTGCTGCGTGCGGTCGCCCAGCACGGCAGCATCAACCGGGCCGCCGCGGTGCTCTCCATCAGCCAGTCCGCGCTGACCCGCCGGATCCACCGGCTGGAGTTCCGCCTGGGCGCAAGGCTGCTGCTGCGCAGTTCCCGGGGGACGTCGCTGACCAGCTCCACCCGGAAGTTCCTGCGCCAACTAGACGCGTACGAGCGGGAATTCCACGGGGCGGGCATCGCGGCCCGCCGGAGCACGGGCCGCCCGGCGCCGCAGCGCCGGTGGACGAAGGCCGGTTAGCGGGGGTACGGGACGGCCGGCCGGGGCGGAGTCATCCCCGCCCCGGCCGGCCGTCCCGGCCGCGGCGGGGATCAGTCCTCTGCTCCGAGCGCCACGTAGTCGTACATGCCGAAGGACCCCGTGACGAAGACGTTGCGGGCGTTCGGGTGCCGGTAGAGCAGCGAGCGCGGATAGAGGTACGGCACGATCACCGCGTGCTCCATCGTCAGCCGGTCGATGCGCTGCCAGATCTCGGCGCGCTCGACCGGGTCGGCGCAGGTGGCGCCCCGGTCCAGCAGGTCGTTGATCTCGGGGTCGTCGAGCTCACCCATGTTCTGGTTGCCGCGCTCCTTGATGGCCCGGCCGTCGACGATCTGCTGGAGGAAGCCGTAGCCGTCGGGGAAGTCGGCGCCCCAGCCGAACATGATGATCCCGATGCCGTGCTCGGCCAGATAGGACGGCGAGCCGCCGTAGACCTCGAAGTAGTCGCCCGACGGGAAGTCCAGCACCTCGGCCTCGATGCCGACGCGCGCCAGCCCCGCCGCGAGCGCCTCCGCGGCCCGGTACTCCTTGAGCCGGTCCTTGCGGGCGGCGATCTTCGTCCTGAAGCCGTCGGGCATCCCGGCCAGGGCGAGTTCGGCGCGGGCCGCCTCCAGGTCTCCGGTGCCGTCCTCGCCGACCGGGTAGCGGTCGAAGGGCTCGTACCCGTCGATGGTGGGCGGGAGGATCGTCGTCGCGATGTCGCCGCCGACCGAACCGCCGTACGCCTCCTGCATGGCCAGCTTGTCCGTGGCGAACTGCACGGCGCGGCGGCAGTGCACGTTGTCGAACGGCGCGATGTTGCTGGACAGGCAGTAGATCCACGTGAAGCCGGTCAGCGGGTTGTCGGCGTTGGCCCGCAGTTCCGGATCGGCCAGGATGCGCTCCTGGGCCAGCGGCTGGACGCCGAAGCCGGCCAGGTCGACGTGGGCCTCGCCGGAGATGAGCATCCGGTCGACCTCGTGCGGCTCCACCCCGAGCAGCACCTCGATCCGCGAGGCGCGCTGGTGGCGTACCGGGTCGGTGGCCTTGTCCCAGTACGGGTTGGGTTCCAGGACGGCCAGCTTGCCGCGGGTGTAGGAGGCCACCCGGTAGGGCCCGGTGGCGACCGGTCCCGCCGCGTAGCCCGCGCCGGTGTCCAGGTGGCGGGGGACCGGGGTGGTGCTGGGCATGGTCGCCAGCAGGTCCATGCCCGCGAAGGGCTCACGCAGCCGGAAGACCAGGGTGCGGTCGTCCGGGGTCTCCAGCGTCACGGGACCGTCGACGTCGGGCTCCCGCCAGGGGCCGCCGTACCCGGTGCCCAGCAGCTGACGGAAGTACGTCGGACCGACCCCGAGCACGTCGGTGCCGTAGTTGCTCCTGGCGATCGCGTACTTGACGTCACCGGACGTGACGGGGGAGCCGTCCTCATACGTCAGCCCCTCGCGCAGCCGGTACGTCCAGGTCCGCCCGTCGTCGGACGACTCGCCCAGGCTCTCGGCGAGGTCCGGCACGAGCCGCTGCCCCGCCTTGCCCGGCGCGGTGTCGAACGTGACCAGGGTCCGGCCGATGAGCCGCAGGAAGTTCCAGGTGTACGCGTAGTAGGTGTTCCCCGGGTCCAGGGAGTCGAAGTCGTCGGTGCGTACCAGCCGGAGCGTGCCCCCTCTCGCGGTGGTCGGCCGGACCACACCGTGCACTCCGGCGTCGAAGCCGCTGCCGGTCTCCGTCGGCTTGCTGGTCGTCATCTCCTGTAGCCCTCCCTCGCGTTGCACTGCCGCACACATCCTGTGCGCGGGGTCACTCGGAGCGGTGCGGCTGTCCGGCCCGCGCATAGCGGGTGGCGGGTCGGCATAGCGTGGGCACGCGACCGGATCAGGCCTGGTCCGTCGGCCGGATGAAGATCTCGTTGACGGTCGCGTGCTCCGGCGCCGTCACCGCGTACCGCACCGCCTCCGCGATGTCCGCGCTCTGCAGCTGGCGGATCTTCGTCACCCGCTCCTGGATCGCGGCCTTCGACGGAGCGTGCGTGATGTGGTCGCGCAGCTCCGTCTCCACGGTTCCGGGCTCGATCACCACGACCCGCACCCCGCGCTCGGTGACCTCCTGGCGCAGCCCCTCGCTGAAGCCGTTCACGGCGAACTTGCTGGCGTTGTACGCGGCGCTGCCGCGGCCCACCACGCGCGCGGCGACGGAGGAGATCTGCACGACCGTGCCCCGGCTGCGCAGCAGGTGCGGCAGCGCGGCGTGCGTCATGTACATCAGTCCGAGGACGTTGACGTCCATCATGCGCGTCCAGTCCGTGGTGTCGGCGCCCTCCACGGGTCCCAGCAGCATCAGGCCGGCGCTGTTCACGAGGATGTCGAGCGAGCCGAGCGTCTCCACGGTCGTGGCGACCGCGGCGTGCACGGCCTGCTCGTCGGCGACGTCGAGCGGGAGCACGAGCACGGTGGCGCCCTGGGCCTCCAGCTCCGCGCGAAGCGCCTCCAGCCGGTCCGTACGGCGGGCCGCTATCGCCACCTTCGCGCCCTCGGCGGCCAGGGTGCGTGCCGTGGCCTCACCGATACCGGAGCTTGCGCCGGTGACGAGGGCGACCTTTCCCTGCAGAATTCCTGACATGTGTCACTCCCACTGTTCGAGCCGGTGTGTTCCTTGAATTGCCTATGCGCCCGGGCGCGGAATCGGTGACGTTATCAGCACGGCCATCGTGCGTGAATACCCATTGCCATCACGGGTTATGTGCACTCCGTGCCGGTTATGCGCAGTGCGCCGGGGCAGGGGACGCCGGTCCGTCATATCGGGCAGATTGCGACAGCGATCCCACGTCGGCCTGACCTGTGTGTACTGATGGGCGGAACATGATGCGAGACGATGTAGCGGTCCAGGACGGGAAGGCGGCACCGTCCTACCCGATGCGCCGGGGCTGCCCGGTCGATCCCCCGCCGCAGCTCGCGGAGTTGAGGGCGGGTCCGGCGGCGAGCCGGGTGGCGCTGTGGGACGGCAGCGAGGTGTGGCTGGTGACCGCGCACGCCCACGTCCGCGCCGTGCTGGGGGACCGCAGGTTCACCGCCGTGACCAGCGCCCCCGGATTTCCCATGATGACGCCCACCTCGCAGCTGGTACGGGCCCAGCCGAAATCCGCCTCGTTCATCCGCATGGACGACCCTGACCATTCGCGGCTGCGGTCGATGCTCACGCGTGAATTCCTTCAGCGTCGGGCCGATGAAATGCGTCCGATGCTCCGGGAAATGCTGGACGACATTCTTTCGCAGGTGGTGTCGGAGCGAGGTGACGGAGAGGGTCCGGTCGATCTCGTCGCGAAACTGACGATTCCCGTGCCGTCCCGCGTCATCGCCGCGATGTTCGGTATACCCGCGGGCGAGCGTGCCCTGATGGAGGACCGGAGCGCCATCCTGATCGACCGGGGCTACACCCCCCAGCAGGTGGCCGCCGCCCGTGACGAACTCGACGCCTTCCTGCGCGAGCTCGTCGAGTCACGCATCCGCGAGCCAGGCGACGACCTGATCAGCCGGCTGGTCCTCGACCAGGTGCGCCAGGGCACGCTGGACATCGACGAGATGGTCCCCATGTGCCGGCTGCTGCTGGTCGCCGGGCACGGCACGACCACCAGCCAGGCAGGTCTCAGCCTGCTGAGCCTGGTCACGGACAAGGGCCTGGCCGCGTCCCTGCGCGAGGACCCGGAGCTGCTGCCCGCGGCCGTCGAGGAACTGCTGCGCTTCCACTCCATCGTGCAGAACGGTCTGGCCCGCGCGGCCACCCAGGACGTACAGCTCGGCGACGTACTCATCAAGGCCGGCGAGGGCGTCGTGCTGTCGCTGTCGGCGGGCAACCGGGACGAGCAGCTCTTCCCGTCCCCCGACACCCTGGACCCGCACCGGGACGCCCGCCGGCACCTCGCGTTCGGCCACGGCATCCACCAGTGCCTCGGCCAGTGGCTGGCCAAGGCCGAGATCGAGGAGATGCTCGCCGCCGTGCTGCGCTGGATGCCCGACGTGCGCCTCGCCGTACCCTTCGAGGACCTCGACTTCCGTCACGAGGTGTCGAGTTACGGTCTCGGCAGCCTCCCGGTGACCTGGTGAGTGACCCGGACGGGCTGACCGTCACCGTCGACGTAACGGCCTGCTGCGCCATGGGCCGGTGCGCGGCCACGGAGCCCGATATCTTCGGCCAGGACCCCGACACCGGCACCGTGGTGCTGCTCGACCCCACCCCGCCGCCCGCGCTCCACGAAGGAGCCCGGCTGTGCGCGGACCTGTGTCCGTGCGGCGCCATCACGGTCACCGAGAACTGACCGGACAAGGAGCGAAGATGACCGACGTCCCTGGTACCACCACGTCCGTCCGGACCACGGCCGAGGAGGAACTCGCCGAGGACAGCTCTCCGCTGGCCGGTCCCTGCCGCTGGGCGATGGGCCTGCTGACGGCGCCGGACCTCCCCTCGGAAGAGGACCTGGCGCCCTCCCTGGTGCCCGGCTTCCTCGACAAGTACCCGCAGGGGTTCACCGCGACCCTGGAGGAGTGGCGCAAGCTCGGCCCGTTCACCGTGAAGACCTACCAGCCGGTGGCGCACAAGGGCTGGCTGGTACTCACCGACCCGTCCGGCCGGGACTTCTCCCTCACCGTGATCATCGACTCGACCGGTCTCGTCCGCATCCTGCACCTCCAGCCCGACATATTCGTCCCCGAGATACGCGACTGGTCCGACCTCGACGAGGCCCTGCGCATCGAGGGCGTCACCTCCTCGGTGCTGGCCGTCCGCATCGAGGAGGGCCGGCACACGGTGCTCCACGAGAGGGACGCCCACCGGGCGCTCCCCACCGGTTCGGCGTACAAGCTCTATCTGATGCGGGCCGTCGTCCACGCCGTCGAGAACGGCGAGCTCGACTGGGACGACGAGGTGGTCACCCGTCCCGGGCTGCGCAGTCTGCCCACCGGCGACATGCAGGAACTGCCGGACGGTACGCGGGTCCCGGTCCGCGAGACCGCGCACAAGATGATCGCGATGAGTGACAACACGGCCGCGGACCTCCTCGCCGACAAGGTGGGGCGCGAGGCCGTCGAGCGGGCCGTGGTGGCGTCCGGCCATCACAACCCCTCCCTGCTGCGGCCCTTCCTCTCCAGCCGCGAGGTCTTCGAGATCGGCTGGGGCGCGCCGGGGCTCCGCCGCGCCTGGGCCGAGGGCGACGAGAAGGCGCGCAGGGAACTGCTGCGCCAGGTCGCCGGACCCCTCACCGTGCGCGGCTCCGACCTCGGCGAGACGGTCCACCAGCTGGGCCTGGACTGGCACATGAGCGCGTACGACGTGTTCCGCGTACTCGAGGCGCTCGTACAGGACGGCACGCGGGACGCGAGCGGGACGGTCGACGCGATCCTGACCGCCTACCCAGGCATCCTCGTCGACCCCGCGAAATGGTCCAAGGCCGTCTTCAAGGGCGGTTCCTGCCCCGGCGTGATGATGTTCTGCTGGCTCCTGGAGGACCGGGAGGGCACCCCGCACGTCCTCGTGCTGCAACAGGCCGCCGACGAGCAGAAGCTCATCGGTGACGGGCAGTTGCTGCGCAGGCTGGGTGCGAAGGTCATCGAGTCCGGGCTCCTGGAAGGCGAGAGGGATACCACTCAGTGAGCACCCGGGACCGGCTGCTCGCCGTCCTCGTCGCGGTGCTGTGGGGGCTGAACTTCCTCGCCGTGCGCGTGGGGCTCGACCACTTCCCGCCGTTCTTCCTCGCGGCGCTGCGCTTCCTGGTCCTCGCTGTGCCCGTGGTCCTGTTCGTGCCACGGCCCCAGGTGCCGCTGCGCTGGCTGCTGGGGTACGGGTTCGGCTTCGGCGCCATGCAGTTCGGGCTGCTCTTCCTCGCCATCGACAACGGGATGCCCTCGGGCCAGGCTTCCGTGGTGGTGCAGGCGGCGGCCCCGCTGACCGTGCTGCTCGGCGCGCTCCTGCTCCACGAGCGGCTGTCGTGGCAGCAGCTGGCCGGGATGGCGGCGGCGGTGCTGGGGCTGGCGGTGATCGCCGTGGACCGCGCCAGGACCGCGGCCCTGCTGCCGCTCGTCCTGACTCTGCTGGCGGCGCTCGGCTGGGCGTTCGGCAACCTCGCCAGCCGGCAGGCGAGGCCCGGTCATCCGCTGCGCTTCGCGCTGTGGATGTCCGTGGTGCCGCCCCTGCCGCTGCTCGCGCTGTCCGCCGTCATGGAGGGCCCTGGCACCGGCTGGCGGGCCTTCGGCGGCGCGTTCGACGCGGAGGGCTGGCCCGGTCTGGTGGCCCTGCTCTACATCGCGCTTGCGGGATCCGTCGTGGGCTCGGGCATCTGGACGACGCTGCTGAAGCGGTACGAGGCGGGGACCGTGGCCCCCTACTCGATGCTCGTCCCGGTCGTCGGTATCGCGGTGGCCTGGCCGGCGCTCGACGAACAGCCGAGCGCCCTGTCCCTGGTGGGGGCCGCGATCGTGGTCCTCGGCGTGCTCGCCGGAATGGGGACCGGCCTGCCGGGGCGTCCCCACGGGAAGGGCCCCGGTCCCGCCCCCGGAGGGGAGCGGGGGCCGGAGCCCGGGACGGTCGTGCCTCAGTCGGACGAACCGGCCCCGAAGGTCCAGGACACCC
This sequence comes from Streptomyces sp. NPDC048560, assembly GCF_040650955.1. NCBI lineage: Bacteria > Bacillati > Actinomycetota > Actinomycetes > Kitasatosporales > Streptomycetaceae > Streptomyces > Streptomyces sp. NPDC048560. Next base: position 194,734 of record NZ_JBEZIJ010000007.1, read on the forward strand.
AGCGGTCCTGAGGCAGGAAGCCCATCGCGCGGTTGACGGCGATCATCGAGTGGTTGTCCTCGGCGTTCGCCGTCTCCAGCAGCCGCACGGCGGGCTCCTGCCGCAGCACGTTCTCCAGGTTGGAGAGCTTCAGGAGCAGCCCCAGCCCGTGGCCGCGGTGGGCCCGGTGGACGACCGTCATGCCCTGGAGCGCGTACTCGGGGTTGCCGGTGGTCTTGGAGACGCTGGTGTAGCCGGCCAGCGTTCCGCTCGCCTCGTGGACGACGCCCGTGTGGTACGCCCTCCTGCCCCGGCCCACCCGCATGGTCTCGAAGGCGCGGGCGTAGCTCGTCTCGACCTCCTGGTCGGGGTCCGGCTCCGCCCCGGTGTCACCGAGCGACTGCTCCAGCAGCGAGACCGGCACCGCGTAGGCGTCGGGGGTGACCGTGCCCCAGCGGACCAGGCCGTACCCCTGCGGCAGCGCGGGTACGCCGTCGGCCAGCGGGTCGTGGCGGCGCAGATCGAGCCACTGGTGCAGCCCGGACGGGCCCTCCGCCCGGACCCCGCCGAGCGCGGCGACGAACGCCCTCGGCGCGGGGTCGCGCGCCGGACCGCCCTCCAGCGGCTCGACGGTCATCCCGGCGAGGGTGGTGCGACCGTGCTCGGCGGCCAGTTCACGGGCCTTGCCGAACAGGGCGCGGCCCATGCCTCGGCGGCGCAGCTTGGGGTGGACCAGGAGCTGGTCCACCCGGGCCACCGGTGCGCCGTTCGGCAGAGCGATCCGCAGCGCGCCCGCCACCTGCCCGTCGTACAGGGCGACCCAGTCCTCCAGCGCGGTGGCGGGCGGCGCGAACCGGAGCGAGCCGATCATGTCGACGGAGCAGGGCGGCGCTGCACCCGGGACGTCGTCGGCCTCCGCCATCAACTGGAGCCACTGGCCCGCCGTGTCGTCGTCGTCCGCGCTCAGCGGGATGAAGCGGAGCTCCGGTGTGCTGTCGGTCATGAAGTGGTCTCCCGGTCGAGGCGGTCGGCGGTGGGGTCGAGGCCCATGGCCTGGATGTCGTACAGCCCGAAGGCGGGCTGTACGTAGACGTTGGTGACCCAGGGGTTGCGGAACGACAGGGTCTTGTCGTGGACCAGCGGGAGGATCACGGCGTGTTCCATGACCAGTCTCTCGACCACCCGCCACAGCCGGGTGCGTTCGGCCGGATCGGTCGTGTGCAGGCTCCGGTCGATCAGTTCGTTGATCTCAGGGGCGTCCAGCTCGGCGATGTTCCAGTTGCCGCCGTTCCGCTTGATCTGCCGGCCGTCGACGAGCGGGGCCAGGAACCCGTACTCGGTCGGGAAGTCCGCGCCCCAGTCCGTGACGACGAGTCCGAGGTTGTGCTTTCGGATGGTCTCCGGCGAGCCGGCGCCCAGGCTGAAGTAGCTGGCCACGTCCAGTTCCTTGACCGTCAGCCGGATGCCGACCCTGGCCACCGACTCGACGACCGCGTCGGCCACCAGCCGGAACTTCCCGCGCTGGGTGCCGATCACCGCGTCGAAGCCGTCCGGCAGTCCGGCGGCCGCCAGCTCCTCCCGCGCCCTGTCGAGATCGCCCCGCAGGTCCGGCCCGGCCGGATAGCGGTCCAGCCCCTGGTGGGCGGGGAGCCGGGGCGGGAACAGCGCGGGGGTCAGGTCGCCGCCGGTGACGGGGCCTCCCCGGGCCTCCTGGAGGAGCAGCCGGTCCGCCGCGTAGTGCACCGCCCTGCGCACGTGCACGTTGTCGAACGGCGGGATGTGCGGCTGGAGGGACACGAAGTGCAGGAAGCTCGTGCGGGGGTTGTCCGTGTGCGTGCGCAGGACCTCGTCCGCCGTGACCCGCTGCTGCGCCGCGTGCTGGAGTCCGCGTCCTTCGAGGTTGATGTCGAAGGTCCCGTCGATCAGCCGGGCGTCCAGGTCGTCGAGACCCACCCCGATGGTCAGCTCCACGCGGTCGGGAAGCGCGGGCCGTACGGGGTCGGTGGCCCGGTCCCAGTACGGGTTGCGCTCCAGGTGCAGATACGCGCCCGGCCGGTGCTCCTCGATCCGGTAGGGGCCGCTGCACCGCGGGTCCTCCCCGTACCGCGCACCGGTGTCGGCGTGCCGGGGGACGGGGGACACGCAGGGCTGGGCCATCAGGTGGTCGAAGTCGGCGAACGGACTGCGCAGCCGGAAGACGATGGTCCGTTCGTCGGGCGTCTCCACGGACTCCAGGGGCGCGTCGCTGCGGTACGGCCCCGGGTAGGGCCGCGCCGGATCGTCCAGGAGCGGCACCAGATACGTCGGGCCGCCCGGGAGCACGTCCTGCGCGAAGATCCGCTGCACGGCGTACCGCAGGTCGTCCGAGGTGATGGGGGAGCCGTCGTCGAACCGCAGGTTCTCGCGCAGCCGGTACGTCCACGTCCTGGCCCCGTCGCTCGCCTGCCCGGGGCTCTCGGCCAGGTCCGGGACGGGGACGAGCCCGGCGGGCCCGGGGTCCGTGGGGTAGGCCATCAGCGTCCGGTTGAGCATCCGCTGCAGCAGCCACACCCACACGTAGTACGTACGGGCCGGGTCGAGGGAGTCCACGTCCGCCGACGAGACCAGGCGCAGCGTTCCGCCGCGCCGGTCCGAGGGGTTGACCATCGCTCCGACGGCGGCGTCCCAGCCGGCGCCGCGCACCGTCGCGGTCGGGTGTTCGGTACGTGCACTCATCGGGGCGCGGTCCTCCGGTCTCGGTCCGTACGGGGAAGGCGCAGCAGGTACGAGCGTTCCTCGCTGGCCTGGCAGCCGCGCGCCAGCTTCGCCTCGACGCTGCCGATCCCGGCGTGCAGCACGGAGACCCCGGCGGCGGCCGCGGCTTCGAGCACCCGGTAGTAGAGGACGTCGTAGTAGAGCGGCAGCTTGCCCTGTGCCTCGTAGTCGAAGCCGGCGCGGTGGCCGAACCAGTGCTCCTCGCCGCGCGCCCTGGAGCGCAGGACCATGCCGAAGCCGATGATGGTGCCGTTCTGCCGGGCCACGGAGACCATGACGTCGTCGCCCATCACGTCGGCGATCCACGACAGCAGCCCGGCGGAGTGCTCGGGGCTTGCCGGATTGCCGTACTTCTTCAGGAGGTTGGAGTCCAGCTCGCCCAGACGCGGCACCAGCTCCTGCGTCAGCGGTTCGACGGTGACCTCCACCCCGGCCTCGGCCAGCGCCCGGCGCTCCAGGCGCACCCGGCGGCGGCGGTGCTTGCTCATCCCGGCGAGGAACTCGTCCCAGCCGCCCGCCGGAATGGGCAGCCAGGCGTAGTGCGCGGAGGTGTGCGAGCGGTAGCCGCGGTTCTCCAGCAGCTCGACGAGCGAGATGTCGCGGACGTCCACGTGCGGGAAGCAGACCGAGGCCGCCTTCCGCTCCTCGGCGAGGCCCTCGGCGTGATCGAGGAGCGCCACGAGGTCCTCGGGCCGGGCGCCCGGGGTGGTGAGCGTCCGGGTGCGGCCCAGGTGCCGGCCCCCGCACACGAGCGAGGGCAGCAGTGACGAGGCGTCGCCCCCGGCGACCTCGGCGAGGATGCCCGCCGCGTGCGGGACGTCCTCGTCCGCGGCCCGGGACAGCATCGCGTCGGGCCGGGCGAGGAGCCAGGGCACGGAGTCGGTCGCCCACGCCGCGACGAGGCCGGCGACGGGCGCCCCGTCGCGGTGCTGCACGAGGAAGTCCATCGTGGTGCCGGAGTTGCGCTCCTGCACCGCGAGCCAGCGGGGCGTCTGGAAGAAGTCCTCCACGCCCGCGAGGTCGTTCCACCCCATGCCCGCCAGCGCGGCGGCGTCCGGGGCCGCCACTACCCCGTCCCGGCTCTGCACGTCGTGCGGGAGGCTCACGCCTGCTCCTCCTCGACGACGAAGTCGAGGTAGGCGGCGGCCTTGTCGGCCAGCGCCTGCGCTTCGAGCCGGTCGGGGCCGTTGCAGTAGGTGAAGCCGACGCAGGAGGAGTTGTCCATGCGCTGGAGCAGTGCGTCGCCCTTCTCCACGTGCAGCAGCACCTGGACGCCCGGCACCGCCTCGGCGGCCTCCACCCCGTCGACCCGCTTGAGCGTCCCGCGCTTCGCCGGGTAGATCATGCGGACGGCGGCGCCACCGGAATGCACGACGGGCTCGATCGCCGGGGTCGCGCCGATGGTCAGCAGCCAGGCGTCCAGGATGGGGCTGCGCCCCGTGACGTCGGTGACCAGCATGGTCATGCAGCTGGACGGCGTACGGGGGTTGGCCTCGATGATCCGCCAGCCCGACTCGGTGTGCCGCACCTCGGTGTGGCACGGACCGTGCCGGTATCCGATGGCTTCCAGGGTCTTGCGGACGACGGAGTACAGCTCGTCGCGCGACTCGTCGGAGAGCGGTACGGGGAAGGTGTGCCCGCACTCGATGTACGCGGGGTCGCCGAACAGGTCCTTCGACGTGACGCCGAAGACATGGGTGTGGCCGTCCACCGTCATCGTCTCGACGCTGACCTCGACGCCCTCGACGTACGTCTCCAGCAGGACGTCCCCGGAGCGCTGCTGGCCGCGCAGGCTCTTGCGTATTCCGGAGAGCTCGGTCCAGGCCTCGGTGAGCTGGGCCATGTCGTCGACCCGGCGCACGCCGTAACTGATGGCCTCGGCCGGGGGCTTGGCGATCATCGGGAAGCCGAGCTTCCGTACCGCCGCCTCCAGCTGATCGCTGGAGCTGACCAGCATGTGCGGGATGTTGAACGGTACGTCGCCGAGCGCGACCCGCAGCCGGTCCTTGACGTTGGCGGTCTCGACCGCCTCCGGGTCGGGCCCCGGCAGTCCGAGCCGCCGTGCCGCCTGTGCGGCGATCACGGTGTGGTAGTCGGAGAACGAGGTGATCCCGTCCACCAGGGGTGTGCCGTCCGCACCGGTCACCGAGGCGAGGACCGCGTCCAGCTCGGTGGTGTCCACGTCGATCACCCGGTCGACGACCTGGGCGAGCGGGTGGGTGTCCCAGTCGTGGCCGTGGGTGTACCAGGAGCGGTCACCGGTCAGCAGCCACACCTCGAGTCCGTGCTCGCGCGCCTGGCGCAGGCCGAGGACGAAGGGATGGTTCTGCATGTGCTCGACGATGGCGATCCGCTTGTCCGCGAACTGCGCGTAGTCAGCCAGGGGTGTTGTCATCGAACCGCCTCCATGCGTCGGCCGTCGCTCACAGCGTGGGTATGGCGACCAGTTCAGTGGGAGGCGGTGGCCGGGGCCATGGAGAGGCGAGGTGTGCGCATAGGCCGTCGGCGAAGCGCATAGGCGGCGGAGACGATCGATTCTCGGTCAAGTTCCCGGGAGGAGCGGGGGACAAGAGGGAGCGAATCCGGCGGAGGGAACGGTGGGGGAAATGCCCGTGGCCGGAACCTTTCAGCTATGAGAGGACGGAAAGAGAACCCGCGTATACCGTTCGAGCATGGCTCGACAGAACGATATCTACGGTCCTGCCCCGCACGGAAAGCGGCGGTCCACCGGAAGCCGTGTGCTGGTGGCCCTGTTGGTGCTGGCGGCGGTGTCAGGCGTCGGTTACTGGGGATACACCGCACTGGCCGGTGACGAGGGCGAGGACGATCCGGAAGTCACCGCCGCCGCGGCCCAGCTGGAGAAGTTCATCGGCGCCTGGGAATCGGGCGACGCGAAGGCGGCGGCCTCCTTCACGGACACCCCGTCGAATGCGGAATCGCTCATCTCATCCGTCACGAAGAATCTGGAACCGTCCAGGACGGAGATCACTCCCGGTGACGGGGAGAAGAAGACTTCCGGCGACGTTCAATTCCCGTTCAACGTCTCGATGAAGATTCCGGGCGCCGCGGACTACACGTGGGACTCCCGGGCCAGGGTCCTGAAGAAGGACGGCGCCTGGCTGGTCGAGTTCAACACCCCCATGATCCATCCCAAGATGGTCGCCGGGCAGACGCTGGCCCTCCAGTCCCAGGAGCGCGCCTCCGTCCTCGACGCGAACGGGGACGAGCTGCGGGCCTCGTCCGTGGTCGGCGCGGTCGATCCGAAGACCGGCAAGGGAATCTCAGGACTTGAGGCGCGTTACGACAAGCAGCTCTCCGGTGGGGCGGGTGGCGCGAAGTCGGTGGTGGTGGTCGACCGCAATTCCGGCCAGGTGGTGAAGCGGCTCACGAAGGAATCCGGAACGAAGCGGGAACCGGTCAGGACGACCATCGATCCGAAGATCCAGGAGGCGGCGGCCGACGCACTGGAGGATGTGTCGAAGAATGCCGCCATTGTCGCGATCGACCCTTCCACCGGCAACATCCTCGCGGCCGCCAACAAACCGGGCGGACAGAACCGTGCGCTGAGCGGTCAGTATCCTCCGGGTTCCACATTCAAAGTCGTCACGGCGGCCGCACTGCTGAAGCAGGGTATGCGCCCCGATGACGTGGTGGAATGCCCGAAGTTCGCCTACGTGGACGGTCAGCGGTTCGAGAACCAGGACCAGTTCGTACTTCCCGGCGGATCGACCTTCCGGGACTCCTTCGCCCACTCGTGCAATACCTTCTTCGTCAATTCGGCCGGAAAGCTGAAGGAGTCCTCGCTGAACGAGACCTCGCGGGCCTTCGGTATCGGCGGCTCGTGGGACGTCGGCGTCACGACGTACGACGGAAGCGTGCCGGTGGCCGACGGTGTCAACGACAAGGCGGCCTCCACCATCGGACAGGCCAGGGTGCTGGCCTCGCCGCTGGTGATGGCCTCGCTCGCGGCGACCGTGAAGGCGGGGGAGTTCAAGCAGCCGGTGCTGGTGCCGGACGCGGTGAAGAAGAAGTACGAGGCCACCGCCGCGCTCGATCCGGGGGTGACGTCGGCACTCCGGGAGATGATGCGGGCGACGGTCACCCAGGGGGCGGGCAAGGCGCTCCAGGGCATCGCCGGGGAACCGCACGCCAAGACCGGTACGGCGGAGTTCGGCGACGACACCCCGCTGCGCACCCACGCCTGGATGATCGGCTACCAGGGCCAGGGGGACATCGCCTGGTCGGTCCTGCTGGAGGACGGCGGATCCGGCGGCTCGGACGCGGGCCCGGTCGCGGCGAAGTTCCTGGCGAATCTGGGCTGACGGGCGGCCCCGGGCCCGGGCCGCCCGCTCACCGCAACGCCCCGGTGATGTCCAGCGCCACCATCGGCTGCGGCGAGAGCACCCGGCTCGCCCTCACCGCACGCCCGGCCGCGGCCGTGTCCAGCGCGGTGACGGCGGTCTCCGTCGGCTCCGCCCACAGGCTGCTCGTCGCGCCGGCCCGCAGGTCCGAGACCATGTCGTCGTGGTGGCTGGGCACGATCAGCGGGGGATCGCCGAGCACGTCGAGCAGCCGGTCCAGGTAGCGGTGGATCCCGGAGTGCGCGGTCATGCTGATCACCGCGACGTCCGGGCGCAGCCCCTCCAGCTCCCGGGCGACGTAGTTGCTGGCGCCGGAGAGCAGCACGGAGGGTCCGCCGTCGAAGGTGACCAGGTACATCAGCGTCCCGCCCTCGGGCAGTTCGCCGAGGGTCGTGGGCCGCTTCGTCAGAGGGGCGGTGAGGACGTCCGGGGCGAAGTAGCCGTGATCGGCGCCCTGGCTGTGGAGGCTGGGGATGACCTGCACGGTGTAGCCGTCGAACTGGAGGTACTCGCCGCCCCGCACGGGGATCATGTCGGCGGCCCGGTCCGCGGGAGTCCCGAGCGCGGTCAGCAGATGACGCGAGGTCAGGTCGCACAGGGTGCGGATGCGGTGCTTGCGCCACTGCGGGTACGCCAGCAGTTCGGGTACGTCGGCGATGTGGTCGAAGTGCCCGTGGCTGACGAGGATCAGCTCGGGAGGCCCCACGAGCTGTTCACCGGCGACCCGCGCCACGGCGGCCCCGTCCACGCGCAGGGGCAGCCGCGGATCGAGTGCTCCGTCCTCACCCTGGTAGGGCATACGGCTGAGGTAGGGGTCGAAGAGCAGACTGCGGCCGCCGAACGCGAGCTCCCAGCCGGCCACTCCGAGCCAGCGCATACTCAGCCGGGTGGAGACGATGTCGCGATCCGGCCGCGGTGGCGCCGAAACCGGCCTCACCGGGGCGGCCCCGGCCGTCAGGAGGCCGGCGCTGCCGACCGCCAGCATCCTCTGGAGCACCGATCGCCGCATCCGCAGCATGAATGAACCCTCCGCCGTCTCCGTCTGTCACCAGGTGTGATCAGGAGGGTACAGACGGTGTGGGGCGGGTCGGTGGCTTTAGGCCATGGGCCGGTGCCGTGTCCGGCACCGAGCCGCCCCGCGGCCCGGTGGGGGCGGCGGGGCGGCTCGGCGCCCGGCGGTCGTGCGGGTCAGGTCGTGTACTCGGAGTTGAGGCGTACGTATCCGGGGGTGAGGTCGCACCCGTACACCGTGAACTCGCCCTCCCCGATGCCGAGTCCGATGCTGATCAGCACCTCGTCGCCGCGCAGGTGGTCGGTGATCTGCTTGCGCACCAGGGTGTCGTCCTCGGCGCTGCCCGCCGGGTAGACGTCGGTGCCGCCGAAGCCGATGGACACCTTCTCGGGCACGATGTCGGTGTCGTCCTGGCACTTGCCGATCGCCATGGCGACCCGGCCCCAGTTGGGGTCGCTGCCGTGCACGGCCGTCTTGACGAGCGGGGAGTTGACCACGGTCTTGCCGACCCGCTTGGCCTGCGCGGTGTCGCGCGCGCCGGTGACCCGGATCTCGATGAGCTTGCCCGCGCCCTCGCCGTCCTTGGCGATCATCCGCACCAGGGCCAGCGCCACCTCGTGCAGCGCCTCCTCGAACGCGGCCTCGTCCACGGGACCCGCGAGGCCGTTGGCGAACACGGCGGCGGTGTCGCTTGTGGAGGTGTCGGTGTCGATCGACACCGCGTTGAAGGTGACGTCCATGACGCGGCGGAAGATCCGGTCCAGGACGGGCTGCGGCAGTTCGGCGTCGGTGGCGAAGAACGTGAGCAGGGTGGCCATGTCCGGCTCCAGCATCCCCACCCCCTTCGCGATCCCGGTGACCGTGGCGTCACCGCAGCGTGCCGTGACGATCTTGGAGTGGGTGTCGGTCGTCATGATGGCTTCGGCGGCCCGCTCCAGGCCGCGGTCCTCCGGCGGCCAGCTGAGCGAGTCGAGGTGGGTGCGGATGTCGTCCATCGGGTACTGCTTGCCGATCACGCCGGTCGAGGCGATCAGCAGCTGGTCCTCCGGCAGTCCGGCGATCTCTGCCGTCCTGCGCCGGACCTCCCGCGCGTTGCGGTCACCTTCGGTGCCGGTGGCCACGTTGGCGTTCCGGGCCATGACGACCACGCCGCGTGCCGCGTCGAGCCTGGTCTCGTCACGGCACAGCACCACGCTGGGCCCGGCGAACCGCGACTTGGTGAACACCGCCGCGGAGACGGCGGGCACGGTGGAGATCAGGACGGTGAAGTCGTCGCGGCCGTCGTCGGCGAGTCCGGCCGGAGCCGTGTGGACCAGAAAGCCCTGGGGTGTGGTCACTGCTGGTGTCCCATTTCTCTTCATGAGGTGTCGAGCCCGTTCCCTCACATCTTCTACGCGGAGAGGGCCGAACGCAGGGGCAGCGCGGCGGATTTCGGCGTCCGGGAGAAGGGGGACGTGCTCGTCGGGAAGAACTCGTCCTGGTGCAGGACCGCCTGGAGCGCGTCCTTGAGCTTGACGCCCGGGCTGATGCCGATCTGCTCGCGGAGCATCTCCTTGGCCCGGTGGAAGACCTGGATGGCGTCGGCGGGACGCCCGGCGCCGTAGTACGCCTTCATCAGCCAGACGTAGAGGTCCTCGCGCAGCGGGTCGTGGTCCAGGAGCTCGGTCAGCTGGCCGATCGCCTCCTCGTACCGCTGCATCTCGATGTCGATCTGGGTGCGCAGTTCGACGGCCGCGGCGCGCTCCCGGTCCAGGCCCTCGGCCTGGAGGCGGAGCCGTCCGGAGGCGACGTCGGCCAGGGCGGTGCCCTTCCACATCGAGAGGCTGGCGTCGAGTTTCACGACGGCGGCGTCGTACTCGCCGCGTGCGCAGAGGGCACGTACGTCCCGGAGCGCCTCGCGGAAGAGGAAGAGGTCGATGCGCTCGACGGGGACGTGGAGTTGGTAGCCGAGGTTGTTGGAGGTGAGGACGTCCTTCGGGAGGCCCGCTTCCCGCAGAGCCGCCCGTATCTTCCAGGCCGAGGTCTGGAGCTGACCCGAGACGGTGCGCGGCGGCTCACTGTCCCAGGAGTCCTGGATGATCGCTTCCTTCGTGACGAACTGCCCTGGCCTGAGGGCGAGCGAGGTCAGGAACCGGAGCTGCCTTTGACCCTGGATCAGGATGGGTACGCTCGCGTTCAGCAAGGTCACAGGCCCGAGGAGCTGGACCGTCAGTCGCTGTACGGCGCTCATGAAGCTTCCCCTTCGCGATGATCATTTCGATCGAGTTCACTTGGTTCGACTGCTGTAGATGTGAGCGGGCCCCCGTCCAACATGAGTTGACGATCAAGCGGCGATGCTACCCGCGTGGATTGGAGTCGTCAACGACAGTGGATACCCCCCGGCTTGGACGTCAACATGAGTCGAGAGTACGGTGATCCGCACGAAAGGCGGTGCGACTTTGAACAGCACGGACGAACCGGAGAACGCTCTCGCCGACAAGCTGAACCACCTGTTCACGAACGTGGTTCCCGCCGGCCGGCCCCCGTACAGCTCGGAGGAGGTGGCGCGCGCCATCACCGCCGACGGCACGCCCATCTCCGGCAGTTACATCTGGCTGCTGCGCAAGGGGCAGCGTGACAACCCCACGCTGCGCCATCTCGAAGGGCTGGCCAAGTTCTTCGACGTGCCGCCGGCCTACTTCTTCGACGACCAGGTGACCGCGGCCGTGGACACCGATCTCGAACTGCTCACCGCCCTGCGCGATGTGCGGGTGCAGAAGCTCGCCCTCAGGACGGCCGGGCTCTCGCCCGAGAGCATCAATTCGATCTCCGAAGTCATCGAGCGCGTCCGTGAGCTGGAGGGTCTCTCGAAAGAACAGCCTCCGAACGACGATTGACCTACGGGTTTACGGCGGCTGAATCGGAATAGGCCGAACTCCAGCGAGCAGCGGATAAGGGAATCCGCTCCGTGCATAATGTGCCCCCTTGCGGAGGGCCTCCTTCCCGTGGCCTGAAGTTGCCTAGACCACCTGTGGGCACACGTGTTTGGATCTTTGGGGAGCGTAGGTGGGACCCGCCACCGCAGCGTTCCGTGTCGGTTTTGATCGACCCAAGGGGGGCTGGAGGGCACGTGGAACTTCGGCATGTGTGTACGAGGAAATCCCGGCGATCCCGGATTCCGGTACCGGCTCACGCCGCCATCGCGACATCACGCGTTTTCGGCACGGACGGGTCGAGGTGATCTCCATGAGATGGCCTGTTCCGTTCGGGCGTCGATGGAAGAACAGCCGCGACGAGCGCGACGAGCGCTGCGAGCGGCGGGTGCGGGCCCTGGGCCTCCCCGTCGACGCCACACTGACGATCGAACAGCTCTGCCGGCACGTCGGCCGGATGCGCGGCCGCCCGGTGCAGCTGCTCTCCCTGGAGCTCCCCCTGGGCAGCCCGCACGGGCTCTGGGTCTCCACCGAGAGCCGTGAGTACGTCGTCTTCGAGAGACGGCTCGCCCCCGTCCATCAGCGCCAGGTCATCCTGCACGAGATCGGTCACATCGTCTGCGATCACGCCGCCTCGCCCGCGCTGGCCGCGGAGGACGCTGGGCTGCTGCTCCCGTCACTCAGCCCTGACCTGGTCAGACGTGTGCTGGGGCGGGAACACGGGCAGTCCGATGAGGAGATCGAGGCTGAGCTCGTCGGCTCCCTCCTCGGCGGCCGCATCGGCGCCTGGACCGCCGGCCCCGACTGGCCGGTGGCACCGGAAGCCCGGAAGCTCGCCGCCCGGCTGGCGGAACTGGAGCCCCCGGCCGTGCTGGGCAAGGGATGAGCGCCGGTCCGAATCTGGTCTGTGCCGTGCTCGCCCTCGTCGCCTTCGTCGAGAAGGTCAGGGTCCTGCGGGCCGGCTACTCGGCGGTCCGGCTCGCCCTGGCCGAGAGCTACTTCCTGCTCGCCGTGATCGGTCTCGTCTCCGTGCCCGTCGTGTGGGCGGAGACGGGCCGCGCCGTCGGCACCGAGAACTTCTCCGGACTCGTGATTCACACCTGCGTCATTCTCGTGACGGTCTGTCAGCAGCTCGTTCTGCTCAGGCTTTCCCACGAGAGGGTCACGGCCTACCGAAAGGCGGTCTTCCCGCTTATCGGTCTCGGTGTGACGCTGACGGCCATGACGGCGCTGTTCTTCGCCGTCCCCGTACGGCCGGCGACGCCCTTCGGCTTCGGCGAGCAGGCGGCGGCCCAGAACCCGGTATATCTGACGTTCTACCTCATCGCCTTCACGGTGGGTCAGATCAATATCGGCATCACATGCCGACGACATGCGCATATTCCCCCGTCGGTCTGGCTGCGCAGGGGACTCGGCCTTATCGCGATGACGCTGCCGCTGAGCCTCGTCTATGTCTCCTGCGTGGCGATCGGCATATTCGCGGAACGTATGGGTATGTCGGCCGCACCGTGGCAGCCGCTGGCGCACGTCTCCCTGTTCATGGTCGGGATCATGCAGGCCGTGGGCTGGGTCCTGCCCGACATCGGCAAGCGCGTCGCCGCCGTGCGGCAGTGGGCCGGACACCGCCATGCCTTCCGTGTCCTGAAGCCGCTGCACCGTTCGGTGACCGCGCGGGCACCCGAGCTGGTCATCCCCATGAAGTGCAGTGCGGGCCTGAACGCCCGGCTGTACCGGGTGATGATCGAGATCCGCGACGCCCAGTGGGCGCTGCGGCCCTGGATGGACCCGGCGCTCGCCGACGCGCTGCGGCGCATCGGCGCGGAGGCCGGACTGTCCGGTGAGGAGCTGGCCGCCGCCGTCGAAGCGGCGCAGATGCGTGCGGCGATCGAGGCCAGGGACCTCGGTGTCACGCCCCCGGAGCCGGTGGAGACCCCACTGTCGGCGGAGCCCGGCGATCTCGCGGCCGAGCTGGTGTTCCAGTGCCGGCTGGCGCGGGCCTTCGCGTCCCCGCTGGTGGACGTGGCCCGCCTTGACGACGTGCGGGTGCGGACATAGCGTCGCCGGGCTACTGAGCATGTGCTGAGGAAGGTCGCCCGTGCCGCACACCGAATCGCCCGCAACCGCCCACGACCCGGAGGCCACGGCCCGTATCGCGGAGGGCCTGACCGCACCCGGAGCGCCCTTCGCCGTCGTCCGGAGCGAGGAGGGCACGCTCGTGTACGAGGGCGGGCCCCGTACGCTCCGCGAGTTCGTGGAGACGACCTGGGCCCTCGGTGACCGGCCCTTCCTGATCGCCGGGGAGCGTAGCTACTCCTACGCGGAGTTCTTCGCCGCCGCCTCGTCCCTGGCCCATCGCCTCACCGGCACCTACGGACTGCGGCCGGGCGACCGCGCCGTCGTCGCGATGCGCAACCACCCGGAATGGCAGATCGCGTTCTGGGCGACGCAGCTGGCCGGACTCGTCTCCGTACCCCTCAACGCCTGGTGGACCGAGGACGAGTTCACGTACGCCCTCGACGACTGCGCGCCGGGTGTGCTGCTCGTCGACGGGGAGCGGCTGCCCGCGGTTGCCGCCTGGCGGGCGCGCAACCGGGTCCCCACGGTCGTCTTCCACTCCGAGGGCGGCCGGTGCCCGGAGGATGAGGGGATCGAGCGGTACGAGGACCTGCCCGCCCCGGACCCGCTCGCCGCACCGCCCCAGGTGGAGATCCGCCCCGAGGACGACGCCACGATCATCTACACCTCCGGCACCACCGGGCGGCCCAAGGGGGCCGTGGCCACCCAGCTCGCCCAGATCGGCGCGGCCGTCAACCCGCGCTTCCACGCGGCGGTCTCCGCGCTGGGCCGTGGCCTCTTCCCCGGCCAGGGCCCCGCGCCCGTCCAGCTGATGACCTTCCCCCTCTTCCACGTCGCCGCGTTCACCAGCTTCTACGCGACCATGGCCGCGGGCGGCACCGTCGTCCTGATGCGCAAGTGGGACGCCGACGAGGCGCTCCGGCTCATCGGCCGGCACGGGGTCACGCACTACGCGGGTGTCCCGGCCACCGCGCTCCAGCTGCTCGACGCCGCCGAGCGGGCGGACGACGCACTGGAGAGCCTGCGGATGCTGAACACCGGGGGAGCCGCGGCCCCGCCCGACCTGGTCGCCCGGCTCACCGCACGGCACGGCGAGCGCATCGAGCCCCGCAACGGCTACGGGCTGACCGAGACCAGCGGCGGGGTGACGGCCAACTTCGGTGCCGACTACCGGAGCCATCCCGGCAGTGTCGGGCGGCCGACACCGGTCACCGAGGTGCGGATCGCAGGCCCGTCGGGCGAGGTGCTGCCCGACGGGGAGGCCGGTGAGCTGTGGCTGCGCGGCCAGTCGGTCATCCGCGGCTACTGGCGGGACGAGGCGGCCACCGCCGCGGCCTTCACCGACGGCTGGTTCCGCACGGGTGACCTCGCGGTGCTGCGCGAGGGCCGCGTCAGCATCGTCGACCGGATCAAGGACATGGTGATCCGCGGTGGCGAGAACGTGTACTGCGTCGAGGTGGAGGCCGCCCTGCACGACCACCCCGAGGTCGAGGACGCCGCCGTACTCGGCGTTCCGCACCCTGTGCTGGGGGAGGAGGTCGCGGCCGTGGTCCGGCTGCGACCGGGCGCGGGGGTGACGGCGGAGGGCTTGCGCGCGCACGTCGGCCGGAGCCTCGCCGCGTTCAAGGTCCCCGCCCACATCCTGGTGGGCGAGGAGCCGCTGCCCCGGAACGCGACCGGGAAGATCCTCAAGCGCGAACTGCGCGGCACGGTCCGGGACCAGGTGCGGAGAGACTGACCGGGAGCCGTCTCACGGCCGGGTGACCCGCACCCGGTAGTCGCCGTCCGTGCCCTTGGAGAGCACGGATATGCGTATGCCGTTGGTCCGGTCGGTGAACGTCTCGCCCGGCCGGAACGGGGCGTCGGAGAGTTCGGCGTGCACATTGGGCTGCCGGGTGCAGCCGCCGCTGTCCTGGGTGCTGTCGGCCACGGAGACGGGCCCCTGTCCGGTGTCGACGTCGGAACTGACCTTGTAGATCAGCACGCCGGGCCGGCAGACCGCCGCGTCGTTGCCGTCCGGGGTCCGTACCTCCACCGCGTAGCCCGACTCCGCGCTCAGGGGTATGAAGGCCATCTTGGTGCCGCCGCCGGCGGCGGCCAGCGGGCCGAGGGTGTGCTCGCTCGTTCCGGTCCGGTCCGCGCAGTCGACCTGGTCGTTGTCGAGCCAGCCGAGCTTCCACTTGTGCCAGCCCAGGAAGTCGTTGTTGGCCCCCCAGTCCTCGGACATGATGTCCCAGTGCCCGACGGAGCCGCCGCCCTCCATGGTGTAGAGGTCGGGCAGGCCGAAGACATGGCCGTTCTCGTGCGGCAGGACGCGGTAGCCGGTCTCGGCGTACGAGCCCGAGCCGTCGTCCTGGCGGCTGTAGACGAACGAGGTGTTGGCGAGCGGGACGCCGTCCGCGTACGGGGCGTCGTCGTTGGCGGAGAAGGTCACCGACAGCACGGTGTCCAGCGCGGAGGGGCCCGCGTTCGGCGTGACCAGCACATTGATCAGGTCGTACGCGGAGAAGTCGACCTGCGGGTCGGCCGTGGCCACGAGGTCCTTCACGAGGTCGCGGTAGCCGGGCTCGTAGGGCGAGCCGCGCTCGATCCCGTAGTCGGCGAACGGCAGCGGCATCCGCAGCCAGCCCTCCACGGGTGCCTCGGGCAGATAGGTGAGCCGCCCGTAGGAGCTGGTGCGGAACCATTCGGACGTCTGCGGGAAGAATTCCGCGAGGCGCTCCTCCGCGCTCCCCGATCCTGGGGCGTCCGGAAAGTCGATCATGAGGTTGAGGGCCTTGATCCGGCCCGTGGAGCGCGCGTAGCCGGGTGGCGTCGGCATCCCCTCCGACATCTGCACGCCCATGGCCGCGGATATCCGGCACGCGCCGAGCGGGGAGTCCTCGGCGGCGGCCGACGGGCCGGCCGAGGCGCGGCTGGGCACGGGGAGGTTGCTGCTGGCCGTAGCCATGACCGCGATGACCAGGGCTGTTGCCCCGGCGAGTGCGATCGGGTGGCGGTGTCTGCGTATCCGGTGGCGGTGCTGCTGCATAGAGGCGCCTTCGGGGTCCGCGGCAGTCGGCCGGCTCTGACTGCGCTCTGGCGATCAGCCTGTGGCGCGTGTCGCGGGGCCGCGCGCTGACTGCGCCGATCGGTGGATTCCGCCCCGTGAGCATGTGACTCAGGTCACATGGAGAGACGAAATACCGGGGACTCTCTCCCCGTTTGAATCTATGTCCCCGGCTAACCGGGGAAGTGTTCCCCGCTTACGTCATGCGGGAAGCCATCACCGAAGGGAAGGGCCGCCGTCGTGAAGACCGTCGCCGACACCGAATCCTGCGCCGTGCGGCGCCGTGCGTCCCGTCCGCGGGCCGACGCGCTGCGCAACCGGGAACGGATCGTGACGGCAGCCCGCGAGATGTTCGTCGAGTTCGGACCCGACGTGCCCCTCGACGAGGTCGCGCGCCGGGCGGGCGTCGGCAACGCCACGCTCTACCGGAACTTCCCCGACCGGGCGGCCCTCACGCACGAGGTCGTCCTCTCGGTCACCTCCCGCACCACGGACCGGGCCGAAGAGGCCGTCGCGGCGGAGTCCGACCCGTTCGCCGCGCTGAGCCGCTTCGTGCACGCCGCCGCCGACGAGCGGATCGGTGCCCTGTGCCCGATGCTCTCCGGCAGCTTCGACATGAACCATCCCGAACTGCTCGCCGAGCGAGACCGCCTCGAACAGGCCGTCGAAGGACTCGTGGAGCGCGCCATGACAGCGGGGCGACTGCGCACCGACATCGCCGTCGGCGACGTACTGGTCGCCCTCTCCCAGCTCACCCGGCCGCTGCCCGGCATCGCCTGCCTGGACATCGACCGCTTCACCCACCGTCATCTGCAGCTGTTCCTGGACGGGCTGGAAGCCCCGGCCAGGTCCGTGCTGCCCGGATCGGCGGCGACCCTGGAGGATCTGCGGCGCGGGCCCGACGCCCGGCCCACGACGACCTGAACCGCCCGGTGTAGACACACCGCCGAACCCGGACCTCCGGTCCGGGCCCGAGGACGCGGGCCCGGCCCCGGTACCGCACGCCCGTTTTTCGCCGACATCACGACTCTCGCGCCCCGGCGCGCCCTTAGGTGGCTCTCCCATGTCAAAAACAGCCGACACGCGGCTCCCCGATCCCAGTCGCTGGAAAGCGCTGGCCTTCATCGCCCTCGCCCAGCTGATGGTCGTGCTCGACGCGACGATCGTGAACATCGCCCTGCCGTCGGCCCAGACGGACCTGGGTATCTCCGAGGGCAACAAGCAGTGGGTCATCACCGCCTACGCCCTCGCCTTCGGTGGCCTGCTCCTCTTCGGCGGACGCCTCGCCGACCTCTGGGGCCGCAAGCGCGTCTTCGTGATCGGTCTCCTCGGCTTCGCCGCGGCATCCGCCCTCGGCGGCGCCGCGCAGGGTGAGGCGATGATGTTCGGCTCCCGGGCGCTGCAGGGCGTCTTCGGCGCGCTGCTCGCACCGGCGGCGCTCTCGCTCCTCGCCGTGATGTTCACCGACGCCAAGGAGCGCGCCAAGGCGTTCGGCATCTACGGAGCGATCGCCGGTGGCGGTGGCGCGGTCGGCCTGATCCTGGGCGGATTCCTCACCGAGTACCTGAACTGGCGCTGGACGTTCTTCGTCAACATCCCCTTCGCCATCGTCGCCGCAGCGGGCGCCTACTTCGTCATCCGTGAGCCGGCCGAGGGCCGCAACCGCTCGACGCTCGACATCCCCGGCGTCATCCTGTCCACGCTGGGACTGGTCTCGCTGGTGTACGGCTTCACCCGCGCAGAGTCGTCCGGCTGGACGGACACCCTGACCATGACCATGTTCGGCGCGTCCGCCGTGCTGCTCATCGCCTTCATCATCACCGAGTGGCTGGTGAAGTCTCCGCTGCTGCCGCTGCGCGTCCTCGCCGAGCGCAACCGCGGCGGGGTCTACCTCTCGCTGGGTCTCGCCGTCATCGCGATGTTCGGGCTCTTCCTGTTCCTCACGTACTACCTCCAGATCGTCAAGGGCTACTCGCCGGTGAAGACCGGCTTCGCCTTCATGCCGATGATCGTGGGCATGATCGCCGGTTCCACCCAGATCGGCGCCCGTCTCATGACCCGGGTGCCGCCGCGCCTGCTGATGGGCCCCGGCTTCCTGGTCGCCGCGCTCGGCATGCTGCTGCTCACGCAGCTGGAGACCGACTCCAGCTACGCGGGCGTCATCCTCTTCGGCCAGCTCCTGCTCGGCCTGGGTATGGGTACGGCGTTCATGCCGGCGATGTCCCTGGCCACGCACGGCATCGAGCCGCGTGACGCCGGTGTCGCCTCGGCGATGGTCAACACCTCGCAGCAGGTCGGCGGCGCCATCGGCACCGCGCTGCTGAACACCATCGCCGCCGGTGCCACCACGGCCTACTTCGCGGACCACGCCGCGGGTGCCACGGACCCGAAGCTCCTGCAGTACCAGGCCATGGTCGCCGGCTTCACCAGCGCGATCTGGTGGGCGGTCGGCATCCTCCTCGCCGCCTCGGCGATCGCGGTGTGGCTGATCAACACGGGACGCCCGGGCACCGGAGCGGACGGCCCGGTCGCCGGGTCCGCCGACGGGGCCCAGGACGAGATCAAGATCCCGGTCATCGCGCACTGACACGGGCGGCGCGCCCGCTGCCATCACACACGTCCGCCCCGGCTCCGTCATCGGAGCCGGGGCGGACGTGTGTACGGGGCGGTGTACCGGACGTGCGTAACGGGCGGGTCAGCGGAGCCAGGGCAGGTCCGCGCCCGTGTCCTCCGGCTCCAGTCCGGCGGCCATCACCTTCATGATCTCGCCCAGCCCGCGCACCTGCTCGGGCGTGAGCCGGTCGAACATCGCCTGACGTACGGCGGTGACGTGGCCCGGCGCGGAACGGCGGAGCATCGAGAATCCCTCGTCGGTGAGGACCGCGTTCTGCCCGCGCTTGTCGGACGGGCACTCCTCGCGCCGGACCCAGCCGTTCCTCTCCAGCCGGGCGATGGCGTGCGAGAGCCGGGACCGGGTGATCTTGGCGTCCTTGGCCAGCTCGGTCATCCGCATCTGCCGCCGGGGCGCCTGGGAGAGCTGGACGAGCAGGCCGTAATAGATGTGCGGCATACCGGCATCACGCTGCAACTGGCGGTCGAGGTGATCCTCCAGGAGCGTGGTGGCGTGGCGGTACGCACGCCAGACGCTCTGCTCCTCGTCCGTGAGCCAGCGAGGTTCGCCGGTGGGTGCCGTGGTCATGGAGTCCACTCTACGACTCTTTCTTGAAAGTTGAACTAGATAGGGCTAAGGTCTCTGGTAGTTGGAGCTTGAAGTTTCAATGAAGGGTCCAGAGGGATCACAGTATGTGACGACACCGGATTCCGAGTGGATCCTGGACAGCAGAGGAACGGGAGTGTCATGACAGTCGACGCGGAGCGGATGCCCGCCCTCTATCTCTCCCACGGCGCGCCCCCGCTCGCCGATGATCCGGTCTGGCCCGGCGAGCTGGCCGCCTGGTCCGCCACCCTCCCCCGCCCCAGAGCGATCCTCATGGTCTCCGCCCACTGGGAGGAGGCCCCGCTCGCGCTCGGCGCCGTCGAAGCCGTGCCGCTGGTGTACGACTTCTGGGGCTTCCCCGAGCACTACTACCAGGTGCGCTACGCCGCCCCTGGCGCGCCCGGGCTCGCGGAGAGCGTCCGCAAGCTGCTGCGCGGCGCCGGTACGCCGGTGCAGGACATCCCGGACCGGGGGCTCGACCACGGTGCGTACGTCCCGCTCGTGGAGATGTTCCCGGACGCCGGCATCCCCGTACTCCAGATCTCCATGCCCACCCTCGACCCGCAGAAGCTGATGGACATCGGCCGCAAGCTCGCCCCGCTGCGGGACGAGGGCGTGCTGATCGTCGGAAGCGGTTTCTTCACCCACAACCTGGCCGCGCTCCGGCACCCGGGCGGCGGCATCCCCGGCTGGTCGGCGGAGTTCGACGACTGGGGGGACCGGGCCCTGCGGGCACAGGACGTCGACTCCCTGCTGGACTTCGAGAACAAGTCCCCGGCGGGCCGGCTGGCGCACCCGCGCACGGAGCACTTCGCACCGCTCTTCGTGACGCTCGGCGCCGCGGAGCAGGAACTCCACCAGGGGCGGAGCGTCATCGACGGCTTCTGGATGGGACTGGCCAAGCGCTCGGTGCAGTTCGGCTGAGCGCTTCCGAAGGGCCGGGAGTCCATGGGTCCGGCGGGGCTCAGGGCTCCCGGCCCAATGACTTCTCGTACCAGGCCACGTCCCAGTAGCGCCCGAACTTCCGGCCCACCTCCGAGTACGTCCCGATGTGGCGGAAGCCGAACGTGTCGTGCAGCCGGGCGGACGGCTCGTTGGGCTGGGCGATGCCCGCGTAGGCGCGGTGGACGTCCTCGTCCGCCAGCGCCTCGAACAGGGCCTTGTACAGCAGGGTGCCCAGTCCGCGTCCCCTCGTGTCCGGCGCGCAGTAGACGCTCACCTCGACCGACGTGCCGTACGCCGCCTTGGGGCGGAAGGGGCTGCTCGTCGCGTATCCGAGGACCCGCGAAGCGTTCCCGGTGTCCTGGGCAACCAGGAGGCGGTGGGGGCCGTCCTCAGGATGGGAGCGCAACCACGGGAGGCGCTGCTCGGGAGTGAAGGGGACTGTGTCGAATGTGAGGGCGGTCTCGCGGACGTAGTGGTTGTAGATGTCGGTGAGGGCCACCACATCTTCCTCCGACCCAGGTCTGACCTGCACTTCTGTGGGTATCTGCACCATGTGTCCTCCCGCTCGGGCCGACAGGGTACTGCATGAAATCGAAACTGAATGCGGCCCAGGGGAATTCTGTCCGGATTCCAGTCGTTGTTTCCATCGGATGCAGGGCACCCGAGAGGGTGTCGCGACCTACTCAGCAAGGGAGCACGCATGGCAACCCGTGCCGTCGCCCGTCGTTCGTCCACCACCGGTGGGACAAGCCGGGCGAGCAGTGTTCGCGCCGTGGGCGGGGAAATCGCCGATCGCGACCTGGTCGGCATGTACCTGGAAGAAATCGCTCGTACGCCGCTGCTCGACGCCGCCAAGGAAGTCGAGCTCTCGCAGATCCTCGAGGCGGGCGTCTACGCCCAGCAGATCCTCGACGGCGAGGTGCAGAGCGAGGCCGCCGGAGCGAAGCGTGAGGAGCTGGAGGCGCTGGTCGCCGAAGGTGAGCGCGCGAAGGACGTATTCATCCGTTCCAACCTCCGCCTGGTCGTCGCCGTGGCCCGACGCTACCCACGAGCGGGTCTGCCCCTGCTCGACCTCATCCAGGAAGGCAACGCCGGACTGGTGCGCGCGGTCGAGAAGTTCGACTACGCCAAGGGATTCAAGTTCTCCACGTACGCGACGTGGTGGATCCGTCAGGCCATCACCCGCTCCATAGCCGACCAGTCCCGCACGATCCGGCTCCCCGTCCACCTGGTGGAGGAGCTCGGCCGGATCCGCCGGGTGCAGCGTGAGTTCAACCGCGAGCACGGGCGCGACCCGGAGCACGCGGAGATCGCCACCGAGCTGGACACGACCACGGAGCGTGTGGGGAACGTGCTGGACTGGGCCCGCGACCCGGTCAGCCTCAACATGTCGGTGGACGACGAGGGCGACACCCAGTTCGGTGACCTCCTGGAGGACACCTCCGCCGTCTCGCCCGAGACGTCCGTGATGACGCTGCTGCGCAGCGAGGAGCTGGAAGACCTCATCGGCAAGCTCGACAACAGGACCGCGTCGATCATCCGTATGAGGTACGGCATCGAGGACGGCCGCGAGCGGACCCTCACCGAGGTCGGTAAGCAGCACGGCCTCACACGCGAGCGGATCCGCCAGATCGAGAAGCACGCACTGCTCGAATTGAAGCGAATGGCCCACGACACGGGCTTTGACGCTGCGGCGTGAGCCAATAACCCGTAACCTCACATCAAGACCGGTTCACAGCGGTCACCTGAGCTGAGTCCCGGCGCCCACCCCCCCCGGCGCCGGGGCTCATTCATGTCCAGGGGTCGCTCCCGCCCCTCTCCGCGCCCGCTGCCACCGTCGCAAGACCTGGTCAGGACGGTGCGGACGCCCGGGCCAGCCGGGCCCCGAGGTCGCTCAGGTACTCCACCAGCTGGGGCGGCCCGTGCGCCGTGAACTCGCAGTCGACGAGTGCCAGCCTCAGCGCCACCCACTCCAGGGAGTCCGTCGAGACGGCCCGCAGCCGGCAGCTGTCCTCGCCGGCCGGCTCGGGTGCGCCCAGCCCGCGCGGCAGCCGCGCGGTCACGAAGTCCGCCGGGGCGCGGAAGGTGACATCGATGCGCAGCTCCGCCTGCGTCCGGGACATCGACCTGGAGAAGAACTGCGCGGCGTCCCCGTCCTCGCCCGGCAGCTCGCGCGGGGTGAAGCGGGCCCCGGTCGCCGTCGGCTCACTGACCCGGTCCACCCGGAACGTACGCCAGTCCTCGCGCTCCATGTCGTACGCGGCGAGATACCAGCGGTACCCCGTGCTCACCAGCCGCACCGGTTCCACCAGCCGCCTCGTCTCGGCACCGTCCCCCGCGCGGTACGCGAACCGCAGCCGCTCCCGGCCGGTGACCGCCGAAGCCATCACCGTCAGTGTGCGCGGGTCGATCGTGGCGCCGTCGCCCCGGGTGAGCGGCAGCGTGGCGTTCTGCAGGGACGAGACCCGGTGACGCAGCCGGGACGGCAGCACCTGCTCCAGCTTGGCCAGCGCCCGCACGGACGCCTCGTCGACGCCCTCGATGGCGTGGCCGGCCCCCGCCCGCAGCCCGACCGCGATGGCCACCGCCTCCTCGTCGTCGAGCAGCAGGGGCGGCATGGCGGTACCCGCGACGAGGCGGTAGCCGCCGATCGAGCCGCGCGTCGCCTCTACCGGATAGCCGAGATCGCGGAGCCGGTCGATGTCGCGGCGGATCGTGCGCGGGCTGACGTCGAGGCGGTCGGCCAGTTCGGTGCCCGGCCACTCGCGCGGTGTCTGGAGGAGCGACAGCAGATTCAGCAGGCGTGCCGGTGTGTCTGTCATGCCGTCCAGGATGCCGCCTCATCAGGTCACGAACTGTCCTAATGGCCTTCTAGTTTCTTCCCATGACTTCTTCCGAACCGCAGCCGTCCACGACGGCCGCCGACACGTCGGCCGAGGCCCCGGCGGCCCCGGCCGACCGGCGCCGCTGGTACGCGCTCGCCATCGTGATGACCGCGGCCTTCATGGACCTGGTCGACGTCACGATCGTCAACATCGCCATCCCGAGCATCAAGCGCGACACCGGCGCCTCGTTCAGCTCGATCCAGTGGATCACCGCGGGATACGCCCTCGCCTTCGCGGCCGGGCTGATCACGGGCGGCCGGCTGGGCGACATCTACGGCCGCAAGCGGCTCTTCCTCATCGGTATCGGCGGCTTCACCGTCTCCTCCGCGCTCTGCGGCTTCGCGGCCGACCCGGAGATGCTGGTCGCCTCCCGCATCCTCCAGGGCGCCATGGCGGCGCTGATGGTCCCGCAGGTGCTGTCGATCGTGCATGCCACCTTCCCGGCCCACGAGCGCGGGAAGGTCTTCGGCCTCTTCGGCGCCATCGTCGGTCTCGGCGCGGTCTCCGGACCGCTGCTGGGCGCGCTGCTCACCGGCTGGAACCTGTTCGGTCTCGAATGGCGCCCGATCTTCCTGATCAACCTGCCGGTCGGCATCGCGGGTCTGATCCTGGGCAGCAAGTTCATCAGTGAGTCCAAGGCGCCCAAGGCGCTCCGCCTCGACCTGGTCGGTGTGGTGCTGGTGACGCTGGGCCTGCTCATGCTGATCTTCCCGCTGACCCGTGGACACGAGCTGGGCTGGCCGGTGTGGGGCCATCTGTCGATGGCGGGCAGCCTCCTGGTGCTTCTGGCCCTGGTCGCGTACGAGCGGCGGAAGACGGCCAAGGACGGCTCACCGCTCATCGAGCTGTCGCTGTTCCGGGTCAGGAGCTTCGCCGCGGGTGTCGCCGTGCAGCTGACCTTCGGTATCGGCCTCGGCATCTTCTTCCTCGTCTGGACGCTGTACATGCAGATGGGTCTCGGCTGGAGCGAGCTGCGCGCGGGCACGACGGGCATCCCCTTCTCGATCGCCGTCTCGCTCGCCGCCGGACTCTCGGTGCAGAAGCTGGTGCCCCGCTTCGGCCGCAAGGTCCTCCAGGCGGGCGCGCTGCTGATGATCGCCGGACTGCTGCTCTACATCTGGGAGTCCGAGCGCTACGGCATGGGCATCGCCCCGTGGCAGATGGCGCTGCCGCTGGTCGTCATGGGCGCGGGCATGGGGCTGATCGTGGCCCCGCTGACGGACGCGGTGCTCTCCGAGGTGCCCAGGGAGCACTCCGGATCGGCCTCCGGGCTGTTCAACACCGTGCAGCAGATGGGCACGGCGCTGGGTCTCGGTCTCGTGTCCGTGGTCTTCTTCGGAGTCGTCGACGACGGTGCGGCGCGGGGCGTGGTGGGACCGGCGTTCGCCGAGGCGTTCCAGCAGTCGCTGTGGTGGGTGGCCGGGGTACTCGCCGTGATCTTCGTGCTGATGTTCGCCCTGCCCGCGAGGCCGAAGGTCCACGTCGAGGGCTCGATCGACGAGGACCCGGCCGACGGCCCCACGCCGCCGGAGGGCGACACGGCCAAGGAGCCCGCGCTGACGCGCTGAGCCGGGTCCGGACCGGGTCCGGTCCCTGAGCCGGTCCGGAACGTACTACGGCCCGTGTGCCTCCATCGCTGGAGGCGCACGGGCCGTCGTCGTACCTCACGCCACCGCCTGCCGGCTGCCGGGCTGCCCGCCGGCCGCGCGTCAGCAGATGCGGGTGCGGCTCTCCATGGCCTGACGTGCGGCGTGCTCGTCCCCGTACACCTCGCACATGTGGCGGCCGTCAGGGGTGGCCGTGTGCTCGACCTCCCAGAGGCAGGTCTCGCTGCCGTCCAGCAGCAGGAACGCGTGCTCGTAGAGCGTGAACCCGGCGTCCCTCCCGTCGACGCGGCACTGGCGGCCGAAGATCTGGGTGATGTGGTGGGCGAAGGCGGCCCGCAGCAGGCGCGCGGTCTCCTCGCCCGGCCGGTCGCCGTTCTCCGCGCGGCGCAGGACCCGGCGCGCGTGGTCCGCCGAGTTGTCCGGGGCGTACATCCTGGGCAGCGGGACCGGGGGAGCGGCCATCAGGACCGTGAGGGTCTCCAGGTCTCCCGGGCCCTCGTCGCCGAAGGCCGGGGCGTCGGAGAAGCTGCCGGCCAGGCGCACCGCCGCGACGTGCGCGTCGGCCTCGTCGTCGTACAGCTCGTGGCGGCGGGGGGCCGTGATGTCCCGGCCACTGCTGTGGACGAGCTCCCAGAGGCTGAGCGCGGAGCCGTCGGGAAGCAGATAGGTGTGCCGGTAGGTCTCGCGGTGCAGGACCGAGCTGTGGTGGGAGGAGTGCAGGGAGCTGCTGTGCGCCAGAGCGCAGCCGAGCTGTTCGACCGTGCTGTCGGGCAGGTCGAAGGAGTTGAGGGCGCGTCGCAGGAGTCGCTCGAGGTGCTGCTCGGTTGTCTCGTACGGATCGCTCAAGGTGCTGTCTCCAGGCCGTCGCCGCGTGTGACTCGATGCGTGCTTAACGTAGTCCCTGGGTCTGACATCGTGACCGGGGATCGGGAAAACGTAGGGCGCACGCCAAAAGTTCCCGGTACTTTTCCGGGTACTTCGGGTGAACTTCCCCGCGCCGAGGGCGAGTCGGGGGCGCCCGGTGGCCCCCTCCGGGCGCCGGTGAGGCGTCGGCCGCCGCTCGGTGGCCGTGCGACGCGCTCACCCCGCAACAGCCTAAAACAGGACTCATCGACACATACGGTCATACGGTGGCCGGGTGACCGAGCCATCAGAAGCGTCCGCGGAGCAGCCCGCCTCCGGCACCCGTGCAGGCTCTCCCGGCGAGGGCCCTGACACGGGGGCCCGGCCGGCCACTCCCGTCGCGGACCGCCCCGAGGCCACCGGCGGCCTCCGTTCCGTCTCCGCGCGGGCGACCGCGGCCGGAGTCGCCGTATCCGTCCTGCTGATCATCGGGATCGTCTTCGGCAGCCGGATGCTGCGGAACTTCGACTCGGCCCTCCTCCCGTACGCCGTGGCCACCGTCTTCCTCGCCTTCGGCGTCGCCTACCGCTACACGGTCTGGATCTCCGCGCCCGGTGCGCGGCGCCTCTTCGTCCACGGCTGGCGCAGTCTCTTCTCCGTCGACAACTTCCGTAAGGCCCCCACCGCCCTGCCGAAGATGATCGCCACCTATCTGGGCTTCCAGAAGTTCCTCGGAGCCCGGTCGCACGCCCGGTGGGCCGCGCACCAGCTGATCTTCTGGGGGTGCATCCTCGCCGCCCTGATCACCTTCCCGCTGACCTGGGGCTGGTTCACCTTCACCTCGGGCAGCGGCTCGGGCCCCGGTTACGAGATGCGCATCTGGGGCTTCAAGGTTCTCGGCTTCGACGCACTGAACATCGTGGGCTGGCTGATGTTCCACGGCCTGGACATCGCCGCCGTGCTCGTCATCCCCGGCGCCTCGTACTTCCTCTGGCGCCGGATGAAGGACCGCGGCGCCAGTACCGGCCAGCGCTTCGCCTACGACCTGGTGCCCCTGATCGCGCTCATCGTCATCTCCGTCACCGGTCTGCTGCTCACCTTCTCCTCGATCTTCCTGCACGGCGGCGGCTACCAGTTCCTGGCGATCCTCCACATGGTGTCGGTGGTCTTCACGCTCATCTACATCCCGTTCGGGAAGTTCTTCCACATCGTGCAGCGCCCGGCGGCCGTCGGGATGCAGCTGTTCAAGTACACCGGCCGCAAGGACGACGAGGTCTTCGTCTGCCGCCGCTGCTCGGAACCCATCGACACCGCCCCGTACGTCGAGAACCTTCGCGGCACCATGCGCGACCTCCGGCTCGACTTCGACGAGTGGGCCGAGTACTGCCCGCGGTGCAAGCGGGTGCTGCGCGGCAGCGCCTATCTCTCCCAGGTCAAGAAGGGCTTCAAGTGACCCCGGACCCGCCCGCCGCCGACCGCCGTACGGTCGTCCCCCTCGACCCCTCGCTCGCGCCTCCCGGCACCCGGGGTTTCCGCGACGCGGGCGGGATTCCGGCCGACCAGTGGCACGCCGACCAGAACGGCGAGACGCTCGTCCCCACCCACTGCTGCTTCTGCGGCGTCCAGTGCGGGATGTATCTGCGCGTCGACCGGGGCGGCAAGGTCTTCGGCGTCGAACCCCGCAACCACGACATCAACCGGATGCGGCTGTGCCCCAAGGGCATCAACGCCTACCAGCAGGTCAACCACCCCGACCGGCTCACCGCCCCGCTCATGCGCCGGTCCCGTGACGAGGCCTTCCGTGAGGTCTCCTGGGACGAGGCGCTCGACTTCACCGTCGCCGAGATCAAGCGCATCCAGCTCGCCCACGGCAACGACGCCTTCGGACTCCTCGGCGGCGCCAGCCTCTTCTCCGAGAAGACCTACCTGGTCGGCAAATTCGCCCGGGTCGCCCTCAAGACCCGGCACGTCGACTACAACGGGCGCCTCTGCATGGTGAGTGCCGCGGGCGCCAACAAGCTCGCCTTCGGCATCGACCGGGCCGGCAACCCCTTCTCCGACATCCTGCTCACCGACTGCCTGCTGATCGCGGGCTCCAACATCGGCGAGTGCTTCCCCGTGATGACCCAGTACGTCTGGGGAGCCAGGGACAGGGGGGCCAGCCTGATCGTCATCGACCCGCGCGAGACGGCGATCGCCCGCACCGCCGACATCCACGTCGCGCTCAAGCCCGGCACCGACTCGGCCTTCTTCAACTCCGTGCTCCACGTGGTCGTCGAGGAAGGACTCACCGATACGGCGTACCTCGCCGCCCACACCACCGGCTGGGACGAGGTCCGCGCGAAGGCCGCCGAGTACCCGCCGGCCCGCGCCGCCGAGATCTGCGGCATCCCCGCCGAACAGATCGTCCAGGTCGCCCGCACCTTCGCGCGTGCCCCCAAGGCCATGGCCTGGCACGCCCGGGGCATCGAGCACCACTCGCAGGGCGTCGAGAACTGCCTCACCGTGATCAACCTCTGCGCCGCCACCGGCCACATCGGCAAACCGGGCGCCGGCTACGGCACCATCACCGGTCAGGGCAACGGCCAGGGCGGCCGGGAACACGGCCAGAAGTCCGACCTCCTGCCCGGCGGCCGCTCGATCATGAACGAGGAGCACCGCCGGCAGATCTGCGAGATCTGGGGCATCGAGGAGTCCGAACTCCCACAGGCCGGGACCTCGATGATGGAGATGGTCTGGCAGATGCAGCGCCGCGAGATCCGCGGACTGATCGGCATCTGCAACAACCCCTTCGTCTCCCTCCCCAACTACAAGGTGGTCAAGGAGGGGTACGACGCCACGGAATTCCATGCCCAATTCGATTTCTTCCTCTCCGAGACCGCTGCCAACGCACATGTCGTCTTCCCCGTCACCACCTGGGCCGAGGACGAAGGGGTCATGGCCAACGCCGAGGCCCGCGTGGTCAAGCACAACAAGGCACAGGACCCACCGCCCGGTGTACGGACCGACACCTGGGTGATGTGCGAGCTCGCCCGCCGCCTCGGCGCCGGCGACAAGTTCGCGTTCGCCGACTCCCGCGAGGTCTTCGACGAACTGCGTGTCGCCTCGGCCGGCACGGTCAACGACTACTACGGCATCACCTACGAACGGCTGGAGGAGACCGGCGGCATCGCCTGGCCGTGTCCCACCACCGACCACCCCGGCACTCCCCGGCTCTTCGAGGACGGGAAGACCTACCACCCCGACGGCAAGATCCA
This sequence comes from Streptomyces sp. NPDC048560, assembly GCF_040650955.1. Classification (NCBI taxonomy): domain Bacteria; kingdom Bacillati; phylum Actinomycetota; class Actinomycetes; order Kitasatosporales; family Streptomycetaceae; genus Streptomyces; species Streptomyces sp. NPDC048560. The sequence goes on from NZ_JBEZIJ010000007.1 coordinate 223,631, forward strand.
TCTGCAGACCGTCGAGTGGCACCCGCCCATGGACCCGTACGACGACGAGCACCCCATGTCGCTGACCACCGGCCGCACCGTCGCCCACTTCCTCTCCGGCAACCAGACCCGCCGTCTGGGTGCCCTCGTCGAACAGACCCCGCGCCCCTGGGCGGAGATCCATCCCTCCCACGGCTTCCGCAACGGCGAACCGGTGCGCGTCGTCACCCGGCGCGGCAGCGAGGTCTTCCCCGCCCTGGTCACCGAGGCGATCCGCCCCGACACCGTCTTCATCCCCTACCACTGGCCCGTCCCCACCGCGGCCAACGCCCTCACCATCGACGCACTGGACCCGCGTTCCAAGATCCCCGAGTACAAGGTGTGCGCCTGCCGTATCGAGCACGCCGAGCAGATCGACGAAGTCCCCGCGCCCCCCGTCGCCCCCGGGCACGTCGCCTACCCGGAGACCCAGGTCTCCCGTACTGATCCGTTGCCGCCCACGACCCCCCAGGGCCGTGGCACATCGGAGAGGAGTTGAGGTCCGCATGATGGGCAAGACGATCTTCATCGACCCCGGGCGCTGCATCGGCTGCCAGGCATGTGTCTCCGCCTGCCGCGAGTGCGACTCGCACCGCGGCAAATCCATGATCCACCTGGACTACACCGACGAGGGCCGGTCGGTCGCCTCCCTTCCCACCGTCTGTATGCACTGCGAGGACCCGGTGGCCCCCTGTGCCGAGGTCTGCCCCGCCGACGCGATCCTGATCACCGCGGACGGGGTGGTGCAGCAGGCCGACACCACCCGCTGCATCGGCTGCGCCAACTGCGTCAACGCCTGCCCCTTCGGTGTCCCGAAGATCGACCTCCAGGCGAAGCTCCAGATGAAGTGCAACCTCTGCTACGACCGCACCGCCTACGGGCTCGCCCCCATGTGCGCCACCGTCTGCCCGACGGGAGCGCTGTTCTACGGCACGATCGAGGAGCTCCGGGCGGAGCGCCCGGGGGTGGAGGTCGCCGACACCTTCGTCTTCGGCGAGACCGAGGTGCGGACCGGGGTGGCCATGGTCGTCCCCGCCGAGAAGGTGAAGTGGCCCGTGCCCGGCGGTCTTCCCGTCGTCGAGATCAACGGTAAGGACGTCCGCCGATGAGCGTCACCGACCAGCAGCCCGGCGGCGACCGGCGTACCGGCGACGAGCGCGACGCCCTGCACGACCGGATCTCCGCCGACTCCCTCACGACCCGGCGTGACTACCTCCGGATCGTCACCACCGTCTCCGGCGGGCTCGCGATCGGCGGCCTCGGCGTGGCCGGCGGCATCCTGCACCGCCACGGGGACGAGGCGGACGGCAAGCAGCCGGAGCCGAAGAGAGTCACCCAGCAGCTCCTGCCCGGCGAGTCCATCGCCTTCCGCTACCCGGGTGAGGAGGACCGTGCGGTCGCCGTGCGGCTCAACGACGGCACCCTCGTCGGCTACTCCGCGATCTGCACCCATCTCGCCTGCGCCGTGCTCTGGCGCAAGGACCGGGGCGACGAGGGCGAGCTGTACTGCCCTTGCCACGAGGGCGTCTTCGACGCCAGGAGCGGCGAGGTCACCGCGGGCCCGCCCCCGCGCGGACTGCCCAAGGTGGTGCTCACCGAGCGGCCCGACGGCAGTGTGTGGGCGATCGCCACGACTCGCTCCGGCGAGAGTATCGAGGACGGTCTGTGCCGGCAGATCAGCAAGGACGATCCCGGTCTCGCCGCCCGCATCGGCTGCCCGGACACCGGGGGCGGCGCCGAATCACCACCCCGGGCCGAGTCGTCCCGTACGGACCGCGGGCCCCGGATGACCGGCGCGTCCGAAGCCAGGACCTCCGAGGCGAAGCCCTCCCGTACCGAGTCCTCCCGGGCCGGGACGACCTGGGCCGAGGTCTCCCCGGTGGAGTCCTCCCGGCCCGAGACCTCCGGCAGGCGGACATGACCGAAGCCCACCGGCCCCCCGACCCGCAGAGTCCCCAGCCACCGCGGGATTCCCGGCCCCCGCAGGGCTCGCCGTATCCGGAGTACCACCCGGGCAGTGCACGCCCCGAGCTGAACCGGCCCGTCCACGAGCGCTATCCGCAGATCCGTCCCACCAGTGGATACGGCGACTCGCGCGTCAGCCGCACCGGCCCGGGACCGGGCGCCGGAACGGACCAGGAACCCGAGCGCTCCGCGAAGCTGACGGCCCGGCTGACCCTCGCGATGACCGTCGTCATCGGCCAGCTCTGGGGTCTGACGGTCGTCGTCGACGAGTGGATGGAGGGCAACACCGGTACGGCCTGGTGGGGCGCCGGCTTTCTCTGTCTCTCGTTCCTCGCGGTTCTCGGCCTGTGGCTGCTCGACCCGAAGGACCGTTGACCACCGCCGTATCCTGGAGACATGAGCACCGCCCCCGCCCACGGACCGCGAGATTCGAAGCCGCAGCAGCCGCAAGAGCAGCAGCCGCAGGAGTCCGAACCCACCTCGGCTCTTGTCTTCGACGATCCGTTGGACAGGCAGTCCTCGGACGACACGGACCGAGGGTGGGGTGAGCGGGCTCCGAGCGGCGGCAGCGCCGCAGATCTGGCGCGCTTCCTCGACGAGAGGCCGCCTCACCACATCTGAGCCTCGCCGCCGCGCCCTTCCAGGCCGTGCCGTGCCCGGCCGCGCCCTCTCCCGCGTTACTCTCCGGCGCCCCTGCCGCCCGTCGTGCCGCCGCCGCCCGCACCGCCACGCTGCTGCGCCAGGAGCGCGTCCCGGATCTCCTTCAGCACCTCCAGTTCGCTGACCTCCAGCGTCTCCTGCACACCTTCCTTGGCGGCCTGCGCCTGAGCACGCCTGGCCAGGTACTTCGCCATCGGCAGGACCATGAGGAAGTACACGACGGCGGCCGTGATCAGGAAGCTCAGCGTCGCGCTGAGCACCGACCCCCAGAGGATCTCGATACCCTCCGTCCTGCCCGTCTTCGGATTGGTGACGCAGGGTGCCTTCAGGCAGGAGGTGTACTCCTCCAGGCCCTGGGTGCCGAACGCGCCGACCAAGGGATTGATGAGGCCCTTGACGACCGCGTTCACCACATTGGTGAACGCCGCCCCGATGACGACGGCGACTGCCAGATCGATGACATTGCCTCGCGATAGAAAGACCTTGAAGCCTTCGAGCAGACTGACCTTCTTCTCGCTCACCATGGAGATGCCCTTCGTGTGTGCCGTGGGGGGAGCAAACCGCTCCGCAACCTAAGGCGCCAGAAGGCGATGATGTCCAATTCATCTTTTCCGTCAGGTGACTTGGCGGAACGTCAGTGCGCATGTGCCACCGCCACGGCCAGCCGTCCCGAGGCCCCGGCACCGGCCAGCGCGGTCGCGGTCCCACGCTCCACGGACAGCACGACCAGCGCGCCGTCCGCCGGCTCCGGCCCGCCCGTGGGCGCCTCGCCCGCCGGGCGCGGCACGGACGCCACCCGCACCCCCTTCGCCACCACGCGCGCGTCGGAAGACGCGTCGTCGGCGGCGATCACGTCCACGCGGTCGCCCGGCCGCAGCAGCCGGACCGTCTCCGCATCGGCGATCCGGACCGGCGCCGACACCAGACGACCGGACCGATGCACCGCCGCTCCCGGCCCGGCCGCGGCGTCCCCCGCACCGCCGGGACCGGACGCGCCCGGACCATCGGTACCCAGCCCGGAAGCACTCAGGCCCGAGGCAGCCAGCGCGGCAGCGGTCAGTGCCAGACCCGCCGCCATCGCGCGACGCTGTCTCCGCAGTGCCCGCCGCAGCCGGTGTGCCCCACCCCCGCGCACCCGCAGCGGAGGGAACGGGGGCACACCGCACGGAGCGGGGGCCACCACCGGCAGCCACGGATGCCGAGCGTCGGCCGCGGGCGGGAGTGACGGAGTTCGTACGTGCGGGGTGAACGGGGACATGGCTGGCACCACCTGCCGTGACGGGAGCAACAACGAGGGGAGCCCGGCGGGACGGCCCGCCGAACTCCCCTCACGATCCACCGTCCGGGCAGATCCCGCCGAGGCCTGTGGACAGCCCACAGCCTGTGGAAATCTCCGCCCCCCACACCTGCCTCACCGGCCCCACAGCCGACGCCCGCCCCGGCCCGCCGGCAGCTCGGCCCGCCGCCCCCGCCCTCGCAGCCCAGACCCGGCCGGGAACCGCTACGGCAGCTCGACCCCGGTGTCGATGCCATCCAGCGCGTGCGCGCAGGCGCAGTCGCGGTCCGCGGTCTTCGGCAGTCCGGTCACCGTGTCGAACAGCACCGACCGCAGCCTGCCCACATTGGCGGCGAACACCTTCAGCACGTCCCCGTGGGACACGCCCTCACCGGCCTCGGCGCCCGCGTCGAGGTCCGTGACCAGCGTCAGCGTCGTGTAGCAGAGCGCCAGCTCGCGGGCGAGCACGGCCTCGGGGTGGCCGGTCATGCCCACCACCGACCAGCCCATCGCCGCGTGGAAGCGCGACTCGGCCCGGGTGGAGAAGCGCGGGCCCTCGACCACGACCAGCGTCCCGCCGTCCACGGCGTCCCAGTCGCGCCCGCGCGCCGCCGCGAGGGCGGCCTTGCGGCCGTGGGGACAGTACGGGTCGGCGAAGCCGAGGTGGGCGACCTTCGGCTCCACACCGTCGGCCCGGGTCACCCCGTCGTAGTACGTCTGTACGCGGGCCTTGGTCCGCTCGACCAGCTGGTCGGGTACGAGCAGCGTCCCCGGCCCGTACTCCGGCCGCAGTCCGCCCACCGCGCACGGCGCGAGTACCTGGCGTACCCCGACCGAGCGCAGCGCCCACAGATTGGCGCGGTAGTTGATGCGGTGCGGCGGCAGGTGGTGACCGCGCCCGTGGCGGGGCAGGAACGCGACGCGTCGTCCGGCGACCTCGCCCAGGAAGACCGAGTCGCTGGGCGGCCCGTACGGCGTGTCCACACGGACCTCGGTGACGTCCTCCAGGAAGGAGTACAGCCCCGAGCCGCCGATCACACCGATCTCCGCGCCGCCCGACGAATCAGCGGTCATCTTCTCTGCCTCTGCACCAGCTTCTGCGTTAACCATGCGGTCACACTAAGGGCTGTGCCGTGATCCACCAGGAATTACCGGACAGCCCTCAGGCCCCGCCAGGCCGCACGTGAACAACACGAAGACCCCGCCGATCCGAAGATCGGCGGGGTCCCGTTGAAGCTTGTCCGTACGAGGGCTCAGGCAGCCGACGTACCACTCGACGAGGCCGGCGCGGACGAGGCCGCGGCGGTCGAGGAGGACGACGACGAGGACGCCGTCGACTTCGAGTCCGAACCCGTCGAGGACGACGAGGACGAAGTGGAATCAGACGCCTTCGAGGGCGACGACGCCGGCGTGCTGCTCGACGAGGAGCCGCGGCTGTCGTTCCGGTAGAAACCGGAACCCTTGAAGACGATGCCGACCGCCGAGAACACCTTCTTCAGGCGTCCCTCGCAGTTCGGGCACACGGTCAGGGCATCATCGGTGAACTTCTGCACCGCCTCGAGGCCCTCGCCGCATTCGGTGCACTGGTACTGATAGGTCGGCACTTGATCCTCCTGGCACTCTCACTCAATGAGTGCTAACGACGCTCCATACTGACGTATTCCGCTCGATCAGTCCACCGTGACCGGCTCGCGGTGACCGACACCACGTGCCACCAGGCGTCCGGACCCGCTCGCGGCGAGTCGCGAGCGCAGGGCCAGCAGTGTCGCCAGCGCCAGCGCGGTGCCCACCAGCGGGACCACGAATCCGGTGCTCGCGCCATGCCGGTCGGCGAGCTGTCCGGCCACGGTCACCGCTGCGGCCTGGCCGAGCGCGACCGCGCCCGTGAGCCAGGTGAAGGCCTCGGTCCGGGCGGAAGCCGGAACCAGTGCCTCGACCAGCGTGTATCCGCTGATCAGTGCGGGTGCGATGAAAAGCCCGACCAGGAAGCCGAGCGCTGCGAGCAGCGGCACGGAGTGCACGGCCCACAGCCCGGACGCGGCCAGTGTCAGGGCCACGTATCCGAGGATCAGACGGCGCCGGGGGCTGCTCTTCCAGGCGATGGCGCCGCACGCGATCCCGGCCAGCATGTTGCCGGCGGCGAAGACCCCGTACAGCAGTCCGTTCACACCCGGACGGCCGATCTCCTCGGAGAACGCCGTCAGGGAGACCTGCATTCCCCCGAAGACCGCGCCGATCCCGAGGAACGTGATGGCGAGCACCCGCACGCCCGGCACGGACAGTGCGGACCTGTGCGGGGCCCCGGCCGTGGCGGCGCCCCGCGGGGCGGGCTGGGTGGAGCGCTGGGCGGCGAAGAACAGCCCGCCGACGAGGGTCAGCGCGGCTTCCGTGAGCAGGCCGGCGGCAGGGTGCACGCCGGTGCACAGGGCGGTGGCGAGAACCGGTCCGACGACGAACGTGAACTCGTCCGTGACCGACTCGAACGCGGCGGCCGTCGACATCAGCGGGGAGGCGGGGCGGCCCGGCGCGGCCCCCAGTACGGCGGCCCAGCGGGCCCGGACCATCGGTCCGACCTGGGGGATGGAGGCGCCGGTGGGCACGGCGGCGAGGAACAGCACCCACAGGGGCGCGTCGGCCAGCGCGAGCGCGGTCAGCGCCCCCACGGACGCGGCGTGCAGCACCACTCCGGGCAGCAGGACGGCCCGCTGGCCGAAGCGGTCGGCGAGCTTGCCGCCCTGCGGTGCGAACAGCGCCATGGAGACGCCGGAGACAGCCGCCACGGCGCCGGCGCTGCCGTACGAACCGGTGGTGTGCTGCACGAGCAGCACGATGCCGATGGTCAGCATCGCGAAGGGCTGCCGTGCGGCGAAGCCCGGAAGGAGGAAGGTCCACGCACCAGGGGTGCGCAGCAGTTGCCCGTAACCGGGGCGGTCGGAGACCGTGGACGCCACGGTCCTTGCCTTTCTGCCGCCTGGTGGCTTCGCTCCTGCGGCACGTCCGCCGCGCATGGTGCGCGGCTCGTGCGGGAGCTGCCGAGAGCTGTCCTCTTCGCGCGGAACTGCGGTAGATGCCGGGCGGCTCGCTACAGAGGCGGAGGGACGCCACGACCGCCATACGGTCGCGCCAGCTCTGCGTCAGGCAGAGGTGGTCGATCAGATTTCCTTCATGCTACAGGCAGCGGCACCTGTGCGCCTGCGATTGCGCACAGGTGCCCTCGCTGGGCCTGTGATCAGTGGTGCACCTTCGTGGCATCGGACTTCTTGCCGCCCGACACGGCTCCGATGCCCCTGATGAGCTTCCTCGCCAGTTTCGAGAGATGCGGCACCTTCGGGTTGGCGACCCGGGTCGAACCGCCGGGACGCCCCGCGCGGCCCGGCCGCCCTGCGTGCCCCGGTCCGCCGCGCGCCCTGGAGCGCGCACCGGCCGATCCGCCGCCAGGCATTCCGGGCCTGCCCGCGTCGCCGCCCGCGCCCAGCCAGCCCGCGAGCTTGCCGCCCTCGCCGACCGCCCGCAGCCGGGCCTCGGCCGCGTCGCGTACCGGATCGGTCGCCACCACCAGCAGTTCGTCGCGGCGACGCAGCACCGTGGACGGAGCCGGTACGAAGCTCGTGCCGTCCCGGACGACGAGAGTGACCGCGGCTCCGGCGGGCAGCCGCAGCTCGCCGACCTCGACGCCGTGCATCTTCGACTCGGCGGGGATCGCGACGGACAGCAGGTGCCCGCGCAGCCGTTCCAGGGGAGCCGACTCGATCCCCAGGTCCGCCGCCTCCGACGGGTCGTCAGAAATCTTCAGTGCCTTCGCGAGCCAGGGCAGGGTCGGACCCTGGATCAGGGTGTAGACCACGACGAGGACGAAGACGATGTTGAAGACCCGGGTGCTGCCGGCGATACCGGAGACCATCGGAATGGTCGCGAGCACGATGGGTACGGCACCGCGCAGTCCGGCCCAGGACATCAGCGCCTTCTCGCGGTTGGGCAGTCTGAACGGCGCCAGGCTGACGAAGACCGAGAGCGGTCGTGCCACCACGGTCAGGACCAGGCCCACCATCATCGCGGGCCAGAAGTCGGTGATCAGGTCGTGCGGGGTGACCAGGAGGCCGAGCAGCACGAACATGCCGATCTGGGCCAGCCAGCCGAGCCCGTCGGCGAAACCGCGGGTGGCCGGCCAGTGCGGCAGCTTGGAGTTGCCGAGGACCATCGCCGCGAGGTAAACGGCGAGGAATCCACTGCCGTGCGCCAACGCGCCGGCCGCGTAAGCCGAGACCGCGATGGCCATCACGGCGATCGGGTACAGACCGGACGCGGGCAGCGCCACATGGCGCAGTCCGAAGGAGCCGAGCCAGCCGACCGCGAGACCGATGGCCGCGCCGATCGTCAGCTCCAGGGCTATCTCTCCGACGAGTACGTACCAGTGCTCCACGGGACCGACCGCGGAGAACGCCACGACGAGGATGACGACCGGGGCGTCGTTGAAGCCGGACTCGGCCTCCAGGACGCCCGTTATCCGGGACGGCAGCGGCACCTTGCGCAGCACGGAGAAGACGGCGGCGGCGTCCGTGGACGAGACGACGGCGCCGATGATCAGTGCCAGGCGCCATTCCAGACCGACGAGGTAGTGGGCCCCGGCCGCGGTGACGCCCACGCTGATGCCCACGCCGACGGTCGAGAGCACCGCGGCGGCCGGCAGAGCGGGCCGGATCTCCTTCCACTTGGTGCCCAGACCGCCCTCGGCGAGGATGACGACCAGTGCGGCGTAGCCGATGACCTGCGTCAGTTCGGCGTTGTCGAAGTGGACGTCGAAGATGCCGTCCTGCCCTATGGCGACACCGATGCCGAGGTACAGGAGCAGGCTGGGGAGCCCGCTGCGTGACGAGATGCGCACCGCCGCCACGGCGACGAGCAGGACGAGTGAACAGACGAGCAGGAGTTCGTTGAGCGTGTGGACTGTCAGTGTCCGTCCCTTCCCTGCGTGCGCCTGCCGGGCCGTGCGCCGGCGGTCGGTACTTCGTTACCTTACCTAATCTTTAACGCTTTCTTGATGCGTTCGAGTGTTCGTGCGAGCGGTGCGCATATGGATGCATCTCCATACCGCGTCCGAGTGGCTTCCACGCTGCGCCTATGGTTGCTCCTGCACTCCCAGGACCACCCTGCCCCTCGAAGGACAGCGATGCCCGCCAACACAACCGCCTCTTCCGGTTCTTCCGATGCGAAGAAGCCAGGCAGGAAGAAGGGGCGACGCGCCCGCCTGTTCGTGATCGTCCTGGTGCTGGCGCTTGTCGCGGGTGTCGGATACGGCGCGTTCTGGTCTGTTTCCACGGTGCGTGCCTCCTACCCGCAGACCACCGGCTCCATCGAACTCGACGGCCTCGACGCGGATGTCGACGTCCGGCGCGACAGCTACGGGATCCCGCAGATCTACGCGGACTCCGACGCCGACCTCTTCCGCGCCCAGGGCTTCGTACAGGCCCAGGACCGCTTCTGGGAGATGGACGTCCGCCGTCATATGACGTCCGGCCGGCTCTCCGAGATGTTCGGTTCCGGCCAGGTTGCCACCGACTCCTTCCTGCGCACCCTCGGCTGGCGCCGGGTCGCGCAGAAGGAGTACGACAACGTCCTCGACGAGTCCACCAAGAAGAACCTCCGGTCGTACGCGGAGGGGGTGAACGCGTACCTGAAGGGCAAGGAGGGCAAGGACCTCTCCGTCGAGTACGCGGCCCTCGGTCTGACCAACGACTACAAGCCCACCGAGTGGACCCCGGTCGACTCGGTCGCCTGGCTGAAGGCGATGGCCTGGGACCTGCGCGGCAACATGCAGGAGGAGATCGACCGCTCCCTGATGACCAGCAGGCTGAGCGCGAAGCAGATCAAGGACCTGTACCCGGACTACCCGTACGAGAAGCACCAGCCGATCGTCGGGCAGGGCGCGGTCTCCCCGGTCACCGGAGAGTTCGACCCGGCCGCCGTTCCCTCGGACGACATAGGTGCCGGTACGGGGAGCGGTACGGCGGAGGGGGCGACGCAGGGTCTCAGTACCCAGCTCTCCTCGCTCGCCGACACCCTGGACGAGATTCCCGCGCTGCTCGGCCCGAACGGCAGCGGCATCGGCTCGAACTCCTGGGTCGTGTCCGGCCGGTACACGACCACGGACAAGCCGCTGCTCGCCAACGACCCGCACCTGGCCCCGATGCTGCCCTCGCTCTGGTACCAGATGGGTCTGCACTGCCGGAGCCTCTCGGAGTCCTGCCAGTACGACACCGCCGGCTACACGTTCTCCGGAATGCCCGGCGTCATCATCGGCCACAACCAGGACATCGCCTGGGGACTCACCAACCTCGGCGCCGACGTCACCGACCTCTTCCTGGAGAAGGTCTCGGGCGAGGGCTACCAGTACGACGGCAGGATGAAGCCCTTCGTCACCCGCGAGGAGACCATCAAGGTCGCGGGCGGCAAGGACCGTCACATCACCGTCCGCGAGACCAACAACGGGCCCGTGGTCTCCGACCGCAGCAACGAGCTGGAGAAGGTCGGCCAGAAGGCCCCCGTCACCAACTCGGCGCCCGACCGCGGGGAGGGTTACGCGGTCGCCCTGAAGTGGACCGCGCTGGAACCCGGCAGGTCCATGGACGCCGTCTTCGAGATCAACCGCGCCAAGGACTTCAAGACCTTCCGGGCGGCGGCCGAGCACTTCGAGGTCCCCTCGCAGAACCTCGTCTACGCCGACACCAAGGGCAACATCGGCTACCAGGCCCCTGGCAGGATCCCGGTCCGCCTCACGGGTGACGGCACGCTGCCGAGCCCTGGCTGGACCTCGGAGTACGGCTGGAAGAAGGAGCCGGTCCCCTTCGACGAGCTGCCCTACGAGTACAACCCGAAGCGCGGCTACATCGTCACCGCCAATCAGGCGGTCATCGACGAGAAGTACCCCCACATGCTCACCAAGGACTGGGGATACGGCGCCCGCAGCCAGCGGATCAACGATCTGATCGCGAAGAAGATCGGCGGCGGCGAGAAGATCTCGACCGACGACATGCAGAAGATGCAGATGGACAACAGCAGCGCGATCGCCGCCCTGCTGGTGCCCAGGCTGATGAAGATCGGCGTCGCCGACAAGCACGTCCGTGAGGCGCAGAAGCTGCTGGAGGGCTGGGACTACACCCAGGAGTCCGACTCGGCCGCCGCCGCGTACTTCAACGCGGTCTGGCGCAACATCCTCAAGCTGGCCTTCGGCAACAGACTGCCGAAGGAACTGCGCGCGGAGGGCGACTGCCTGAACGTGCCGCCGGCCAAGAGCACCGGCCCGCTGGACGAGCAGAAGCGGCTCGTACGCGAATGCGGTCAGCGTGACGCGGACTCGGCGCAGCCGGACGGTGGCGACCGCTGGTTCGAGGTCGTCCGGAACCTCGTCGAGGACCCGGACAACGAGTGGTGGAAGGTGCCCGCCAAGGGCCGGGAGGACGCGCTGGAAAGCCGCGACGACCTCTTCGGACGTGCCATGGAGGACGCCCGCTGGGAGCTGACCGCCAAGCTCGGCAAGGACATGTCCACGTGGAGCTGGGGCCGGCTGCACCAGCTGACGCTCAAGAACCAGACCCTCGGTACCGAAGGTCCCGATTTCCTCCAGCGGGCCCTCAACCGTGGCCCGTGGAACCTGAGCGGCGGCGAGGCCGCGGTCAACGCCACCGGCTGGAACGCGGCGGGCGGCTACGAGGTCGTCTGGGTGCCCTCGATGCGGATGATCGTGAACGTGGGGGACTGGGACAAGTCCCGCTGGATCAACCTCACCGGGGCCTCCGGGCACGCGTTCAGTTCGCACTACACCGACCAGACGGACAAGTGGGCCGACGGCGAACTGCTCGACTGGTCCTTCGGCACCAACGCGGTGGAGCAGTCCACCGTCGACCGTCTGACGCTCAAGAAGCCGTAAGGCCCGAAGGCGGCGCTTCTAGCCGAAGCGCCGCGTTCCGGCCGGCGTCACCACGGCATCCACGGGGTGGTCGTGCGGTTCCTCCGGGACCCGCGCGACCACCTCGTTCCCGTACAGCAGGACGACCAGGGCCGGATGCCGCCCGGCGGCCGCCAGCCGGGCGAGCACCCGGTCGTAACTGCCTCCCCCCCGCCCCAGCCGCATCCCGCGCCCGTCGACGGCGAGTCCGGGGAGCAGGACGGCGTCCGCGTCGAGGACGGCGGCGGGTCCCAGGCGTGGGCCGTCCGGCTCACGCAGTCCGCGACCCGCCGGGGCGAGGTGTTCCGGCCCTGCGTACGCCGCCCAGTCCAGGTCGTTGTCCGGGAGGAGCACCGGCAGCAGAACCCGTACGCCCCGCGCGCGCAGCGTGTCGAGCAGCGCACGGGTCCCGGGCTCGCGCCCCACGGACACGTACGCGGCGACCGTTCGCGCGCCGGCCAGCTCCGGGAGCTCCAGAGCGGAGGCGGCGAGAGCCGCGGCGGCGTCCTCGACGTCCCGCGAGGTCAGGAGCGCCCGGGAGGCCAGCAGTTCGCGCCGGATGGACGCCTTTCCTGATGTTTCATCATTCAACGGGCATTCACACTATTCTCGTATGGGTATAAGTGAGTACAAAGTTAACCGGACGCTCATCTTCCGCCCATGCGCACCCGTTATGGTTCCGCACATGACTCAGTCGTTCCCCCGGATCAGCAAGGCCGTCATCCCGGCCGCAGGTCTCGGCACACGCTTCCTGCCGGCCACCAAGGCCACTCCGAAGGAGATGCTGCCGGTCGTCGACAAGCCGGCGATCCAGTATGTCGTCGAGGAGGCGGTCGCAGCCGGTCTCTCCGACGTGCTGATGATCACCGGCCGCAACAAGCGTCCCCTTGAGGACCATTTCGACCGTAACCACGAACTGGAGAACGCGCTCACCCGCAAGGGCGACGGCGAACGGCTCTCCAAGGTCCAGGAGTCCAGCGACCTGGCCACCATGCACTACGTACGCCAGGGCGACCCGCGCGGCCTCGGCCACGCGGTCCTCTGCGCCGCGCCGCACGTCGGCGACCAGCCGTTCGCCGTGCTCCTCGGCGACGACCTGATCGACCCGCGCGACCCGCTGCTCGCCCGGATGATCGACGTGCAGGAGCGTGAGGGCGGCAGCGTCATCGCGCTGATGGAGGTCGATCCCGCCCAGATCCACATGTACGGCTGCGCGGCCGTGGAACCCACCGCCGACGGCGATGTCGTGCGCGTCACGGGCCTCGTGGAGAAGCCCGACCCGGCCGACGCGCCCAGCAACCTCGCCATCATCGGCCGCTACGTCCTGGACCCGGCGATCTTCGGCATACTGCGTCACACCGAGCCCGGCCGGGGCGGCGAGATCCAGCTCACCGACGCGCTGCAGCTCCTGGCGGAGGACGAGAAGGCCGGCGGTCCGGTCCACGGAGTCGTGTTCAAGGGCCGCCGCTATGACACCGGTGACCGGGGTGACTATCTGCGTGCCATTGTCAGACTCGCGTGCGAACGTGAGGACCTGGGACCGGACTTCCGGACCTGGCTGCGCAGATACGTCACCGAGGAGATGTAACCCCGTGAGCAGCACGATCTGGTCGGTGGACGAACACCTGGACGACATCCTTGGCTCGGTGAAGCCGCTCGAACCCATCGAGCTGCAGCTGCCCGACGCCCAGGGCTGTGTCCTGGTCGAGGACGTCATGGTGGAGGTCGCCCTGCCGCCCTTCGACAACAGCTCGATGGACGGTTATGCCGTCCGGATCGCCGACGTCGAGGGTGCCAGCGAGGAGTTCCCCGCCGTCCTCACCGTCGTCGGTGACATCGCCGCGGGCAGCGACGGCCTGACCGGCGATCAGATCGTGGGGCCCGGCCAGGCGGCCCGCATCATGACCGGCGCACCGCTGCCCCCGGGCGCCGAAGCGGTGGTCCCGGTCGAGTGGACGGACGGCGGCGCGGGCGAGGGTCCTGCCGCCACCATGCGGGCCCACAGCGACGCGCCCGAGGGCGCGAGCGGTGAGGTCCGGGTCCACCGCCCCGTAGAGGCCCGCGCCCACGTCAGGGCCCGGGGCAGCGATGTGCAGCCGGGCGATCTGGCACTGCGCGCCGGCTCGGTCGTCGGACCGCCGCAGATCGGGCTGCTCGCCGCGATCGGCCGCGCGACGGTGAAGGTGCGCCCGCGCCCCCGCGTCGTCGTCCTGTCCACCGGCAGCGAGCTGGTCCAGCCCGGCGAGGAGCTGACCGGCGGCCGGATCTACGACTCCAACAGCTTCGCGCTGACGGCGGCCGCCCGGGACGCGGGAGCCATCGCCTACCGGGTGGGCGCCGTCGCCGACGACGCCGAGACGCTGCGGGCGACGATCGAGGACCAGCTGATCCGCGCCGACATCGTGGTCACCACCGGTGGCGTCAGCGTCGGCGCCTACGACGTGGTCAAGGAGGCCCTGTCCTCGGTGGGTGACGAGGACGAGCCGGGCAGCGGCATCGACTTCCGCAAGCTGGCCATGCAGCCCGGCAAGCCCCAGGGGTTCGGCTCGATCGGCCCCGACCACACCCCGCTGCTCGCGCTGCCGGGCAACCCGGTCTCCAGTTACGTCTCCTTCGAGCTGTTCGTCCGGCCCGCGATCCGTACGCTGATGGGGCTTGAGGACGTCCACCGGCCGACCGTGACCGCGACCCTCACCGTCGACAAGGCGCTCTCCTCGCCGGCGGGGAAGCGCCAGTTCCTGCGCGGGACGTACGACGCGGAGGCGGGCACCGTCACCCCGGTCGGTGGTGCCGGATCGCATCTGATCGCCGCGCTCGCCCAGGCCGACGCGCTGATCGTGCTGCCCGAGGACGTCACCTCCGCCGAGCCCGGAACGACGACGCAGGTCATCCTGCTCCGCTGACTCCCGCCCGGTGGCGGTACGGTATCTGCCGCTGTGCCTTCCCGGGGGACACCCCCCGGACCCCCGGCCCGCACCACGGTGCGGGCCGAGCGGGCAACCGGCGCCCTACCGCTAGGCGGAGTTCAGTGAGTACGCAGAACAGGCTGACCCACATCGACGAGGCGGGCGCGGCCCGGATGGTCGATGTGTCCGACAAGGACGTCACCACGCGCGTCGCCCGGGCCAGCGGCCGGGTCCTCGTCTCCGCGCGCGTCATCGAACTGCTCAGGGGCGAGGGCGTGCCCAAGGGTGACGCCCTCGCCACTGCCCGGATCGCGGGAATCATGGGCGCCAAGCGCACCCCTGACCTGATCCCGCTCTGCCATCCGCTCGCCGTCTCGGGTGTCAGCGTCGACCTGAGCGTCGCCGACGACGCGGTGGAGATCACCGCCACGGTGAAGACCACCGATCGCACGGGCGTCGAGATGGAGGCCCTGACCGCCGTCTCGGTCGCCGCGCTCACCGTCATCGACATGGTCAAGGCGGTCGACAAGGCCGCGGTGATCACGGACGTCAGGGTCGAGTCGAAGTCGGGCGGCAAATCCGGCGACTACCGGCGTCAGGCCCCGGAAGGGGCCGAGGCGTGAGCGGGGCCGATACCGGCGGGTCCGCCACCGCCCCGTACCGCGCACTCGTGGTCACCGCGTCGAACCGGGCGTCCGCCGGCGTCTACGCGGACAGGGGCGGCCCGATCATCGCCGAGGCCCTCACGGCTCTCGGGTTCACGGTCGACGGACCCCAGGTCGTCCCGGACGGCGATCCGGTGGAGGCCGCACTGCGCGCCGGAGCGGCAGCCGGGTACGACGTGATCGTCACGACCGGCGGCACGGGCATCTCGCCCACCGACCGCACTCCCGAGGCCACCCGCCGTGTCCTGGACCGGGAGATCCCCGGCATCCCCGAGGCGATCCGGGCCGAGGGCCGCGACAAGGTGCCCACCGCCGCACTCTCCCGCGGCCTCGCGGGCGTCGCCGACCGCACCCTCGTCGTGAACCTGCCGGGCTCCACCGGCGGCGTACGCGACGGACTCGCGGTGCTGAACCGGCTCCTGGTGCACGCCGTCGACCAGCTCCGCGGCGGCGACCACCCCCGACCGGGGAGCCCGAGCTGAACGTCCCGACCTGGCCGGTGACGCTCCGCGACGGCGAGATCGTCCTGCGCCCCATCAAAATGCGTGACCAGCGTGTCTGGCGTGAGGTCAACCGGCGTAACCGCGACTGGCTGCGCCCCTGGGAGGCGACCGTGCCGCCACCCGCGCCGGGCGGCCCGATGGCGCAGCGTCCTACGTACCGGCAGATGATCCGTCATCTGCGTTCGGAGGCGAACGCCGGCCGGATGCTGCCCTTCGCGATCGAGTACCAGGGGCAGCTCGTCGGGCAGTTGACGGTTGCCGGGATCACCTGGGGCTCCATGTGCTCCGGCCATGTCGGCTACTGGGTCGACCAGGGCGTCGCCGGCCGCGGGGTGATGCCGACCGCGGTCGCTCTCGCCGTCGACCACTGTTTCCGAACGGTCGGACTGCACCGCATCGAGGTCTGCATCCGCCCGGAGAACATGCCGAGTCGCAGAGTCGTGGAAAAGCTCGGATTCCGCGAGGAGGGGCTGCGTCCACGCTATCTCCACATCGACGGAGCATGGCGGGATCATCTGATCTACGCGCTCACCGCGGACGAGGTCCCCGAGGGGCTGCTGAGGCGTTGGCACCAGTCGCGGCCCGGCACTTCGCGCCCTCCGCGCGAAATGAAATAAGTGTTCGAAAGTGATCGGGGTCTGACCGCTAAGGAACGCGCAAACGTCGACTGTTGATCTGAACAATCACAAAAAAAGTCCGTGATATCAGCTAGATCGTGCGACACACCGGGCCAATTGGCGGATGCCTCCGCGCAAACCCCTCTACGGTGTGAGCGTGAGCAGCAGCGGCCTCATCTACGCAGTCATCGTCGGGGCATGGGCCGCCTACTTGGTGCCGATGTGGCTTCGCCGGCAGGACGAGCTCAACGAAGCGCGTCCGACGGAACGCTTCAGCACAGCCATCCGGCTGCTGTCCGGACGGGCGGCTATGGAGCGCCGTTACGCCAGGGAGCTGGAGGAGCGCACCGCCGAGGAGGCGGAGCCCGACGTGGACCCGGACGCGGTCACGGACCGAATGGATTCCGTGGACGTCCGGGCCTTTGCCGCGCCTCCGGCGCACACCGAAGCCCGGATGCATGACCCGGTGCACGCTCCGGAGCGTGCACCGGGCCGGCCGGGTCAGGAGCGCCAGGCGCCCGATTCCACGCCCAGGGAGCGCCGGGAGGCGCAGGGGCGCGAGGCCCAGGAGCGGCCCGCTCCCGCGAGACGCCCGCGCACGTCCAGTGCGGATGCCGAGCGCGCCCGGCGGGCCCAGCGCTCGCAGGTTCTGGCCCGCCGTCGCCGTACCACCGTCGTCCTCTTCCTGGCCTTCACCCTCGGCGCGATCGTCGCGGCGGTCGGCGGGCTCGGCTTCCTCTGGGCCCCCGCCGTACCGGCCGTGCTGCTGAGCACGTACATCGTGCATCTGCGCGCCAAGGAGCGGCACCGGTTCGCGTTCACGATGGACCGGCGCCGGGCCGAGATGGCGGCCCAGCGGCTGCGCGAGAACCGCCCCCGCAGGCACCAGCCCGCGACGACGGCTCCCGCCGAGCCCGACGAGGAGCCCGAAGCGGGCCACTCCCAGCCCGAACCCGCCCCCACCGTCTCCCCGCAGGAGGCCGGCCGCCGCGCGCTCGTCGAGCAGACGGATCACGCGGAGTGGGTCGACCAGCAACGCGAGCGCGGCCGGGTCCAGGGCGACAGCTGGGAGCCGGTCCCGGTCCCGCTCCCCACGTACGTCACCGCTCCGGTCGCCCCGCGCGCCACGGGCGGCGTCGAGGTCAACGACCCGGAGACGTGGAGCGCGGCCCGCTCCAGCACCGCGGAACCCACCCAGACGGGCACCTCGCACCCCGTCGCACCCCCGGCGGACCCGGCCCCGCGTCAGCGCGGCAACCAGTCCCGCCGCAACCGCGACCGCGGCCGGACCCCGCTGTTCGACCAGTACGACGAGGAAGACCGCCCCCGCGCGGCCAACGAGTGAACCTCCGGGAAGCCGACTCGCTGACCAGCGGGTAACGGATTACCGAGCACCCCTGTGGGGATGCTAAAGTTTCACTCGTTGCAAGGGCCTGTGGCGCAGTCTGGTAGCGCACCTCGTTCGCATCGAGGGGGTCTGGGGTTCAAATCCCCACAGGTCCACCGCAGCTCAGAGCCCCTACCGGGGGAATCCGGTAGGGGCTCTTTGGCGTCGTACAGCAGCGAAGTACAGCAACTAGATCTGATCTTGTGTGCCCAGGTGCTTGCCCAGCCTCTTGAGGGCACGGCGCGTGGCCTCGGACGGGATGGGAGCCGGGGTGAGTGGTGGGTCTAGGCGAGCACTGAACGTTTTGGGCTCAGTCGGCTGATCGCACGCAACGGAATCCGACGTGGCTGGTGGTGTCGCGTGGCCCGTGGGCCTGGCGCGCGGCTGGCCGATAGCGGTGGCAGTAGGAGGGCGCGCACAGGTGTGATCCGCCTTTGATGATGAACCGGTCGTGTTCGCTCAGGGTGGTGCGGGGCGTGCAGCAGGCGGGTGCGGCGTCGCGGGGGACGGGGCCGGGTGTTTGTGCCGAGTGGTTGGGAGCCCAGCGCGTCGCGGTCAGTTCCCAGACGTTGCCGGTCATGTCGTACAGGCCGTAGCCATTGGGCGGGAACTTCCTCACTGGGGAAGTCCGGGTGTGGCCGTGCGGGGCCGTGTTCCGGCAGGGGAAGTCACCGTGCCAGGTGTTGGCCATGATTTGCCCGTTGGGCATGAAGTCCTCCCCCCACGCGTAGGTGGCGCCGTCCAGGCCACCCCGCGCGGCGTGTTCCCACTCGGCCTCGGTGGGCAGCCGCTTGCCTGCCCATGCGGCGTAGGCCTGACCGTCTTCCAGCCCGATGTGCACCACGGGATGCAGGTCCAGGCCGTGCACAGTGGAGCCCGGGCCTTCGGGGTGGCGCCAGCTGGCGCCTGGCACCCAGCGCCACCATTGAGTCCAGTCGTGCAGCGGCACCGGTCTCGCTGTCGGGGTGAACACCTGCGAGCCGGGCACCAGAAGTGACGGGTCGGCGCCGGGGAAGTCGTGGGGATCGGGAGCGGTCTCGGCGACTGTCACATGCCCGGTGTCGGCGACGAAGCGGCGGAATGCGTCATTTGTTACCGGATGGTCATCGACCCACAGGCTGTCCACCTCCGCGGTGATCACCGGGCCTTCCTCGGGATAGAAGGCGGCGCTGCCCATCCGGAAGGCTCCGCCCGGAACCAGCGTCATGCCGTGCTGCGACATGCTTTCCCCGACCGCGCTGATGCCTGCCCCGACGCTGCCTGCGTCCGGTGCGACCCCGTTCACGAGCCCTGCGGGGGTTGGACCCCGTGCTCGGGCTGGTGCTGCGTCAGGTCGGGTGGCTGGGCGTGAGGGTGGCGGAGCGTGGTGACGTACTGGGTGATGGGGCCGATCTGCAGGTGCTCGTGCGGTACTAGTTGCCCTGGTTCGGGCGGGGTGTAGGGGTCGGGTGTTCCCGGTTTGATCGGCGGCTCGATCGCCAGCGACTTCAGGAATGCGCCGGCTGCGGCGGCCATCGGGTGCACCACCCAGGCGTGCGGGAAGTCGACCGGATGTTCCTCACGTGGGTCCCATTCGAGGTTGTACAGGGCCGGTACGTTGTAGGGCGCCCAGGTGGAATAGAAGTCGTCGTTCTGGAACAGATGGGCCTTCCACTGCCGCCACTTCACCGCCTGCAGCCGGTTGCCCTGCATACACAAGACGGTGTCGCGACCCGATTCCTCGTCCTGTCCCAGAAGGAAATCGCGCATGTCCATACCGTCGATCTGGCGGTCAGCCGGGACGGTTCCGCCGCCGGCCAACACCAGAGTGGTGAACAGGTCTACCTCGTGCACGAGTTCGTTGCTGACCGTGCCGGGCTCCACGTTGCCCGGCCAGCGGATGATGCACGGGGTCCGGTTCGAGCCCTCCAGCGAGGTGAACAGGGAGCCGCGCCACGGGCCCGCGAACCCGCTCCACAGGCCGCCGAGTGGATCAGGGTCACTGGCGGGCATGCGCCAGGTCGAGTCCGGTCCGTTGTCGGACGTCCACACCACGATCGTGTCGTCAGCCAAGCCCAGCGTTTCGCACGCGTCCAGGATCCGCCCGGTGAAGTCGTCCACCTGGGTCAGCAGGTCGGCCCAGTTGCCCCGCCGGGTCTTCCCCGCGTACTCCGGATCGGGAATCGGCGGGACGTGTACCTGGGTATACGGCAGGTACAGGTAGAACGGCTTGCCCTGGTCGTGCGAGCGGTGCATGAAGTCGATCGCCCAGTCGGTGATCTTGCGGTCGAACTCGGCCCGGAACTGGGTGTCGTAGGTGGCGATCACTTCATGCTCTTCGCCCTTTTTCCGGCTGTAGATCGGCTCAGGCTCCAGCGGGATCTTGGTATCGCCGGTGTAGGGCGCTGAGGTGACCGTCCCTTCGGGGAAGTAGGACTGTGTCGTCCACAGCACCTCGTCGGCGGTCCGCGGCGACCACACCGCCTCGTCGAACCCGAAGTCGACAGGGCTACGGCTCTCCGGGTCGCTGCCCAGGTGCCACTTGCCCCACATGCCGGTCGCATAGCCCGCATCCGAGAGCGCCTGGGCGATGGTGACCTCCCATTGCGTCAGGCCGTCGGGACCGCCGGTGATCGGGACCGCCTGCGTTCCGGAGCGGATCGGGTGCCGCCCGGTCAGGAGCGCCGACCGGCTCGGCGTGCACTGCGCCTCAACGTTGAAGTTCAGAAGCCGCGACCCCTCAGAGGCCAACCTGTCGATGCGCGGTGTCGGCGCCCCACGCAACACCCCGCCGCCGTAGCACCCTGGCTCACCCCATCCGAGGTTGTCCCAGAAAAACACCACGATGTTCGGTTGGTCAGAGCTCACGATCTACTCCTCACCGCAGCTGGTCGAGGCCAGGGCTTTCTGCGTCGCGGCCTGGATGACCACGTCCCTCGCCCTTGTGACGGCCTCGGTCCAGGCAGGGTCGCCCCACTCGGACACCGCTGAGCGCTCACAGGGATGCACTGAACCAATGTTGCGTCACCACGGCCGTCCAGGCATCTGCAACGGCCCAGTACTTGACCTGGCCTGCTCAAATCCCCGATGCCCGGTGTGCAGCCTCCAAGATCGCGACCCAGGGAGGCTCTCGATCGGTCGGGCCCCGACGCGGTTCGTCCAGCGGCCAGACGTCAGCCCCGTACACCAGCCCTGCATCTGCCTTTCGCAGAGTCTCGATGTGCCCCTCCCACGCCGGGTGCCGCGCATGTGCCGCGTTGATCCGAGGGAAGACCACTTCTGGAACGTCTATGGTGCCCAGCGCTTCGCACACTTGGGTCAGGGGTTGGTTGTCGGCGATGCCCGTGGCGAGTTTGGCACCTAGTTCGCGCTCGCCGGGGTGACGACGTGGCAGTCGGCGACTGGGTGTGGCCGTGGCTCAGTCGGGAGACGCGGCGTATCCCGCAGCAGACCGGTCAGTGCCTCCAGTCGGTCCAGCTCGCCGTTCGCCCGCAGCCATCGGCCGGCGTCCGGGGTCAGGGTCAGGGTCACGGCCACCTGCCAGCCGAGGGCCATGGCCGGCTCGACCAGTCCGGCGCGTAGCTCCTCGACTCCATCGGCTGCCGTACCCACGACTGCCAGCACTCCGCGACTGCCTGCGCTCACCACAGCGACCATCAGCAACCGTTGCTGGTCCCCAGCCCTCGTGTGGACAGGTCGACGGCTCTCAGCGGCCGCTCAGGCCCACCGCAGCTCAGAGCCCCTACCGGGGAAACCCGGTAGGGGCTCTTTAGTGTCACGCGGCTCAGGGGCGCGTTCTCCGCAGGACGTACGTGCTGCGCGAGTCGGGGTCGCCGAAGAAGAAGTAGAGCCCGAGTTCTTCCTCGGTGCCGCGCCGCAACTCGAACGTCCACGTGTAGGTCTCAGGCGCTTCGGAGAGAGGGAAGCCGCTGTGGGGATCGCGCGGAGGATCGCCGGGATCCGGCGGCCGGGTGGTCGACGCCGTGCGCGAGGTGAGCGCCATCCGGACATGCTGGCCGTCGTTCCATCCCATGCGCTCGCCGGTCAGTTCCCACGTCCCCGTGCCCGACAGGCGCCACCGGTCGTCGAAGTCGAACTCCTGCCCGTCCAGCAGGTGTATCTCGGCCCTTCCGTCAGGCATGAGGGTGACCTCGGTGTCCTCGACGCAGCGCCATGTACCCACGATCTCGGCCCGCTTCGCGTCCCGCAGTGCGGGTACCGAGTCGTACATGTGGGGGTTGCAGCCCATCAGCGGGAGCAGGCAGGCGACGAGGCCCGGAATCCGGCGGCGTGCCGATCCGGACGGCTTGGTCTTCTTCATGGTCCGTCCCCCGTCGCGGCACCACGAACGGCCGCGGTTCGACACGTCGGCGAGCCTGCGACCGGTATCCTGCCAGCATTGTTGAACGTGTTCAACTCACTCCGTGCTTCGTTCTCCGGGGCTCCAGCGGGATTCCGGCCAGTCGTACTCGTCGAAGCCGGCCGGGAGCTTGCCGCAGGGGGCGTAGACGTTCACGGCGAACGTTCCGGTCGGCTCGTACCAGTCCACGCCGACCTGGTAGGCGCTGTCCGGGTGCTCGAAGCGGAAGCCGAGGTCGGAGATGTTCTCGTGGGTGAGGCGCCAGCCTTCCCGCTCCAGGCGTAGGCGTACCCGCTGCTGGCTGGTGCGGGCGGTGGCCGGTGGAATGTTCGTGACCCGCCATTCGAGGCCGAAGCTGCGTACGTCCGGGCGGCCCTCGTCGATGTGGGCGACGGACCGGAGCCCGCGGTAGTAGCACACGCCCGTGTCCACGCGGCCGGACACCGCTTCGGCGGTGCCGGGGAGGGCCACCTCGTCGTACACGCGCCCGGCTTCCTCCTTGAGGCGGATGGCGACCCGGTCGGGGTCGGTCCTCGGGTAGGGCGAGCCGTTCCACAGCCAGACGCAGGCTGCGATGCCTGCCACGGCGAGCAGGGTGCCGGTGAGCCGAAGGAGGGCGCGAAGGGGGCGGGCCTGCGGCGAGGGCCGGACGTGGAGGGATGTCATGGTCCGGACGTTAGGAGAGCGGGTGCCTCCCGCGCGTGGGCGCAGCTGCTCAGATGCGGGTGAGTAGCCGCGCCGTGACCGCTGCCGGGCGGTGGACCTTGCCGTGGCGGAACGCGGAGAGGCGGCAACTCCCGCGCATGTGCGGCATGTTCACCACTGGGCCGCGGGCCTATCATTCGATCATGCGGGGGCGTGCGGTGACGGCCGTGCTCGCGCCCTGCACCGCGTCCCTCGCCGCCGCTTCCCGACGCCGGTACCGGCGTTGTCTGCTCGGGGGCGGAAGGGCAGGGGTGTGGCGAGCGAAGGGGATCGGGGCGGTATGGAGTTCACGACGCGGCAGGGCTTTGTCACGGCGTACGACGACCTGGGGCCTTCCGGTGGGCTGCCCGTCGTCCTCGTGCACGGGCATCCGTTCGACCGGACCATGTGGCGGCCGCAGACCGAGGTGCTCGTGCGGGCCGGTTTCCGGGTCGTCGCCCCTGATCTGCGCGGCTACGGCGCCAGCGGCGTCGTGCCGGGGCGCACTCTCCTGTCGGACTTCGCGGACGACCTCGCCGCGCTCCTCGACCACCTTGGGGTGGGGCGGGCGGTGGTCTGCGGGCTGTCCATGGGCGGGCAGATCGCCATGGAGTTCCATCGCGGGTACGCGGCGCGCGTGGCCGGTCTCGTACTCGCCGACACCTCGCCGGTCGCCGAGACCGAGGAGGGCAGGATCTTCCGCAACGGCATGGCGGACCGGCTTCTCGCCGAGGGGATGGGCGGGTACGCGGACGAGGTGATCGGCAGGATGCTGGCCCCGTACAACGTCACGGAGCTGCCGGACGTCGCCGCCCAGGTCCTCGGCATGATGCGCGGGACCGAGCCCGAGGGGGCCGCAGCCGCCCTGCGCGGCCGTGCCGAGCGTCCCGACTACCGGGAGTCGCTCGCCGGGGCCGAGGTGCCGGTGCTCGTCGTGGTCGGCGCGGACGACAGCTACACGCCGGTCGAGGACGCCCGGGTGACGCACGGGCTTATCCCGGGGTCGGGGCTGGCCGTCGTCGAGCGGGCCGGACATCTGCCCAACCTGGAGCAGCCGGAACGGTTCAACGCCGCGCTGCTCGGCTTCCTCGCCTGTGTCTGAGCGGCACGGGCCGAGGCCGCAGGCTCGGCCCGGACTGCTCAGGGCTACGGCTGCTGGAGCGGCTTGGCCATGCAGATGCTGCTCTTGTACGTCCGGTAGTGGCCGAACTTCGAGCAGGGCGTGTAACCGCTGGAGGTGTACAGGGCGATCGCCTCGGGCTGCTGGTCGCCGGTCTCCAGGACCATGCGCGTACGGCCCGCGGCGCGCGCGTCGGCCTCCAGTGCGGCGAGGATGCGGCGCGCCAGGCCGCGCCCGCGGCCCTCGGGGATCACGAACATCCGCTTGATCTCGGCGTCGCCGTCGGAGTAGCCCTCGGCGTTCCGCTCCTGGGAGCGCCAGCCGCCGGTGGCGACCGGCTGGTCCGCCTCGTCGTACGCGAGCAGGTACAGCCCGCGCGGCGGATCGAACATCGTCGCGTCCAGGGGCGTGACATCGCCCCCGTCCCCGTAGCGCTCGACGTATTCGAGCTGGACCTGGTCGTTGAGTTTCACGGCGTCAGGGTGATCGAAAGGCCGCGGCTGGATATTCATACGGATGATGGTACATGTATGCGAAGCGGTCGGTCGCTATTGTTCTTCGATGCTCACCGTTACCTCCGTAAATGTAAACGGCCTCCGTGCCGCCGCGAAAAAGGGCTTCGTCGAGTGGCTGGCCGGAACCGAGGCGGACGTGATCTGCCTCCAGGAGGTCCGGGCCGAGCCGCAGCAGCTCCCCGCCGAGGTGCGGGAGCCCGGGGGCTGGCACACCGTCCACGCGCCTGCCACCGCCAAGGGGCGGGCCGGCGTGTCCCTCTATACGCGGCACGCGCCGGAGCGTGTGCAGATCGGCTTCGGCGGCTTCGGCGGCAGCGAGGGCGCGGAGTTCGACGCGAGCGGCCGGTACGTCGAGGTCGACCTGCCCGGCGTCACGGTCGCGAGCCTGTACCTGCCCTCAGGCGAGGTCGGTACGGAGCGGCAGGACGAGAAGGAGCGGTTCATGGCCGCGTTCCTCCCGTATCTGGAGGGGCTCAAGGGGCGGTCGGCAGCCGAGGGACGTGAGGTCGTCGTCTGCGGCGACTGGAACATCGCGCATCAGGAGGCCGACCTGAAGAACTGGAAGGCCAACAGGAAGAGCTCCGGATTCCTCCCGGAGGAGCGCGCCTGGATGACCCGGGTCTTCGACGAGGCGCGGTACGTCGACGTGATGCGCGCGCTGCACCCGGACGTCGAGGGTCCTTATACCTGGTGGTCCTACCGCGGGCGGGCCTTCGACAACGACGCGGGATGGCGCATCGACTACCAGGTGGCGACTCCCGGGCTGGCCGGACGGGCGGTCAAGGCGTGGGTCGAGCGCGCTGCCACGCATGGGGAGCGGTGGAGCGACCATGCGCCGGTGACGGTCACGTACGAGCGGTAGGCCCGGCCGGTTCGCCGGTGTGCCGAGCGCTCACTCCGCCTTGGGGTTGCGCGCGCTCTCGTCGCGGCGCAGCGCCCGGTCGAAGGCCATCGAGAGCTCCGCGTCCACCACGGCCCGGGCCAGGGGGCGGAGCTGGGGCGGCTCCTGCTCGGTGGAGTGGGTGCGCAGGACCTCCACGAAGAGCTCGGCGAGGGCGTCGGCGTGTTCGCGGACGCGGCGGCCCGCGGCAAGCACCGTGGCGAGCGGGACCCCTTCCCGCACGAGCTCCGCCGAGACGTCCAGGAGCCTGCGGCTGATGTGCACGATCTCCTCGCCGTCGACGGCGAGGTAGCCGAGGTCGAGCGCGGCGGCGAGGTTCTCGGGGGTGGCCTCGCCCTCGAAGTAGTCGGCGAGCTGCTCGGGGCTGAGGCGGACCGGGGTCTCCTCGGTCGGTTCGCCCAGGCCGAGCACCTCGGCCACGTCGCGGCCGCTGTCGAAGGTGGCGGCGAGGTCGGCGATGCCGTTGAGGGTGTGGCCGCGTTCCAGGAGGCCCGTCACCGTGCGCAGGCGGGCCAGGTGGTGGTCGTCGTACCAGGCGATACGGCCTTCGCGGCGCGGCGGTGGGATGAGTCCGCGCTCCCGGTAGAAGCGCAGGGTCCGTACGGAGATGCCGGCCTCCTTGGCCAGTTCCTCCATGCGGTACTCACGGTGCTCGCGTCCTTCTGCCACAGGGGCACCCTATGTTGTACCGCCGGTAACTTTCCTTTGTCCGACCCCTACCCATCAGTACGGTGCTGCTCTAGTCTCCCAACAATGCCAGTGATTGCTGGCAGAGTCGTGTGACGTACCGCGGGAGGCGGCAGCATGGCCCAGCACGAGCATGTACGAGTGGCGGTGATCGGATCCGGTTTCGGGGGCCTCGGTGCCGCTGTCCGGCTGCGCCGCGAAGGCACCACCGATTTCGTCGTCCTGGAACGGGCCGGGTCGGTCGGCGGCACCTGGCGCGACAACAGCTATCCGGGCTGCGCCTGTGACGTGCCGTCCCACCTCTACTCCTTCTCGTTCGCTCCCAACCCCGAGTGGCCGCGCACCTTTTCGGGGCAGGAGCACATCCGGGCCTACCTGGAACACGTCGCCGACACCTTCGGGCTGCGCCCCCACCTCAGGCTCAACCACGAAGTGACCGTGATGCGCTGGGACAACGAGGAGCTGCACTGGCGCATCGAGTGCGCCAACGGGGCCGTCCTCACGGCCGACGCCGTCGTCTCCGCCACCGGTCCGCTCTCCGACCCGAAGACGCCCGACATTCCCGGGCTCGCCGATTTCCCCGGCAAGGTCTTCCACTCGGCACGCTGGGACCACGACTACGACCTGACCGGCAAGCGCGTCGCCATGATCGGTACGGGTGCCTCCGCCATCCAGATCGTCCCGGCCATCCAGCCCACGGCCGCGAAGGTGACGCTCTTCCAGCGCACCCCGCCGTGGGTCATGCCCCGCATGGACCGCGCCATCAGCGGCGCCGAGAAGTGGCTGCACCGCACCCTGCCGCTGACCGGCACCGCGCGTCGCGGACTGCTCTGGGGCATCAGGGAGTTGCAGGTCAGCGCCTTCACCAAGCACCCGAACCAGCTCGGCCTCGTGGAGTCGGTCGCCAAGGCCAACATCGCCCGGTCGATCAAGGACCCGGCGCTGCGGGCCAAACTGACACCCTCGTACCGCATCGGGTGCAAGCGCATCCTGCTGTCCAGCGCCTACTACCCGGCGCTCGCCCAGCCCAACGTGGACGTCGTCGCCTCCGGGCTCACCGAGGTGCGCGGCTCCACGGTCGTCGCCGCCGACGGTACGGAGACCGAGGTCGACGCGATCATCTTCGGTACCGGATTCCACGTCACGGACATGCCCATCGCCGAACGGGTCGTCGGCGCGGACGGCACCACGCTCGCCGAGCACTGGAAGGGAGGCATGGAGGCGCTGCGCGGCGCGACCGCGGTCGGCTTCCCGAACTGGATGACGATCATCGGGCCCAACACCGGCCTCGGTAACTCCTCCATGATCCTCATGATCGAGTCCCAGCTGAACTACATGGCGGACTACCTGCGCCAGCTGGACGTCCTCGGCGGGCGCGCCGCGCTCGGTGCGCGGCAGTCGGCGGTGACGGCGTGGAACCACCGGGTCCAGGAGCGCATGAAGCGCACCGTGTGGAACACCGGTGGATGCACCAGCTGGTACCTCGACTCAGAGGGGCGCAACACCACGGTCTGGCCGGGCACGACGGCCGAGTTCCGCAGGGCGACGCGGTCCGTCGACCTCGCGGAGTACGAGGTGATCCGGGTACGGAAGTCCGGAGCCGCCGACGGCGGCAAGGCGCCGGCCGAGGAGGCCGTCGCATGAGCAGGCTGCCGCGGCGCGAGGACGCGCCCCCCGTACCCGCACGCGAACTGACCGTGGCCTCGGCCGACGGCTCGCGCATCCACGTCGAACTGCACGGGCCCGAGGGCGCCCCCGCCGTCGTGCTCGCGCACGGCTGGACCTGCGACACCCATTTCTGGGCCGCGCAGATCCGGGACCTCGCCGTCGACCACCGGGTCATCGCCTACGACCAGCGCGGACACGGGATGTCGCCCGAGCCCGGTGTCGCCGGCTACAGCACGAACGCCCTCGCCGACGACCTGGAGGCCGTCCTGGCCGCCACGCTCGCACCGGGGGAGAAGGCGGTGCTCGCCGGGCACTCCATGGGCGGGATGACACTGATGGCCGCCTCGCGGCGGGCCGGGCTGCGGGAGCACGCGGCCGCGGTCCTGCTGTGCAGCACCGGCAGTTCACGGCTGCTCGCCGAGTCGCTGGTCATCCCGCTGAAGGCGGGCGCGATCCGGTCCCGCATCACCCGCTCGGTCCTCGGCGCGAGGGCGCCGCTCGGGCCGGTGACGCCGCTGTCCAGGAGGATCCTCAAGTACGCGACGATGGGAGCCGGTTCGGCGCCGGAGCGGGTCGACGCCTGCGCCCGCATCGTGCACGCGTGCCCGCGACGGGTGCGGGTGGCCTGGGGGAACGTGCTCGCCGACCTCGATCTGGACGCCGGTGTGGGGGAGTTGCGGGTGCCGACCGCGGTGATCGCGGGTACGGAGGACCGGCTGACGCCGCCCGTGCACGCGCGTGCCATCGTCGCGGCGCTGCCGCAGAGCCTGGGACTGACCGAGCTGACGGGCATGGGTCACATGACACCGGTCGAAGCACCGGAGGTCGTCACGGCGAAGATCCGCGAACTGGTGACCGAGTACGTCGCGGTGGCCGCCACGGGCAAGGAGGAGGTCGCATGAGCAACAAGCGGAATCTTGAGGGGCAGGTCGTCGTCGTCACCGGCGCGGCGCGCGGCGTGGGTGAACTGCTGGCCCGCAAGCTGTCGGCGCGCGGTGCGACGCTGGCGCTGGTCGGTCTGGAGCCGGACGAGCTGAAGCAGGTCTCCGAGCGGCTGCACGGGGAGAGCGACTTCTGGCACGCGGACGTCACCGACCATGTGGCGATGGCCCGGGTCGCGGAGGAGGTCAAGCAGCGGTTCGGCAAGGTCGACGTGGTCGTCGCGAACGCGGGCGTCGCCGCCGGTGGGCCGTTCGTGGACTCGGACCCGGACGCGTGGCGGCGGGTCATCGAGGTCAACCTGATCGGCGGGGCGGTGACCGGGCGGGCGTTCCTGCCGGTGCTCATGGAGAGCCGGGGGTACTTCCTCCAGATCGCGTCGCTGGCCGCGATCACTCCGGCGCCGATGATGACGGCGTACTGCGCGTCGAAGTCGGGCGTCGAGGCGTTCGCGCACAGCCTGCGGGCCGAGGTCGGCTACCGGGGCGTACGGGTCGGGGTCGGGTATCTGTCCTGGACGGACACGGACATGGTGCGGGGCGCGGACGAGGACGACGTGATGCGGGAGCTGCGGCAGCGGCTGCCGTGGCCGTCGAACCGCACGTATCCGCTCGGCCCGGCCGTGGACCGGATCGTGGCGGGCATCGAGCGGCGTTCCTCGCACGTGTACGCGCAGTGGTGGCTGCGGGGGATGCAGTCGATACGCGGCTATCTGCCCACGGTCATCGGGATCGTCGGACAGCGTGAGATGGCGCGGTTCGGGGACCGCCTGTCGGGCGTCGGCACGGGTCTGGTGGGGGCCGGGGGTGCGGCCGACCAGGAGGCGCGCACGCAGCGTAGTTGATCGAAATGCGCGAAATGTCCTGGCGTGTGAATCTGGTCGAGGCCCCGGCCATCGGGGCCACCCCCACGCATCCCACATAGGAGTGAACAGCATGGGCATCGCCGACCAGTTCAAGGACAAGGCGCAGGAGCTTGCCGACCAGGCCAAGCAGAAGAAGATGGGCGACAAGAAGGGCGAGGCGCGCCAGCGTTCGTCCGAGCAGTCGGAACGTCGTCCGGAGCAGTCCGGGCTTCGCGACCGCGCCCAGGACATGACGGACGACGCTCGCGAGCGCTTCGACCGTTGACGTCTGCGGCAGCCTGACCTGCGCGCTTGCGCGTCCGCGCGCCCGCGCTTGCAAGGGGCGCACCCGGCTTACCGGGTGCGCCCTTTCGCGTGCGGTGGGGGGTTGAGGGGCGGAGTGCGCGGGCCGGCGTTCAGGATGCCCTCAATCGCCGGGCGGGCTCGGCCGGGTGGGTGCCTGGGAATTCAGCCCCTCCGGCGATTGAGGAGCGGGGTCCGGGGCGGAGCCCGGGGGGGTGCGGGAAACCGGGCGCGGGGAGCCGGGGGACGGCCCCCCCGGGCCCTATCGCGGCGGCAGTGGGGGGCGGCGCAGTACCGGGGCCGTCGCATACGTCGGCGGCGTCGACGCCGGGTGTTTCGACAGCAGGCTCAACGCCACCCGCACCGCGTCGTCCAGCACCGCGTGCCGGCCCTCCGCCCAGTCCAGCGGGGTGCGCAGCGCCTCCAGGTCTGGTTCCACGCCGTGGTTCTCCACCGTCCAGCCGTACGTGTCGAACCATGCCGCGTTCATCGGCACCGTGATCACCGTGCCGTCACCCAGTCGGTGGCGTCCCGTCATCCCCACCACCCCGCCCCACGTCCGCTGCCCCACCACGGGTCCCAGCTTCAGCAGCCGGAACGCGGCGGTGATCATGTCGCCGTCGGAGGACGTCGCCTCGTCGGCCAGGGCCACCACCGGCCCCCTCGGCGCGTTGGACGCGTACGAGACCGCCTGGGCGTTCCGTGTCAGGTCCCAGCCCAGGATCCTGCGGGTGAGCTTCTCCACGACCAGCTCACTGATGTGGCCGCCCGCGTTCCCCCGTACGTCCACGATCAGCGCCGGACGCGAGACCTCCAGCCGCAGATCGCGGTTGAACTGCGCCCACCCCGAGCCGCCCATGTCCGGGATGTGCAGATAGCCGCACTTGCCGCCGCTCAACTCCCGTACGACGTCACGCCGTTTGGCCACCCAGTCCTGGTACCGCAGCGGCCGCTCGTCGATCAGCGGGAGGATCGCGATACGGCGGGGCTGTCCGCCCCCTGCCGGGCGGAACGTCAGCTCCACCGTCGTGCTGCCCGCCGCCGTCAGCAGCGGGTAGGGGCCGGCCACCGGATCGACGGGCCGCCCGTCGACGTGGGTGAGGACCGCACCCTCCCTGATCCCCGTGCCGGCGAGCGGCGAGCGTGCCTTGGAGTCCGAGGACTCGCCGGGCAGGATGCGCTGGACCAGCCACTCGCCGTCCCGACACACCAGATTCGCGCCGAGCAGCCCGATCGCCCGCTGGTAGTGCGGCGGCCCCTCGTTGCGGCGGGCCGGGGAGACGTACGCGTGCGAGGTGCCGAGTTCGCCCAGGACCTCACGCAGGAGGTCGGCGAACTCGTCCGGGGAGGCGACCCGTTCGACCAGCGGCCGGTACTGGTCGAGCACCGCCGGCCAGTCGATGCCGCACATGTCCGGCTCCCAGAAGTAGGAACGGATGATCCGCCCCGCCTCCCCGTACGCCTGGCGCCATTCCGCGGGCGGGTCGACCTCGTGCAGGATGCGGCGCAGATCCAGATAGACCGTCGAGTCGTTGTCACCGGCCTCGGTCGCCGGAACGGCCCGCAGTTCGCCCTCGTCCATGACGACCAGCCGGCTCGCGTCCCCGCTGACCGCGAACCAGTCGAGGTGGTCGACGAGTTCGGTCTTGCGGGCCTTGGCGATGTTGAAGTGCTCAAGGGTGGGGCGTCCCGACATGTCCGCGGGGTTGGCGAACGTCTCGCCCAGCGCGCCCGAGATCGGCCAGCGCAGCCAGACGAGTCCGCCGCCGCTGACCGGTCGCAGCGCCGAGTACTTCGACGCCGACACCGGGAACGGCGTCACGCGGCTCTCCAGGCCCTCGAACTCGACGGTGACCGCCGCCCCCTCGCCCGTACCCCCGTCGGGGATGTCCACCGGGTCGAGTCCGCCCGCCGCCGGGCGGCCGTCCGGCAGGAGGGCGAACGGCGACGGGGTGGCCGAGGACAGGGGGACCAGATACGGCCGGCAGCCCAGCGGGAAGGAGAGGTCGCCGGTGTGGACGTCGTACACCGGGTCGAAGCCGCGCCAGGAGAGGAAGGCGAGGTAGCGGCCGTCGCCCGTGAAGACGGGGTTCTCGTCCTCGAAGCGGCCGTTGGTGACGTCGACGATGACGGGGGAGCCGGGGCCCGTGATCCGCGCCAGTTTGATCTGGCGCAGGGACCGGCCCACGCCCGGGTGCGACCAGGTCAGCCAGTGCCCGTCGGGGGAGAACGCCAGATCGCGGACCGGGCCGTTCGTGGAGCGGATCAGCTCGGTTACCTCGCCCCCGGGCCCGCCGGTCTCCTCCAGCGCCCGGACCAGGTCGGCCCTGGTGGACCCGGTACCGCCCTCCTCCCCGGCGGACTCGTCGGGCTCCGCGGCCACCGCCTCGGCGGCCACGGCCTCCGCCGTCTCCAGGAGCAGCAGGCGGCCGTCGTTGGAGGCGATCGCGAGCCGTTCGCCCTCCGGGTCGGAGGTCATCTCCTCGACCCGGCCCAGTTGTCCCGGGGCGAGCAGCCGGGGTGCGCGGTCCCCGCTGGCCCGCGGCAGGTAGGCGATCTCGATCGCGTCGTCGCCGTCCGCGTCCGTGACGTACGCGACCTGGCCGCCGCTGCCGAGCATCTCCGGCAGCCGCACCCGGACCCCCGGGGTGTCGGTGATCGTGCGGGCGGGGCCGTCGCGGTGCGTGAGCCAGTACAGGCTGCCGCGCACGGCGACGGCGCTCGCCCGGCCCGTCTCGTCGACGGACAGCGAGTCGACATTGCTCGCGGCGGGCACCTGGTACGAGCGCCGCCCGGTCCGTGGGCCGCCGAGCCGTACCTCCAGCTTCCGCGGCGAGGCGTCCGGTGCTTCGAGGTCGTCGACCAGCCAGATCTCACCGGCGCACTGGTAGACGACGCGGTGGCCGTCGCTGGAGGCGTTGCGGGCGTAGAACGCGTCGTGGTCGGTGTGGCGGCGCAGATCGGTGCCGTCGAGCGCGCACGAGTAGAGGTTCCCGACGCCCTGGTGGTCGGAGAGGAACGCGATGCGGCGTCCGACGATCATCGGTGAGTCCAGGTGCCCGCCGATGTCCGGCAGCAGCCGTTCGCCGTGCAGCCACAGGCGCCCCATGGCCCCGCCCCGGTAGCGCTTCCACGCCGCCGGCTCGTGCGGCGGCGTGCCGGTGAGGAGCAGGGTGCGGCGCTCGCCGTCGATGTCGGCGACCGCGATGTCGGAGACCGGGCCCCAGGGCAGCTTCCCGCCCGGGCTGCCGTCGGTGGGGACGCTGTAGGCCCAGGAGAAGTAGGAGAACGGCTGGTTGTGCGAGGAGACGGCGAGGATCTGGGAGGAGTCGCCGGGATCGGGACTCCAGCCGCAGACCCGGGCGTCGGTCGAGCCCCAGT
Organism: Streptomyces sp. NPDC048560; assembly: GCF_040650955.1. Taxonomy (NCBI): domain Bacteria; kingdom Bacillati; phylum Actinomycetota; class Actinomycetes; order Kitasatosporales; family Streptomycetaceae; genus Streptomyces; species Streptomyces sp. NPDC048560. Next base: position 256,951 of record NZ_JBEZIJ010000007.1, read on the forward strand.
ACGTCAGTCTGCGGGCGGCCCCTCCGTCGACGGGGGCCAGATGGATCTCGGGGTCGAGCGTGCGCCAGGTCGTGTAGGCGATGCGGCTGCCGTCGGGCGAGAAGCGCGGATGACCGACCCGCGTCCTGTCGACGGTCAGGCGCCAGGCGCGGCCGGGCCGGTGCCCCGCGGGGGCGAGGGGAGCGACCCACAGGTCGTCCTCTGCCGCGAAGCACAGCAAGTCCTGGTGGAGGTGCGGGAACCGGAGATACGCGACGTCGTCACTCACCCCCCAATGCTTTCGGTGCGCAGGACGCGCGGCAACTTGTGGTGCAGCACACAAGCGAAACGATTTCGTTTCGCTCAGGGGCAGGAGTACGGTTCAGGTGTACGAAACGGTTTCGTTCGATGGACTGGTGATCCACCCGGATCTCCGGACGATCGACGGACGCAGGGACGGGAGGTCGACACATGGCGCGCACCAGGCTCACGCCCGAGCGTGAGAGCGAGCTGTACGCCGCCGTCCTCGACCTGCTCCGCGAAGTCGGCTACGACGCCCTGACCATGGACGCCGTCGCCCAGCGCACCCACTCCAGCAAGGCCACCCTCTACCGCCAGTGGGGGAGCAAGCCCAAGCTGGTCGTCACCGCGCTGCGGCACAACAAGCCGGTGAGTCTCGCCGAGATCGACACCGGTTCGTTGCGCGGGGACTTCCATGCCGCGCTCGAACGTACCGACGACTGTCAGATGGAGAAGGACTCCGCACTGATGCGGGGTCTGGGATATGCCATCCACGACAATCCCGATCTGCACCAGGCACTGCGCGAACTGCTGATCGAGCCGGAGATGACCGGCCTCGAGAAGCTGCTCGAACGGGCCGTGGACCGGGGTGAACTGCGCGCGGACAATCCGGCGCTGAAATATGTACCGCACATGCTGATCGGCGCTTTCGCCGCCCGGCAGCTGGTCGACGACCGCGCAGTCGACCAGGCGTATGTCCGTGACTACTTCGACGCCGTGGTCCTCCCCGCCCTCGGCGTCTGACGTCCCCAGTCCCTTTCGTACGGCCCCCTCCCCGTAGCCCTACCTGACACGCCGCTCTCGTCGTCGGGCTGGTTCCTCACGCCCTTTTCCACTCAACGACCTGACCGGGAGTACGCCCCCGTGGCCACTTTCCTTTACAAACTCGGACGGCTCGCCTTCCGGCGCCGCCGCTATGTCGCCCTCGTCTGGGTGGCACTGCTGGCGCTCGCCGGATTCGGCGCGGCCTCCGCATCGCCCGCCACTTCGAGTTCCTTCTCGATTCCGGGTACGGAGGCCCAGAAGGCCTTCGACCTGCTGGAGCAGCGCTTCCCCGGAGGCAGCGCCGACGGCGCCACCGCCCGGGTCGTCTTCAAGGCCCCCGAGGGCGAGAAGGTGACCACCGCGGCGAACAAGGCCGAGGTCAAGGACATCGTGGGCGAGCTGAAGTCCGGCTCGGACCAGGTCGCCTCGGTCGCCGACCCGTACGTGGCGAACGCCGTCAGCAAGGACGGCTCCACGGCGTACATCTCCGTCTCGTACAAGGTCAACTCCATGGAGCTGACCGACGGGACGCGGGAGGCCCTGGAAGAGGCCGGTACGCACGCCGAGAAGAGCGGCATGACCGTGGAGGTCGGCGGCGACGCGCTCCAGGTGATGCCGCACACCGGAGCCGGTGAGATCGTCGGTGTCGCCATCGCCGCCGTGGTGCTGGTCATCACCTTCGGCTCGCTGGTCGCCGCCGGTCTGCCCCTGATCACCGCGCTCATCGGCGTCGGTGTGGGCATCTCGCTGATCACGGCCCTGGCGAACGTGCTGGACCTCGGCTCGACCACCTCCACCCTCGCGATGATGATCGGCCTCGCGGTCGGCATCGACTACGCGCTGTTCATCGTCTCCCGCTACCGCGCCGAACTGGCCGAGGGCAGGGAACCCGAGGAAGCCGCCGGACGCGCGGTCGGCACGGCCGGTTCCGCGGTCGTCTTCGCGGGCCTCACCGTCGTCATCGCGCTCGCCGGCCTGGCCGTCGTGAACATCCCGATGCTGTCGAAGATGGGCTTCGCCGCCGCAGGTACGGTCGCGATCGCCGTCGTCATCGCGCTCACCCTCGTCCCGGCACTGCTGGGCTTCGCGGGCAAGCGGGTCATGGGACGCAAGGCGCGCAAGGCGGCCGACGCCCTCGCCGAGTCCGATGACAAGGCGGAGCCGAAGCCGAACATGGGCACCCGCTGGGCGCGGTTCGTGCTGCGCAAGCCGGTGTGGGTGCTGCTGGTCGGTGTGCTCGGTCTCGGCGTCATCGCCGTACCGGCCGCCTCGCTGGAGATGGGCCTGCCCGACGAGGGCTCGCAGCCCAGGAGCACCACGCAGCGCCAGGCGTACGACCTGCTGTCGGACGGCTTCGGCCCCGGCTTCAACGGACCGCTGCTCGTCGTCGTCGACACCGCGGACAGCTCGGACGGCAAGACCGCCGTCAGCCGCGTCTCGGAAGAGATCGAGGCCATCCCGCACGTCGTGGCCGTCACCCCGGCCGCCTTCAACAAGGCCGGCGACACCGCGACGATCACCGTCATCCCGCAGGACCGGCCCAGCTCGGCTCAGACCGAGGAGCTCGTCCACGCCATCCGCGACTCGGGCGGTGACATCAAGAAGGACACCGGAGCCGAGGTACTGGTCACCGGCGCCACCGCGATGAACATCGACTTCTCGCAGAAGATGAACGACGCGCTGCTGCCCTACCTGGCGCTCGTCGTCGGCCTCGCCTTCCTGCTCCTGATGCTCGTCTTCCGCTCGATCCTGGTGCCCCTGAAGGCGGCCCTCGGCTTCCTGCTCTCGGTCGTCGCGGCCCTGGGCGCGGTCGTCGCGGTCTTCCAGTGGGGCTGGCTCGGCTCGCTCTTCGGTGTCGAACAGACCGGCCCGATCATGAGCATGATGCCGATCTTCATGGTCGGCGTGGTCTTCGGCCTCGCCATGGACTACGAGGTCTTCCTCGTCACGCGGATGCGTGAGGCGTACGTCCACGGGGAGTCGCCCGGCCAGGCGATCGTCACCGGCTTCAAGCACGGGGCCCGTGTGGTCACGGCGGCTGCGGTGATCATGATGGCCGTCTTCTCCGGCTTCATCAGCTCCAGCGAGTCGATGATCAAGATGATCGGCTTCTCGCTCGCCATCGCGGTCTTCTTCGACGCCTTCGTGGTGCGGATGGCGATCGTGCCGGCCGTACTCGCCCTGCTCGGCAAGCGGGCCTGGTGGCTGCCGCGCTGGCTGGACCGTGCCCTGCCCAACGTGGACGTCGAGGGCGAGGGACTCCGCAAGGAGCTCACCGACGCTCCCGGCACCTCGGCCGGCGAAGCGGGCGGTGAGCGCGAGCTGACCCGGGTCTGACCCGGACAGAGCTCCGGGGGCCGCGTGTGAGCGGAGCGCGGCCCCCGGCAGCACCGGTTACCTGTGGGGACGGGGGACCGGGGCGACAGGAAGCCCCCGTGCGAGCGGCACGGGGGCTTCCGTCATGCGTGGGCGATTGTATGCAGGATGTACGGGGCCTTCGGTCATGGCGTGCTCGTCGTGGCCCTCTTCGCGGTCGGCGCCGGTTCCGCTGCCGAAACCGGAGCCGGTTTCCGGGACGGCGTCGCCTCGTACGTCCGGTGCAGGAAGCGGATGAGGGGCGCGTTGTCGATCTGGAACACCTCGACGCCGTCGTCCGAGTGCAGCTCCACGATGAGCTGGGCGCGCCCGCAGGGCCAGACCCGCACGTTGCCGCGCTCGATGGGGAAGCGGAGTCCGCTCTCCAGGAGGTCGCGGCCGACGGCCCAGTCCGTTCCGCTGGCGAAGGACACATGGACGGTGGGGGACGCGTCGTCGGGGTCGTACCGCAGGTCGACCGGGACGGGCCGGGTGAGGGGGCCGTCGGTGATGAGCCGGGCTCGTGCGTGTTCTTCGATCACGGGGGACATGGGCCGGCTCCTCCTGTTTGTCTGTTCTGTCATCTAATGTCCCATATTTCGCGCCAGAAGCACCTGGGCGAAGCTGTACGCAGGTGTGACACCCCCGCTCTTGCAAGTAATGCGCAACAAGGCTCTATCCTTGGTGGGTTCTGACACCGCCCCCGGGAACGCAGGAAAGCGGAGCCTCCCATGCATGTACCCGACGGATTCATCAATGCACCCGTCTCGGCCGTTGCGGGAGTCGTCGCCGCAGGCGCGGTCGCCGTCAGCCTCCGTGGCGCCCGGAAGGAACTCGACGAACGCACCGCCCCGCTGGCCGGGCTCGTCGCGGCGTTCATCTTCGCCGTGCAGATGCTCAACTTCCCGGTCGGCGCCGGCACCAGCGGCCATCTCCTGGGCGGAGCGCTGGCCGCGATCCTGGTCGGCCCGTACACCGGAGTGCTCTGCATATCCGTCGTGCTGCTGATGCAGGGCATCCTCTTCGCCGACGGCGGACTCACCGCCCTCGGCGTGAACATCACGGTGATGGGCGTGGTCACGACCGTCGTCGCGTACCTCCTGTTCCGTGGCCTGACCGCCGTACTCCCGCGCACCCGCCGGTCCGCGACCGTCGCCGCGTTCGTCGCCGCGCTGGTCTCCGTACCGGCCGCGGCCTGCGCCTTCACACTGATCTACGCGGTCGGCGGCACCACCGACATCCCCATCGGCAAGGTCCTCACCGCGATGGTCGGGGTGCACGTGCTGATCGGCATCGGCGAAGCCGTCATCACCGCGATGACGGTCGGAGCCGTGATCGCCGTCCGCCCGGACCTGGTCCACGGCGCCCGGGGTCTCGCCGCCCCCCTCAAGCTCCGTATCGGCGGCGAACTGGTCGACGCCCCCGTGACCGCGCCCGCACCGGCACTCGCCCGCAAGGCGGGCTCATCCACCCGGAGGGTCTGGGCCACCGGCCTGGTCACCGCGTTCGTCCTCGCGGGCTTCGTCTCCTTCTACGCCTCCGCCAGCCCCGACGGCCTGGAGAAGGTCGCCGCCGACAAGGGCATCGACACCCAGGTCGAGGAGCACGCGTCCGCGGACTCCCCGCTCGCCGACTACGGCGTCAAGGACGTCACCGACGCCCGCCTCTCCGGCGGCCTCGCCGGAGTGATCGGGGTCGGCGCCACCGTGGCCGTCGGCAGCGGCGTCTTCTGGGCGGTCCGCCGCCGCCGTCAGGACGAGCCGGCCTCCCAGGTCTCGGAGACCGTCTGACATGGGTGCGGGCCACACGCACAAGCTCTACCGGCACGCCCACTCACCGGTCCACGACCTGCCGCCGCACTGCAAGCTCGCCGCCGTCTTCGGCTTCGTGCTCGTCGTCGTCTCCACCCCGCGCGAGGCGGTCTGGGCGTTCGCGCTCTACGCGGTGCTGCTCGGGGCCGTCGCCGCCGCGGCCCGCATCCCCGCCGGATTCCTCCTGAAGCGGCTGGTCATCGAGGTGCCGTTCGTGGCCTTCGCGGTGCTCATGCCGTTCGTGGTCCCCGGTGAGCAGACCGAGGTCCTCGGCGTCTCCGTCAGCGTCCCCGGCCTCTGGGGCGCCTGGAACGTCCTGGCCAAGGGCACCCTCGGAGTCGCCGCCTCGGTGATCCTCGCCTCCACCACCGAACTGCGCTCCCTGCTGCTCGGCCTGCAGCGGCTCAAGCTGCCGCCGCTGCTGGTCCAGATCGCCTCGTTCATGATCCGGTACGGGGACGTGATCACCGGCGAGATGCGCCGGATGTCGATCGCCCGCCGCTCCCGCGGATTCGAGGCCCGGGGCATACGCCAGTGGGGTGTCCTCGCCAAATCGGCGGGCGCCCTCTTCATCAGGTCCTACGAGCGCGGCGAACGCGTCCATCTCGCGATGGTCAGCCGCGGCTACACCGGCACCATGCCGGTCATCGACGAGGTGACGGCCTCCCGCGTCCAGTGGGCCTACGCCGGCGCCCTCCCCCTCCTCGCCCTCGTCATCTGTCTGCTGGGATGGACCCTATGAGCAGCCCGACCACCACGTCCGCGCCCTCCCTTGAGGTCAGCGGCCTCGCGTACGCCTATCCCGACGGCCACCAGGCGCTCTTCGGCGTCGACCTCACCGTGGAACGCGGCGAACGCGTCGCGCTGCTCGGCCCCAACGGCGCGGGCAAGACCACGCTCGTCCTCCACCTCAACGGCATCCTCGACGCGGGCGCGGGCACCGTCCGGGTCGCCGGGCTCCCCGTCGAGAAGCGCAACCTCGCGGAGATCCGCCGCCGCGTCGGCATCGTCTTCCAGGACCCCGACGACCAGCTCTTCATGCCGACCGTCCGCGAGGACGTCGCCTTCGGACCCGCCGCCTCCGGGCTGCGCGGCCCCGAACTGGAGAAGCGCGTCCACACCGCACTCAGGCAGGTGGGCATGGAGGAGTACGCGAACCGTCCCCCGCACCACCTCTCCTTCGGGCAGCGCCGCCGGGTGGCCGTGGCCACCGTCCTCGCCATGGAGCCGGAGATCCTCGTCCTGGACGAGCCCTCCTCCAACCTGGACCCCGCGTCCCGGCGCGAACTCGCCGACATCCTGCGCTCCCTGGACGTCACCGTGCTGATGGTCACCCACGACCTCCCGTACGCCCTGGAGCTCTGCCCGCGCGCCGTCATCCTCAGTGACGGAGTCATCGCCGCCGACGACCGCACCCAGGACCTGCTCGGCGACGAGGACCTGATGCGCGCCCACAGGCTGGAGTTGCCGTTCGGCTTCGACCCGCGCTCCGTGACAATGGGCACGTGACCAAGGACGCTCCCGACACCGCCGCGCGCGGCCCCCACCCGCAGGCGGCCTCGCTCCTCCTCGACGAACAGCTGTGCTTCGCGCTGTACGCGGCCCAGCGCGCCGTCACAGCCGCCTACCGGCCGCTCCTCGACGAGCTCGGCCTCACCTACCCGCAGTACCTGGTGATGCTGGTGCTGTGGGAGCGCGGTGAACTCCCCGTCAAGGAGCTGGCCCGCTCCCTCCATCTCGACTACGGGACCCTGTCGCCCCTCCTGAAGCGGCTTGAGGGCGCCGGTCTCGTACGCCGCGTCCGCTCACCCGCCGACGAGCGCTCCGTGCTCGTCGAACCGACCGCCGACGGCGCGGCCCTGCGCGAGCGGGCGGCCTGCGTGCCCGGGGAACTGCTCGAAGCCGCAGGGATGGCGTCCGTCGACGTGGCCAGGCTCCGCACCGAACTGCACGGGCTGACGGCCCGGCTGGAGCACCCCGGAGGCCGCTGACGCCGGGGCTGACGAAACATCTTGTCCACGGCCCCGGCACACCGTTCACCTGCGGCGCGATGCACCATGGGGGGATGAGCGGGAGTGCGGGAGCAGGCGTGGATGTACGGGGCACGGTGTCGCCCGGGTTCGAACCGGTAAGGGACGCTTTCGTCCGCAACTTCGAACAGCGGGGCGAGCGCGGGGCGGCGGTCACCGTCTACCGGCACGGCCGCAAGGTCGTCGATCTGTGGGCCGGTACGAGAGATGTCGACGGCGTCGAACCGTGGGCCGTCGACACCGTGCAGGTCGTCCGCTCGGCGGGCAAGGGCATCGCCGCCGCCGTACCCCTGCTGCTGCACCAGCGCGGCCAGCTCGACCTGGACGCCCCGGTCGGCACGTACTGGCCGGAGTTCAAGGCCAACGGCAAGGAACGCGTCCTCGTACGCCACCTGCTCGCCCACCGGGCCGGGGTGCCCGCGCTCGACCGGCCCCTGACACCGGCCGAGGCGGCCGACGGCACGTCCGGGCCCCGGGCGGTCGCCGCCCAGCGCCCCGAGTGGGAGCCCGGCACCGACCACGGCTACCACGCGCAGACGTACAGCTGGCTCCTGGGCGAACTGGTACGCAGGGTCACCGGGCGCACCGTCGGGCGCTGGATCGCCGAGGAGATCGCCCGCCCCCTCGGCCTGGACTTCTGGTTCGGCCTCCCGGCCGACGAGGCCCACCGGATCGGCCGGATCGGGCCCGTCGAACCGCCGGCCGCTGGGGAAGGCAGCGGTGCGCTGCGCCTGCGGCCCAAGCGGTCCGTCGTCGAGGCGTACAGCGACCCGGACTCCCTGACCCGCCGCGCGTTCGGTGCGATCGACCCGCTGCCGGACGAGAACGACGCCGCCTACCGTGCGGCCGAACTCCCCGCGTCCAACGGCATCGCCACCGCCCGGGGACTTGCCCGCTGCTACGCCGCGATGATCGGCGAAGTCGACGGCCACCGGCTGTTCGCCCCGGCCACGCTCACCCTGGCCCGCACGGAGGAGTCCGCGGGCCCGGACCGCGTCCTGGTCGTCAGCACCCGCTTCGGACTCGGCTTCATGCTGCACGGTCCGGCAGCCCCGCTCCTCGCCCCCGGCTCCTTCGGCCACCCCGGACGCGGCGGCTCGCTGGGGTTCGCCGACCCCGAATCGGGCATCGCGCTCGGCTATGTGACGAACGGTCTGCAGAAGGGAGTTACCGCCGATCCCCGTGCCCAGGCCCTGGTCGGAGCAGTACGGTCTGCCCTATGACTTCTCCTGCCCCGACCACCGCACGGTTCGACGGCTACTCCGTGCTCATCACCGGAGCCGGCCAGGGCATAGGCGCGGCCACGGCCCGCCGCCTGGCGTCGGAGGGCGCGGCCGTCCTGATCACCGATCTGGACGGCGCCCGGGCGGAGTCCGCGGCTGCGGAGATCCGGGAGACGGGCGGCACGGCCGAATCCTTCCCCTGCGACGTGGGCGACCGGTCGGCCGTCGAGGCGGCCGTCGCCCACGCGGTCTCCCGCTTCGGCCGCCTGGACGTCCTGGTCAACAACGCCTGCTCGGCAGGCGCCGACGCCCCGCTCTTCGAGGACGAGACGGACGAGGTCTGGCAACGCGACCTGGACATCACCCTGTCGGGCCCCTTCCGCTGCTCCCGGGCCGCCCTGCCCCACCTGGTGGCCTCCGGCCGGGGCGCGATCGTGAACATCGGCTCCGTCAACGGCGAGCAGGACTTCGGCGGCCACGCCTACAGTGCCGCGAAGGCCGGACTGGCCGGTCTGACCCGTACGCTCGCCGGCCACGCGGCCCCCCGCGGCGTCCGCGTCAACCTGATCGCCCCCGGCACGGTCCGCACGGACGCCTGGGCGGGCCGGGAGGCCCAACTGGACCTGCTGGGACCGCTCTACCCCCTCGGCCGGGTCGGCGAGCCGGACGACATCGCGGCAGCGGTCGCCTTCCTCGCCTCCCGCGACGCGTCCTGGGTGACCGGCACGACCCTGCGCGTGGACGGCGGCCTGCTGGCCGTGAACACCGGTTTCCGCCAGGCGAACCCGCCGATGTGAGCTACGGGACAGCCCTCACGCCGGGTCGCCCCGGCGCGCCGACAGACGGCTGGACACCTCCTGGCCGAGCGCCAGGGTGCTCAGGCCGAACATCAGGACGCCCAGGGGGACATGGAGCGAGGGTATGTGCGCGATACCCAGCACGACCTGCGCCGAGGCGAGTACGAGGAAGCCGGAGGCGTACAGGATCGGGCGGGGCGAGCCGCCGCCGGGCCGCCACGCCAGGACCGCGGCGAGTACGTACAGCATCGACGCCCCGTACATCACGCGCGATCCGACGTCGTGCAGCAGCGCGCCGTGGGACGAGGACAGCAGCATTCCGGCGGTGGCCGCCTGGAAGAAGAGGGACAGGGTCTGCAGCGCGATCGCGCCCTGAAGGAAGGTCGGTCCGCCGGGTACCGCCGTCGTCCGCGTGCTCATCACAAGGTCTCCTCTGCCGCCGTGGCGGCGGGTCGGTGCTGTCTCGGTAGCCTGACGACGCAGACCCGTGAAATGTCAGGCGAGGCGCCGGTCTCGCATCCGTCGCGGAAGCGGACGGGAAGAAGAGCCAGGGAGCGGCAGCGACCATGAGTACCCCGAACGCGCCGGCGACGGGCCGGTCCGAGCAGGCGCCGGACACGGTCGCGGGCGAGCGGCGCCGGCTGGTCGATCTCGCCTACCGGCTGCTCGGTTCGCTCGCCGAGGCCGAGGACGCCGTGCAGGAGACGTACGCCCGCTGGTACGCGATGCCTCCTCGGCGCAGGCAGGCCGTCGAGTCGCCCGGCGCCTGGCTGACGACCGTGGCCGGCCGCGTGTGCCTGGACGTGCTCGGCTCGGCGCGGGCTCGGCGCGAGCGCTACGTCGGCGCCTGGATTCCGGAGCCGCTGCCCGACCGTACGGAGTGGCTCGGCGGGCGGGGCGCGGGCGCCGGCCGGGCCGACCCCGCCGACCAGGTCACCCTGGACGAGTCGGTGAACATGGCCTTCCTCGTCGTACTGGAGTCGATGACGCCGGCCGAGCGGGTGGCGTTCGTTCTGCACGACGTCTTCCGGTACCCCTTCGCCGAGATCGCGGAGATCGTCGGCCGGACGCCCGCGGGCTGTCGGCAGCTGGCCTCCTCGGCCCGTCAGCGGGTCCGGGCGGCGGGGGCCCCCGCCGCCGCCCCGGCGGCAGGACAGGCCGCTCTGGTACGGCAGTTCAAGCAGGCGTGGGAGGCCAAGGACATCGAGGCCCTCGTCGGCCTCCTCGACCCCCGCGCGACGATGGTCGCCGACGGCGGAGGCCTGGTCGGCACCGTCCTGCACCCCGTCGAGGGCGGCGAGAGCATCGCCGCGTATCTGATCCACATCGCCGGGAGGGCTCCCGGGCTGAGGCTCCTGGAGCGGACGGTGAACGGTCTGCCCGGCCTGGTCGCCCAGCACACCGGCGTCACGGTGACCGTGGCCGCGTTCGGCCTCGACGGCGGGCGCGTCACGCGCATCTGGGCGGTGCGCAACCCGGAGAAGCTCCGGCCCTGGAACAGGACCGGTGACTGATCCCCGGTCAGCTCGCGCGCAGCATCAGCCCGATGCCGACCACCATCAGTCCCGCCGCCGCGATGCGCGGCGCGCCGAAGCGCTCCTTGAAGAACAGGGTCCCTATCGCCGCGCCCACGATGATCGACGATTCGCGCAGCGCCGCGATGGGGGCGAGCGGGGCCTTGGTCTGGGCCCACAGGACCAGCCCGTACGCCGTCACCGACAGCGCCGCGCCGAGCAGTCCCCGGAGCGCGAACGGGCGCAACTGGGTGAACAGCAGGCCCCGGCGCCGGTACAGCGCGTACGCGGGGATGGCCACGCCCTCCAGGATCATCAGCCAGGCCACGTAGCCGAGCGACGAGCCGGAGGCGCGTACGCCCACGCCGTCGACGACCGTGTACCCGGCGATCGCCAGGCCCGTCGCCAGGGCGGCGGTCAGGGCCGGCCAGTGCGGGCGCTTCCCCGATCCCCGGATGCCCCACAGGGCGAGCCCGACCAGTCCCGCCGAGGCGACCACCACGCCCGCCGCCGCCCACCCGTCCGGGACCTCGCCGACGAAGACGGCCGCCAGGACCGTCACGACGAGCGGGGCCGTGCCCCGTGCGATCGGATACATCTGGCCGAAGTCGCCCAGCGTGAACGAGCGCATCAGCAGCGCCATGTACCCGACGTGCAGGACGGCGGAGGCGATCAGGTACGGCCAGGCCTCCGCCGCCGGAAGCGGGACGAAGCCCGCGGCGGCCGCGCCGATCAGTGCGCCGCCGCCGGAGATCAGGGTGAAGGAGAGGACCTGGTCCCGGAGGGCGTGGGCCATCGCGTTCCAACTGGCGTGCGTGACCGCGGCTGTCAGGACCGCGACCGTGACCAGCGGCGTCACGTGGTCTGCTCGCGCACATCCACCAGCGTGCCGCCCGCGTGCCCGATCAGGGTCTTCGGGTCGAGCGGGAAGACGGTGTACGGGGTGCCCGCCGCCGCCCACACCACCGCGTGGCCGAGGAGCCCACGGTCGGCGAGGACCCGGGTCTTCGTACGGTGGCCGAAGGGCGGTACGCCCCCGATCGCGTACCCGGTCGTCTCCCTGACCAGGTCGGCCCGGGGGCGGGTGACCTTCGCGGCGCACAGTTCGCGGCGCACCAGGTCCACGTCCACCCGGGAGGCCCCGTCCATGAGGACGAGCACAGGTACGCCGTCCGCCTCGAAGATCAGAGACTTCACGATCGCGCTGAGCTCGCAGCCGATCGCCGCGGCGGCCTCCGCCGCGGTGCGGGTGGCCTCGGGGAAGCGGCGGACCTCGACCTCCAGGCCCAGTTCGCGGAGGGCCTCGGCGAAGCGGGGGTGGGCCCACGTCGACGACGGTGCGGCGGTGGCGGCCGGGGTGGTCTCGGGTGTGCTCATCCCCGCACGCTAGCGGTCGGTGTACAGCGCACGCGACACGGTTCCGGAGTGTGGGCGGGCGAAATCCCGGTGACGCGGCACCGGTGCGCTGCCTAGGCTCCGCCCATGGAAACGGACGTCCGCCTCCTCAACGTGATCGACGTCGAATCGACCTGCTGGGAGGGGCGGCCGCCGCCGGGACAGGTCAGCGAGATCATCGAGATCGGGCTGACCGTCGTCGATCTGCGGGCGGGCAGGCGGCTGGCGAGACACCGGCTCCTGGTGCGGCCCGCGCGGTCCGAGGTGAGTGCCTTCTGCACCGGGCTGACCGGGCTCACACAGGCCGAGGTGGACGCGGGCACGGGCTTCGCCGAGGCGTGCCGGGTGCTGGCCGCCGAGCACCGGAGCGGAGCGATTCCGTGGGCCAGCTGGGGCGACTACGACCGCGACATGTTCACCCGACAGTGCCGCGCCACCGGGACCGCGTACCCGTTCGGGCGGCGCCACACCAATGCCAAGGTCGCGTTCACCGCCGCCTACGGGCTCCGTGGACGCCCCGGCATGGCACAGGCGCTTGAGGTGGCCGGTCTGCCGCTGGAGGGGCGCCACCACCGGGGCGACGACGACGCGTGGAACATCGCCGCCCTGGTGCTCGACGTGGCGGCGAAGGGCGGCTGGCCGGCCCGTCCCGAGGGCCCGGCCGGCGTGTAGCGGCGTACCGTCAGCGTCCCGCGCTCAGGACCGCCGCCACCACCGGGCCCGCCGCGTCCCCGCCGTGGCCGCCGGACTGGACGACGGCCGCCGCGGCCAGGTCATCGCTGAATCCGGTGAACCAGCTGTTGGACACGGCCTGTCCGTCGACCTCCGCCGAGCCCGTCTTGGCGCCCTTGTCGCCGCCGACCGAGGCCATGGCGGCCTGGCCGGTGCCCCAGGAGGCCGTCGCCCGCATCATGGCGTTGAGCTGCGCGGTGACGTAGCCCGGGAGCGACCGGGAGGCGACGGCGAGCCGCCGGCCGTCCAGGGACTGCGGCACGATGACCGGCTGGCGGAAGGTGCCGGTGCGGGCGGTCGCGGTGATGGACGCGATGTTGAGGGCGTTCATCTGGACCGTGCCCTGGCCGATGTACTGCGCCGCGGCCCCGCCGCCGACCGCCTCGGGAATGCTGCCGTCGGTCGAGAAGATGCCGGTCTTCCAGTCGAGCCCGATCCCGAAGACGTCCCGGGCCTCCTTGCCGAGTGCGGAGTCGTCGTCCACCTCGTCGATCTTCTTGATGAAGGCGGTGTTGCAGGAGCGGGCGAAGCTCGTCGTGAACGTGTCGGTGTCCGCGAGCGAGAAGCGCTTCAGGTTGTGGAAGGTGTTCCCCTCGTACATCACTTCCTCGGGGCACTCGACCGGGCGGGTCGCCGAGACCAGGCCCTTCTCGATCAGCATCGCGGCGGTCACGATCTTCAGTGTGGAGCCGGGCGCCTGCTTGCCCTGCATCGCCGCGTTGAAGTCGGTCACCGGGTTGTTGGCGACCGCGCTGATCGCGCCCGTCGATGGCTGGACCGCGACCACCGACGCCTGGTCGTACCGCTTCACCGCCCGCTCGGCCGCCGCCTGCGCCCCGGCCTCGATCGTCGTACGGAGCTTGCCCGGCTTCCCCTTCGTCAGGGTCAGCAGCGTGGTCCTCGGCGCCGAACTCCCCTCCGGTTCGATCCAGGTCTCGACGCCCGCCGTGCCGCCGCTGCTCGCCCCGTACTTCTCCCGCAGCGAGGCCAGCACCGGCGCCAGCGACGGGTACGTCTCCTTGTCCAGGACCTTGCCGTTGCGGTCGACGGCCTTGATCTCCGGGGCCGACGCCTGGCCCGTCCGCAGTGTCGCGCCGTCCGTCAGCTGCGGGTGGATCACTGTGGGCTCCCAGTCGACGAGAGCCTTCCCGCTGGTCAGGCCCCGCACCACGGTGAGCTCGGAGGCGTACGACAGGGTCTTCTTCACGCCCTCGTACGACACCGTCGCCTTCACGGTGAACGGCACCTTCGTGCCCACCGCGGGGCCGGGAGTGATCACGGCCCTGGTGACACGGGCGTCCTCGGTGTAGCCGGCGAGGAGGGGCGCGGCGCCGGCCTCGTTGTTGGTGAGCAGGGAGGCGGCCGTCGCGTCACCGGCCGCCCACGCCTTCAGGAAATCCTTCGCGGTCCCGGTGATCTCCGCCTCGGTGGGCGGCCCCGTCCGCACCTTCGACGAGGTGCCCGTGGTTCTCAGCCCGTCGTCCTCGCCGCCGCCCCCGACCACGGTGTACGCGCCGTAGCCGACGCCCCCGGCCATCAGCGCGAACACGCCGCCTATGACGGCGATCCTTGCCCCACTGCGCATCTGCGGTCCCCTCCCCAGGAGCCCCCTTGAACGTGTTCAAGGGGGATTTCCCGGCACTCTACGGGAGACTGAGACGGGTGGGGCGGCTGTTACGGGACCGGGATCAGACCCACGTGTCGAGCCACATCCGGTCGCGCCACGACGTGTCCGGGATGGACGTGCCCGTGTACAGCGGCCAGAAGTACACGAAGTTCCAGACGATCAGCAGCACCAGAACCCCGGCGGCCACCGCCCCCAGAGTCCGCCGGCGTTCGCCGGACGGATCGCCCGTCGCCAGGCCCGGCCCGCCCAGGTCCTTCCCGGGCCGCACCTGCGCCGCGGGCCCGATCATCGCGCCGATCATCATCGTCACCGCCAGGCACAGGAAGGGCACGAAGACGACCGCGTAGAACAGGAAGATCGTCCGCTCCTGGTAGAAGAACCACGGCACCCAGCCCGCCGCCACGCCGCACGCGATCGCGCCCGCGCGCCAGTCACGCCGGAAGAACCACCGCCACAGCACGTACAGCAGCGCGAAGCACGAGGCCCACCAGAGCATCGGAGTGCCGATCGCCAGCACCTCGCGCGCGCACTTGCCCGTCGCCGACGCCGCACAGCCCGCCTGCTCCTCGTAGAAGTACGAGACGGGGCGGCCGAGCACGATCCAGCTCCACGGATTGGACTCGTACGTGTGCCCGGAGGTCAGCCCCACATGGAACTCGTACACCTGGTACTCGTAGTGCCACAGGCTCCGCAGCCAGTCGGGCAGCCAGGTGAACCAGCCGCCCTTGCCCTCGGTCGCCGCCCAGTTCCGGTAGTAGCCCTTGTCCGTGACGATCCAGCCCGTCCACGTCACGAGATACGTGCCGATCGCGACCGGCACGGTCGAGACGAACGCCGGCAGCAGGTCCCTGCGCAGCACGGCGACGTACGGCTGCACCGCGCCCGCCGTGCGTCGCGCGCCCACGTCCCACAGGACCGTCATCACACCGAACGCGGCGAGGATGTACAGACCGTTCCACTTGGTCCCGAAGGCCAGTCCCAGCATCAGGCCCGCCATGAGCCGCCACGGCCGCCACCCCAGGCGCAGCGTCTCCGCGATCCGCGCGTCGGGGCGCATGACCCCGTCCGCGTCGACCGGGAGCGCGGCCGCCAGTCTGCGGCGCGCCCGGTCCCGGTCGGTCACCAGGCATCCGAAGGCCGCGAGGACGAAGAACATCAGCACCAGGTCGAGCAGCGCCGTGCGGCTCATCACGAAGTGCAGGCCGTCCACCGCCATCAGCGTGCCCGCCAGACAGCCCAGGAACGTGGAGCGGAACAGCCTGCGTCCGATGCGGCAGAGCATCAGCACGGAGAGCGTGCCGAGCACCGCGACCATGAAGCGCCAGCCGAACGGCGTGAAGCCGAAGAGCTGCTCACCGGCCCCGATGATCCACTTGCCGACCGGCGGATGTACCACGTAACCGGGGTCCACCGGGATCTGTACCTTCGAGGGATCGGCAAGAATCGACTTGTCGATGTCCTTGGGCCAGGCACCCTCGTACCCCTGGTTGACGAGCGCCCAGGCGTCCTTCGCGTAGTACGTCTCGTCGAATATCACCGCGTCCGGCTTGCCCAGGTTCCAGAACCGCAGCAGCCCGGCGACCAGCGCCACCAGCAGCGGCCCGCCCCACGCGGACCAGCGGACCAGACGGCCCGCCAGGGCCGGCGGCACCGCGAGTACCGCCCAGAACCGGGCTCCGGGGCGGGTGTACGGCGGCACCAGCCGTTCACGCAGCCCTGTCTCCGGCCGGGGTACATGGCCGAAGCGGCGCAGCCGCTGCTGCCAGGCAGGCGGCTCCGCGCCGTAGGCGTCCCCGGCGTCCTGGCCCTGCTGCGCTTCGGGTGCAGTACTCGTCACCGCGCCATCGTAGGGAACGCATCTGTGCGAAGGGTGCCGCCCGTGCTGGGAGGATGGCTCCTGTGACTGGATCGACTGGAACGCTGGTACTCGCAGGGACCCCCATCGGCGACGTGGCGGACGCCCCGCCACGACTCGCCGCCGAGCTGTCGACGGCCGACATCGTCGCCGCCGAGGACACCCGGCGGCTGCGCCGTCTCACCCAGGCGCTGGGCATCCAGACCACGGGGCGTGTCGTCTCCTACTTCGAGGGCAACGAGACGGCCCGTACGCCGGAACTCGTCGAGGCGCTGACGGCAGGCGCCCGCGTCCTGCTCGTCACCGACGCCGGGATGCCGTCCGTCTCCGACCCGGGCTACCGGCTGGTCGCCGCGGCGGTGGAGAAGGACATCAGGGTCACCGCCGTGCCCGGCCCCTCGGCCGTGCTGACCGCGCTCGCCCTGTCCGGCCTGCCCGTCGACCGCTTCTGCTTCGAGGGCTTCCTGCCCCGCAAGGCGGGCGAGCGCCTCGGCAAGCTCCGCGAGGTCGCCGGCGAACGCCGCACGATGGTCTTCTTCGAGGCCCCGCACCGCCTCGACGACACCCTGGCCGCGATGGCCGAGGTGTTCGGCGCCGACCGCAGGGCCGCGGTGTGCCGCGAGCTGACCAAGACGTACGAGGAAGTGAAGCGCGGCCCGCTCGGCGAGCTCGCCGTCTGGGCGGCCGAGGGCGTACGCGGCGAGATCACCGTCGTCGTGGAAGGCGCCGCGGACTCCGCCGGCGAGGGCCTGGACGCCGAGGAGCTGGTGCGCAGGGTGCAGGTGCGCGAGGAGGCGGGGGAGCGTCGCAAGGAGGCGATCGCCGCGGTCGCCGCCGACGCCGGACTGCCCAAGCGCGAGGTGTTCGATGCGGTCGTCGCGGCAAAGAACGCGGCTCGAACTGCCCCCGCCGAGGGCAAGCACTAACCTGAAAGGTAAAGCCCGAGTCGCGTACCGGGCCCCTTGGCCATGACGAGGCCAAGACCGCTCCAACACTCGGCTCGACCTGGTGCGCTCCCGCCGGGAAAGGCGTCCACTGGATGGTGCGACGCATTCCACGGAGTGCTTGTCCGGCGGACAAGAGGAGCAGGCATGAGCGAGATCGCAGCATCCACCGTGCATGAGGCGTACGCGTTCGCGTGCATGAGGTGCGGATACGGCTGGGAACAGGCATACGAGATCGAGCACCACGTCGACGGTGCGGGCAACGCGTTCGTCGTCTACAAGGCGGACGGGCAGCGCGTGCCCTCACCGCTGTCCACGCCGACCTGCGCCAACTGCGGGGCGCACGTCGTCAGGATCATGCGGGCCGGCCGGGTCTCGACCGTCCAGCAACTGCTGGAGAACCAGCTTCCCGAGGGGACCGCGTCGGCCCCCGGGCCGGTGTCGGCGTCGTCGTCGGTGTCCTCACCCGGGTCCTCGCCCGAGCCGGAGGAACACTGGCGCTTCTCGCACCTGCTGCACCCCTTCCACCGCAAGTGAGCCGCCGCCCATGATCCTCGTACGATCGTGGGCATGAGCCGTACGGAAGCCCCGCCGCTGCCCGAGCCCCTGCGGGTGCCGGTAGCCGATTCGCACACCCACCTCGACATGCAGGACGCGACCGTCGAGGAGGCCCTGGCCAGGGCCGCCGCCGTCAACGTGACGACCGTGATCCAGGTCGGCTGCGACGTGGCCGGCTCGCGCTGGGCCGCCGACACCGCGGCGGCCCACGCGTCCGTGCACGCGTCCGTCGCCCTCCACCCCAACGAGGCGCCCCGCATCGTGCACGGCGACCCGGAGGGCACCGCGCGTCAGGGCGTCAGGGAGCCGGGCGGGAAGGCCGCGCTCGACGAGGCCCTCGCCGAGATCGACGCGCTGGCCGCCCTGGACCACGTGCGCGGCGTCGGCGAGACCGGCCTCGACCACTTCCGTACGGGTCCCGAGGGCATGGCCGCCCAGGAGGAGTCCTTCCGCGCGCACATCGAGATCGCCAAGCGCCACGGCAAGGCCCTCGTCATCCACGACCGCGAGGCGCACGCGGACGTGCTGCGCATCCTCGCCGACGCGGGCGCCCCCGAACGGACCGTCTTCCACTGCTACTCGGGCGACGCCGAGATGGCCCGGATCTGCGCGGCCGCCGGATACTTCATGTCGTTCGCCGGCAACGTCACCTTCAAGAACGCACAGCCGCTGCGCGACGCCCTGGCCGTCGCGCCGACGGAACTGGTCCTGGTCGAGACGGACGCCCCCTTCCTCACCCCCGCCCCGTACCGCGGACGGCCCAACGCGCCCTACCTCATTCCGGTCACGCTGCGCGCGATGGCCGAGGTGAAGGGAGTCGACGAGGACACCCTGGCGGCGGCGATCCACGCCAACACGGCACGGGCATTCGACTACTGAGCGGTTCCTGAGCGATCATCCGAGTCCCTGTCGAGGGCGAGTGGACACGCTGGGTTACCGGATCGCTTTGGAGAGTCACCGAAGCTCCGCTATCGTCCCCGCGCATTCGGATCGCAAGGCCGATCTTCTGGAGCGTCGTGAGCAATTCGCAGGGCAGTCACCGTGCAGCGCGCGGCGGTCGGCGTACACCGGCCGCACCGGTCGCCGTCGCACCCCCCGCCTCCCTCCACGACGAGCCGACGCTCGTGGACGCGTCGTGGAGCGGATTAGCCGTCCACGACCCCACCATGGTCGACACGCCCCTGGTGCCCCGTCAGGCGGCCGGCGCCGAGGGCGCCACCGGCCGGGCGGCCGGTGCCGTGAGCGCCGGCACCGGACGTGGCGGCGGGCGTGCCACCGGCAGCACGCGCGTCACCCGCACCGGACGTGGTTCCAGACGCCGCAAGAGCACCAGGAACGCGGCGGGCGCCGAAGGTCTTCGACGGCTCGTCCCGCAGGCCCTGGTCGTCGCCTTCCTGGCCGGTGGCACCTCGGCGTTCGTCGTCCACGACAAGGCCGTCCGGCTGAGCGTCGACGGAAAGCCCCGCACCCTGCACACCTTCGCCGACGACGTCGGTGAGCTGCTCGCGGACGAGGGCGTCGCCATCGGCGAACACGACCTCGTGGCCCCCGCCCCGGGCGCGGAACTGGACAGCGGCGACGAGGTCGTCGTCCGCTACGGGCGCCCCGTCACCCTCACCCTCGACGGCACCCGCCGCCAGGTGTGGACGACCGCCGAGACCGTCGACGAGGCACTGCGGCAGTTCGGCGTACGGGCCGAGGGGGCGTATCTCTCCGCCTCCCGCTCCTCCCGCATCGGCCGCACCGGACTGACGCTCGACATCCGCACCGAACGCACCGTGACCTTCATGGCGGACGGCCGCGAACGCACCCTGCGCACCAACGCCGCCACCGTCCGCGAGGCCATCGCACAGGCCGGCATCACGCTGCGGGACCAGGACACCACCTCCGTGGCGCCCGACAGCTTCCCGCGTGACGGGCAGACGATCTCCGTCATGCGGATCACCGACTCCCGTGAAGTGCGCGAGGAGACCGTCCCCTACGCCGTCGAGCGCACCGACGACCCCACCCTGGCCGCCGGTACGGAGGTCGTCGAACGCAACGGGCGCAACGGCGTCCGCCGCGTCACGTACGCCCTGCGCACCGTCAACGGCGTCAAGCACAAACCGCGCAGGACCGGCGAGGAGACCCTGCGCGAACCGGTGAGCCGCATCGTGCGCGTCGGCACCAAGAAGCTCCCGGACGCGGTGGCGGGAGCGGACGGCCTGAACTGGAGCGGACTCGCCGCCTGCGAGTCCGGTGGCCGCGCGGACGCCGTCGACCCCAGCGGTACGTACGGCGGCCTGTACCAGTTCGACACCCAGACCTGGCAGTCCCTCGGCGGCACCGGCAGACCCCAGGACGCCTCCGCGTCCGAGCAGACCTACCGGGCGAAGAAGCTCTACGTGCAACGGGGGGCGAGTCCGTGGCCGCACTGCGGCCGTAGGCTTAGCGAGTGAGCAGCACTGAGCCCGACGCCCTCCTGGGCCCCGCAGACATCCGCGACCTGGCAGCGAAACTGGGCGTACGCCCGACCAAGCAGCGCGGTCAGAACTTCGTCATCGACGCCAACACCGTCCGCCGGATCGTGCGCACCGCCGAGGTGCGCCCCGACGACGTCGTGGTCGAGGTGGGGCCGGGGCTGGGTTCGCTGACCCTGGCGCTGCTGGAGGCCGCCGACCGCGTCGTCGCCGTCGAGATCGACGACGTGCTCGCGGGTGCGCTGCCCGCCACGGTCACGGCCCGGATGCCGCAGCGCGCCGACCGGTTCTCGCTCGTCCACTCCGACGCGATGCTGGTCCGTGAGCTGCCGGGCCCGCCGCCCACCGCGCTGGTGGCCAACCTTCCGTACAACGTGGCCGTGCCGGTCCTGCTCACCATGCTCGAGCGTTTCCCGAGCATCGAGCGGACCCTGGTGATGGTGCAGGCCGAGGTCGCCGACCGGCTGGCAGCCAAGCCGGGCAACAAGGTCTACGGTGTGCCGTCGGTCAAGGCGAACTGGTACGCCGACGTCAAGCGCGCCGGGTCCATCGGCCGCACGGTCTTCTGGCCGGCGCCGAACGTCGACTCGGGGCTGGTGTCGCTGGTGCGGCGCACGGAACCGATCAGGACCAGCGCGAGCCGTACCGAGGTCTTCGCGGTCGTCGACGCCGCGTTCGCCCAGCGCCGCAAGACGCTGCGCGCCGCCCTGTCCGGCTGGGCGGGCTCCGCGCCCGCCGCCGAGGCCGCGCTCGTCGCGGCCGGGATCTCGCCGCAGGCACGCGGCGAGGCGCTGACGGTCGAGGAGTTCGCCGCGATCGCCGAGAATAAGCCGCAGAGCACGCCGGAGCCGTCCGCATGACCCGAAGTGTCACCGTCCGCGTCCCCGCCAAGGTCAACGCGCAGCTCGCGGTCGGCGCTCCCCGCCCCGACGGCTTCCACGACCTGGCCAACGTCTTCCTCGCCGTCGGTCTGTACGACGAGGTCACCGTCACCCCCGCCGAGCGGCTGACGGTCACCTGCTCGGGTCCGGACGCCGCGCAGGTCCCGCTGGACGCCACGAACCTCGCAGCCCGTGCCGCGATCGCGCTGGCCGAGCGGTACGGCCTCGCGCCCGATGTGCACATCCACATCGCCAAGGACATTCCCGTGGCGGGCGGCATGGCGGGCGGCAGTGCCGACGGCGCCGCCGCCCTGCTGGCCTGCGACGCCCTCTGGTCCACCGGCGCCACCCGCGAGGAACTCCTCGCGCTCTGCGCGGAGCTGGGCAGCGACGTCCCGTTCAGCCTGGTCGGCGGGGCCGCACTCGGCGTGGGACGCGGTGAGCAGCTGACGCCGATCGAGGTCGGGGGCACCTTCCACTGGGTCTTCGCGGTCGCGGACGGCGGGCTGTCCACCCCGGCGGTCTACGGCGAGTTCGACCGGCTCAGCGCGGGTACGGACGTCCCGGAGCCCACCGCGTCCGCCCCGCTCCTGGCCGCGCTGCGGGCCGGGGACACCGGCGCACTCGCGGACGCCCTGAGCAACGACCTCCAGGCAGCCGCCCTCTCCCTGCGCCCCTCGCTGGCCGACACCCTCGCCGCGGGCACCGCCGCGGGCGCGCTGGCCACCCTGGTCTCGGGCTCCGGCCCCACCACCGCGTTCCTGGTGGCGGACGAGGAGTCGGCGCAGAAGGTGGCCCAGGCGCTGGTCACCTCCGGGACGTGCAGGACCGCGCGGGCGGCGGTTTCCCCGGCGCCGGGTGCCAGGGTCCTGAACCGTAAGGGCCCGCCCGGGCCCGACCGGCCCTGACCGGTCCGGCGGGCCCCGGGCTCCGGAAGGCGTCAGCCGGCCTTCAGGGTCTTCTTCGCCAGCTCGTACGCGGGCAGCATCTGCTCGTGCTCGCCGGTGTCGAGGCCGCCCAGGTGCACCACGACCGGGCCGTCCGGCGTGACGACCGCGAAGGCCCGTTCGGTCTTCGGCTCGTCCAGCAGCTCGCTGCTCACGGTGTACGTCACCTCGGAGGCGGCCAGGGAACCGGCCCGGACCTCCGTGTACGCGGCCTTCCCCGCGCTCTCGTCGGCCGCGAGGAAGGCTTCGAGGACCGCGCGCGGCTCGCTGCCGGACGGCTCGCCGGCCCATACGCGGAGGTAGCCGATGTTCCCGGCGGGCTTCGCGTCGATCTCGCAGATCATCGTGACCGGGCCCTGCTGACCCAGCGCGGCCAGTTCCGAGCCGGGGTCCACCTCGACGGCCTCGGGCGTCCAGGACGCCGCGAAGTCGAAGGTGACCGGCATCGGGCAGGCCGAACCGGCCGCGCCGAGTGTGCCTCCTGCGGTGACCGGCTTCCCGGCGGCGGAGTCGGCCGCCCCGGTCGTCCCCTGCTGCGAGGGCTGCTTCGCGGTCGCCTCACCGCCGTCCGTACCGCTGTCCGAAGACCCGCAGCCGCTCAGCGCCAGCGTTGCCAGGACCGCCGGGACCAGAGCCCGGACCGCGTACCGCTTCTTCATGAAGTCCCCACCCCTGAGATGTTCCCCACCGCTCCGACCTGGGGTTACTCCCCAAGATCGATCGCCGCACGCTATCGCACCTCCCACGGCGACTACCCTGGGACTTCGAGCGGTCCCCGACGCAGGGACCCCCCAGGCAGGAGTGAAATGGCCGTCAATCTGGTCAATGTCGAGCAGGTCAGCAAGGTGTACGGCACCCGTGCCCTGCTCGACGGTGTATCCCTCGGGGTGTCCGAGGGCGACCGGATCGGTGTGGTCGGCCGTAACGGCGACGGCAAGACGACTCTCATCCGGATGCTCGCCAAGCTGGAGGACGCGGACACCGGACGCGTCACGCACAACGGCGGTCTGCGCCTCGGTGTCCTCACCCAGCACGACTCCCTCGACCCGAAGGCGACCATCCGCCACGAGGTCATCGGCGATCTCGCCGACCACGAGTGGGCGGGCAGCGCCAAGATCCGTGACGTGCTCACCGGACTCTTCGGCGGCCTCGCCCTCCCCGGCTTCGAGCACGGCCTCGACACCGTCATCGCCCCTCTCTCCGGTGGCGAGCGGCGCCGTATCGCGCTCGCCAAGCTGCTCATCGGCGAGCCGGACCTGATCGTCCTGGACGAGCCCACCAACCACCTCGACGTCGAGGGCATCTCCTGGCTGGCCGGCCATCTGCGGAACCGCCGCTCGGCGTTGGTCTGCGTCACTCACGACCGGTGGTTCCTCGACCAGGTCTGCACCAGCATGTGGGACGTCCAGCGCGGTGCGGTCCACGAGTACGAGGGCGGCTACAGCGACTACGTCTTCGCGCGGGCCGAGCGGGAGCGGATCGCCGCCACCGAGGAGGGCAAGCGGCAGAACCTGATGCGCAAGGAGCTCGCCTGGCTGCGGCGCGGTGCCCCCGCCCGTACGTCCAAGCCGCGCTACCGCATCGAGGCGGCCAACGAACTGATCGCCGACGTGCCGCCGCCGCGCGACACCAGCGCGCTGATGAAGTTCGCCAACGCCCGGCTCGGCAAGACCGTCTTCGAGCTGGAGGACGTGACGGTCCAGGCCGGACCCAAGACGCTGCTCACCAACCTCACCTGGCAGCTCGGCCCCGGCGACCGGATCGGCCTGGTCGGGATCAACGGCGCTGGCAAGACCTCACTGCTGCGGGCGCTCGCCGAGGCCAGCCGTACGCAGGGCGACGAGCAGCCCGCCGCGGGCAAGGTCGTCGTCGGCAAGACGGTCAAGCTCGCCTACCTCTCGCAGGAGGTCGCCGAGCTCAACCCGAACCTGCGGGTGCTGGAGGCCGTCCAGCAGGTCCGGGACCGCGTCGACCTCGGCAAGGGCCGGGAGATGACTGCGGGGCAGCTCTGCGAGCAGTTCGGCTTCACCAAGGAGAAGCAGTGGACGCCCGTCGGTGACCTGTCCGGTGGCGAGCGGCGCAGGCTCCAGATCCTGCGTCTCCTGATGGACGAGCCGAACGTCCTCTTCCTCGACGAGCCCACCAACGACCTCGACATCGAGACCCTGACGCAGCTGGAGGACCTCCTCGACAGCTGGCCCGGGTCGATGATCGTGATCTCCCACGACCGGTTCTTCATCGAGCGGACCACCGACAAGGTGATGGCCCTGCTCGGCGACCGTGCGCTGCGGATGCTGCCGCGCGGGATCGACGAGTACCTGGAGCGCAGGCAGCGGATGGAGGAGACCGCCACCCCGGCCTCCCATTCCATGCCGTCCGGCGCGAAGGCCGCCCCGGCCGAGACCATGTCGCCGCAGGCCGCGCGTGCCGCGAAGAAGGAGCTCCAGAAGGTCGAGCGCCAGCTGGAGAAGATGTCGACGAGGGAAACGACCCTGCACGCGCAGATCGCCGACAACTCGACCGACTTCGGGAAGGTCGCGAAGCTCGACGCCGAGCTGCGTGAACTGGTCGCGGAGCGCGACGTCCTGGAGATGCGCTGGCTCGAACTGGCCGAGGACGCCTGACAGTCGGTGTGACCAGTGGTGCGTCCGGGACGGGTGATAGAAAGAAACCTTGCCCGGAACGCACCCAGGGGGAACGCACCGATGAGCCAGCCGCCCGGCCAGCAGCCGCCGCAGGGAGTCTTCGGAGCCCCCTACGAGCCTGAGCCCGGGCGGTTCGGCGGGCCACCCGGGACGTACGGGGAACAGGGGCGGCCCGGATACGGGCAGCCGCACGCGCAACCGGCGTACGGGCAACCGGCGTACGGGCAACCGGGTTTCGGGCAGCCCGCCTACGGCTCCGCGCAGCCCGGGCCCCCGGTCCCGCCGCGGCCCCCGTCCCGCTCCGGGAGGAAGCCGCTCCTCGTCGTGGCCGGGGTGCTCGTCGTGGCGCTCCTCGCGGGCGGCGGCGTCTGGTTCGCCACGGGTGGCGGTGGTGACGGCGCGAAGAAGCCGGCCGCCGGGAAGAGCTCCTCCTCCTCGCCGTCGCCAGTGGGCGGCGGCAAGGGCGGGGAGAAGGGCGGGGAGAAGCCGGAGGCCGGTACGACCGACCTCGCGCTCGCCGCGAAGCTCAACTCCGGTCGCAAGCCGGGCGAGGCGAAGGTCCGCTGGATCCAGCGGAACGGCGTCGACCTGCCCCGCAACGGCTTCGACGCCCACGGTCCGTGGATCGTCGGCGACACCGTCGTGAAGGCCATGTACCGCACGGTGTCCGCCTATTCGCTCGCCGACGGCAAGGAGAAGTGGAGCCTGCGCCTCACGGGCGAGGTCTGCGCGGCGCCCACCCAGGCGTCCACCGACGGCAAGCTCGTGCTCGGGATCGAGGACGGCATCGGGAGCAAGGCGTTCTGCCAGGACCTCCAGATGGTCGACCTCACCACCGGGAAGGCGGGCTGGCACAGGTCCTACGTGCGCTCGGGTGTCTGGGACGAGCTCTCCGACGTCCAGATGGCGATCAACGGCCCCACCGTGACGGTGGGGCGCACCAGCAGGACCAACGCCTTCCGGATCAGTGACGGAAAGCAGCTGTGGGACAAACTGCCCACGAACTGCCAGCCGTTCGCCTTCGCCAGTGGAGCGGTACCGGTCGCGGCCGCCAGCTGTCAGACCGCGGCGGACGACCACGCCGAGCAGCTGGTGCAGCGGATCGACCCGGCGACCGGCAAGGTCGCGTGGACGTACAAGGTCAAGAAGGGCTGGAAGGTCGACCAGTTCTACTCGGTCAGCCCGATCGTCGTCTCCCTGCGGAAGACGGACGGGTGGGCCGTCGTCATCCTCAACGACGACGGCACGTACCGCTCCCAGCTCGTCGGCGGCTCCGGCGACTACGCGACGCGGTGCAGCAGCGACCTCCTCACCCGGGGCAAGAACATCGACAACTGCCTGGGCGTCACGGCCGATGCCGACGCCGTCTACCTGGCGACGAAGCCGGTGTTCGCCGAAACCGCGTCGAGCAACGCGGTGGTGGCCTTCGACCTGGACACCGGCAAGGCCATCTGGAAGACGCCCTCGCCCGCCGGCCAGACCCTGATGCCCATACGGGCGGAGGGCGGCGAGGTGCTGACCCACCTCTCACCGGGAGAGGGCGACCACAAGGCCGAGGGCGGCGGGATCGTCTCGCTCGCGCCCGCCGACGGCGCCTCGCGGACCGTTCTGCGGCATCCGTCGGCGGGGGCCGCCGTGGAGCGCGGCTTCTTCGACCCCCGGGTCGTCTACACCAACGGGCGCTCCCTGCTGATGCACGCGTACGTCACCGGGGTCACCGATGAGGAAGAGGTGGCACTGCGGACGATGATCGTCTTCGGTGACTGACAGGCTCTCAGGTCCGGCCGGGGCATAACGGAGGCATCACGGGGCGGTTCTCCCTTGGGAACAGGGGGTGGACCGACCCCGTGTTCGAAGCGGTGCGGGTGGTAAAAAGAAGCCCCGCTCGACTGTCGTAACACCGCGGAAGCCATGCCCGTTTCGCTCCTTTCCGAGGGAATCCAACCCGGCGGAAACGCGGGGGAGACCGAAACGGGCACCGGTCCGCACCGCACGAAGGGGGACGTGCTGATGACCCAGCCGCCCAGCCAGCAACCGCCGCAGGGAACTCCTCAGCCGCCGCCGCCCTACGGGCAGCCCCCGCAGACCCCACCGCCCGCACAGCCGCCGCAGATGCCGGCCGGCCCCCCGCAGCAGCCGCCGGGCGAGCCCGGCTACGGCTACCCGCAGGCCCCGGGACCGTACGCCCAGCAGCCCGGCCCGTACGGGCAGCAGCCGGGACCCTACGGGCAGCAGCCCGGTCCCTACGGCCAGCAGCCCGGCCCCTACGGCCAGCCGACGCAGCCCGGTTACGGCTATCCGCAGCAGCAGTACCCCGGAGCGCCCGTCCCCGGCGGCCCGATGGGACCCGGTGGACGAAGCCCGTTCAAGGGCAAGCCGGCGATGATCGTCGCCGCGGCGGTCGCCGCGCTGCTCGTCATCGGCGGCGTCGTGTTCGCGACGGCCGGCGGCGACGACGACAAGAAGCCCGTCGCCAAGAAGACCACCGACGCCGCGCCGAGCGTGTCCCCCACGGTCGACGAGGGTGACGGCAACGGCGACGGCCGTGAGGTCGACGACGACCTGAACGCCGGTCGCAAGGCGGGCGAGGCGAAGGTCCTCTGGCTCCAGACGAACGGCGTCGACCTGCCCCGCAACGGCGCCGACGTGTACGGCCCCTGGATCGTCGGCGACACCGTCGTCAAGGGCATGTACCGCACGGTCTCCGGCTACTCCGTCGCCGACGGCAAGCAGAAGTGGACCCTGCCGCTGCCCGCCGACATGTGCGCGGCGCCGCCGCAGCCCACCGCCGACGGCAAGCTCGTCATCGGTGTGAAGGACAGCACCAAGGACGGCGCCGACTGCGCGCTGCTCCAGATGATCGACCTCAACACCGGTAAGGCGGGCTGGAAGAAGACCGTCAAGAAGTCCGGCACCTGGGACCTGATGTCCGACATCGGCCTGGCCATCAGCGGCGACACCCTCACCGTCGGACGCACCGGCAACTCCAACGGCTACCGAGTCAGCGACGGGAAGGAGCTGTTCGGCAAGCCGGCGGGCAACTGCCAGCCCTTCGCGTTCGCGGGCGGTCCCAAGCTGATCGCCGCGAGCAGCTGCCGTACCGACGACATCGAGAACCCGCAGCACCAGATCCAGGAGTTCGACCCCGCAACCGGCAAGGCCAAGTGGACGTACAAGCCCGCGCGCGGCTGGGAGATCGACAAGGTCTACTCGGTGAGTCCGCTCATCGTCTCGCTGACCCAGAAGAAGGACGGGAAGCAGACCAAGTGGTCCATCCTCGCCATCAAGGAGAACGGCACGCTCCGTTCCCAGCTGGCCGGTGACGCCGAGGACAAGTTCTCGCCCGACTGCGGCGGCGGCTTCTCCATCTTCGGTGACCAGCTCGAAGGGTGCACCGGCGTCGCCGCCGACGCCAACACCTTCTACATGGCGACGGAGGACGACACCAGCGGCACCAGCCGTACGAACAAGGTCGTCGCCTTCAACCTGAACACCGGCAAGCCCAAGTGGAAGGCCGCGGCCCCCGCCGGGCGCGTCATGACGCCGCTGCGGATGGAGGGCGGCAACGTGCTGCTCTACCTGGAGGCCTCCTACGACAAGGGCGGGGCCATCGCCACGCTCGCTCCGGCCGGCGGCGCCCCCACCGTGGTGCTCCAGCACCCCGGGTCGACGACGGACATCGAGAGCACCTTCTACTCCTCGAAGATCGCCTACGCGGGCGGCCGCAGCTTCATCCTGAGCGGTCGCATCAGCGCGAGCAGCGACGAGGAGGAGAAGCAGCAGAAGACGATGATGGTCTTCGGCAAGTGACGGTTCACGACGGCACCCGACCCCACAGTCCCCTTCCCTCAGAGGTAAGTACCCCATGACGCAGCCGCCCCAGCCGTCCAACGAGCCGCCCCAGGGCGGATTCGGTGCCCCGCAGGACCCCCCGCCCGGTGGGTTCGGCGCACCGGCCACGCCGCCCCCGGACGGCTTCGCCAAGCAGCAGCCGCCCGCGCCGCCGACCCCGCCCGCCCCCGCCCAGGGCGGCTACGGAACCCCGCAGACGCCCCCGCCCGCCATGCCCCCGCAGAACCCGGGCTACGGCTACCCGCAGGCGCCGCCGGCGCAGGCCGGCTACGGCTTCCCGCAGGGACCGCCGCCCGGACAGCCGGGTATGCCCCCGCAGCAGTACGGCTACCCGACCGCGCCCATGCAGCCGCAGTACCCGGGCGCGCCGGCCGGTAACGCCAAGAAGTTCTCCACCCAGATGCAGATCATCGTCGCGGCGGCCGCGGCCGTGGTCCTGATCATCGGCGCCGGAGTCGTCTACTCGGCCACCAGCGGTGAGGAGGAGACCGGCAAGAAGACCGAGGCGTCCTCGGCCGGTACGACCGGTGGCGAGAACAAGGGCGGCGAGGGCGGCGGCGGCCTGGCGGGCGGCGAGGAGAAGGCACCGGCGAACACCAAGTCGGCGGTCGGCTTCCAGCTCCCGCATCCCAAGGTCACCGACGTCACGACGGTTGCCGGCTCCTGGATCACCGACAAGGCGTACGTGAAGACCGGCATCCACGAGGTCGTCGGCTACGACCCCGTGAAGGGCACCGAGCTCTGGTCGATCGCGCTGCCCGGCCAGGTCTGCGCCGCCACCAAGCACATGACCAAGGACTTCAAGACGGCCATCGCCTTCGAGCCCGGCAAGCGGACCAAGGCGACGAAGTACCAGGGCTGCAGCCAGGTCGGCGTGCTCGACCTCAACACCGGCACGCTGAAGTGGAGCAAGCAGGTCACGGCCTCCACCGGGGGTGACGAACCGCTGCAGTACGACGAGGTCACGCTCAGCGGCTCCACGGTGGCCGCGGGCGGCACCAGCGGCGGGGCCGCGTTCAACCTGGAGACCGGCGCCGAGCTGTGGAAGCCGACGGCAGACGCCGACGGCTGCTACGACATGGGCTACGGCGGCGGCGAGGCGCTGGCCACGGTCCGCAAGTGCGGTACGTACGACGACCCGCAGCTGACCGTCCAGGCGCTGAACCCGACCACGGGCGCGCCGATCTCCTCGTACAAGATGCCGGCCGGCGTCGAGTACGCGAGCATTGTCTCCACCAAGCCGCTCGTCGTCGCCGCCGACGTCGGTGACACCGCCGGTGACGGCAGTGGCATCTCGGACTTCTTCTCGATCGACGCCGCCACCGGCAAACTGCTCGTCCGGATCTCGGCCGACGCCGACAAGTACGCGGCCCGTTGCGGCTCCACCGACGTCGAGACGTGCCAGGGCGTGGCCGTCGGCAACAACCGGCTGTACGTGCCGACCGAGGAGCACGAGGGCGGTGGCGAGTACGGCGACACCAACGAGATCGTTGCCTTCGACCTGACGACCGGCAAGCTCGTCGGCGGCAAGGCGGACGCGGGCGACCGCTACACGCTCAAGCCGCTGCGTATGGACGGCACCGATGTCATCGCGTACAAGGAGCCCCCGTACGACAAGGGCGGCCAGATCGTCTCCATCGACGGTGACACCTTCAAGGAGACGCTGCTGATGGAGAACCCGAGCGACGAGGCGGTCCGTGACGCGGAGAGCACCTTCTCCGGGGACTACGCCGAGGTCCTCTACTCCAAGGGGCAGCTGTTCATGTCCGAGACGATGATCAGTGAGCCGCGCGAGAGCTCGCTGGACGACAAGGAGTACCTCGTCGTCTCCTTCCGCACCAGCTGAATCCTCCCGCCCCGGCTGACCCAGCGGATGGCGCACACGGCCCTGCCTGTCGATCAACCGACCGGCAGGGCCGATCGTTTTCTGCCCGTCAAGTGGCTCCCGATCAACCAGAATTCGGCATTCTCGGATGCTTCTGGGGGCTAGGGGGCGCGCCGGGTCGAACAAGCGTGTAGCTTGCCGGATCACGGCCGGGGGGCCGGGGGCGTACAGGGGTACATGGGGGTTTGCTCGATGAGCGTGCGGCTCATGGTGGTCGACGATCACCGACTGCTCGCCGAGGCACTTGCCTCGGCGCTGAAACTGCGCGGGCACCGGGTGCTCGCCGCGGCCGCGCCCACATCAGGGTCCGCCGATCTGGTGGTCAGCCGCGCGCCGGAGGTCTGCCTCTTCGGTACGGCCACGCCAGCGGAGCCGGGCACGTTCGACCCCATCGCCCGGATCGGGCGGGAGCGCCCCCAGGTGGCGGTCGTGGTCCTCGGCCCGGTTCCGAGCCCGCGTGGGATCGCGGCGGCGTTCGCGGCCGGGGCCGTCGGGTACGTCCGTCACGACGAGCGGATCGAGGGCGTCGAACGCGCCATCATCAAGGCCAGGGCCGGCGAGGCGGCCGTCGCGCCGCAGCTGCTGAGGGCGGCGTTCGCGGAGCTGCTCAACCCGGTGGTGCAGCCCGACGACGAGGGGCAGCTCCTGCTGCGGATGCTCACCCCGCGCGAGGTCGAGGTGCTGGTGCGGGTCGCGGAGGGTGAGGACACCCGGCTGATCGCGCTCGGCATGGGGATCGCGTCGAGCACCGCGCGTACGCATGTTCAGCGGGTCCTGATGAAGCTGGGCGTCGGCTCCCGCCTGGAGGCGGCGGCGCTCGCCGCCCGCACCGGCCTGCTGGACCGGGCGGCCCTCGACGCGCGGCAGGGGCCGGACCTCCCCGCCTGAGCGGCTCGAACCACGTCCCGCGCGCTCTCTCCCCGGTAGCCGCGCCCTCACCGCGCGCCGTTTCCCGGTAGCCGCGCCGTCCGCCACGCGCCGGCTCTCCCCGAGCCGCGCCGTCCGCCCGTCATTCACCCACGCACCGCCACGCGAGGCACCCGTGTGCCCATTTTCGCGGGCTCGTTGACGCGCCTGTTGGGTTGTGATTCATTGTGTGCGGTTATGTTTGGAGGAACCTGGTGAAGAAGACGGTTACGAGCCTCGCCGACGGCCGTGAGCTGATCTATTACGACACCGCGGACGACATCGTCCGCGACGCCACCGACCGCAGGCCGCTCGACGCCGTCTCGACCTCGTCCGAGGTCCGCCGGGACGCGCTGCTCGGCGACAGCGTCGCCATCGCCTCGCACCGGCAGGGGCGCACCTACCACCCGCCTGCCGACGAGTGCCCGCTCTGCCCCTCCCAGGGCGACCGGCTGAGCGAGATCCCGGACAGCCACTACGACGTGGCCGTCTTCGAGAACCGCTTCCCGTCCCTCGCCGGTGACGCGGGCCGCTGCGAGGTCGTCTGCTTCACCTCCGACCACGACGCCTCGTTCGCCGACCTCACCGAGGAGCGGACGGCCCTGGTGCTGGAGGCGTGGACCGACCGCACCGCGGAACTCGCCGAACTCGACCAGGTCACCCAGGTGTTCTGCTTCGAGAACCGGGGTGCCGAGATCGGCGTCACCCTCGGCCACCCGCACGGGCAGATCTACGGCTACCCCTTCGTCACCCCGCGCACCGGGCTGATGCTGCGCTCGGCGCGCGAGCACCGTGAGGAGACCGGCCGCAACCTCTTCGATGACGTGGTCGCCCGCGAGCTCGCCGACGGCGACCGCGTGGTCCTGGACGGCGAACACTGGGTGGCCTTCGTGCCGTACGCGGCGCACTGGCCGTACGAGGTGCACCTGTACCCGCGCCGCCGGGCCCTCGACCTGCGGGACCTCGACGAGGCCGCCCGCACAGAGTTCCCACAGATCTATCTGGAACTCTTGAGGAGATTCGACCGGATCTTCGGCCCCGCCGAGCCGCCGACCCCGTACATCTCGGCCTGGCACCAGGCGCCGTTCCGGGTGCCGGGACGTGAGGACTTCGCGCTCCACCTGGAGCTTTTCACCATTCGGCGGACCTCGGGCAAGCTGAAGTTTCTCGCGGGCTCCGAATCCGGTATGAGCGCTTTCATCAATGACGTGCCGCCGGAGGCCGCGGCCCAGCGACTGCGAGAGGTAGCGAGCGAGTGAGTAACGCCCGGAAGAAGTACCTGGTGACCGGCGGGGCGGGATACGTCGGCGGTGTGGTCGCCGCGCATCTGCTGGAGGCCGGTCACGCGGTGACCGTGCTGGACGACCTCTCGACCGGATTCCGGGAGGGTGTCCCGGCGGGGGCCGAGTTCGTCGAGGGCCGCGTCCAGGACGCCGCCAAGTGGCTCGACGCCTCCTACGACGGAGTCCTGCACTTCGCCGCGTACTCCCAGGTCGGCGAGTCCGTCGTCGACCCGGAGAAGTACTGGGTGAACAACGTCGGCGGCACCACCTCCCTGCTCGCTGCCATGCGCGACGCCGGGGTGCGGACCCTGGTGTTCTCCTCCACGGCGGCGACGTACGGCGAGCCGGCCTCCAGCCCCATCACCGAGGCATTCCCGACCGCGCCGACGAACCCGTACGGCGCGAGCAAGCTCGCCGTCGACCACATGATCACGGGCGAGGCCGCCGCGCACGGCCTGGCCGCCGTCTCGCTGCGCTACTTCAACGTGGCGGGCGCGTACGGCGCCTCGGGCGAGCGCCACCACCCCGAGTCGCACCTCATCCCGCTCGTCCTCCAGGTCGCCCTGGGACAGCGCGAAACGATCTCCGTCTACGGGGACGACTACCCGACCCCCGACGGCACCTGCGTGCGCGACTACATCCACGTCGCCGACCTCGCCGACGCCCACCTCCTCGCCCTGGGCGCCGCCGCCCCGGGCGAGCACCTGATCTGCAACCTGGGCAACGGGAACGGCTTCTCGGTCCGCGAGGTCATCGAGACCGTCCGGCAGGTGACCGGCCACCCCGTCCCCGAGACCCCCGCCCCCCGCCGCGCCGGTGACCCGGCCGTGCTGGTGGCCTCCGCAGCCACCGCCAGGGAGCGCCTCGGCTGGCAGCCGTCCCGCGCCGACCTGGCCGGCATCGTCGCCGACGCCTGGGCCTTCGCCCGCCGAGAGGAGACCAGCTCCCCATGACCAACGAATCCGCTGCGACCGCTGCCGTCGAGGCCGCCTTCACCGAGCTCTACGGGAAGGCTCCCGACGGGGTCTGGGCCGCGCCCGGACGGGTGAACCTGATCGGTGAGTACACCGACTTCAACGACGGCTTCGTGATGCCGCTCGCCCTCCCGCACACCGCGATCGCCGCCGTCGCCCGCCGTGATGACGGCGAACTCCGGCTGCACTCCACGGACGTCCCGGGGGGTGTCGTCCGGCTCCGGGCCGACGAGCTGGCCCCCCACGACGGCCACGGCTGGGCGGCCTACCCGGCCGGTGTCGTCTGGGCCCTGCGCGAGGCCGGTCACGCGGTGACCGGCGCCGACATCCAGATCACCTCCACGGTCCCGACCGGCGCCGGACTCTCCTCGTCCGCCGCCCTCGAAGTGGTCACCGCGCTCGCCCTGAACGACCTGTTCGACCTGGGTCTCGGCCCCGCCGAACTGGCCGTGCTCGGCCAGCGCGCGGAGAACGCGTTCGTCGGCGTCCCCTGCGGCGTCATGGACCAGATGGCCTCGGCGTGCTGCACCGACGGCCATGCCCTGTACCTCGACACCCGCGACCTGACCCAGCGCCAGGTCCCCTTCGACCTGGCCTCGCACGGTCTGCGGCTGCTGGTCGTCGACACCCGGGTCAAGCACGCCCTGGGCGACGGGGCGTACGCGGAACGGCGCGCCGGCTGCGAGGAGGGTGCCCGGCTGCTCGGCATACGCACGTTGCGCGAGCTCCCGTACGAGGGCCTCGGCGCCGCGCTCGGCACGCTGGCCGCCGCCGGCGCCGACGAGTCCGTCGTGCGGTACGTGCGCCATGTGGTCGGCGACAACCACCGGGTCGAGCAGGTCATCGCCCTGCTCGACGCGGGCGAGGTGCGTGCGGCGGGCCCGGTCCTCAACGAGGGCCACGTCTCGCTCCGCGACGATCTGCGCGTCTCCTGCCCCGAGCTGGACCTGGTGGTCGCCACGGCGAACGCGGCCGGGGCGCTCGGCGCCCGGATGACCGGCGGCGGCTTCGGCGGTTCGGCGATCGTGCTGGTGGAGGAGGCGGACGCGGAGACGGTCACCAAGTCCGTGCGGGAGGCGTTCACTTCGGCGGGCTACGCGTCGCCGGGTGTCTTCCCCGCCGTGCCGTCCGCAGGGGCGCGCAGGCTCGACAGCCCTTAGGTGAGCCGCTTGACGAGGATGAACTCGGTGACGCCGGGCGGGTAGTCGTCGACCTGTCCGGCCACCTCGTACCCGTGCCCGCGGTAGAAGGAGGGGGCCTGGAAGTCCCAGGTCTCCAGGCGGGAGTTGGTGCAGAGCCGCTCGTTGCGGGCCACTTCCTCGGCCTCGGTCAGCAGGCGTGAACCGAGGCCGAGCCCGCGGTGGCTCTCCTCCACCCAGAGCAGCTCCACATGGAGCCAGTACGCCCAGGTCCGTCCGGTCAGGCCGCCGACGATGCCGCCTTCCTCGTCCAGCACCCAGACTTCCAGGGGCACTTCGTGCTCGGCGGGGGTGGAGAGCAGGGAGCGGAGCTCGGGTGACGCCGCTCTGTTGTCATCACGCAGTCGACCGCTCAGCAGAATGCGACGTTCTTTGTCTACTTCTGTCTCAAGACGGAACATGAAACACACCCTAAACACCCCGGGCAACCAGTTCCGCGAATTCGCTTCCGCTCCCGGCCCCCACCCGTACGCTGATGCTCAGCACCGGTGGGGGCCGGTGCCGATTCAGGGGAGCGAGACAGTCGGGTGCGGCGCCCGGGACGGGTGGCAGCCGGTGTGCGGCGGCGGCCGTGTGCCGGGGACCACCGGGACGTTCCGGGCGTCGTACCCGTAGCTGTCGGTCCCCACGATGGGGGTTTCTGTGGCTCGTATCCGGGTTCTGGTGGTCGACGACCATCGCATCTTCGCCGAGTCGCTGGCGGCGGCCCTCGCGGCCGAGCCGGACGTGGACGTGGCGGCGGCGGGCAGCGGCCCGGCCGCGCTGCGCTGTCTGGAGCGCGCGGCCAACGAGGGCCGGCCGTACGACGTGCTGCTCATCGACGCCGAGCTGGGCATCCTGGCGGGGGGCGGTGCCCGTGCCGTCCCCGCACCGGACACCGGGGACAGCGGCCTGGTCGACGGCATCTCGCTGGTCGCCGGAGTCAGCGCCGGACGGCCGTCCGTGCGGTCGGTGGTGCTCGCCGAGCGCGACGATCCGCGCCGCGCGGCGGCGGCGCTGCAGGCCGGCGCATCCGGCTGGGTGGCCAAGGACTGCTCGCTCCAACGGCTGCTCGCGGTCATCCGGGGCGTCCTGCGCGACGAGACCCATCTGCCGCCCGCGTTGCTGACCGGTGTCCTGCGGGAGCTGACGGCGACGCGCAAGCACCGTACGGAGAGTGAACGGCTCATCGAGTCGCTGACCCCGCGCGAGTGCGAGGTGCTGCGGTGCATGGTGGCGGGGCTGGGCCGCAAGGCGGTCGCCGAGCGGCTGTTCCTGTCCCCGCACACGGTGCGTACGCACATGCAGAACGTGCTGGGGAAGCTGGGCGTGCACTCCACGCTGGCCGCGGTGGCGCTGGCGCGGAGGGCGGGTGTCGGACCGGCCGACCTGTCGGGCGGCCCGCTGTCCGGTGGTGTCCTAGCCGGGAACGTTGTCGAACGGAGCAGTCAACTGGCGTAGCAGACCGGCCAGTTCGCCGCGCTGCTGACGGGAGAGCCGGCCGAGGATGGCGCGCTCCTGGTCGAGGAGGCCGGCCAGTGACTGGTCGGCCTTGTCCTGGCCCTCGGCGGTCAGCCGCACGAGCACGCCGCGGCGGTCGCTCGGATCGGGCAGGCGCTCGACGAGGTTCTTCTTCGTCAGCCGGTCGATGCGGTTGGTCATCGTGCCGGAGGTGACCAGGGTCTGGGTCAGGAGCTGGCCGGGGGAGAGCTGGTACGGGGCGCCCGCGCGCCGCAGCGACGTCAGGACGTCGAACTCCCAGGGCTCCAGATTGTGCTCGGCGAAGGCGATCCTGCGGGCCCGGTCGAGGTGGCGCGCCAGGCGGGAGACGCGGCTCAGGACCTCGAGTGGTTCCACGTCGAGGTCGGGGCGCTCGCGGCGCCATGCAGCGACCAGTCGGTCGACCTCGTCCTCCATGTGGATCAGTGTAGAGGGTCTGTCGACATAGAGTCTCTTGAATTCGAGTCTCTTGACATCAAGATACTTTCGGCAACATCCTGGCTCCCATGACCGCACCCCTCTGGGATCCGCAGCAGTACCTGCGCCACGCGGACCACCGCACCCGCCCCTTCCATGATCTCCTGGCACGCGTCGGTGACCTGCCGGGCCGCCCCCGCATCGCGGACCTCGGCTGCGGGGCGGGCAACGTCACGGCCCTGCTCGCCGACCGCTGGCCGCAGGCCCGGATCACCGGCTACGACAACTCCCCGGAGATGCTGGCCCGCGCCGCCTCCCACACGCGGCCGGGGCTGGACTTCGTCCGGGCCGACGCGGCGGCCTGGGAGCCCGCGGAGCCGTACGGCCTGATCGTCTCCAACGCCCTGCTCCAGTGGGTACCCGGCCACGCCGACCGCTTCCCCGTCTGGCTGGACGCACTCGCCCCCGGCGGCACCTTCGCCTTCCAGGTGCCCGGCAACTTCACCGCCCCCAGCCACACCCTGCTGGCCGCACTGCGCGAATCCCCCCGCTGGCGCTCCCGTCTGCACGACGCGGGCGACCGCACCGCGGCGGTCCTCGCCCCCACGGACTACCTGACCCGCCTGCGCACCCTCGGCTGCGAGGCGGACGTATGGGAGACGACCTACCTCCAGATCCTCCAGGGGCAGGACCCGGTCCTCGACTGGGTCAAGGGCACCGCCCTGCGCCCGGTCCTCACGGCCCTCGCCGACGACCCGGAAGCCCGCGACGCCTTCCTCACCGAATACCGCGACCTCCTGCG
Organism: Streptomyces sp. NPDC048560; assembly: GCF_040650955.1. Lineage (NCBI taxonomy): Bacteria > Bacillati > Actinomycetota > Actinomycetes > Kitasatosporales > Streptomycetaceae > Streptomyces > Streptomyces sp. NPDC048560. The sequence goes on from NZ_JBEZIJ010000007.1 coordinate 294,565, forward strand.
CACCGCCTACCCGCTGGGCCCGCACGGCACGGTGTTCCCGTTCCGCCGTATCTTCGCGGTGGCGCGGCGCGCGTGAGCCGACGACGAGGGGCCGCGCCCCCCGTCGTCCAGGGTGCGCGGCCCGTCGTCGCAGGAGGCCGGCGTGTCAGTTCTTGCGGTGACCTATCAGGCGGGGCTTGGCTTCGAGGTTCTCCAGCCCGTGCCAGCAGAGATTCACGAGATGCGCCGCGACCTCCGCCTTCTTCGGCTTGCGGACGTCCAGCCACCACTGGCCGGTCAGCGCGACCATGCCGACCAGGGCCTGCGCGTAGAGCGGCGCCAGCTTCGGATCGAAGCCGCGTGCCTTGAACTCCAGTCCCAGGATGTCCTCGACCTGCGTGGCGATGTCACTGATCAGCGACGCGAACGTACCGGTGGACTGCGCGACGGGGGAGTCCCGGACCAGGATGCGGAAGCCGTCCGTGTACGTCTCGATGTAGTCCAGCAGCGCGAACGCCGCCTGCTCGAGGAGTTCGCGCGGATGGCCCGCGGTCAGGGCGCTCGTCACCATGTCCAGCAGCTGACGCATCTCGCGGTCGACCACGACGGCGTACAGGCCCTCCTTGCCGCCGAAGTGTTCGTAGACGACCGGCTTGGAGACCCCGGCGCGGGCCGCGATCTCCTCCACGGACGTGCCTTCGAAACCCTTGTCGGCGAAGAGGGTGCGGCCGATGTCCAGCAGCTGTTCGCGACGCTCCTTGCCGGTCATCCGGACCCGTCGGGTCCGGCGGACGGGGGAGGGTCTGCTCTTCTCGCTGCCTGTGTTGCCGTCGGTCGCCACGTCGTCAATCATGCCGCGTCGGCGGGCGCGGGGTTGCGGCGGGCGTCGATACGGTCCGCATCGGGCCAGCGGACGTCGGACGCCCAGCCCAGCTGCTCGAACCAGCGGATCAGGCGGGCACTCGAGTCGATCTGGCCCTTCATCACTCCGTGGCGCGCGCTCGTCGGGTCCGCGTGGTGCAGGTTGTGCCAGGACTCGCCGCACGACAGGACGGCCAGCCACCACACGTTTCCTGACCGGTCACGCGACTTGAAGGGACGCTTGCCGACCGCGTGGCAGATCGAGTTGATCGACCACGTGACGTGGTGCAGCAGAGCGACCCGTACCAGTGAGCCCCAGAAGAACGCGGTCGCGGCGCCCCACCAGGACATCGTCACCAGACCGCCGACGACCGGCGGGATGGCCAGCGAGACGATGGTGAAGGTGAGGAAGTGGCGGGAGATGCCGCGGATCGCGGGGTCCTTGATCAGGTCCGGCGCGTACTTCTGCTGCGACGTCCGCTCCTCGTCGAACATCCAGCCGATGTGCGCCCACCACAGCCCCTTCATCAGGGCAGGCAGCGTCTCGCCGAAGCGCCACGGCGAGTGGGGGTCGCCCTCGGCGTCGGAGAAACGGTGATGCTTGCGGTGGTCGGCCACCCAGCGCACCAGCGGACCTTCGACCGCCAGCGAACCCGCGACGGCCAGGGCGATACGGAGCGGACGCTTCGCCTTGAAGGAGCCGTGCGTGAAGTAGCGGTGGAAGCCGATCGTGATGCCGTGGCAGCCGATGTAGTACATCGCGACCAGCAGGCCCAGGTCGAGCCAGCTGACGCCGCGGCCCCAGGCCAGCGGCACCGCCGCCAGCAGGGCCACGAACGGCACCACGATGAACAGGAGCAGGGCGATCTGCTCGACGGACCGCTTCTTGTCGCCGCCGAGCGTGGCGGGGGGAAGGACAGGATCGTCGATCACATTGGGGCTGGTGGGCATTGGGGAGTCCCCTGTGAGGTGAGAAGTGCGGTGGATTGTGCAGGCTACGCATCCGTAACCTACGGCCTGGTAAGTATTGCAGCGAGGAGGCCCTCAGTACGAGAGTCGCGGGCCGTTGTCGTTTCGCGGACCCCTGCGCGGACAACCGTGCGGACATCATGAGGACACCCGTAAGGGCTGCGCGGCACGCCGCCGACCCGGACACCTATCCTGGGAGAGTCGGACAGCGCGGTCCGCACTCTGCATTCCCGGGGTGGCGACGCACCGCTGCACCCCCGGACCCCCTGACAGACGTGCTCAACCACTGCAAGGAGCCGCACCTGTGAGCAGTGCCGACCAGACCCCCGCCGCCAGCCCCGAGCTGCGTGCCGACATCCGCCGCCTCGGTGATCTGCTGGGCGAGACGCTCGTACGGCAGGAGGGGCAGGAGCTCCTCGACCTCGTCGAGCGGGTACGTGCCCTGACCCGTACCGACGGAGAGGCCGCCGCCGAGCTGCTGGGCGACACGGACCTGTACACCGCCGCGCAGCTCGTGCGCGCCTTCTCCACCTACTTCCACCTCGCCAACGTCACCGAGCAGGTCCACCGCGCCCACGAGATGCGCGACCGCCGGGCCGCCGAGGGCGGGCTCCTCGCCCGTACGGCCGACATGCTCAAGGACGCCGACCCGCAGCACCTGCGCGAGACCGTCAAGAACCTCAACGTGCGCCCCGTCTTCACCGCGCACCCCACAGAGGCCGCACGGCGCTCCGTGCTGAACAAGCTCCGCCGCATCGCGGAACTGCTCGAAACCCCCGTCATCGAGGCCGACCGGCGCCGCCACGACCTGCGCCTCGCCGAGAACATCGACCTCATCTGGCAGACCGACGAACTGCGCGTCGTCCGCCCGGAGCCCGCCGACGAGGCGCGCAACGCGATCTACTACCTCGACGAACTGCACGCCAACGCCGTCGGCGACGTCCTGGAAGACCTGGCCGCCGAACTGGAGCGCGTCGGCGTCGAGCTCCCCGCAGGCACCCGCCCGCTCACCTTCGGCACCTGGATCGGCGGCGACCGCGACGGCAACCCCAACGTGACGCCCGCCGTCACCTGGGAGGTGCTGATCCTCCAGCACGAGCACGGCATCACCGACGCACTCGAACTCATCGACTACCTGCGCGGCCTGCTCTCCAACTCCATCCGCTACACCGGCGCCACCGACGAGCTGCTGGACTCGCTCCAGGCCGACCTGGAACGCCTCCCCGAGATCAGCCCGCGCTACAAGCGGCTGAACGCCGAGGAGCCCTACCGCCTCAAGGCGACCTGCATCCGGCAGAAGCTCGTCAACACCCGCGAGCGCCTCGCCACCGGCACCCCGCACCGCCCCGGCTGCGACTACCTCGGTACCGCCGAGCTCATCACCGACCTGGCCCTCATCCAGACCTCGCTGCGCGAGCACAAGGGCGGCCTCTTCGCGGACGGCCGGATGGACCGCACCATCCGCACCCTGTCCGCGTTCGGGCTGCAGCTCGCCACGATGGACGTACGCGAGCACGCCGACGCCCACCACCACGCGCTCGGCCAGCTCTTCGACCGGCTCGGCGAGGAGTCCTGGCGCTACGCCGACATGCCGCGCGACTACCGGCAGAAGCTCCTCGCGAAGGAACTGCGCTCCCGGCGCCCCCTCGCCCCGACGCCGGCACCGCTGGACGCCGCGGGCGAGAAGACCCTCGGCGTGTTCCACACCATCAAGGAAGCCTTCGAGCGCTTCGGCCCCGAGGTCATCGAGTCCTACATCATCTCGATGTGCCAGGGCGCCGACGACGTCTTCGCAGCCGCGGTCCTGGCCCGCGAGGCCGGTCTGCTCGACCTGCACGGCGGCTGGGCCAAGATCGGCATCGTCCCGCTCCTGGAGACCACCGACGAGCTGCGTGCCGCCGACGTCATCCTCGACGAGATGCTCGCCGACCCCTCGTACCGCCGGCTGGTCTCGCTCCGCGGGGACGTCCAGGAGGTCATGCTCGGCTACAGCGACTCCTCGAAGTTCGGCGGCATCACCACCTCGCAGTGGGAGATCCACCGCGCCCAGCGCCGGCTGCGTGACGTCGCCCACCGCTACGGCGTACGGCTGCGCCTCTTCCACGGCCGCGGCGGCACCGTCGGCCGCGGTGGCGGCCCCTCGCACGACGCGATCCTCGCGCAGCCCTGGGGCACGCTGGAGGGCGAGATCAAGGTGACCGAGCAGGGCGAGGTCATCTCCGACAAGTACCTCATCCCCGCGCTCGCCCGGGAGAACTTGGAACTGACCGTCGCGGCCACCCTCCAGGCCTCCGCGCTGCACACCTCGCCCCGCCAGTCCGACGAGGCACTGGCCCGCTGGGACGCGGCCATGGACACGGTCTCGGACGCCGCCCACGCGGCCTACCGCAAGCTGGTCGAGGACCCCGACCTGCCGACGTACTTCCTCGCCTCCACGCCGGTCGACCAGCTCGCCGACCTGCACCTGGGCTCGCGGCCCTCCCGCCGCCCCGGCTCGGGCGTCTCGCTCGACGGCCTGCGCGCCATCCCGTGGGTCTTCGGCTGGACCCAGTCACGGCAGATCGTGCCCGGCTGGTTCGGAGTCGGCTCCGGGCTCAAGGCGCTGCGCGAGGCAGGTCTGGGCACCGTCCTGGAAGAGATGCACGGTCAGTGGCACTTCTTCCAGAACTTCATCTCCAACGTCGAGATGACACTCGCCAAGACGGACCTGCGGATCGCCCGGCACTACGTCGACACCCTCGTTCCCGACGAGCTCAAGCACGTCTTCGCCTACATCGAGGCCGAGCACGCGCTGACCGTGAGCGAGGTCCTGAAGGTCACCGGCGGCACCGAACTGCTCAGCACGAGCCCCGTGCTCCAGCAGACCTTCGCCATCCGTGACGCCTACCTGGACCCGATCTCCTACCTCCAGGTCTCGCTGCTGGCCCGCCAGCGCCAGGCGGCCGAGCGCGGCGAAGCGGCCGACCCGCTGCTCGCCCGTGCCCTGCTGCTCACCGTGAACGGCGTCGCCGCGGGTCTGCGCAACACCGGCTGATCCGCTCCGGCCGATCCGCTCCGGTAGCGGGTGCGGTCCTGCTCAGAGGGCGATGAACGTCGCCATCAGCAGGGCCGCGCCCGCGATCGCGGCTCCCCACGCGACCCGGGGCAGCCGCAGACCGCCTCCGATCAGGAGGGCGGACAGCAGCAGCGCACCACCGAACGGCACCCAGGCGTGCAGCAGGCCCGGTGCCCCGGTGCGGACGACCTCGCCGGTCCCGGGCTTCACGACGACCGGGAACCGGTCGCCCTTCTCCGCCGCGACGGACTTCACGATCGTCACCCGGGCACGCGGCGGCGAATCCTCGTCCGGCACGTACGATCCCGTGCACGCCGACTCGTCGCACCCGGTCACCGTCATGGTGCCGTGTTCACGGCCCTTGGACAGGACGACGTGGTGCGCGGTGTTCCACGACGACCACACGCCCGCGACGAGCATCAGCAGCACGATGCACCCCGCGGCTGCGACACGGCCGTGGGACATCAGGCGGTGGGAGGAGCTCCGCTTCATGGGGGCAGATCCTTGGCCAGACCTGTGCCCCCGGTCAACCTGGGGCCGGAAATGCTCCCGGGATCGGCGCCAATGTCAGGAGTTGTACGTGGACTGCGCCCGCTCAAGCCCATCGGCCAGCAGCGACTCCACCGCGTCCGCCGCCCGGTCCACCTCGTAGGCGAGTTCCTTGCGCTCCGTGGACGAGAAGTCCTTCAGCACGAAGTCGGCCACCTGCATCCGGCCCGGCGGCCGCCCGATCCCGAACCTGATGCGGTGGTAGTCGGGGCCCATCGCCTTCGTCATCGACTTCAGCCCGTTGTGCCCGTTGTCACCGCCGCCCAGCTTCAGCCGCAACATGCCGAAGTCGATGTCCAGTTCGTCGTGCACGGCCACGATGTGATCCGTCGGCACCTTGTAGAAGTCCCGCAGCGCGGTGACGGGCCCGCCCGACAGGTTCATGTACGACATGGGCTTCGCCAGGATCACCCGGCGGCTCGCGGGTCCGGGCGGCCCCAACCGGCCCTCCACGACCTGCGCCTGGGCCTTCTGCGCCCGCTTGAACTTCCCGCCGATCCGCTCGGCGAGCAGGTCGGCGACCATGAAGCCGACGTTGTGCCGGTTCGCGGCGTACTCGGGACCGGGATTGCCCAGGCCCACGATGAGCCAGGGGTCGGTGGCATCGGACATCTGCGCTCGGTCTCCTCGCGTACGTCGGCTGATCGCGCCGGTTACAGGCGAACGGGGCGGCGGGCCCGTAAGGGTCCGCCGCCCCGTAAGTGAAGCAGTGAAGCAGTGGCGCTGGAGCGCGCCGGGTGGGACTAGGCCTCGGTGGTGGCCTCGGCGCCCTCGGCGGCCGGCTCCTCGGCCTGCGCGGCGACGACCTGGAGCACGATGGCGTCCTCGTCACCGGCCAGCACGGAACCCTTGGGCAGCGGGATGTCCTTGGCGAGGATCGAGTCACCGGCGTCCAGGCCGGCGATCGAGACCGTGACCGACTCGGGGATGTGGGTGGCCTCGGCCTCGACGAGCAGGGTGTTCTGCACGTACTCCAGGAGGTTGCCGCCCGGGGCCAGCTCGCCCTCGACGTGCACGGCGATCTCGACGTTGACCTTCTCGCCGCGCTTCACGGTCAGGAGGTCGACGTGCTCGATGTTGCCCTTGAGGGCGTTGCGCTGCACGGCCTTCGGGATGACCAGGGCGTCCTTGCCGTCGATCTCGAGACCGATGAGGACGTTGGCGGTGCGGAGCGCGAGCTGCAGCTCGTGGGCCGGCAGCGTGACGTGGACGGACTCGGCGCCGTGGCCGTAGATGACCGCGGGAACCAGGTTGGCACGGCGGGTACGGCGGGCGGCGCCCTTGCCGAACTCGGTACGGACCTGAGCGGCGAGCTTGATCTCGGCCATGATGCACTCCTCGTGAGATGACGAAAGTCGGACGTCACCCGGCCCGGTACGACAGGCCGCCTGCTACGAAGAGCGCGTCGATAACGGATCGCCGTACCAACAGGTACGGCCTCCCTCGCCGAGCAACTCGCTGAGTCTACCCGGCGGGGAGGCCGCACCCAAAGTGGATCTTCGATACCTCGTCGGTACCGCGCTTCCGCTAGTGGTTTTCCTGCTCCTCGAAGAGGCTCGTGACCGAACCGTCCTCGAACACCTCGCGGACCGCGCGCGCGATCGTCGGCGCGATCGACAGCACGGTGATCTTGTCGAGCTCCAGCTCGCCCGGGGTCGGCAGGGTGTCCGTGAAGACGAACTCGCTGACCTTCGAGTTCTTCAGACGGTCCGCGGCGGGACCGGACAGCACACCGTGCGTCGCGGTCACTATGACGTCCTCGGCACCGTGCGCGAAGAGCGCGTCGGCGGCGGCGCAGATCGTGCCACCCGTGTCGATCATGTCGTCGACCAGGACACAGACCCGGCCCTTCACGTTACCGACGACCTCGTGGACGCTGACCTGGTTCGGCACGTCCTTGTCGCGGCGCTTGTGGACGATCGCCAGCGGGGCGTCCAGACGGTCGCACCAGCGGTCGGCGACGCGCACGCGGCCGGCGTCCGGGGAGACGATCGTCAGCTTCGAGCGGTCGACCTTGGCACCGACGTAGTCGGCGAGGATCGGCAGCGCGAAGAGGTGGTCCACCGGGCCGTCGAAGAAGCCCTGGATCTGGTCGGTGTGCAGATCCACGGTCAGGATGCGGTCGGCACCCGCCGTCTTCATCAGGTCGGCGACCAGGCGGGCCGAGATCGGCTCGCGGCCGCGGTGCTTCTTGTCCTGGCGGGCGTAGCCGTAGAACGGCACGATCACCGTGATCGAACGGGCCGAGGCGCGCTTCAGCGCGTCCAGCATGATCAGCTGCTCCATGATCCACTTGTTGATCGGAGCCGTGTGGCTCTGGATCAGGAAGCAGTCGGCGCCGCGGGCGGATTCCTGGAAGCGCACGTAGATCTCACCGTTGGCGAAATCGAAAGCCTTCGTCGGCACGAGGCCGACACCCAGCTGGTGTGCGACCTCCTCGGCCAGCTCGGGGTGGGCGCGGCCGGAGAAGAACATCAGTTTCTTCTCGCCGGTCGTCTTGATCCCGGTCACAGCACAGTCTCCTCAGACGTGTATCTGGCGCTGCACGCATAGGTCCCGATGTGCAACGAGCCAGCCGAAATGGGTGAGCATCTATCACGGTACGCCGTCACCGGCGCACCTGTTTCCGGTCAGCTTTCGCCGTCGGTGTCCTGGGCTGCGGCCTGAGCGGCCTGCGCGGCGGCACTCCCCGGACGCTTCCGGGCCACCCAACCCTCGATATTCCGCTGCTGGCCCCGGGCGACAGCCAGCGAGCCGGCCGGTACGTCCTTGGTGATGACCGAGCCCGCCGCGGTGTAGACGCCGTCCCCGACCGTGACAGGCGCCACAAACATATTGTCGGAGCCGGTGCGGCAGTGGGAGCCGATGGTGGTGTGGTGCTTGGCGACGCCGTCGTAGTTCACGAAGACGCTGGCGGCACCGATGTTGGTGTGGTCGCCGATGGTCGCGTCACCGACGTAACTCAGGTGCGGAACCTTCGTGCCCTCGCCGATCGTGGCGTTCTTCATCTCCACGTACGTACCGGCCTTGGCCTTCGCTCCGAGCCGCGTACCGGGCCGCAGGTAGGCGAACGGGCCGACCGTCGCGCCGGGGCCGACCTCCGCCCCGTCCGAGACGGTGTTGTCCACGCGGGCGCCCGCGTGGACGATCGTGTCCTTCAGCCGGGAGTTCGGGCCGACTTCGGCGTCCTCGGCCAGGTGCGTCGTACCGAACAGCTGGGTTCCGGGGTGCACGATCGCGTCCGGCTCGTACGTCACGGTGGCGTCGATCAGCGTCGACGCGGGGTCGACGATCGTGACGCCGGCCATCATGGCGCGGTCCAGGAGGCGTTCGTTGAGCAGGCGCCGGGCCTCGGCCAGCTGGACCCGGTTGTTGATGCCGAGGATCTCGCGGTGGTCGGCGGCGACCGAGGCGCCCACGCGGTGTCCGGCCTCGCGCAGGATGGACAGCACGTCGGTGAGGTACTCCTCGCCCTGGCTGTTGTCCGTGCGGACCTTGCCGAGCGCGTCCGCGAGCAGCCGCCCGTCGAAGGCGAACACCCCGGAGTTGATCTCCAGGATGGCCCGCTGGGCGGCGGTGGCGTCCTTGTGTTCGACGATCTCGGTGACCGCGCCGGTGGCCGCGTCCCTGACGATGCGGCCGTAGCCGGTCGAGTCCGGGACCTCGGCGGTCAGCACGGTGACGGCGTTGGCGTCCGCGTCGTGCGTCGCGGCGAGTGCGGCGAGGGTCTCGCCGGAGAGCAGCGGGGTGTCGCCGCAGACGACGATCACGGTGCCCTCGACGGTCCCGCCGAGCTCTTCGAGGCCCATCCGGACGGCGTGCCCGGTGCCGTTCTGCTCGGCCTGGAACGCGGTGCGCACGGGAGCGTCGCCCGAGGAGAGATGAGCGGTCACCCGCTCGGCGGCGTGGCCGACGACCACGACGAGGTGCTCGGGATCGAGCTCACGGGACGCGGCGACGACATGTCCTACGAGCGAGCGCCCGGAGATCTCGTGCAGGACCTTGGGAGTCTTCGACTTCATGCGGGTGCCCTCACCCGCTGCGAGGACGACTACGGCTGCCGGGCTGGTGGCGCTCACGGATGTGCCCTTCGGCTTCGGGTGGTGGACATCCGCAGGATACCGGGGGTGCGCACACCGGAAACGAGTGCGGGCCCCGACCGTGAAGGTCGGGGCCCGTGTGCAAGGGCTCCCCCATCAGGATTTGAACCTGAACAGACGGTACCAAAAACCGTAGTGCTGCCTGATTACACCATGGGGGATGAAACTAGCCCGAACCAGACATTTCGTCAGGCTGTTGGGCCAGCACCCAACACTATGCCGTACCAAGTGCCTTCTACGCGACGATAGAGGTCGGCGCTCTTCGTCACGTAGATGACCAGGCAGCCTCGGTATGCCTCGGTGGTGTTCTTTCGTGTGGTCTTGGGGGTGTGCTTCTTCAGGCTCGCTCTCTGGAACGCGGAGGCGGGTACGCCTGCCAGCTCGGCCCAGAACTGCTCAGCCCCGGCGACGTCCGCCGATTCATGGATGCTGACCCGGAAGCGCATGCGCTCGCGCGGGACGTCGAACAGTTCGAGCCAGCGCAAATACATCGTGATCACGTTCGGGTCGCTGTTGATGAACTGGAGGCTTTCTCGACGGCTATAGGTCTTGTCCTTGGTCCCTTCGGCCCAGTAGAGAGTGACTCCAGCGATGAAAAGTTCGCGGTCCGACAGCTGGCCGACGGCATCGCGTGCACGGTCCTTTGTCTCGTGCCGATCCTCTTCTTGAGCTGCGCGCAGCCGCGCCAGCCCGGCGTTCATGAGTGTGTGGCGTTCCTCGTCCGTATAGCGCGGCTCCGGCTTCGGGAGGTCCCGGACCCATAGGGAGATTGAACTCTTCGAGCAGCCGAGCTCTACCTGGATCTGGTCGTAGGTCATGCCCTGGAGTCGTAGCTCCCGGGCCTTGTCTCGCAGGCCGTCCTTTGCGTTTGGTCGTTTCGTCCACTCCGGAGCGGGCTCACCCTGGACGAGGCGGTTCAGGATGTCGTTGTTGAAGACCTGCAAGCGCTCCCGGATCTGCCTGAGGCTGAGCCCTTCTCTGCGGAGGGCGACAGCCTGTTCGCGGAGCCCTTCGAAATCGGCGTACTTGCTGGTGATTTCCGTCATGTGGCAAGCGTTGTCCGAAATCCGGATGGCCGGGTCGAATGCCCGGTCGATTCACCAATTCCGGCGATCAATACCTGTTCGCTCGTCGTTCGACTGCGGTACGTGCTGCCCGAGTCGCCCGAAAAGGAGATGCGCCCGCCCGTAGGCTGGACGTCATGACCGCAACGGGGGCAGACCGGGAAGCGGCGGGACCGACCACCCGCGGCTACTGGTGGTGGAGGCGGCGGCGCAGTGTCGCCCTGGACGTGGGACTTGCGTCGGCTTCGGCGCTGGAGTGTGCGCTGGAAGGGGTGGTGTTCGCCGGCGACACCGGGTTGCCGGTGCCTGTCGGCGTGCTGTTCGGGCTGGTGGCGGGGTCGGTGCTGCTGGTGCGAAGGCGGTGGCCGATCGCCGTGGTGCTGGTGTCGATCGCGACGACGCCGGCCGAGATGGGCTTCCTGATGGCCGTCGTCGGGCTGTACACGCTGGCCGCGTCCGACGTGCCGCGAAAGATCACCTGCGTGCTGACCGGGATGTCGCTGGTCGGCACGTTCATCGTCACGTACGTCCGGCTGCGTCAGAGCGTCACCGAGGGAGCCGATTTCGGCCCGGGTGACTGGTACGTGCCGCTGGTGTCCCTCTTCATGTCCCTGGGGCTGGCCGCGCCGCCCCTGCTGTTCGGCCTCTATATAGGGGCGCGAAGACGGCTCATGGAGAGTCTGCGGGAGCGTGCCGACTCGCTGGAGAGGGAGCTGTCGCTCCTGGCCGACCGGGCCGAGGAACGGGCCGAGTGGGCGCGTACGGAGGAGCGGACCCGGATCGCCCGTGAGATGCACGACGTGGTCGCGCACCGGGTGAGTCTGATGGTCGTGCACGCGGCGGCGCTTCAGGCCGTCGCCCCGAAGGACCCGGCGAAGGCCGTGCGCAACGCGGCGCTGGTGGGCGACATGGGACGCCAGGCACTGACGGAACTGCGCGAGATGCTGGGGGTGCTGCGCAGCGGGGACACGGTCCCGGCCCCGCCCGCGCCCCCGGGCCGGGTCCCCCTCGCGTCGGTGGGCCGGGCGGCCGCCGCGGCTGCTGCGGCGGCGGTGGAGGACGGGCCCCGGCTGGACGAGGTGGAGTCGCTCGTCGCGCAGTCCCGGGAGGCCGGGATGACGGTCGAGCTGTCCGTGGAGGGGGAACTGCGCCCGTACGCGTCCCAGGTCGAGCAGACCGCGTACCGGGTGGTGCAGGAGGCCCTGACGAACGTGCACAAGCACGCGGCGGGTGCGAAGACGTGGGTGAGGCTCGCGCATCGCGGCGCCGAGGTCGCCATGCAGGTGGAGAACGGTCCCTCGGACGCCGGCGCGGCCGACGCCGGGCTGCCCAGCGGTGGGAACGGCCTGGTGGGGATGAGGGAACGCGTGCTCGGTCTCGGCGGTGTCTTCGTGTCGGGGCCGACGGACGCGGGCGGCTTCCGGGTGTCGGCCGTTCTGCCGGCCGAACCCTCCGCGTAGGCGTCCGGGGCTTCCGGGCCGCCCGCCCGCCCCGGTGCGTCAGCCCGAGGTCAGGCGGTCCGGCTGGGCGCCCGTGACCAGGGTGGCCAGCGCCTGGTCGATGTCCGCGCCGAGATACCAGTCGCCGGTGTGGTCGATGCTGTAGACGCGGCCTTCGATGTCGATCGCCAGGACCGCCTGGCCGTCGCCCTCCTCGCCCAGCGGGCTGATCTCGGTCTCCAGGGCCCGCCCCAGGTCGCCCAGTGTGCGTGCCAGGTGCAGGCCGCTCAGCGGGTCGATGCGTACGGCGGCGGGGGCGATCTGCCGCCCGGGTGCGGCCGCCGTGATGTTCAGGGCGCCGAATTCGGCCCAGGCCTCGACGGCCGCCGGGAACACGGCGTGCTGGTGGCCGGCCGGTGAGGCGTGGGACCGCAGAGCGTCGGCCCATTCCTCGGCCTGCCGGATGTCCCAGCGCCCCGGCTGCCAGCCCGCCTGGCGGAGTGCGGCGTCGACGGCGGCGGGGAAGCGGGTGCCGGCGTGCCGGTCGAGTGGGGTTCCGGGCGGGGTGTCGAGGGGGGCCGAGTGCCCGGTTCGCTCCTGCATCGGGGTGCCGTCAGCCCTTCTCGGCGGTGGTGGCCGCCCCGGTGGTGGTGAGGTCGACGGGACGTACGCCGAAGTGCGCGAGCATCGCCGCGCAGGAGCGGCAGGGTGCGGCGTAGCTGCCGTGCAGGGGGTCGCCGTCCTCGCGGATGCGCCGGGCGGTGATCCGGGAGTGCTTCAGCGCGCGGCGGGCCTCGCCGTTGGTCAGCGGCTTGCGCTGGGCCCGTTTGGACCGGCCGTCGTCGGTGGCGGTGAGCTGCCGCGACAGCAGTATCGCTTCGGGGCAGCGGCCGGTGAAGCGTTCGCGCTGTCCGCTGGTGAGGGTGTCGAGGAAGTCCTGCACGAGCGGGTGCAGTACCGGCGGCCGGTCGCCCTTGCCCGCGGTGCACGTCAGGGTCTCGCCGCGGACGGACAGGGCGGCGGCCACGGCCGGCAGGATGCCGTCGCGGCGGTGGTGCAGTCGCGGTGTGCGGCCGGCCTCGGTGCTGCTCCAGCTGAGCCGTGGATCCCCGGATGTGACTGGCGGTGCTGCGTTCATGGTGCTTGCATCCCTCCCGTGCCGGCAGCGGTAGCTGCAGGTGTGCACGCCCCCGAGTTGCGGTGACAGCCTGCCAAATGTGCTGGGGGCTACGGAAGCTGGGTCGGGGAAACGTGTCTGCGTGTCGCCGGAAGTGGCAGTACCGTCGCCCGTCCGTCACCTGGCTGTGACGGTTGGTGACCGAGGTGGAGGGGCGGGTCCCCCTGTTGCCCCACCGCATAGGCTGGGGGGAATCACCGGACGCAGCAGGGGGCAACCGCCATGACGACAGGTCGGCTCGGGCAGCAAGCCGCGCCACCGAACGCGGCCTACGCCGGGCAGGTCGTGCATTTCCCGGACCCGGTCCGGGCGTCCCGCCACCCCAGGGGTGTGCGCATGGACGGGAACGGCCATCCGGAACTCACGCCGTATGCGCGCGCCGCCGCCGAGATCGCCGATCCGCCCCCGGGCTTCGGCATCGACGAGCTGCGGCTCACGGACTACGTGTCGGCGAACGCCGCGCTGGCGGCGAGCGGCCATGCCCTGTGGGACACGATCGCCCCGGTGGCGACCCCGCACGGCTGGACCTGGCACCACGTGCCGGGCGGCCGCCGGATGGAGCTCGTGCCGGTCGAGGTGAAGGCGCTGCTGCGTCATCACGGCGGCATGGCGACGACTCCGGTCGACCACAACCGGCGCGGCACGCGGCCGCTCCAGGAGACGCGGCCTCCGCACTTCCGGCTGCCCAAGGGCTCGGTGGCGGTGAGCGAGCAGCAGGTGCTGGGGATCGAGGAGGATCTCGGGTACCGGCTGCCGGGTGCGTACCGTTCGTTCCTCAAGGCCGCGGGCGGTTCGGCGCCGGTGGGTGCGGCTCTGGACGCGGAGCTCGGCCTCCTGGTCGACCAGCCCTTCTTCACGGTGCGTGAAGAGGCGGCGGTCAACGACCTCGTGTACGTCAACAAGTGCTTGCGGGACCACTTCACCAAGGACTACCTGGGCGTCGCGTTCGTCCAGGGCGGGATCCTCGCGGTGAAGGTGCGCGGCCAGGACACCGGCTCGGTCTGGTTCTGCGCGTACGACGACGCCCGGGACCAGGACGGCTGGAGCGTGCAGGACCGCGTCGACCGGCTGCTGCTGCCCTGCGGCGCGGACTTCGACGCCTTCCTGCAGCGGCTGGCGGGCAATCCGCCGGAGCTGGAGACCGTGGCGAACCTGATGGTGGACGGCGGCTTCGCGCGCGCCGTCCCGGTGGAGGGATGAGCGCGGTGGTGACCTTCGCGCAGGCGCAGGAGCGAGCGGACGAGTGGGTCAACGGTGACGTGCCCGCGTACCAGCACCGTGAGGTGCGGGTGCGCGAGTTCGAGCTGGGCTTCGTGGTGTGGGCCGAGGACCGGGCGGAGGGCCCCGTCTCGGACGGTGGGCGCCACCGGCTCGTGATCGCCCGCGACAGCGGTGAGGCCACGCTGTGGCCCGGGCTGCCGGTGGGTGAGGTGATCCGGCGGTACGAGGAGGAGTACGGCGCGTCCGACGCGGTGCCGGCCGCTCCGGCGCCGCCGCAGCGGATCGATCTGAACCAGACGTCCTTCCTGCTGAGTCCGCCGGAGTGGCTTCAGGACGCCGCCGACAAGCTGGGTATCCCGGACCGCCGGGCGGAGCCGGGCGCCGGTGGCGGTGAGCCCGCGGACGCCCCGCCCTCCGCGCCTTCGGTGCCTTCTTCTTCCCCCGCCTCTTCGGGGGGCGCGTCCTCGTCCGAGGGCTCGGCGACGCGGTGGCCCGCCGCGGGCGGCCAGGACGACCACGAGCCCACCGCAGCGGACGGCGTGCCCGCGTCCTCACCTGCCGCGCCCCTAGGGGCCACGCCGTGGGCGGGCATCGACACCAACGCGGACCCCGACGTGGGCGCGGTCGGCCTGCCGGCAACCGTGTTCGCGCCGGCGCTCTCGGGCGCGGACGACGAGGAGACGCCTCCGCCGGTCGTGCCCGCCGAGGCACCCACCGCGCTGATGTCCGGCGGCAGCCAGCTGCCCCGGACGGCGGTCGCCCCGGCGCTCGGCGGGCCCGGCGGCGCTCCCTCGCGTCCCGGCCCCGGGTCCGGTCCCGGCGACATCGCGGACGCGGCCACGAGCAAGGCCGTCGTGCCTCCGCGCGGGGGGCGCGGGACGGGTTCGACGACTCCGCCGCCGCCCGGTGCCCCCGGCACCCCGGGTGTGCGTCCGGGGGCCGTGCCGCCGCCTTCGGGGCCGGGTGCGCCCGGTGCTCCGGCCGGTGGTTACGTACCGACCCAGCTCGTCTCGCAGCTCGGTCCTCCCGGTGCGCCTCAGCCTCCTGGTCCTCCCGGTGCTCCGGGCGCGCCCCAGCCTCCCGGGCCTCCTGGTGCGCCCGGTGCTGCTGGTCCGACGCCGCCGCCCGGTGGCGGGGTGCATCACGCGGCGACGATGTTCGCGGACGCGAGCCTCGGTGGCCCCCGGCCGCCGGCCCCGCCCGGGCCTCCCGGCGTGCCCGGTGCGCACAACGCCCCGCAGCCGCCCGGACCTCCTGGTGTGCCCGGTGCGCCTCAGCCTCCCGGGCCTCCCGGTGCGCCTGGAGCTCCCGGAGCTCCTGGTGCTGCTGGTCCGACGCCGCCGCCCGGTGGCGGGGTGCACCACGCGGCGACGGTGTTCGCGGACGCGAGCCTCGGTGGCCCCCGGCCCCCGGCGGCTCCCGGTCCGCCGGGTGCGCCCGGGATGCCGCCGGGCGGTGCCCCCGGACCCGTACCGCAGAACGCGCACACCCCGCCGCCCCCTGCGTACGGCTATCCGCAGCAGCAGCCCGGTGTGCCGACGGTCGGTCCCGGCTATCAGGCCGTGCTGCGTTTCCGCGCGCCCGACGGCAGTGAGCAGCAGCTGATCCGCCGTTCGGCGCCGGGCACCCCGCATCCCGAGTGGCAGATGCTGCACGAGCTGCGGGCGATGAACGTGCCGCCGCAGCAGGTCATCGAGCTGCACACCGAGCTGGAGTCGTGTGAGCTGCCCGGTGGTTACTGCGCGCGGATGATCCGTGAGACGTGGCCGCAGGTCCGGATCACCAGCGTCGCCCCGTACGGGGCGGATCACGCGAGTCGTCAGCAGGGGATGCGGCATCTGCTGACCCATCAGGGAGAGCTGCACCAGGTCGCGGACGGCCCGGCGCGGCCGGCGCCCGTGCGGGCGCCGCTGCCGCAGATGCAGCCCGCCGTGCCGGTGCCCCCGGAGGCTCTCGCGGAGGAGCTGGCGCACGTCTTCGGGCCGCAGGGTGTGCTCCGGTTCGATCAGCGGGCCGTGTCCCGGCAGGGTGTGCCCGAGGTCGTGGGGCGGACGCTGGTGTGGGCCGGTCTGCCCGCTGATTTCGGGCCGTTCTTCTGGGCGCAGCCGGGTCAGCCGGTCGTACCGACGCTCGCCGAGCTGGCCATGCAGCGCCAGGTGCAGGCGGCGCCGGACGCGGGGTCGTACCTCGTCATGGGGTCCGACTTCGGCCGGGCGATCTGTGTCCAGTACGGCACCGCGAACATCGTGGCCGTGCCGGTCGAGGCGGGGCCGGGCGGGCAGTCGGTGGCGCCGCAGTTCGTGAACACGGGGCTGCCGGAGTTCGTCCGCTCGATGGCGTTGCTCGGCCGGATGTGGCGGCTGCGCTTCGGGCTCAACCCGGAGCAGGCGGGCCGCTGGACCGTCGACTTCCAGGCACAGTTGGTGGCCCTCGATCCGGCGGCGCTCGCGTCCCCGGAGAGCTGGTGGTCGGTCCTGCTGGAGCAGATGTGGGACGGACTGCTCTGACCTGTCCCGTTGTGTGAGTGGTGTGGCGGAGGCGCCCGGTACCCGAAAGGGGCCGGGCGCCTCTTCGTCGAGGCCCTGTGATGCCCGTCGCTTCCGTCCTGAATACGGCTGATCGATTCCGACTTCTCTGCCAATTGCCGCATCCTTGACGTATTGCTGGTGGCCGGAGCGATGGAGTGACGGAAAAGAGGGTCTTCGAGGATGAGTGCTGCACCGGTGTCCGCGCACGGCTTCGACGGTGTACGGGGGCGCGGCTACCGTCCGGAGCAGGTGGACCGTGCCGTCACCGCCCTGTCCGGGGAGCGCGACGCCGCCCTGGAGCGGCTCTCCCGGCTGACGGATCTCGCCCGGGACCTGACGGCGGAGTCGGCCCGGCTGGCCGAGGCCGTCGCCTCGCTGGCTCCGCAGACGTACGCGTCACTCGGTGAGCGGGCCCAGCAGATCCTGGAGCTCGCCCGGAGCGAGGCGGAGGCCGCGCGCGGGGCCGCGCAGGAGGACGGGCAGGGACTGCGGGACGCGGCCGACGCGGCGGGACGGGCGGCACGGGAAGCGGCTCGCGAGGACTCCGAGTCGGTACGGGCGGCGGCCGAGGCGCACGCTCTCGCGGTGCTGACGGCGGCGCGGGCGTCGGCCGGCGAAGCGGTCGCCGATGCGCGTAAGGAGGCCGCCCAGGTGCGCGGGGCCGCCGATGAGGCGATGGCGGAGACCCGGCGGCGTACGACGGATGTGCTGGACCGTCAGGAGCGGGAGCACACCGAGCGGTCGGAGGTGGCGGCGGCCGGGCTGGCCGCCGAGGACGCGGCGGCGCTCGCGCGCGAGACGGAGCTGACGGAGCGGGCGGAGGCGGTCCTCGCGGAGGCCAGGCGCGCGCTCGCGGAGGCCGAGGAGGCCGCCAGGCACGGCCAGGAGGACGCCGAGGCCCGGGCGGCCGAACTGCTCGCGGAGGCCCGGGTCCGGGAGGAGCGCGTGGTGCGGGAGACGGAGCGGATCCTGCGGGAGCACGAGGAGGGCCGCGAGGAGGTGCGGGCGCACATGACGCACGTACGCAACTCCCTCGCGGCGCTCACCGGGCGCGCGGTTGCCGGGGTGGACGACGAGGAGTGAGGGCCGGCCCGTGGTTCCTCCCGCGCCCGCCACGTAGTGCGGGCCGCCGGGTACCGCGGGACGGCGCTCAGGGCCTTACGGTCTTTCAGAGACGGAAGCGCCGGGCCGCCGCCCTGTCCTCGGATGCCGGGCGGGCCGGGAGGGCGGGGGCCGCTCCCGCCAGGATCCACGGTTCCACGGCCTCGTACTGTCTCCGTTCCTCCGCCGCGCCCCGCCGGCCGAGCACCGTCCCCAGCCAGCCCGCCAGGAAGCCGAACGGGATGGAGACGAGCCCGGTGGTGGTGAAGGGGAACCAGTTGATGTCGCGGTCGGGGAAGACCGCGCCGGGGGAGCCGGACACCAGGTTGGTGCCGGTCATCAGCACCAGGACGCACAGGGTGCCGCCGATGAGGGTGCAGAGCAGTCCGGTGCGGGTGAAGCGCCGCCAGAACAGGCTGTAGACCAGCGCCGGGGCCAGGGCCGAGGCGCCGATGCAGAACGAGAGCGTCACCATCGCCTGGACGTTCCAGTGCCGGGCGAACACGGCGAGGGCGGTGGCGGCGAGGCCCACCCCGACCGCGGCGAGCTGCGCCGCACCCATCTCCGTGCGGCCGGACAGGGGTTCTTTGCCCCGGCCGCGCAGTCCGTGGGCGAAGAGGTCGTGGGCGAGGGAGTTCGCGCAGGCCAGGATCATTCCGGCGACCGAGGCGAGCAGTGTCAGGAAGATCGCGGTGGTCATGGTCGTGACGATCAGTGCCCCGATCTCGCCGCCGCCCGCGACGGCCCCGCTGACCTGCAGGATCGCGCTGTTGCCCTGTGCTCCGGCGGCGGTGATCCGGGTATGGCCGACCAGTGCGGCGGCGCCGAAGCCGATGACGGTCAGCAGCAGGCAGAGGCCGACGACGACGCAGACCGCCCAGGACAGTGACCGGCGGACGGCCTGGGCGCTGCGGACGCTCGCCATCCGCATGGTGATGTGCGGCAGGCACGCGGCGCCGAGCACGACGGTGAGTTGGGAGCTGATCATGTCGAGGTCGTCGCCGCCGAACTGGAGCCCGGAGTGCAGGTACGCGGACCCCGCGCCGCTGCCCTGCTGGGCGGCGCGGAGCAGGGCTCCGGCGTCCCAGTCGAAGCGGTTCATGATCAGCACGGAGACGAGCAGACCGGCGCCGAGCAGCACCACGGTCTTGATCATCTGGATGAGCGCGGTCCCCTTCATGCCGCCGATCGCGGCGTACCCGATCATCACGGCGCCGAGCGCGATGATGGATCCGGTGCGGAATCCGGAGCTGTCGAAGCCCAGGATGAAGGCGAGAAGGCTGCCGCTGCCCGCCAGTTGTACGACCATCAGGGGCACCAGCGCCGCGAGGGTGACCGCGCAGGCGGCGACGCGGACGGCCCGGCCGGGGGAGCGGCGGGTGAGGACGTCCCCCATGGTGAACCGGCCCGCGTTGCGCAGGGGTTCGGCGAGCAGGAACATCAGCAGGACGAGCGAGAGCACGGTGCTCAGAGCGAGTACGAGCCCGTCGTGGCCGGTGAGGGCGATGACGCCGGTGGTGCCGAGGACGGTGGCCGCGGAGAGGTAGTCACCGGCCATGGCGAGGCCGTTGCGTACCGGTGAGAGCGAGCGGTAGCCGGTGTAGAAGGTGTCGAGGTCGTCGCGGTCGGGGCCGGTCATCACGCAGAGCAGCAGGGTCAGGGTGGCCACGGCGATGAACGCCGTCAGCGACATCGTCTGCGCGGACTCGTCGAAGCCGTTCATCGGGCCGCCCCTCTTCCGCGGCGATCGGTGCCCGCCCTGTCGTCCGGGTCGCGGGCCCGGTCGCGGAGTCCGGCGGAGAGCGGGTCGACGGTCCGCCTGGCCGTCCACTCGTACACGGCGATGGCGGCCAGGGTCACCGGCAGCTGGCAGAGGCCGAGGAGGAGTCCGACGGTGAGACCGCCCTCGCCTACGGGACGGGTCATCAGGCCCGGGGTGAAGCCGGAGAGCAGCAGGAAGAGGGTGAAGTAACCGAGCGCGGTGAGGGTGGAGGCGCGGCGCAGGACCTTGTACGCACCGCGCAGCCGGCGCAGGTCGCTGTGGTGCCCGGGAGCGGGGACGGGTGCGGCGGGCGGGGTGGTCCACCGGGGCGGCGGGGGTGTCGACGAACTCTGCCAGGGGAGGAGGTACTCGCCGCCCGGGGAGCGCGGCGGCGGAGGGGGACGGCGGTGCGGCCGGAACGGCGCGTACGGGGGGCGCGGCGGGCGTTGCGGCGGGTGTTCGTGAGACATCAAGGTGCTGCTCCTCGCATGGCTCGGGTCCGAGGGCGGACCGCAAGGCAGGAGCGCGGATGCGCTGTTGGGAGCGCGTACGTTACTCGCGGGTATGGCGGGTGGGCAGGGTTGTGCCGGAACTACCTTCGGTAACTCCGGAGTTGTCTACTCCTTGGGTGCCTGGGGAGCGTTGACGGAGTCCTCGTCGAGGACCGGGAAGCGGCGCGGTGCCATGAAGACGAGCACGAGCAGGGCGAGTGCGGCGGCTCCCGCCGCGCCGAGGTAGACGTAGTCCACGGCTGCGTCAACGGCCCTTCGCAGGTAGTCCGTCGCCGCCGCGGAGAGGGATCCGGGATCGGCCAGCGCGTGCGAGATCGCGTCCAGGTCGTCGGGCAGTCCGGTCACGGGCGCGTCGGCCAGCCGGGAGGCGAGCACCCCGTTGGCGACGGCGCCGAAGAGCGCGGCGCCCAGGCTCTGGCCGACCTGGCGGCAGAACAGCACGGATGCCGTCGTCGTGCCGCGCTCGGACCAGCCGACCGTCGACTGGACGCCCACGATCAGGGGGAGCTGGAACAGTCCGAGCGCCGCGCCCAGCAGCAGCATGATCAGGGCGGGCTGCCAGGCCGAACCGGGATACGGCAGCAGGGGGAAGGCGAGCAGGATCAGCAGGGTGGCGCTCATGCCGATGACGGCGGTGAGCCGGAACCCGATGCGGTTGTAGACCCGGTTGGAGAAGGCCGCCGAGACCGGCCAGCTCAGTGTCATGACGGAGAGCACGAACCCGGCGGCGATCGGGCCGAGACCCAGTACCGACTGCGCGTAGGTGGGCAGGAAGACGGTGGGCGCCACCATCAGCAGCCCCATCGCGCCGAGCGCGAGGTTCACGGAGGCGATGGTGCGCCGCTTCCAGACCCAGCCCGGGATGATCGGGTCGGCGGCGCGCCGCTCGATGACGACGGTGAGCGCGGCCAGGGCGGCGCTCGCCGCCAGCAGCCCGAGCGACGGGGCGGAGAGCCAGGGCCAGGCGACGCCGCCCTGGACGAGCGCGGTCAGCAGGAGGGCGCCGGTCGCGAAGACGGCGAGGGCGCCCGCCCAGTCGATGCGGAGCCGGGCGCCGGTGCGGGGGCGGGCGGGCTCGTGGAAGTGGCGCACGATCAGCCAGAGCGCGACGGCGCCGACCGGCAGGTTGATCAGGAAGATCCAGCGCCAGTCCGCGTACGCCGCGAGCAGCCCGCCGACCGCCGGTCCGGCGACCGCCGACGTGGCCCACACCGTCGACAGCCTGGCCTGGATCCTGGGGCGTTCCTTGAGCGGGTAGAGGTCGGCCGCGACGGTCTGGACGGTGCCCTGGAGCGCGCCGCCGCCGAGGCCCTGGATGACCCGGAAGGCGATCAGGGCCGCCATGTTCCAGGCCAGGGCGCAGAGGACCGAGCCGACCAGGAACAGGATGACGCCGGCGACCAGGACCGGCTTGCGGCCGAAGGTGTCGGAGAGCTTGCCGTACACCGGGAGCGTGACGGTCACGGCCAGCAGGTAACCGGAGAAGAGCCAGGAGAACACGGCGAACCCGCCGAGGTCACCGACGATCTGAGGGACGGCCGTCGAGACGATCGTGCCGTCGATGGCGGCGAGCGCCATCCCGAGCATGAGCGCGGCGACGACGGGCCGCCGGCCCCGGGGCGTGGCCGCCTCCGCTCCGGAGGCACCGTGGTCCGCGCCGGGGGGCCCCGCGCCCGAGGTCCCCGCGCCGCTCCTGTCCGTACCGACACCTGTGCCGGCGTCTCCGTCCTCCTTGCCCCTGCCCGCCACGGATTTTCCTTTCCCTATGCACGTATTTCCCGGGGGACACTGTCTCACCCGCCACCGCACAGGGGGTAGAGGGTCGCCGAGCCCCTACCCAGGGCCCACCCCCGGCCCGAAAACCCCTAGGGGTTGCTCCGTCTCCGTGGCCAGGGGTCGTTCCTCCCGCCGGAGGACGTGACGGCGGGGCCCTCGTCTTTACCGTGGTCATACACCGCAAGGGCGGCTGACCGCAGAGGGCGGGGTGGGGAAAACCCCACCTGAAGACTGCGCTGGGCACCAGCGCGCCGGACCCCCTCCTCCCGCAAGACTCAGGGCGTACACAAGAACGTAGCGCCGACCACCGACATAGGAGACTTACCGTGACAACGGCTGTAACCATTCCCAGGCACGGGGGCACTGGAGGGCGTACGGCCGTCGCTGCGCGAGCGCGGCAGGTCGTCAAGGCGTACGGGGCCGGGGAGACCCGGGTCGTCGCGCTCGACCATGTCGATGTCGACATCGCCCGCGGGCAGTTCACGGCGATCATGGGGCCGTCCGGTTCGGGCAAGTCGACCCTGATGCACTGCCTCGCCGGTCTCGACACGGTGACCTCGGGCGAGATCCACCTCGACGAGACCGAGATCACCAAGCTCAAGGACAAGAAGCTCACCCAGCTCCGCCGGGACCGGATCGGCTTCATCTTCCAGGCGTTCAACCTGCTCCCGACGCTCAACGCGCTGGAGAACATCACGCTGCCGATGGACATCGCGGGCCGCAAGCCCGACGCCGCCTGGCTGCGCCAGGTCGTCGAGACCGTCGGCCTGGCCGACCGGCTGAAGCACCGGCCGACCGAGCTCTCCGGCGGTCAGCAGCAGCGTGTCGCGGTGGCCCGCGCCCTCGCCTCGCAGCCCGACATCATCTTCGGGGACGAGCCCACCGGAAACCTGGACTCGCGGGCAGGCGCCGAGGTGCTGTCCTTCCTCCGCAGGTCCGTCGACGACCTGGGACAGACCATCGTCATGGTCACCCACGACCCGGTGGCGGCCTCCTACGCGGACCGGGTGCTGTATCTCGCGGACGGTTCCATCGTCGACGAGATGCTGAACCCGACCGCCGACCAGGTCCTCGACCGCATGAAGCACTTCGATGCACGGGGGCGTACGTCGTGACTGTCCTCAAGACCTCGATGCGCAACTTCCTCGCGCACAAGGGCCGCATGGCGCTCTCCGCCGTCGCCGTCCTCCTCTCGGTGGCGTTCGTGTGCGGCACGCTCGTCTTCACCGACACCATGAACACCACGTTCGACAAGCTCTTCGCGGCCTCGGCCGCCGACGTCACCGTCAGCCCGAAGAAGGCCGGCGAGGCCGACGAGCTCCCGGAGAACGGCAGGCCGGAAGCGCTGCCCGCCTCCGTCGTCGACCGGGTCGAGAAGGCCGACGGGGTGAAGCAGGCCGAGGGCGGCGTCTCCAGCATGTCCGTCACGGTCGTCGACAGCGACAACAAGAACATGGGCTCAGAGACGGGAGCCCCCACGATCGCCGGCAACTGGACGCGCAACGACCTGCGTTCCATGGAGATCGCCTCCGGCCACGCCCCGCGCGGTCCCACCGAGGTGATGGTCGACGCGGACACCGCCGACAAGCACGGTCTGAAGATCGGTGACGAGCTGCGCACCATCGCCGTCACCGGCGACATCGAGGCGAAGATCACCGGCATCGCCGCCTTCACGGTGACCAACCCGGGTGCGGCCGTCGTCTTCTTCGACACGGCCACCGCCCAGCAGAAGCTGCTGGGAGCGCCCGACGTCTTCACGCACATCTCCGTCGCCGCAGACGACGGCGTGGCGGACACGCAGCTGAAGAAGAACGTCGCATCGGCGCTGGGCGACGCGGGGGCCTACAAGCTCCAGACCCAGGACGAGGCCGCGGCGGCCAACAAGGACTCCATGGGTTCCTTCCTCGACGTCATGAAGTACGCGATGCTCGGCTTCGCCGGAATCGCCTTCCTCGTCGGCATCTTCCTGATCGTCAACACCTTCTCGATGCTGGTCGCCCAGCGGACCCGTGAGATCGGCCTGATGCGGGCCATCGGCTCCAGCCGCAAGCAGGTCAACCGGTCCGTGCTCGTCGAAGCGGTGCTCCTCGGGATCGTCGGTTCGATCCTCGGCGTCGGCGCCGGGATCGGCCTCGCCGTCGGCCTGATGAAGCTCATGGGCGCCATGGGCATGGAACTGTCCACCAGGGACCTCACCATCGCCTGGACGACCCCGGTGATCGGGCTCGTGCTCGGTGTCGTCGTCACCGTCCTCGCCGCCTACATCCCGGCCCGCCGGGCAGGCAAGGTCTCCCCGATGGCCGCCCTGCGCGACGCCGGAACCCCGGCGGACGCCAAGTCCGGCTGGATCAGGGCCGGCATCGGCCTGGTCCTCACCGGCGGCGGCGGCGCGGCCCTGTGGGCGACCACGCAGGCCGGGAAGGCGAGCGAGGGCTCCCTGTTCCTGGGGCTCGGCGTCGTCCTGACCCTCATCGGCTTCATCGTGATCGGCCCGCTGCTCGCCGGGATCGTGGTGCGTGCGCTGAGCGTGGTCGTGCTGCGGATGTTCGGCCCGGTCGGCCGGCTGGCGGAGCGCAACGCCCTGCGCAACCCGCGGCGTACCGGAGCGACCGGCGCGGCCCTGATGATCGGCCTGGCCCTCGTGGCCTGCCTCTCCGTCGTCGGTTCCTCCATGGTGGCCTCGGCCACCACCGAGCTCGACAAGTCGGTCGGCGCGGACTTCATCGTCCAGTCCTCCACCCCCGGCCAGCTGATCGTCCCGCAGGCCGCGAAGGCCCTGGAGAGCACGCCCGGCATCGAACACGTCACCAACTACAAGGTCGTCAGCGCGACCCTGACCGCCCCCGACGGTTCCAAGGAGGACGAGGGAGTCGTCGCGGCCGACCCGACGTACAAGGACGATCTGCGACGCGAGACCGTCTCGGGAGATCTGGCCGACGCGTACGGCGAGGACTCCATGTCGGTCGGCGACGACTACGCCACCCAGCACAAGATCAAGGTCGGCGACGTGATGACGGTCGCGTTCAAGGGCGGTGGGACGGCGAAGCTGAAGGTCGCCGCGATCACCTCGGACGAGACCAACGTCGACAAGGGGGCGATGTACACCCACACCAGGACCGCCGAGAAGTACGTCCCCGCCGACAAGCTGCCGCAGAACATGCTCATGTTCGCCAAGGCGGAGGACGGCAAGGCCGACGAGGCGTACACCGCCCTCAAGGCCTCGCTCACCGAGTACCCGCAGTACTCGGTGCAGAACCAGGCGGACTTCAAGCAGGACCTGAAGGACCAGATCGGCCAGTTGCTCAACATCGTGTACGGCCTGCTGGCCCTGGCGATCATCGTCGCGGTGCTGGGTGTGGTGAACACGCTCGCCCTGTCGGTGGTCGAGCGGACCCGCGAGATCGGCCTGATGCGGGCCATCGGCCTCTCGCGCCGTCAGCTGCGCAGGATGATCCGGCTGGAGTCGGTGGTCATCGCCCTCTTCGGCGCCCTGCTCGGCCTCGGCCTGGGCATGGGCTGGGGCACCTCGGCGCAGAAGCTGCTCGCCCTGGAGGGCCTCAACGTCCTGGAGATCCCGTGGCCGACGATCCTCACGGTCTTCGCCGCCTCGGCCTTCGTCGGACTGTTCGCCGCACTGGTTCCCGCTTTCCGGGCGGGCCGGATGAACGTCCTCAACGCGATCGCCACCGACGGGTGACGGTGGCCGTCATAGGATGACGGAGCCGGCCCCGGGACGTTCCTCCAAACGTCCCGGGGCCGGCTCCGTCGCGTCCACCGTGTGGACTGGGCGTACGTGCCGGGCGCCCCGGGCGCTCCGGCCCCGGCACTCGGCCGAGCGGCCCCGTTCGCCGCCATGGTGTGAGGCGGTTGCGGGCGCGGCTGTCGTAGGGGAGTCGTAGTCTGGAACCCCGGCCCGTCCTACGTGTCGGGCCCTTCGCGTTGCCCCCTGCCCGGGACGGCGCGTCGCCCCTGGCAGCAGCCGGCTGTCAGTACACCCCCGTACCCCGGACGGAAGCCCTTCATGAGCCTGCACGGTCTGCTGGATGTCGTCGTACGTGACCCGGCGCTCTCCGAAGCGGTGAAGGCCGCGGCGGACGGCCACCGGATGCACGTCGACCTGGTGGGCCCGTCGGCCGCCCGGCCCTTCGCCGTGGCCGCGCTGGCCCGCGAGACCGGCCGGACCGTGCTGGCCGTCACCGCGACCGGCCGTGAGGCCGAGGACCTGGCGGCGGCGCTGCGCACCCTGCTGCCTCCGGACACCGTCGCCGAGTACCCGTCCTGGGAGACGCTGCCCCATGAGCGGCTCTCGCCGCGCTCGGACACCGTGGGCCGCCGCCTCGCCGTGCTGCGCAGGCTGGCCCACCCCAGGCAGGACGACCCGGAGACCGGTCCGGTCAGCGTCATCGTCGCGCCCGTGCGCTCGGTGCTCCAGCCGCAGGTCAAGGGGCTCGGCGATCTGGAGCCGGTGGCGTTGGTCAATGGGCAGACCGCTGATCTGGGCGAGGTCGTCGAGGCGCTCGCCGCCGCCGCGTACTCCCGGGTCGAACTGGTCGAGAAGCGCGGCGAGTTCGCCGTACGCGGTGGGATCCTGGACGTCTTCCCGCCGACCGAGGAGCACCCCCTGCGGGTGGAGTTCTGGGGCGACGACGTGGAGGAGATCCGCTACTTCAAGATCGCCGACCAGCGTTCGCTGGAGGTCGCCGCGCACGGGCTGTGGGCGCCGCCCTGCCGCGAGCTGCTCCTCACGGACGAGGTCCGGGGCCGGGCCGCCGCGCTCGCCGAGGCACACCCGGAGCTGGGTGAGCTGCTCGGCAAGATCGCCGAAGGGATCGCCGTCGAGGGCATGGAGTCCCTGGCCCCGGTGCTGGTCGACGACATGGAGCTGCTGATCGACGTCCTGCCGAAGGGTTCGATGGCGGTCGTCTGCGACCCGGAGCGTGTGCGCACGCGGGCGACCGACCTGGTCGCCACGAGCCAGGAGTTCCTGGAGGCGTCCTGGGCGGCCACCGCGGGCGGCGGCGAGGCCCCGATCGACGTCGGCGCGGCCTCCCTGCGCGGCATCGCCGACGTCCGCGACCGAGCCCGTGAACTGAACATGATGTGGTGGTCGGTCTCCCCGTTCGCCGCCGACGACGAGCTGGACGAGGACACCCTCAAGCTCCGGATGCGCGCCCCCGAGGCGTACCGGGGCGACACCGCCCGCGCTCTCGCCGACACCAAGGGCTGGCTCGCGGACGGCTGGCGCACGGTGTACGTCACCGAAGGCCAGGGGCCGGCCTCCCGCACCGTCGAGGTCCTGGGCGGCGAGGGCATCCCCGCCCGTCTCGACCAGGACCTCGCCGAGATCTCGCCGTCGCTCGTCCATGTGTCGTGCGGCGCCATCGACCAGGGTTTCGTCGACCCCGAGCTCAGGCTCGCCGTGCTGACCGAGACGGACCTGACCGGTCAGCGCACGGCCACCAAGGACCTCGGCCGGATGCCGGCCCGCCGCCGCAAGACGATCGACCCGCTGACGCTGGAGGCGGGCGACTACATCGTCCACGAGCAGCACGGTGTGGGCCGCTACGTCGAGATGGTGCAGCGCACGGTGCAGAACGCCACCCGTGAGTACCTCCTCGTCGAGTACGCCCCCGCCAAGCGCGGCCAGCCCGGTGACCGGCTCTACATCCCCACCGACCAGCTGGAGCAGGTCACCAAGTACGTGGGCGGCGAGGCCCCCACCCTGCACCGGCTCGGCGGCGCCGACTGGACCAAGACCAAGCAGCGCGCCAAGAAGGCGGTCAAGGAGATCGCCGCCGACCTGATCAAGCTGTACTCCGCGCGGATGGCGGCGCCCGGCCACGCCTTCGCCCCCGACACCCCGTGGCAGCGCGAGCTGGAGGACGCCTTCCCGTACGCGGAGACGCCCGACCAGCTGTCCACGATCGCCGAGGTGAAGGAGGACATGGAGAAGACGGTCCCCATGGACCGGCTGGTCTGCGGCGACGTCGGCTACGGCAAGACGGAGATCGCCGTGCGCGCGGCGTTCAAGGCGGTCCAGGACGGCAAGCAGGTCGCCGTCCTCGTACCGACCACGCTCCTCGTCCAGCAGCACTTCGGTACGTTCACCGAGCGGTACGCCCAGTTCCCCGTGAACGTGCGGGCGCTGAGCCGCTTCCAGTCCGACACGGAGTCGAAGTCCACGCTGGAGGGCCTCAAGGACGGCTCGGTCGACCTCGTCATCGGGACGCACCGCCTCTTCTCCTCCGAGACGAGGTTCAAGGACCTCGGCCTGGTCATCGTCGACGAGGAGCAGCGCTTCGGCGTCGAGCACAAGGAGCAGCTGAAGAAGCTCCGCGCCAACGTGGACGTCCTGACCATGTCCGCGACGCCCATCCCCCGTACGCTCGAAATGGCCGTCACCGGCATCCGTGAGATGTCGACGATCACGACGCCGCCGGAGGAGCGCCACCCCGTCCTCACCTTCGTCGGGCCGTACGACGAGAAGCAGATCGGTGCCGCCGTCCGCCGCGAACTGCTGCGCGAGGGTCAGGTCTTCTACATCCACAACCGGGTGGAGTCCATCGACCGCGCGGCCGCCCGGCTCCGCGAGATCGTGCCGGAGGCCCGTATCGCCACGGCGCACGGGCAGATGGGCGAGAGCGCCCTGGAGCAGGTCGTCGTGGACTTCTGGGAGAAGAAGTTCGACGTCCTCGTCTCCACGACGATCGTCGAGTCCGGCATCGACATCTCCAACGCCAACACCCTCATCGTGGAGCGCGGCGACAACTTCGGCCTCTCGCAGCTCCACCAGCTGCGCGGTCGCGTCGGCCGGGGCCGGGACCGGGGGTACTCCTACTTCCTGTACCCGCCGGAGAAGCCGCTCACCGAGACCGCCCACGAGCGCCTGGCGACCATCGCCCAGCACACGGAGATGGGCGCGGGCATGTACGTGGCCATGAAGGACCTGGAGATCCGCGGCGCCGGAAACCTGCTCGGCGGCGAGCAGTCCGGCCACATCGCGGGTGTCGGGTTCGACCTCTACATCCGCATGGTCGGCGAGGCGGTGGCCGACTACCGGGCCGCTGTCGACGGCGGTGTCGAGGAGGAGCCGCCGCTGGAGGTCAAGATCGAGCTCCCGGTCGACGCCCACGTACCGCACGACTACGCCCCCGGCGAGCGCCTGCGCCTGCAGGCCTACCGCTCGATCGCGTCCGCCAACACGGAGGACGACATCCGGGCGGTACGCGAGGAGCTCACCGACCGCTACGGCAAGCTTCCCGAGCCGGTCGAGAACCTCCTGCTCGTCGCCGGCCTGCGGATGCTGGCCCGTGCCTGCGGGGTCGGTGAGATCGTGCTCCAGGGCTCGAACATCCGTTTCGCGCCGGTGGAACTGCGCGAGTCCCAGGAGCTGCGCCTGAAGCGCCTCCACCCGAAGACGGTCATCAAGCCGACCGCCCACCAGATCCTGGTTCCCCGACCCACGGCGGGCCGGATCGGCGGCAAGCCGGTCGTCGGCCGTGAACTCCTGTCGTGGACAGGGGAGTTCCTCACGACGATCCTGGGGTCCTGACACCGTCGGCGAAGAGGAGCCCCGCGATCGAGCGGAAGACCTCCTCGGGGTCGCGGCCGTCCACGGGTCCGCTCAGATTGCCGCTGAGGAGCAGGGTGGCGAAGCCGTGGGCCAGGGACCAGGCGGCGATGCCCGCGTCGGTCCTGCCCCCGGCGGGGAGGGCGCTGACGCCCGCGCGCAGGGATTCGCCCGCGCGCGCCTTCGCCGTGAGCAGGTCCGGGTCGTCGGGGCGGTGGAGTTCCGGGCGGAACATCACCTGGAAGTGGGCGGGGTGTTCCCTGGCGAACCGCACGTACCGCACGCCCCGCTCGTTGAGCGTCGCGGCCTCGTCCAGGGCGTCCGCGAAGAGGGTGTAGCCCTCGGCGGCGATCGCGGTGAGCAGGCCGGTCCTGTCCTTGAAGTGATGGGCGGGGGCGGCGTGCGAGACGCCCGCCCGGCGGGCCAGGTCGCGCAGGCTCAGGGCGCCGGGGCCGTCCGTCGCGACGACGTCGAGGGCGGCGGCCAGGACGGCCCGCCGCAGGTCGCCGTGGTGGTAGGTGCGCTCGGTGCTCATGGTCAGCACAGTACGCCGAATCTAGGCATTGACAAGTTGTGGGGCGGGGCGCACTCTGGGATCCGGAGGGGATCTAGTCACTGGCAAGATTCCTTGGCGCGGTGGTTCCGGGAAGGCGGAGACATGTCCGAAGAGCTGGGTCGCGTGCGGCAGATGTGGCACCTGCTGGAGCCCCTGCACGCCGTCCTGTACTACGCCCCCGAGGCCCGCGAGGAGGCCGCCGCGCTCGGATACGCCGTCGACGAGCGCTGGCCCGGCTACTTCGCCTGGCGCGCCGCGCCGCTCGGGGCGGCAGGGGAGCGCCGGGTCGTCGAGACCTTCCACAGCTTCAGCCCGGCGATGGTCGGGCGGTACGTTCCGGCGGTCTGGTCCGTCGCCACCGCCGAGGACGTCCTGGCGGCCCGTACGCGGGCGGTCGACCGTACGTACCGGGCGCTGCTCGCCGAGTGGATCGACAGCCCGGAGATCGCCGAGATCGCCGCGCTGGTCCGACGCGCGGCGGAGGCGGCGGACGTGAAGGGCCGGCCGCTCGCCGAGGCGAACGCCGCGCTGCCCTGGCCGGACGCCCCGCACCTGGTGCTCTGGCAGGCCGCGACCGTCCTGCGCGAGCACCGCGGCGACGGGCACATCGCGGCGCTCGTCGCCGCTGACCTCGACCCGGCCGAGTCGCTGGTCTCCTTCGCCGGTGTCGGCGCGGCCCGCCCCGAGGTCTTCGGGAGCAGGGAGTGGGGCGCCGACGAGTGGACGGCCGCACGCGGACGGCTTGAGGAGCGCGGGCTGTTGCGGTCCGACGGCCTGGTCACGGAGGCGGGCCGGGCGCTGCGCGCGGAGGTGGAGCGGCGCACCGACGAGGAGGCCGCAGGGCCATGGGCGGCCCTCGGCGAGGAGGGCGGGGCGCGCCTGGTGGAGCTGCTGGGGCCGCTGTGGGTGGCGGTTCTCGGAGCCGGGCTGCTGCCGACGGAGACGACGCTCGGGATCGGGAAGGTCTGAGCCCGGGGACGGCCGGACGGGGTACTCCGGGCGGTCTTCTCGGCGTGATCCTGGGCCCGTCCGCGCGGTCATCGGGGCGTGATCCGGGCCCGTCCGGGCGGTCGCCCGCCTTGAACGGCCCCCGACGGGGAAGACGTCCGTAGGATTCCCGGGTTCGGCTTTCTCCCCGTCAGGATGGTTCCGAGTGATATCTCCCCGCGTGTGCCGAGTGGTATTGCCCGCCGTGAGCGCGGCAGTCGTGCTGTCCCTGAGTGGCTGCGACCCCGTGACGGCGGGCGGCGGGAGCGCGGGCGCGAGCAGCGAGGCGAGCGGCGGGGGGCAGCCGGGCGGGGCCGTCGGAGCCAGCCCCCTGAGCAACCGCGACGGTACGAAGCCGGGGCTCGCCCCCCTGACATCCGAGGACGACAGGGCCGCGGCCCGCGAGCTCATCGGGGACGTGGCCACCAAGGGGCGCGGGCCGCGCACGGGTTACGAACGGGACGAGTTCGGCTACGCCTGGATGGACACCGCCGACGGCGTCCCCCTCGCCCGTAACGGCTGCGACACCCGTATTATCTCTATGCTTCGTGCCGCAATGGATCTGTTCTCGCAGCGTATGCAGGGTGTGGTCGGCTATGCGTAATCAGAGGCACGTGAGTCACAGGATCCTGCGGACAGGCGGGACGAAGGCCGTGATTGTGGCTGCCGTTGCCGCTGTGCTTGTCACCGGCTGTGACGACCTGGAATCAGGTGACACCGCCACAGGATCTGGACCGGATGCCGCTGCCGGCCGCGTGGTGAGCCCATTGGCGAACCCCGACGGGACGAAGCCGGGGCTCGCCGCGCTCACGTCGGAAGCGGACAAGACCGACGCACGCAAGCTCATCCAAGGGCTCACCACAAAGGGACGTGGGCCGAAGACGGGCTACGAGCGTGACAAGTTCGGCTACGCGTGGATGGATACGGCGGATGGGGTGCCGCTGGCGAGGAACGGTTGTGACACGCGGAATGACTTGTTGAAACTCCATGGGCAACACGTGCAGTTCCGTTCAGGTTCCGACTGCGTGGTCGTTGCGATGGACCTGTACGACCCGTACACCGGCAAGGAGATCGCCTGGAAGAAGGCCAAGGCCACCGAAGTGCAGATAGACCACGTGGTCCCGCTGTCCTACAGCTGGCAGATGGGTGCCGCCCGTTGGCCGGAGAGCAAGCGCAAGCAGCTGGCGAACGACGTGCTCAATCTGCTTCCTGTCGAAGGGCGCGCCAATTCGGCGAAGAGGGACTCGGGGCCGGCGTCCTGGCTGCCGCCGAACAAGAAGATCCGGTGCTCGTACGTGGTGCGGTTCGCGCAGGTCGCCGACAAGTACGAACTCCCGGTGACAACGGCGGACAAAGCCATGATGCTGGAACAGTGCCAGGGCTGACAGGACCCCCATGGCTGTCCCGGCCCCCGAGGCGCGGGCTCACTCTCGGCTGTGGTGGCTAAGGTTCGCACTCATGGACGCTGCCGCTCTCGACCGTCAGACCCGGACCTTGTCCGGCTGCATTCCTCCGCTCCTGGTCTCCCGACTTCTTGAGATCGGCCACAGTGAAGAGGTAGAGGCCCAAGCCCGCCGCGGGGAATGGTTCTGCGCGCGGGCCTGGGCGCAGCTGCTCGGCGACCAGGAACGGCAGGTCGAGGCGCTGGAGGTGCTTTCTCCGTACGTTGCCACTGGCTGGTGGCCGGCAGCCCGGGCCCAGGCGGAGCTGTTGGACAGCTGGGGTCAGGCGGAGGAAGCGATCGCGCTGGCCGTGCCCTACGCGAGCACCGGAGGGCCTCCGTTGGAGTACTTCGCGCGCCTGCTGGCGCGGCATGGGCGTACGGACGAGGCGGTTACTCGGCTGAGCGCCGGAATTGAAGACCGCCTTCTCGCTGCGGCTCTGGTCGACATCGCCGAAGGAGCAGGCAAGGACGAAGACGTCGCCGCGCTGCTGGCTGCCCGCATCCCGGACCAACACCGCTGTGACAGTCCATGCTGCGACGGTCTCGACCCCGACAACGCCATCGGGCTTCTTGCCGCGATCCGCGAACGCCAGGGCCGCGTCGACGAAGCGATCGCCCTGCTGCGCACCCGGCACGTCACCTCGGTCAACAACCGGGATCAGCTGGCCGACCTACTGGCGAGACATGATCGGATCGAGGAACTGCGCGCGTACGCGGTGACCGATCACCTCGGTCACGCCGCGCAGCGTCTGGCTGAGGCACTGGAGCAGCGCGGCGACGTGGAAGGCGCGATCGCCGTGTACCGCCGGCCGGGCGACTCGCAGGATTTCCGGTGCCACGGCACGGTGCGACTGGCGGAGCTCCTGGCGCGGCATGGCCGAGGGGGCGAAGCGGTCGATGTGATGCGAGTCCTGGCCGAGGCCCACAACGGGGACGACTGGATTCTGCATATGTGGTCCAACCTGTGCCTCGAACAGGGCCGCCCGGAAGACGGCCTGGCGCACCTCGATGCCCTCGCCGCCGCCCGGGGGTGCGAGGAGGACTGGGATCTGTACTGGATGCGGTTGCCGCTGATCGCCGCCCGTGACGGCGTCGACGTAGCGGTCGCTCAGGCCCGCTCCCATCCCGAGGGCGCCACCTCGTACGCGGCGCCGCACATTGCTGAGCTGCTCGCCGGTGCCGGACGCACCGAGGAGGCTGTTGCCGTTCTCGAACAGCACGCCTCCGCGAACAGTAACGAACTTGCCGGCCACCTCATTGACCTGGGACGCGTCAACGACGCCGTCGTACTCCTTCAGCAGCGCGATTCCGAGCCGGTCTCACCTGCCTGGACCGGCTCGCTCTTCAACGATCCCCCATTCTGATTCCGGCTCTCCGGCAGACGGCACTCAAGCCGGACAGCCACAGGTGGTGGAACGCGAGCTACGGGGACGGAACAGCCCGCATGGCACGGCGCAGACTGGCCCGCGCGGCAGTGAGATCGTCCTCCGCCTCACGCAGTTGGCCCTCCAGGGCGGCGATCCGATCCCTGGCCTCTGACAGCGCTTGCTCCAGCGCGGTATTCCGTTGCTCGATCTGCTGTACCCGCTCGATCAGCTCGTGCTGGTTCACGCCCTCCAACTCGGCGCCGAGAGAGAGCCTGACCCGGCTACGGAGCCGATCGCGCTCCTTCTTGAGGTCCTTGATCTCTTCGCGGGCCAGTGCGAGGTCCGTCCGCAACCCGGCCGGAGATACCTGGGACGCTTCTGGAGTGTGGGAGTTCTGACGACCTTGCGTTCGCTGGGCAGAGATGCCGTCCTGAACGGCCTGGTGCACCTGAGGCCGGTTGTAGACGAACCACGTGGACACCGAGGCATCCCGGGCCACTTGGGCAACGGTGATCCGTCGCCCCGAGCGGAGAAGGGCATCCACAGCGTCGAGTGCACGCCTCGTCTTGTCTTCGCTGTCCTTGGCGCGGCTGACGCGCAGGCGCTCGACCCGGGCGTTCCGGTCGTTGCCGCCGGAAGCAGCAGGGATTCTCATTCGGAGCTCCGTGTCGTCAGCGCCTGCAGAGGGATGAATGCCGCTGCCGAACGTGCCTTGCGCAGCTCGCGTGAGGCGGATTCGACGGCGGCCCGCTCCTCGGCGGGCAGCGCGTCGAGTTTCCGCCGCATCTCGTCGGCCGACTTCGAGTAGGCGCGAATCTGGTCATCGAGATTGCGTACGACCCAGTCGGCGGCTTCCATCGCGAGGGCGGCTTCCTTGTCGGCCCGCAGGTCCGCGACCTGCTGTTCCAGGGCGGGGAGGTAGGAGGGATCGGGGCGGTAGAAGTCGCATCCGGCACACTGGAAGCGGATACGGCAGTGCCCGCCGCCGGCCTTGACGTTGCTCGGCTCGGTGCAGCCGCCGTAGGGAACCCCGACGCTTTCCACCTCGTAGGCGAGGGGATCGCCGAATCCGTGGGCTGCTCCGTGCCGGTCGACGGCGAGTGCCGCGACCGTGCGCACGGCCTCCTGCTTTCGGCTGAGGGAGACCTTGTAGTAGCCCATGGTCACGTCCAGTGAACGGTGGTCCATGAGTTCCCGCAGGACGTCGGGGCGAGTGCCCGCGTCTGCATGGCGCTGGGCGTATGCATGGCGGAAGCCGTACGGGACGATCTGGGTCCGGTCGTAAGCGAGCGGGGCGCCGTCCTCGTCGAGCCGGTCGTCCACAAGGTCTGGGATCAGTTCGTCGATCCAGTTCCGGAAGATCCGGTTGCAGAAGTGCGAAGTGTTCAGGTGCCCACGGCGCGGACGGTTGCGCTGTCCGGGCGAGGGAAACAGCCACTGGGCGCAGGCCGGTACGGCCGGTAGCGCATCGAGCTCCGTCTGCCAGGTTTCGATCAGCTGGGCGGTGCTCTCCGAGATCGGCAGCCGACGGCCGTGGCGTCGCCGTTTGTGGTTGTCGTAGATCAGCGTCGGTTTGCCGTCGACCCGCTCCAGGCAGTCGCGGCGCAGGCTGGTGACCTCGCCCGGACGCCGGCCGGTGTCCCGGAGGACCGCGTAGACCACCTGGTACATCCGCGCGAAGTCGGCGGACGTCCAGCCGCCGCTCGCGTACCCCGTCGAGGTGCCCAGCAGACCGAGGTGCACGTCGAGCTGGGCGATGACGTGCTCGGGGATCGCACGCCCGAGATCGTCCTCGGTCACTTCCACGGCGGCGATGCTGTGGAAGCGGGGGTTGAGCGCGAACCCGCCGGGCACGTGATCCATCATTCCGGCCTGACGGGAGTAGTCCAGGAATGTGCGCCAGTGCCGGAGCAGGGCTCTACGGTGACTGGTGGAGTAGTCGTGACCGTCCTCGGGACGCTTGGTGATCCGGAACAGATCCACTACGGCGTTCATATCAGCCATGGCGAGGAGCCCCGGCTCATCCCCGTGAGGGCGGCCTGCCAGCGCGGAGGACGCGATGGTCGCCGCGTAGACGGTCTGCCGTAGGTCCATGACGTTGGGGCGTGCCGTGCGGCCGTACTCCTTGACCAGTTCCCGCAGCCAACGCTGCCGTACCGGACGGAAGTCGATGTCGCCGTGGACAGCGGTGTACTTGCGACCGCGCCCTGCCGTCAGCCCGATGAGAGCGCATTCCCATACGTCGCCCGAGGTCGGATCGGTGCCCTCGAACTCGATGCGTGCGCGGCGGACGTGCTGGAGAACACCGTTCAGGACGCCGGACGTCGCGGCTGGAAGCCCGGAGGAGAAGGAGGCGTCCAGGTCGAGGAGCGAGCCGAGTCCGGCAGGGAGACCGGCCACGATGCGGCGTACCCGCTGGGGGACCAGGCTGATTCCGGCGTCGTCGCGCTGCTGGAGCCCGTACAAGAGCTCCTGGCGGACCGCGGGGCTCACATCTGCGAGTGAGAACTGAGAGACGCCCGGCATCGCCCCGTTCGCGGAGGCGTTGGGCCTGCGGCGGGACGGGTCGGGGATGTGCGTGGCGTCGAAGGCCGCGGGATTGCCCAGAAGATAGCGGGCTTTACGGCAGGCGTCGCAGCGGGATCCGTTACTCGCTACATGGGTGCCACAGGCGCCGACGGAGCATACGAAGACGCTGGTCGTAGGGTTGTCGGGATCGGCAGTGAAGAGTGCCTGAACGGGGTCCCACTCACCCGTGCGCCAACCCGACGGCAGGCGTGCCGCGAGCCACGACGGCCACTCCGGGGAACCGGGGACGGCAGGAAGGGCAGGGGAGCGGAGGAGCGCAACGGTCATCGCAGCAGCTCCGGCGCGAGACTTTCGACGGCCTCAACGGCCGCGCGGAGATCCTCGTCCTGGGCGTGCACGTAGACGGCGGTGCTCGCTGAGGAGGCGTGCCCCAGCAAGGTCTGTACGACGTCCGGGGCGACCCCGTTACGGATCCAGCGAGTGGCGGCTGTGTGCCGCATCATGTGCGGTCGGGCGGTGAATCCGCAGCGCTTCCCGATACGTTCGACCACTTGCTTGGTGTTGGAGTAGGAGAGTGGGTGCCCCGCGTGGACGCCGACGAGGTTGAGGAAGACGTAGTCACAGTCGGCGGAGCCGATTACCTGTTCACGCTCGGCGAGATGATCGCGGTAGCGGTGCACCACTTCTGGCGTGAGTGGGACCATGCGAGGGCGCCCGGCTTTGGCCCGCGCCCCGTTCACGTTGTCGTGACGGGGCCTGACGTGCAGGTGTGCGCCACCGGTTCGGCAGCCCAGGTGTGTGGAGTCGGGGAGCAGATGCATGTCCTCACGCCGCAGTCCGAGAGCTTCGCCGATGCGGAGGCCCGCTTCCACCAGGACTGTCAACAGCAGCCGGTCGCGCGCGGTGCGAGCGGCGCCGATGACCTGCTCCGTCTGGACACCGGTGAGCGTCTGCGGTGCTCGCTCGATCTCCGGCGCCTTAAGGACGCGGGCTTTGACCATCAGGTGCTGGCCGCCCTCGCCGGGATCGAAGCCGGCCGGTGGGTGGGTGAGGAAGCGCGGCTCGCTGAGACGCTCGGCGACTTCGTGAGCCACATGTCCCTGAATCGCGCAGAAGCGGAGGAACTCACACACCGCTGTGAGCGTAGCGTTGACCGTCTTGCCGGACGGGGGCCGCCCGTACTGGGTCGGTGTCCGCTCGACGTAGAACTTGAACAGACTCATGTCCCCGAGCCGGACGGTCCTCCAGTCGGTGCCCCGCTCTGCGCACCAATTGAGGAAGCGGCCGATTCTGGGGATGTACGCGCGCTGTGTCTGCGGTGACCGCCCGGCTCCGCGCAGATACAGGGAGAACTCACGGGCTTCGGGGTGAGGTGCGTACGTCTCCTCGTCGACCAGGAGCCAGGTGGTCTCGCCGGTGGTGGGCGAGACGGCCTTCTCTGTGCATAACATCATGGATCTGCTTCCTGTCTCCGATGTCGCTCATGTGCCTCATGGCATGACCGATAACGGCGAGGGACAGGAATGGGTTACGACTGTGCCTCACGTGCATCGCATCGATGAAGGAGCTGCAGATAACCCGTAACGACCTCCTGCACCGTGACGGCCGGGGGCTCCGGTTCCGTGGCGGGTCGGACTGCGTCGTCGTCGCGATGAAGCTGTACGACCCGTACACAGGCCAGACGCTCGACTGGCGCAAGGAGCGGGCCGCCGAGGTCCAGATCGACCACGTCGTGCCGCTCTCCTACAGCTGGCAGATGGGCGCCGCGCGCTGGTCGGAGAGCAAGCGCGAGCGGCTCGCCAACGACGTGCTCAACCTGCTTCCCGTCGAGGGTCGCGCCAACTCCTCCAAGGGCGACTCCGGCCCCGCCTCCTGGCTCCCGCCGAACAAGCGAGTCCGCTGCGCGTACGCGGTGCGGTTCGCGCAGGTGGCGCGGAAGTACGAGATGCCGGTGACGGCCCCGGACAAGGACATGATGCTCGCTCAGTGCGGCGGCTGACGGGCAGTCCACCCCCCCCGTGACGTGTCGGACGAGTATCGCCGAGGGCCGGCGCCCCGGTCCGGGATAATTCGGTGGACGTCCGGCGCTCGCTCACTAGCGTGTTCCCCATGAAGATGATCATCACCACGCTCGCCGAACGCCCTGAACTGGCCGGTCCCATGGGTGAGATGCCCGACACGTGGCCGCAGTTCGTCCTTGAGGACCTGGTCGGCTGGGCCAACTTCCCCCGGATCGCTGTCGAGTTCCCCGAGTACGTGCTCGTGGCGACGGACGACGAAGGCACCGTCGTGGCCCGCGCCTACAGCGTGCCGTTCGCCCTGGACGTGGCCGGGCGCCGGGAGCTGCCTCCGGGCGGCTGGGACCAGGTGCTGCTGTGGGCGTTCTCGGACCTGCGCCGCGCGCGTACGCCGGACACGGTCAGCGCGATCGAGATCACGGTCGCCGAGGGGAAGCTGGGCCGGGGGATATCGGGGCGGATGGTGGCGGCGCTGCGGGAGAACACCGCACGGCTCGGCTTCGGGGAACTCGTCGCCCCGGTGCGGCCCAACGCCAAACACCTGGAGGCGTCCACGCCGATGGAGGAGTACGCGCGCCGGACGCGGGACGAGGACGGTCTGCCGTACGACCCGTGGCTGCGCGTCCACGTACGGGCGGGCGGGGTGATCGAGGCGGTGGCGCCGGTGTCGATGACGGTGAGCGGTTCGCTCGCGCAGTGGCGGAGCTGGACCGGGCTGCCGTTCGACGTGGAGGGACCGGTGGAGGTGCCGGGTGCGCTGGTACCGGTGCACTGTTCCCTCGCGCACGGGTACGGGGTCTACGCGGAGCCGAACGTGTGGGTGCGCCACCGGGTGTGAACCGGGCCTTCGTGACGCCGACGGCCCGTCCCCCGTACACGGGTGTGT
This sequence comes from Streptomyces sp. NPDC048560, assembly GCF_040650955.1. Taxonomy (NCBI): domain Bacteria; kingdom Bacillati; phylum Actinomycetota; class Actinomycetes; order Kitasatosporales; family Streptomycetaceae; genus Streptomyces; species Streptomyces sp. NPDC048560. The sequence goes on from NZ_JBEZIJ010000007.1 coordinate 334,015, forward strand.
GCGGGGGACGGGCGAGGTCAGGAGGTGGCGGGCTTCTTCGCCGTGACGGGCTTGCCGAACTCGGAGAACTCCACGGTCAGCGGTGGGCGTCCCCGCTCGGTCACGCGCATCCTCAGGAGATGGGGCAGGCCCTCGGTGGCGACGCTCGCCGTCCATGAGCCGCCGGCCGTTCCTGCCGGAGCGCCCGTCAGGGTGAGCGTCGGCCGGCCGCCGACCGACGACTGTCCGCCCTTGCGCGCGGTGCCGCTTTTCGCCGCCAAGCGGTCGAGCACACTCCGCGGATCGCAGTAGCGCAGGCTCTCGGCCGTCCGCCGGTCGTCGGGACGTGCCTTCACCCACCGGCTGTTGAGCTTCTTGACGTCGGCTTCCGCGTCGCCGCCGGAGCTGTCCGCCGAGGCGGCCCGCAGCATCGCCTCGTCGGACTTCGTGTAGACCACACCGTCGGCCCGGATCAGCTCCATGGTCCCCGCCGACCCCATGGAGAACGTCCCCGTGCACGCGCCCCGCGCCCCGGTCGCGACGAACACCTGGACCGGGCCGTCCGCCGATTCCGTCGTCACGGCCAGACGTACGGAGGTGGCGGCCCGGGTCGCGGCCAGCGCCTTGTTCGTGACCTCCGGAGCCGTCAGGCCGGCGAACGGTTCCTTGGAGGCGGAGTCTTCGAGGAGCGAGCCGCAGGCGGTGAGGCCCAGCGCCGCGACGGTGCAGAGAGCGGCTGCGGCGGTGCGGGCTACGGGATGCATGGTGCGGGCTCCGGGGTGTCAGGGGTGAAGCGGGGCTCGGGCGCCGGGGAGGCGGGGGAGGGGTGCCCGGTCAGAGCTTCAGCTCCCACTGGCTCGCGTCCCATTCGAGGCCCGGGCTGACCTCGACGGTCAGGTTCCTGGCGTCGGCCGGGGTGTCGAAGGCGAACTGCACCGTGACCTTCTTGCCCGGCAGGACCGTGCCGGTGAAGCCCTCGCCGACCTTGCCGTCGAAGATCTGCTCGGCGCTCACGCCGTCCTCGCCGGCCCGGGCGTCGACGCTGACGAGGACCGCGTCGAACTTCTCCTCGGTCTTGTTCTCGACGATCACCGAGACCTTGTAGGCGCGGTTGCCCTTGGTGTGGCCCGCGGCGTACGCGTCCGGGGTGTACGCGGCGGCGTTGCCGACGGTGATCTCCAGGCCGTCGTCGTACACGGCGGTGTCACGCTCTTCCAGAGCTTCCCCCGTGGGCTCTTCCGCGGGTGCTTCCTCGGTCTTCTCCGGTGCCGGGGTGTCCTTCGCGGCGCCCGGCTCCTTCGGCGCCGAACCGGCCGGGGCCGACTCGTTGATCTTGTCCACCGCGTCGTCCACCGCCTTGAAGGTGATGACCGCACCGACCACCGACAGGATCAGCGCGAGGAGGCCGAGGACGGCCCCGAAGGTGGTGACGCCCTTGTTGGTCGCCTCGCCGCGCTTCGCCCGGCCGCGTCCGACGAGGCCCAGGATCAGGGCGATGAGGCCGAGGATGCCCGCCATCCAGAAGAAGAAGGGGATCAGGCCGGAGACGCAGCCGATGATGCCGAGGACGAGGGCCGCGGTGCCCACCCCGTTGCGGGCGGACGGGACGCCGGGCATCTGGGCGGGCGTGAACGGCTGCTGGGGCTGTGTGAACTGGGACATGGGTGTGCCCTCCGGCGAAGAAGCAGGTATGAAGAGTGAGCGGTTCTGCGCACCACTGTTCTGCGGTGACGTGTCAATAAGACCAGAGCCTGTGAACCGAGTCAACACGGTTCACGGGGAATGGCTTCATCCACACTGTGAAGTGCTGGGGGAATGGTCTGTCGGTATGCTCGCCGACACAGCTCCAGGGGCAGCGGGGTGGCAGCGGGGCGACAGCGGGACAGCTTCAGGGCGACAGCACCGGGCAGCAACAGACAGCAACAGGCAGCGGCAGAGCAGCGGAGCAGGGAGTCGGTCAGTGCCGGAGAACACGACAGAGGTGACCGCGGCCGGGATCGCCCGGCTCGCGGGAGTGGGCCGCGCGGCCGTCAGCAACTGGCGCCGCCGCCACGCCGACTTCCCCAAGCCGGTCGGCGGCACGGAGACGAGCCCCTCCTTCGCGCTGGCCGAGGTCGAGGGGTGGCTGCGCGACCAGGGCAAGCTCGCCGAGGTCCCCCTGCGTGAGCGTGTCTGGCAGCAGTTGGCCGGGCACCCGGCCGGAGCCGTGACCGCGCTGATCCACACCGGCTGCGCCCTGCTGCTCGTACGGGACAGGCCCACCGCGTGGCTGGAGATCAGCGCCGTGTCGGACGAGCGGATGGCCGGTGTGCTGCCGGTGGCGATCGAGGAGGTCCTCACCGCGCGCTTCGGACTGGACACGGGAGCCGACACCGGCGCGGACACCGGACCGGGCGGCGGGCAGGACGCTGCCGCGGGGTGGCCGGCGGGCCGCGCGCCGGCGCACCCGGCTCCCGGTGGACGAGCGGTTCCCACGCCCGCCGCCGCTGCCCTCCTCCCCTCCGTCCCGCTGCTGCGCGCCGCCGTCGAGCTGGCCGCCGAGGCCGGCGCCCGGCAGTGCTTCGAGTTCCTGTCCGGCCGCCAGCTGGACGCCAACCCGCGCCAGTACACGCTCACTCCACCCGGCCTCGCCGAACTCATGGCGGACCTCGCGGAGCCTTCCAAGGAGACCGGCACCCAGCCGGGCGGGCCCGCCCGCACCGTCCTCGACCCGGCCGCCGGAACGGGCGCCCTGCTGCGCGCAGTCAGCCGGCCCACAGCCCTGTACGCCCAGGAGGCGGACCCCGACCTCGCCGCGCTCACGGCGCTCCGCCTCGCCCTCCAGGCCGAGGGCTCGGGAGCCGAGCGCCCGGCGCTGACCGTGCTCACCGGCGACACCCTGCGCGCCGATGCCTTCCCGCAGCTGGCCGTGGACGCCGTGCTGTGCCACCCGCCGTTCAACGAACGCAACTGGGGGCACGACGAGCTGGCCTACGACCCGCGCTGGGAGTACGGCTTCCCTGCCCGCACCGAGTCCGAACTCGCCTGGGTCCAGCACGCGCTGGCCCATCTGCGCGAGGGCGGCACCGCGGTCCTGCTGATGCCCCCGGCCGCCGCGTCCCGCCGCTCCGGCCGCCGCATCCGCGCCGATCTGCTCCGCCGTGGCGCACTCCGCGCCGTCATCGCGCTCCCCGCCGGGGCCGCACCCCCGTACGGCATCCCGCTCCACCTCTGGGTGCTGCGCAAGCCGGGCGGCGGCCTCCGCCCCGCGCCCGAACTCCTGCTCGTCGACACCGCCGAGCCGGCCGAGACGGCCACCGGTCCGGGTGCCCCGGCGGGCGGCGGCCGGGACCGGCTCGACTGGCCGGCCGTGCGGAACGCCGTACTCGACGCCTGGCAGACCTTCAGCCGCACGGACCGGGCCGGCACCGCGGACCGCGCCACGGACCGCGGCGTCCCCGCCGGGGCGACGGCCCCCACCGCCCGCCCGGGGCTCAGCCGAGCCGTCCCCGTCATCGAGCTCCTGGACGACGACGTGGACCTGGCCCCGGCCCGCTACCTCCCGCGCCCCGCCCCCGGCGGCGGAGCGGCCGAGCTGAGCCGCGTACGGGAGCGGCTGGCCGACACCCTGCGCGTCACCGCACGCCTCACGCCGCCTCCCGCCGACCTCTCGGACCCGGCCCGCTGGCCCCTCACCACCGTCGGTGAACTGGCCCGCGCGGGCGCCCTCCAGCTGCGTACCGGAGCCTCCGGCACGGCCGGCTCCGGCACCGCGGGCGCCCCCGTCCTCACGGAACACGACGTCCTCGGCGGTACGCCCCCCAGCGGCCCGCCGACCGCCCCCGCCGCCGCTCACGCCGAAGGAGCCGCGCCCGATTCAGCCACCGACGAACCGCTCCTCCTGCAGCCCGGCGACGTCGTGGTCCCCGTGCTCGGAGGCGGCTCGGTCGCCAGGGTCGTCGACGAGGCCACCGCGGGCGCCGCCCTCGGCCGCAACCTCCAGCTGCTGCGGCCCGACCCGGCCGCCCTCGACCCGTGGTTCCTCGCCGGCTTCCTGCGCGGCACCGCCAACAACCGGCAGGCCAGCAGTTACGCCTCCACCGCCACCCGGCTCGATGCCCGGCGGCTCCAGCTGCCCCGGCTGCCGCTGGCCGAACAGCAGCGGTACGGGGAGCAGTTCCGGCAGCTCGCCGCGTTCGAGGAGGCGCTGCGTACGGCCGGGCGGCTCGGCGGGCTCCTGGTGCAGGGGATGTACGACGGGCTGGCGGACGGTACGGTCGCGCCGAAGTGACGTGATGCACAACGGTTGTGCACAACCAGGGACCGGCTGTCCGTGTCGGTGTATACGCTCACTGCACACGTCCGCCATATGCATTCCTGGAGCGTCACATGCACGGCTACGGCTATCCGCCGGAGCAGCCACCGAAGCGGCGACCGTCCTCGGCAGCGCTGACGGCCCTGCGCGTGCTTTTCGTGGCGCTGACCGTGCTGAGCTGCGGACTCCTGGGCTGGGCAGCGATGCTGCGGCTCGCGATCGTGACCCGTAAGGGGCGTGACTGGGGCCTGCTCGTCCTCGTGTTCGGGCTCAACACGGGGCTTTTCGCGTTCATGATCGCCATGCCGGACGATCCCGAGAAGACCACCGACGCCGAGGCGTTCATCGGCATCTCCTGGCTGTTCGGCGTGATGATCGGCGTGGTGGCCTACTACCTGTACGCGGAGATCCGCCACTACGGCCCGACGGGACCCCATGGCCCCCGCCTCCCTCTGCCGCTTCCGCAACCCCAGGGCTACGGGCAAGCGCAGTACGGCGGATACGCACCGCCGCAGCACACCCCGCCGCCGCAGCACGCCCCTCAGCAGCACACCCCGCCGCCCGACCGGCAGCCCCCGCACCCCGGCTACGGCTACCCGCCCGGCGTACCCCAGCAGACGGCCCACACCCCTGCGCCCGCCGTACCCGAGCCGACGCCCCACACCCCGCCCCCCGCCGCACCCCAGCGGCTCGACCAGGTCAGGGCCGAGCTCGACGAGCTGAGCGACTACCTCCGTAAGGAGGGCGAAGGCCGGTGACCGGACGCGTCATCGCCGCGCGGTACGAGCTGGCGACCATCCTGGGCCAGGGCGGTATGGGCCAGGTGTGGACGGCGTACGACCGGCGGCTCGACCGCCGCGTCGCCGTCAAACTGGTGCGTCCGGACCGGGTGGCCGGGCCCACCGGCAGCGACGCGGCCGGCGAGCTGCGCCGCCGCTTCGTACGCGAGTGCAGGGTCACCGCGCAGGTCGACCACCCCGGCCTGGTCACCGTCCACGACGCAGGCAACGACGGCGAGGACCTCTACCTGGTCATGCAGTACGTCGAGGGCGCCGACCTCGCCGACCACCTCGCCGAACACGACCCGTATCCGTGGCCCTGGGCCGTCGCGGTCGCCGCGCAGCTCTGCGCCGTGCTGTCCGCCGTGCACGCGGTGCCGATCGTGCACCGGGACCTGAAGCCCCGCAACGTCATGGTGCGGCCCGACGGCACCGTCACCGTCCTCGACCTGGGGGTCGCCTCCGTCCTGGACACCGACACGACCCGGCTCACGCACACCGGTTCACCGATCGGCTCCCCTGCCTACATGGCCCCCGAGCAGGCGATGGGCGGCGCCGTCGGCCCGTACACCGACCTCTACGCCCTCGGCGTCCTCCTTCACGAACTCCTCAGCGGGGACGTCCCGTTCGCGGGTTCCACCGCACTCGGCGTCCTGCACCGCCACCTCTACGAACCTCCGCTGCCGGTCCGCCACCTCAGGGCCGAGGTCCCGGCGCAGCTCGAAGCGCTCGTCCTGCGGCTGCTCGCCAAGGACCCGCAGGCCAGGCCGGCCTCCGCCCAGGAGGTGTACGAGACGCTCGCGCCCCTGCTGCCCGCCCGGGGCGCGCCGGCGGGACCGCTCGACCCGACCCGGCCGTTCCTGCGGCCGCACGCCCCGTGGCCGGACCGGGCCGCCGCGCAGGGCCCCGGGCCCGTACCCCCGGCGCCGGCGCCCGGCGCGCCCGCCCGCCCGGACATCGCACGCGCCGTCGACGAGGTGAAGCAGCTCCTCGTGGAGGGCCGGATCACCCGGGCAGTGGACATCCTCGGAGGCATCCTCCCGGCCGCCGCGGCGGAACACGGGGAGCACTCATCCGTCGTCCGCATCCTGCGCAAGCAGTACGCGGCCACGCTGATGGACGACGGCCAGTACCGCCGCGCCCTGCCGGAGCTGCGCCGCCTCGCCGAGGACCGCACGGCCGAGGCCGGCCCGGCCGACGTACAGACCCTTCAGTTCCGCTACGACGCGGCTCAGTGCCTGGAACAGCTGGGCGAACCGGCCGCCGCGCTCACCGAGTACCGCGCGGTCCTGCCCTACTACGAGAACACGTACGGGGCCGTCACCGCCGACCCGGGCCGTGCCTTCGACATCCGGCACCGCATCGGCCACCTGCTGCTCGCCGTGGGCGATCACGCGGCCGGGCGCGGGCAGTTGCAGACCCTCATGTACGACGCGGAGCGCGCCTACGGGCCGCACCACCCGCTCCCGGTCGAACTGCGCAGACAACTGGAGCACCAGCAGGACGTCCGGGGCGGCTGAAAGCCGGGACGAAGGCGCGGTCCCGGGGTCGAACGCGTGCTCCGAAGGCCCCGTGGGCGCGCCGCATCCCCAACTCCTGCCGAATCGTTGGTCGAATCAGTGGCCCCAATCACATCCACTGCCTAACATCGATCACCGCAAGGCTTTGTGCACTGATGCACAAACTCTCCCCGGGAGGCTCCTTTGCACCGCCGCCGTCGCACCGCGCTCTCCGTCTCAGCCGCACTGCTCGTCGGGGTGCCGCTCCTGTCCGCCTGCGGGAGCGAAGCCCATCCGGGCTCCGCGGCCGTCGTCGGCGGGGAACGCATCGAGGTGTCCGCGCTCCAGGCGCAGGTGTCGGACGTGCGCAGCGCACAGGAGAGCTCGGCGCAGTCCGCGGAACTGGTGAAGGGCTCCGGGCAGCTCAGCCGCGCCAAACTGCACGGCATCATCTTCGGGCGGATCCTGGACCGGGCGTCGCAGGACGCCGGGGTGACGGTCAGCCGCAAGGAGATCCAGGAGATGCGCACGGCGGCTGCCGCGCAGTCCGGCGGTGACAAGCAGCTCCAGGCGATGATGCTCCAGCAGCGCTGGGTGGCTCCGGACCAGATCGAGAGCAACCTGCGCCGCGAGGTGCAGCTGCCGAAGCTCGCCCAGGCGCTCGGCACCGACCTGTCGTCCCCCGAGGGCCAGAAGGTCGTCGGCCAGGCGCTCACCAAGGCGTCGAAGGCCCTCGACATCGACGTCAACCCGCGCTTCGGCGTCTGGGACGACGAGCAGATCCAGCTCGGCAACTACAAGGCCCCGTGGATCACCCAGGTCACCGAGTTCGAGCAGCCGGTCCCCGAGGCAGGCGCCTGACCGGGGCGGGTGCGGACCGGGGTAGGTTCGAGGGGTGAACGCTGAAGCCCCCGGCGACCCCGGCCGTATCGTCCTGCTCACCGCCAGCCACCGGGTGGCCCCGGGACTGCTGTCCTGGCCCGCCTGGCAGACCCTGCACGCGGCGGACCGGGTGGTGTGCGGGGAACAGCACCATCCGCAGCTGCCGTACCTCCGCGAGGCGGGCGTCACGGTCGGCCACGGGGTGCCGACCGCCCAGGAACTCGTCGACGACTGCGTGGGCGGCCGGACCGTGGTGGTGCTGGTGGGCGGCGAGGGGAACCAGCCGCTGACCGACGGGCTCGCCCGGCTCGGCGGCTCGGGCCGGGTCCAGATGCCGGACCTGGAGCTGCTGCCCGGTTCGTACGACCTGCCGGGCGCCAGGCTCCTCGATCTGATCCAGGTCATGGACCGGATCAGGCGCGTCTGTCCGTGGTCCTCGCAGAAGACGCACCAGGGTCTCGCCAAGTACGCCATCGAGGAGGCGTACGAGCTCGTCGAGGCGATCGAGGACGGCGACCGGGACGAACTGCGCGAGGAGCTGGGGGACGTCCTGCTCCAGGTCGTCTTCCACGCCCGGATCGCGCAGGAGGACCCCGACGAGCCGTTCGACATCGACGATGTCGCGGCCGGCCTCGTGGAGAAGCTGATCCACCGCCACCCGCACGTCTTCGGCGACGAGACCGCGGAGACCCCCGAGGACGTCCACGCGCACTGGCAGCGCACCAAGGCGATCGAGAAGCAGCGCGACTCGGTCACCGAAGGCGTACCCCTCGGCCAGCCCGGCCTGGCGCTGGCGGCCAAGCTCGGCAGCCGCGTCCGCGTCGCCGGGCTCGATGTCCCGCTCCCGGCGGGTGACTCCATCGGATACGAGCTCCTCGCCCTCGCCGTACAGGCCGAGAGGGACGGAGCCGACCCGGAGGCCGCCCTGCGCGCGGCGGCCCGCACCTATCGCGACGCGATCCTGGCGGCGGAGGGCGGGGAGAAGGCGGCTAACGTCGAGGGGTGAACGACAGCCCCGCCGCAGCCGCAGCAGACACCCCCGCCGAAGGCCCTGCGGGCAACCCCTCCGGAACGCCCGCCGAAGGCCCTGGCGGCAACCCCTCCGGGCCTCCTCCCGGAGACACCCAGGCCACCCCTGGTGCCGAAGCCACCCCCGCCGGCTGCCCCGTGGACCACGGGGCAGCGGTCCCCGGGGCCCCCGCCGCCCCCGAGCTCTTCACCTGGGAGTTCGCGACCGACCCCTACCCCGCGTACGCCTGGCTCCGCGAGCACAGCCCCGTACACCGGACGACCCTGCCCAGCGGGGTCGAGGCGTGGCTGGTGACCCGGTACGCGGACGCCCGGCAGGCACTCGCCGACGCCCGGCTGTCCAAGAACCCGGCGCACCATGCCGGATCGGCGCACGCCAAGGGCCGGACGGGCATCCCGGGGGAGCGCAAGGCGGAGCTGATGACGCATCTGCTGAACATCGATCCGCCGGACCACACCCGGCTTCGCCGCCTCGTGGCCAAGGCGTTCACCCCGCGCCGGGTCGCGGAGTTCGCGCCCCGCGTGCAGGAGCTGACCGACCGCCTCATCGACAACTTCATCGAGGAGGGGAAAGCCGACCTCATCCACGACTTCGCTTTCCCGCTGCCCATCTACGCGATCTGTGACCTGCTCGGCGTCCCGCCGGAGGACCAGGACGACTTCCGCGACTGGGCGGGCATGATGATCCGGCACGGTGGCGGCCCGCGCGGCGGCGTGGCCAGGTCCGTGAAGAAGATGCGCAACTACCTCGCCGAACTGATCCACCGCAAACGGGAGAATCCGGGTGACGACCTGATCTCGGGGCTGATCCGGACGAGCGACCACGGCGAGCACCTCACGGAGAACGAGGCCGCCGCGATGGCGTTCATCCTCCTCTTCGCCGGCTTCGAGACAACGGTCAACCTCATCGGCAACGGGACGTACGCCCTGCTGCGCAACCCCGTCGAGCGCGAACGGCTTCAGCGTTCGCTCGCCGCGGGTGACACGGACCTCCTCGCCACCGGTCTGGAGGAACTGCTGCGCTACGACGGCCCGGTGGAGCTCGCCACCTGGCGGTACGCGACCGAGCCCGTCACGCTCGGCGGGCAGGAGATCGCCGCCGGGGACCCCGTGCTCGTGGTCCTCGCCGCCGCCGACCGGGACCCGGAACGATTCCGCGATGCGGACACTCTGAACCTCGCACGGAGTGACAATCAGCACCTCGGATACGGGCACGGCATCCACTACTGCCTGGGGGCACCGCTCGCCAGGCTGGAGGGACAGACCGCGCTGGCAACGCTGTTGAAGCGGCTGCCTGACCTGCGGCTCGCTGCGGATCCTGCCGATTTGCGGTGGCGCGGCGGGCTCATCATGCGCGGACTGCGCACCCTTCCGGTGGAGTTCGCCCCGGGATCGCCGGCCGCGCAAGGTGACGCTCTGTCAACTCTGTGACTTTTACGTGATCTCCGCTGCATCGACTTGTGACACACGTTCGAGTCCCGCTAAGTTCACCGTTCACCACAGCAGTCACATGTTTCAGTCACACGGAAGGCATTCCCATGGGCTCCGCGAACGGCAGACACCGCCGCCCTCGCCAGGCACCCGCCATCGTCGTCGCCGCAGGCGTGACGGGATCGGCCATCGCCATTCCGCTGCTCGGCGCGACCGGTGCGCACGCCGCTGACGCCTCGACCTGGGACCGGGTCGCCGAGTGCGAGAGCGGCGGCATGTGGAGCGCGGACCTGGGCAACGGCTTCTACGGTGGCCTCCAGTTCTCCCAGGACACCTGGTCGGCGTACGGCGGCCCGGCGTACGCGCCCCGCGCCGACCTCGCCAGCCGCTCGCAGCAGATCTCCGTGGCGGAGAAGGTCCTGGCGGACCAGGGTCCGCAGGCCTGGCCGAGCTGCGCGGTGATCTCAGGGCTCGCGCCTGACGGGTCGCTGCCGGGTGTCGACCCGGGCGACAGCCCCTCCGCCGGCCTGACGGACGGGCTCTTCCCGTCCGACGACGCGGCCGGCACCTCGTCGGACAGTGCGACGAAGAAGGCGAACAAGAAGGGCGATTCGGCCAAGTCCGGCGAGTCGGGCGCGGCGAGCGAGTCCGACAAGAACGGCGAGACCGGCGATTCGCCCGGCTCCGAGGACTCCGGCACGACGGCCCCGCCCACCACCACACCGGCCCCCGAGGCGTCCGAGGCTCCGGCCGACGCGGACCAGGGCGGCGGCAAGCACCGCGGCGCACCGGCGCCCGAGGCGAGCCAGGAGACGGGCCGGGACGGGCGCGACTCCGGACGTCACGCCTCGCGTGGGGACGGCCAGGCCCGCGACGCGGGTGCGCCGAGCGCCGACGGCGAGTACACCGTCCGGCCCGGCGACAACCTCTGGGCGATTGCTGACGCACAGAAGGTTCCCGGCGGCTGGACCGAGCTGTACGAGACCAACAAGAGCGAGCTGGGCTCCGACCCGGACCTGATCCTCCCCGGCCAGAGCCTCGATCTGGGGCCGCTGGACGCCGCGGAGGGCTCCGAGAGCAACTGATCCAATTCGGGAAAACGCCCCAAATTCAGGGGTAGTTCAGAGGCCTATGTCCACTTATGCGTAAGTGAGACATGGGTCTCTTTGCTTCAACTGGCCTGGTGTGCCCGGGTGATGCGTCCGGGGCCGCTCCGACCTGCGGAAACGTTCTTTCCTCCAGGACGAGAAAAACCCGTATGGCCGGTATGTCCCTCTTTGAATGTCGGGGTTGCCTATGTTTACGGTCGGAACCGCTCGCACCGCGGGCCCCGTCGACCGTCACGCCGAATCCTGCCGTCGGTCGAAGGGAACAGACGCGTAAAGCGCCGTAGGCAGGAGCGGGGGACCCAGGTAAGCGCCGGGCCCGATCGTCGGGAGACGACTCAGGACCGGCTTGGGGTTAAGTCGCGTGCTAGGACATGCGACCGGGCAACTCACTTGGCCCGAACCCGACAGCTCACCTCGTAGGCGTCGGTGAGGAGAAGCTCCATGCTGTTTTCCAGCAAGGCCAAGCACCGCCGCCCGTCCAAGGCCGCCCGTGTCGCCACGCTCGCCGGTGTGGCCGGTGCCGCGATCGCCGTCCCGCTGATGGGCGCGACCAACGCCTCCGCCGCCTCCGTCGCCACGTGGGACGCCGTCGCGCAGTGCGAGTCCGGCGGGAACTGGTCCATCAACACCGGCAACGGCTACTACGGCGGTCTGCAGTTCTCGCAGTCCAGCTGGGCCGCCGCCGGCGGCACGCAGTACGCCGCGCGCGCCGACCTCGCCAGCAAGTCGCAGCAGATCGCCGCCGCCGAGAAGCTTCTCGACCTGCAGGGCCCGGGTGCCTGGGCCTGCGCCGGCGCCGGCAACCTGACCAACGACGGCGTGGACCCGGGTGTCGACACCGGCTCCACGGAGAGCGGCGCCGAGCAGGAGCCGCAGCAGCAGGCCCAGCCGGAGCGCAAGGCCGAGCAGCCCACCACGCGCAGCGAGCAGCGCACCGCGCCGAAGACCGTCACCACCCCGACCGGCGAGAAGGTTGCGAAGGGTGACGGCGAGTACAAGGTGAAGGCCGGCGACACCCTCAGCAAGATCGCCGAGAAGCAGGACGTCAAGGGCGGCTGGGAGAAGCTGTTCGACCTGAACGACGACATCGTCAAGGACGCCGACCTGATCTTCCCGGGTCAGCAGCTCCACCTGACGAAGTAGTACCTGGGACTCTCCTCCCGACCGGAGGGGGTGTCCGGCGGCATCCCTCCCGCTCAGCTCCCGGCCCGGTGCGCTCTCCCCCGTGCGCGCCGGGCCGGGTCTTTTCACCCGGTGGCGCCGGCCCGGGCACCGGCCGCTGACGCCCGAGTGTTCAAGTGTTGTAGTTACTGGGCAGTAATTTTCTGGAGCTTTGCCCGCGAATGCATACCCTTGGGTCCTTTTTCGTCCCAGGGGACGGGCGCCCGGCTGGCCGATGGAGCCCGGCCGGATAGGCTCATGCCGCAAGGCCACAGTGACCACGGTGACCCTGCACAACCAGTGTCATATCCCAGAAGGAGATGCCTCGTGCCGTCCATCGACGTCGTCGTAGCCAGGGAAATCCTCGACTCCCGGGGCAACCCCACGGTCGAGGTCGAGGTTGGCCTCGACGACGGCAGCACGGGACGTGCTGCTGTTCCGTCCGGCGCCTCCACCGGTGCGTTCGAGGCCATTGAGCTTCGCGACGGAGACCCCAACCGTTACATGGGCAAGGGCGTGGAGAAGGCCGTCCTCGCCGTCATCGAGCAGATCGGCCCGGAGCTCGTCGGGTACGACGCCACCGAGCAGCGCCTCATCGACCAGGCCATGTTCGACCTGGACGCCACCGAGAACAAGGGCTCGCTCGGCGCCAACGCCATCCTCGGCGTCTCGCTGGCCGTCGCGCACGCCGCCTCCGAGGCGTCCGACCTGCCGCTCTTCCGCTACCTCGGCGGCCCGAACGCGCACCTGCTGCCCGTTCCGATGATGAACATCCTGAACGGCGGCTCGCACGCCGACTCCAACGTGGACATCCAGGAGTTCATGATCGCGCCGATCGGCGCCGAGTCGTTCTCCGAGGCCCTGCGCTGGGGCGCGGAGGTCTACCACACGCTGAAGAAGGTCCTGAAGACCAAGGGCCTGTCCACCGGTCTCGGTGACGAGGGCGGCTTCGCCCCGAACCTGGAGTCCAACCGCGCCGCCCTGGACCTCATCGTCGAGGCCATCAAGGAGGCCGGTTACGTCCCCGGCCGCGACATCGGCCTCGCGCTCGACGTCGCCGCGTCCGAGTTCTACAAGGACGGCGTGTACGAGTTCGAGGGCAAGTCCCGCTCGGCCGCCGAGATGACCGAGTACTACGAGGAGCTCGTCTCCGCGTACCCGCTCATCTCCATCGAGGACCCGCTGTACGAGGACGACTGGGCCGGCTGGAAGGTCATCACCGACAAGCTCGGCTCCAAGGTGCAGATCGTCGGCGACGACCTCTTCGTCACCAACCCGGAGCGCCTGGCCCGCGGCATTGAGGAGGGCTCCGCGAACGCCCTGCTCGTGAAGGTCAACCAGATCGGTTCCCTGACCGAGACCCTGGACGCCGTCGAGATGGCCCAGCGCAACGGCTTCAAGTGCATGATGTCGCACCGTTCCGGCGAGACCGAGGACGTCACGATCGCCGACCTCGCCGTCGCCGTGAACTGCGGTCAGATCAAGACCGGCGCCCCGGCCCGTTCGGACCGTGTCGCCAAGTACAACCAGCTGCTGCGCATCGAGGAGATCCTCGACGACGCCGCGGTGTACGCGGGCCGCTCGGCGTTCCCCCGCTTCAAGGGCTGATCACCGGCTCCCGGGGCTGACCGCAGGCCCGTCGCGGGCCTTAAGTCACCAGCCTCCGTCCGTCCCCGCACTCGGTCCCGTACCGTGTGCGGGGACCGACGTGTGTAATGGGGAGGCGTGAGAGATGGCCGGGAAGGACCGCGACCGGTTCTCCACCGCGACCAGGCTGCGACTGCTCGGTGAGCAGACCGCGGCCCGCGTCTACCGGTCCCAGAACCGCCGCCAGGCCCGCCGCTCGCGGCTCACCGGGCGCGCCGCGTTCCTCGCCCTGGTCGTCTGCTCGCTCGTGGTCGCGCTCGCGTACCCGATGCGGCAGTACGTCTCCCAGCGCGACGAGATCGCCGACCAGGAGCGTCTCTCGCAGGAGGCGCTCCGGCGGACCGAGGAGCTGCGCGACGAGAAGGCGCGGCTCAAGGACGACGCCTACATCCGGCGGCTGGCGCGCGAGCACCTCCATTACGTACTTCCGGGGGAGACCGGCTACACCGTGGTCGACCCCGGCGCGGCCGAGGACCGCCGCGGGGAGCCGGGCACGACGGACCGCCCCTGGCACTCGAACCTCTGGGACGGCGTGGACACCGCCGACCGCGACTGACAGGCACCACCCGCAGCCCGCATGACCCGCACCACCCGCACCATCTGAGAAGCACCTTCGAGCAGAACCAAGGCAGGCATGGAAACCCCCCCTCCGCAGACCGAGTCCACCACGCCCACCGACGCGGACATCGCCGCGTTCCAGCAGCAGCTCGGGCGCCCGCCGCGCGGACTGCGTGCCATCGCGCACCGCTGCCCGTGCGGCAACCCGGACGTGGTCGAGACGCAGCCCCGTCTGGAGGACGGCACGCCGTTCCCGACGACCTTCTACCTGACCTGTCCGCGTGCCGCCTCCGCGATCGGCACGCTGGAGGCCAACGGGGTCATGAAGGAGATGACCGAGCGTCTGCAGACGGACCCTGAGCTCGCCGCCGCGTACCGCGTGGCGCACGAGGACTACATCGCCCGCCGTGACGCCATCGAGGTCCTGGAGGGCTTCCCGAGCGCGGGCGGTATGCCGGACCGCGTGAAGTGCCTGCACGTCCTGGTCGGCCACTCGCTGGCGGCCGGCCCCGGGGTGAACCCGCTGGGCGACGAGGCGATCGCGATGCTGCCGGAGTGGTGGGCGAAGGGGCCGTGCGTCTCGCCGTGCGGCGCCGACGGGTCCTGACCTCCCGCACACCCCTGGGCTCCGCCCCGGCCCCGGTCCTCGACAACTCCGAAGCCCCTGTGGCGCTTGAGGAACGGGGGCCGGGTGCCGGAGCACCCGCAACCACGACCACAGGAGCCCCATGACCCGCGTTGCCGCCATCGACTGCGGTACCAACTCCATCCGCCTGCTCGTCGCCGACGCCGACCCGGCCACGGGCGAGCTCACCGAGCTCGACCGCCGGATGCAGATCGTGCGCCTCGGCCAGGGCGTCGACCGGACCGGGCGGCTGGACCCCGAGGCGCTGGAGCGCACCTTCGGTGCCTGCCGCGAGTACGCCGCGGTCATTCAGGAACTGAAGGCCGAGCGGCTCCGCTTCGTCGCCACCTCGGCCTCGCGCGACGCGGAGAACAGCGACGAGTTCGTCCGCGGTGTCCTGGACATCCTGGGCGTGGAGCCCGAGGTCATCACCGGTGACCAGGAGGCGCAGCTCTCCTTCGACGGCGCCACCAAGGAGCTCGCGGGCAGCGACCACCTGCCGAAGCCGTATCTCGTTGTGGACATCGGCGGCGGCTCCACCGAGTTCGTGGTCGGCGACGACGAGGTCCGTGCGGCCCGTTCCGTGGACATGGGCTGCGTACGGATGACCGAGCGTCATCTGGTCCAGGACGGCATCGTCGTGGACCCGCCCACCCCGGACCGGATCGCCGCGATCCGCGCGGACATCGGCGCCGCGCTGGACCTGGCGGAGGAGACCGTGCCGATCTCCCGGGCCGCCACCCTCGTCGGCCTGGCCGGCACGGTCACCACGGTGGCCGCGATGGCCCTGGAACTGACGGAGTACGACCCCGAGGCGATCCACCACTCCCGGGTCTCCCTCGAGCAGGTCCAGGAGATCACCGCACGGCTGACCGGCTCCACGCACGAGGAGCGGGCCGCGATCCCCGCGATGCACCCGGGCCGTGTCGACGTGATCGCGTCGGGCGCGCTGATCCTGCTCGCGGTGATGGAGCGGACCGGAGCCCGTGAGGTCGTGGTGAGCGAGCACGACATCCTGGACGGCATCGCGCTCTCGGTGGCCTGAGCCGTCCGGCGGGCCGGTGCATGTTCCAGGGCCGCTGACGCTCGCTCATACGCACTGCGGCCTGCACCTCTGAGCCCTCCGGGGATGCTCGCGAGGCCCCTTCCGGGGCCCGCCGCGACGAACTTCGTGATTTCCTTCACAAGGAATTCGGCCCGGTTGGGCCCCGTTCGGCCCTCCGGGGGCCGCGACGGCCCCCGGAGGGGCCTCAGGAGGCGGGTCCGGCTGGGTTCCGCGCACGTTGCGCGCGGATGGACCGAAGCCGTGGTTCGAGCCTTCCAGGGACGTAACGTCCAGCTCACAGCGGTGAACAACGTCCGCTGAGGTGCCGTGGTTCCCCCCTGGCGCCATGACCTGGGTCACGTGGGCGGCGGAGTGTAGCAGAAGGGCGCGGATACCTTGTGAAGGGGCTCACGAGCAGGGGTCCCGAGGGGGGTGGATACTCGATGGCATGAGCACCACGGAGCGTCCCAGGATCCTCGTTGTAGGCGGTGGGTACGTAGGCCTGTACGCAGCTCGTCGCATTCTGAAGAAGATGCGCTACGGGGAGGCGACCGTCACGGTCGTCGACCCTCGCTCGTACATGACGTACCAGCCCTTCCTCCCCGAAGCTGCTGCCGGCAGCATCTCCCCTCGGCATGTCGTCGTCCCGCTGCGACGCGTCCTGCCGAAGGCCGAGGTGCTCACCGGTCGCGTCACCACGATTGACCAGGACCGCAAGGTCGCCACGGTCGCGCCGCTCGTCGGCGAGGCCTACGAGCTGCCCTTCGACTACCTCGTCATCGCGATGGGCGCGGTCTCCCGTACCTTCCCGATCCCCGGCCTCGCCGAGCAGGGCATCGGCATGAAGGGCATCGAGGAGTCGATCGGCCTGCGCAACCACGTCCTGGAGCAGCTGGACAAGGCTGCCTCGACGACCGATGAGGACGTCCGCCGCAAGGCGCTGACGTTCGTCTTCGTGGGCGGCGGTTTCGCCGGTGCGGAGACCATCGGCGAGGTCGAGGACATGGCCCGGGACGCGGCGAAGTACTACTCCAACGTGAAGCGCGAGGACATGCGCTTCATCCTCGTCGACGCCGCCGACAAGATCCTTCCCGAGGTCGGCCCGAAGCTGGGCGCGTACGGCAAGGAGCACCTTGAGGGCCGTGGTGTGGAGATCTACCTCTCCACCTCCATGGACTCGTGCGTCGACGGTCACGTCGTGCTGAAGAACGGCCTGGAGGTCGACTCCAGCACCATCGTGTGGACGGCCGGCGTGAAGCCGAACCCGGCGCTGGCCCGCTTCGGTCTGCCGCTCGGCCCGCGTGGTCACGTCGACACCTCCGAGAAGCTCCAGGTGCAGGGCACCGACTACATCTGGGCCGCGGGCGACAACGCCCAGGTTCCGGACCTGGTCGGCCGCAAGGCCGGCAACCCGAACGCCTGGTGCCCGCCGAACGCGCAGCACGCGCTGCGTCAGGCCAAGGTCCTCGGCGACAACGTCATCTCCGGGATGCGCGGCTTCCCGCAGGGTGACTACAGCCACGCCAACAAGGGTGCGGTCGCCGGTCTGGGCCTGCACAAGGGCGTCGCGATGATCGTCGTGGGCAAGGTGAAGATCAAGCTCAAGGGCCGTCTCGCCTGGTACATGCACCGCGGCTACCACGGCATGGCGATGCCGACCTGGAACCGCAAGATCCGCATCTTCGCCGACTGGACGCTTGCGATGTTCCTCAAGCGCGAGGTCGTCTCGCTGGGCGCCATGGAGACTCCGCGCGAGGAGTTCTACGAGGCCGCCAAGCCGGCGCCGGCTCCGGCCGCCGCCAAGGCCGAGGGTGAGAAGGCCAAGGCCTCCTGACCCGGGCCACACCGTTCCACGCCCGAAGGGGCCGTCCGCCATCCGTGGTGCGGGCGGCCCCTTCGGCGCGTCCGGACCTGCCGGGTTCCCGGCCTCCGGGGGTGCGGGCCGCAGGGAGTGCGGATAGATGTGGTGTGCAGGTATTTTGCGGTTCCATTGCGCGGCAGCGGGATGACTTGCGGCCCGGGCGCTGTTGACCGAGGTGTACCTCGTCACGGCCCGAGGTGTCGTGACGTGGTTTCAGGCATGTTTGTGGAAATTTGAGCATGTTGGGAAACACCACCACGGAGGTGTGCGCCATGCCAGACGCCGCGTCGCGGCTGACCGCTCTCGCCGAAGAGTTGCTGGGAGAACCCCTGCCGGTTCGCATCCGGGCCTGGGACGGAAGCGAGTCCGGGCCGCCGGGTGCCCCCGTCCTCGTGATCCGTCACCGCCGTGCGCTGCGCCGGCTGATCTGGAAGCCGGGCGAACTCGGGCTCGCGCGCGCCTGGGTGGCCGGTGAGATCGACGTCGACGGAGATCTCTACGAGGTCCTCGACCGGCTCGCCGCCCTGCTCTGGGAGCGCGGCGCCGACGCCAAGGACTCCGTCCACCCCGTCCGCGACCCGAGGGTCCGCGCCTTCGCCCGGGGTCTCCTCCAGGTGGCCGGCCCCTGGCCACCGCCCGCCCCGCCCGTCGAGGAGGTACGCCGCCGGGCGGGCCCGCTGCACACCAGGCGCCGTGACAAGGAGGCCATCAGCCACCACTACGACGTGGGCAACGACTTCTACGAACTGGTTCTCGGCCCGTCCATGGTCTACTCCTGCGCCTACTGGGAGGAGAACGGCACCCTGGAGGACGCCCAGCGCGACAAGCTCGACCTGGTCAGCCGCAAGCTCGGCCTGAAGGAGGGCGACCGGCTCCTGGACGTCGGCTGCGGCTGGGGCTCGATGGCGATCCACGCCGCCCGTGAGTACGGCGCCCTGGTCACCGGAGTGACCCTCTCCGCGGAACAGGCCGCCTACGCCCGCAAGCGCATCGCCGAAGAAGGGCTCACCGACCGGATCGAGATCCGGGTCCAGGACTACCGGGACGTCAGGGACGGTCCGTACGACGCGATTTCCTCGATCGGAATGGCCGAGCACGTCGGCACGGTCCGCTTCCGCGAGTACGCCGACCACCTCTACGCCCTTCTCAGGCCGGGCGGCAGGCTGCTGAACCATCAGATCGCCCGGCGGCCCGAGAAGGACGAGTCCGCCTATCACATCGACGCCTTCATCGACGCCTACGTCTTCCCCGACGGCGAACTGGCCCCGGTCGGCCGGACCGTGGCCACCCTGGAGGAGGCCGGCTTCGAGGCCCGGGACGTCGAGGCGATCCGGGAGCACTACGCCCTGACCCTGCGCCGCTGGGTCACCAACCTGGAGCGGCACTGGGACGCCGCCGTACGGGCCACCTCGCCCGGCCGCGCGCGGGTCTGGCGGCTCTACATGGCGGCTTCCGCACTGTCCTTCGAGCGCAACAGGATCGGTGTCAACCAGATCCTCGCGGTGCGACCGGAGGAGGGCGGCCCCGCCCGTATGCCGCTGCGTGTCCGCGACTGGCGGGCCACGGAGGGCTGAGCCCGCACACCACGAGGGGCCGGCGTCCGCACCCGCGGACACCGGCCCCTCGCGCGCTCCGGGCGGGTGTCACTCGGTCTTGATCGCCGTCAGCATGTTCAGCTTCGCGGCGCTGCGGGCCGGCCACAGCGAGGCCAGCACGCCCACCAGTCCCGCCAGCGCCAGGAACAGCGCGAGCCGGTCCCACGGGATGACGAGCGCGTACTGCGGGATGGACGGGGCCAGCGTCTGGCCGATCGCCCAGCCCAGGAACGTACCGAGTCCCACGCCGACCAGTGCGCCGAAGACCGAGATGACCACGGCCTCCAGCCGGATCATGCGCTTCACCCGGCGCTTGTCCAGACCGATGGCGCGCACCATGCCGATCTCCTGCTGCCGCTCGAACACCGACATCGCCAGGGTGTTGACGACGCCGAGCACCGCGATGATCAGAGCCATCGCCAGCAGGCCGTACATGATGTTCAGCGCCGTGTTGACGAAGCCGCCGAACATGTCCCGGATGTCCTGCCGGTCCATGATGCTCATCGCGGGGTTGTCACCCAGCGCGTCGACCACGACCTGCTCGTTGGCCTCGCTGGCGCCGCCGTCCATCTTCAGGTAGATCTCGCGGATCTCCGGGTGGGCGCTGTGCGCGTCGGCCACGGCCTTCGGCACGAGGATGGGGGAGAGGAACTCGTTGTCCTCGTAGAGCGCCCCGACCTTCAGCTTCCCCTTCTTCTCGTCCTCGTACGTCACGGTGACCGTGTCGCCGGCCTTCCAGCCGTTCGACTTCGCCGTCTTCTCGGAGACCGCGATCCCGCCGTCGGCGAGCGTGTCCAGCGATCCGGACAGTGTCTTGACCGCCAGCACCTTCTGTATGTCCCCGGGGGTGACCCCGGAGGCCGAGTAGCCCGAGCTGCCCATTTCGAGCCAGACGGCCTGCTGGGGAGAGACGGCCGAGATGCCGTCCGCCTTCTCCAGCGCCGTGAGTGCCGACTCGTCGAGCGAGTCGCCGTTCGCCATCGAGACCATGTAGTCGGCCTTGATGTTGTCCGTCGTCATCCGGTCGACGGCCTGGCCGAGCGTGACGCCCAGCACCGAGATACCGGTGACGAGGGTCAGACCGATCGCCAGC
Organism: Streptomyces sp. NPDC048560; assembly: GCF_040650955.1. Classification (NCBI taxonomy): domain Bacteria; kingdom Bacillati; phylum Actinomycetota; class Actinomycetes; order Kitasatosporales; family Streptomycetaceae; genus Streptomyces; species Streptomyces sp. NPDC048560. Next base: position 354,602 of record NZ_JBEZIJ010000007.1, read on the forward strand.
GCGGAGGCGGTCGCTCCGGTGCGCCGGGGGTTACGGACCGCGTTCTGCGCGGCCAGCTTCCCGGAGACGCCGAACAGCTTCATCAGCAGGGGACGCACCAGGGCGATCACCGGCCGGGACAGCAGCGGGATGAGGATGATGACGCCGATCAGCGCCAGGAAGGCGCCGCCGGCGATGAGCATCTTGCCGTCCTTGCCGGCCGCCGCACCCGCGACGATCCCGGCCGCGCCGAGCAGGGCGAACACCGCGCCGATGGAGTTCCTCACGACCAGCGACCTGGTGGTGGCGACGGCGTGCACGCTGCTCATCGCCGCCACCGGCGGGATCTTCGCGGCCCGGCGGGCGGGCAGCCAGGCGGCCAGCACGGTCACCAGGACGCCGACGCCGAGCGCCGCGGCGATCGCGGTCGGGGAGATCACCAGCGGACCCGCCGGGATCTTCGCACCGGTCAGGCTCATCGCCGAGCGCAGCCCGACGGCGAGCCCGAGGCCGAGCAGGAAGCCGGTCACCGACGCGATCGCGCCGACCACGCCGGCCTCCAGCAGCACGGAACGCTTCACCTGGCGGCGCGAGGCACCGACGGCCCGCATCAGGGCCAGCTCCCTGGTGCGCTGGGCGACCAGCATGGTGAAGGTGTTGGCGATCAGGAAGACGCCGACGAAGAGGGCGATGCCGGCGAAGGCGAGGAGCATCGTGTTGAGGTTGTTGAGCTCCTTCTTGATCTCCGCGGCCTGCTCGTCCGCGAGGACCTTGCCGGTCTCGGCCTCGGCGGACTTCGGCAGCAGCGGCTTGACCGCGTCCAGCAGCTGCTGGGCGGAGGCGCCGGGCGCCGCGGAGATCGTGACGTTCTGGAAGACGCCGGGCTTGAGGTAGAGCTTCTGGGCGACCGCGGTGTCGAACAGGACCAGGCTGCCGCCCGCGTTGACGGCGCCGTCCTCGGTGGTGAAGACACCGGAGAGGGTGAACTCCTTCACAGGTCCGTTCGTGGCGACCCGTACCGGGTCACCGACGCGGTAGTCGCCCTTGTCCGCCGAGTCCTTGTCCAGTGCGACCTGGCCGGGCTCGGTGGGACCCGTGCCGTCGGTGAACGCGTACTGGGCGTCCTCGCCGTTCCTGCCCGGGGCGAAGTTCGCCCCGGTGTTCGACCAGCCGTTGCCGATGAGCTTGCCGTCGGTGTCGGCGACGCCCGCGAAACCGGAGACGCGGCCGGTGGCGACGGCTACGCCCTCCAGCGCCTGGATCTTCTTCAGCGTGGCGGCGTCGACGCCCGCGACCTCCTCGTCCTGCTTGGAGGCGTAGGTGGTGACGGCGACGGCGACGTCGTCGTAGCTCTTCGCCGACTGCTTGCGGAAGGCGTTGCCGAGGGTGTCGGTGAAGACCAGGGTGCCGGAGACGAAGGCCACGCCGAGCATCACGGCGAGCACGGTCATCAGGAGCCTGGCCTTGTGCGCGAGGACGTTGCGCAGGGCGGTTCGGAACATGTCTGTAGTCCTGGGATGGGTTCCGGAAGGGGGACGGGACAGCCGGCGTTACGTCAGCTGGTGCGGCCCTTCGCGTCGAACGCCTTCATCCGGTCGAGGACACCGTCGGCCGTGGGGTGCATCATCTGGTCGACGATCGCCCCGTCGGCGAGGAAGATCACGCGGTCCGCGTACGAGGCGGCCACCGGATCGTGGGTCACCATCACCACGGTCTGGCCGAGCTCGCGCACAGAGTTGCGCAGGAAGCCGAGGACTTCGGCGCCGGAGCGGGAGTCGAGGTTGCCGGTGGGCTCGTCACCGAAGATGATCTCGGGCTGCGAGGCGAGGGCGCGGGCCACCGCGACGCGCTGCTGCTGACCGCCGGAGAGCTCGGTCGGCCGGTGCTTCAGCCGGTCGGCGAGCCCTACCATGTCGATGACCTTCTGGAGCCAGGCGGCGTCGGGCTTGCGGCCCGCGATGTCCATGGGCAGCGTGATGTTCTCCAGTGCCGACAGCGTCGGCAGCAGGTTGAACGCCTGGAAGATGAAGCCGATCTTGTCCCGGCGGAGCTGGGTGAGCTGCTTGTCCTTGAGGGACCCCAGCTCGGTGTCGCCGATCCGTACGGAACCGCTGCTGAAGCTGTCGAGCCCGGCCACGCAGTGCATCAGCGTGGACTTGCCGGAGCCGGAAGGCCCCATGATCGCGGTGAACTCGCCCTGCGGGAAGTCCACGGTGACCCGGTCCAGGGCGATCACCTGGGTCTCACCCTGGCCGTAGACCTTCGACAGCTCCGTGGCGCGGGCAGCCACCGCGGTGGCGCGGTGAACGGTGGGGGTGGTGGTCACAGGGACACTCCTGGCTCGGACTTCGTACGGGACCCCTCCATCGTCGCCGCCGAATACCGCCGGGTCGTCAGTCCCCGTGCCCGTTCCCGGGGCCCTCTTGAGTCGCACCGGCAGGGCCGCGGCGTACTCCTGGGGTATGACACCGACCCTGAGAAGCTCCGCCCTCAGCGGGGCGGGGCGGTCGAGCCGCGCGGTACGAGACGGGCCGTGGCGTCCTGGAATCCCGGCGTCGGACCCTCCGTCACCATCGTCAGCAGGGTGCGGGCCGCGTGGGTCCCGTACGCCGGGATGTCCCGGCTCAGTGCGGTCAGCGGGGGGCGGACGACCCGGGACAGCTGGGAGTCGTCCCAGGCGACGAGCGAGAGATCGCCGGGCACGTCGAGCCCCATCTCCTGGGCGACGGAGAGCCCGGCGACGGCCATGATGTCGTTGTCGTAGACGACGGCGGTCGGCCGGGACGGCGAGCTGATCAGCCGCCGGGTGGCGTGTGCGCCCTCCTCGCCCGAGTAGTCGGTGTGCACCACCACCGGCGCGTCCAGCCCCAGCTCGGCCGAGATCTCCTGCTGCGCCCGGTCGCGCAGCCGGGTGTGGATCAGCTCGGGCAGCCCGGCGACCCGGGCGATGGAGCGGTGACCGAGCGCGCTGAGATACGTCAGGGTGTCCCGGAGCGCCGCCGAGTCGTCGGACCAGACGGGGGTGAGGGAGCCGGCCGCCGAAGGATGGCCGATCACGACGGCGGGCATCCCGAGCTCGGCGACGCCCTCGATGCGCGGGTCGGGGGAGCGCACGTCGGCGAGGAACACCCCGTCCACCCGGCCCTCGCCCCACCAGCGGCGGTAGACCTCCAGCTCCTGGGCGGGGTCGGTGACGACCTGGAGGAGCAGGGCGCAGCCGCGGGCGGAGAGTTCGGTCTCGATGCCGCTGATCAGTTCCATGAAGAACGGCTCCACCCCGAGCAGCCTGGCCGGCCGGGACAGCGCGAGGCCGACCGTGTCGGCCCGTGCGTGGGTCAGCGCGCGTGCCGCGCTGTTGGGGCGCCAGCCGATCTCCTGGGCGATGGCCTTGATGGTGGCGCGGGTCGTGGGGGAGACACCGGGGCGGTCGTTCAGCGCGTAGGACACCGCGACCTTGGAGACCCCGGCGCGGCGCGCGATGTCGGCGATCGTGGGGCGGTGCTTGGGCATACGACCTCGCTTAACCGGTTCGTTTTCGGGGGCATTCTATCCGCAGGTCCGGAGCCTGTGTCTTCCTACAGGTGGTCAAGACCTTTGCACGATCGGCTGACAAAGTGCAATGGGAGCGCTCCCGCACTCTTGACACGACTGTGGGCCCCCCATACCTTCACGGCACTTACCCGGTTCAGTGACTCCGCTCGGCACAGGGACGGCGGGGGAAGAGGAGGGGCTATGGGTATGCGTACCCGGGCACGGCTGACCGCCGTACTCGCCGTGTTGGGACTCGCCGCGACCGCGTGCACGGGGGGCGGCTCGTCGGGGGGTTCGGCCGGACCCGGCGGCAAGGGTGGCTCGCTGCCCCGCAACGAGACGCTCTACACGACCGGCACCCAGTGGGGCCCGCCGGCCAACTACAACCCGCTGCGCAACTGGGACCACGCCACGGGCACCAAGGGCCTCGTCTACGAGACGCTCTTCCACTTCGACCCGGACGCGGGCAAGCTGACGCCCTGGCTGGCGGAGTCGGGCGCGTGGACCGGTGACAAGACCTACGACGTGACGCTGCGTACGGGGATCACCTGGGCCGACGGCAAGCCGCTGACCGCGAAGGACGTGGCGTACTCCTACGGCCTCGGCAAGATCGAGGCGTCCGCCTTCCACTCGCTGTGGAGCTGGCTCGCCGACGCCGAGGCGGTGGACGCGACGACCGTGCGCTTCACCTTCAAGGAGGCCCGCTATCAGGAGTGGGACTTCACCCTCTTCGGCCAGCCGGTCGTCCCTGAGCACATCTGGAACGGCCGCAGCGACGAGGAGATACTCAACGGCGTCAACGACAAGCCCGTCGGCACCGGCGCGTACAAGCTCAGGAGCAAGACGCAGGACCGCGTCGTGTGGGAGCGGCGCGAGGACTGGTGGGGCGTCAAGACGCTCAGCATGAAGCCGGCTCCCCGCTACATCGTCGACGTCTCCAACCCGAGCAACGAGGTGGTCATCGGCCAGCTCGGCCAGGGGCAGCTGGACCTCAGCAACAACTTCCTGCCCGGCGCCTCCTCGCTGATCAAGAGCAAGAAGGTCGTCTCGTACTACGACGAGGCGCCCTACATGCTCTCCGCCAACACCGCCTGGCTGGTGCCCAACACCACCAAGAAGCCGATGGACGACGCGGCCTTCCGCCGGGCACTCGCCTCGTCGGTCGACACCGGGAAGATCGTCAAGGGCGTGTACGGGGATCTGGTCAAGCCCGCGTCCCCGACCGGCCTGCTGCCGCAGTGGGAGCAGTTCGACGACAAGGCGCTGATCGCCGGGAAGGGCTTCGGGCACGACGTGGCGAAGGCGAAGAAGGAACTCGCCGACGCCGGTTACAAGGACACCAACGGGGACGGCTTCGTCGAGAACAAGGACGGTTCCACGATCAGCCTCAAGCTGGCCGTGCCCTCCGGCTGGACCGACTGGATGGAAGCGGCCAAGGTCATCGCCGCGGGCGCCGAGGAAGCGGGCATCCAGGTCGCCACGGAGTTCCCCGACCAGAACGCGCTCAACGAGCGGCGCGGCAAGGGCGACTTCGACCTCGTCATCAACAACGAGCGCCAGCTGTCCAACACCCCGTGGACGTACTACGAGTACATGTTCCAGATGCCCGTCCAGAAGCAGCAGAACACGGTGAACTTCGGACGCTACGAGAACGAGGAAGCCTGGAAGCTGGTGAAGGAACTCGGTGGTGTGAAGACCGACGACGCGGCGGGCATGAAGACGGTCATCTCCAGGATCCAGGACATCCAGCTGTCCGAGATGCCCATCATCCCGCTCTGGTACAACGGCCTCTGGTCGCAGTCCACCACCGGCACCTGGACGAACTGGCCCTCGGACGCGAGCGGAGCGCCCAAGACGGCTCCCGCCCTCTGGCGCAACTGGCTGGAGATGGGCGGCTTCGAAACGCTCACCCAGCTGAAGCCCGCGAAGTGACACGGCAGTTCTGACTCCATGACCGCCCCGCCGTGCGCGCGCCGACCTGACCAGGCGCGTCCACGGCGGGGCTCTCCACCAGGGGAGCACCCTTGCGCCGCTATTTCGCCCGCAAACTTCTTGTCTACGCACTGACCTTCGTCGTCGCCGTGACCGTCAACTGGATGATCCCGCGTTTCATGCCCGGTGACCCGGTCGCCGCCATGGTGGCCCGCGCCCGGGTCTCGCAGCCCGAGGCCGCCGAGGCGATGCGTACCTACTACAACAACCTCTTCGGCTTCGACGAGCCCCTGTGGCAGCAGTACCTGCACTTCTGGGGCGCCCTGCTCCAGGGCGACTTCGGGATCTCCATCTGGGTCTTCCCCACGCCCGTCGGCGACGTCCTGCTCGAAGCGCTCCCGTACACGCTCGGTCTGATGATCCCGTCCGTCCTGCTCAGCTGGTTCGTGGGCAACTGGATCGGCGCGCTGTCCGCACGCCGCAAGGTCCTCGACAACACGGTGCTGCCGGTCGGCTATCTGCTGACCGCGATGCCGTACATGTGGATCGCCGTCATCCTGGCCTGGGCGCTCGGCGGCCAGGCCGGCTGGTTCCCCCTGTCCGGCGGGTACAGCCTGGACATCCAGCCCGGCTGGAACACCGACTTCGCGCTGGACGCGCTGCACCACTGGGTGCTGCCGTTCCTCTCGCTCTTCCTCGTGGCGCTCGGCGGCTGGGCCATCGGGATGCGCAACATGATCATTTACGAGCTGGAGTCGGACTACTCCGCCTACCTCTCGGCCCTCGGCGCACCCCAGCGGCTGATCCGCCGCTACGCGTTCCGCAACGCCGTCCTGCCCCAGGTCACCGGACTCGCCCTCCAGCTCGGCGTCCTGGTGGCGGGCGCCCTCGTCACCGAGATCGTCTTCGCCTACCCGGGTCTCGGCTCACTCATCCTGGCCGCGATCCAGAACCAGGACTTCTTCCTGCTCCAGGGCGCGTTCCTGTTCATCGTCATCGGCGTACTCATCGCCAACTTCCTCATCGACATCGTGTACGTGCTGGTCGACCCCCGCACCCGTACGGGCATGGCAGGAGGCACCTCATGACCACACTGCCCGACCCGGCACCCGTGACGGCCGAGCCGCCCGCCGCGAAGCCCGGCGGCGAATCGCTGCACTACGCCGTCCGCAACCCCAAACTGATCATCGGCTTCTCGCTCGTCGTGATCCTGCTCGCCATCGGCCTCGCCGGCCCGCTGCTGATGGACGGCGGCAACCCCAACGAGTACGTGGGCCCGCAGGCCGCCGCGCCCGACGGCACGTACTGGATGGGCACGACCACCTTCGGCCAGGACGTGTACGCGCAGTTCGTGCACGGACTGCGGGCGACCTTCCTGGTGGGCGTCGTCGGCGGTGCGATCGCCGCGGTCATCGCCATGCTCGTCGGCTTCCTCGCGGGCTACCGGGGCGGCATCGTCGACGAGATCCTCAACATGCTCACCAACGTCGTCCTGGTGATCCCCGCACTCGCCGTCCTCCTGATCATCAACGCCTACCTGGGCGTGCGCAGCGTCGCCGTGCAGGGCCTGTTCATCGGGCTCACCTCGTGGCCCTGGGCGGCGCGGGCGATCCGCGCGCAGACGTTCTCGCTGCGCACGCGGGAGTTCGTGGACCTGGCGCGGCTCAGCGGCAGCGGTACCTGGCGGATCGTCTTCCGCGAGATCGCGCCCAACATGAGCTCGTACCTCTTCATGATGTTCATCCTGCTCTTCGGCGGCTCGATCCTGATCGCCTCCTCCCTCGACTTCATCGGGCTCGGCCCCACCGAGGGCGTCTCCCTCGGCCTGATGCTGCAGAGCGCCCAGCAGTGGAGCGCGCTCCAGCTCGGCCTGTGGTGGTGGTTCATCCCGCCCGGCGCCGGAATCACCGCGATCGTCGGCGCGCTCTACGTCGCCAACGTCGGCCTCGACGAGGTCTTCAACCCGAAGCTGAGGGAGTCGTGAGCACATGACCCTGACCGTCAACGACCTGCGGGTCCACTACCGCACGCTGCGTGGCGAGGTCCGGGCCCTGGACGGCGTCGGCTTCGACCTGGCCGACGGCGAGATCCTGGGCCTGGCGGGTGAGTCCGGCTGCGGCAAGACCACCCTCGGCAAGGCACTGATCCGGCTCGACGGCCGGATGAGGCACGCGGGCGGCACCGTCACCCTGGACGGCGACGAACTGCCCCTCTCCGACGACCGAGCCATGAACGCCTACCGCTTCCACAAGATCTCGCTCGTCCCGCAGTACTCGATGAGCGCCCTGAACCCGACCCGGCGCATCGGCCGCATGATCCGCGAGCTGCTCGCCTCGCGCGGGGTCGCCGTGGACACCGACGAACTGCACCGCCGTCTCGCCCTGGTGGGACTGGACCCCGACGTCCTCGACCGCTATCCGATCGAGCTGTCGGGAGGCATGAAGCAGCGGGCCGTCATGGTCATCTCCACCCTGCTGAACCCCTCGGTCCTCATCGCCGACGAGGTCACGTCCGCACTGGACGTCTCCAACCAGCAGGCCGTCGTCGGCGCACTCACCGGGCTCCGCGACAAGGGCCTGGTCACCAGCATGATCTTCGTGACCCACGACCTCGGTCTCACGTCGCACATCGCCGACTCGATCATGGTGATGTACGCGGGCAAGCTCGCCGAGAAGGCGCCTGCGAAGGTCCTCACGACCGCGCCCCGCCACCCCTACACGAAGATGCTGATCGGCTCGCTGCCCGAGGTCGGGGCCCGGTACGCCGACAAGCCGCTCAGCGGCATCGCGGGTTCACCGCCCTCCCTGCTGAACCCACCGGCCGGCTGCCGCTTCCGCGACCGCTGCCCGCTCGCCGACCACCGGTGCGCCGAGGAGCCCCCGGTCGTCGAGATAGCCCCCCGCCACTCCGTCGCGTGCTGGAAGGCGGCCTGATGCTGACCCTCGACCGTGTCACCAAGACCTTCCGGGCCGGCGCCTTCGGCGGCGGCTCCGTCACCGCCGTCGACCGGGTGTCCTTCGAAGCCGCACCCGGCGAACTGGTCTCCCTGATCGGGGAGAGCGGCAGCGGCAAGTCCACCATCGGCCGCATGGTCCTCGGCCTCACCGAGGTCAGCGCGGGCAGCCTCACCCTGGACGGTGAGCGGGTCAGGCCGGGCAAGGACTTCTACCGGCGGGTCCAGGGCGTCTTCCAGGACCCCTTCAGCTGCTACAACCCGGTCTTCAAGGCCGACCGCGTCTTCGCCCTGATCCGCCGCGCCTACCACCCGGGTGCCGGCGACAAGGAGTGGGCCGACCGCGTGGAGAGGGCCGTGCGTGACGTACGCCTGGACCCGGGCCAGGTGCTGGGGCGTTACCCGCACCAGCTCAGCGGCGGCCAGCTCCAGCGCCTGCTGATCGCCCGCGCCCTGCTGCTCGATCTGCGCTTCCTCGTCGCGGACGAGATCACCAGCATGCTCGATGCCTCCACCCGCATCGACGTCCTCAACCTGCTGGCCGGCCTCAAGGAGCGCGGGCTCGGTGTCCTCTACATCACCCACGACCTCTCGCTGGGCACCTATCTCGCCGAGAAGACCGTCGTGCTGCGCAGCGGCCGCGTCGTCGAACGGGGCGACACCGAGAAGGTCTTCGGCAACCCCCTGCACCCCTACACCCGCACCCTCCTGGCCGCCGTGCCCCGGCTGAACCAGCCCTGGACCGCGGCCGTCCCCGTGGACGCCTGCGCCTTCCACGAGGGCGGCGCCGCACCCGGAGACGGCCTCCACGAGACCGAGCCCGGTCACTTCGTGGCCTGCGCCGGACTCCCCGACTGCGGAAGGACCTCCGCGTGACCCCCCGCCGCCTGCCCCTGCACGAAGGCTGGACGCTCACCGCCGACGGGCCCGTGCCCCTGGAGCTTCCCGCCGGAGGCGTCCCCGCGACCGTGCCCGGCTGCGTCCACACCGACCTGCTGGCCGCCGGACTCGTCGAGGACCCCTACCTCGACGACAACGAGACCCGGCTCGGCTGGATCGGCCGCACCGACTGGACGTACCGCACCTCCTTCGACTGGACCGACGACGGGCACACGGAAACCGATCTGTGCTTCGACGGCCTCGACACCGTTGCCACGGTCCTGCTCAACGGCACGGAGATCGGCACCACCGCCAACCAGCACCGCAGCTACCGCTTCGCCGTCCGCCCCCTGCTGCGCGAGGGCGCCAACACCCTCGACGTACGGTTCACCGCGCCGTACACCTATGCCGAGGCGCTGCGCGACAAGCTCGGCGACCGGCCAGGCGCGTACACCGAGCCGTACGCCTTCATCCGCAAGATGGCCTGCAACTTCGGCTGGGACTGGGGGCCGACCCTGGTCACCTCGGGCATCTGGCGGCCGGTCGCCCTGGAGTCCTGGACGGCACCCCGGATCGCCGGGGTGAAGGTGCTCGCCGACCTCGACGGGGGCGGGGTACCGCGCCTGGCGCTCACCCTGGACACCGACAGGGACGGGCCGCTGGATGCGGTGGTGGAGGTGGCGGGGGAGCGCGCCGCGCTCACGGTTCCCGCAGGTGAGCGCCGCGCCACCGTCACCCTGTCCGTGCCGGGTGCCGAGCGCTGGTGGCCGCACAGCCATGGCGGGCAGCCGCTGTACGACGTCACCGTCCGGCTCGGCGACCACGTCTGGAGCGGTAGGACCGGCTTCCGGGGGGTCACGCTGGAACGCGAGGCGTTCCGCGTCCACGTCAACGACGAGCCGGTGTTCGTACGGGGCGTGAACTGGATCCCCGAGGACTGCTTCCCGGCCCGGGTCACCCGGCGGCGGATCTCCGAGCGCTTCGACCAGGCGATCGCCGCGGGCGTCAACCTGATCCGGGTCTGGGGCGGCGGACTGTACGAGAGCGACGACTTCTACGAGCTGGCCGACGAGAAGGGCCTGCTGGTCTGGCAGGACTTCCCGTTCGCCTGCGCCGCCTACCCCGAGGAGCAGCCGCTGTACGACGAGGTGGCCGCCGAGGTCCGCGAGAACCTCGTCCGGCTCGCCCCGCACCCCTCCCTCGTCCTGTGGTGCGGCAACAACGAGAACCTGGAGGGACACGCCGACTGGGGCTGGCAGGAGGAGCTGGAGGGCCGCACCTGGGGCCACGGCTACTACCACGAGCTGCTGCCCGCCCTCTGCGCCGAGACCGACCCCACCCGTCCGTACTGGCCGGGTTCGCCCTACTCGGGCTCCCCGGAACTGCCCCCGCAGGACCCCGCCCGGGGCACGGTCCACCTGTGGGACGTCTGGAACCGCGTCGACTACGCCCACTACGCCGACACCGCCCACCGCTTCGTCGCCGAGTTCGGCTTCCAGGGGCCGCCGGCGTACGCCACGCTGCGCCGGGCCGTCAGCGGCCCGCTCGATCCGCTGTCCCCCCTGCTCGCCCACCACCAGAAGGCGCAGGACGGCGACAGCAAACTGCTCCGGGGCCTGGGGGACCATCTCCCGCAGCCAGGCACCTTCGACGACTGGCACTGGCTCACCCAGCTGAACCAGGCCCGCGCCGTGGCCTTCGGCATCAGCCACTTCCGCTCCCACACCCCGTACTGCATGGGCTCGATCGTCTGGCAGCTCAACGACTGCTGGCCGGTGGTGTCCTGGGCGGCCGTGGACGGCGACGGCCGCCGCAAGCCGCTCTGGTACGCGCTGCGCAAGGTGTACGCGGACCGGCTGATGACCGTGCGGGACGGGGCCCTGCACCTGGTCAACGACTCGGCCCGGCCCTGGGAGGGCACGCTGCGGATCAGCCGGCACGGCCTGGACGGTGCCCTGTTGGCCGAGGAGGAGACCGTGGTCGCCACGGCCGCGCGCGGGGTGAGCCGGGTGCCGCTCCCGGAGTCCGTCGCGCGTCCGGGGGACGGCAGCCGGGAGGTACTGGTGGCGCGGCTCGGCGAGCAGCGGGCGTTCCACTTCTACGAGGAGGACACCCGGCTCGCCCTGCCTCCGGCGCGGTACGAGGTGGCGGTCACGGAAGGTGACGGACCGGGGACGGGATACCGGGTGGGGGTCACCGCTAAAACGTTCCTGCGCACGCTCGCGCTCTTCCCTGACCGGCTGGACCCGGCCGCCGCGGTGGACGACATGCTCGTCGATCTGCTGCCCGGCGAGAGCGCCGTGTTCCACGTCACGGGAGCGGTGCTGGAGAACCCCTCGGCCCTGGGGGCCCGGCCGGTTCTGCGGTGCGTCAACGACACGATGACCGGCTGAGGTGGCGGAGCCATGGCGAATGGTGGCGCGGCCCTGGCGTGCTGGGCCGTCCGGGTGCGGCGACTTTCCGTCAATCCCGTGCGAGGGGGCTTGCGGGCCGAGGTCCGGACCGGGCATGTGGTGAGGGGGTGCAGATGTGCTGACGCTCCCTCAAACGGTCAATAAAATAAGACAACATCGAGCCACTGTTCGGCTGATCGAGGGAAGCCCCCGGATAGGGTCATGTGCCAACGCGGAGCCGCGCGCCATGCCCGGATGGTGGAATGCAGACACGGCGAGCTTAAACCTCGCTGCCCCTCGGGGGCGTACCGGTTCGAGTCCGGTTCCGGGCACCAATCCCCGCTCGGGGCGCGACCGGCGAACGGACCCGCGTACCGCTCTTCCCACAGCCGGGAACACGCCAGGAGCGCAGGTGCTCACTTTGCGTGTGCGAGTCGCCCGGCTGAGCGGCTCTCCCGGAGTCACCCGCTCGGTCTATCGGCCTGTGCCCGGCACATCGGCCCGGGTGGAGTGCCGTCCGGACACACATTCCGCCGAAGATCCTCCCCGAGCACTAGGGTGTTTGTTTTGCCTACCCATTACTCTTGTGGCAAGGCCACGCAGTGTGGCCATGGAGGAGTGAGATGAGGAGCAGCAACCCGGTCTTCTCGCGACGGGGGTTCAGCCGCGACAACGGCACCGCGGGCTTCAACGCGGCACCGCAGGCCGGGGCCCCCGCGACGGGTGCCAACCCGTACGCCGAGGGCGCCGCCGCCAACCCGTACGCCACGAACCCCTACGCCCAGCAGGACACCCAGTACGGCGCCCCGCAGGCGCCCGCGCGCTCCGGCGCGATGACGATCGACGACGTCGTCACGCGTACGGCGATGACGCTGGGCACCGTGGTGCTCGGTGCCGTGCTCGCCTGGGTCCTGCTGCCCGTCGACGAGGCCAACCTCGGCAAGTCGTACGGCATCGCGATCGGCGCCGCCCTCGTGGCGTTCGTCCTTTCGCTCATCCAGTCCTTCAAGCGCAAGCCGGTTCCGGCGCTGATCATCACGTACGCGGCCTTCGAGGGTGTCTTCCTCGGGGTCCTCTCCAGTGCGGTCAGCACCTACATCAGTCCCGGTGTGGTCGCGCAGGCGGTGCTGGGCACCATGTGTGTCTTCGCCGGTGTGCTCTTCGCGTACAAGATGCGCTGGATCCGCGTCACCCGCCGTTTCTACGGCTTCGTGATGGCCGCAGCCATGGGCTTCCTGCTCCTGATGGTGGTCAACCTGCTGTTCGCCCTCATCGGCGGCGGCGACGGCCTGGGCTTCCGCAGCGGCGGCCTCGGCATCCTGTTCGGTGTCATCGGCATCGTCCTCGGTGCGTGCTTCCTGGCCCTGGACTTCAAGCAGGTCGAGGACGGCATCGCCTTCGGCGCCCCGCGCGAGGAGTCCTGGCTGGCCGCGTTCGGCCTCACCATGACCCTGGTGTGGATCTACCTGGAGATGCTGCGCGTGCTCTCCATCCTGAGCGGCGACGACTAGACCGCAGCAGTCCCGCACGACGGAACGGCCCGCAGGCTCCTCGCCTGCGGGCCGTTCCCGTTTCCGTGGGGCGTACGTCTACCCGAGCTTGCGGGCCGCCCGCCTCAGGTCGTACTCGTGGATGATCGCCTTGGCGTGGCCGTAGGCCAGATCGTGTTCGCTCCGCAGCCAGCTGACCTTCTCCTCGAAGCGGAAGAGGGACGGGCCTTCGTCGACCGTGCGGAGCCAGTCGGAGATCTCACGACCGGTGCATTGAGGGATTCTGGAGAGCAGGTTGCGATGGGTTTCTTCGGAGAAGACTTGAGACATCGGCGCCTCCGACGCAGTGCGCGTTGCTGGACCTTCCCGACACCGTGCCTGAGCGTCCGCCCGTTGGCAACCACCGGGGCGGGGCGCGTAGGGTCGCGACGTGCTTGATACGACTCCGCTGATCACCGCCGTGGACCGGTTCGCCGACCGTCTGCGCTCCGCCCCGCAGAGCAGGCTCCAGCGCGGCGCCGCCGCCGAGGCGCTGGCCACGGCCAGGGAACTCGCCCTCAGGGCGCAGCGGATCGAGCGGCCCGCCGGGGAGCCGCGTGTCATGCCGGACGCGGGGGTGTTCAGCGTCGGCGACCAGCTCGCCGTCGCGGGACGCGATCTGGCGGTGGCATTGGTGATGGCCCCGCCCGTGGAGCTGGACGAGGCCGTGCGGTACGTCGACGAGGCTGCGGCGCGGGCTTTCGCCTAGGGCCCGCGCCGGGGGCGCGGCGCGTACTAGAACGAGGCGATGACCCGGTCCGCGAGGATGTAGACGTTGTCCTGTCCGCAGGAGAAGGTCAGCGCGTAGGCGCCGGATACCCCGGAACCGCCCAGCAGGAACGGCGTCTCACCGGCGCGCAGGGAGTCGGCGAGGCGCTCCGCCGTCTCCCGGTGGCCCGGGGTCATGCAGAGCGTGGTGCCGTCCGCGAAGACGTACACGTCGAGGGTGCCGAGCGGGCCGGGGCGGACGTCCGTGAGCTCGATCGCCGTGTCGGCGAGCTCTTCCAGACGGCTCACGGTGCGCTCGTGGTCCGTGACGACGGGTGTCTGTACGGGGACGAAGTCGGGGTGCGAGGGGTGGCGGCGGCGTGCCGCGGCCAGCTCGGGGGAGTCCTCGGGATAGTCGGAGATCTCCGGGAGTTCGGTGACCTCGGCGAGCTCGCGCTCGGCCAGGGCCCGCTCGCTGAGCTCCGCCAGCTCCTCCAGGGCCTCGGTCGCTTCGAGGTCCATGGCTTCCAGGCCGGCGAAGTCGGCCTGGCGGGGCAGGAAGAACGGCACGTCGTCACCGAGACCGGACAGCCCGCCCAGCAGGGACGGGGCGTCGGCGGCGTCGCGGGCCTCCTGGGCCGCCCAGAAGGCGCGCGCCTCGGCGAGCTCGCGCTCCCGTTCCTCGGCGAGCGCCTCCGTGACGGCCGCGCGTATCTCCGCGACAGGCGCGACCGTACTGCGGCTCTGCGGTGGCACGGTGGCCCCGTCGAACCGGCTCGCGGCCAGCTCCGTACGCAGGGCCGCCACCTGCTTGCGCAGCCCATGAGCGGCGTGCAGAGCAGCGGCGCCGACAGCCGTGGCAGCGGCGGTGGTCAGCAACAGGGCAAATGACATGGCGCTCACTGACATACTCCCGGTTTCAATCGATCCCCCGACTTCCTACATCAGCTTGTCCTGTACCTGTGCCGGCTGTCAGTGCATTACGTCACGAATTGGACAGGTCTTTGTGCCTGGTGTTTAACCCCGTGACCAGCGTGACCTGGGAAAACGACTCTCCCCCGGGACGTAGATCACATCCTGGGGGAGATTCGGTCACGGTCGGGGCTCGGACCGGTTCGAAGCGGCCGTTCCGAGGGAGGGGCGGGGCCGCCTGTCCGCGGCCCCGCCCCTCCCTCGTGCCCGGTGGACTAGCTGAGGCGCTCGATGACCATGGCCATGCCCTGGCCGCCGCCCACGCACATGGTCTCCAGGCCGAACTGCTTGTCGTGGAACTGCAGGCTGTTGATCAGCGTTCCGGTGATCCGGGCGCCGGTCATGCCGAACGGGTGGCCGACCGCGATGGCGCCGCCGTTGACGTTGACCTTGTCCAGCGGCAGGCCGAGGTCGCGGTACGAGGGGATGACCTGGGCGGCGAACGCCTCGTTGATCTCGGCCAGGTCGATGTCGCCGACGGTCAGGCCGGCGCGCTTCAGCGCCTGCTTGCTGGCCTCGACCGGCCCGTAACCCATGATCTCGGGGGAAAGGCCGGACACGCCGGTCGACACGATCCGGGCCAGCGGGGTCAGGCCCAGCTCGCGCGCCTTGGTGTCGGACATGATCACCAGGGCGGCGGCGCCGTCGTTGAGCGGGCAGCAGTTGGCGGCGGTGACCAGGCCGTCGGGGCGGAAGACCGGCTTCAGGCCCTGCACGCCCTCCAGCGTGACGCCCGCACGCGGGCCGTCGTCCTGCGAGACGACGGTGCCGTCCGGCGTCGTCACCGGGGTGATCTCGCGCTCCCAGAAGCCGTTCTTGATGGCTGCCTCGGCGAGGTTCTGCGACCGGACGCCGAACTCGTCCATCTCCTGACGGGTGACGCCCTTGAGCCGGGCCAGGTTCTCCGCCGTCTGTCCCATCGAGATGTACGCGTCCGGAACGACACCGTCCTCGCGCGGGTCGTGCCAGACCGCGCCCTCCTGCTCGGCGCGCGCCGCGGTGCGGGCCTCGGCCTCGGCGAAGAGCGGGTTGTGCGTGTCCGGCAGGCTGTCGGAGTTGCCCTTCACGAAGCGGGACACCATCTCGACACCGGCCGAGATGAACACGTCGCCCTCGCCGGCCTTGATGGCGTGCAGCGCCATGCGGCTGGTCTGCAGCGAGGACGAGCAGTAGCGGGTGACCGTACAGCCGGGAAGGTGGTCCATCCCCATCTGCACGGCGATGATGCGGCCCAGGTTGTTGCCCTGCTCGCCACCGGGGAGGCCGCAGCCGAGCATCAGGTCATCGATGTCCCGGGGGTCCAGCTCGGGGACCTTGGCCAGCGCGGTCTGGATGATGGTGGCGGTCAGGTCGTCCGCGCGCAGGTCCTTGAGGGACCCCTTGAAGGCCCGGCCGATCGGCGAACGGGCGGCAGAGACGATCACGGCTTCGGGCATCACGCGGCTCCATGAGGGCTGGAAGGCAGGCTGGAAGGCTTGACTGACTTGGAAGTTACCCGGACGTATCGCTGAGGTCACCCGGGAGGCCGTGTGATGCGGGCCTCTTTTCTAAGCAACCGCTCAGTCGCTCGGTCGCCAGGCCGGCCGACGACGCGCGTCCGCTCGGAGTGGTGCGTCGCTCAGTCGCTCCGCCGCGCCTCCCGGTAGGCCGGGCCCGTGCCCGGATCGCGGCGGGTGCCGGGGCCGGGCGCGGGCCCCGGCCGCACGTCCTGAACGGTCTCCGCGCCCGCGACGGCCCCCGTGCCCGGACCGGCCGCCGCGTCCGGTTGGGTCACCGTGCCGGCGTGGGCAGCCGGTTCCGTGGCCGCGGGCAGACGCCGCCGCCTGCGGTGCTTGAGCAGGGCCCAGGGCGCCCGGGCCCCCGTGACCTCCGTACCGGCCTCCCGTGCCGCCCTGGAGGCCGCCTTGGCCACCGGCAGCATGTCCTCGCGCCGCGCCCCGTCCAGCCGGTCCGACTCCGGCCACAGGCCGAGCGCCGCGCACACGGTGGGCAGCATCGCCATCGCCGCCGTCGCGTAGCCCTCCGCCGACGGGTGGTAGTTGTCCGGGCCGAACAGCTCACGCGGGTTCGCCGCGAACTCCGGACCCAGCAGGTCGCCCAGCGACACCGTGCGTCCGCCCTGCTCCACGGAGCCGATGGTCTGCGCCGCCGCCAGCTGCCGGCTCACCCGCCGGGCCAGCCAGCGCAGCGGCTGGTAGACCGGCTCGATCGTGCCCAGATCCGGGCACGTGCCGACGATCACCTCCGCGCCCGCCGTCCGCAGTCTGCGGACGGCGGTGGTCAGACAGCGCACCGACTGGGTCGCGGGCATCCGGTGCGTCACGTCGTTCGCCCCGATCATGATCACGCACACGTCGGGGACCCGGGCCGGATCCGCCAGCAGCAGCGAGACCTGGCGGTCCAGATCGTCGGACCGGGCTCCCGGCAACGCGACGTTCCGCAGGTCCACCGGCCGTTCCGACACTGCCGCGAGCCCCGAGGCGAGCAGCGCGCCCGGCGACTGCCCCGCCCTGCGGACCCCCTGGCCGGCCGCCGTCGAGTCTCCGAGCATCCCGAGCCGCAGCGGTTCGGCGGGGCCGGTGAACGCCACTCCGTACCGCCCGTCCGCGCTGGGTGGAACCGGTGCCGTACCCCCGCCCACCTGCCGTTTCGCCAGCTGGACCTCTGCCAGCACCACACCCACCGTCGCGGCTCCGATCAGACCGATGCTGCCGCCGCCGTAAGCGGCGCCTGCCGCGATCCGCCGTGCCACCCTCGCCCTCGACACAGTCGGGTCCACCTCCTCTTTGCCGTACGCCGTACTGACATCTACCTGCCCCGTGAGTGGCAGCGCCCAATCGCTTCGCCCATTCAAGGGCCCGTACGCATACTCTGGCCGGACCATCTCGGAGATCCCGGAGTACACGGTGCAATTCCACGATTCGATGATCAGTCTTGTCGGCAACACCCCGCTGGTGAGGCTGCGCAGTGTGTCGGCAGGCATTCAGGCGACGGTCCTTGCCAAGGTCGAGTACTTCAACCCAGGCGGGTCGGTGAAGGACCGCATCGCGCTGCGCATGATCGAGGCGGCCGAGCAGAGCGGTGAGCTCAAGCCCGGCGGCACGATCGTCGAGCCGACCAGCGGCAACACAGGCGTCGGCCTCGCCATCGTCGCCCAGCAGAAGGGCTACAAGTGCATCTTCGTCTGCCCTGACAAGGTGTCCACGGACAAGATCAATGTGATGCGCGCGTACGGCGCCGAGGTCGTCGTCTGCCCGACGGCGGTCGACCCCGAGCACCCGGACTCGTACTACAACGTCTCCGACCGCCTCGTCCGTGAGACGCCGGGGGCCTGGAAGCCGGACCAGTACTCCAACCCGAACAACCCGCGCTCCCACTACGAGACCACCGGTCCCGAGCTCTGGGAGCAGACGGACGGCCGCATCACGCACTTCGTGGCGGGCGTCGGCACGGGCGGCACCATCACCGGGACCGGGCGCTACCTCAAGGAGGTCAGCGACGGCGGGGTGAAGGTCATCGGTGCCGACCCGGAGGGCTCGGTCTACTCGGGCGGCTCCGGGCGTCCGTACCTGGTCGAGGGCGTCGGTGAGGACTTCTGGCCCTCCGCCTACGACCGCACCGTCACGGACGAGATCGTCGCGGTGTCCGACAAGGACTCCTTCCAGATGACCCGCCGTCTCGCCAAGGAGGAGGGCCTGCTCGTAGGCGGCTCCTGCGGCATGGCGGTCGTCGCGGCCCTGGAGGTCGCGTCGCGTCTGGGGCCTGACGACGTGGTCGTCGTGCTCCTTCCCGACAGCGGACGCGGCTACCTCAGCAAGATCTTCAACGACGAGTGGATGGCGGACTACGGGTTCCTGGAGAACACCGGCCCGTCCGCCCGCGTCGGCGCCGTCCTGGACCACAAGGAGGGCCCGCTGCCGCACCTCGTCCACATGCACCCCGAGGAGACGGTCGGCGAGGCGATCGAGGTGCTCCGCGAGTACGGCGTGTCGCAGATGCCGATCGTGAAGCCGGGCGCCGGCCACCCGGACGTGATGGCCGCCGAGGTCATCGGTTCCGTCGTCGAGCGTCAGCTCCTGGACGCGCTGTTCACCCAGCGCGCCCAGCTCTCCGACGCGCTGGAGAAGCACATGTCGGCTCCGCTGCCGCAGGTCGGCTCGGGCGAGCCGGTCGAGGACCTGATGGCCGTGCTCAGCGGCGCGGACGGCGCGGACGCGGCGATCGTGCTGGTGGAGGGCAAGCCCAAGGGTGTCGTGAGCAGGCAGGACCTGCTGGCCTTCCTCGCCAAGGACGCGGGTACGAAGTCGTAACACCACGTGTCCGGGCTTCGTGAAAACGGTACGAGCGCGTCACGTTCGCGCATCACCCGCTTAACAAGGCTCGGGCAGATTGGTGGGTGTCGGCGGGGAAGCCCGCCGGCACCAGAGACGGCGACAACGGACTACGGAGCGGCTCCCGAACCTCCACCGTCGCCAGGACGCGGCACCCGGCCCTGACCCGGACCGTGTCCCTCGCGGGGACCGTCGTCGTCCCGCCCCCCGGGCAACCGGGGGTGCGGCGGTCCCCGCGACTATCTCCCCTGCCGGTCCGGTCCGGGGTCCGGTCCGCGTACCGGTGTCAGTCCTCCCAGTCGGAGGCCGTCCTGCGCTCGGTCCGCCGGGAGCGGGACCAGGGCACGCCGCGTGCCGCGTGCATCGCGTTGACCCCGACGATTCCCGCCCAGGCGACCACCAGTCCGTCGATCCCGGCGTTCGCGACGCCGATCGCGGAGAGGGGGATCGCCAGGAGCAGCGAGAGCGCGCCGAAGCCGAAACGTTCGCCGAAGGTCCCCATGACCGGCGGTGTACGCGTCTCGCGGACCACGGCCGTGCGCTGCTCGGCGAGATGGCGGCGCACCCGCCGGTCGAGGGTGCTGTCGAGATGACGCTCGACCTTCTCCAGGAACGAGTCGACGAGCGCGGACTCGTACTCCGGCCCCAGCTCGGCGCGGGCCTGAAGCGTGGCGTCGAGTTCTTTCCTGAGCTCTGGGTCGCGGGCTTCCATGCCAGTACGGTACGAAGCCGGGGGCACCCGGGTCAGTGGGGCTAACCCCCCTGTTTGCCGCTTCACGCGGACCGGCCTGTATATGGACATGCAGCCCGCTTGCTGGCTGAATAGATTCGGCGGCGCCGGACCGGCGCGGTGGATCTCTGGAGGGTCAGCATGAGCGGGAGCAGCCCGGCTGCGCGGTTGCAGCGGCTCTTCGAGGGGCGGCGGCTCACGCCCACCCAGCGCCGGATCGCGCACTCGATGGTGCGCAGGGCCGCTGACGCGCCCTTCCTGTCCAGTGTGGAACTGGCCGAGCTGGCCGGGGTCAGCCAGCCGTCCGTCACCCGGTTCGCCGTGGCGCTCGGCTTCGACGGGTATCCCGCGCTGCGCAGGCATCTGCGGGAGGTGGCCCCCGCCGAGACGGCCCCGGGGACCGAGGACGCCTACAACGAGTACCAGCAGGCCGTCAGGGCCGAGATCGAGAACCTTCAGCATCTGACCGAGCTGCTCGCCGACCCCGCACCCGTGGAGCGGGCCGGGCGGCTGCTCGCCGGGTCCCGGCCGCTGCCCGTGCTGGGGCTGCGGGCCGCGTCCTCGCAGGCGCGCGGCTTCGGCTACTTCGCGGCCAAGGTGCACCCCGACGTCCGGGTCCTCGACGAGGGGGGAAGCGCGCTGCTCGACCGCATCGACGCCGTCAGCAGGGCGGGCGCGACGGCGCTGATGTGCTTCGCGCTGCCGCGTCACCCCAGGGAGGTCCTGGACGGTCTCGCGTACGCCCAGGAGCAGGGGCTGACCGTGGTGACCGTCGCGGACTCGGCCTTCGCCCCGGTGGCCAAGCACAGTGACCTGCTGATCCCGGGCGCCGTCGGGACCGGGCTCGCCTTCGACACCGCCTGCGCGCCGATGCTGCTGGGCCGGGTGCTGCTGGAGGCCATGTGCGACGCCCTGCCGGAGGCACAGGCCCGGCTGGAGGACTTCGACGCACGGGCCGCCGCCCGCGGTCTCTTCGTCGAGTAGGAGCGCGCCGGGCCGGCGGGGAGCGCCGCGCCCGGGAGGGCGCGCCGCTCCCCGTGCGCCGTCAGATCTCCAGCTCGGCTTCGATCCGCTTCAGCTGGTGGCGGGCCATGGCCAGGTTGGCCCGGCTGGAGTCCAGCACCAGGTAGAGGAACAGGCCGTTGTTGCCACGGGTCTTGAGGAGCCGGATCAGGTGGTACTGGCCGCCCAGGGTGATGAGGATGTCCTCGATCTCGTCCTGGATGCCGAGGTGTTCCATGGTGCGGAGCTTGGCGCGTACGACGTCGGTGTTGCCCGCGGCGGCGACCTCCAGGTTGAAGTCCTTGCCACCGCCCAGCGTGCCCAGAGCCATCCCGCTCGTGTAGTCGACGAGGGCGACACCGGTGGTGCCCTCGATGGACGACATCGCTTCCTTCAGTGCCGCTTCGGTGTTCGCCATGGTGCTCGTTTCCTTTCCTGGCCGGTCGGTGTGACCGGAGCTGTCTGTGTGTGAGGTGCGTGTTGCTGTGGGGCAGGAGCTCTTACGTGATGGGGCGGTGCGGCAGGGGGCCGGTCTGCGGGGCGGACTGCTGCGGAGGGCTCATGGCGCGGGCGGGCCGGTCGGGGCGGGCCAGTGCCGCGTCGATGAGTTCGCCGATACGGCTGCCTGCGCGGCGGCCCTCCAGATGGAGGCGGCCGACGTTGATGCGGTCCTCGGCCAGCAGCGTGAGGATGGCGGAGGTGCCTGCCGCGTAGGTGGCGATGTAGCCGGTGTCGCCGCGCACCAGGAGTTCGCGGAAGCCGCCGCGGCCGGTGGCCTCGGTCATCCGGATCGCCACGCCGAGCGCGGCGGCGGTCAGAGCCGCCACACCCTCGGCTTCCATGCCCGGGGTGTCATGGGCCACCACGAGGCCGTCGGTGCTGGCCGCCAGTGCGCCGGAGAGGAGGGGGACGCGGACCCGTAACCGCTGGAGTTCGTCGAGGACATCCTGTACTTCGGCCTCGGGCACCATCAGTTGTCTCCTCCCGGCACGCTGTCTGAGCGCGCGAATCACAGGGCCTCCAATGCGTCTCGGAGCCGGCGCAACAAGGCGATGTCGGGGTCGGCCGTGACCTCGGGCAGGATGGCCCGGGCCGGCGTCGCGTCGGACGGCCCCATGGCCCGCCCGGCCGCTTCGACCAGCCCCGCGGCCGCGAGCCGCCGCAGGTCGACGAGGATGTGGAACGCCGAGCGGCCCAGCTCCCGGGCGATGTCCGAGGCCGTCCGGACACCGTCGGCCAGTTCCAGGACCCGGAGCTGGCGGGGCGGGACGGGCGCGTCCACCGGATGTGCGGTGCGGGTCACCGGCGCGGTGTCGGTCAGGGCCTCGGGCCAGATGCGGTCCAGCAGTTCGCGGCGCCTGAACGTCTCGCGCTGCACCGCGTCGACGGCCACCGGGCGGACGGGGCCGATCCAGTGCGAGACGCCGTACCGGAATCTGGCCGGGGTGCTGGTGGGGGCGAGGGCGAAGAACGCGGCGTCGTACAGCGCGCCGAGATGACACAACTCCAGTGCCCCGCCGGGCACATGGCCGCTGTCCACCAGATAGCGGCCCACCCGCTGTCCCGCGCCCGCCTGGGCCACCGCGTCCCACCAGCCCTCATGCCGTAACGCCCCGCCGGTGGTGAGCAGGATGTCGATGCCCGGGGTGGAGGGGCTCTCGGCGTGCACGACCTGGCCGTCCGCGAGGTAGAGGGTGCCGCGGTCCCTCATGAGGGCGCCGGTGGCCCGCTCGGCCGCCAGGCGCTGGAGCATGGGGGAGGGGGTGGAGTGCCGCACATCCCCTTCGGGGCCGGCGGTGGTGGGTCTCATGCCAGGACCAGCCGCTCCGCCATCTCGCCGAGACGCAGCCGGGCGAGGGCGAGATTGCCCTCCGACCGGTCCAGCCACAGATGCAGGAAGACGCTGCTGTCGAAGGCCGTCTCGACGAATCGGATTATGTGGTAGCCGGCGTGGGTCGTGACGATGACGTCCTCGACCGGCGGGCCGGGTCTCGCCCCTCCTGCCTCCCCGGGCGGACGGAGGGCGAAGACGGGCTGTTCGGCCGCCATCCGCGCGACCTCCGCGGTCTCGGCTGCGGTGGCCTCGTGGTCGCCGTTGGGCGATTCACCGGCGGTGCCGAGGGCGAGACCGCTCGTCCAGTCGACCACTGCGGCGCCTCGGGCACCGGGCAGTTTCATGACTTCGAGCAGGCACTCGTCGATTCCGGGCACGCGGACTCCCCTCCCGACGTCGCGTACGGCTGTGACCCAGAGATTACGCAACGTGGCCGAGCCAGGGGGGAGTTCTGGCATTTTCCATTGGTACATGCGGACGGCCGTGTAATGGGGGCCCGAGGGTGTGGGACCACCTTGGCAGCTCTTGCGGGGCGCGGTCCGGCGCTCCCTGTTGACTACAAGTATTCAGACCTTCAGGATGTGAATAGAAGTTTCACAGTCGCGAGGAGGCATTGCCATGTCAGGACCCCGCCCCGTACGGGCACCGCGCGGTACCGAACTGAGCACCCTGGGATGGCAGCAGGAAGCCGCCCTGCGGATGCTGCAGAACAACCTCGACCCCGAGGTCGCCGAGCACCCCGACAAGCTCGTCGTCTACGGCGGCACGGGGAAGGCCGCCCGCGACTGGCGCTCGTTCGACGCCATGGTCCGTACGCTCCAGACGCTCAAGCAGGACGAGACGATGCTCGTCCAGTCCGGGCGGCCGGTCGGTGTCATGCAGACCCACGAGTGGGCACCGCGCGTCCTGATCGCCAACTCCAACCTGGTCGGCGACTGGGCGAACTGGGAGGAGTTCCGCCGCCTGGAGTCCCTCGGCCTCACGATGTACGGCCAGATGACCGCCGGGTCCTGGATCTACATCGGTACGCAGGGCATCCTCCAGGGGACCTACGAGACGTTCGCCGCCGTCGCCGCGAAGAAGTTCGGCGGGACGCTCGCGGGAACGATCACCCTGACCGCGGGACTCGGCGGTATGGGCGGTGCCCAGCCCCTGGCCGTGACCATGAACGACGGCGTCGCGATCTGTATCGACTGCGACCCGCGCGCCATCGAGCGCCGCATCGAGCACCGCTTCCTCGATGTGAAGGCCGACAACCTGGAGCACGCCCTCCAGCTGGCGGTCGAGGCCCGCGACGCCCGCCGTCCGCTCTCGATCGGCCTGCTCGGCAACGCGGCGGAGCTGCTGCCCCGGATGCTCGCCGAAGGCGCCCCGGTCGACATCGTCACCGACCAGACCAGCGCGCACGACCCGCTGGCCTACCTGCCGATCGGCGTCGACTTCGACGACATGGCCTCGTACGCCACCGAGAAGCCGGCCGACTTCACCCAGCGGGCGCGGGAGTCGATGGCCGCGCACGTCGAGGCGATGGTCGGCTTCATGGACGCGGGCGCCGAGGTCTTCGACTACGGCAACTCGATCCGTGGCGAGGCCCAGCTGGCGGGCTACGCCCGGGCGTTCGACTTCCCCGGCTTCGTGCCGGCGTACATCCGTCCGCTCTTCTGCGAGGGCAAGGGCCCCTTCCGCTGGGCCGCGCTGTCGGGCGAGGCGTCCGACATCCACAAGACGGACAAGGCGATGCTCGAACTCTTCCCGGAGAACGAGTCGCTGCACCGCTGGATCAAGATGGCCGGTGAGCGCGTCCACTTCCAGGGCCTGCCCGCCCGCATCTGCTGGCTCGGCTACGGCGAGCGCGACAAGGCCGGCGAGCGCTTCAACGACATGGTGGCGAGCGGCGAACTGGCCGCTCCGCTGGCCATCGGGCGCGACCACCTGGACTGCGGCTCGGTCGCCTCGCCGTACCGCGAGACCGAGGCCATGCTCGACGGCTCCGACGCGATCGCCGACTGGCCGCTGCTGAACGCCATGGTCAACGTGGCGTCCGGGGCGTCCTGGGTGTCGATCCACCACGGCGGCGGCGTCGGCATGGGGCGCTCCATCCACGCGGGCCAGGTCACCGTCGCCGACGGCACGAAGCTTGCGGGCGAGAAGATCCGCCGCGTGCTGACGAACGACCCGGGCATGGGCGTGATCCGTCACGTCGACGCCGGCTACGACATCGCGGAATCGGTCGCCGACGACAAGGGCGTACGCGTCCCGATGACGGAGGGCGAGTGACCGCCGCAGCGGACCAGCGCTCCACCGCCGCGTCCTTCCACGAGATGTGGCGCGACCTCGCGCCCGTCGGGCGCGACGCCGGCTCCGGCGGATACCGGCGGTACGCCTGGACCGGCGCCGACGCGGACTGCCGGTCCTGGTTCCGTGCGCAGGCCGAGTCCCGCGGGCTCACCTGCGAGACCGACCGCAACGGCAACCAGTGGGCCTGGCTCGGCGACCCCCTCGCCGGGGACGCCGTCGTCACCGGCTCGCACCTCGACTCCGTGCCGGACGGCGGAGCCTTCGACGGCCCGCTGGGTGTGGTCTCCTCCTTCGCCGCGCTCGACGAACTCCGCCGCAGGGGAGCGGAGTTCGCCAGGCCCCTGGCGATCACCAACTTCGGTGACGAGGAGGGAGCCCGCTTCGGGCTCGCCTGCGTCGGCTCCCGGCTCGCCGCCGGGCAGCTGACGCGGGAGAACGCCCACCTGCTCCGCGACGGGGACGGGGTGTCACTGCCGCAGGCCATGGCAGCCGCCGGATACGACCCCGACGCCATCGGCCCGGACCCCGAACGGCTCGCCCGCGTCGGCGCGTTCGTCGAGCTGCACGTGGAGCAGGGGCGCGCACTCGACCTCACCGGAGACCCGGTCGGCATCGCCTCCGCCATCTGGCCGCACGGGCGCTGGCGCTTCGACTTCCGGGGCGAGGCCAACCACGCGGGCACCACCCGGCTCGCCGACCGGCGCGACCCGATGCTCACGTACGCGGAAACCGTGCTCGCCGCCCGCCGGGAGGCGGAACTCGCCGGCGCTCTGGCCACCTTCGGCAAGATCGCCGTCGAGCCCAACGGGGTCAACGCCATCCCCTCCCTCGTGCGCGGCTGGCTCGACTCCCGCGCGGCCGACCAGGCCACCCTGGACACCGTCGTCACGGCCATCGAGCGCGCAGCCCGCGACCACGCCGGGCGGGCCGGGATCGACCTCGACGTCGTACGGGAATCCGTCACCCCGGTGGTGGAGTTCGAGCACGCCCTGCGGGACGAGATCGCCAGGCTCCTCACCGGGCGCCCGTCCCACGACACGGACCGGGCCGTACCCGTGCTGGGCACCGGAGCCGGGCACGATGCGGGTATTTTGTCCGCTTCGGTCCCTACCGCCATGCTGTTCGTCCGCAACCCCACCGGCATCTCGCACTCGCCGGCCGAATACGCCGCCGAGGACGACTGCGTGGCCGGTGTGATCGCACTCGCCGACGTACTGGAGGGCCTCGCGTGCCGTTGACAACCGAGCCGACCCCGATGCCCGGTGCACCCGGCTCCACCACCTACTGGCTCTCCCAGGCCTGGCTCGGCACTCACGTCGAGCCGGGCGTCACCCTGGACGTCGCGGGCGGCCGGATCACCGGTGTGCGCACCGGCGTCGCGACACCCCCGCCCGGCGCCACGGTCCTGCGCGGTCTGACGCTCCCCGGGCTGGCCAACACCCACTCCCACGCCTTTCACCGGGCCCTGCGCGGCAGCGTCCAGGTGGGCTCCGGCACCTTCTGGACCTGGCGCGAGCTGATGTACGGGACGGCGTCCCGGCTGACCCCCGACACCTACTACGAGCTCGCCCGCGCCACGTACGCCGAGATGGCGCTGGCCGGCATCACGTCCGTCGGCGAGTTCCACTATCTGCACCACGCGCCGGGCGGAACGCCCTACGAGAACCCGAACGCGATGGGTGAAGCGCTCATCGCCGCAGCGGCCGAGGCCGGAATCCGCATCACCCTGCTGGACACCGCCTACCTCGCCGCCGGATTCGGCGAGAAGCCCGGACGCCAGCAACTGCGCTTCTCGGACGGCACCGCCGACGCCTGGGCCGAGCGCGCCTCCCTCCTCAAGGGCGACGACCACGCGCTGATCGGCGCCGCCATCCACTCCGTACGGGCCGTGCCGGCCGGGCAGCTGGCCACGGTCGCGCAGTGGGCCGAGGAGCGGGACGCCCCGCTGCACGTCCACCTGTCCGAGCAGACTGCCGAGAACGAGGCCTGCCTCGCGGCCCACGGCCGCACCCCCACCCGGCTGCTCGCCGACCACGGGGTGCTCGGCCGCCGGACCACCGGTATCCACAACACGCACCTCACGCCCGAGGACATCGATCTGCTGGGCTCGTCGGTCACCGGCACCTGTATGTGCCCCACCACCGAACGCGACCTCGCCGACGGAATCGGTCCCGCCGTCGCCCTCCAGCGCGCGGGTTCCCCGCTCTCGCTGGGCAGCGACAGCCACGCCGTGATCGACCTCTTCGAAGAGGCGCGCGCGATGGAGCTCAACGAGCGCCTGCGCACCCATGTGCGCGGCCACTGGACGGCGTCGGCCCTGCTCCGGGCGGCCTCCGCCACCGGGCACGCCGCACTCGGCCGCCCGGACGCGGGCATCATCGAACCCGGCGCGCCCGCCGACCTCACCACCGTCGCCCTGGACTCCGTCAGGACAGCGGGACCGCTGCCCAGGCTGGCAGCCGAAGCGGTCGTATTCGCCGCCTCCGCCGCTGATGTGCGGCACACGGTCGTGGCAGGGCGGCACATCGTCCGGGACGGCCGTCACACCCGGGTGCAGGACGTGCCCGCGGCACTCGCCTCGGCCATCGCCGCCCTGCACGGCTGATCCAGGAACCCCCGGACCCTCGCGCAAGGAGAAGAACACTCCTCATGACGACGACCGCCGTCATCAACATCGCCAGCCTGGTCACCAACGACCCCTCTCTCGGAGACGGGACCCCCCTGGGCCTGATCCGGAACGCGGCCGTCGTCATCGAGGGCGACCGCGTCGTCTGGACCGGTGAATCAAGCAGAGCACCCGCCACTGACAACGCCGTCGACGCGGGCGGCCGGGCCGTCGTCCCGGGCTTCGTCGACTCCCACTCCCACCTCCTCTTCGCGGGCGACCGCACCGAGGAGTTCAACGCCCGCATGTCCGGCCTGCCCTACACCGCCGGCGGCATCAGGACGACCGTCGCCGCCACCCGCGCCGCCACCGACGACGAGCTCGCCGCCAACGTCTCCCGCTACCTCGCCGAGGCGGCACGGCAGGGCACCACCACCTTCGAGACCAAGTCCGGCTACGGCCTGACCGTCGAGGACGAGGCCCGCGCCCTGCGCATCGCCGCCGACCACACCGACGAGGTCACCTACCTCGGCGCCCACGTCGTACCGCCGGACTACGCCGACGACCCGGCCGGCTACGTCGACCTGGTCACCGGCCCGATGCTGGACGCCTGCGCCCCGTACGCCCGCTGGATCGACGTCTTCTGCGAGAAGGGCGCGTTCGACGGCGACCAGGCCCGCGCCATCCTCACGGCGGGCCGCGCCAGGGGGCTGCACCCGCGCATCCACGCCAACCAGCTCGGGTACGGCCCCGGCGTCCAGCTCGCGGTGGAACTCGACGCCGCGTCCGCCGACCACTGCACCCACCTGACCGACGCGGACGTCGACGCGCTGGGCCAGGGCGACACGGTCGCCACACTCCTGCCGGGCGCCGAGTTCTCCACCCGCGCGGCCTGGCCCGACGCCCGCCGCATCCTCGACGCGGGCGCCACCGTCGCGCTCTCCACGGACTGCAACCCGGGCTCGTCCTTCACGTCCTCCATGCCCTTCTGCATCGCCCTCGCCGTACGGGACATGGGCATGACCCCGGACGAGGCCCTCTGGTCCGCCACCGCGGGCGGCGCCGCCGCGCTGCGGCGCACGGACGTCGGCGCACTCACCCCGGGTGCCCGCGCGGACCTCGTCCTCCTCGACGCCCCGAGCCACGTCCACCTCGCCTACCGGCCGGGAGTCCCGCTGGTGAGCGCGGTCTGGCAGCGCGGTGAGCGCACGCTCTGAGCACCTTCCGACCGGCCCGTGCCGCTGACAGGGCCTCACACATGCGGAAGGACCCGCCCGTTGTGGGCAGGTCCTTCCGCAAGGCTTCACCGGCGCCCGCGGGGCGTCCGGTGCGGCAGGTCATTCCTCCAGGGTCAGGCCCTTCCGGAGTCTGACGAGGGTCCGCGAGAGCAGCCGGGAGACGTGCATCTGCGAGATGCCGAGCTCCTCGCCGATCTCCGACTGCGTCATGTTGGCGACGAAGCGGAGGGAGAGGATCGTCCGGTCACGCGTCGGGAGCGAGGCGATGAGCGGCTTCAGGGACTCGACGTACTCGATGCCTTCGAGACTGTGGTCCTCGTAGCCGATCCGGTCCGCCAGCGCACTCTCGTGATCGTCCGTCTCGGCTTTGGCGTCCAGCGAGCTCGCCGTGTAGGCGTTGCTCGCGGCCATCCCCTCGACGACCTCGTCGTTGCTGATGCCCAGGCGCTCGGCAAGCTCCACGACGGTGGGTGCCCGGTCGAGCTGCTGGGCGAGCTCGTCGCCCGCCTTGGCCAGGTCGAGGCGCAGTTCCTGCAGCCGGCGCGGGACGCGCACGGACCAGCTGGTGTCGCGGAAGAAGCGCTTGATCTCACCGATGATGGTCGGCATCGCGAACGTCGGGAACTCGACGCCGCGACTGAGCTCGAAGCGGCCGATCGCCTTGATCAGCCCGATCGTGCCGACCTGGATGATGTCCTCCATCGGCTCGCTGCGAGAGCGGAACCGGGAGGCGGCGAACCTGACGAGCGCCAGGTTCAGTTCGACGAGCGTGTTGCGCACGTACGCGTACTCGTGGGTGCCCTCTTCGAGGGATTCGAGCCGCGCGAAGAGCGTCTTCGACAGCGCCCTGGAGTCCATGGGCGCCAGATCGGCGTAGGGCGGGATCTCGGGCAGCCCGTCCAGGCCTTCGAGCACCTCCGCCCCTTCGCCGTACTCCGCGGCGAGGACATCGGTGTTGTCGGTCGTGCTTGTGGTGCTGGTCCTGCTGGTGGTGCTGGTGCGCGGGCCGGGTACGGCGATCGCGGCAGGGGAGTCGGAATCGGTCGGTCCCTGAGGACATATCGACGGCGCGTTGTGGGTACGCGCTACGTCGAGCCGGGGTGACATGCTTCTCCTCCATCGTTCTCGGCATATGGCTGCCGATGCCCTTACGTGTTCCTGCGGTGAAGCGGCGCCTCCAAAGCCACGAAAATCTGTATCCCCCTACCCTTACCCGCTTCCGGCTGCGACTTACAAGCTCCAAATCCACTGCTATGTCCGCTTTGTTCGGGTCTCCGGCTACCGCGTGGCGCACGGAACGCGTACTGTTTTACGAACGTCGGCGACAGCTAGGCAGACAGCCGCGCGCATCTGCGTGCGGGCGGTGACGGACGACGAAGAGGAACGGGCATGGACCGCGGGACGGTCGGCAGTGCGAACCGGGGTCGGCTTCACGTCGAGGTTCGGACCGAAGGGCGCAGCGAAGTTTTCACGCCGGTGGGTGAGCTCGATCACCACACAGCGGACCTGCTGCGGGAACCGATGGAGCAGGCGGTCGAGGAAGGGCGCGTGCGCCTGGTGGTCGACTGTTCGCGCCTTGAGTTCTGCGACTCCACCGGGCTGAACGTGCTGCTCGGTGCCCGTCTCAGGTCCGAGGCGGCCGGTGGCGGTGTCCATCTCGCCGGAATGCGTTCCGTCGTTGCGAGGGTCTTCGAGATCACCGGGGCGGACGCGGTTTTCACCGTCCACGCCTCACTCGAAGACGCTCTCGGCGCCTGACCGGCTCGGCACCTCACGATCCCGGGCAGCGCCGAGCGTTGCCCTCGTCACTCGATCGTGTGGACCAAGTGGGTGTTGTCACGATTCCGCCGGGCAGGAGACTCCCCGGTGGCGTCCTCGAAGCACGCACACTCTGTATCTGATCAGTATCTGTTCGATGGCGACACGGTGAATCGGTGAGGTGAAGCGCTGATGAGCACCACCCGGCAGCATCCGCCGGGCGGCCTCGGCCGCGAGCCGGACGGTGCGGGCGAAGCCTCCGCCGCTCCGGACGACCGGCAGTGGCGCACGCTCTCACTGGGGCAGGCCAGCGGCATCGTGCCGATGGCCCGCGATTTCGCCCGGCAGGCACTGTACGACTGGGGCTGGCTCCCGGCCGCGGGTGCCGACCGGCGCGCGGCAGCCGAGGACGTGCTCCTGGTCGTCTCCGAGCTGGTGACCAACGCCTGCCTTCACGCGGAGGGTCCCGAGGAGCTCCGCATCGCGTGCACGCCGAAGGTGCTGCGCGTGGAGGTCGTCGACCGGGGCGCGGGTCAGCCGGCGCCGCGCACCCCGCACCGCGCGGGGCGGCCGGGCGGTCACGGCATGTTCATCGTGCAGCGGCTCTGTCTGGACTGGGGAGTCACCCGCGCTCCTGAAGCGCCGGGCAAGACCGTCTGGGCGGAGCTGGCCGCGCCGGCGTGATGCCTCCGGGGCGGGCCTGAGCCCGGACCCGCACCCCTGAAGCGGCACCCGAGGAGCGCACCGGATCGGTGCGCTCTTTTGTCTTCCCTCCAAAAGGCCCCAGGCGTACCTTGGGCGCCAAATCTGATGCGTCGTCAGTAAAACGCGGCCGTACGGAACGCCGCTGCCCGCTCGGCGACTTCCGGCATGAGGGGAACTCGAGGTGTCGAACCAGAAGAGGACAGCTCTCACTGCG
Source organism: Streptomyces sp. NPDC048560 (assembly GCF_040650955.1). Classification (NCBI taxonomy): domain Bacteria; kingdom Bacillati; phylum Actinomycetota; class Actinomycetes; order Kitasatosporales; family Streptomycetaceae; genus Streptomyces; species Streptomyces sp. NPDC048560. The sequence goes on from NZ_JBEZIJ010000007.1 coordinate 386,193, forward strand.
GTGGCCGCGGTGGCGGGCGCGATGGTGCTGATGGCCGCACCCGCCGCCCACGCCGAGGTCGTGGACGTCAACTACCGGTGCCAGACGCCGATCGGCCCCAAGGGGGCGGTGTCACCCATCGACATCAAGAGCGTCAGGAGCGGCAGCGGCTACACGCTCACCATGTCCTTCCAGAAGGGTGTCTCCTCAAGCCCGGTGGAGCTGGGCAAGGGCGCCATGAAGCCCAGTGCGGTGATCGAGATGGGCGGCGCCGAGAGCGGCAGGATCCAGGTCAGCGGGGCGGCGAACGCGGCCGCGGTCCCCGCCAACACCCCCATCAAGATCAGCGACTTGTCGGGGACGTACACCCCGAAGAAGTCGGGCAAGGTCACCTTCACCGCAGGGGTTCTCACCATCAAGGCCCTCGGTACGACCACGACCTGCACCCCGAAGAACAGTCCCGGACCCTCGCTCGAACTCGACGTGGCAGGCGCGGCCCCGGCTGCGCAGGACGCCCCGGCGGGCGGCGGTGAGCTTCCGAAGACAGGACCCCTCGACTCCGCCGCCGCACTCGGCACGCTCGGTGGCACCGTCCTGCTGACCGGTGCGGCCGGAGTGCTGTGGCTGACCCGGCGCGGACAGCGCGCCACGGGCTGACCCGAGCCGCTCCACCCAGCCCGCTGCCGTAAGCACCCGCACCAGGGAGCCGCCCATGTCGCTGTCGACCGGCCACGCCGCCCGAGCGGCGCTCGCCGCACTCCTGTGCGCCCTCGCCGTCCCCCCGGCAGCCGGCGCCGACCGCCCGGACGCGGTCCCGGGGGCCTGGTCCGCGGAGCCCACCGGAGGCGGTGCGCGGCCCGGCGGCGACGGACGGCCCTACTTCTACCTGGAGGGCGCACCCGGTGCCGTACTGGAGGACAGGCTCTCGGTGACCAACCCAGGCCGCACGCCGGTCACCGTACGACTGCGGGGCGCCGACGCGTACGACGCGACGTTCGGTGGCTCCGCCGCGCGGGGGACGAAGCGGTCATCCGGCACGGGCGCCTGGCTGCGGCTCGCCTCGCGTGAGGTGACCGTACCGGCCAGGACCCGCGCGGAGGTCCCGTTCGCCGTCACCGTCCCGTCCGGCGCGACCCCCGGGGACCACTCCGGCGCCGTCCTCGCCGTGAGCGGAGGACGCGAGGTGGGCGTGCGCGTGCATCTGCGGGTGAGCGGACCGAGTCTGGCCGCGCTCTCCGTCGAGGACGTCACGGTCTCCGGGCGGACCATCCGCTACGCCCTCGTCAACCGGGGGAACACGGTCCTCGTACCCCGTCTGACCGTCAGAGCCGAGGGGCTGACCGGCGCGTTCCCCCGTCGGCCGGCCCGCGCACTCCCGGTGGAGCTCCTGCCCGGACAGCGGGTCGACCTGACCGAATCCTGGCCCGACGCCCCCGCCTTCGACCGGGTCACCGTCCGGCTGGGCGTCACGGCGGCGGGCGGGGCGCGCGGTGAGGCGTCGGCCCTTGCGGTGTACGTCCCCTGGGTCCCGCTGACCGGCGTACTGCTGGTGCTCGCGGCGGCCGGCGCGGGCGGGTACGCGCTACGGCGACGCGGACGCGGCGAGGCGCCGGACCGCGACCCGTCCGGCCCGCAGCCGACCGGCGAACCAGGGACTTCCGAACGGCACTTGGCGAAGGCAGGAGCGCACACGTGACCAGAGAGGCCAGAGCGGTCGGAGGGGCCGAAGAGGCCAGAGGGGTCGCAAGGGCCGGAGAGGCCGGAGGGACCGGAGTGACGGGAGAAGGGCCCATGCGGCCCGTCGGCCGCCGGACCGGCATGCGGCTGCTCGCCCTGCTCCCCACCCTCCTGTCCCTTCTCCTCCTCCTGCCCGCCGTCGGCGCCTCCGCCGCGTCCGCCGCGTCCGCCGCCGAGGGCAGGCCCACCGTCACGCTCTCCGCCCAGCAGGCGGGCAAGGGCGGCCGGATCACCGTCAAGGGCCGTGACTGGCACCCCGGCACCCTGCTGATGATGCTGATCTGCGGACGGGCCACACCCGCCGAGGGCGTGATCGGTGGCACCAACTCCTGCGCCAACGCGCAGGGGCGCGCCGTCACCACCGGCAGGACGGGCGGCTTCGCCAAGGAGATGCCGGTCGCCGAACCGCCCGTGCCCTGCCCCTGTGTGGTGCACGTGGCCACGGTCACCGGCGAACAGGCCACCGCCGACGTGGTGTTCGAGGTCGCCGGACACCCGACCGCACCTCTGCCCCGTGAGACCGGAGGCGGGAAGCTCGCCGTGCTGGCGACCACGCGGCTGGCGGGCGACAGCGGTCTGCTCACGTGGTTCGGAGCCCCGGCCTCCCGCAAACTCGTCCTCACCGTCGGCAACCTCGGCTCCGCCCCGGTCAAGGACCCCGTCTTCGAGATCGGCACCGCGCACGGCGTCTACGCCCCCCAGTGGGAGGAACGGCAGTGGCGCGGCACGGTCGCGCCCGGCCGCAAGGCGCAGATCGAGCTGCCGGTCGAGCTGGCCGCGGGCGCGCACGGCGACTACCAGGTCTCCCTGCGGTACGGCACCAAGGTGCTGGCCGAGCAGCCGTGGCGGGTGGGCCGGCCCTGGGGCGTGACGCTCTTCTGGATCCTGCTGTGCGTCGTCGTGCCGGCCGCCGTGTTCCGTATCGGCATGGCGGTCGTCGACAAGGTGCGGCCCCGCCCCGCCGCGAGCCGTCCGCGCCCCGCACGTCACCGTCCCCGGCGGCGAGGCCGAGCCGTCGCGCCCCTGAGCACCACGACCTCGGCCTCGCTGCCGTGGTTCACCCCGGATTCCGCACCGTCAGAGAACAGACCCACGACGAAGGGACATTCGTGAGCACGCAACGGAGGATGAGCGCGGCCGGAGTCGCGCTGATGCTCGGCGGGGCGGGGATTCTGCTGGTCGCGAGCCCAGCCCAGGCCGCCGACGTCTCGTACGCGACGGAGTGCATTCCGCCGTCGATTTCCGGACTGCCACCCGTCCAGGGCACCACGAAGGTGCAGCTGAGCGCCCCGGCGGAGGCGAAGGTCGGGGACGAGGTCGAGATCGTATGGAAGACGGTCACGGCCGCCTCCAAGAACCCCGACGTCCTGGACCTGGACAAGGACACGGTGAAGCCGTCAGGCACGGTGAAGCTGGGCGGGGCGGCGAGCGGTGAGCTCAAGCTCGAAGGGCCCCGGCAGAACCCGCCGATCCCCAAGAACAGCCCCATGGTGCTGCCCGACATGAAGGGGACGCTGAAGCTGGAGAAGGCGGGCGAGCTCACGCTGACGCCGGACGCGTACAACATCAACGTGTCCAAGCCGATCTCCACGGACACCAAGTGCGCCCCGAAGGAGGCGGTCCAGCCGGGCGCCACGATCAAGGTGACGGAAGGCGGCGGCACGACATCGGGCGGTACGACGTCCGGCGGCACCACGGCGGGCGGTACGACAGCGGGCGGCACCACGGCAGGGGGTACGACAGCCGGCGGGACGACCGCCGGCGGCAGCGATGCCGGTGGTACGGACTCCGGTGGCACCGGCGGCGGCAGCGGCGGGACCGACTTCCCGGGCAAGGAGGTCGCGGTCGACTTCGCCTGCACCTCACCGGGCCCGGCCGGTATCGCCTCCAAGGTGACGATCAACGCCAGGAAGGACGGCGGAAGCTACGCGCTCACGGTCAAGACGGCCAAGGGCGTGATGGACAGCCCCGCCGCGCTTCCCGCCGGTGCGCTCAAGCCGTCCATGGACGTCGTCGTCGGCGGCGCCGACAAGGGCTCGGTGAAGGTCACCGGCCCCGCCAACGCCGCACCGCTGGAGCAGGGCAAGCCGGTCGACCTGCCCGACATGACCGGCACCTACAAGCCCGGCGCGTCAGGGAAGTCGACTCTGAGCCCCGGCACCCTGACGATCGACGTGACCCTGGGTGCGTCGAAGATCAACATCCCCTGCAAGGTCAAGGGATCGGTCGCCCCGTCGCTGGAGCTCGACACCGCGGCTCAGCCGGGCGGCGCGTCCGGTGGCGGAGCGGCGGCGGGCGGTGCCGCGTCGGGGGGCGGCACGGACTCCGGCGGGGGCCTCGCGGACACCGGGGCCCAGGAGGACGGCGCGCTGCGGGCGCTGGGCCTGGTGGCCGGTACGGCCATCCTGCTCGGCGGCGCGGTGTTCACGTTCACCCCGTGGCGCAGGCTGCGCGGAACGCGCTGACCGGGAGTACGACGAAGGAGGGCCGCCGCACCGGGATCGGTGCGACGGCCCTCCGTACGTGTGCCGGCTACGTCAGCGGACGTTGCCCATCAGTTCCTTCACCTTGCCGCGGTACATGAAGATCGCGATACCGGCGACCACCGCGAGGGCGGCCTGCAGGGCGACCACCCCGGTGCCGTTGAGTTCGACACCGGCGATGGACAGCAGACCAGTGGTGCAGTCACCGGCCGTCACGGCCAGGAACCAGACACCCATCATCTGGCTGGCGTACTTGGCCGGAGCCATCTTCGTGGTGACGGAGAGACCGACCGGGGAGAGCGTCAGCTCGGCGACGGTCTGGATGAAGTAGATCGCGACCAGCCACATCGCGGCGGCCTTGTGGCCGTCACCCGCGATCGTCAGCGGCATCAGGAAGACGAAGAACGACGCACCGACCAGCACCAGACCGGAGCTGAACTTCACGATCGTGCTCGGCTCCTTGCCCCGACGGTTCAGCGCCAGCCAGAAAGCGGCGAAGACCGGGGCCAGCGCCATGATCAGGACCGGGTTGACCGACTGGTACCAGGAGACCGGGAAGTCCCAGCCGAGGACCGAGTTCTCGGCCGAGGACTCGGCGAAGATCGCCAGCGTCGAGCCGCCCTGGTCGTAGATCATCCAGAAGATGGCGGCCGCGACGAAGAACCAGATGTAGCCGGACATCTTCGACTGCTCGGCGGTGCTGAGGTCCTTGTCGCGCTTGATGCGCGCCAGGACGACCACCGGGATGACCAGACCGGCGACGGTGATCGGGACCAGGAGCCAGTTGAGCGTGTAGACGCCCGTGACGACCGTGCCGATGTAGAAGACGGCGGCGACGCCCATCCAGATCATGGCCTTGCGCAGGGTCGACGCGCGCTCGGCCGGATCCAGCGGCTTCGGGACGACGAGGCTGCGCTCGTTCAGGTGACGCGTACCGAGCAGGAACTGCGCGACGCCGAGACCCATGCCGAGTGCGGCGATCGCGAAGCCCAGGTGCCAGTTGACGTTCTCACCGATGGTGCCGATGACCAGGGGCGCAGCGAAGGCACCCATGTTGATGCCCATGTAGAAGATCGTGAAGCCACCGTCACGGCGCGGGTCGTCCGGGCCGTCGTAGAGGTGGCCGACCATCGTCGAGATGTTGGACTTCAGCAGGCCGGAGCCGATCGCCACGAGTCCGAGACCGGCGAAGAAGGTGCCCTCGGAGGGCAGCGCCAGCGTCAGGTGGCCGACCATGATGACCCCGCCGGCGATGGCGACGGTCTTGCGGGGACCCCAGACGCGGTCACCGAACCAGCCGCCGGGCATGGCGAGCAGGTAGACCAGCGACAGGTAGACCGAGTAGATCGCGGTGGCCGTACCCGCGTCCATGTCGAGCCCGTTGGGGGCGATCAGGTAGAGCGGGAGGAGTGCGCGCATTCCGTAGTAGCTGAAGCGCTCCCACATCTCCGTCATGAAGAGTGTGGCCAGGCCGCGGGGGTGGCCGAAGAAGGTCTTGCCGCCGGTCGCGCCGGCGGCTTCCTTCGTCAGGCTGGAAGCCATGGTCGATCCTTGCTGGTCGGGACGCGTCGCCTCGTGAGCGGTACGCGCCCGGTGGGGGGTGGCCGGCACCGGCGCGGCGTGCCCCGCCCCCTCCACTCGAAGGGAACTCGCTCAGGTCATCGCTCTCCGTACGGAGTCGGTGCCGTAGCCGTGAGGCAGACCGCATCGGGATCCACACCCGGCACGCGAGAACGCGCCGGGCCCGGCCCACAGGTCATTCGCCTTGAGGCCGGCGGGTACCGGCCCGCACATAAAAGTGACCTTCGGCGCTCAGGCGTCCTAAAGGTCCTTCGGTAGTGCATCAGGCGTCGGAACACCATACGACACGACAGTGCGGCATATGAAAGGACTTGAGACATGGATCACAGGTGACGTTGAAGCCAGGCTCTCATATTCGAAGGTCCAGGGATCATTTGCCGCCCAGGTACAGAGGGGCTTCCCGGTACCTCACTCCGAGCCCTCCGTGCGGACTACCATCACCACATGACCCGTGTACTGCTCGCCGAGGACGACGCATCCATCTCGGAGCCGCTGGCCCGCGCACTGCGTCGGGAGGGTTACGAGGTCGAGGTCCGGCAGGACGGCCCGACCGCGCTGGACGCCGGACTCCAGGGCGGCATCGATCTCGTCGTGCTCGACCTGGGGCTGCCAGGCATGGACGGCCTCGAAGTCGCCCGCCGACTGCGCGGCGACGGACTCGCCGTACCGATCCTGGTGCTCACCGCACGCGCCGACGAGGTCGACACCGTGGTGGGTCTCGACGCCGGGGCCGACGACTACGTCACCAAGCCCTTCCGCCTCGCCGAACTGCTGGCCCGGGTCCGCGCCCTGCTGCGCCGCGGCGCCACCGAGCCCGCCGTGCAGCCGGCCACCCACGGCGTCCGGATCGACGTCGAGTCGCACCGGGCATGGATGGGCGAGGAGGAACTCCAGCTCACCGCCAAGGAATTCGATCTCCTGCGCGTCCTCGTGCGGGACGCAGGCCGGGTCGTCACCCGCGACCAGCTGATGCGCGAGGTCTGGGACACCACCTGGTGGTCCTCCACCAAGACGCTCGACATGCACATCTCCTGGCTCCGCAAGAAGCTCGGCGACGACGCGGCCAACCCCCGCTACATCGCGACCGTCCGGGGCGTCGGCTTCCGGTTCGAGAAGAGCTGACGTACAGAGACAGTCATGCGCCGTCGACTGATCAACTCCACGCTCGCCGTGGTGCTCGTGGTGATCGCCGTCTTCGGCGTATCCCTCGTCCTGGTGGAGAGCCGCACCATCAGCAGCAGCGCCCAGGAGAGCGTCGACTCCGAGGCGCTGCGGCTGATCAGCGTCGTCGACAGCCGCCTCCTCGGCGAGGAGCGGATCACGGCGGGCGTACTGGCCGAGCAGGTCGACTCCAACCGCTACGCACGCGTCGAGATCCCGGGCCGGGCACCCATCGAGGTCGGCAAGCGCCCCGGCGGCAGCGTCATCAGCAGCACGGCGACGGGGGAGCAGGGCGAGAGGGTCACCGTCGAGGAATCCGGTTCGGCCGTCACCCGGGAACTCGGGCGCACCCTGCTGATCATCGGCGCGGTGGCGCTCCTCGCGATCGTCTCAGCGGTGCTCCTCGCCGTACGCCAGGCCAACCGGCTCGCCTCACCGCTGACCGACCTCGCCGAGACGGCGGAACGCCTCGGCTCCGGCGACCCGCGCCCCCGGCACAAGCGGTACGGGGTCCCTGAGCTGGACCGCGTCGCCGATGTCCTGGACTCGTCCGCCGAGCGGATCGCCCGGATGCTGACGGCGGAACGGCGCCTGGCCGCCGACGCCTCGCACCAGCTCCGCACCCCGCTGACCGCGCTCTCCATGCGGATCGAGGAGATCTCCGTCACCGAGGACCTGGAGACGGTGAAGGAAGAGGCCCACATCGCCCTCACGCAGGTCGAGCGGCTGACCGACGTGGTGCAGCGGCTGCTGACGAACTCCCGCGACCCGCGCACCGGCTCCGCCGTCGTCTTCGACCTCGACGAGGTCGTCAAGCAGCAGATCGAGGAGTGGCGCCCCGCCTACCGCAGCGCCGGCCGCGCCGTCGTCTGCTCGGGCAAGCACGGGCTGCGGGCCGTGGGGACACCAGGTGCGGTGGCCCAGGTGCTCGCCGCCCTGATCGAGAACTCGCTGATGCACGGAGGCGGCACCGTCGCGCTGCGTACCCGCGTCACCGGAAACCAGGTGGTCATCGAGGTGACGGACGAGGGCCCGGGCGTGCCCGCCGACCTCGGCGCGCGGATCTTCGAGCGCACCATCAGCGGCCGCAACTCCACCGGGATCGGGCTCGCCGTCGCCCGGGACCTCGCGGAGGCGGACGGTGGCCGGCTGGAGCTGCTCCAGCAGCAGCCCCCGGTGTTCGCGCTCTTCCTCAGCCGGGTGGCCAGGAAACGCGACGACCCGGACCGCCCGGTGCGCTGACCGGGGAGCGTCTCAGTTGGGTACGGGGCCGGACTCCACCCGCGTGACCTGCTCGACCAGCGCAGGCGCCGGCGCCTGGGGCACCTCTGCGGCCTGCGGCAACTCGGGCGCCGCGACAGTGTCCGCTGCCTCTCCTGCCTCCGCTACCTCTTCGGTCTCTTTGGCAGGCAGCGCCTTGAACACCCAGGTCCGGTACGACCAGAACCGGAACAGGGTCGCGATCCCGATTCCGACGATCTTGAAGATGTTGTTCTGCAGCGGGGTGTCCCAGCCGAACCAGTACGTCGCCGCGTACAGCACCCCGACCTCGATCACCGCGCCCACGGCGCTGAACACCAGGAAGAGCATCAGCTCCCGCGTCCGGCGTCTCTTGTCGCGGTCCCGGTAGGTGAAGTAACGGAAGCCGACGTAGTTGCAGAGGATGGCCACACAGGTCGCCATCAGGCCCGCCCGGACCACCGGAATGTCCGTGGTGCGCCAGATCAGGTTCGAGACCGCGATGTTGACGAGCACCCCGACGGCACCGACCGCACCGAACTTGGCGACCTCCCGGCCCAGCAGGTCGATGCGGGCCCGCAATGCGCCACGTTCGTCCATGGTGATCGCTCAGCCCCGTCCGTTCGGTTTCGTCAACCCGGCCATGCTAACCAGCCCTCCCGTGTGATGCCGGTGAGAGCTGAGGAGGGTGGCGATGCCGTGACGTGCGGCTGTTGGCGGATGCCGGTCGGACCGTCGTCGGACCGCGGGCGGTCCACCGTCCGGGGAGCCCCGGCGCGGCGGATACTCTGGAGGAGTGACGTTCCCGGTAGTCGGCATGGTCGGCGGCGGTCAGCTCGCCCGTATGACCCACGAGGCGGGTATCCCCCTCGGCCTGAAATTCAAGCTCCTCAGTGACACCCCTCAGGACTCGGCCGCCCAGGTGGTGAGCGAAGTCGTCATCGGCGACTATCGCGACCTGGACACGCTGCGAGCCTTCGCGCGCGGATGTGACGTGATCACCTTCGATCACGAGCACGTCCCCACGGAGCACCTCCGCGCCCTGGAAGCGGACGGCATCCCCGTCCGCCCCGGCCCCGACGCCCTGGTGCACGCCCAGGACAAGGGGGTCATGCGTGCCAAGCTCATCGAGATCGGCGCCCCCTGCCCCCGCCACCGCCTCGTGGCGGACCCGGCGGACGTGGCGGCCTTCGCCGCCGAGGCCGGCGGCTTCCCCGTGATCCTCAAGACGGTCCGCGGCGGATACGACGGCAAGGGCGTGTGGGTCGTCCGCTCCGAGAAGGACGCGGCCGAGCCCTTCCGGGCCGGCGTTCCCGTCCTCGCGGAGGAGAAGGTCGACTTCGTACGGGAGCTGGCGGCCAACATCGTCCGCTCTCCGCACGGCCAGGCCGTCGCCTACCCGGTCGTCGAGTCGATCCAGGTCGACGGCGTCTGCGACACGGTCATCGCCCCCGCCCCCGAGCTGGACGAGCGGCTGGCGGGCGAGGCGCAGCAGCTCGCGCTGCGTATCGCCGCCGAGCTCGGCGTGGTCGGCCACCTCGCCGTCGAGCTGTTCGAGACCCGTGACGGACGCATCCTCGTCAACGAGCTGGCGATGCGCCCCCACAACTCCGGGCACTGGACCCAGGACGGTGCGATCACCTCGCAGTTCGCCAACCACGTGCGGGCCGTCCTGGACCTCCCGCTCGGCGACCCGCGCCCGCGTGCCACGTGGACGGTCATGTGCAACGTCCTCGGCGGGGACTACCCGGACATGTACCAGGCGTACCTGCACTGCATGGCCCGCGACCCGCAGCTCAAGATCCACATGTACGGCAAGGACGTGAAGCCCGGCCGCAAGGTCGGACACGTCAACACCTACGGCGACGACCTGGCGGACGTGCGGGAGCGCGCCCGGCACGCGGCCGACTACCTGCGAGGAACAATCACCGAATGACTTCCCCCGGTACCGCCCCCGTCATCGGCATCGTCATGGGCTCGGACTCCGACTGGCCCGTCATGGAGGCCGCCGCGAAGGTCCTCGACGAGTTCGAGATCCCCTACGAGGTCGATGTCGTCTCCGCCCACCGGATGCCGCGCGAGATGATCGCGTACGGCGAGAGGGCCGCCGACCGCGGCCTCAAGGCGATCATCGCGGGCGCGGGAGGCGCGGCCCACCTGCCCGGGATGCTCGCTTCCGTGACCCCGCTGCCCGTCATCGGTGTCCCCGTCCCGCTGAAGTACCTCGACGGCATGGACAGCCTGCTCTCCATCGTGCAGATGCCCGCCGGAATCCCGGTCGCCACCGTCTCGGTCGGCGGAGCGCGCAACGCGGGCCTGCTCGCCGCCCGCATCCTCGCCGCCCACGACAGCGAGCTGCAGACCCGGATGAAGGACTTCCTGCAGGAACTGAACGACCAGGCGACGGAGAAGGGGAAACGGCTCCGGGCCAAGGTCGAGGGTTCCGACTCCTTCGGCTTCGGGAAGTAGGGGACCGTGGACTACCTGGACCGGGCCCGGGAGCTCCTCGCCGCCCACCCCGTCGTCGACGGCCACAACGACCTGCCGTGGGCCCTGCGCGAACAGGTCGGCTACGACCTGGACGCCCGTGACATCGCCAGGGACCAGACCGGCGCCCTGCACACCGACATCCCGCGGCTGCGGGCCGGCGGCGTCGGCGCGCAGTTCTGGTCGGTGTACGTCCGCAGCGACCTCGCCGGTGACGCCGCCGTCAGCGCCACCCTCGAACAGATCGACGTCGTCGCCGAGCTGCTGGCCCGCTACCCCGCGGACCTGCGGCGGGCGCTGACCGCGGACGACATGGAGATCGCCCGCGCCGAGGGCCGTATCGCCTCGTTGATGGGCGCCGAGGGCGGCCACTCCATCAACAACTCGCTGGGCACGCTGCGCGCCCTGCACGCGCTCGGCGTGCGCTACATGACGCTGACGCACAACGACAACATCGACTGGGCGGACTCGGCGACCGACGTCCCGCGCATCGGTGGCCTGTCGGCGTTCGGCCGTGAGGTCGTACGCGAGATGAACCGCATCGGGATGCTGGTCGACCTCTCGCACGTGGCGGCCACGACCATGCGTCAGGCGCTCGCCACCTCGACCGCGCCGGTGATCTTCTCGCACTCCTCCTCCCGTGCGATCTGCGACCACCCGCGCAACATCCCCGACGACGTGCTCGCGCAGCTGCCCGCCAACGGTGGTGTGGCCATGGCGACCTTCGTGCCGAAGTTCGTCCTCCCGGCGGCGGTCGCCTGGACACTGGCCGCCGACCGCAACATGCGCGAGCACGGTCTGCACCACCTGGACACCACGTCGGCGGCCATGCGCGTCCACGCCGACTTCGAGGCGGCCTACCCGCGCCCCGAGGCCACCGTGGCCACGATCGCCGACCACCTCGACCACATGCGCGAGGTGGCCGGGATCAACCACATCGGCATCGGCGGTGACTTCGACGGCACGGCCTTCCTCCCGGAGGGCCTGCGGGACGTCGCCGGCTACCCGAACCTGATCGCGGAGCTCCTCAGCCGCGGCTGGTCCGACGCCGACCTCGCCAAGCTGACCTGGCGCAACGCCGTGCGGGTGCTGCGCGATGCGGAAGCCGTCGCCCGCGACCTCAGCGCCCGTTACGGCCCCTCCCACGCCACGATCGGCGAAGTGGACGGGCACGCGATCTGAGACGTCCGCTTCACGGGCCCGGCGTGTCCGGGCCCGTGAAGCGGACGCGACTGTCCTCGTGCCGCGGCTCTACGCCTTCGGGCGTCCCATGGCCCGGTACGTCCAGCCCGCCTCACGCCACACCGTGGGGTCAAGGGCGTTGCGCCCATCCAGAATGATCTTCCGCGTCGCCACCCCGCCCAGCTCCGCCGGGTCGAGCTCACGGAACTCGCGCCACTCCGTCAGGTGCAGCACCACGTCCGCGCCGCGCACCGCTTCGAGCGCCGAGTCCGCGTACGCGAGCGTGGGGAAGAGCCGCCGCGCGTTGTCCATGCCCTTCGGGTCGTACACCGTGACCTGACCACCCTGGAGGTGGATCTGCCCGGCCACGTTCAGCGCCGGCGAATCCCGTACGTCGTCCGAGTCCGGCTTGAACGTCGCACCGAGCACGGCCACCCGCTGCCCGAGGAACGAACCGCCGCCCACGGCCTCCAGCGCCAGCTCGACCATGTGCCCGCGGCGCCGCATGTTGATCGAGTCGACCTCGCGCAGGAACGTCAGCGCCTGGTCCGCTCCCAGTTCGCCCGCGCGCGCCATGAACGCCCGGATGTCCTTGGGCAGGCAGCCACCGCCGAACCCGATGCCCGCGCGCAGGAACTTCTTCCCGATGCGGTCGTCGTGACCGATCGCCTCGGCCAGCTTCACCACGTCACCGTCGGCCGCCTCGCAGACCTCGGCCATGGCGTTGATGAAGGAGATCTTGGTCGCGAGGAACGAGTTCGCGGACGTTTTGACCAGCTCGGCGGTCGGGTAGTCCGTCACCACGAACGGCGACCCTTCACCGACCGGCCCCGCGTACACCTCGCGCAGCAGCTTCTCGGCCCGCTCGCTCCGCACCCCGACGACGATCCGGTCCGGGTGCAGGGTGTCCTGCACGGCGAAGCCCTCCCGCAGGAACTCCGGGTTCCAGGCCAGTTCGGCGTCGGCCCCGACCGGCGCCAGTTCCGCGAGCCGCTCCGCGAGCCGTGCGGCGGAGCCCACCGGGACGGTGGACTTCCCGACGACGAGGGCCGAGCGGGTCAGCTGCGGTGCGAGCGACTCGAAGGCGCTGTCCACGTAGCTCATGTCGCAGGCGTACTCGCCGTGCTTCTGCGGGGTGTTCACGCAGACGAAGTGGACGTCGCCGAAGGCCCCCACCTCCTCCCAGGAGGTGGTGAACCGCAGCCGCCCGGTCGAACCCTCGATCCCCGCGACGTGCTTCCGCAGCATCTCCTCGAGCCCCGGCTCGTACATCGGCACCTTGCCGGCCGAGAGCATCTCGATCTTCTCCGGCACGACGTCGAGCCCCAGGACGTCGAAGCCCAGCTCCGCCATGGCCGCGGCGTGGGTGGCGCCGAGGTAGCCGGTGCCGATCACAGTGATCTTGAGGGCCATCGAGTGCTCCAGGGAGATACGGACGGGCGTGCGGAGCCGAGCATAGTCGGGCCCTGGAACCCGTCTTTTCCCCCACCCGCCCGCTGCCCGCGCCGTCCCCTTCCCCTACATGCCCTGTTTGCCCCACCCCTGTCATCAAGCTCACGCGCCGTCCGCGTATGCCATTACGCGCCCGGCCCACTAAAATTGGGTTACTTAACGGTAGTTAGCACATTTGGGGAGTGAGAGTCTTGGCGGGTTCGACCGATTTCGACCTGTACCGTCCGGCGGAGGAGCACGACATGCTCCGCGAGACGCTCCGCTCGCTCGCCGAAGCGAAGATCGCCCCGTTCGCGGCAGCGGTCGATGAGGAGGCCCGCTTCCCGCAGGAGGCCCTCGACGCGCTCGTCGCATCCGACCTGCACGCCGTCCACGTGCCCGAGGAGTACGGCGGCGCCGGCGCCGACGCGCTCGCCACGGTCATCGTCATCGAGGAAGTGGCGCGCGCCTGCTGCTCCTCCTCCCTCATCCCGGCCGTGAACAAGCTGGGCTCGCTCCCCGTGATCCTCTCCGGCTCCGAGGACCTGAAGAAGAAGTACCTGGGCCCGCTCGCCAAGGGCGACGCGATGTTCTCGTACGCCCTCTCCGAGCCGGACGCCGGTTCGGACGCGGCGGGCATGAAGACCAAGGCCGTCCGTGACGGTGACTTCTGGGTCCTCAACGGCGTGAAGCGCTGGATCACCAACGCGGGCGTCTCCGAGTACTACACGGTCATGGCCGTCACCGACCCGACGAAGCGCTCGAAGGGCATCTCGGCGTTCGTCGTCGAGAAGTCGGACGAGGGTGTCTCCTTCGGTGCCCCGGAGCGCAAGCTCGGCATCAAGGGTTCCCCGACCCGCGAGGTCTACCTCGACAACGTCCGCATCCCCGCCGACCGCATGATCGGCGAGGAGGGTACGGGCTTCGCCACGGCGATGAAGACCCTGGACCACACGCGCATCACGATCGCGGCCCAGGCGCTCGGCGTCGCGCAGGGCGCCCTCGACTACGCCAAGGGCTACGTCCAGGAGCGCAAGCAGTTCGGCAAGCCGATCGCGGAGTTCCAGGGCGTGCAGTTCATGCTCGCGGACATGGCCATGAAGATCGAGGCCGCCCGCCAGCTGACGTACGCGGCCGCTGCCAAGTCGGAGCGCGGCGACAGCGACCTCACGTTCGCCGGTGCCGCCGCCAAGTGCTTCGCCTCCGACGTCGCGATGGAGGTCACGACGGACGCGGTCCAGCTGCTCGGCGGCTACGGCTACACGCGTGACTACCCGGTGGAGCGCATGATGCGCGACGCGAAGATCACGCAGATCTACGAGGGCACGAACCAGGTCCAGCGCATCGTCATGGCGCGCAACCTGCCGTAACCCGGCTTCACGGACCAGCGACGGCCCCCGGCTTCCGAGCCGGGGGCCGTTCTGTGTGCCCTGCGTGCCGTCGGACGCAACGAAGAATCCGCAACGGCGGCGAAGGGTGGCCGCCAGGCCGCGCGAAGGTCACGGCGAGGGCCGGTCGAGCCGTCGCCCCGTCGCCCTCAGGGCGTCTGCGGTTGCTGAAGTCCCCGGAGGAGGAGGGCGATCAGGCGTCGCGGGTCGTAGCGGGCGTCGTCGTCGCGCCCGACACAGAGGTTGCCGATGCCGCGCATCAGCTCGTAGGGCTCCGTGCCGGGCCTGATCTCACCCGCGTCGAGCGCAGCGTCGAGCAGGTGGGCGCAGACGGGCAGCAGGCGGTCCAGGAAGTAGGAGTGCAGCGCGGCGAAGCGGTCGCTGTCGGACTGCAGGGCGTCGGCGAGTCCGTGCTTGGTGACCAGGAAGTCGACGAAGAGGTCGATCCACCGGCGCAGCGCGTCGAACGGCGAGTCGGCTCCGGCCAGCAGCTTCGGCCCCGCCTCGGCGCATGCCTCGATCTGGTGGCGGTAGACGGCGGTGACGAGATCCGCCCGCGTCGGGAAGTGGCGGTAGATCGTGGCCATCCCGACGCCTGCCCGGGCCGCGATCTGGCGGATGGGCGCGTCGACGCCGGAGGTGACGAAGACCTCGGCTGCCGCGGTGAGCACCGTCTGCCGGTTGCGCTGGGCGTCGGCCCGCTTGCTTCGGGACGGCACCTCCCCTGCGGGGATTTCGGTCATCACGTTCTCCTTCGGCACCGCTTGACAAAACGGAGCGCTGATCCGGATGTTAGACGGAGCAGTGTTCCGTTTCAGGATATCCGAAGCGGGGCGCTCCTGATCGGCTTGCCCGTCCCCGGTCACAGGGAGGCCGGGGGCGGCGGGCACCACGAAAGGGAACCCACATCGTGAGCACCTCCACCTCCACTTCCACCTCCACCGGCGGCGACGCCTTGGGCTCGCCCGTCCCGGTCCTCTCCTTCGGCCCCGTGGTCCTGCCGGTGTCCGGCCGTCCCGTGGACCTCCAGGTGCGCGTGTCCGCGCCCGCGACCGGAACCGGCCTTCCCGTCATCCTCCTCTCCCACGGCCACGGCCCCTCGAACAACCTCTCCTCGCTCAACGGCTATGCGCCGCTCGCCGACTTCTGGGCCGCACACGGATTCGTCGTCGTCCAGCCCACCCACCTCACCTCCAGGACACTGAGCCACCTGGTCGCGGACGCGCCGGGCGCACCCGACTTCTGGCGCTCCCGCGCCGAGGACATGACGCACATCCTCGACCGGCTCGACGTGATCGAGCACGCCGTGCCGCGGCTCGCCGGACGGATCGACCACACCAAGGTCGCCCTCGCCGGACACTCGCTCGGCGGCTTCACCGCCGGCCTCCTGCTGGGTGCCGGACTCACCGACCCCGACACCGGGAACCTGGTGCACCTCGTCGAGCCGCGGATCAGGGCAGGTGTGCTGCTGGCCCCGCCCGGCAACGGAGGCGAAGCCTTCAACGGGCCCATGGCCAAGCAGTGGCCGGTCATCGGGGCCGTCGATTTCTCCAGCATGACCGCCCCCGCGCTGGTCGTCGTCGGCGACAAGGACGACCCCCGGCATTTCACCGACCGGGGGCCGGACTGGCACGCCGACCCCTACACCCTCGCCCCCGGCCCCAAGACCCTGCTCACCCTGTTCGACGCGGAGCACGGACTCGGGGGGATCGCCGGATACGACGCCGCCGAGACGACCGACGAGAGCCCCGAGCGAGTCGCAGCCCTCGCCCGCCTCACCGCGGCCTACCTCCATACCCAGCTCCACCCGGGCGCTCCCACGTGGGAAACCGCCCGCGAGGCACTGACGACCGGTCCCGACCCGGTAGGGCGAGTCGAGTCCAAGTAGCCCTGGGGCCAGCTGCCCGGACGCCCGCACTGTTCGAACCGCAGCCGACCGCGGGCACCGTCGCTGCCTGGCGGAGGATGGTGCCCATGCGCGCTCTCTCCGACGGCCCCGAGCCCCGTCGAGTCCTGCCGGGCGAGTACCCGCTGTGGGACCGGGCTCTCGCTCTCCTCAACCGGGACCTGGCGGTGACCCTTCCCGGGCGGGAACCCCTGCGGCTGTTGGCTCTTCCGTCCGACGACGCGGACGAGCCGGAGAACGTCTACGTCGCCCTCGCCAACGGCGAGTGGCACGGCAACTGCCTGTATCCGGACTCGGCGGACGACCCTGCCCGGGTTCGCGGACCTCTGAGCCACTCCCCCCCGGCCTGTCTTCCGGATCAAGTCGTCGGGCGGCGGCGGGCGCGGAGCAAGCGGACGCCCTTCACGGCGTACACAACGGCCGTGAGCGCGAAGCCGGCGAGCACCAGATCCAGGATTCCGTCACCAGCGATCGTTCCGC
This sequence comes from Streptomyces sp. NPDC048560, assembly GCF_040650955.1. Lineage (NCBI taxonomy): Bacteria > Bacillati > Actinomycetota > Actinomycetes > Kitasatosporales > Streptomycetaceae > Streptomyces > Streptomyces sp. NPDC048560. The sequence continues at coordinate 403,247 of NZ_JBEZIJ010000007.1, forward strand.
TCGTTGGGAGGCACTCATTCGGCCGGGGCTCGATGGTGACGATGACGGGCAGCACCTCGCTCGGCAACTGATAGGCCGGGCGAGGTGAACCCGTTGGTGCGACGAACCGGCTGCTTTCCGGGCTGGTCTCCTGGGACAGCCCGGAAAGCAGTCAGCTGAGCCGGGTGGTGGCGTACGCCTCGATGGCGTCGCGCTGGTAGGCGGCCAGGCCCGGTGCGATCGCCTCGTACGCGGCGCGCCAGGCGCTGTTGTCCACGCAGGAGCGCCCGATGGCGCGGTACTCCTCGGCGGAGACGGGCCGCAGTTCGGTCATGGCCTGGTACTGGGCGTCGATCTGGGCCTGCACGGGCGCGGCGTCGGCCGGGTGGCCGGCGGCCATCAGGTCGGCCAGCAGGATCATCTGTGTCGTGCGCTCGCGCTGTCCGGCCTCGATGTCCTGCGGGGTCATCGCGGCGACCGTGCGGGCGACTTCCTCGGCGTGCTCGGGGAAGTCGCGCAGGCTCTCCTGGTACTGAAAGGGCTGGATGCCCTCGAACAGGTTCTCCGGTCGGTTGATGGTCATGGGATTGCCGTCCTTCCTGGACTGTTCCAGTTCGGCGATCGTGCGGGAGACGGTGCCGGCCAGGGCGTCGAGGCGGTCCCGCTCGGCGAGCAGCCGCCGGTGGTGGCCGCGCAGGGCGTCCACCTCGTCGACCTGCTCGGTCAGGATCCGGCCGACCTCGGGAAGCCCCACGCCCAAGGCCCGCAGTACGAGAATCTGCTGCAGCCGCAGCAGCTGGTGCTCCTCGTAGTAGCGGTGGCCGTTCGCCCCGATCCGGGCGGGCGGCAGCAGGCCGACCTCGTCGTAGTGCCGCAGGGTCCGGGCGGTCACACCCGACATCCGAGCGACTTCCGCGATAGGCCAGTCCATCGCCCTCTCCCTCACGATCGCGTCACCGGGCCGGTTTCTCCGGCCCTGTTAAGGACGGTAGAAGCTGCCGCAGCGGCAACCGCAAGCCCGCACCCTCACGATCTGGATGGCCGCCCGCGACTGTTCCCGACAGCCCACCCAGCACACCAGTAACTTCCAAAACACGGCCTCAGGCGGCTTCCCGAAGGTCGCCCCGGCAGTCGCGGCAGTGTCCGGCTTCCGTGGAGCGGAAGGCGCGGTCGCAGCCCTCGCAGTTCTGGAGGGGGACGGTGCGGCGCACCGGGGTGAGGACGGACGCGCCGGGGAGCGGGGGCGGCAGCAGGGCCGTGAGGCGGTGCTTCAGGAGCTTCGCCGGGTGCTTCAGCGGGACCGGCAGATCGGCGGTGAGGGTGCGTCGGACCGCGTCCGGGTGGGCATCGCGCTCCAGCCACGTCGCCACGGCCAGCAGCTCGATGTCGCCTGCCGACAGGACCAGTTGGGGAGCCTCGCGCCGGAGGTCGGCGAGCAGCGCGGCGGCGGCGCTCCGCAGCTGCGGGGTGAGCGCGCTCGGCCGGGGGAGCGGGGGCGGCGGGGGCTTCGGCGCGGTGGGAGCCGGTACGAGGACGGGAGCCGGGGTGTGTACGGAGGCCGGGGCGTGTACGGGAGTCGGTGTGTGTACGGCTGCGGACGTCGGCGGTGGCGGCGGTGGGGGAGCGGGAGCGGGTGCGGGTGGCGGAGGTGCCACCGCAGGTGCCAAGGCGGCCACGGCCGCCCGTACCGCCGCAGTCGCCCGCTGCACCGGTGCCTGTTCCCGGGCACCGGGCTGGTTGTAGGACACCGTACGGGTGACGATGCGGCCGCTCGCCAGGCGGCTACGGGTGCGTTGCAGGTAGCCGTGCTTCTCCAGCTCCCGCAGGGCGGACGCGATCCGGGTCTCGCTCTCCGGGAAGCGGGCGGCGAGGATCTTGATGCCGATCCGGGCCCCGCTCGGGAGCGACTGGATGTGCACGGACAGCCCGATGGCGACGAGCGACAGGTCGCCGTGCTGGGCCAGGTGGTTGCCGACGATCGTGAACAGCCGGGTGTGCGGGATCACGACGTGGATCACGCCGGACGGGCCGGAGGGCCCGGGAACCTCCGCCAGGGCGGGCGGGAGCGCGTTAATCTGCTGGGTAGCCATCAGGAAGGTGCTTCTTCCTCGTTGGTCAGGCCCTCGATCGGGATTGTGAGTCCCGGTCGGGGGCCGACGCATGTTTGCGGTTGCGAGCGTGAGCATATGCCCACCAACCCGTCCCAAATCCAGCTGAGTTGGCAAACCTCACCCGTGTGGGTGACTGGCCCACCGGGGGACGAGGGGTGGGTTTGGTTGGGTCATTTCCCTGGTTCTTTAAGTCTTCTATGTCGCGGATCGCCGGGTCGCGGATCGCCGGGTCGCGGCTCACCGGGTCGTGGATTCCCGCGACCCGGTGGAGCGGTCACCGTACGAAGGAGATCTCCGCCCAGACCGTCTTGCGGGGCACGGGTCCCGGAGTGACGCCCCAGTGGTCGGCGAGGGCGTCGACGATGAGCAGCCCGCGCCCGGTCTCCGCGTCATCGGCGGGCGGCTTGACGGCGCCGGGGCCGGGCGGCACGCACTCACCCCGCGTGTCGGAGACCTCGATCCGCAGCAACGAGTCGTTCCGGACGGTGAGTTCCAGACGGAAGTCCCGCCCCGGCACGCGCCCGTGCACCGTGGCGTTCGTGGCCAGCTCGGCGACGATGTGGGCGGCCGACCCGGTGGGCAGCCCCCAGAGGTCGAGATGCGCCACGGTGAGCAGCCGGGCGAGGCGGGCGCCCCGGCGGGTGGGGGACAGCAGGACGGTGAACGCCCGTGTGGCGAGGGGTCGTTGAGAAAGCGCGATTTCAGGATTCACGTCACTCAGCGTGGCCGCGCCTGCGTACCGTGAACAGTGACGGGGTGGTTGCGTACGGTAACTGTCCCGGGCTTGTCCAGCGCTGTCCCGGCTGTCCGGAGTGACGTGCGGGGAACAGAGGCGGTTGAGAACGTACGGCACGTGGGTCGGAAGTGGGGCACGCATGAACGTGGACGGCGACGGTGCGGAGCACGGCAACAGCGAGGCGGAAGAGCCCGGTTGGGACGTCGACCCCGACGACGAGTCGGGGGTGGCGGTGGTCGCGGCGGTCGGCCGTCAGATCAAGGCCTGGCGCGAGGCGGCGGGCCTGCGGGCGGGCGAGTTCGGGGCGGCCATCGGCTACGGCGAGGACCTGGTCTACAAGGTGGAGGGCGGCCGGCGCATCCCTCGCCCGGAGTTCCTGGACAGGGCGGACGAGGTCCTGGGCGCGGGGGGAAAGCTGTCCGCGATGAAGAAGGACATCGCGGAGGTCCGTTACCCGAAGAAGGTCCGCGACCTGGCGAAGCTGGAGGCCAAGGCGGTGGAGCTGGAGGCGTACGGCAGCCGGACCCCGCACGGGTTGTTGCAGACGAAGGAGTACGCGCAAGCGCTGTTCGAAATGCGGCGGCCCGCTTACACGCAGGATGAGGTCGAGTTGGCGTTGGCCGCTCGCATGGCCCGTCAGTCCATTTTGGAACGCTCGCACGCTCCGGCATTGAGCTTCGTCCAGGAAGAAGTAATGCTACGGCGCCCCATCGGAGGGAGAATGGTGCTGCGTGGACAGCTGGAACGTCTCCTGGAGGTAGGGAAGTTGCGGAACGTCGAGATCCAGGTGATGCCGACTGACCGTGAGGACCATGCAGGGGTGGACGGGGACATTCAGCTGCTGAAGTTCGGCGACGGTTCGGCTGTGGGGCGCTCCGACGGTGCGTTCGCCGCACGCCCGGTCTCCGACCCGAAGCAGATCCGGATCCTGGAACTGCGGTATGGCATCATCCGGGCCCAGGCTCTCAGCCCACGGGAGTCGCTGGCCTTTATCGAGCAAGTGCTGGGAGAGACATGATCCGCAATACCTCTGCCGGGGAAGCCTTCGCTCTTGAGTGGTTCAAGAGCAGCTACAGCGACAGCAGTAACGGCAGCGAATGCGTCGAGGTGGCGTCAGCCCCCGGCACGGTCCACGTCCGCGACTCCAAGAACGCACAAGGCCCCCGGCTCGCCTTCGGCCCAGGCGCGTGGGCGGGCTTCGTCCCGTACGCCTCCGGTAACTGATCCCGGGCGGACGCCCGCCGGCCCGCCGGGGTCCGGACGTACGCCGTCCGGACCCTTGCGTCGGGTCAGCGGCGCCGGCCCGTGGCGAAGGCCAGCAGCCAGGCCATCGCCGCCGCGATCACGAGGCCGAGCAGGGAGATCCATTCGGTGTCCCCCTGGCTGCCCCACCAGGCCTTGGCCGGGATGAACGGGTCGGCCTCCATCATGTCGCCGATGGCCGCCATCCCGTTGACGTCCGCGATGATCATCGGTACCGCGTTGGTGTGACCGAAGAAGACGCCGAGCGGGGCGATGATCGCGCCGCTGATCCACGCACCACCGCTGCGGCGCGCCACCAGCCCGATCAGGCTTCCCACGATCGCTCCGTTGAGGAGGGCGTGGGCCATGTACACGGTCAGCGCCGTGTCCTTCGTCTGGTCCTCGTACGTGGCCAGGACGATGACGCTGTAGACCAGCGAGACGACGACCGAGGCGACGAACGCGAGGAAGAACGCGCCGACCGGATGGCCGCGGTTCTCCTGCGGCGCGAACGGCATCGGCTGCGGAGGGTACGGCAGGCCCGGGCCCGTCGGCGGCTGCTGCCAGGACTGCATGGGCGGCTGCCCGGCGTACGGCTGCTGCGGTGCGCCGTATCCGGGCGGCGCCTGGGGCATGGCGGGCGGCTGGTTGTACGGGTTGTACGGCGGCGGCTGTGGCTGGCTCATGGTTCCCCCGAAGAGCGAAGACGGACAGAAGCTGCCCAAGTTACCAACGGGACAGGCAGGTTCGGACCGGCCGGTCGGCGCCCGCTTGGCGTACCTTCCCTGTCCATGACCGACATCGACAAGCTCACCGGCCTGTTCGAGGCGCTGGGTGCCGAAGACGCTCAGGGCTGGGCCGAATCCGAGGCGGAGGAGAACATCCCTCAGCTGGCCCGCTACCGGTTCCTGCGCATGGTCTGGCAGGACATCGACGCATGGAGCACGGCGGCGCCCCACTGGGTGGAGGCCTACCGCTCGCAAGGCCCGGCGGGTGCGGTGGTCGAGCGGGCGCTGGGACTCGGGCTGACGCCCGGTGAGCTGGGGGAGATCGCACGAGAGGTGGCCAGGGAGACCGCGTTCGGCCTGCTCTACGGACTGGCCGATCCCGCCGACGGCGACCTCCCGCCCGAGGTCGAGGTACAACTGCCCCGGTGGCGCCTGGCCGAACTGTCGCCGCAGGGCGAGCCCACGGGACGGATCCTGGGGGCGCTCCACGAGGACCTGGGCGAAGCGGAGCCGCCGGGCCCGGCCGGAGGCGCCGTCTGAGCGCGCGAAGCGTTACGGCTTCCGGGAGACCGGCCGGGCGCGGACCGAATCCTTTCCGCGGGCCCGTGCCTCCTATACATGTGCCGACAGACGTCGGGACGGGATCAGGAGGTCTTCATGCTCGTAGGAATCGCCATCGCCGCCGCGGCCGTGCTCCTCTGCACGTGCGGCTACGTCGTCATGCGCAAGCGGAAGCAAGCCCGTGGCTGACCCGTCCTGGCCCGGTGAACAGCTGATCGTCGCCGCCCAGGGCGGTGACCTCGACTCGATCACCGCGCTGGTGTCGGGGTCGCATCCGAACGTGCGGCGGTTCGCGCGCTCGCTCTGCGCGACTCCCGAGGACGCCGAGGACGCGGCGCAGGAGGCCCTGATCATCCTGTACCGCAAGATCGGGATGCTGCGGGCGTCCGGTGCGCTGGCTTCGTGGATGTTCCGCATCGTCCGCAACGAGTGCCTGCGGCGCGCCCGGACGACGCGGGCCCACGCACCCCTGCCGGACACCGCCGTGAGCTCGGCCGAGGACGTGGTGCTCCAGCGCATCGAGGCGGGCAGGGTGGCGGCGGCCGTCGCCGCTCTGCCGGACGACCAGCGCCGCGTGCTGATCATGCGGGACATCCAGGGCTACAGCGGACGCATGGCCGCCGATGCGCTCGGCCTCAGTACCGCCGCGATGAAATCGCGCCTGCACCGGGCCCGCGCCTCGGTGCAGCGGTCCCTCGGTGCACCATCCGAATCTGCGCCGGGAGGTGTCCATGACGAGAGCCGAAGCCGACGGGCCTGACTTCGCGAGTGCGTCCCTGCCCCGCCATCTGGTCCGGGGGCTGATCGGCTTCGGCGGCCTGATCGGCTCGGTCGCGCTCCTGCCGGCCGCCGGCCCCGTCAGCCTGCTGCTCCTGCCGGTCGGCGCGCTGGCCTTGCGCGGCTGCCCGATGTGCTGGGCGATCGGCCTGGTGCAGACCGTCTCGCGGGGCCGCCTGCGGCGCACCTGCGAGGGCGGCAGCTGCAAGCTGACCGTCGCCGACTGAACGCGTACTGAGGAGCGGGGAAGCGTGAAGGGCCCGGACGGAAGACCGTCCGGGCCCTTCGCTGTCGCGGGTGGTCAGTCGCCCTTGACGGTGACCTTCTCGTCGTCGTTGAGCTGCTGCACCAGCTGCTTGACCTTCTCCTTGTCCCAGACGAGGTTGCCGTTGACGCTGCCCGAGATCGGGATGTTCATCGACGTGCCGTCGCCGCCCGTGACGCCCTTCATGGCGAAGAACATCTGGCTCAGGGACCAGAGCGACATGTCCTTGTCCACGATCAGCGTGTCCAGGCCGGCGCCCATCGTCGGGTACAGCTTGAACGGGTTGAGGATCGTGGACGGCGTCGCCGTCTGGCTCGCCAGCGCCGCGAGGAACTTCTGCTGGTTCTTCGTACGGTCCAGGTCACTGCCCGCGAAGGCGTACCGGGTCCGGACGAAGGCGAGGGACTGCTCGCCGTTCAGCGTCTGCTTCCCGGCCTGGAAGTCGGCGCCCGACTTCTTGTCCTTGAACGCCTTCGGGATGTCGAGCTCCACGCCGCCGATCGCGTCCACGATCTGAGCGAAGCCGCCGAAGCCGATCTCGACGTAGTGGTCGATGTGCAGGCCGGTGTTGAACTCGACGGTTCGCACGAGCAGTTCGGGGCCGTCCTCCGCGTACGCGGCGTTCAGCTTCACCGTACGGCCGGTGCCCTTGTACGACTTGCCGGACTCGGATCCGACGAACGACGGTATTTCGACGTTCGAGTCACGCGGCAGCGAGACCAGCGTCGGGCCGTTGGAGCCGTCGTGCAGGATCATCATCGAGTCGGTCCGCTTGCCCTCCGCGGAACCGGTGTGGAGCTTCTTCTTGTCCTCGGCCGTCATGCCCTCACGGCTGTCGGAACCGACGATCAGGTAGTTCGTGCCGTCGCCCTCGGACGGCCGCTCGATGACCTTCGAGAGGTCCACCTCGCGCTTGAGCTTCGAGTCCGCCCAGAAGTACGTGGAGACCGAGACCGCGAGCACCACGACCACCAGGGTCAGCGAGCCGATCTTGATCCGGCGGCGCCAGTCGGGAGCCGGACGGCCCTGGACGTAACCGCTGTCGCCGTAGTTCCGGCCGTCACCCCCGCCGCCCTGTCCGCCGCCGCTTCCGCCGCCGTAGACCTGACCCGTGTTGTAGCCGCTGTCGTAGCCGGGGCTGTTCGGGTAGCGGTCGTCGTAGCCCTGGCCCTGCGGGGGGACCGGGGGCACCTGCGGCGGCGCGGGACGCCGCTGGATGTGCGGCATGGCGCGCGCGCCCTCCGGCTGGGGGCTTGAGCTTCCCCGGCCGTAGCGGTCGCCGGTCCGTCCTTCGGGCCAATCATTCATGCGCACCAGTGTGCAGGTCGGGCCCACGGCTCTTACAGGGGGTGAGCGAAATCGGTCCAGGGCTGTTGCGAAGCTGATGCATTCTGCGGTACCCAAGCCCGCGCATAAGGTGGAGGGCATGACAGATCAGGCCCAGCGCCCGGCGGACGAGATTCCGGGCAAGCCGACCGCGGCTGCACGGACGACTCTCAGCCACATCATGACCGGCAACGACACGAATCTCCTCGGTACCGTGCACGGCGGCGTGATCATGAAACTGGTCGATGACGCGGCGGGTGCCGTGGCAGGCCGGCACTCCGGCGGGCCCGCCGTGACCGCCTCGATGGACGAGATGGTCTTCCTGGAGCCGGTCAGGGTCGGTGACCTTGTTCACGTCCGCGCCCAGGTCAACTGGACCGGCCGCTCCTCGATGGAGGTCGGCGTCCGGGTCATGGCCGAGCGGTGGAACGAGTCGACCCCCGCCCAGCAGGTCGGCAGCGCCTATCTCGTCTTCGCTGCCGTCGACGCCGACGGCAAGCCGCGGACCGTCCCGCCGGTGATCCCCGAGACCGAGCAGGACAAGCGGCGCTACCAGGAGGCCCAGATCCGCCGTACACACCGGCTGGCCAGGCGTCGCGCGATCAAGGAGCTGCGCGAGAGGCGAGCGGCCGAAGGCATCGAGGACTGAGCTGCGTCGTCGCCGGCTGGCGTCGACGGCGGAGCGCCGTCCCGCCGGCTCAGGGGCAGACCACCTCGTCGCCCGTCCGGGCCCCGAACTCGCCCTGCTGCGGGCTCTCCGCCTTCACGCGCTTCACCGAGCGGTAGTCGGCCCCGGCGGTCACCCTCAGCGTCGCGCCCTGGCCCTTCACCGCCTTCAGCTCGGAACCCGGCAACGCGGTGGCCAGGGACTTGGCTGACCGGTCCCAGCGGGGGTCGTAGGTCACCAGGGTCCGCTTCAGATCGCGCAGGTCACCGTTGAGGGGAGCGCGCGTGGTGTTGAAGCCCGTACCGCGCAGCGCCGCGTCGACGTCCTTGCCGAGCCCGTCCTTCGGGGTGCCGTTGTAGACCTGCACCCGGATCTGCTGCGGCGAGATGTCGACGAGCGTCGCCTTGGGCTGCTTCGGCCCGGCCGGCGCGAGCGGCTTGTCATCGCGCAGGGCCTGGAACAGCTTCTTCGACTTCTTCGCGTCCCACTTCACCGTCGAACCGATGCCCTTGACCGGGAACGAGGGGTTCTCGACCGGCACGGAGGTGAACTCGGACGAGGAAGGGCCGAAGCCGCGCATCGCCTTGCCGAGGGCCAGCATCTGCTTCGTACCGAAGCCCTTGTCGGCGCGGACGGAGCTCAGCATCGACGAGACGACCTGCTGGAACTTCACGGGGTTCATGAGCACGCCGCTGCTGGTGGCCTCCTTGATCAGCGCCGCCATGAACATCTGCTGGCGCTGCATCCGCCCCAGGTCGGCCGCGCCGTCGATGTGCCGGGAGCGGACGTACTGAAGAGCCTGGCCGCCGTTCAGCTCGTGCGTACCGGCCGGGAGGTCGAGACCCGTGTACTTGTCCTTCATCGGCCGGGCCGTGCAGATCTTCACCTTGCCCACGGTGTCGACCGTCTTCATGAAGCTGGTGAAGTCGGCCTCCAGATAGTGGTCGATCTTCACACCGGTCATGCGCTCCACGGTCCGGACGGTGAGGTTCGCCCCACCCTCCGCGTACGCGGCGTTCAGCTTCACCGGGTGGCCTTCGTGGTGCTTTCCGGTCGTCGCGTCCGTATGCGCGGGCATCTCCGCGTAACTGTCGCGGGGCAGGCTCACGACGCTGGCCCGCCCTTTGTCGGCCGAGAGGTGCACCAGCATGATCGTGTCGGTGCAGTGGCAGGGAGCACCGCCGAGCCTGTACTTCTTCCTCTCCGCTGCGGTGATCTTGTCCCGGCCGTCCGTGCCGACGAGCAGGAGATTCAGTCCGTGGCCGCCCTGGGGCCGGTTCTTCATGTCCTTGAAGGCGTCGACGCGGTCGATCCCGGTCTCCAGGCTGCTCACCACCGCGTGACCGATGCCACCGGCGCCGAGCACCAGCACGGAGACGCCCGTGGCCACCCGGATACCCCAGCGGGGCCGCTCGTCCTGCTTGCGGGAGCGTGGCACCGGCCGGGGCGCCGCCGCCTGCGGCTTTCTGCGTCTGTGCTGCGGGGGAGCGGTGCGGGGGTGCGGTGGACGGGGCGGGCGGTGAGGCGTGGGCACGGGGGGACACCTCCGCGGTGCAAGGGGGACTTTCGCACGGTAGGCCCATACGATCTGCATTCCGGGCTGCGACCCGGCGGCGCGCGACCGTGTCCCTCGTTCGCGGTAACGTTGCGCCGCATAGCGCCGCCCTCCGGGGTGCTGACCCCGGCGCCCCCGAGGACCCCCTGAGGACCACATGTCTGCCGCGCAGTACCCCTCCGTTTCCGTGATCATGCCGGTGCTCAATGAGGAACGTCACCTCCGGAACTCGGTCCGCCACATCCTGGAGCAGGAGTACGCCGGCGAGATGGAGGTCGTGATCGCACTCGGCCCCTCGACGGACCGCACCGACGAGATCGCCGCCGAGCTCGTACGGGAGGACCCCCGGGTCCAGACCGTCCCCAACCCCACTGGCCGCACCCCCGCCGCGCTCAACGCGGCGATCAAGGCGTCCCGGCACCCGGTCGTGGTGCGGGTCGACGGCCACGGGATGCTCTCGCCGAACTACATCTCGACCGCCGTCCGCCTCCTGGAGGAGACGGGCGCGCAGAACGTCGGCGGCATCATGCACGCCGAGGGCGAGAACGCCTGGGAGGACGCCGTCGCCGCCGCGATGACCTCGAAGATCGGCGTGGGCAACGCGGCCTTCCACACAGGCGGCGAGGCCGGACCGGCCGAGACCGTCTTCCTCGGGGTGTTCCGCCGCGAGGCCCTGGAGAAGGCCGACGGCTACAACGTGGAGTTCATCCGCGCCCAGGACTGGGAGCTGAACTTCCGCATCCGCGAGGCGGGCGGCCTGATCTGGTTCTCGCCCGAGCTGAAGGTCCAGTACCGCCCCCGCCCCTCGGTGCGGGCGCTCGCGAAGCAGTACAAGGACTACGGCCGCTGGCGTCACGTCGTCGCCCGCTACCACCCCGGCTCGATCAACCTGCGCTACCTGGCCCCGCCGACCGCCGTCTGCGCCATCGCGGCGGGTCTCGTGCTCGGCGCGGCCGTCACGCCGTGGGCCTTCGTCGTCCCCGCCGGATACCTCGCGGCGATCGTCGCCGGATCGCTGCCCGCGGGCAAGGGACTGCCGCTCAAGGCGCGCGCCCAGATCCCCGTGGCGCTGGCCACCATGCACATGTCCTGGGGCTACGGCTTCCTGACGAGCCCGCGCGCGCTGGCGAAGAAGGTCATCGCCTCGCGCCGCCCGGCGGCCGAACAGATGACCGTCTGACACGAGCGGTACGAAGAGGAGGCCACCCGGTGATCCGGGTGGCCTCCTCTCGTAGCGGCGTAGCGGCGTAGCGCGGTCTCAGCGCCTCACGGCGTGCGGTACGGCCAGTAGACGTCCATGCACGCCTCTTCGTTCGCCGCGTTCTCCGCCTCGGTGCCCTCCAGCGGGTCGGTGTCGTCGTCCAGCGCCTTCGGATAGGCGTCGCCCGTCCGCCAGTCCGAACCGACGGTCAGGGTCAGGGAGTCGGTCTCCGAGGACACCTTCACCGCGGAGGCGGGCAGCCCCAGCGCCTTGGTGAGGGAGAGAGCGTCCACCTTGCCCTGCGCGCCCGCGGACTTCGGGTACGTCACCTGGGTGGTCAGCGCCGAGCCGGGTTCCTGCGCCGACTCCGCCTTGGTGAAGCCCTTCGTCCGGAGCAGCTCCTTGATCGCGCCGGCCCGGCCCTGGGTCGCCGCGACGCCGTCCGCGCCGGTGCCGTTGACCACGGTCACGTCGAGGGCGTCGGCGGCGGCCGGATCGGGAGCGTCGGCCGCCTCCTGCTTGGCCTGCTCCTTCTTGAGCTTCTCGGCCTCCGCGTCGCGGCCCTTCTTGTCGAGCGGCCGGTCGTCGCGCAGCAGCGACCACAGCTTGTCCGCGGCACCGGGCTTCGGCAGCACCCGGGCATCGGGGTCCAGCGGGTCCGGGATGCGCGGCATCGTCAGCATGTTCAGCCGGTCCAGCGGCACGTTCTTGAGCTGCATGGCCAGATCGAACAGCTTCTTGACCGTGCCGATCTCCTCGGACACCTGGAGCGACTCGGTGGCCGTCTCCGCGAGGTTCATCAGCCGGCCGGTGTCGGTGAAGGCGTTCTGGCTCTTCAGCTCGCGGATCACCGCGTTCATGTACATGTGCTGGGCCTTGGCCCGCCCGAAGTCGCTCTCGAAGGCGTGGCGGGTGCGGAGCCACTGGAGGGCCTGCTTGCCCTGGATCTTGGTCTTGCCCGCCTTCAGCCGCAGACCGGAACCGCCCGGCACCCTGGGCTTGGGGAGGTCGTAGACGTCGTCGTTCACACAGACCCACGCGCCGCCGATCGCGTCGGCCATGGAGACCACCCCGGCGAAGTCGACCATCATCCAGTGGTCGATGTAGATGCCGGTGATCTTCTCCCAGGTGTCGAGCGTGCAGCCGGCGCCGCCGCGGCCCAGCGACTCGTTGATGAGGGTGTTGGTGGCCGCGAACTCCTCGCCGCTCTTCGGGTCCACGCAGGCGGGGATGTCAACCCGGGTGTCGCGCGGGATGCTGACCACCGAGGCGTTCTTGCGGTCCGCGGACACGTGCAGAAGCATCTGGACGTCGGCGAGCGGCTTGGCGCCCACGGACTTCTTCGAGCCGCCCAGCTTGAGGTTCGCCGCCGAGTTACGGCTGTCCGAACCGATCATCAGGATGTTCAGCGGGGTCTGGCCGGCCGCGTTCGGCTCGGTCTTCTGGGCCCCGCTGTTGCCCGCGCTCCGCTTGCCCTTGCGGAGCTGGCTGTTGAGGTGCTCGTAGTAGACGTAACCGGCGGCGCCGGTGGCGAGTATGAGCAGGGCGAGAACGGACGAGATCCAGCGGAATATCCTGCGTTTTCCACGCTTCGCCGAGCGTCTGGAGCGACGGGCGGGCCCGCCGCGCCGATGCCCGCTCTCCGGCGGGCCCGGGGGCCTGCCGCCATCGCCGCCTCTGCCCCTGCGGCCTCCGCCGGGCGCGGAGCCCCGGCCTTCACCACTCCCGCTCCGGTGGGAGTCGTCGTCCCTGTCGGGTTGACGATCGTGCCGGACGCGCGGTCGCGTCCCCTCCCCAGGCGTACTGCTCCGTCCCACCAGGCCCCCCTGCTCAGACTGTCCGTGTGGCGCGCTGACGCGAGCTCACTTGGCGCACTCCGCCTTGTCGGCGCTCGCCCTCTGTATGTCGTCCGGCGCCTTTGCCGGACCGGTGACGGGCACGCCCGCACCCTTGAAGTCTGCCCCCAGCGTGAGCACCATCGCCTGAAGCCCTTCGGCGTCGGTGGTGCCCTGCTTCATCGCGGTGGCGGGCAGCCCCATCAGCTCGGCGAGCTTGCGGGCCTGGTCCGCCTGGTTCGGCGCGTACTCCAGCGTCGTCCTGCTGATCTTCGCCGGGGCGTTCGCCTTGTTCGTGGATTTGAGTACACCCTGCTCGTTCTGGAGCCAGGTGACGGTGGCGCCCGCCGCGCCCGCGATGCCGCCGCCGTTGAGGACGTCGACGCGTACGTCGGCCGCCTCGGCCCGCGGCCCTTCGAGCAGCGCCGCCTGCTTGTCCTTGGCGGCCTTCTCCTGCTGCTTCTCCTTCTTCTTCACCTCGGTCAGCGATATGTCGTCGCGCATCATCGAGAAGAGCTGCTCGCCCTTCGTCGGGGCCACGACCACGGTGATCGGCTCCGGCTCGGCCGGGTTGTCGATGACGGGCATGGTGACGAAGGTGATGTTCTTGGTGTCGACCTCGCCGAGCACCTTGGCGAGGTCCGTCAGCTTCTTGACCGACCCGATGCCCGAGTCGACCGTGAGTGCCTTGGTCGCCGTGTCCGCGAGCTTGTAGAGCTTCGAGGCGCTGGTGAGCGTGTCGTCCGACTTCATCTGCCGGATCATCGAGCCGAGGAACTGCTGCTGGATCTTGATCCGGTCGAGGTCGCTCTGATTGCCGAAGCTCTTGCGGGTGCGGACGAAGGCAAGAGCCTGCTCGCCCTTGACCGTGGAGACTCCGGCCGGCAGGTCGAGGTGGGAGTCGGGGTCCTTGACCGGCTTGGCCAGGCAGACCTTGACGCCTCCGACCGCGGTCGAGAGCTCCTTGACGGCGTTGAAGTCCACCATCATGAAGTGGTCCACCGATATCCCGGTGATCTCCTTGACCGTACGCATGGTGCAGCCGGGATCACGGCCCTCCTGGCCGAGGCTCACGTTGAAGCGGGCGTTCTCCGTGCCCGGGATGACTTCCGCCGAACCGTCCGGCTTCTTCGTCTCGCAGTCCGGGATGTCCGTCATCAGGTCGCGGGGGATGCTCATCGCCGTCGCGTTGGTGCGGTCCGCGGAAACGTGGAAGAGGATGTTGGTGTCGGCGTGGCCGGTACTGCCCTTGTCGCCGTAACCCTCGTTGCCCTTACCCGTCCGCTTGTCCGTGCCGATGATCAGGATGTTGAGCGGACCGCTCGACGCGACGCTCTTGCTGCCCGCGTCACCCACGTCGATGGTGTCGAGGTTGCCGTTGAACTTCTGGTAAAGCGCGTACGCACCGGTGGAGCCCGCGACGACCACGAAGGCCATCACCCCGCCCGTCCACAGCAGCGCCTTCTTCCTGCGTGACTTCGAAGGCTTGCGCTTACGGCGGCCCACGGGCGCGCCTGCGGTCTCGGGGGCCCGCTGCGCGCGTCCGTTGCGCCCGCGCTGACGCGGTACGCGCGACTCCGTGCGTGATGCGGAGGTCCTGCCGGACCCGTCGCGTGGATCACCGGTGGGGGATCCGCTTCTGCGACCCGGTGCGACGTCGGCGCCGGCTGCCGGACGCGGTCCGGAGTGGTCCAGTCGCAGTTCGTAATCACCGGTGTGCGGGTTGAGTACCCACTGGTCTGCGGGGTCGGTTCCGTCCGTCCGCCCACGGCTTTGCGCATCCACGGTTGCTTGGGTCCTCCGTCGGTGCCACGCGAGGCGCCTCCCCCGAAAAGGCGCTCGGTCTTTCGCTGAAGCAGTGCGCGACCTGTGGGTCGGGTGCACCGGATCGCGTCACACTATCCGGCCACTTAGCCCTTGAGCGACGGTCGTGACACATTGCACGCCCCTTACAACCGGGCATACTTCCCATTCCTCGCCGATTGCGGCCGGTGGCTTGGGAATTGCTTTACTGCTTACACAGGTCGTCCGCAGCATTCGATCCCGAAAAGGTCGGCGCGGGACTCGGGCTGGCAGAGCCCGAATCATCCGGCTTTCCATCGGATGGTTCGCTTTGGGTGGGGTCGATGTCCGGCGATTCGGACGCTTTGATCTCGTCGGCCGGCAGCACCGCGACCGGCGCGTCCTCGCGCAGCTGCTTGAACAGGCGGCCGGCGTCCGGCTCGACGAGTTCGTCCCGGTTGCGATTCGCCTGGTAAGGCTGCCGGGGCACGGTCAGGAACTGCACCTTGTCGGTCGGTACGTTCCGCATTCCGCGAACCAGGTCGTACAGATCCCTGAGCGAGTCGAGCCCGGGGTCGGTGGTCAGCGACTTCGTCGCCGCGTCGAGGACCGGATAGAGGCGCGTGGGGTTGAGCAGGACGCCATTGCTCTGCATCTTGTTCACCAGAGCGCCCAAGAACTTCTGCTGGCGGTCCATTCGTTCGGTATCGCTGCCGTTCCCGATGGATTTACGGGCGCGTACGTATCCGAGCGCGGCCTCGCCGTCGAGTTTCTGCCGCCCCGCCGGAAGTTCCAGATGGGCGTCGTCGTCCTTGACGGGCTCCTTGAGGCAGACCTCGACGCCGTCCACGGCGTCGACCATGTCCTTGAAGCCGTTGAAGTCGACGACCATGTGGTGGTCGATCCGGATGCCCGTCATCCGTTCCACCGTGCGGATCGTGCAGGCCGTGCCGCCGACCTCGAAGGCCCAGTTGAACTGCGCGAACTGCTTCTCGGTGGTCTTCTTGTCGGCCGTGTGGCACGTGGGGATGTCCACCATCAGGTCGCGCGGAATCGATACGGCGGTGGCGCTGCGCCGGTCGGCGGCGAGGTGCAGCAGGATCGTGGTGTCCGAGCGCTGACTGCCGCCGTCGTCGCGTCCGTACTTGCTGTTGTCGCCGGCCCTGCTGTCGGAGCCGATGAGCAGGATGTTCTGGGCGTCCACCGCGATCGGTGTGGGCCGCTCCTTCTCGTACGCCTTGAGCTCGGCGGCGGCGCTCGTGTCGGTCTTGATGTTCCCGTCGAGCTTCTTGTAGAGCCACCAGCCGGCCCCGGCCGCGACCAGGACCACGAAGGAGGCGGCGAGGGCCGTCCACCGGAGCCAGTGGCGCCTGTACCCCGGGATCGGAGCGCCCTTGGGCCGCTCCGCCCAGGTCTGCCCGTCGCCGCTCGGGGAGCCGGGCTCGTCCGGTGCGGCGGGCTCGCTGTCCGGATCCGCCGCCGATGAGGCCGTGTCACCGGCCCCGGGCTCACCGGCGTCAGGCTCACCGGCCCCGGGCTTACCAGTGCCGGTCCCGGCTTCCGCCTCCGCACCGGCCCCGGTTCCGGGCTCCGCTTCCGCGTCGGCGGCGGCTTCGGGTGCTTCCACACCGGCCGCGGTCACGGTTTCGGGCTCTGCTTCCGCACCGGCACCGGCACCGGCACCGGCACCGGCCCCGGCTTCGGGTTCTTCCGCACCCGCCCCGGGCTCTGCTTCCGCGTGAGCTTCGGGCCCGGTGCCTTCGCCCGTCTCCGGCTCGGTACCGCTTCCGGACCCGGGCGCACGCGGTCCGTCCTGCGGGGCCGGCGCCCCGGACTCGTCGTGCGCCCCCGCCTGCGGCTCGTCCTCGGCCTGGCGGCCCGGCTGATCCGGGTCGGCCGGCGTGCCAGCACTGTCCGTCACGTCTGCGTCCATCCTTCACGGTCGGCGGCGCGATGGGCCGCCGGTCGCAGGAGTAGACGGCTGAACCTCACGCTTGGTTGTGCGTCTCGGGAGACTGGTCTGTACCGCCGATCATGTACCGCGGCCGACGCTCAGCCCCGGGGGCTCGGCCCGTCATGGGCCGTACAGGTGACCCTCAGGGCGCTTGTCATACCGCGGTGTTGGTGACGCGCTCGCTCTCGACGCGCTTCGCGAGCCCTTCCTCGTCCAGCTGCCCGAGGTGACGGCACAGCACCACGGAGGCTCCGGCGGCCAGCGGCGCGAAGAGCCCGGCGGCGAGCCCGTCCCATGTGCCGTAGGTATGTCCCGACAGCAACCGCGATCCGGCGGCGAGCCCCAGACCGGCGGCGTCCTCACGGGCGCGGGCGACCAGTTGGGCGCCCGTCAGCTCGACACCGTCCACGACCAGCGCGAGCGCGTCCGGGTCCACGGGAGCGTACGGCGCGAAGCGGTCTCCCTGGCTCGGCACTTCCACCGCGTAGTCCGCGAACCCCTCGGGGGCCTGCGGGAAACGGCCGCCCAGCGGCCGCAGGGCCAGCGCGACCCGTTCACCGCGGCAGGCGCGTGCCCGGTCCAGGGTGTCGGGACCGGTGACGACGAGGTCGGCCGAGGCCGGGTCGCCCTGCACGTCGGCCACGACACCGACGGACGAACAGGCGAGCAGCCAGACCGCGGACTGCCAGTGCGCGGGGAGCAACAGCGCGACCCGGTCGCCCGGTTCCGCCGCCAGGTCGCCCTGGATCAGGTTGGCGGTCTTCGCCACCCAATTGGCGAAGGTGGCCACCGACAGTTCGACGCGCTCTCCGGTGGCGTCGTCGTAGAAAGTGATCAGGGGGCGGGCCGGGTCCGCGGCGAGCGCGGATCGCAGCAGGTCGGCGGGGGTGCGGTCGCTGGGGTTCATCCGCGCAAGGGTACGCGGCCGAGGTGGCCGCGAAGGGTGAGCGGGGCGCCCGAGTACACCGGTTCGGCAGACGAGGTGTCAGAAGCCTCCGTACGTCCCGGTGGCCGGAGTTGTCCCTGTATGCCAAGGATCATGTGTATGCGTGCTCTTCTTGCAACCTCCATCGGCGTAACCTGCGCGGCGGCACTCACCATCCCGCTCGCCGTGCCGTCAGCCGCCGCCCCCGCCATCCGTACGTCCGCGATCCGGGCCGTACCCGCACCGGACCGGGCTCCCGCCGAAGCAGCCACCCCCGCCGAAGCCACCGCTCCCGCCGAAGCAGCCACCCCCGCCGAAGCCACCGCTCCCGCCGAAGCAGCCACTCCCGCCGAAGCAACCGAACCGGCCGAACTGCCGGGCTCGACCCAGTCCCTGCCCCTGTCGCCGCTCACCCCCGCGTCCGACCGGGCCACCGGTGCACCCACCGGCCCGTCCGCCTCCGCGGTGCAGGGACTCCGGCAGCGGGACGTCCGCCCGTTCTCGCTCGTCGGCGTCGTCTGGGACGACGCGGCCACCGAACTCCACGGCACCGTCCAGGTCCGCACCCGCGCCACCGGCACGACCCGCTGGTCCGGCTGGCAGGACGTCGAGACGCACAACGCCGAACACGCCGCGGATCCCGGCACCGCCGAGAGCGAGTCGCGCACGGTACGGGGCGCCACGGCCCCGCTCTGGGTCGGTGAGTCCGACGGGGTCGAGGTCCGCGTACAGCCGGGAGCCACCGACCCGCACGACCGGACGGCCGCCCCGCAGGCACTGCCCGGGGGACTGCGCCTGGAGCTCGTCGACCCGGGCGAGGCCGCGCCACGGCCCCCCACCGGCGGCGCCCCCGGCACCAGCCGCGTCACCGAACCCACGGCAGTCGCGCCGCTCACCGTGCAGTCCGCCGAAGCCGCCGCCGTCAACGCCGACCTCGCCCCCCTGGGTGCCACGGTGATCCCCGCCCTGAGCAAGGCCGAGTCACAGGCGCAGGCCGGCGTCGCCGCAGGCGCCAAGCCGTTCATCGGCCCCCGGCCACGCATCATCACGCGCAAGGGCTGGGGCGCCGACGAGGGACTCCGCGAGCGCCAGTTCGCGTACACCACACGGGTCAAGGCCGCCTTCGTGCACCACTCCGCCACCGGCAACAACTACCGCTGCTCGCAGGCGCCCTCCGTCCTGCGCGGCATCTACCGCTACCACGTCAAGAGCAGCGGCTGGCGCGACTTCGGCTACAACTTCGCCATCGACAAATGCGGAAACATCTACGAGGGTCGTGCGGGAGGCGTGTCCAAGGCCGTGCTGGGAGCGCACACGCTCGGCTTCAACACCAACAGCATGGGCATCGCGGTCCTCGGCACGTTCACCTCGACCAAGCCGTCCGCCGCCTCGGTGAAGGCCGTCTCCAAGCTCACCGCCTGGAAGCTCGGCCTGTTCGGAGCCAACCCCAAGGGCAAGACCACTCTCGTGTCGGGCGGGGGCAACCGCTTCAGGAAGGGAGCGAAGGTCCGCCTCAACGTCATCTCAGGACATCGGGACGGTTTCGCAACCGAATGCCCCGGAGGGCGTCTTTACAAGAAGCTCGGGACGGCCCGGGCCGGCTCGGCCCGCCTGCAGGGCCGCTGACGGAGGCCGATACCCCCGTCTGCATACACTGGCCAGCCGAAACGAGGCCCGGCCCCAGCAGGAAGCAGAGACAGTGCTGTGACAGAGGCAAAAGAAGCGATCCTCCTGGTCGGCGGCAAGGGCACCCGGCTGCGTCCGCTCACGGTGCACACCCCGAAGCCGATGGTGCCCGCCGCGGGCGTCCCGTTCCTCACCCATCAGCTGGCCCGTGCCAGGGCTGCGGGCGTGGAACACATCGTGCTCGCGACGTCGTACCTGGCGGAGGTCTTCGAACCGCACTTCGGCGACGGTTCCTCGCTCGGCCTCTCCATCGAGTACGTCACCGAGCGGGAACCGCTCGGCACCGGGGGCGCCATCCGCAACGTGGCGTCCCGGCTGACTTCGGGGCCGGACGAGCCGGTGCTCATCTTCAACGGCGACATCCTCACCGGCCTCGACATCCGCGCCCTGGTCACCTCGCACGCCACGTCAGGCGCGGACGTCTCCCTGCACCTCACCCGGGTCGAGGACCCGCGCGCCTTCGGCCTGGTGCCGACGGACGCCACGGGGAGGGTCACCGCCTTCCTGGAGAAGCCGCAGACGGCCGAGGAGATAGTCACCGACCAGATCAACGCGGGGGCCTACATATTCCGCCGGTCGGTCATCGACACCATCCCGGCCGACCGCCCCGTCTCCGTGGAACGCGAGACCTTCCCCGGGCTCCTCGCCTCGGGTGCCCACCTCCAGGGGATGGTCGACTCCACCTACTGGCTGGACCTCGGAACCCCCCAGGCGTTCGTACGCGGCTCCGCCGACCTCGTCCTCGGCCGCGCCCCGTCCCCGGCGGTCCCGGGCCGCTGCGGCGACCGCCTGGTCCTGCCCACCGCGTCCGTGGCCCCGGACGCCAAGCTCACCGGCGGTACGGTCATCGGCGACCGCGCGGTGATCGGTGAAGGCGCCAGGATCCACGGGTCCACGGTGCTCGCCGACGCGGTCGTGGAACCCCACGCCGTGATCACGGACTCCCTCGTCGGTGAGGGCGCCCGCATCGGCAGCCGCACGGTGCTGGCGGGCGCGGTCATCGGCGACGGAGCCCGCGTGGGCGCCGACAACGAACTGCGTGACGGAGTCCGGGTCTGGTGCGGCGCCACCCTCCCGGACGCCTCGGTCCGCTTCTCGTCCGACGAGTGAGAGGCCACGGCCCGGCCGGCCCTGGCACCCTCCTCCACCCCCTGCTCCGGGCCGGCCGGCCTTACCCTCGATAGGCAACCCCGACTTTCGAGGACCTCACCCGTGGCAGGACGTTTCGTACCCCGCACCCACCGAGCGGCGCTTCCGCACCAGGCGAAGACGCCGGTCGGTGACGCCCGGCCCGTGGTGTCGGAGGCCGTCACCCGGCACTGGACGCCGCCGGGGGCGCTGGACCTGCGGCTGGTGCTCGGTCCGCTGCGCCGCGGCCCGGCGGACCCCACGTTCCGGGCGCTTCCCGACGGGTCGTTCTGGCGGTCCACCCGTACGCCCGCGGGCCCCGGCACGCTCCACGTCACCGCCCGGGACGGCCGCGTCGAGGCGTCCGCGTGGGGCCCCGGCGCGCAGTGGCTCCTCGACCAGCTCCCGGAGCTGCTCGGCGGGACGGACGACCCGGAGGCCTTCCGCCCGCGCCACCGGCTCCTCGCCCTGTCCCTGCACCGCCGCCCCGGCCTGCGGCTGCTGCGCACCGGTCTGGTCCTCGAATCCCTGATCCCGTCGATCCTGGAACAGAAGGTCACCACCGACGAGGCGTACCGCGCCTGGCGCCTCCTGCTCCGCGCCCACGGCACCCCGGCCCCGGGCCCGGCGGGTCCCCGCTTCGCCCAACTCCAGCTGCACGTGATGCCGGACGCGCGGACTTGGGCCCTGATACCGTCCTGGGAGTGGCACCGCGCGGGGGTCGACGCCAAACGCTCGGCGACGATCCTGCGCGCGGTACGGGTGGCGCGCCGGCTGGAGGAAGCGGCGGCGATGCCTCTGCCCGAGGCCGCCGCACGGCTGGAACTGATCCCGGGCATCGGCCCCTGGACGTCGGCGGAAACCCTCCAGCGCTCGAACGGAGCCGCCGACGCGGTCTCCGTCGGTGACTACCACCTGCCGGGCATCGTCGGCTTCGCCCTGGCGGGAAACAGGGACGCCGACGACGAGGAGATGCTGGCCCTGCTCACCCCGTACGAGGGCCAGCGCCACCGGGCGGCCCGCCTGATCCTGCTCTCGGGCCACACCCCGCCCCGCAGAGCCCCCCGGATGACCCCCCGCGACATCGCGCCCCTCTGAGGGCGCGTCCCGGGGGCGGCCCGAGGAACTCGGCACCACCCCCGGCCGGCCTCAGCGCACGGCTACGAAGCCCTCCACCGCCCGGACTCCCCGCTCAGCGGGCGCGGCCCCCGCATGGCCCACGGCCACCGCACCCAGCGGGTCCCAGGAGTCCGGCAGGTCCAGCACCTCACGCACCACGTCCCGGCAGAACATCGTCGAGGACACCCACGCGGAGCCGAGCCGCTCGCCCGCCAGCGCCACGAGGAAGTTCTGCACCCCGGCGCCCGCCGCGACCACGAACATCTCGCGCTCCGCCGCGTCCCTCCGCGCGTCCCCGTACGTGTGCGAGCCGTCCATCACCAGGCACGGCACCGCCAGGTACGGCGCCCGGCGCAGCACGTCGCCCCGCCGCACCCGCCGTTCGATCGACTCCTCGCTCTTGCCGTCACGCCGCAGATCCGCGATCCAGGCATCCCGCATCGCGTCCAGCAGCCGGGTCCGCGACTCCGCCGACTCCAGCAGGACGAAGCGCCACGGCGTCGTGTGGTGCGGCGCCGGAGCCGTCACCGCGGCGGCCACCGCACGCCGGACCGCCCCCGGGTCCACCGGCTCGTCGGTGAACTCCCGCACCGTGCGCCGCAGGGTCACCGCTTCCCGTACCGCCTCCGACGTCCCGAGCCGGAACATGTCGTCGGCCGCTCCCCGCACCATCGCGCGGGCACCCGCATCGCCGTCGGCGGACCCCGCCACCAGGTGCGAAAGCCCCCGCACCACCGCTACCGGCAGCCCCGCCGCCTTGCCCTTGACCAGGTCACCGGCCGAAGCGAGCTCGTCCGCCGTGGCGACGACCGTCGCGCTCAGGGGATTGCCGAACGCGTCCGTGCCGCCGCGCAGGTCGTCCAGCACCCGGACCCCAGCCGCCCCGATCGCGACATCCGTCAGGCCGTTGCGCCAGGGGCGCCCGAAGGTGTCCGTGACGATCACCCCGACCGACACCCCGAGCGTGTCCCGCAGCCCGTCCCGGATCAGCCTGGCCGAGGCGTCGGGGTCCTCGGGCAGCAGCAGGACCGTCCCGGCCGGGGTGTTCGACGCGTCCACACCGGCCGCGGCCATGATCAGGCCCTGCCGGTTCTCCACGATCCGCAGGGTCCCGCGCCGCGCGACCACGCGGACCGTCTCGGCGTCGATCGCGGCCTCCCGGTCGGCGGCCCGCACGATCCGGCCCTCCGCCTTGGAGACGATCTTGGAGGTGACGAGCAGGACGTCCCCGTCCACCAGTCCCGGCTCGGTGCCGGCGATCAGCTTCGCGAGATCGTCACCCGCGCGCACCTCGGGGATCCCCGAAAGCGCCCACACCCGGAACGAGGGCGCGTCGGCGGGAGCGTCACTCATGCGCGCACCTCCTCGGCGAGCGCCAGCGCCTGACGTGCCATCTCGGCCGTCGCGTCCACGTCCGTCATCATCAGCGGCACGGCCAGGCACCGGATGCCCGCGGCCTCCACCTCACCGACCGCACCCGCGTCCACCGTGTCGACGAGCCACCCGTCGAGCAGCCCGGATCCGTAGTGCTGCGCCACCGCGGCGGCCGTCGTCTCGACGCCCACCGCGGTCAGCACCTTGTCGGCCATGCCGCGCACCGGCGCGTTGCCGACGATGGGGGAGAGGCCGACGACCGGAACCCCGGCCTCGGCGATCGCCTCCCGGATCCCGGGCACGGCCAGGATCGTGCCCACCGACACCACCGGGTTCGACGGCGGGAAGAGGATGACGTCGGCCTCCGCGATCGCGTCGAGCACGCCGGGTGCAGGCTTGGCCTGCTCCGCGCCGACCGGCACGATCGCCTGCGCGTCCACCGAGGCGCGCAGCTTCACCCAGTACTCCTGGAAGTGAATGGCCCGGCTCTCGCCGTCTACGTCGACAGCCACATGCGTCTCGACCCGGTCGTCGGTCATCGGCAGCAGCCGGACCCCCGGCTTCCAGCGCGCACAGAGCGCCTCCGTCACCGCGCTCAGCGGATAACCCGCGCCGAGCATCTGCGTACGGACGATATGGGTCGCGAAGTCACGGTCGCCGAGCCCGAACCACTCCGGTCCCACGCCGTACGCCGCGAGTTCCTCCTTGACGTGGAAGCTCTCGTCGGTACGCCCCCAGCCCTGTTCCTCGTTGATGCCACCGCCGAGGGTGTACATCACGGTGTCCAGGTCGGGGCAGACCTTCAGCCCGAACAGATGGATGTCGTCGCCGGTGTTGCCGATCACCGTGATGTCCGCGTCTGGCGCGGCCTGTTTGAGGCCACGCAGGAAACGAGCACCACCGATACCGCCGGCCAGAACCACAATGCGCATGGACAGCAGTTTGTCAGGCGGGTACGACATCCACGGCCGCCGGGGCGCACTGCGCCGCGTGCATGGGCATGTCGGTCAGGCCGGGGAAGTAGACGTGCAGGCTGACGGCCGGTTCCAGCGAGTCGTTGACGACCTCGTGGACGTAACCGGGCGCGAACACGCGCTGCGCACCGGCGTCCAGGGCCCGCGCCTCGCGGCGGGTGTGCTCGGTCAACCGGCCTTCCAGGACGGTCAGTACGCCGGACGAGAGGCCGTGGTCGTGGCGTCCGCTGCCCTGGCCCGGGACCCAGCTGAGCAGCCAGACCTCGTAACCCGGTCCGGTGCGGAGCCGGTGGTACCAGCGGCTCGCGGTGTCGTATCGGACGAGGGGCGCCCACTGGGCGCGGTCGGCCGCGATGGAACGGGCCAGGCCGACGAACTCGGCCACGGTGGAGGGGTGCTCGCGGGCGGGCTGCAGGAGGTGCTGGACCTCAAGGATGTCGCCGGCGATCTGAAGGTCGCTGTCGCTGTTCATCGGTGCGGTGGTTCCTCGGCGTGGGGTGGCACGTGCGGGGGGTGTCGCGTGGGGAAGAGGCGCGGGGCCGACGGGTCGCGGGAGCAAGGTGTCGCGCGGCGGTCGTCGAGCTGAAACGAAGAGCTGGATCAGAGCTGGAGCACTGGGGCATCAACAGCTGTGACAGCTGGAACAGCAACAGCGGGCCTGGACAGCGCTGCGGAACCCACGGACGTGGGTCACGGACATCGCTGCGGTCGCTGGCATGAAGTCAAGGAGACCGGCTCTCTGCACCTCTGTCAACCCAATGCCCGCTTTGGGGGCAATGTTTCACCTCATCCGGTTGCGTCGTCCGGAGAAAGGTTTGTGCAGCCGTCTCAGCGGAGATGTGGCGCATCAACCGCACCGTTAAACGCCGTTGAGGTCCCGTGACCCGACTGTGATCTTGATCGCTTCGGTGATCGAATCGCAACAATGCGGGGGTCCCGGTCGTCTCACACGGTGAGAACGCATGGCGCGCCAGCCGCATGGCATATGTCAGGTTTTTGACGATTTGAACACTTTCCGCATACGCTTGGTCCCGCAGAGTGAATCCCGGGGCCAATACCAGATCTTCGCTTGACTGGCACGGAGATACACACTTGTAATTTCACTCGTGTCGTTCGGCCGTAATCAGCAACGGCCGCAAACACGGGGACGCAAGAGACAGACGAGGGGCGCACATGACCGAGCTGTTCCAGCAACTGCTGGTCGAGGACGCGGACGAGGAACTCGGCTGGCAGGAGCGCGCACTGTGCGCACAGACCGATCCCGAGTCCTTCTTTCCCGAGAAGGGCGGGTCCACCCGCGAGGCCAAGAAGGTCTGTCTCGCTTGTGAGGTCCGGTCCGAATGCCTTGAGTACGCGCTCTCCAACGACGAGCGGTTCGGTATCTGGGGCGGGCTTTCCGAGCGTGAGCGGCGGCGCCTCAAGAAGGCCGCCATCTGACGGCCGTGCGCATCTGACAGCCGTACGACGGTCCCGCCGGGAGTCGACCACTCGTCGCCCGGGACCCACCGGCCGCGACCGCCGGAGCGTGACCAGGCCGATGGCCCGTGGTCCGGACCCTGCCCCACAGGGTCCGGACCACGGGCCATCGCCATGTCCGGACCCGCCTGTCCGCGCCCTGGAACCGGTGCCCAGGGCCCCGTTCCACCGCTCGGCGCCGCCCCGGTTATCCGTACCGTTAGTGTGGGGCCCCGTCCGAGATGCGCCAACGCCCCGCCGGGGCGCGCGTGTACACCGATGCAGCCCCCGGGGGGACGCCCCCCGGACCCGGCCGGAGGGCCCGTACCTCGATGTCCGTGCACAGCCACTCGGCGGCGCCGAATGCGGCCGCCGCCGCCCCAGAGTTCCCCCGGCACGTCGTCACCGCCGTGCTCGTCTCCCACGACGGCGCCCGATGGCTGCCCGACGTGCTCGCCGGGCTGCTCGGGCAGGAACGCCCCGTACAGAACGTCGTCGCGGCCGACACCGGCAGCGCCGACGACTCCGCCCGGCTGGCCACCGAGGCCCTCGGCGACGAGCGGGTCCTCCATCTCGCACGCCGTACCGGCTTCGGTACCGCCGTCGACGAGGCGGTCCGTACGGCCGGTGTCCTCACGCCCGAAGAGCTGCCGTACCTGAAGCGCCCCAGCGGCTGGGACCCCGTCACCCGGTCCTGGCGCGACGACGCGTACGACATGCCCGACCTCCCGCACGGCGAACCGGTCCAGTGGCTCTGGCTGCTGCACGACGACTCGGCGCCCGAGCCCGACGCGCTCGCCGAGATGCTCCGCGTCGTCGACGGCGACCGTCATGCCGCGATCGTCGGACCCAAGCTGCGCGGCTGGTACGACCGCAAACAGCTGCTCGAAGTCGGCGTCTCCATCGCCAACAGCGGGCGCCGCTGGACCGGACTCGACCGCCGTGAGCAGGACCAGGGCCAGCACGACCAGGTCCGCACGGTGCTCTCCGTCTCCTCCGCCGGCATGTTGATCCGGCGTGACGTCTGGGAGGAGCTCGGCGGCTTCGACCGCAGGCTCCCCCTCATGCGTGACGACGTGGACCTCTGCTGGCGCGCGCACACGGCGGGACACCGGGTGCTCATCGCCCCCGACGCCGTCCTGCGCCATGCCGAGGCGTCCGCGCGCGAACGCCGCCCCATCGACTGCGCGGGACGCTCCGTCTCCAGCCCGCACCGCGTCGACAAGGCGGGCGCCGTCTACACGATGCTCGTCAACGCCGGCACCAGGGCACTGCCCTGGGTCCTGCTCCGCCTGGTGGTCGGCACCCTGCTCCGTACGCTCGCCTACCTGGTCGGCAAGGTCCCCGGACAGGCCGTCGACGAGGTCACGGGGCTCCTCGGGACCCTGCTGCGGCCCGGCAGGATCTTCGCCGCCCGGCGCAGCCGCGGCAGAGCCGTGGTCGAGGCCGGCGAACTGCGCTCCCTGTTCCCGCCGCCCGGCGCCACCGTCCGCGCCACCGTCGAACAGGTCGCCGACAACTTCGGCGCCCGGTCCGAGTCCGAGTCCGGCGGTTCACGGCACGGCGCCGTCGAGTCCGGCCCCGGGGGCGACGACGCCGACTTCATGGAGGTCGAGCAGTTCGCCCGGCTGAAGCGCATCGCGCGCAGGCCCGGTCCCGTCCTCTTCGCACTTCTCCTGCTCGTCTCCCTCATCGCGTGCCGGGGCCTCCTCGGCAGCGGCGCCCTCGCGGGCGGGGCGCTGCTGCCCGCGCCCGGGGACGTCTCCGAACTCTGGGGGAGGTACGCGGACGGCTGGCATCCGGTCGGTACGGGCGGCACCCAGACGGCGCCGCCCTACCTCGCCGTGATCGCAGCCCTGTCGGCCCTGTTCCTCGGCTCCACGGGGTTCGCGCTCACCCTGCTGCTGGTCTGCTCGGTCCCGCTGGCCGGACTGACCGCGTACTTCGTCTCCCGGCCGCTCATCCAGTCGCGGCTCCTGCGGGCCTGGGCGAGCGTCGCGTACGCCTTCCTGCCCGCCGCGACCGGCGCACTGGCCACCGGCCGCCTCGGCACCGCCGTCCTCGCCATCCTGCTCCCGCTGATCGCCCGCGCCGCCGTGTCGGCCCACGGGCTGCGCGGCGCTCCCGGCTCGGGCGGCGCCCGCGGCAGCTGGCGCGCGACCTGGGCGTACACGCTCCTGCTCACCTTCGCGATGGCCTTCACCCCCATCGTCTGGCCGCTCGCGGTGGCACTCGGCATCGGTGTGCTGGTCCTGCGCAGGGACGACATCACCGCGTACGGACTCCGCTTCCTCGCCACCGTCGGCACCCCGCTGCTCGTCCTGGCGCCCTGGTCGCTGACCCTCCTGACCAGCCCGGCGAGCCTCCTCAAGGAGGCGGGCCTCGATCTGGGCGCGGGCAGCGCGTCCGCCCTCGACCTCCTCGGGATCAGCCCCGGCGGCCCGAAGGCGGCAGGCGGTGTCCTCCTCCTGGGCATCGTGCTGGCCGCCCTCGCCGCCCTGCTGCGCGGCGAGCGGCAGTTCGCGATCCGCAGCGCCTGGGCCGTCGCGCTCGTCGCCCTGCTCTTCGCGGGCCTCGCCAACGGCTCGACGTGGGCCGGACCCGCCACCCTCGTCTACGGCATCGCGCTGATCGCCGCCGCGCTGCTCGGAGCGGACGGCGCCCGGGTCCGGGTCGCCGAGCTCAGCTTCGGCTGGCGCCAGCCGGTCGCCGCCCTCATCGCCCTGGCGGCGCTGGCAGCGCCCGCGCTGGCCGCGTTCGCGTGGATGGCAGGCGGCGCGACCGGGCCGCTGGAGCGCCGGGACCCGGTGCAGGTGCCCGCGTTCGTCGCGGCCGAGAGCGTCACCCGCGACCAGCCCCGCACCCTGGTCCTCGGCGGTACGTCGCCGGAGTCCGTCTCGTACACCCTGGTCCGTGGCTCGGGCGCCCGCCTCGGGGACGCCGAACTGACCGAGTCCGGCGGCGGCAACACGCACCTCGACAAGGTCGTCGCCAACCTCGTCGCCGGCTCTGGCGCCGACCAGGGCCTTCAGCTGAGTGGCTTCGCCATCCGTTACGTCCTCGTGCGGGACGGGGCGCCGCGCCGGATGAGCCGCGTACTCGACTCCACCCCGGGTCTGAGCCGCCTCAGCCAGCTGGACGGCAGCGCCCTGTGGTGGGTCGACCGCCAGGTCGCCAGGGTCATGATCGTGCCCCCGGCCACCGAGGGCGGCACGGAGACCGAGTGGCTGTCCGTCGCGTCCAGCCCCGTCGACTCGCACACCAAGATCCCCCCGGGCGCCGCCGGCCGCGTGCTGCGGATCGCCGACGCGGCGGACCCCGGCTGGCAGGCCACGCTCGACGGGAAGGCCCTCACCGGCAAGACCGTCGACGGCTGGGCCCAGGGCTTCGAGCTGCCCGCCGAGGGCGGCACGCTCGACCTCACGTACGACGCCCCGGTCACGCACACCGCGTGGATCTGGGTGCAGGCCCTGCTCGCCGTCGTCCTGCTGGTGCTCGCCCTGCCGGGCAGGCGCCGGGTGATCGACGACGACCTGCCCGAGGACACCGAGGCCGT
The DNA here is from genome assembly GCF_040650955.1 of Streptomyces sp. NPDC048560. Lineage (NCBI taxonomy): Bacteria > Bacillati > Actinomycetota > Actinomycetes > Kitasatosporales > Streptomycetaceae > Streptomyces > Streptomyces sp. NPDC048560. Next base: position 432,183 of record NZ_JBEZIJ010000007.1, read on the forward strand.
GGCGCTCGAACCGGTCGAGGGGGAGGGCCGCCGGGCCCGGAGGCTCCGGGCCGCCGCGCAGGCGGAGGCCGAGGACGGCCAGGAGGGCGAGGCGCCCGCACCGGAACCGACGGCGCCCGGGGAGTACATCCCGGCGCAGCAGTCCGCCGACCCGTACGCGGCGGTCCCGGACAGCCAGGACGCCTTCGCCCAGCAGAGCGACACCGCCGCGTACGCGGCGGTGCCCCAGCAGCAGTACGGCGAGTGGGACGCGCAGCAGTACCAGGGCGCCGACTACCAGCAGCAGTACCGGAGTGAGGGGTACGAGCCGCAGAGCGGGTACGGCGGCGAGCAGTACCCGGCGGCCGGTCAGTACCAGGCCGACCCGTACCAGCAGAACACCGCCTACGACCCGTACGGCTACGCACAGCAGCAGCCCTACGGAACGGGCGAAGCCCCGTACGACCCCCAGGGCCAGGGCGACTACGGGCCGCCTTCCGGCACCCGGAACGACCAGCACGACGAGCACGACGAAAGCACCGCCCCGGGCGAGGGCCCGTGGCATCCCGGTAACGCATCGCGAGGCGAGTCCGAGTGAAGTCCACACCCCTTTCCCTCATCGCGGGCGTCGTCGCCCTGGCAGCCGTCACCGGGTTCGCCGCGCTGAACGCGCCGGGCGACGCTGCCCCCGCGCAGGCCAAGGCCGCCGCCCGGCTGCCCGTCGAGCGCTCCAGCCTGCTCTGCCCGGCGCCGAGCAGCTCCGACCTGGCCGCCACGACGTACACGTCCTTCACCCCGGCGGGCAAGAGCGACGGTGAGGCCGGCGTCGCCGAGCTGAAGCCCGCCGCCGCCCTCACCGCCGAGGAAGCGGCGGATCCGGACCCCGGGAAGGACAAGAAGGCGGTGGCCGAGGCCGACAAGGCGGTCATCGCCCTCAAGGAGCCCGGCAAGCCGGCCGGTGCCGAGACCTCGAAGTCCGACGCCCCCGCCCTGGTCGGCACCGCCACGGGCCGCCTGGCACCCGGCTGGACGGCGCAGCAGACCACCGCGGTCACCGTGGGAGCCGCCCGTGGCGTGCTCGGGGCCACCTGCACAGGGCCCGGCACCGACTTCTGGTTCCCCGGCGCGAGCACGTCGAAGGCGCGCCAGGACTACGTCCACCTCACCAACCCGGACGACAGCGCGGCCGTCGCGGACATCGAGCTGTACGGCCCCGAGGGCCCGCTCAAGTCGGAGGTCGGTGACGGCATCACCGTCCCCGCCCACTCCAGCGTCCCCATGCTGATCTCCACCCTGACGACCGAGGCCGTCGAGGACGTGGCCGTCCACGTCACCACCCGTTCCGGCCGGGTCGGGGCCCTGGTCCGCGCCGCGGACGACACGGCGGGCAGCGACTGGATCGCCCCGTCCGTCGATCCCACGGGCACCCTCGTACTCCCCGGCATCCCGGCCGACGCCACCTCCGTACAGCTGGTGGCCTTCGCGCCCGGGGAGGACGACGCCGATGTGAAGGTGCAGCTGCTGGGGAAGAACGCGGCGTTCGCCCCCGCGGGGAACGACACCCTGCACATCAAGTCGAAGATGACCGCGGCCATCGACCTGCGGGACGTCACCAGGGGTGAGCCGGGTTCGCTGAGGCTGACGCCGGTGGACGCCCGGCGCGCCACCCCGATCGTCGCCGCGCTGCGCGTGGTCCGCGGTACGAAGAGCGGGCGGGAGGTCGCCTTCATCCCGGCGACCGGACCGGTCGGCGAGCGGGCGAGCGTGGCCGACAACCGGGCCAGGGGATCGGTCCTCTCCCTCACCGCCCCGGGTGCGACGGCCAAGGTCAAGGTCACCGCGTCGGCGGGCAGCGGGGGAGGCGAACCGGCCGTGAAGACGTACACGGTCAAGGGCGGCACGACACTCGCTGTCACCCCGCCGGTCCCGTCGGGCCTCAAGGGCACCTACGCGCTGACGGTGGAGACGGAGTCGGGCGGACCGGTCCACGCGGCCCGCACACTCTCCCTCCCGGAGGGCGGCGTCCAGATGTTCACGGTGCAGACGCTCGCAGACGACGGGGGCACGGTCGCGGTCCCCACGGCGCGCCAGGACCTCTCACTCCTGGACGACTGAGACGCGCGGGTACGGGCAGGAACAGGGCCTCCCGTACCCGCCCTCAGTCCTGCCCGTACCGCGGATCGACCGACTCCGGGGCGAGCCCGAGCAGCTCGGCGACCTGTTCGACGACGATCTCGTGCACCAGCAGGGCGCGTTCGTCACGGCTCTTGGTACGGATCTCGACAGGCCGCCGGTAGACCACGATCTGAGCCGGCCGCCCCTTCTCGGCGGAGACGGCACGCCCCAGTGGCACGGTGTCTCCGAGCGTTCCCGGTACGTCCATGACCTGGAAGTCGACATCCGCCAGCTGCGGCCAGCGCCGCTCCAGCCGCTCCACCGAGTCCTGCACGAGATCGCGGAACGTCTCACTCCTGCTGGCCGACATCGGCACCTGGGGCGGCGCGACGGGGCCGCGCATCCCGCGTCCATGACGGTCGCGGCGGCGGGGACGGGGCTCGGACGGGTGGGGAGGTACGGAACTGTCCATCACCGACGCAGCGTAACGCTCCGGGCGTCGAGGTGATCGCGGCTCCCGCACGGGCCTCCCAGGTGCCCAATTCTGAACATTCAGGCCAAGGTGAGTCCGGATCAGGCCCCGACTCCGACCGGCCGTCCCACGTTCGTGACCGCTCGCGTTCACGACAATGACCGGAATCGCCAGGGCGGTGGCCGGGACCCTTCTGTTGCCGCGCAGGTCAGGGCGGTTGCCCGGAAGACCGCTGTGCCGGCCGTCACAGGACGACACGTGGGGGTGAGGTGCCAAGGAGTCGTCGCAGCCCGCTCAAGAGTGCGGTACCGTCCAACATCGTGAGCCCTGTACGTCGCTGTTCGCGAACTGCGTGCGGCCGCCCTGCCGTCGCGACACTGACGTACGTCTATGCCGACTCGACTGCGGTCCTCGGCCCGCTCGCCACCTATGCCGAGCCCCACTGCTACGACCTGTGCGCCGAGCACAGCGAGCGGCTGACCGCGCCACGCGGCTGGGAAGTGGTCCGGCTCTCCGACCCCTCGGCCCCCACGCGCCCCAGCGGTGACGATCTCGAAGCGCTGGCCAACGCGGTCCGGGAAGCGGCGAGACCACATGACCGCGGGCCGGGCACCGGCAACCGCGGACCGCGCACGGCCGACCCCGTGGAGGTCGCGCGCCGCGGCCACCTGCGGGTGCTCCGCTCGCCCGATTCCTGACCCGGGCAGGACCCGCTCCACCGCGCGCCCGCTCCCGTACGGACGACCACCCGACGCGACTCCCTCCCCCTGCTCTCCGCCGCGGCGCCGCCCGACAAGCACCCCGTACCGGCCTGGATGCGGTCCTGACCGGCGCCCCGGGTAGTTTGGGCGCTCCGCAGAGACCCCAGGAGGACCGGCCGTGGTTGCTGATCTGTCGCAGCTCGTGAAGGCGTACGACGTGCGCGGAGTCGTGCCCGACCAGTGGGACGAGTCGCTGTCCGAACTCTTCGGCGCCGCCTTCGTCCAGGTCACCGACGCGACCGCGATCGTGATCGGCCACGACATGCGGCCCTCGTCACCCGGCCTGGCCGCCGCCTTCGCCCGGGGCGCGGCGGCGCGCGGCGCCGACGTCACCCTGATCGGCCTCTGTTCCACGGACCAGCTGTACTACGCGTCGGGGGCGATGGACCTGCCGGGCGCGATGTTCACGGCTTCGCACAACCCGGCCCGGTACAACGGGATCAAGATGTGCCGGGCGGGCGCGGCCCCGGTCGGCCAGGACACCGGACTCACGGAGATCCGCACGCTGGTGGAGGACTGGTCCACGAACGGCGCCCCCGCCCAGCCCCCCACCACCCCGGGCACGGTCACCGAACGCGACACCCTCACCGACTACGCGGCCCACCTCCTCGGCCTGGTCGACCTGTCCACGATCCGTCCCCTGAAGGTCGTCGTGGACGCGGGCAACGGCATGGGCGGCCACACGGTCCCCACCGTCCTCGCCGACCTCCCGCTGGATGTCGTCCCGATGTACTTCGAGCTCGACGGCACCTTCCCGAACCACGAGGCCAACCCCCTCGACCCGAAGAACATCGTCGACCTCCAGGCCCGCGTCCTGGCCGAGGGCGCCGACCTGGGCCTCGCCTTCGACGGCGACGCGGACCGCTGCTTCGTCGTCGACGAGCGCGGCGCGGGCGTCTCCCCGTCCGCGATCACGGCCCTGGTCGCAGCCCGCGAACTCGCCCGCAACGGCGGCAGCGGCACAGTCATCCACAACCTGATCACCTCCTGGTCGGTCCCCGAGGTGATCCGCGAGAACGGCGGAACCCCGGTCCGTACGCGCGTCGGCCACTCCTTCATCAAGGCGGAGATGGCCGAACACGGCGCGATCTTCGGCGGCGAACACTCGGCGCACTACTACTTCCGGGATTTCTGGAACGCGGACACGGGAATGCTGGCCGCCCTCCACGTCCTGGCAGCCCTGGGAGGCCAGGAGACCCCGCTGTCGGCTCTCCTCGCCCAGTACGACCGGTACACGGGCTCCGGCGAGATCAACTCCACGGTGGCCGACCAGGCCGACCGGCTGACCGCGATCAGGGCGGCATACGGCAACCGCGACGACATCACCTTCGACGAACTCGACGGCCTCACGGCGACGTCGAAGGACTGGTGGTTCAACGTACGTGCCTCCAACACGGAACCGCTGCTGCGCCTGAACGTGGAGGCCCGCGACGAGCCGACACTGGCGGCGGTACGCGACGAGGTCCTCACCTTGATCCGGGGCTGACCCGGCTGACCTAGGGGGGGTGAGGGCTGAGGCCCCGTGGCTCGACCGGGAGCCACTCGGTCCGGTGGGCGCCTCACCCACTCCCTCCGGGCTCTCCGGCGTTCGAGGAGCGAGGTCCGGGGCGGAGCCCCCGTTCCGGGAAGGGGCGGGTAAGGGGAGCCCCCCTGCCGGGAAGGGGCTGGTAAGGGGACAAGGCCCGCCGCAGGCGGCGACCCCACCCCAAGCCCTCCGACGCCCCCCCGCCCCACATCACCGCAGCCCCGCCCCCCGAGCTCCCCCACTCCGCCCCACGAGCCCCACCCCGCCCCGGCCGCGTCCCCGCCACCCCGGCGGTAGGCTGACGTCGCCTGATCCACGCGACCCGCACCGCACCCGCGACCGCGCCAGCGAACCGCTTGTCCGAACGCCCGAAGGGACCCACCCCATGCCGCTCGAAGCCGGCCTCCTGGAGATCCTCGCCTGCCCGGCCTGCCACTCTCCGCTCGACGACCGTTCGGCAGCCGAGACCCCCGAGCTCGTCTGCACCGGCAAGGACTGCGGTCTTGCCTACCCGGTGCGCGACGGCATCCCGGTTCTCCTCGTCGACGAAGCCCGCCGCCCCGCGTAACAGCGCGACCCGCGCCTCGCACGACAGGCGACACGTCACCCGCGACGCGCGACCCGCGACCGCGAGCCCGGGGGCACGGCGCGACCAGGTCGGCGACGACCACCGCCCGCACTCCCGTACCCGCACCCCGCACCCCGTACGGTGATCGGAGGCCCACCGCCATGCTCGACGAGTCTTTGCTCGACGCCCCGGAAGCCCTCGCCCGCGCCGACCGCCGCGCTCTGCTGCGCGGCGCCGCGGAGGCCGGCGCCCGCGTCCGTACCGCCGCCCGGCACGCCGCCGAGGCCGGTATCGGCAACCTGGCCCCCGAAGGCCGGCCGCGAGCCGTCCTCCTCGCGGGCCCCGGCGCCGCCGCATCCGGAGTGGCCGACCTGATCGGCGCGCTCGTGGGCGCCGCCGCCCCCGTCGTCCGTATCCACTCCACCGGCGTCGCCCCCGCCGCAGGCGCCCTGCGCTGGGCGCTCCCCGGCTGGGCCGGCTCCGTGGACCTGCTGCTCATCGCCACGCCCGACGGTTCCGAACCGGGCCTCGCCCAGCTCGCCGAACAGGCGTACCGCCGAGGCTGCACGGTCGTCGCCGTCGCCCCCACGCGCTCCCCGCTCCGCGAGGCCGTCGACGGCATCCACGGCCTCGTCGTGCCGATGGCCACCGCCCCGCACGGTGAGTACGACGCCGAGACCGAGGCGACAGGCCCCGGCACCCTCTGGGCGCTGCTCACCCCGTTGCTCTCCCTGCTCGACCGGCTGGGCCTCGTGGAGGCGTCCGCCGAAGTGCTGCAAAGCGTCGCCGACCGCCTCGACCACACCGCCGAACGCTGCGGCCCCGCCATCGCGACCTACAGCAACCCGGCGAAGACCCTCGCCGCCGAACTCGCCGACAGCCTGCCGCTCATCTGGACGGAGGCCGGCGCCGCAGGCCCGGTCGGACGACGGTTCGCCGCGGTGCTGACCGATCTCGCGGGCCGCCCCGCACTCGCCGCCGAACTGCCCGAGGCCATGCCCCTGCACGGCCGGCTGCTGACCGGGGCCTTCGCCGCCGGAGCCGACCCGGACGACTTCTTCAGGGACCGTGTCGACGAGCCGGAGGCGATGCGAGCCCGCGTCGTCCTGCTCAGGGGCCGCCCCACCGGCGGCCTCAGCGCCGCACCCGCGGCGCGAGAACTGGCTCTCAGCCACGACACGGCGATCAGCGAACTCGAACCGGAGGAGGGCACCGAACTGGAAACCCTCGCCGAACTCCTCGCGGTCACCGACTTCGCCGCCGTCTACGTGGCCCTGGCCTCCCGGAACCACTGACGCGCCCCCGCCCACCCACGGCCGGCGCCCATCTCCCTCCCCCCACACACAACCAATTCACCCCGCTTCCCCGAGGACGAACTCCATGGACCGGCTCTCCAACACCGTGCGCCCCTATGCCTGGGGCTCCACCACGGCCATTCCCGAGCTGCTCGGCATCGCCCCCACCGGCGAGCCGCAGGCCGAGATGTGGATGGGCGCCCACCCAGGAGCGCCGTCCATGGTCATCCGCTCGGGCGGGGCGCAGCCCCTCACCGAGGTCATCGCCGCTGACCCCGTCCGCGAGCTGGGCGAGGCGGCCGTAGCCAAGTTCGGCCCCCGCCTCCCGTTCCTCCTGAAGCTCCTCGCCGCCGGCGCGCCGCTCTCCCTGCAGGTGCACCCCGACCTCGACCAGGCCGAGCGGGGATTCGCGGACGAGGAGAACCGGGGCATTCCGATCGCCGCCCCCCACCGGACGTACAAGGACTCCAACCACAAGCCCGAACTGATCTGCGCGCTCACGCCGTTCGAGGGACTCTGCGGATTCCGCAGGCCCACCGAATCGGCCGACGCGATAGAGGCGCTCGGCGTCGATTCCCTCAAGCCGTACGTGGACCTCCTCCGCGCCAAGCCCGAAGAGGCGGCCCTTCGCGAGGTCCTGACAGCGATCCTGACCGCGGAACCGGCGGAGATGGCGGTCGCCGTCACCGAGGCCGCTGCCGCCGCCGAACGCCTCGGCGGCGCCCACGCCCCGTACGCCCAGATCGCCCACCACTACCCCGGCGACCCGGGCGTCCTCGCGGCGATGCTCCTCAACTACGTGGAGCTCCAGCCCGGCGAGGCACTCTTCCTCGGCGCCGGCGTCCCGCACGCCTACCTCGGCGGACTCGGCGTCGAGATCATGGCCAACTCGGACAACGTGCTGCGCTGCGGCCTCACCCCCAAGCACATCGACGTACCCGAACTCCTGCGCGTCGTACGCTTCGAGGCGACCGACCCCGGCGTTCTGCGCCCCGAGGCCGCCCCGTCCGGCGAGGAACCGTACGAGACCCCGGTCGACGAATTCCGCCTCTCGCGCTACGACCTCTCGCCCGGTGCCGCCCCCGTCGACCTGACGGCGGCCACCCCGCAGATCCTCCTCTGCACCTCCGGTGCCCCTCGCGTCGGCGATTTCCAACTCGCCGCGGGCGAATCCGTGTTCGTTCCGGCGGACGAAAAGGTCGAAGCATCCCTTACGGGAACGCTCTTCCGCGCGACTGTGGTGGCTTGACGTACCGTCCGCACCAGCGGCTGCAACAATGTCCGGCCGTACCGCGGCGCCCGTGCCGCAGCACCGAGGAAGGGACACCAGGCACCCATGAGCGCGTCAGGCGGAACCAAGGCGATCGTGGCGGCACTAGCCGCCAACCTCGCGATCGCAGTCGCCAAATTCGTGGCGTTCCTCTTCAGTGGCTCGTCGTCGATGCTCGCCGAGAGCGTCCACTCGCTCGCCGACTCCGGCAACCAGGGTCTCCTCCTGCTCGGCGGCAAGAAGGCCAAGCGTGAGGCCACCCCCGAACACCCCTTCGGCTACGGGCGCGAGCGTTACATCTACGCCTTCCTCGTCTCCATCGTGCTGTTCTCGGTCGGTGGCATGTTCGCGGTCTACGAGGGCTACGAGAAGATCAAGCACCCGCACGAGATCGAGGCCTGGTACTGGCCGGTCGGCGTGCTGGTCTTCGCGATCATCGCCGAGAGCTTCTCCTTCCGTACGGCCATCAAGGAGTCCAACCCCCTCCGTGGCGACCGCTCCTGGACCGAGTTCGTCCGCCGGGCGAAGGCCCCTGAGCTCCCCGTCGTCCTCCTGGAGGACCTCGGTGCACTCGTCGGCCTGATCCTGGCTCTCGTCGGCGTGAGCCTCGCCCTGGTGACCGGCGACGGCGTCTGGGACGGCATCGGCACCCTCTGCATCGGCATCCTGCTGATCGTCATCGCGATCGTGCTGGCCGCGGAGACGAAGTCCCTCCTCCTCGGTGAGTCCGCAGGCATCGATGACGTCGAGAAGATCAAGGCCGCGGTCGTCGACGGCGAGACCGTCACCCGGATCATCCACATGCGCACCCTCCACCTCGGCCCGGAAGAGCTGCTGGTGGCCGCCAAGATCGCGGTCGAGCACGACGACACCGCCACCGAGATCGCGCACGCCATCAACGCCGCCGAGACCCGCATCCGCGAAGCCGTGCCGATCGCCCGGGTCATCTACCTGGAGCCGGACATCTACAACGAGGAAGCGGCCGCCGCGGGCACCAACCCGGCCAAGACCTCCGGGGCTCCGGCCCCGAAGGATTCCGGCCACTGACCAGCGCCGACGAGCACTGACGCCCACCCCCGACGGCCCGGTGACCGCCCCAAGCCCCTGGACGGGCTGGGGCACACCGGGCCGACCGGTGTAGATTCTTATGGAGTAACAGACGTCGCTGCTGATGGCGGTCGATCGGTCCGCACCGCGGGCCGGCCGAGGGAGAGAGGGCCTCCGACGGACTGCACTGCGAACTCCCGGGCATTCGTGTGCCCGCCGCCGCAGAGCCAGCCCAGCCCACCCTCGACCCATCACGAGGAGCAGCCCGTCATGACGACGACCGCCAATCGCCAGGACTTCAAGGTCGCCGACCTTTCCCTTGCCACCTTCGGGCGCAAGGAGATCACCCTCGCCGAGCACGAGATGCCCGGCCTGATGTCGATCCGCAAGGAGTACGCCGCCACGCAGCCGCTGGCCGGCGCCCGGATCACCGGCTCGCTGCACATGACGGTGCAGACGGCCGTGCTCATCGAGACCCTGGTCGCCCTCGGCGCCGAGGTCCGCTGGGCGTCCTGCAACATCTTCTCCACCCAGGACCACGCCGCAGCGGCCATCGCCGTCGGCCCGAACGGCACCCCGGACGCCCCCGCCGGCGTCCCCGTCTTCGCCTGGAAGGGCGAGACGCTGGAGGAGTACTGGTGGTGCACGGAGCAGGCCCTGACCTGGCCGAACACCCCCACCGGCGGCCCGAACATGATTCTCGACGACGGTGGCGACGCCACCCTCCTCGTACACAAGGGTGTCGAGTTCGAGAAGGCGGGCGCGGCCCCGGACCCGTCGACGGCGGACAGCGAGGAGTACGCGCACATCCTCACGCTGCTGAACCGCACCCTCGGTGAGGCCCCGCAGAAGTGGACCCAGCTGGCGTCCGAGATCCGCGGCGTCACCGAAGAGACCACGACCGGTGTGCACCGCCTGTACGAGATGCACCGCGACGGCACCCTCCTCTTCCCGGCGATCAACGTCAACGACGCGGTCACCAAGTCCAAGTTCGACAACAAGTACGGCTGCCGCCACTCGCTGATCGACGGCATCAACCGTGCCACCGACGTCCTGATCGGCGGCAAGACCGCCGTCGTCTGCGGCTACGGCGACGTGGGCAAGGGCTGCGCCGAGTCCCTGCGCGGCCAGGGCGCCCGCGTGATCATCACCGAGATCGACCCGATCTGCGCGCTGCAGGCGGCGATGGACGGCTACCAGGTCGCCACGCTCGACGACGTGGTCGGCCAGGCCGACATCTTCATCACCACGACGGGCAACAAGGACATCATCATGGCCACGGACATGGCCAAGATGAAGCACCAGGCGATCGTCGGGAACATCGGCCACTTCGACAACGAGATCGACATGGCCGGCCTCGCGAAGATCGACGGCATCGTCAAGGACGAGGTCAAGCCGCAGGTCCACACGTGGACGTTCCCCGACGGCAAGGTCCTGATCGTGCTGTCCGAGGGCCGCCTGCTGAACCTGGGCAACGCCACCGGCCACCCCTCGTTCGTCATGTCCAACTCGTTCGCGGACCAGACCCTGGCCCAGATCGAGCTGTACACGAAGCCCCAGGAGTACCCGACCGACGTCTACGTGCTGCCCAAGCACCTCGACGAGAAGGTCGCCCGGCTCCACCTCGACGCACTCGGCGTGAAGCTCACGACCCTGCGTCCCGAGCAGGCCGCCTACATCGGCGTCGAGGTCGACGGACCGTACAAGTCCGACCTCTACCGCTACTGATCCGCCCCGTCGGCGCCACGGTCGTCACCACCCGGCGCCGACGGAGGTAAAAGCCTCAGCAGCGGCTACGAGCGCAGGCCCCCGCACCCCCGTGCCGGGGGCCTGCCCCGTATCGCACCCGCACAGCCCGAGGAACGTGAAGGACCCCATGCCCCGCGGCCGATATTCGCTCCACGATCTCCACGACCACACCCCCCTCGGCGAAGAGCACTTCCACTGCGCCCCCGGCCCCTCCGGCTGGCGTTACGTCTCCCAGACGACGGCCCCGTCCGGGGACCACCTCGGCTCCCTCGACCTCACCCTCGACGAGCTCGGCCGACCAATCCGCCTCGAAATCCATGCCAGGAGCTGGCAGGTCCGCGGTGCGGCCCTCGAAGGCGTCACCTGGGTCCGGAACGACCCGACCGGCACTCATGCCACCGAAGGCAACGTCCGCGCCCACGCCTTCTTCGGCACGTCCCCCGCGTTCCTCGTCGCCACCGCCCGACTCCTGCGCCTCACCCCCGATTCCGCCGAGACCCGGATCCGGCTGGTCACCTTCACCGACCCGGTGCTGGCCCCTCGAACCGTCGATCAGTCCTGGGCCCTGGTGAACAGTGAAGCCCACGCCACTGACAGCGGCCCCCTGATCGTGGACGAGTACCAGGTCAGCGACCTGGCCACTGGCGACAGGCACACGGTGCACCTGGCCGGCGACGTGGTCCTCTCGGCCCCCGGCATCGAGCTGGAGCACCTGGAATCACCGCCTTCGCCGACCCCGCACTAGGCAGGCGGAGCGAACCCCGTCGCAGTGCCCCCCGCAGGCTCGGCGCCGCCGCCAGGCCCGACAACCGGTGCCTGCACCGGCGCGGGCGCCACCGGCTCCGACACCGTCGCCGCCCGTGACGGACCCACCGGCGGAACCACGGGAACCCCGCCACCACCAGTGCCGAAAGCGCCACGGCCTCCGACCGGCGAAGGTGCGAAAGCCCGCCGCGCGTCCCTTGCCTGCCGCTCGTTCACCACAGCCGCCAAGAACGCCGGCGCCGGAATCCCGGCAGGCACCGGCACCCCGGTCCGCGCCGCGACATCCCCGGCCAGCCGCTCCGCCACGGACCACCCCACAGCCGCGTCGAGCTCGCGCATGCGCGTCAGGTACTGCCGGATCGCCAGCCACAGATCATCGGGAACCGACGACAGATCCAGTTGCGCGAACCGTCCGACCAGCCACGGAGGCGGCGGCGGAACCGCGACGGAACGCCCGCCCGACAGCCGTTCACGTACGACGAGCGTGCCCGCGAAGACATCACCGAGCCGCCGCCCCCGCGCCGACACCAGCGACCCGACACAGGCCACCACGCCGAACGTCAGCAGGATCTCGACGATCCCCATCGCGCCCCGGACGAGCGCGTGCCTGAACCGGATCGGCCCTCCGTCGTCGCGCACCACGCGCAGCCCACATGCCAGCTTCCCCAGCGAACGTCCGTGGCTCAGCGTCTCGACCGCGATAGGACCTCCCACCAGTATGAGGAGGAAGGTCGCCACCGCGATGGCCGCCTTCGCGGCCTCGTCGAGCGACACCGTCGCGACGGCGAGGCCGATCGAAATCACCACGAAGATCAGCAGAACCACCGCGAGGTCGATCGCTATCGCCAACGCGCGGCTCGGCAGTCTCGCCGGCCGCAACCCCAGTACGACCGCATCGCCGGTCACCAGCTCATTCATCGCGCCCACCCCTTCGCCGACCTTCCCTGCCCCTCGGAACCTCAGTCTGCCAAGCTGGCCCGCAGCGCGCCGCAGTAGTACGGACCCGTACGCACCCATGCCTGGAGCAGCAGCCGACCATGGACCTCGACGTCTTCGTCACCGCCCACCGCACCGAGTGGGACCGCCTGGACCACCTCCTGCACCGCGGAAGGCAGCTCACCGGGGCGGAGGCAGATGAACTCGTCGCGCTCTACCAGCGCACGGCGACCCATCTGTCACTGATCCAGTCCAGCGCTCCGGACCCCCTGCTGACCGCCCGCCTCACGCAACTGGTGGCCCGGGCGCGATCGGTGGTCACCGGCACCCGCAAGGCGTCCTGGCGCGACGCCGCCCGGTTCCTGTCCGCGGGGTTCCCCGCCGCCGTCTACCGCTCCCGGCACTGGTGGGTGCCCACGGCCGTACTGTCCACGCTCCTGGCGGCCCTCATCGGCTGGTGGATCGGCACGCACCCCGAGGTCCAGTCGGCCATCGCAGCTCCCGACGACCTCCGCCGGCTCACCCGCCCGGGCGGGGAGTACGAGACGTATTACTCCAGCCACCCGGCGGCATCGTTCGCGGCCCAGGTCTGGACGAACAATGCGCAGGCCGCCGCCATGTGCCTGGTCCTCGGTGCGTTCCTCTGCATACCGGTGATCTACATCCTCTTCGTCAACGTCCTCAACCTGGCCGTCGGCATAGGCCTGATGTCCTCGGCCGGCCGGCTGGACGTCTTCCTGGGGCTCGTCCTTCCGCACGGTCTCCTGGAACTGACGGCGGTCTTCGTGGCCGCAGGCACGGGCCTCCGGCTCGGCTGGACCGTCATCGACCCCGGCCCCTTCACCCGGCGCTCGGCCCTCGCCCAGCAGGGACGCGCCGCGATCGGCATGGCTATCGGGCTGGCCCTGGTCCTGTTCATCTCGGGTCTCATCGAGGGCTTCGTAACCCCCTCGGGCCTCCCGACCTGGGCCCGCATCTCGATCGGCATAGCCGCTGAGCTGGCCTTTCTCGCGTACGTCTACATCCTCGGAGGCCGAGCGGCCCGCGCCGGCGACACCGGCGACCTCGAGGCGGACGAGCGCAGCGCCGAACTTCCGTCCGCCGCCTGAGGACCGATGTGCGACGACCCTCGGCGACCTGCTAGTCTCCTCCTCGCCCACAAAAAACTGTTGACACAGTCTGCGTGGGGAGGTAGATTTAAACAGTTCACCCGGACTGGACATGTACGGGTGTGACGGTTAAGTTCATCTAGCTCGTACCGGAAGCCCAAGGCTTCCGCAGAGCCATCGATTCTCTTATTTGAAATCATCAGGCCGTTCAATCGGTCGGAATATTTCTGATAAAGTCGGATCAGCCGAAAGGCAAAGGCCCTCCAACAGGCCGTCGGAATCAAATTCGGACCGGAAACGGAACGAAATGAGTCTGGTAAGGTTGGAACCGCCGGAAAGGGAAAGCGCGAAAGCGAAGAACTGGAAAGCGAAACCCGCTTCGACCGGGAATCGGACACGAAAGAGTCTGATAGAGTCGGAAACGCAAGAACGAAGGGAAG
>NZ_JBEZIJ010000008.1:0-439772 GCF_040650955.1 Streptomyces sp. NPDC048560
CCCTTCGTTCTTGCGTTTCCGACTCTATCAGACTCTTTCGTGTCCGATTCCCGGTCGAAGCGGGTTTCGCTTTCCAGTTCTTCGCTTTCGCGTTTCCCTTTCCGGCGAGTCCGACTCTATCAGATCCTTTCGGGCCTGATTCCCAGTCAGTGGGTTTTGTCTTCCCGGCCGTTGGGCCGTTCCGACGTCTCAAACTCTAGCGGATTCTCCCGGCGACTCATAATCGAGTCTTTCGAAATGAATTCCGGCATACCGAAATTCTCCCGGGTGGGAGATCGTGCTGGAGTTTGGTTGCCGCATGTGCGGCGGGATCGCTGTCGCAGAACCGTTCCGGCCCCGTGACAACTCGAAGAACCTTACGGATCAGGGAGGGGCGTGTCAACCCCTCCCCTGGGCGCCCCGAACTGCCGTCCCAGCTGCCTCAGTCGAGGTCGGTGAGGCGGCCGCCGGCGTCCGGCTGGGCGTGCTCCACGCGGCGCAGCAGGCGGATGAGCATGTCGCCCAGGCCTCCGCGTTCGTCGTCGGAGAGGTCCTGGAGCAGGTCTTCCTCGAAGGCGGTCGCCATGCGCATCGCCTCCAGCCACTTCGTGCGGCCCTCATCGGTCAGTTCGACGATGACGCGGACCCGGTTGTTCTCGTCCCTGTCGCGGGTGACCAGGCCCTCGCCCGCCATGCGGTCGATGCGGTGGGTCATCGCGGCCGGGGTGAGGCCGAGGCGCTTGGCCAGCTCGCCGGGGCCCAGCCGGTACGGAGCGCCGGCCAGGACCAGGTTCTTGAGGACCTCCCATTCGGCGTTGCTGATGCCGAGGGCACCGAGCTGCCTCCCGTACGCGACGTTCATACGGCGGTTCAGCCGGCCGAGGGCCGAGACGACCTGCTCGACCTGCGGGTCGAGATCGCGGAATTCGCGCTGATAGGCGGCGATCTGCTCGTCGAGGCTCGGCTCCTGCGGGCCGGGCTCGGTGGTGTCGGACATGGCGGGCAGTATGGCACGCCCTCCATCGCCGTCGAAGTCCTTCAACGTCAATTGTTAACTGTCTAACTTTAGTGCTAAAGTCTTCGAGTCTTGGTAGTTCGATGTTGTCTGATGTCTTCGAGATCTTGAGGTAGGTGAGCGTGACCAGGGAGATGGGCGCAGCGCTGCGGCGGATCCAGGTGGGGAGCGCGCTGAGCGCGTTCGGACTGGGATTCACCGTTCCGTATCTGTACGTCTACGTGGCGCAGGTGCGGGATCTTGGTGCCGGCACGGCGGGTGTCGTGCTGGCTGTCTTCGCCATGGCAGCTCTGGCCGTACTGCCGTTCACCGGTCGTGCCATCGACCGGCGCGGTCCGATGCCCGTGGTGATCCTCGCCGCGGCCGTGGCCGCCGTGGGCGCTGCCGCGCTCGGGGTGTCGAGCAATGTGACGACCGCCGTTCTGTCGGCCGCGGTGCTCGGCGCGGGCACCGCGGTGATGCAGCCGGCGCTCGCCACGATGCTCGTGTGGTGTTCCAGCCCCTCCACCCGTACCCGTGCCTTCGCCATGCAGTTCTTCCTGCAGAACCTGGGCCTCGGGATCGGCGGCCTCTTCGGTGGGCTGATCGTCGACACCGGCGACCCCGCGAGCTTCACCCTGCTGTTCCTGATCGAGGCGGCGATGTTCGTCGTGCTCGGCGTCGTGGCGGGGACGGTGCGCATGCCGCGTACCCCCTCCATCACCGACGCCCGGCCCACCGACGGCACGGCTCCCAAGGCAGGGCTGCGGGTGCTCATGTCGCACCGGGCGATGGTGCAGCTGTGCGTGCTGGGCTTCGTGCTGTTCTTCGCCTGCTACGGGCAGTTCGAGTCCGGCCTCGCGGCGTACGGCACCGAGGCCGCCGGGATCGAGCCCTCGACGCTCGGTATCGCGCTGGCCGCCAACACCGCCGTCATCGTCGTCGCCCAGTTCGTCGTACTGCGGCTGGTGGAGCGGCGCCGGCGCTCACGGGTCATCGCGTGGGTCGGCGTGATCTGGGCATTCGCCTGGATCGTGGCGGGGTACGCGGGTCTCGGGCACGGCAGCCAGACCATGGCGACGGCAGCGATGATCTCGACGTACGCGCTGTTCGGACTCGGTGAGTCGATGCTGTCGCCGACCGTTGCCCCGCTGGTGGCCGATCTCGCGCCGGAGTCGATGGTCGGGCAGTACAACTCGGCCTTCGCGCTCTGCAAGCAGCTGGCGCTGGCGGTCGGACCGGCCGTCGGCGGGCCCATGGGCGCGACGCTGCACGGGCCGTACATCGTGACGTTCGTACTGTTCTCGCTGGGCATCACGGTGCTGGCACTGCGGCTGGGCCGCCGGCTCACTCCCGTGCAGGACCAGCCTTCGCTCGCGGCCGTGCCGTCACGGGTGGTGGCCGTGTCACTGCCGACCGGCGAAACGGCCGCGGGCGCCGCGGCACCCGCAGCCGCTCACTGAGGCAGCGCGAACTCGCACCACACCGCCTTGCCGCCACCCGGGGTGCGACGGCTGCCCCAGGACGAGGCGATCGTCGCGACGATCGAGATGCCGCGTCCCGCCTCGTCCGCCGGTTCGGCGCGGCGGCGGCGCGGCAGGTGGTCGTCGCCGTCCGTCACCTCGATGATCAGCCGGCGGTCCGTGCGGCGCAGGGCGAGCCGCATCGGCGGGGTGCCGTGCTGGAGGGAGTTGGCGACGAGCTCGCTCGCCGCGAGGACACCCAGGTCGCACAGCTCCACGGGGAAGCGCCAGGACGTGAGCACCCCCGTGGCGAAGGCGCGGGCGCGCGGGGCGGCCTCGATGCCGCCGAGGAGTTCGAGCGAGGCGTTGTGGAACAGTTCCGCGTTCGCTCCCGTACGCGCGGGGTGCTGGACGACCAGGACGGCGACGTCGTCATCGTGTTCCGCGGTCACGCCGAGGGAGCGGATGAGACGGTCGCAGACCACCTGCGGTGATCCCTTGGCACCCTGGAGCGCTCGCTCCAGGGCCGCCACTCCTTCGTCGATGTCCTCGCTGCGGCGCTCGACCAGGCCGTCCGTATAGAGGACGGCCGTGGATCCCGGGGGCAGGGCGATCGTGCCCGAGGTGTGAATCCAGCCGCCCGTGCCGAGCGGAGGGCCGGTCGGCTCCTCGGCCCGGTGGATGACCCCGTCCTCGTCGCACACGAGGATCGGGAGGTGACCTGCCGACGAGTAGACCAGCCGGCCCTCGTTCGGATCGTGGACCGCGTAGACGCAGGTGGCGATCTGGCTGGCGTCGATCTCGGCGGCGAGACCGTCGAGGAGCTGGAGAACCTCGTGGGGCGGCAGATCGAGACGGGCGTACGCGCGGACCGCGGTGCGCAGCTGGCCCATGACCGCCGCGGCCCGCACACCGCGCCCCATCACGTCCCCGATGACGAGGGCCGTGCGGCCCGCGCCCAGGGTGATGACGTCGTACCAGTCGCCGCCGACCGCGGCGTCCGTGCCGCCCGGCTGGTACGTCGCGGCGATGCGCAGGTCGTCGGGCTGCTCCAGCTCCTGCGGGAGCAGGGAGCGCTGGAGGGTGACGGCCGTTTCGCGGTGGCGGCGCTCGCTGGTGCGGAGCCGCTCGGCGGCGTCGGCGTGGTCGGTGACGTCGGTGGCGTACACGAGGACACCCGCCTCGCTCTCCTCCTGTCCGGAGGCTGCCACGGGCGTGCAGGTGACCGTGTACGAGCCGCCGCCGAGGACCTTGCGGGACTTGACCGTGCGGGGTGTGCCGCTGCGCAGTACCTGGTCCAGGAGCGGCAGCAGGCTCAGCTCGACGAGCTCGGGCATGACGTCGGCAGCGGGGACGCCGGTGGGGCGGGGGCCGAACGCCGTCTCGTACGCCTCGTTCACGTACGTGACGCGGTGGTCGGGCCCGTGGAGCAGGGCGACCGGGGCGGGGAGCTGGCCGAGGATCTCGCGGGCGGAGAGTGCTTCCAGGCCGGGACCCGGTCCGGGCGCGGCGGCTTCCGCGTCGCCGTCCGGCAGGACGGTCACGGTCTCCGGCCTGGAGCACTCGGCGCGGGCGGCGGGGACGGAACTGCGGTCGTCCCGCGCGGCGGCTCGTCGCTGCGTTCCGGGAAGGCGGGCGCTCCAACGCGTGAAGTTCACGGAATTTCTGGCCTCGTGTGTCGGTCTGGTCCGCTCGGGCGGGCTGCTTCTTCTGCCGGTTCTGCTGCCGGTTCTTCTGCCGGGTCCACGCCCGGTTCCACGCACTGTCCGCGCCCGGTTCTGCTTGCCGGGGCCGGGCGCCGGGGGCAAGACCGGGAAGGCGCGGCCGGGCCTCGTCGTGCTGGTGGGGCGCCTTCGGCGGTCACTGTAGGTCACTGCCGACGGCGTCACTCTGTGCACGTGTGGGCCCACCTATGGTCACACGTCCAGTGTGATGGTAGGTACTGACAGTGGTCGTTCAGCAGTCGGTCGGCCGGGGGCCGGCCATGGGTCCGGAGGCTGAACGGATGAGGTCGGAACGGCGCCGGGGCCCCGGCTCGGGCCCCGGCGCCGCGGGCTCAGCCGGCCGTCTTCGGGGGGTCGCTGTCCTTCGGGGGACCGCTGTCCTTCGGCGTCGCCGCCGGCCTTCCGCCGCTTCCGGGGCCGCCGGCCGCGAGGGCGAATTCCGCGCGCGGGTGTTCCAGTGAACCGAGCGAGACGATTTCTCGCTTGAAGAGTCCGGCCAGGGTCCATTCGGCAAGGACGCGCGCCTTCCGGTTGAACGTGGGCACCCGGCTGAGGTGGTACATACGGTGCATCAGCCAGGCCGGGTAGCCCTTGAGCTTGCGACCGTAGACGTGCGCGACGCCTTTGTGGAGGCCGAGGGAGGCGACGGAGCCCACGTAGGCGTGCCGGTACTCCTTGAGCGGTCGGCCGTCGAGCGTCGCCAGGATGTTCTCCGCGAGGACCGTAGCCTGGCGCACCGCGTGCTGGGCGTTGGGGGCGGTCTCCTTGCCCGGTTCGGCGGCGGTCAGATCGGGAACGGCAGCGGCGTCGCCCGCGGCCCAGGCGTGCGGTGCGCCGACGACGGCGAGTGTGGCCGCGCAGCGGAGCCGTCCGCGATCGTTGAGGGGCAGGTCGGTCTCGGCCAGGAGCGGCGCGGGTTTGACGCCCGCTGTCCACACGAGCGTGCGTGTCGGGAAGCGGGAGCCGTCGCTGAGCACGGCGACCCGGTCCTCGCAGGAATCCAGGCGGGTGTCGAGGCGTACGTCGATGTTGCGGCCGCGCAGCTCGCGGATGGCGTACTTCCCCATCGCGTCACCGACCTCGGGGAGGATGCGCCCGGACGCCTCGACGAGGATCCACTTCAGGTCCGTGGCCTTGATGTTGTGGTAGTACCGCGCGGTGTACCGGGCCATGTCCTCGAGTTCGGCGAGTGCCTCGACGCCCGCGTAGCCGCCGCCCACGAAGACGAAGGTGAGCGCGGCGTCGCGGATCGCGGGATCGCGGGTGGCGGAGGCGATGTCCATCTGCTCGATGACGTGGTTGCGCAGGCCGATGGCCTCCTCGACGGTCTTGAAGCCGATGCCGACGTCGGCGAGGCCGGGGATCGGGAGGGTGCGCGAGACGGAGCCCGGTGCCATGACGATCTCGTCGTACTCGATCTCCACCGCGCCGGTGCCGTCCTCGCCCGAGGCGAGGGTGGTGACGGTGGCGGTGCGCTTGGCGTGGTCGACGCGCTCGGCCTCACCGATGACGATCGTGCAGTGCTTGAGGACCCGGCGGAGCGGCACGACCACATGGCGGGGTGAGATCGAACCCGCGGCCGCTTCCGGGAGGAACGGCTGGTACGTCATATAGGGCTCGGGAGTGACCACCACGATCTCGGCATCGCCGCTCTTGAGTCTCTGCTTCAGCTTCCGCTGGAGACGCAGCGCTGTGTACATCCCGACGTAGCCGCCACCGACTACGAGAATGCGTACATCCGGCCGGGTGCCGGGGGTCTTCCCCGGGAAATCTGAAGCCATCACCACCCCATGACGCAACGGAGTCCGTTGTTTGTCCACAGGCCCGGCAGATTGTGTGACCGGAGGTCAAGGACAGGCCGCCGGCACACGTGCGCCGGGGGAGGCGGCACCTGCGCAGGTCAGACGTTGCGGGAGGGGCCGCGGCAGGGGGTGGAATCAGTGACCAACCGGTCCTTGCTCCGATCGGGGGGCGCTCCGTGCGGAACTACCCCCTTCTGAATTGACGCGGGCTCAACTATGTTCGTATCCCGTCGGGGTGTCGGGTACGGACAATGATCCGTTCCTCGACGGATACGACGGGGAAGTCTCCGGGGGGAGACGTCATAACCGGGGGAAACATGCACATTCAGGATTCGCATTGGCAGGCCGCTGTCTCGTCCTCTTCCGAGGGCCACGGACGGCTGAGCGCAGTGGTGGCCGTCGGTAGTGCGGGGGTGGCTGCCGCAGCCGCCCGCCAGGCACCGCTCCGCGTGGACGCACAGCGCAATCTGGAACACGTACTGCGGGCCGCGCGCGAGGTGTTCGGCGAGCTGGGTTACGGGGCCCCGATGGAAGACGTGGCGCGTCGCGCCAGGGTCGGCGTCGGCACGGTCTACCGGCGGTTCCCGAGCAAGGACGTGCTGGTCAGGCGGATAGCCGAGGAGGAGACCTCCCGGCTGACCGAGCAGGCGCGTGCCGCGCTCGGGCAGGAGGAGGAGCCGTGGTCGGCGCTCTCGCGTTTCCTGCGGACGTCCGTGGCATCGGGTGCGGGCCGGCTGCTGCCGCCGCAGGTGCTGCGCGTGGGCGTCGAGGCCGACGAGACGAGCGCGCCGGCACGGGAGCAGGGCGCGGATTCCGCGGCCGGTGCGGCGCCGGGCGAGAGCCACGAGGCGACGCGCGTTCCGCACCAGCGGCAGGGCGCGGGACAGCCCGACCTCCGCGTGGTCTCCCAGCGCTCCGCCGAGGAGGTTCTCGACGAGGACACGGGTGCGGGTGAGCTGCTGGAGGTCGTGGGCAGGCTCGTCGACCGTGCGAGGGAGTCGGGCGAGCTCCGCGGCGATGTGACGGTGGCCGACGTGCTGCTGGTCATCGCGACGGCCGCGCCCGCGCTGCCCGACGCGGCCCAGCAGGCCGCGGCGTCGGCACGGCTGCTCGACATCCTGCTGGAGGGGCTCCGGTCCCGGACCGTGTGAGGTGTCCGGTGTCCGTCCCCGGGTGACAGCCCGGGGACGGCCCGTTCGGCCCCGGCCGTCAACTCTCCGCCTCACGGGGAGGTTTGCTTCACCCCGGACGAGTGATCTCTCATGCCCGAAAGCGGGAAATCCGCCTCGGATGAGTGGTTGACGGGGCCAACAGTCCGTGGTGATTGCGCTCTGTGGCACTCTTGCCCGGTTCGGGTCCGAAGGCGCATACGGGGGCTTCCGCGATGAGCGGTGACGGGCAACAGGAAGTACCGCTCGAAGGCGTCGCCGCCGCGGGCGGAAGCACGGAGACCGGCGGACAGGTGCCGGCTCAGGGCCGCCCGGCCGGTGACGCCGAGGGTGGCACCGTCCTGCCCGGACCCTGGCCCGCACCCGTCGAGGACGCCCCCGCGGTCCCGCCGCAGCGCGAGGGCGGCAGCCCCGTCGCGGACGACGTGGTGTCCGACGCCCAGCTGATCCGGGCCATGCGGGACGGCGACGACCGGGCGTACGACGAACTGTTCCGGCGGCACTCGGGTGCGGTGCGCCGGTACGCGCGCAGTTGCTGCCGCGACGCGCACACCGCCGACGACCTGACGGCCGAGGTGTTCGCGCGCACGCTCCAGGCGGTGCGCGGCGGCAAGGGGCCCGAGGAGGCCGTCCGTGCCTACCTCATGACCGCCGTACGGCATGTCGGCGCCGCCTGGACGAAGAGCGCCAGGCGCGAGCAGCTGGTCGACGACTTCGCGGTCTTCGCCGCGCAGTCGACCCGCACGTCCGAGCTCTCGGACGACGACACCCTGGAACTGGGCGCCGACGTGCTGGCGATGCACGAGGCCGAGCAGTCGATGGCCATGCAGGCGTTCCGCAGCCTGCCCGAGCGCTGGCAGGCGGTGCTCTGGCACACCACCGTGGAGGAGGAGTCGCCGAGCGAGATCGCGCCGCTGTTCGGACTGACCGCCAACGCCACGGCCGTACTGGCCAGCCGGGCCCGCGAGGGGCTCAAGCAGGCTTATCTGCAGGCGCATGTGAGCCAGGCACTGACGACGGGCGGCGACTGCGCGCAGTACGCCGACCGGCTCGGCGCGTACGCCCGGGGCGGGCTCCGTATGCGGGCCGAACGCGGGCTGCGCAAGCATCTGGACGAGTGCGCGAAGTGCCGGATCGCCGCGGGCGAGCTGACGCACGTCAACGCCGGTATCCCGGCCCTGCTGCCCGTCGCGGTCATCGGCTGGTTCGCCGCCGGTTACTCGCTCAAGGCCGCGGGGATCGTCGCGGGAGGCGTGGCAGGTGCGACCGGTGCGGGTGCCGCGGCTGCGGCTACGGGCGGTGGGTCGTCCGGGGCCACGGCCGGTGGCGCGGTGGCCGAGGGGCTCGGCGCGCCGGCGAAGGCCGGGATCGCCGCGGCGGTGGCCGTGGCGGCCGCCGCCGGGCTGGTGTGGGCCCTGGTCGGGGACGACCAGCCGAAACCGGAGCTCAAGCCGGTGGCCAAGCCGCCGGTGGCTGCTCCTGTCGTGCCCTCTCCCGAACCGCCGCCGGAGCCGCGCTCTCCTGCCCCACCGGCCCCCGCTCCGGCTCCCGAGCCGAAGCCGGCGCCGAAGCCGACGCCCAGCCCGACACCGCCGCCGAGTCCGAGCCCCGAGCCGCCAAGACCCACGCCGCCCCCGCCTCCTCCGTCTCCCGGTCCCACTCCCGAGCCGCCCGCGCCGGCCCCACCTCCCGCTCCCGCCCCGGCTCCCGAGGTGTACCAGGTCAGCGAGTTGAAGTACTCCGCGTTCGGCGACCACACCGAGCCGGAGGTGGTGATCGGCCGGAGCAGCTGGGTCTGGCAGCGTTCGGGCCTCTCGATCGGCGGCACGGTGTACGCGCACGGGGTGACCGTCCACGCGAACTCCTCGGTCCTGATCCAGCTGAACCGTCAGTGCTCCCGTTACGAGGCCATGGTCGGCGTCGACGACATGACGCTGGGCCTGGGCGCGGTGCGCTTCTCCGTGTTCGACGGCGACGGGGCGCGGCTGTGGCGGTCCCCGGTGATGAGCGGCGGCGACACGGCCGTCGCGGTGAGCGTCGCGATCGCCGGGCAGGAGCGGATCCGTCTCGTGGCGGAGGCGGATGAGGCCGGGAAGGGCGGAAAGCCCTTCAACTCGGTGGCCCTGGCCAACTGGGCGGAGTCACGGATCAGCTGCGTGTAGGATCGGCTCGGGCGGCACGCGACAGGCTGCGGTGAGCCCCGAACAAGGGCCCCTGGGAAGCGATAACTCCAAGGGCTGTCCCGTAACTCCTGGTGGATCAGCGCGCGGCGTCAGATGCGGTGCATCGCAAGGCGGAGGGACGTCCGCATACTGGATGTATTCGGGCGTTCCGACAACGCGGCGAGGTGCCGTAGCTGTCGTCGTGCGCCCGCCAGGGGTTACGGGACAGCCCTTTAGGACTGGAGCGTCCGCCTGGCCGGGACGACGCCGCCCGCAACCGCGCGCTGGCGCGGCGCGGCCGTGCCCGTCCAGCAGGTGCCGCGGCGGGCGAGGAGCCGCCGCAGCCAGAGCTCCGTGGAGGCCAGCTCGGCCAGACCGTCCAGCGGGAGCGGCTCGCCTTCGGACGCCGCGCGCAGGGCCTTGCGTACGACACGTGCCTCGACCAGGCCCGCGTCGGCCAGGAGCGGGGCGTCGAACAGGTTGAGCAGTTCGGGGAGCGCGGCGCGCAGTCCGACGCGGGTGGCCGCCGTCGAGGTGGCGTGGGACGGGGCGGCGCCCCAGCCCGGTGGCAGGTCCTGGATGCCCGCACCCGCCAGGACCCTGCGCAGGATCGCGGCGCGCGCCCCCGGCTGGACCCGGAGCGATTCGGGGAGGGCGCGGGCGGCCCGGACGACCTGGTTGTCCAGGAACGGGGCGTGGAGCCGCTGGCTGCGGATCTCGGCCGCCTGTTCCAGGATGCGGTGATCGTTGGCGTGCCGGGCGAGTGCGGCGCGGGCGCGGGCCTCGCCGGGGCGCTGCACGGAGGTCGGCCGGACGGCCGCCTGCTGGAGGCGAACCGATACTTCTGCGAGCGCCTCCCCCGTCAGCCAGCGGGCCGCGGGTCCCGGCCGCGACCACGTGAGGGCGGAGAGCGACGCGTCGGCGGGGGTGTCGAGGTCAGGGGCGAATCTGTTGGCGTCCGGCAGCCGCTCGGCCGCAGCTTCGAGCCCGGTGCGGTACGACGTACGGGCGAGTTTGCGTGCCGCCCGATAGACGGACAGCGGTACGAACAGGGAGTGCGCCGAGGGGCCTTCCGCCTTGGCGAGCGCGGCGACCGGGCGCAGCAGGTGGCGCCGGCGCCGGTCCAGCAGGAGGTCGGCCAGGCGGGCCGGGTGGGCGTCGAGGACCTGCCGGGCGCCGTGCCCCACGAAGTGGTCGGCGCTGCCTGCGGCGAGGCGGCGGCGGTGGCGAGCGGAGACGACGAGGGACGGGCCGGGCTCGTCGGTGAGCGGGCCTTCCAACTCGGCGTAGGGCAGCGCCTCTTCGCCGGCCGCGACGACCACGTGGTGCAGCCGGGGGTTGGCGGCGATCACGCGGGCCCGTTCCAGCTCGTCCTCGTGGTCGCGGGCGGTGAGATCGTTGAAGGTGACGGCGAGCAGCCGCTCACCCGCTCCCGCTCCGTGCCCGAGGAGCGTGCCGGGGAGTCCGGGGAGCCCGGCGGCCAGCAGCGCGAGTGTGCCGGACGCGCTGCCTCCGGAGAGGTCGGCGCCGATGCCGGGCACGGGTGCGCCACGGGCCGCGCGGCGTTCCGCGGGGCCCATGCCGGGTACGGGCCCGGGGTCGACCGGCAGAGCCTCGGGGGCGTGACGCGGCGCCAGGAGACGGGCGCGTACGGCTTCGACCAGCGCGTCCCGCACGCCTTCCACGGCTCGCACCGGGTCGGTCTGGGGAGCCGCCACGGCGAGGGAGGCGACTGCCTCGTACCCGGTGATCTCGCGGGAGCCCTCGCGCAGGATGAGCGCGTGGCCGGGAGGGATGCGTCTCACCCCCGCGTACGGAGTGCCGTCGCCCAGCGCCTCCGGGGTGTCGGGGCAGGCGAGCAGCGCGGCCAGATGTCCGATGTCGAGCTGGGCCTCGATGAGGTCGGCGAGCGGCAGGGCGGCGGTGGCGTACGCCGTGCCGTTGGCCCAGGGGGTGTGGAACACGGGGCGGGCCCCGGCCAGATCTCCGGCGACGGTGATCCGGCGGCCGATCTGGACCACGGTCGTGTAACTGCCGGGCCAGGCGGTGAGGTGGCGCAGCGCTCCGCCGCGTGCGGCCAGCAGCCCGACGCGCAGCTGCTCGTCGGTGGCCCCGCAGCAGCCGAGGACGGCGATCCGCGCGGTGGGGGCGCCCGGGGGCGTCGCGACGCTGACGATACGGATCTCGTCGGGCCGCCAGTCCCCGACGGCCCACAGCGGATCCGGGTCCCCCCACAGGAGTTGGGAGCCCACCGGATGAACCGTGCGCCCCTCGTCGCCCACGTCGACGGCGCCGACGGTGCCGAAGCTCGCGGCGATACTGCTCCAACCCACCAACCAACGCATCGCCGCCTCCACAGGCTGTGGACAAACCGGCGCACCTGGACCGAGGAGCGCCTGCTGCGGGACATGCTGCCACGACAACGGCCCAGCGGAGGGGGTACGGGCAGCGCACGCCGTAACGGGATGCGCCCCTGGCAAAGGCCCGACGGTCCCTCCTCGGGTACTCCATCAACGGAGGCCGGGCTTCCGGGCGTTGGGACGGCCGGGCACGGGGAGGAGGCACGGCGGACCCGCGCGCGAGGGAGACGTGATCCGGCCACCTCGGGCAGTTCCGTAGCGATCGCGCTCGATAGGCGTGATTCAGCCATTCTCAGACGGCGATGCCGCGGTATGTGCCCCTTTCGCGGCGCTCCGCGCCGGCCGGCCGGGCGCGCAGGTCCGGCGGCGGGCGCCCCCCACTCTCCGCACGGCCCGCCCCGGTCCCGCCCCGTGAGAACGCACAGTCCGGGAGGTGTGCCTCACCTCCCGGACCGGTTCCACCGCCCGCGGGGAATGGGGCGGCGGTATCCCCCAGCCCGCCGAGTCCAGTGCAGCGGGCCGACCCACGCAGCACCCATCGAAGCGCTTGCACCCCGCCCGTACGAGAGCGCACGGCCAGGCGCACGGCCACACACCAGGAGCACGTCATCTGCGGCCCGGCTCTCCGCCACGGCCTCCGCAGGGCACCCGTCACGACACCTCCGCGCGCCCCCGCCCCGCAGCCGGGACCCGATCCCCGGGCTCACGCCCCGCCGGCGGCGGCGGACAACATTCCCGCCATACGGACGTCTGCCCCTTAACGGTAGGGATGCGGCGAACTACGCTGTGTTTACTGACGTTCTCGCCAGAGAGGCATATTCCTCGGGGCTCGGCCAAATGCGTGTGCGGCCGGAGTGCCGGGGTTCGTCCCTGGGGAGGACACGGTACGAATGCCGCGCACCTCCCGGGTGACGCGGCGGCCGTCTGTGTGTCGAGGGGTGGCGCATGTCCAGGGAGCAACGCGGGCCGAACGAGAAGCTCGGCACGGTTCTCGCCCTCGCGGGAATCAGTAACGCCGGGCTCGCCCGGCGGGTCAACGACCTCGGAGCACAGCGCGGGCTGACACTTCGGTACGACAAGACCTCGGTGGCCCGGTGGGTCGCCAAGGGCATGGTGCCCCAGGGCGCCGCGCCCCATCTCATCGCTGCGGCGATCGGCGCCAAGCTCGGCCGGCCGGTCCCGCTCCACGAGATCGGGCTCGCGGACGCCGATCCGGCGCCCGAGGTCGGCCTGGCGTTCCCCAGGGACGTGGCCGAGGCAGTGCGGTCGGCGACCGATCTGTACCGGCTGGATCTCGCCGGACGGCGGGGTGGCGGCGGCATCTGGCAGTCCCTGGCCGGTTCGTTCTCCGTCAGCGCGTACGCGACACCCGCGTCCCGCTGGCTGATAACACCCGCCGACTCGTCGGTGGCGCGGGATTCCACGGCCGCCGAGGCCGCGATCCTGGGGACGCCCGGAACGCAGGGCGCGTTCAGTGCGCCCGGAGCGCACGCCGGTGTGCCCGTACAGCCGGGACCGGACTCGGTGTACGACGCCTCACCCCTGCGGGTCGGCCACAGTGATGTGACCAAGCTCCGGGAGGCGGCCCAGGACGCACGCCGCTGGGACTCCAAGTACGGCGGCGGGGACTGGCGCTCCTCGATGGTCCCGGAGTGCTTACGGGTCGACGCGGCACCCCTGCTCCTCGGTTCGTACAGCGACGAGGTGGGCCGCGCGCTCTTCGGCGCGTCGGCCGAACTGACCAGGCTCGCCGGATGGATGGCCTTCGACACCGGCCAGCAGGAGGCCGCGCAGCGCTACTACATCCAGGCGCTGAGGCTGGCCCGGGCCGCCGCGGATGTTCCGCTCGGCGGCTACGTGCTGGCGTCGATGTCCCTCCAGGCGACCTACCGCGGCTTCGCCGACGAGGGCGTGGACCTCGCGCAGGCGGCCGTCGAGCGCAACCGCGGCCTGGCCACCGCCCGCACCATGAGCTTCTTCCGGCTGGTGGAGGCGCGCGCCCACGCGAAGGCGGGCGACGCACCGGCAGCGGGGGCGGCGCTCAAGGCCGCCGAGAGCTGGCTGGAGCGCTCACGGACCGGTGACGCCGACCCTTCGTGGCTGGGCTTCTACTCGTACGACAGGTTCGCCGCCGACGCCGCCGAGTGCTACCGCGACCTCAAGGCCCCCCGGCAGGTGCGGCGCTTCACCGAGCAGGCGCTGTCCAAACCCACCGAGGAGTTCGTCCGCTCCCACGGTCTGCGGCTCGTCGTGTCGGCGGTCGCCGAACTGGAGTCGGGCAACCTCGACGCGGCGTGCGCCGCGGGGACGCGGGCGGTGGAGGTCGCGGGGCGGATCTCCTCGGCGCGCACCACGGAGTACGTACGGGATCTGCTGCACCGGCTCGAACCGTACGGGGACGAGCCGCGCGTCGCCGAGCTGCGGGAGCGGGCCCGGCCGCTGCTGGTGGCCCCGGCGTAGCCGCCGGGCCCACGGGTGGCCCGCGAGGCGGTATGTCCCGTACGCCCACATCGGCGCGCGCCACCCTGTGACAGATATGCGCCACGCCCTGTCCGCCCCTGGTTTGAGCCCGTTGTCAGTGGGTCAGTGCACTATCGGGGTGGGAGGTGGCGTGATGACGACGCGCGCGGCGTACGACTGCGAGGTGCTGGTGATCGGCGGCGGGATCGTCGGTCTGTCGACGGCGTATGCGATCACGCGTGCCGCGCCGGGCACCCGGGTCACGGTCCTGGAGAAGGAGTGGGGCCCCGGCCGCCATCAGACGGGGCGCAACAGCGGAGTGATCCACAGCGGCATCTACTACCGCCCCGGGTCCCTCAAGGCCCGCTTCGCGGTCCGGGGCGCCGCCGAGATGGTCGACTTCTGCGCGGAGCACGGCATCGCCCACGCGGTGACCGGCAAGCTGATCGTCGCGACCGAGCGGTCCGAGCTCCCCCGGCTGCACGGCCTGGTGCAGCGCGGCCGTGAGCACGGTCTGCCCGTCCGGGAGCTTGGACCGGCGCAGATCGCGGAGTACGAGCCGCATGTGCGGGGGCTCGCGGCGATCCGGGTCGGCTCGACGGGCGTCTGCGACTTCGGCGCCGTCGCGGCCCGCTTCGCCACGGAGGTGACCGAGGCCGGCGGCCGGATCCGATACGGGGCCGAGGTCACCGCGATCGACCGCCGCCCCTGGGGCACGGCGGTGCGGACGGCGGACGGCCACGTCGTCCGTGCGAGGGTCCTCGTCAACTGCGCGGGTCTGCACAGCGACCGGATCGCCCGGCTCGCGGGCGACGACCCGGGCGTGCGGATCGTCCCCTTCCGGGGGGAGTACTACGAGCTCGCCAGGGAACGCCTGGTGCGTGGACTCGTCTATCCGGTGCCGGACCCCGCCTTCCCCTTCCTCGGGGTGCATCTGACCCGGGGCTTCGACGGCTCCGTGCACGTCGGACCGAACGCCGTGCCCGCACTGGCCCGCGAGGGTTACAGCTGGCCCGTCGTCCGCCCTCGTGAGCTCGCCGAGACGCTGACCTGGCCGGGGTCCTGGCAGATCGCCCGCCGGCACTGGCGCTACGGGGCGGGCGAGCTGCACCGGTCACTGTCGAAGCGTGCCTTCACCCAGGCGGTGCGACGACTGCTGCCCGAGGTGACGGAAGACGATCTGCGCCCCTCCACCGCCGGGGTCAGAGCACAGGCGGTGCTACGGGACGGCACCCTGGTCGACGACTTCCTGATCCGTGAGGCCCCGCACACCGTCCATGTGCTGAACGCGCCCTCACCCGCCGCCACCGCCTCGCTGCCCATCGGGAGGGAGGTGGCGCGGCGGGCCCTGCAACGGGCTCGTGCCACGGGGTGGAAGCCACCCGCCGTAGAATCGGGGCATTGTGTCTGAGTCCCTGAACCCCACCCCCGAGACGCCCGGCGCCCCGGACGACGCGGCTGCCCTGCGTGCCGCCTCCTTCGAGCGGATGCGCCGGCTGCGCCAGGAGCCCCGCTTCCCCGGCGGCCCCGCCGCCGACCCCGCCGGCTCGCACCACGAGCGCAGGATCCGCAGCTTCCAGCCGCGCCGCAGCCGGGTCACCGCCGGCCAGGAGGACGCCCTCCAGCGGCTCTGGCCGAAGTGGGGCCTGGACATCGACGGACTGCGCGTCCTCGACCTGCCCGACATGTTCGACGGGCTGCCCGTGGTCCTGGAGATCGGTTTCGGGATGGGCGAGGCCACCGCGCAGATGGCGGCCGATGACCCGGGCACCGGCATCCTCGCCGTCGACGTGCACACCCCCGGCCAGGGCAATCTGCTCGGCCTCGCCGACGGGGCGGGGCTGACCAACGTCCGCGTCGCCAACGGTGACGCGATCATCCTGCTGCGCGAGATGCTCGCGCCCGAGGCGCTCGACGGCCTCCGGGTGTACTTCCCAGACCCCTGGCCGAAGAGCCGGCACCACAAGCGGCGGCTGATCCAGCCGGAGTTCCTCGATCTGGTGGCGCAGCGGATGAAGCCGGGCGCCGTGATCCACTGTGCGACCGACTGGGAGCCGTACGCGGAGCAGATGCTGGAGGTGCTCACCGCGCACCCCCGCTTCGAGAACGCCGTGGCCGACGGCGGTTACGCGCCACGGCCCGCGTTCCGGCCGCTGACCCGGTTCGAGGGTCAGGGCCTGGACAAGGGGCACGTCGTGCACGACCTGCTCTTCGCCCGCGTCTGAACCGTCGGCCGGTCAGCAGGTCGGCCGTGCGGCGGAGGCAAGCAGTAAAGGCGGGCGGCCGGCGGCCGTGTGCCCGACGAGCGCCTCCGTCCGACGGCCACCGTGTTCCGGCAGGTGCCCGTGCACGCCTCCGCGCTTCTCGGCCACGCGCCCCTCGCGCCATGGCCAGGTGTCAGTCCTCCTCGTTAGGGTCGTCGGGTGTCCGAGTGGTCCGCGCAGCACCAGCATCCGCAGCCAGCCGTCCCGGTTCTCGAGGAGCGACGGCTCGGAGAGATCCTGGGCGCCGTACCGGAGCGCGGCCAGTGGCGCTACCGGCCCCGCCGCGTCGGCATGGTGTGGCGCAGCAAGGCGTTCCGCGCGGGTGCGGTGATCTCCGTGCTCGCGCTCTGCGGGCTGCTCATCCTGTCCCTGGTCCGCGAGCAGACGGGTACGGAGGGCTTCCTCGTCGGGCTCGGGCTCGCCGTGCTGCCCGTGCCGCTGCTGATGGCTGCCTTCCGCTGGCTCGACCGGGTCGAGCCGGGCCCGTGGCGAAGTCTGCTGTTCTCCTTCGCCTGGGGCGCGTTCGCCGCCGCGCTGGTCGCGATCACCGCGAACACGTTCGCGGCACGCTGGATAGCCACGGCGACAGCGGATCCTTCGAGCGCCGACACGCTCGGAGCCACGGTGATAGCGCCGGTCGTCGAGGAGAGCGCAAAGGCCGCCGCCGTCCTGCTGATCTTCCTCTTCCGTAGAAGGGAGTTCAGTGGCGTCGTCGACGGGATCGTGGTCGCCGGATTCACCGCGACCGGTTTCGCGTTCACCGAGAACATCCTTTATCTGGGCAACGCCTTCGGCGAGGACCAGCAGCTGGGGAGCGCGGGCCTCGGCTCGGTGACGGCCGGGACGTTCTTCGTGCGTGTGGTGATGTCGCCGTTCGCGCATCCCCTGTTCACCGTGCTCACCGGCATCGGCTTCGGGATCGCCGCACTCAGCGCGCGTCGCCACCGGGTCCGCCGGATCGTGGTCCCGCTGCTGGGACTGGTCCTCGCCATGGGGATGCACGCCCTGTGGAACGGTTCGTCGACCTTCGGCACGTACGGATTCTTCGCGGTGTACGGGGCGTTCATGGTCCCGGCGTTCGCCCTGGTGACCTGGCTGGCGATCTGGTCGCGCCAGCGTGAGCTGCGCACCCTGGCCGCCGAGCTGCCCGCGTACGCGGCGGCCGGCTGGCTGTCGCCCGACGAACCGTCGGCGCTCTCCTCGATGCGGGCCCGCGGGATGGCCCGTGACGTGGCCCGGCACTGGAACAGCGGCGGTGGGCGGGCGGGCGGCAGGGCCGCGGCCAGGTCGGTGGCCGAGTACGAGTCGTTCGCGACATCGCTGGCCGTGCTGCGGCGAAGGGCCCGGCGTGGTGCGGTGGGCGCGGACTTCGCCGTACGGGAGCAGGAGCTGCTGCACCACCTCTGGGAGCGCAGGGAAGTGGCGGGACCGGCGCTGACGTACGCGGCCGGCCGGCTCGGATCACGCCCGCCGGCGCAACTGCCCGCTCCGCACCGGTGGTACGGCGGCTACAACCCGTACCTGCAGCGGGCGGCTCCACACGGCTGGCCCCCGCACCACCAACCGCCGTACCAGCACGGCCCGCAACAGCACGGCCGGCAACAGCCGTACCAGCAGCAGCACCCGAGCCACCAACAGCCGTACCAGGAAAGCCCGCAGCACCGACCGCCGTACCAGCACACCCCGTACCGGCCGCATCCGCACCGCCGGCCGCCCTACGAGCAGCCGCCGGTGCGTTGAGTGCGTCAGGCGGAGGCTGCCGTCAGCGCCGCCTGCTCCTGCTCGGTCAGGTCGAGTCCTGCGACCGCGACCAGGGCGGGTACCTGCTCGACCGTACGGGCCGACGCGATCGGCGCCACCACGGTGGGGCGGGCGGCCAGCCAGGCCAGGGCGACGGTGGCGATGTCGGCGCCCCTCTCCTTCGCGATCGCGTCGAGCGCGGCGAGGACCTTCCGCCCGCGCTCCGACTCCAGGTGCTGTCCCGCCTTGTCGGCCCGGGGGCTGTCGACCGTGGCACCCACGCGGTACTTGCCGGTCAGGAACCCGGAGGCCAGCGCGAAGTACGGGACGGCGGCCAGACCGGCGGCTGCGGCCGTGTCCTGGAGCGCGCCCTCGTAGGTGTCGCGTGAGACGAGGTTGTAGTGCGGCTGGAGCGCGACGTAACGGGCCAGCCCCTCGCGCTCGGAGAAGTCCAGCGAGGCACGCAGCCGCTCGGGGCTGATGTTGGAGGCGGCGATCTCGCGCACCTTGCCGTCCCTCACCAGCTGGTCGAGGGCGGTGACGATCTCCTCGACGGGGACGGTCTCGTCGTCGAAGTGCGTGTAGTAGAGGTCGATGTGGTCGGTGCCGAGCCGGCGCAGCGATTCCTCGGCCGCGCCCTTGATGGTGGTGGCGGAGAGCCCCTTGTACGAAGGGTGGGCACCGACCTTCGTGGCGACGACGATCTCGGAGCGGTTGCCGCGCGAGGCGAGCCACTTGCCGACGACGGTCTCCGATTCGCCGCCCTCGTTGCCCGGGGCCCAGGCCGAGTACGAGTCGGCGGTGTCGACGAAGTTGCCGCCGGCCGCGGCGTAGGCGTCGAGCACTGCGAAGGACTGCGCCTCGTCGGCCGTCCAGCCGAAGACGTTGCCGCCGAGGGCGAGGGGGAAGACCCGGAGGCCGGAGGAGCCGAGCGTACGGAGTGAGGTCATGGGTGGTTCAACCCCGCCGCCGAACCGCGCTATTCCTGTTACCGGCACGACAGCGCCCCGAAAAACGAAGAACCGGCAGCCCTGACGTCGGGGGGTGTGCGTCAGGGCTGCCGGGGTCCAGGTGCGTCCGGGGAAAGGGGACGCGTTACCTCAGGACGCGGGTCTCAGAGCGTGAGGCCCTTGCTGCGCAGCCAGCTCATCGGGTCGATGCCGGCGCCGCTCTCGGTGTGGACCTCCAGGTGGAGGTGCACGCCGCTGGAGTTACCGGTCGACCCGGCGCGGCCGATGATGTCGCCGGTGTTGACCTTCTGGCCCGCGGTGACGTTCATCGACGACTGGTGGCTGTAGGTGACTTCCATACCGTTGTCGAGCTCGATGACGGTGTGGTAGCCGTACGAGGTGTGCCAGCCGGCCGAGGTGACGGTCCCGCCGTGCACGGCCTTGATCGGTGCGCCCGCCTGCGTCGCGAAGTCGAGGCCGGTGTGCTGGCCGGAGGACCACATGGAGCCGGCCTGGCCGAACGTCGCGGTGATCGTATAGGAGGAGACCGGCAGGGTGTAGCTGGCGGCCAGCTTGGCGAGCCGCTCGGCCTCCGCCTTGCGCGCGGCCTCCTCTTCGGCCGCCTTCTTCTCGGCGGCGGCCTTTGCCTCGGCCTCGCTCTGCTGGGCCTGGGCCTCGGCGGCGGCCTTCTCGGCGGCCGCCTTCTCCTGGGCGGCCATGGCCTCGGCGTCGGCGCTGGCCTGCTGCTGCTCGGCCTGCTGGAGGATCCGGTTGCGCAGCGCCTCTCCGGCGTCCGTAGCGCCCTGCTCCGCCTCGGCGGTGGTGATGCCGGCGGTGGTGAGCGGGGAGGACGCGGACATCGTCGCGGTGTTCTTCGCGTCGGATCCGTCGGCGTCGTCGGACATAAGGGAGCCCACGCCGGGAAGGGACTTGGCGTCGGGGAGATTGTCCGCGATGGAATCGGGAATGGAGATGGAGACCGGCGGCTTGCCCTGAGCGGTGGCCATGCCACCCGCACCGACTGCCGCTATGACGCCGACCCCGAGGACGGTGGAGCTACGAGCGAGACCGCGCTGCTTGGCTACGCGGTGCCTGCCGCGAACGGGCCGGATGGACTCCTCGGTGGGATTCCATTCCTCCCAGGTCCTGTCCTGGGCACCGAGCGTTTCGGTACCGAAGGGTGACGGGGCCTCGGGGGCAGGCTTGTTGGACGCCACGTGGGCGCACTCCTTTCCTTCCTTCTCGCCTACCGGGTTAGCTGACGGGTTCGGAGCAGGAAGGTCTCCTACGGGCCGCTCTGTCTCTCGCGAGACACAGGTGGCTCGATTCACCCCATGTAGGTGGTTCCCCGGTTCCCTTGCGGAATTCGGCGCTCGCGCACGGTGTCGCCTCTTGCGACGACTGGGACGACCGCGCTGCGTTATCGAACGTTAATAGACAGACGGGTCCGATACCAAGCTGTTCCGAGTGATCGTTCGCGGCTTCGGCCCGGACTTACCGGGATACAACCGGGTGCAATCGGGCGAGTTGAACACCCCTCACCCGACACCTGATTTCTGACGTTGCGTCAAATGTTATGCGGAGGGGCACCCTTCGATCACGGTCCGTGGTGCCGCCGCGAACCGTCGGTGCGCCGGCTGCCGACGACTGTCAGTCAGTGGCCTGTTCCGGCCCCCCGGACTTCCCCCGGCCCACGATCTTCACGGTCCTGCGCCGCTCGGGCTGCCCCTCGGCCGGCCGGCCGACCGCGAGCAGCGCCATGTCGTCCGTGGACAGGCCGCCCGTGTGCAGACGTACGTCGTCGGTGAGCGCGGACAGCAGCTCCTCGGGCCCGGGGAAGATCCGGCCCCGGAGCCGGGCCGCCGGATCGTAGAAGGCCCCGGACGTGTCCCGCGCCTCGGAGAGGCCGTCCGTGAACATCAGCAGCGTCGTCCCCGCGGGCAGCGGCCACTCGTCCGACCGGTCGGGCCAGACACCAAGGTCCATCCCCAGCGGCAGGGCGGGCGATGCCGACGTGAGCACGTCCAGCCTCCCGTCCGCGTGCAGCAGGATCGGCTCGGGATGGCCCCTGTTGACGAGCCGCACCAGCCCCGCCCCGGGCGGGATCTCGGCGAGTGCGGCGGTGATGAAGCCTTCCATCGCGTCGAGCCCGCCACGCCGCGTGCCCTCCCGTGCCAGCGCCCGCTCCAGGCGCTGCGCGACGCCCTCCAGCGAGCGCTCCTGCTCGGCCGCCTCCCGGAACGCCCCGATGACCACCGCCACCGCGCCGACCGCGTCAAGCCCTTTGCCCCGTACATCCCCGACCACCAGCCGCACCCCGTACGGGGTGTCCGCGACCGCGAACAGGTCGCCGCCGACGAACTCGTCCGCCTGGGCGGCCTCGTAACGTGCCGCCACGTGGAGCCCGCCGATCCGGTCGGCCGGTGTCGGCAGCACCGCCCGCATGGCGGTCTCCGCGATGACCCGGGCCGACGCCAACTGCTCGTTGCTCCGCCGGACGACACCGTTGATGAACAGGGCGAGCAGCCCGGCGGTGACGACGGTGATCAGTTCGATGACGGGCTCGACCTGCCCGAGCGAGCGGGTGAACAGGTCCAGCAGCGCCATGACGACGACGGCGGCGATGCCCGTACGGACCGTGCTCGCCCGCGAGAAGAACGGCGCGGCGATCAGGGGAGCCGCCACGAAGAGCGGGACGGGCGTGAAGGTGGGCGGCGTGGTGAGGTCGAAGAGCGCCCCGCCCACGATCATCAGTGCGGGCAGCACGCGGACGAGCCGACGGGCCCGGACCTCTCGGGGAGCCCCGCCTCGCCCTGCGTCGCGCTTCCCCACCTGTGTTCTCCTGCCCGGGTCCGCCTACGGTTGCGGACGGTACCGCGCCCCACCCAGGCTGACCGGCGCCGCGCCGGGCGGCGACTCCTCATCGGCCAAAGGGGGGAGCACGCGGAAGTGCTTTCCGCATCCCGGTCACGCACTGTCCGCGAATGCGGGCGGGATCATCACACGGTGTCATCGGTGGCTGTCATCGGGCCGAGCGGGCCGTCGGCCCGCCGGACCAGGGAAACGACTCGGGCCCGGCACGCTGTGTGCGTGCCGGGCCCGGTCCTTCAGTAGCGGGGACAGGATTTGAACCTGCGACCTCTGGGTTATGAGCCCAGCGAGCTACCGAGCTGCTCCACCCCGCGTCGTGAGACCAACTCTACGGCATTCCCGGCGGACTCATGACCACTCCGCGCCACCGACGCCGTCAGCCGGACTCCGGTGCGCAGAGGACGGAGACCCGCTGCACGTGGTTGCTGCCGAAACCGCCACGGTTCCAGCGCTGGTCGAGGGGCTGGGTCCTGCCCGTGGCGTCGGTGGCGCGGACGCCGAGCTCGTGGCTGCCGGGTGCCGCCGTCCAGTGCGCCCGCCAGCTCCGCCACGCCCAGGCGTGCGCGGTGCCGTTCCCCACGGGACCGGTGAGCGCGGCGTCGCTCCACGTCCGGCAGCCGTCCGTGCTCACCTCGACGCGTTCGACGGGCGCGTGCCCGGACCACGCGCGGCCTTCGAGCAGCACCGCTCCGGGACGCACCACACGGGCCCGCGACATGAAGTCCGGGAAGCCCGGCGGGACCATCAGCGCCCTGGGAGCGATACGGGTGACGGGCTCGCCCTGCTCGTCGGCCTCCTGCCGGTAGCGGTACGCCTCCACCTGCTGGAACCCGGTGAACGGGGTCGCGGTCAGCGTGATCCCGTTCAGCCACTTCACGGACGCCATGCCGTACCAGCCGGGCACCACCAGCCGCAGCGGGAATCCGTGCTGCGGCGGCAGCGGCGCCCCGTTCATGCCGTACGCCACCAGGACCTCCGGGTCGCTCCCCCCGGCGACGGCCAGGGGCAGGCTCCGCCGGTAGTCCTGCTCGACTCCGCGTTCGATTCCGTGGTCCGCGCCGCCGAACACCGCCTCCACGGCGCCGTCCCCGACGCCGGCCTCGGCGAGCAGCAACCGCAGCGGCACGCCGGTCCACTCCGCCGTGCCGACCGCCTCGACCAGCCACGGCTGGCTCACCGGCCTCGGCGCGAGCCGTGCGCGACCGTTGCCCGCGCACTCCATCGTCACCCGGTGCGTGGCGGCCGGGAACGACCGCAGGGCCGCCAGGTCCAGGCTCAGCGGAGTCCTGACGCGGCCGTCGACGGTGAGCCGCCAGTCCTCGGCGCGGGCGGCGGGGATGTCGTAGTGGACGAGTACGTAGTGAAGACCGGGCGGGGTGACCTCGTACCGCAGGGCCTCCAGCGGCAGTCCGTGGTTGCGGGCCGCGAGCCCCAGCTCCTCCGCGGTGATGCTCTCGTCCGGCCCGGCGAGGCGTCCGGGGGCGCTGATGCCGTCGAGGTGTCCGAACCCGTCCATGTCCTCAGGGTGCTCCTGTGGCCGCTGGATTGCGCGGTCACCCGACCGGCGGGAGGCTTGAAGTATCCGCCTGGAGGTATCTGCCGGAGCCGGACCAGCGCGTGGGGGTCCGTGTGCCCGGCGAGGAGACGCCATGGACGACACCACACTCGAAGCGATGCGGACCGCTCTGCGCGGCCCGGTCATAGACCCGCGGGACCCGGAGTACGCACAGGCACGGACCCTCTACAACGCCATGATCGACAAACGGCCCGCCGCGATCGTGCGGTGCCGGGACGCGGCCGACGTCATGGCAGCGGTCGACTTCATCCGCGACAACGGGCTCGAACTCGCCGTCAGGGGCGGCGGACACAGCGGCCCCGGCCTGTGCCTCGTCGAGGACGGGGTGACGATCGACCTGTCCCCGATGCGCGGCGTACGGGTGGACCCGGCCGCGCGGACGGCCCGCGTCGCCGGCGGCTCGCAGCTCGGCGACCTGGATCACGCCGCGCACGGCTTCGGCCTGGCGACCCCGGCGGGCATCATGTCGACGACCGGGGTGGGGGGCCTCACGCTCGGTGGCGGGCACGGCTATCTGACCCGCAAGTACGGTCTGACGGTGGACAACCTGCTGTCCGCCGACGTGGTCCTCGCGGACGGCCGTTCCGTCACAGCCAGCGAGGACGAGCACGAGGACCTGTTCTGGGCGCTGCGCGGCGGCGGCGGGAACTTCGGCGTCGTCACGTCCTTCGAGTTCCGGCTGCATCCGGTGGACACCGTGGGCATGGGGATCACCGTGTGGCCGCTGGACATGATCGGTGAAGTGCTGCGCTGGTACCGCGAGTTCCTGCCCCAGGCCCCTGAAGACGTGTATGGCTTCTTCGCGTCGATGACCGTGCCTCCGGGACCGCCGTTCCCCGAGGAGCTGCACGGCCAGAAGGTGTGCGGGGTGGTGTGGTGCTTCACCGGCGATCCGGCCGAGGTGGAGGAGACCCTCTCCGTCGTCGACGAGGCCGGCCCGCCCGCCTTCCACTTCACCTCGCCGATGCCCTACCCGGGGCTCCAGAGCCTGTTCGACGAGCTGATCCCGAAAGGCCTCCAGTGGTACTGGCGCGGGGACTTCTTCGACGGGATCACGGACGAGGCCATCGACGTGCACGCCCGGTACGCGGAGAGCCTTCCCACCCCCCTGTCGACGATGCACCTCTACCCGGTCGACGCGGCCGCGGCCAGGGTCGGCCCGGACGACACCGCGTGGGCCTACCGGGACGCGGTCTGGTCGGGCGTCATCGCGGGCATCGACCCGGATCCCGCGAACGCGTGGGCGGTCACGCAGTGGAGCACCGACTACTGGGACGAGCTGCACCCGCACTCCATGGGCGGCGCGTACGTGAACTTCATCGGCGCGGGCGAGAGCCGGGAGCGCGTCAGGTCCACCTACCGCGGCCACTACGACAGGCTCGCCGCCGTCAAGAAGGCGTACGACCCCGACAACCTGTTCCATGCCAACCAGAACATCGAACCGCCCGCCTGACCGTCAGCACGGCCCGCCCGAGTGACCCGTCCGGGTGCACTCTGCGCCAACTGCCGGCCCGGAGCGCCCCTGTTGCCCAACAATGTCTCCCTTGTCGCGCAGTCACGCACCGCCCCGGGGAGACCATGAGGACCCGTACGACAGCCACCGCAGCCCTTGGAGCGGCACTCCTGCTCGCGGCGCTCACCGCCTGCACCCAGTCCGAAGCGGAGGTGCGCGCCACGTGCGAGAGGGCCCTGGACAACAATTCGACGCTCAGCAACCGCCCGAAGGCCTGCCAGGACGTACCCGCCGAGTCGTACCGCACGCTCCTGCTGGTCTACGACCTCAAGGCGGAGGGCCTCGACTAGGACCCGGGGCGGGAGGCCCGTACAACCACCTGGCGCCGGACGGTGCGCGCACGCACGAGGCCGGGAACAGCGAAGCGCCTCGACCGGCCGGAGCCGGTCGAGGCTCTCGGTCAGCTGGGCTGGTCTCCGGTGTAGCGGTAGATGCCGCCGGCGGAGTTGACGCACCACACGGTGCCGTCGGCGGCGGCCCCGATGTCCACCGCGGCACCGGGGATGCCGGTCCAGGGGTTGGAGTC
Organism: Streptomyces sp. NPDC048560; assembly: GCF_040650955.1. NCBI lineage: Bacteria > Bacillati > Actinomycetota > Actinomycetes > Kitasatosporales > Streptomycetaceae > Streptomyces > Streptomyces sp. NPDC048560. The sequence goes on from NZ_JBEZIJ010000008.1 coordinate 25,554, forward strand.
GTGGTTGGTGTAGCGGTAGATCTGGTCGGAGGAGTTGACCCCCACACGGTGGTCCGGGATCCGGCGGTGACGCGGGTCAGCCCGCCGGCGACGCTCACCCAGTCCGTCGACCCCTGATCCCCGGTGTAGCGGAAGATGGCACCGGCGTCGTTGACGTGCCACACCGTGCCGTCGGCGGCCACCCCGATGTCGACCGCCTTGCCCGGGATACCGATCCACGGGTTCGCGTCGTGACCGGTGTACCGGTAGATCTGTCCCAGGGAGTTGATCCCCCACACATGGGTCCGCGACCCCACCGAGATCGTGGTGAGTCCGCCAGAGATGTTCTTCCAGTCAGCCATGTCTCTCCCCTTCGTGTCCGAGGGTGATGCTCGGTACGTGCCGAGCATCGGGGACATCCGTACGGAGTCATAGGCTGATGGGCCGTTAAAATGATCTAGAAATCGCCGTTTGTCTGCTTCTCCTTCCGGGGTGTACCGACAGAAGACCGTCCACCCCCACTCAGGAAGTCCGAAAAAGCCGTAACCCACAAGAAAAACCCCAGGCGCCAGATTGACAGCCGGCGCCGGCCCACGGGCTCTTCCCTATCGCCAACGGGCGCCACCGGAAACGCTGTTGCATGTCCTGGTACCGGGCGCGTCGTGGCCGGCCGGACTGTGCGCCGCCGTCAGCCCGGGCCCCGAGACGGTTTCATTGACGTTCCGGCGCATCCTCGCCACCACGGATCCGCCGCCGATCACCACGAGACCGGGAACGACTGAGCGCCCCGACCGGACGAAGCCGGTCGAGGCGCTCAGTAGCAGGTCAGAGGGGACTTCCCCTCCCTGCATCGCGTAGGCCGTGTGGGACTCGAACCCACAACCAACGGATTAAAAGTCCGCTGCTCTGACCAATTGAGCTAACGGCCCTCGCGGATCACCCCCCGAGCATAGCCCGCCCGGGCCCGGCAGCCGATCCGGTATCCGGTGCCGGGCCCGTCGCGGCGCCGACAGGGCGACGTCGTCAGAGGTACCGGCGTGTCAGCAGAGCCCCGAGCACCGCTGCCGTCAGGCGGCGATCAGCATCCCGCGTCCGAACGCGCCGGTGCCCCGGCCGTTGTCGCTGACCCGTCTGCCGGGCGTGTGCGGGCGATCGGGCCGCCTTGCCGTCACCGGTCAGCGGCGCCTGCGATCGTGGCCCTCTGCCCCTGCCCCTGCCCCAGCCCTCATGCAAGTCGCCGCGGCACAACAGTCGTTCCGGATACGACGTGACGTAATACGACGTGACGTACGACGAAAGCGGGCCCGTTCGTGAAGAACGGGCCCGCTTCAGCAGGTCACATGCTTACGCCGGGAAGGCGATCAGCCGTTGCGCTTCCAGCGCGGCTTGTCGTCGCGGCGGCCGAACGAGCCGGTGCTCGTACCGGTGCCGGTGGCACCCCGGTGGTCGTCGCGGCGGCCGGTCGGACGCTCGCTGGCGCCACCGGCGCGGAAGCCGCCCGCGGGGCGGTCGTCACGACGGTCACGGTTGAACGGACGGTCGCTGCCACCGGAGCGGAAGCCACCGGAGGGGCGCTCGTCACGACGGTCGCGGTTGAACGACGGGCGGTCGTTGTCGCGGTTGAAGGACGGGCGGTCGTTGTCACGACGCTCGAAGGAACGGCCACCGCGGTCGTCGCGGCGGTCGCCGCCACCGGTACCACCGGTGCCACCGGAGCGGAAGCCGCCCGACGGACGCTCGTCACGACGGTCACGGTTGAACGACGGGCGGTCGTTGTCCCGGTTGAACGCCGGACGGCCACCACGGTCGCCGCCACCGGTACCACCGGAGCGGAAGCCGCCCGACGGACGCTCGTCACGACGGTCACGGTTGAACGACGGGCGGTCGTTGTCCCGGTTGAACGCCGGACGGCCACCACGGTCGTCACGACGCTCGAAGGAACGGCCACCACGGTCGCCACCGCGGTCGTTGCCACCGCGGTACCCACCGCGGTCGCCGCCACGGTTGTCACGGCGCTCGAAGTTGCCACGCTCGTCGCGACGCTCCTCGCGGACGGCCGGCTGCTGCTCCGGAACCGCTGCGGCGGCTGCCTCGATGGCGGCCTCCGCCTCGGCGGCGGCCGCGGCCACTGCCTCCTCGGGGTCGTCTCCCCGCTCGCGGGCGGCGCGGGCGACCAGACGGTCGGCCTCCTCGCGCAGCTCGCCGGCGCGGCGCTGGACGCGCTCCAGCTGCTTCGTCAGGTCGGAGACCTCGCGCTCGGCCTGCTTGGCGGCGTTGTTCGCGGAGTCGGCCTGGACCTCGGTCAGCGAACGGGCGCCGGTGATCTCGGCAACCTCGGGCTCGAAGACGCCCGCGCCCTGCACGATGTGACGCGAGGCGTCGACGCCCGCGTCCTCCATGAGGCGGAAGATCTGGCGACGCTGGTGCGGAAGCGCCAGCGAGACGACGACACCGGACTTGCCGGCACGGGCGGTACGGCCCGAGCGGTGCAGGTAGTCCTTGTGGTCACCGGCCGGGTCCACGTTCAGGACCAGGTCGATGCCGTCGACGTGGATACCGCGGGCGGCGACGTCGGTCGCGACGAGCGCGTTGACGTAGCCCTTCTTGAAGTCCTCGAGCACGCGGGTACGGGCACCCTGCGTCATGCCGCCGTGCAGCGCGTCGGCCTTCACGCCGGACTCGATGAGCTGCTCGGCGATACGGTCGGCGCCCAGCTGGGTGCGGACGAAGATGATCGTGCGGCCCTTGCGGGCGGCGATCGCGGCCGTGACCGGCGCCTTGTCCTTCGGCTTCACGACGAGGACGTGGTGCGTCATGGTCGAGACGTTGCCCTGGGCGCTGTCCACCTCGTGGGTGACCGGGTTGCTCAGGTAGCGCTTGACCAGCGTGCCGATCTCGTTCTCCATGGTGGCGGAGAAGAGCATGCGCTGGCCGCCGCCGGGGATCTGGTCGAGCAGCTCGGTGACCTCGGGCAGGAAGCCCAGGTCCGACATCTGGTCGGCCTCGTCGAGCACGGCCACCTGGACGTTCGCCAGGGAGCAGGCACCGCGGTTGATGATGTCGCGCAGACGGCCCGGGGTGGCGACGAGGACGTCGACACCGCGCTCCAGCGCGTAGATCTGGTTGCTCATCGACGTACCGCCGCAGACGACCTTCATCTTCAGGCCGAGCACGTCGCCGTACGGCTGAAGCGCGTCCGCGACCTGCATCGCGAGCTCACGCGTCGGCGTGAGGATGATCGCGCGGGGCTTCTTCTTCTCGGTGTGACCGCCGGCCAGCGTGGCCAGGGTCGGGAGACCGAAGGAGAGGGTCTTGCCGGAGCCGGTACGGCCACGGCCGAGGATGTCCTTGCCGGCCAGGGCGTCCGGGATGGTCGCGGCCTGGATCGGGAAGGGCGCGGTGACGCCGTTCTGGGCGAGCTTGCGGACGATGCCCTCGGGCAGGCCCAGCGAACCGAAGGTGACGGTCGGCTCGGCGTCCTCGGCCTCGGTGCTGTCGTCCGCGGCGACGTCGGCGGTCTCCACGACGTCGGCGACGGTGGTCTTGGCGGGAGCGGTCTCGACGACCGGCTTCTCGGCGACCGGGGCCTCGACGACCTCGGCGGCGGCGGTCTCGACGACCTCCACGACCTCGACCTCGACGACCTTCACGACCTCGGGGTCGGCGGCTACGACGGCTGCGGTGCCGGCCTCGGCCACGACGGCCTCGGCGAGCTCCGCGAGCTCACTGTCCTCGATGGACTCGATGGACTCGACGCTCTCGATGGTGTCGAGGGTGATGAGCTCGTCGTTGTTGTCGACGTTCTCGGGCATGACGGTGTTTTCAGAACTGGAAATTGACATGCGAAATGCGAAACCTTCCGGAGTCTCGGCACGCGCCCGTAACTCCGTGATTCGCAATTTCGACCGCCTCAATGCGGTCCAGCCACGGCAAGGGAGAGTACGCGCCACACGGCGCTCTTCTGTGTCGGCGCCGGGCAATGGGATCAAACGATCTATAACCATACGCACCCTTGCCCACTTAGCGCAAACCGCCTGCCCCCGACCCCGTCCCGCCGAGCCCCGGGGACCACGTTCACGCAGGCCCGACCTGCGGCGATGCCTCGGGTGTGCGCTGCGTCTCAGGGCCCTTGGGAGCGCCCATCGCGTGGTTTCTGAGCTGCGCGGCGGGCGAGGCCGACGGCGGCTGCGAGGGGTCCGGCGACGGGGTGGGTTCCGGCTCGGGACCGGGGTCCGGAGGGGGCGGGCTGGACGGCTCGGGATCGGGTGCCGGAGGAGCCGGCGGTTCACCCGGCCCGGGCGCCGATGGCTGCGGAGCCGGCGGCTTGCCCGCTCCGGTCGGCACCGGTTCGCCGGCCTTCGGCGTGGGAAGCGTCCCGGCGGGCGCGGCCGACGGCTTCGCGCCGGAGGCACTCGGGTCCGGCTTCGCCCCGGGCCTGCGGTCGGACTGCGCCTCGGCGTGGCTGCCGCCGTACCCCGAACGGCCCGATCCGGGCACCGTGCCGCCGTCGGGCGCGTCCGACGCCCCCTTCGGGTCGGACGACGACCTGGCGGGCGCCCGTTTCCCGCCGTCCTCGCCGACGCTCATACAGCCGGTGGACGCGGCGATCGTCAGCGCGGTGACGGCTGCCCATCGGACAGGGGCGGACAACTGGCGCACGGGTGGCACCTCCGGGGCGTGAAGCGAGCGGGAAGGCGGGGGCTCCGTGCCCAACTCCCCCGACCCCGCCGGGGACACGCCCGCGAAGGGAGCTACCGCCCGAACCCGCCCGCGAGTTCCGCACCCAGGAACACCGCGCCGAGGCCCACCAGGAGGGACGCCACCACATTGGCCCCGGCGAGAAAGGCCCGGCCGCCCTCGGCCAGCCGCAGCGTCTCGTACGAGAACGTGGAGTACGTCGTCAGCGCCCCGCACAACCCCGTACCGACCAGGGCGTACACGGGTTCGGAGAGCGTCGCCCCGGTCAGGACGCCGAGCAGCAGGCTGCCCGCCGCGTTGACGGTGAAGGTCCCCCACGGGAACACGTACGGGAGGCCACCACCGCCGTGACTCGCCTGCACCGCGCGGTCCGTGAGATAGCGCAGCGGCGCCCCGAGAGCCCCGCCGACCGCCACCAGAAGCCAGTTCACGCGGGCCGCTCACCCCCGCGTACGCCCACCAGCGCCCTGGTCGCCACCGCGGCCGCCCACACCGCGCCGAGCGCTCCCACGAGCGTCGCCGCCGCATACGCCATGGCGGTCAGCGCCTCCTGCCGGTCCAGCAGCCTCGCCACATCGGCCGCGTACGTCGAGAACGTCGTGAACCCGCCGAGCACCCCGACCCCCAGGAACGGGCGCACCAGCGGATGGGCCTTCCCGTCCCGCTCGGCCACGAGCACCATCAGCACGCCGATCAGGGCGGAGCCCGTCACGTTGACGCCGAGGACCGCCCAGGGGAACGCGCCGTCGGCGGCCGGCCAGAGCACCAGGGCCGCGTAGCGCGCGAGCCCGCCCAGCGCCCCGCCCGCGGCGATGGCGCCGAGTACGTGCCACTTGGCGCGGCCCGCCGTCTCCGCCCGTTGAGCCGGGTCGGACAGATCGACGTCCGGGTCGACGACCGGAACCTCCCCGGCCCCGGGATCCTTGCCGGGATCCGGCTCGGGCCGGAGGGTGCTCACCCGTAGCCCAGGGCGTGCAGCCGCTCGTCGTCGATGCCGAAGTGGTGGGCGATCTCGTGGACCACGGTGATCTCGGTCTCCGCGACGACGTCGTCGCGCGACTCGCACATCCGCAGCGTCGGGCCCCGGTAGATGGTGATCCGGTCCGGCAGCACGCCCGCGTACCACTCACCGCGATCGGTGAGCGGCGTGCCCTCGTACAGTCCGAGCAGGTCGGTCTCGCCGGCCTCCGGTTCGTCCTCGACGAACACGGCGACGTTGTCCATCAGCCGCATCAACTCCGGCGGAATCCGGTCGAGCGCCTGGCTCACCAGCTCTTCGAACTCCTCGCGCGTCATCTCCAGCACCCCGCCATTGTCACGTACGAAGGGCCCGCCCCGCCCGCCCCGTCCGCACTCATCTGCCTCCCGGTCCGCATGTCCGGCGCGGAAGCAGGGCATACGGGCCCAATGGCCCGCGACCCGTTCCGCGCCGCAGTCGACCGTCTCCGGCACCGCACCCGCTCCACCGCCCCCTCAGGCACCCTCACCGACACCCCGCACCCCGTCACCCGCGCACTCGGCCTCGTCGCCGTCGTGGTGCTGGGAGCCTGGCTGGGGCTGCTGATCGTCGGCAGTGTGCGTACTCCGGTGGGGCCCATGGACACGGACATGACCCTGCGCCCGTCCCTCAGCGGCGGCACCAAGATCAACGTGTCGCCGCTCGGCGCCCTGGAGCTGGACTCCCACGTCGCCCCGATCCGCCTCGACGTCGATGTCGACCGGCTCGACCCGGTGCGCTCCCAGGCCCTGGTCAAACACCCCGAACGGCTCTCCGGCCTCCAGGACGAGGTCGCCTCCGACGTGGCGTCCGGCACCCGCGAGCTGGCCGTCCGCTCCTGCGTGGCCGTCGTCTCCGGCGCCACCGCCCTCGGCCTGGCCGTCTACCGGCGCCCCCGCCGCGCCCTCATGGCCGGCGGCCTGGCGCTGGCGCTCCTGGCTGCCTCCGGCGTCTCCGCGTATGCCACCTGGAACCCCAAGTCGGTCCTGGAGCCGAAGTTCTCCGGGCTGCTCTCCAGTGCTCCGTCCCTGGTCGGCGACGCGCGCTCGATCGTCACGGAGTTCGACGTCTACCAGCGGGAACTGGCCCGCCTCGTCACCAACGTCACCAAGCTGTACGACGCCACGTCCACGCTCCCCGTCTACCGCCCGGATCCCGCGACGATCCGGGTCCTGCACGTCTCCGACATCCACCTGAACCCGGCGGCCTGGCACATCATCGGCTCACTCGTCGAGCAGTACGAGATCGACGTGATCATCGATTCCGGCGACACCATGGACCACGGCACCGCCGCCGAGAACGGCTTCCTGGACCCGATCCGCGACCTCGGCGCGCCCTACGTGTGGGTCCGCGGGAACCACGACTCGAAGGTCACCCAGGCGTATCTGAAGGGCCTGCGCAACGCGCACGTCCTGGACGAGGGCAGCGCCCTGAACGTCGGCGGGCTGCGGGTGGCCGGTACCGGCGACCCGCAGTTCACCCCGGACCGCTCGATTCCCGCCCAGGGAAAGGCGGCCGAACGGATGGCGGGGCTCCGGCTGGCGTCCGCCCTGCGCGACCAGGAGCGAGCCGGTACGCCGGTGGACATCGCGGTCGCCCATGACCCGAACGCCGCACGCGAGACCGACGGCACCGTGCCCCTCGTCCTGGCGGGCCATGTCCACCATCGGGTGAACGAAGTGCTGAAACTCGGTACGCGGCTGAAGATCGAGGGCTCCACGGGCGGCGGTGGCCTGCGTGCCGTGCAGAACAAGAAGCCCGAGAAGGTGCACGCCTCGGTGCTGTACCTGGACCGCTCGACCCGCCGCCTCCAGGCCTGGGACGAGATCACCCTGGGCGGTCTCGGCCTGACGACGGCCGAGGTCAGCCGCCGTCTGCCGCAGGGCGTGCCGACGGACCGCTCCCCCTCCCCGACGGCTCCCACGCCCTCCGGCTGAGACCGACGGGCACACGGGGGTGGCCGACGACAGCGCCCGGATGCGCGTCCCCGGGCCCGCGGCGCGGCCCTCATTCGGCGGCCGGTCTAACCGTTTTGGCGTTCGCCCCCGGATCCCATATGCTTCTCACGTCCCCGACGCGCTGGAAAGCAAACCGGTGGGCCTTTAGCCCTCATCGTCTAGTGGCCCAGGACGCCGCCCTTTCAAGGCGGTAGCACGGGTTCGAATCCCGTTGGGGGCACGCTTTACCGTGTGCGAGACTTGTCTCGCACATAGCTTGGTCCTGTGGAGCAGTTTGGAGTGCTCGCCACCCTGTCAAGGTGGAGGCCGCGGGTTCAAATCCCGTCAGGACCGCTGCAGCCCGTATGAGCTGCGTGGCTGGGTAGCTCAGTTGGTACGAGCGATCGCCTGAAAAGCGATAGGTCGCCGGTTCGATCCCGGCCCCAGCCACCACCCGAAGGCCCCGTCCACTGGACGGGGCCTTCGTCGTGTCAGCTCCCGTCCTGCTCCTGGAGGCGCTGCCGGGCCGCGCGGCGCCACGCCCGCACCGCGAGCACCAGCGCAACCACCGCCACCACGGCTCCCAGCAGCACCGCGTCCGGAACGTTCTCGCCGAGGCGCTGGGCCCACTGCTCCACCGCGAACGAATCGTCCACGTCCAGCAGCCCGGGCAGCGCGGTCGTCCCGTCGTACGCGAGGAATAGCGTCCCGAGGCCGATGAAGAAGAGCCCGGACAGCAGGGTGGTGCTGTGCAGTTCGAAGCGGCCGAAGCGCAGGGGGCGGCCCCGGAGCCACGCCCGGCGCCCCAGCTCGTACCGCTCCCAGAGCAGGGCGAGCACGAACAGCGGTACGGCCATGCCCAGCGCGTACACGCCGAGCAGCAGTCCGCCGTAGACCGGGCTGCCGCTGACGGCCGCCACGGTGAGGACGCTGCCGAGGATCGGGCCCGCGCAGAAGCCGGCCAGTCCGTAGACCGCACCCAGGGCGTACACCGAGAACGCGGTCGTGGGACGGATGCGTCCGCCGAGTGCGGCGATCCGCCGTGAGGCGAAGCCCAGGCCGACGATCTGGGCGACGCCGAGCGCGATGATCAGCCAGCCCGCACCGAGGACCAGTGCGTCCCGGTGGCCGTAGAAGAGCCGTCCGGCGTACGAGCCCGCGGCGCCGAGCGGGACGAGGGTGGTGGCGAGTCCGGCGTAGAAGATGCCGGTGCGGGCGAGCAGGCGCGAGGCCGAGTCGATGGAGTACGCGAAGAAGGCCGGCAGGAGCAGCGCGCTGCACGGGCTGACGAGCGCCAGCAGCCCGCCGAGGAAGGCCGCGAAGTAGCCGATGCCGGCCGTCACTTCGCGGTGTCCTTCGCGCCTTCGGAGTCCTGCGTCCCCTCCGCGTCCTTGGCGTCCTTGGTGTCCTTGGTCTTCTCCGCCTCCGCCGCCGCCTCGATGGCCCGTGTGAAGGTCTCCATCGGCTGGGCTCCGGCGACGGGGCGGCCGTTGATCAGGAACGACGGGGTGGACGTGGCGCCGATGCCGTATCCCTGCTCCTGGTCGGCGCGGACCGCTTCCGCCGCTGCGGCGCCGTCCGTGTCGCGGACGAACCGGGCGAGGTCCTTCACACCGGCCTGCCCGGCCAGCTCCTTCAGCCGGTCCTTGCCGAAGCCCTTCTCCTTGGCGCCCTCGGCGTAGGCGGCACGGTGGAACTCCCAGAAGCGGTCCTGCTGACCGGCGGCCCAGGCGGCGCGGGCGGCGGCCTCCGACTCCTCGCCGAAGATCGGGAAGTTGCGCCATTCGATGCGCAGGGTGCCGTCCTGGACGTACTTCTTGATCAGCGCGGGCTCGGTGTCCCGGGCGAACACTCCGCAGTAGCCGCACTTGAAGTCGGCGTACTCGATGAGGACGACGGGGGCGTCGGTACGGCCCTGGGCCAGCTTGTCGCCCGCGTCGCGGCGGGCGAGGCCGGCCAGTCCGGCGTAGACGTCGGCGGACGGGTCGTCGCCGGCCTCGGCGACGGACGAAGAGGCGGCGGAGCCGGAGTCTTTCGGCCCGGTGGCGGCGTAGGAGGCGTATCCGAGGAGTCCGGCGGCGAGGGCGACGACCGCACCGTAGATCAGCGGCTTCTTCGAGGCGGACTTGGACGAGGGCGTGGACATGCGTCGCTCCGTGCGGTGGTGTGCCGGAAAAGGGGACCGGAAGGGGGGGCCGAAAGGGGGCCGGAAAGAGGAAGGGGGGTGGTGGCCCGGCGGCTACACCCTCAGCACGGAGAGTTCCACGGGGCCGGGCGTGGCGGGTTCGGGGCCGCGCACGGCGATCCGGGCGGGAGGCTGCGCGGGCCCGGCACCCGCGAGCCCGGCGGGAAGGCCCCAGCCGGCGAGACCGGGCGCCTGGTCGTGCACGGCGCGGCCCCGGACGGGTCCGGCGGGCTCGGTGCCGTCGTGGTCGCGGTCCCTGCCGCAGCCCGGCGCATCTTCACCGCCCGCCGCCGCCACGATCGGGTGACTGCCCACCGCCGGGGTGACGGACGCCGTGGCCGGGCCGCAGAACAGCCCCAGTACGACCGCGAGCGCCGCCGCCAGGCAGCACCACTGCGCACGGGACACGGCGACCGGCCTCTCGGGAACGGGTTACGGGTGATCAGTTGCCCGAAATGGTACGTGGTGTGATGCCACCCCACCCCGCCGTCACCGGGGGAGTGACGGAGACCGCGCGAAATGCGTTCGCCACTCCTGACACCCGGGTGCGATCCTGGGACCCGTATGTCTACTTCCTTCGCCGATCTCCAGTCACAGCTCGGACAGCTCTCACTCCGCGACGCGAACCGGCTCGGCCGGCGCCTCGAGGGTGCGCGCCGTATCCGTAAGCCCGAGGCCCGACAGTCCGTGCTGGACGAGATCGCCGCCGAGGCCGGGAAGGCGGCCGAGCGGCTCGCGGGGCGCGCCTCGCGGATGCCCGCCCTTTCGTACCCCGAGCAGCTTCCCGTCAGCCAGAAGAAGGACGAGATCCTGGAGGCGATACGCGACCACCAGGTCGTGATCGTCGCCGGTGAGACCGGCTCCGGCAAGACCACCCAGATCCCCAAGATCTGTATGGAGCTGGGGCGCGGCGTCCGGGGCATGATCGGGCACACCCAGCCCCGCCGGATCGCCGCCCGCACGGTCGCGGAGCGCATCGCCGAGGAGCTGGACACCCCGCTGGGCGAGGCGGTCGGCTGGAAGGTCCGGTTCACCGATCAGGTGAACCCCGACGCTACCTTCGTGAAGCTGATGACGGACGGCATCCTGCTGGCCGAGATCCAGACGGACCGCGAACTGCTGGCGTACGACACGATCATCATCGACGAGGCGCACGAGCGGTCGCTCAACATCGACTTCCTGCTCGGCTACCTGGCCAGGCTGCTGCCCAGGCGCCCGGACCTGAAGGTCGTCATCACCTCGGCGACCATCGACCCGGAACGCTTCGCGCGGCACTTCGGCGAGGCGCCGATCGTGGAGGTCTCGGGGCGTACGTACCCCGTCGAGGTCCGCTACCGGCCGCTCCTGGAGGAAGAGGGAGAGGACTCCGACCGCGACCAGATCACCGCGATCTGCGACGCCGTCGACGAGCTCCAGTCGGAGGCCCACGGGGACGTCCTGGTCTTCCTCTCCGGCGAGCGGGAGATCCGTGACACCGCGGACGCGCTGGGCAAGCGCAACCTCAGACACACCGAGGTGCTCCCCCTCTACGCCCGCCTGTCGCACGCCGAGCAGCACCGCGTGTTCCAGCGCCACACGGGCCGCAGGATCGTTCTGGCGACGAACGTCGCGGAGACCTCGCTGACGGTCCCCGGCATCAAGTACGTGATCGACCCGGGCAACGCCCGCATCTCCCGCTACAGCCACCGCACGAAGGTCCAGCGACTGCCGATCGAGCGGATCTCGCAGGCCAGCGCCAACCAGCGCAAGGGCCGCTGCGGCCGTACGTCGGACGGCATCTGCATCCGGCTGTACTCCGAGGACGACTTCCTGACCCGTCCGGAGTTCACGGACCCGGAGATCCTCCGTACGAACCTGGCGTCCGTCATCCTCCAGATGACCGCGGCCGGCCTCGGCGACATCGAGAAGTTCCCGTTCATCGACCCGCCGGACCACCGCAACATCCGTGACGGTGTGCAGCTGCTCCAGGAGCTCGGTGCGCTGGAGCAGGGCGAGAAGTCCACCCAGGAGGGGAAGAGGGGCCAACGGCTCACGCCCCTGGGGCGCAAGCTCGCGCAGCTGCCCGTCGACCCTCGGCTCGCCCGCATGGTCATCGAGGCCGAGCGCAACGGCTGTGTGCGCGAGGTCATGGTGATCGCCGCCGCGCTCTCGATCCAGGACCCGCGCGAGCGGCCCTCGGAGAAGCAGACGCAGGCCGATCAGCAGCACGCCAGGTTCAAGGACGAGACCTCGGACTTCCTGGCGTTCCTGAACCTGTGGCGCTACATCCGAGAGCAGCAGAAGGAGCGCGGCTCCTCCAGCTTCCGCCGGATGTGCAAGCAGGAGTACCTGAACTTCCTGCGGATCCGTGAGTGGCAGGACATCTACGCGCAACTGCGCACGGTGGCGAAGCAGATGGGCATCGAGGTGAAGGAGTCCCCGACGGGCGCCGACGCCCCCGAGCAGTCGGTGCACACCTCGCTCCTCGCGGGCCTGCTGTCGCACATCGGGCTCAAGGACACCGAGAAGAACGAGTACGTGGGCGCGCGCAACGCCAAGTTCGCGATCTTCCCCGGTTCGGCGCTGTTCAAGAAGCAGCCGCGGTTCGTGATGTCGGCCGAGCTGGTCGAGACGTCCCGGCTGTGGGCACGGGTCAACGCGAAGGTCGAGCCCGAGTGGATCGAACCGCTCGCCGGGCACCTGCTGAAGCGGACCTACAGCGAACCGCACTGGGAGAAGGACCAGGCGGCGGTCATGGCGTACGAGCGGGTCACCCTCTACGGGGTACCCATCGTCGCGCAGCGCAAGATCAATTTCGGCCGGATCGACCAGGAGGCCTCGCGCGAGCTGTTCATCCGCAGCGCACTGGTCGAGGGCGACTGGCGCACACACCACCAGTTCTTCCACGACAACCGCAAACTCCTGGGCGAGGTCGAGGAGTTGGAGCACCGCGCGCGGCGCCGCGACATCCTCGTGGACGACGAGACGCTCTTCGACTTCTACGATCAGCGCATCCCCGAGCACGTCGTCTCCGGCGCCCACTTCGACTCCTGGTGGAAGCACAAGCGGAAGGACGAGCCGGACGCGCTCGACTTCGAGCGCTCGATGCTCATCAACGAGAAGGCCGGGGCCGTCACCAAGGACGACTACCCGGACTCGTGGCGCCAGGGGAAGCTGAAGTTCCGGGTGACGTACCAGTTCGAGCCCGGTGCGGACGCCGACGGTGTGACCGTCCACATCCCGCTCCAGGTCCTCAACCAGGTCACCTCGGAGGGCTTCGACTGGCAGATCCCGGGCCTGCGCCAGGACGTGGTCACCGAGCTGATCCGCTCACTGCCCAAACCGGTCCGCAGGCACTACGTGCCCGCGCCGGACTACGCGGGCAAGTTCCTGGACCGGGCCGTCCCGCTGCAGGAGCCGCTGCCGTTCACGCTGGCCCGGGAGCTCCAGCGGATGGTCGGCGTCCCGGTGAAGGCCGACGACTTCGACCTGACCAGGGTCCCGGACCACCTGAAGATCACCTTCCGGGTCACCGACGAGCGGCGCCGCACGGTGGCCGAGGACAAGGACCTGGACGCGCTGAAGGTCCAGCTGCGCCCCAAGGCCCGCCAGGCCCTCTCCCAGGCCGCCGCGGCGACCGCGGGGCCCTCGGGCGAGTCCATCGAGCGTTCGGGCCTCACGGACTGGACGATCGGCACGCTGAACCGGGTCTTCGAGACCAGGCGCGCCGGCCAGCCCGTCAAGGCGTACCCGGCTCTCGTCGACCAGGGCGCGACCGTCGCCGTACGGCTCTTCGACACCGAGGCCGAGCAGCAGCAGGCGATGTGGCGGGGCACCCGGAGGCTGATCCTGCTCAACATCCCCGTCAATCCCGCCAAATTCGCCTCGGACAAGCTCACCAACCAGCAGAAGCTGGCCCTGTCCCGCAATCCGCACGGCTCCATCCAGGCCCTGTTCGACGACTGCGCCATGGCGGCGGCCGACCGGCTGATCGCCGCGCACGGCGGTCCCGCCTGGGACGAGGAGTCGTTCCGCAAGCTGTACGACAAGGTGCGCGCCGACCTCGTGGACCTGACGGTCCGCACGATCGGCCAGGTCCAGCAGATCCTGGCGGCCTGGCAGGCATGTGAGCGGCGGCTGAAGGCCACCAGCAGCCTGGTGCTGATCAACAACGTCACGGACGTACGGGAGCACCTCGCCCGTCTCGTGCCGCCGGGGTTCGTCACGGCGACCGGGCTGCGCAGGCTGCCCGACCTGATGCGCTATCTGGTCGCCGAGGACCGCAGGCTCCAGCAGATGCCGACGAACGTCCAGCGCGACACCACGCGCATGGAGAAGGTCCACGAGATGCAGGACGAGTACGCCTGGCTGCTGGAACAGCTGCCGCAGGGACGGCCGGTGCCCCAGGAGGTGCTGGACATCCGCTGGATGATCGAGGAGCTGCGGGTCAGCTACTTCGCCCATGCGCTGGGTACGGCGCAGCCCGTGTCGGACAAGCGGATCGTCAAGGCGATCGACGCCGCGGCCCCGTAACGGAGGCGCCACCCTGGGTGAGTTCGACCGCACCCTCCGACCTCCTGTACAGTCTGGTTTCGCAGCCAGCCGCAAGGCAGCCGCGAAAACCTGGTCCTGTGGAGCAGTTTGGAGTGCTCGCCACCCTGTCAAGGTGGAGGCCGCGGGTTCAAATCCCGTCAGGACCGCAAGAAACGAAAGCCCGGATCTTCTGATCCGGGCTTTCGTGCGTCTTGACTGCGGCATCCGGCCCGGGTAACCCGTAGAACAGAGGCTGCCCCTGTTTCCCTCGGCGAGGGGCCGCGCGGGCCCACCGGGAGGTGGCACGTATGTCTGCGTCCACGGCACGGCACGAAACCCGCGCGCTGCTGCGCGCCCACCTGGCAGCGGCCTCCGGCTACCGGCATCTCACCCGCCACTGCCCCATCTGTCACCGGCTGCTGCGCCTCGCCCTGGAGCCCGCCGCGGCGCCGGGGGCGTCCGGCGCCTTCCTGGGCCCCTCCGGCCCCTCCGAGAGCCCTGAGAGTCCCGAGAGCCCCGAAGCGCCCGACAGGGGCGCGGCAGCGGCCGACGGCCCCCCGGCGCCGCCGAGGGCCGGGGAGGGGAGCGAGGACGAAAGTCCTGCCACGACATGACCAACGGCCGCGCCGGCCGCTTCTCAGCAGTGGCACGCTGGGAGTTGGCAAGCCTCAGCCGGTGTGACGGGAGTCACCGAACGAGTTTCTGGAAGGGGTGGCTTTACCCCCTTCTTACAACTGGCGAATTTAATATGTGCAATTGCACCAGCCTTGGGGGGCGGCCGGGGCTCCTCGGCACAGGCTGGCCCGGAGCCTCCAGGAGGCCCTCACAGGCCCCCGCAGGGACCCGCACACGGCCGCCGAACCGACCCGGCCCAGCGGCCCGCGCACGCCCCCGCCCCCGGCCGTTCGGGCACAAAAAAATCGCGCTGGACCCGGCGGAGTCCAGCGCGATCAGGTGACGTACCCGTATTGCATAGGTATGACGCCCGTTGGGGCAGGCGTCCGTCATGTGGAGCTATGGGTGGGCGACAGCCGGCTGGGGGGCCAGCGGTGCCCGGTTATGGCGCGGCGACAGGGGTGTGTCAGGCCTCGCTGCGCTGCTGCGGAATACCCGCAAGCAGTGCGCGGACCTCTGCCTCGCGGTACCGGCGATGTCCACCGAGCGTGCGGATGGACGTGAGCTTGCCTGCCTTGGCCCAACGGGTGACCGTCTTCGGGTCCACGCGGAACATCGTGGCAACCTCAGCCGGGGTCAGCAGCGGCTCGGCATCAGGGGTGCGAGCGGTCATGAGCGGCCTCCTCGGGAGAACCGAACATTCTCGGTTCTTTCCTCTAAATTCTGCACCTTGACCCGCGTTGCCCATAAATGGCGGACGCGGGCCGAGTCGGTTATAGGACGAACGGCTTGTCCTCGGCACTACAACTACACCATCGCTCCAGCCGCGTCGGCCAAACCGATGGAATTGCCCTCCCAGGTGTTCATCAGCGACGGAAGCCGATGGACCATGCCATAGCGGACAGTCACGCCCCAGTGACGATCAGTCACAGAGCGATCAGGAGTCGTCAGACCCCCCATAGAGTGCAATACCGAGCTTTCCGCCCATAGTTAGACGGAAGGAGTCCTCCCCGGACTCCTTGTCCTATTTTGGCACGAGGAGTGGGGATGGGCGCAAGGGCGCCGTTAGTGCTATCCGTCACGCTTGAGGCAAAGGCCCGGTTCGGGACGTAGGTCCTGGCCTTCTTGACGTACTCCCCCGCCCCACTGGTCACACGGGTCACACAGGACGCACTTTCACGCATCGTCAGCTCACAGAAGCACTCCTCAGCGCACTACTGAAAAGTGTGGATGCGCTCCGGCTCGCACACCTCTGCGCCGGTTCGAGCGCCTCTGCGCCGATTGCCTGAGCATGGTGGGTTTCGGGTCAGTTGGCGAACTGGCGGTGCTGCACGGCCCGCCAGCGCTCGGCGAGTCGCGCGTACGCCGTGCTCGCCCCGTCGCTGTCCCCGGCCCGCAAAGCGGCGATGCCCTCGGTCACGTCCGCGGCCGAGTGGTCCGCCGCCAGCTGGTCCGCCGGCAGCGCGTGGACCAGACCTCCGTAGTCGAGCTCGACCAGCGCACGCGGATGGAACTCCTCCAGCCAGCGGCCGACGTCCACCAGGCCCTCGGTCAGAGGCCCTTCGTCGACCGTCTCGCGCAGGGTCTTGAGCGCCCGGGCCAGCCGGCGCCTCGCCTGCACCATCGGGGTGCGGTAGCGCAGCACCGGCGGCCCGCCGCCCTCTCCCGCCCCCTCGTACTCCCGCTCCTCGTCGGTGAAGAGCACGAACCAGCGCACCGGGACCTGCCACACGGCCGTTCTGATCCACGGCCGGGCATCCGGGTTCCGCTCCCGCCACCGCTCGTAGTCCGTGAGCGCCTGTCCCCGGACCACCGGAGGCAGCACCGCGTCGAACACCGTGGCCGGAAACATCCCCTCCTGCTCCTCCAGGGCCAGCCATCCGCGCAGCCGGGTGCGCCACGGGCAGACACACACCACCCCGTCCACCTCGGTGACGAACGCGTCCGCGCTCTCGTGCACGGGCACCCCGACCGGCGGCGTGGACGCCAAGTCGGCCAGCGATCTCCGCAGTTCGTCCTGGGCGGTGGGGAAGGAGGAACGCTCCGCGTATCTGGCCCAGTGAGCGCGTTCGGGCCCGGGAAAGGCGGCGAGCGGCTCGTACACCCTCAGGTAGGACGAGTAAGGGACGAGCACTGAAGACACCACCGACATGCGCCGAATCGTGTCACGCCGCTACTCCCCCAGGGGGTGATCCTCGGCACCGGCACGAATACCGGTGCGCGGAGGACTTACGCTCTTGCCCAGTCGGGCCGACCGTGCCGGTCGGCCCGGGGCCCTCCCCACCTTCAGGAGGGCTTTTCCGCCGCTTCGTACTTGGGAGTCACCACAGTGACCGATGTGACCGACGGCGTCCTGCACACCCTGTTCCACTCGGATCAGGGGGGCCACGAACAAGTCGTGCTCTGCCAGGACCGTGCCAGCGGCCTCAAGGCCGTCATCGCCATCCACTCCACCGCCCTGGGCCCCGCCCTCGGCGGCACCCGCTTCTATCCGTACGCCTCCGAGGAGGAGGCCGTCGCGGACGCGCTGAACCTCGCGCGGGGCATGTCGTACAAGAACGCCATGGCCGGCCTCGACCACGGCGGCGGCAAGGCCGTCATCATCGGGGACCCGGACAGCGTCAAGTCCGAAGAACTGCTGCTGGCCTACGGCCGGTTCGTCGCCTCGCTCGGCGGGCGCTACGTCACGGCCTGCGACGTCGGCACCTACGTCGCCGACATGGACGTCGTGGCCCGCGAGTGCCGCTGGACCACCGGCCGCTCCCCCGAGAACGGCGGCGCGGGCGACTCCTCCGTGCTCACCGCCTTCGGTGTCTTCCAGGGGATGCGCGCGTCGGCCCAGCACCTGTGGGGCGACCCCACCCTCCGCGGCCGCAAGGTCGGCGTCGCCGGTGTCGGCAAGGTCGGCCACCACCTGGTCGAGCACCTGCTCTCGGACGGCGCGGTGGTCGTCATCACTGACGTACGGGAGGAGTCGGTACGCCGGATCACCGACCTGCACCCCGAGGTCGCGGTGGCGGCGGACACCGACGCGCTGATCCGTACCGAGGGCCTGGACATCTACGCCCCGTGCGCGCTCGGCGGAGCACTCGACGACGACACCGTGCCGGTGCTGACCGCGAAGGTGGTGTGCGGCGCCGCCAACAACCAGCTCGCGCACCCGGGCGTCGAGAAGGACCTGGCCGACCGCTCGATCCTCTACGCACCCGACTACGTGGTGAACGCCGGTGGCGTGATCCAGGTCGCCGACGAGCTCCACGGCTTCGACTTCGACCGGTGCAAGGCGAAGGCGACGAAGATCTTCGACACCACGCTGGCCATATTCGCACGTGCGAAGGCGGATGGGATTCCGCCGGCCGCGGCGGCCGACCGGATCGCCGAACAGCGGATGGCGGACGCCCGCCGTCCCTGACCGGTGACGGGATCTTCGTGACCCTGTCACCGGAGGCGGCCCGCCGGTCGGCGAGACAAGACTCACGCCGGTCGGCGGGTCGCCTGCTCAGAAGAGGTTAAAATCGCAGTTGACCAGCACGGACAGGGCTCCGTGCCGGGTCGCTTACGGGGCACTTCATGCGGGCGGCGTACCGTATGGCCACGGAAGCAGGTACCGTTAAAGCCCTACAGGCGCGGTCTCTCAGCCGGGAGTCCGTCCTGAAACATGAACGCGTGTCAAGACTCTGGGGCCGTCGAGCCCCGTCACCGAGGGGGTCGAGCCATGGGGCGCGGCCGGGCAAAGGCCAAGCAGACCAAGGTCGCCCGTCAGCTGAAGTACAGCAGCGGCGGGACTGACCTGTCGCGTCTGGCCAATGAGCTGGGCGCATCACCTTCGAGTCAGCCACCGAACGCTGAGCCGTTCGAGGACGACGACGAGGAAGATGACCCGTACGCACAGTACGCGGATCAGTACAACGTCGATGATGACGACGACGAGGACGATCAGTCCGGTCCGTCGTCACAGCGCCGCGGCGCTTGACCTCGCGCTGACACGACAACCCGGTCCGGGCCTGCCCGGACCGGGTTTTGTGCTGTCCTGGCGACCTCGGGCACCTCATGGTGACGTCGGGCCGGGGAGCGGCGGGCCACCGGAGGATTCCGGCGACCCGCCCCCTACTGCCTACTTCGCGTAGTCGCCCACGAGCTCGGCGCCCGAGGTGTGTGCGCCCCGGTCGGTGATCTCACCGGCGACCCACGACTCGATGCCCCGGTCGGCCAGCGTGGTCAGCGCGGCGTCCACCGAGTCGGCGGGGACGATCGCGATCATGCCGACGCCCATGTTGAGCGTCTTCTCCAGCTCCAGCCGCTCGACCTGTCCGGCCTTGCCGACGAGGTCGAAGACCGCGCCCGGCGTCCACGTGGAGCGGTCCACGGTGGCGTGCAGGGCGTCCGGGACGACACGGGCCAGGTTGTTGGCCAGACCGCCGCCGGTGACGTGGCTGAAGGCGTGCACCTGGGTCGTACGGGTGAGTGCCAGGCAGTCCAGCGAGTAGATCTTGGTGGGCTCCAGGAGCTCCTCACCGAGCGTCCGGCCGAACTCCTCGACCTGACGGTCCAGCGTCCAGCCCGCGCGGTCGAAGACCACGTGCCGGACCAGCGAGTACCCGTTGGAGTGAAGGCCGGACGACGCCATCGCGATGACCGCGTCACCCTTACGGATACGGTCCGGGCCGAGCAGGTGCTCGGCCTCGACCACGCCCGTACCGGCGCCCGCCACGTCGAAGTCGTCGGGGCCCAGGAGGCCCGGGTGCTCGGCCGTCTCGCCGCCGACGAGGGCGCAGCCCGCGAGGACACAGCCTTCGGCGATGCCCTTCACGATGGCCGCGACACGCTCGGGATGCACCTTGCCGACGCAGATGTAGTCGGTCATGAACAGCGGTTCGGCACCACAGACGACCAGGTCGTCGACGACCATGCCGACGAGGTCGTGGCCGATGGTGTCGTACACGCCCATCTGGCGGGCGATGTCCACCTTCGTACCGACGCCGTCGGTGGCGGAGGCGAGCAGCGGACGCTCGTAACGCTTGAGCGCCGAGGCGTCGAAGAGGCCGGCGAATCCGCCGAGGCCACCGAGGCCTGCGACCTCCGCCCGCTGCGTCTTCTTCACCCACTCCTTCATCAGCTCGACGGCACGGTCACCGGCTTCGATGTCGACGCCCGCTGCCGCGTAGGAAGCACCTGTTGTCTCAGACATTGCCTGGGATCTTTCGTGTGGAAATACGGGGCTGGTGGGGGAGGCGCCGGTCGTACCGGATCACGGACGACGCAGCGCGTCGGCCGCCGCGGTCGCGGCAGGGCCGGCCGCCAGCTCGGTCTCCAGCAGCTGCTTGCCGAGCAGCTCCGGGTCCGGGAGCTCCATCGGGTATTCACCGTCGAAGCAGGCGCGGCAGAGATTCGGCTTGGCGATCGTCGTCGCCTCGACCATCGCGTCGAGCGAGATGTACGAGAGCGAGTCGGCACCCATCGAGGTGGCGATCTCGTCGACCGTCATGCCGTTGGCGATCAGCTCGGCGCGGGTCGCGAAGTCGATGCCGAAGAAGCAGGGCCACTTGACCGGCGGGGAGGAGATCCGGATGTGGATCTCGGCCGCGCCCGCCTCGCGGAGCATCCGGACGAGTGCGCGCTGGGTGTTGCCGCGGACGATCGAGTCGTCGACGACCACCAGGCGCTTGCCCTTGATGACTTCCTTGAGGGGGTTCAGCTTGAGCCGGATGCCCAGCTGGCGGATGGTCTGCGACGGCTGGATGAAGGTCCGGCCGACGTACGCGTTCTTGACCAGTCCGGCGCCGAACGGGATTCCGCTGGCCTCGGCGTATCCGATCGCGGCGGGAGTGCCGGATTCCGGAGTCGCTATGACCAGGTCCGCGTCGACCGGAGCTTCGGCGGCCAGCCTGCGGCCCATCTCCACACGGGAGAGGTAGACGTTCCGCCCGGCGATGTCGGTGTCGGGGCGGGCCAGGTACACGTACTCGAAGACACAGCCCTTGGGCTTCGCTTCCGCGAAGCGGGAGGTGCGCAGGCCGTTCTCGTCGATGGCGATCATCTCGCCGGGCTCGACCTCACGGACGTACGCGGCACCGCAGATGTCGAGGGCGGCGGACTCGGAGGCCACCACCCAGCCGCGCTCCAGACGCCCGAGGACCAGCGGGCGGATGCCCTGCGGGTCGCGGGCGGCGTACAGCGTGTGCTCGTCCATGAAGACGAGCGAGAACGCGCCCTTCACCTCGGGGAGCACCTTGGCGGCGGCTTCCTCGATGGTGAGCGGCTTGTCGTCGTCATCGGTCTGGCCGGCGAGCAGCGCGGTCACGAGATCGGTGTCGTTGGTCGCCGCGACCTGGGTGGCGCGGCCGTCCCGGCGAGGGAGGTCGGCGACCATCTCGGCGAGCTGAGCCGTGTTGACCAGGTTGCCGTTGTGACCGAGGGCGATCGAGCCGTGCGCGGTGGCACGGAACGTCGGCTGCGCGTTCTCCCACACCGAGGCACCGGTGGTGGAGTAGCGGGCATGACCGACCGCGATATGGCCCTGGAGCGATCCCAGAGACGTTTCGTCGAAGACCTGCGAGACCAGTCCCATGTCCTTGAAGACCAGGATCTGGGACCCGTTGCTCACTGCGATGCCCGCGGACTCCTGTCCACGGTGCTGCAGGGCATACAGTCCGAAATAGGTGAGCTTGGCGACCTCTTCGCCCGGAGCCCAGACACCGAAGACGCCACAAGCGTCCTGGGGGCCTTTCTCTCCGGGGAGCAGGTCGTGGTTGAGTCGTCCATCACCACGAGGCACGCCACCGAGTGTAGGCGAGATCGACCACCGGTCCGAATTCGGTGCCTGCCGCACCGGGGCTGCCGGGGCACTGCGGGCGTGCGTGACGGTGGTCCGGGACGAGCCCTCCGCGCACCCTCGGATGATCACTCCGCGTGAGGGCGGGGCGGTGGCCGGACAGGCCATCTGTGCGCTTTGGGCGGCAGGCGCCCGGATTACCGGCGGGTTACCGATCAGTTCAGGCCACCCGGCCGCATGAGGCCCTGACCCCGCGTCGTGGCACTCGGTGATGCGGGGCGCCGCCTGAGAAGCCGGTGGCCGAACGCTCGTTTCGTGGTGAGCCTCACACCGCGGGAGTCCGGGGAAGGGGCCCAGGACCTCTCGGAGCAGGCGAATTCGGAGGTGAGGGCGATGGGAATCGTCTGCCGTACCGGCTGCCGCGTCGCCTCCGCCGCACCGGAGTCCGGTGTTCGAGACCGGCATTGACAGGCGCACGACCGCTTGGCAGGCTCCTGGGCCATGCAGCCCCTCGGTGATCATTCGGTCACGCTCGTGGAGCGCCGCCACGTCGATCTGGGACGTGTGGCGAGCGCCATCTGTCGCTGCGCCTGAACCACTCCGCACCACTGCCGGGTCTTCCGCGACTCCGTGAGCGTGCGCCGAGTTCCTCCTGCTTGATCCCCTCACCCGTCTCCGGTCGGTGCGCAGATCCGTGCGCGCCGTGTGCCTGACGGGCCCCTCCGCCTGCCGCCCTGCCGTCATCCGCCGCCCGCGCGGCCCTGACAGGAGTCCTCATGCCCGCAGATCAGTCGAACATCAGTTCCCACGAAGAGTCCTCCCCTGCCCTGACCCGGCGCGCCTTCGGGACGGCCGTAGGCGTGACCGCGGCCACCGCCGCCGTCGGACTCCCGGCCGCCGGGCCCGCCGTCGCCGCGCCGGCGGCCACCCCGCAAGAGCGGCCCTTCCGCGCCGCCCGGGGCAAGCACTCCCGGCGGCCCAACATCCTCTTCATCCTCGGCGACGACCTGGGCTGGGCCGATCTCTCCTCGTACGGCGCCCCGGACATCCGTACGCCCCACCTGGACCGGCTGGGACGGCAGGGCGTGCGGTTCACGGACGCGTACTCCGGCTCCGCGACCTGCTCCCCCACCCGGTTCAGCCTCTACACGGGGCGCTATCCGGGACGTACGAGGGGCGGGCTCGCCGAGCCCATCGCGGACAGGTCGGTCGGACTGGAACCCACCCACCCGACCCTCGCCTCGCTGCTGCGCGGCGCGGGCTACTCCACCGCGCTCATCGGAAAGTGGCACTGCGGATACCTGCCGGACTACAGCCCCACGAAGTCCGGGTGGGACGAGTTCTTCGGAAACTTCGGCGGAGCGCTGGAGTACTACTCCAAGCTGGGTCTCGGGGGCGAGTACGACCTGTACGAGGGCGACGCCACGTACAAGGACCTGCGGTACTACACCCGCATCCTGACCGAGCGCGCCGGCGAGTACGTCCGCCGCGACCACGACAAGCCGTGGCTGCTCAACCTGAACTTCACGACGCCGCACTGGCCGTGGATCGCGGAGGGGGACACCGAGGAGAGCGCCGAGATCGTACGGCGGATCAAGGCCGGTGACCGGCGTGCGCTCCAGCACGGTGACGGCGGCTCGCTCCAGAAGTACAAGGAGATGGTCGAGGATCTCGACCGCTCGGTCGGCGAGGTGCTGAAGGCGCTCGACCGGTCCGGCAGTGCGCAGGACACGCTGGTCTTCTTCGCCAGCGACAACGGCGGTGAGCGGTTCTCGTACAACTGGCCGCTGGCCGGCAACAAGGGCTCGCTCCAGGAGGGCGGCATCAGGGTCCCCGCCGTGCTGCGCTGGCCCGCCCGGATCGACGGGGGCCAGGTCAGCGATCTGCCGGTGTTCTCGCCCGACTGGACGGCCACGCTCCTGGAGCTCGGCGGGGCGCGGCCCGACCCGGCCTACCCGCTCGACGGCACCAGCCTCGCCGGATATCTGCTGCGTGACGAGGCTCCCGCGGAACGGGACCTCTTCTGGCGGGTGCGGGGCGAACGGGCCCTGCGGCGCGGCGAGTGGAAGTACTACCGGGGCAAGGGCTGCACCGATCAGCTCTTCCGGCTCTCGCACGACCAGCGGGAGCAGGCCGACCGGGCCGCGGCCGAGCCTGAGCTGCTCGCCGGCCTCCGGGCGTCCTGGGAGCGGACGAACGCGCAGCTGCTGCCGTATCCGACGGGCGGTGCGTGACCGCTACTTCTTCTCCTCGGGAGCGGAGGCGCCGAGTCCCTTGCCGTTCTCCGCGGTGAGGGACAGGGCCTGGTCGTCGATCGCGTACGTCGTCTTCCCGCGGAGGACCGCGAGCATGGACCTCTCGACGTCCATCTCGGCCTCCCCGCACATCTTGCGGGTGGAGGCGAGCGGTCCGAAGGTGATCGTCGAGCCGGCCACCGTGGCCTTGCCGCGGAAGCTGTTGCAGCCGAGGTGGCCCTCGACGGTGCCGTCCTTGGCGAAGGTGAGGCGGGGTGCCTTGTCCCGGCTGCCGGCGGGCAGGGAGGTCGCGGTGTCGCCGTCGGTCAGGGTGGTGACGGTCCAGGCGGTGCCGGTGAGCGGGGCCGCGGGCCTTACGGGCTCGGACGTGAGGGTGATGGTGTCCCCTTTGCTCGTCGTCAGGGTGAGGGTCTTGTTGACCACGGCGGCCTTCAAGGTGCCGTCGAAAGCGCGGGCCAGGGCGTTCTCGAAGTCCTGGACGTCCTTCTCACAGGCCATCTCGGTGGTGGTGCCCGGCCCCAGGGTCACGGTGTCACCCTCGACGCGGACGTCGGCGGTGTAGTGGTTGCAGCCGAGGTTTCCGGTGGCTTGGCCCTTGGAACCGATCGTCACGTGGGCCTCGGCGGGTGCGGCGGACCTCTTCCCGTCGACGGTCATGGACTCGACGTTCCAGCGGGTGCCGGTGACGGGCAGGTCGGTACGCACCGTGCCGCTGCCGTCGCCGGTTTTCGCGCCGGAGCCGGCTCCGGAACCCGACTCCGTGCCGCAGGCGGCGAGGGCGAGGAGGGCCAGGACACTGACGGTCAAACGTTGTGTGCGCATGGCCCTGGGACGGATCGGGGTGGCGATCCGGTTCCCCTTCAGCTCATCAGTGGCAGCAGCGTGGAGAGATCGGCCCGCTCCCCGCTCGCGCCGACCTCCGCCGCGTCCAGCGCCCGGGCCCAGGGGGTGCGCCCGGTGGCGAGTCTCATCCAGACGAGCGGACCGGTCTCCACGACGTTGGGGGGCGTGCCCCGGGTGTGCCTGGGGCCGCCGATGCACTGGACCACGGCGAACGGCGGGATCCGCACCTCGACCGAACCTCCCGGCGCCTTGTCCGCCAGGGCGTCCGCGAGCAGCCGGGTGCAGGCGGCGAGCGCCTGGCGGTCGTACGGGATGTCCAGGCCGGCCGCCGCGTTCAGATCGTCGGTGTGCGCGACCAGCTCGACGGTACGGGTGACCAGGAAGTCCCCGAGCCGCATCGTCCCCGCCCGCGTCAGGACCAGCCGGTCCCCCGGGACCACGGGCACCTGCTCCTCGAAGGCGGCGGTCACCTCCGCGTACAGCGCGTCCAGGTCGGGGTGCGCGGCGGCCAGGGCCCGGGTGTCGTCGGCGATGCTCTCCGCCCGCCCCGCCGTGGAGAACGGCCACTCCAGCAGGGCGAGAGCGGGCTTGGAACCGGCCGGCCCGGGCTGCTCAAGACCGGTGGTGACACGGGAGAGCGCCATCGTGAGATGGGCGGCCAGCTCCCGGACGGTCCAGTCCCCGAGCCTGGTCGGCAGGGCCAGCTGCTCGGGCGTCAAGGCGCGGACGGCTTCTCGGACATGGGCGAACTGCGCCAGGACCGCTGCCCGGGTCTTCGTGGCGTCGTACGTGCGCAAGCGCTTCTTGGCCGGAGGCATACGGGCGAGACTAACCGGCGGCTCCGACATCCGGGATGCCCTTCGCGAGCGCAGGTCAGCGGTGCCCCGGGCATCGGTCGCGGCACAAAGGGCGTCGGTCCCGGCATCACCCCCGCTCAGGCGGCATCGCTCGGTGCGGACCCGTCGCGAACGACGGAGCCCCCACCCGGAGGACCGGGCAGGGGCTTCGGCGGAACGTGGAGCGGCCGGCTCAGCCGAACAGCGCCGGAATGATGGCCTCGTGAGCGGTGCGGAGCTCGCTCAGCGGAATGCTGAACTCGCCCTGGACCTCGATCTCCTCGCCGTCCACGACACCGATGCGGGTCACGGGCAGACCGCGGGCCCCGCACATGTCGTTGAAGCGGAGCTCCTCGCTGCGCGGGATCGAGACGATCGCACGCCCGGCCGACTCGGAGAAGAGGAAGGTGAACGCGTCGAGCCCGTCCGGCACGACGAGCCGTGCGCCCTTCCCGCCGCGCAGGCAGGACTCGGTGACCGCCTGGATCAGGCCGCCGTCCGAGAGGTCGTGCGCCGCGTCGATCATGCCGTCGCGGGACGCCGAGATCAGGATCTCGCCGAGCAGCTTCTCGCGGCCCAGGTCGACCTTGGGCGGCATACCGCCGAGGTGCTGGTGGATGACCTCGGACCAGGCCGAGCCGCCGAACTCCTCGTGCGTGTCACCCAGCAGGTAGAGGAGCTGGCCCTCTTCCGCGAAGGCGACCGGCGTACGCCGCGTGACGTCGTCGATCACACCGAGCACGGCCACGACCGGCGTCGGGTGGATCGCCGTCTCACCCGTCTGGTTGTACAGCGACACGTTGCCGCCGGTGACCGGGGTACCGAGCTCCAGGCAGCCGTCCGCGAGACCACGGGTGGCCTCGGCGAACTGCCACATGACGTCCGGGTCCTCGGGCGAACCGAAGTTCAGGCAGTCCGAGATCGCGAGCGGCTTGGCGCCGGAGGCGGCGACGTTGCGGTACGACTCCGCCAGCGCGAGCTGCGCACCCGTGTACGGGTCGAGCTTCGCGTACCGGCCGTTGCCGTCGGTCGCCATGGCCACGCCCAGGTTCGACTTCTCGTCGATCCGGACCATGCCCGCGTCCTCGGGCATCGCCAGGACGGTGTTGCCCTGCACGAAGCGGTCGTACTGGTCCGTGATCCAGGACTTGGAGGCCTGGTTCGGGGAAGCGACGAGCTTGAGGACCTGCTCGCGCAGCTCGGCACCGTCGGCCGGACGGGCGAGCTTGCCCGCGTCGTCGGCCTGGAGCGCGTCCTGCCAGGAGGGGCGTGCGTACGGACGGTGGTACGTCGGGCCCTCGTGGGCGACCGACCGCGGCGGTACGTCCACGATCTGCTCGCCGTGCCAGAAGATCTCCAGCTGCGAACCCTCGGTCACCTCACCGATGACGGTGGCGATGACGTCCCACTTCTCGCAGATCTCCATGAAGCGGTCGACGTGCTGCGGCTCGACGATCGCGCACATGCGCTCCTGCGACTCGCTCATGAGGATTTCCTCGGGCGAGAGGGAGGAGTCGCGCAGCGGCACGGTGTCCAGCTCGACGCGCATACCGCCGGAGCCCGCGGAGGCCAGCTCGCTCGTGGCGCAGGAGAGCCCGGCGCCGCCGAGGTCCTGGATGCCCGCGACGAGCTTCTCCTTGAAGATCTCCAGGGTGCACTCGATGAGGAGCTTCTCCTGGAACGGGTCGCCGACCTGGACGGCGGGCCGCTTGGTGGGCTTGGTGTCGTCGAAGGTCTCCGAGGCCAGCACGGAGACGCCGCCGATGCCGTCGCCGCCGGTGCGGGCGCCGTACAGGATCACCTTGTTGCCGGGGCCGGAGGCCTGGGCCAGGTGGATGTCCTCGTGCTTCATCACGCCGATGCAGCCGGCGTTGACGAGCGGGTTGCCCTGGTAGCAGGCGTCGAAGACGACCTCGCCGCCGATGTTCGGCAGGCCGAGACAGTTCCCGTATCCGCCGATGCCCGCGACGATGCCGGGCAGGACTCGCTTGGTGTCGGGGTGGTCGGCCGCGCCGAAGCGCAGCGGGTCGACGACCGCGATCGGACGGGCACCCATGGCGAGGATGTCGCGGACGATGCCGCCGACGCCGGTGGCCGCGCCCTGGTAGGGCTCGATGTACGAGGGGTGGTTGTGCGACTCGACCTTGAAGGTGACCGCGTAACCCTGGCCGACGTCGACGACACCGGCGTTCTCGCCGATTCCGACGAGCATCGCGTCGTTCTCGGGGACCTTCTCGCCGAACTGCTTGAGGTGGACCTTGCTGCTCTTGTAGGAGCAGTGCTCGGACCACATCACGGAGTACATGGCGAGCTCGGCGCCGGTGGGACGGCGGTCCAGGATCTCGCGGATCCTGGCGTACTCGTCCTCCTTGAGGCCGAGTTCCTTCCAGGGCTGCTCGGTGTCCGGGGTCTCGGCCGCGTGCTTGACCGTATCCAGGCTCATGCGTTGACCAGCTTCTTGATGATCGAGGTGAAGAACCCGAGACCGTCGGTGCGACCGGTCCCGATCAGCGGCTCGACGGCGTGCTCCGGGTGCGGCATCAGGCCGACGACGTTGCCCGCGGCGTTCGTGATGCCGGCGATGTCGCGCAGCGAGCCGTTGGGGTTCACGTCGAGGTAGCGGAACGCGACGCGGCCCTCGGCCTCCAGCTCGTCGAGCGTGCGCTCGTCGGCGGTGTACCGGCCGTCCACGTTCTTCAGGGGTACGGAGATCTCCTGGCCCTCGGTGTAGTCCGAGGTCCACGCGGTCTGCGCGTTCTCCACCTTCAGCTTCTGGTCACGGCAGATGAAGTGGAGGTGGTTGTTGCGCAGCATCGCGCCGGGCAGCAGGTGCGCCTCGGTGAGGATCTGGAAGCCGTTGCAGATGCCGAGGACCGGCATCCCCGCCTTCGCCTGCTCGATGATGGTCTCCATCACCGGCGAGAAACGGGAGATGGCTCCGGCCCGCAGATAGTCGCCGTAGGAGAAGCCGCCCGCCAGGACCACGGCGTCGACCTGGTGCAGGTCCTTGTCGCGGTGCCAGAGCGATACGGGTTCGGCGCCCGCGATCCGGACGGCCCGCAGGCTGTCCTGGTCGTCGAGGGTGCCGGGAAAAGTGACGACGCCGATACGAGCGGTCACTTCTCCTCCTCCACCTTCACGACGAAGTCTTCGATGACGGTGTTGGCGAGGAAGGTCTCCGCGAGCTCGTTAATGCGGGCGAGGGCGGCGTCGTCGACCGGCCCCTCGACCTCGAGCTCGAAACGCTTTCCCTGACGTACGTCCGCGATTCCTTCGAAGCCGAGACGAGGCAGTGCGCGCTGCACAGCCTGTCCCTGCGGGTCGAGGATCTCCGGCTTGAGCATGACGTCGACTACGACGCGTGCCACTGGCACTCCCGGTGGTGTGGTGCGGCTGTGTCTCCGGGGGGTTCCCCAGACCCCCGCGGGTCCACTCAGCGTACCTGCCCGGAAATTCTACGCGGGTAGATATCAGACGGCGCAGATCACGCCGAGATATCGGCGGTGACAACATGGAGGGAAAGTCCTGGAAAAAAATTCCTCACCGGATTGCAGGCGGACACGCTGAAGCAATTGACTGGGCTTCACAATGCGGTGCCCGTCGCTGTACAAATGATTACCCGGGGAAAGTGACATCATCTCCGGAACAGTCGACACCAGTCGATCCGCATCCGCCTGGCAGCCGGAAGGCCGGCATCACCGCATGTCAGACGCGACGATGCCGTAGGAAAGGACCGATATCCGTGGCTCAGCGCGTAGTGGTTACGCTCTCCGACGACATCGACGGGGGAACAGCGGCGGAAACGGTCACCTTCGCCCTGGACGGGAAGTCGTACGAGATCGACCTCAATCCCGCCAATGCAAAGAAACTGCGCAAGACCCTGGCGCCGTACATGGCGGCAGGGCGGAAGCAGACAAATGCCGGCAAGCACGGCAAGACTCCCGTCTCGTACCACCACACCTCGGTCGCCCCCGACCCGGCGGCGGTCCGCGCCTGGGCCCGGTCGCACCGGATGGAGGTGCCGGCCAGGGGCCGGATCCCCAAGAAGGTCTACGAGGCGTTCCACGCCGCCAGTTGACCGGACGCGACGCCGGAGCCCGCTGTCGGCGCCCGCTCCGGACCCCTTCGCGCGACACCCGCGGGGAGCCGACTTGCGAAACACCCCCGCAGGTCGGCTAGAGTCTGGAGCACGCCGAAGGGCAAGGCCGAAAGGCCCGGCCCCGAGCCGCGTGCGGGTGTAGTTCAGTAGTAGAACATCCCCCTTCCAGGGGGAAGGCGCAGTGTGCAATTCCTGTCACCCGCTCTACATCACGCTGTCTGACCACTTGGTGGATCAGGTAGAGTGGTGAGCGCACCACCGGTGAAAGCCGAGTGGCTGCAATGCGGACGTAGCTCAGTTGGTAGAGCGCAACCTTGCCAAGGTTGAGGTCGCCAGTTCGAACCTGGTCGTCCGCTCTTGATCAAAGGCCCCGGTCGGTAATCGACCGGGGCCTTTGTCGTATCCGCAGCGTTTCCGCGTCGCGTTCCCGGCCGTCTCACGTTCGCTCTTCCGACGCCGCTCCTGTCGCCTCCCTTATCGACGCATGACGTTCGTGTGGGCAGTGATGACAGCGCGCACCGCTCACGGTCGTCATCCGGCGGAAGCCTTGATTCATGACCGGTGACGACTTTCTCCACGCCGGCCCCTCGGTCGAGGCGAACTCGGTACGGCGGCGGTCCCGATCTCGCGGTCCTCGATCTGCGGATGCCGGGCGTCGGCGGTGTGAAGGTCGCCACATCGCCGCGGGCCGGACTGCCCGGCTGCAGGAGAATGATCGTGACGAGTCCAGGCAGGCCGGGGCGCCTGAAGCGCGCTCGCGGCGGGCGTCCGGGCCCTCGTGCCCCAGACGGTCAGCGCCCGGCCGCCGGCCGAGATCATCCGTACCGTGCGTCCGGAAAGCGCTATGTGGAAACGGAGTTGGCGCCCGACGCGATCTCCGCCGGGGATTCGCCGCTGACCGCCCGGGAGGCGGAGGTGCTCGAACTGGCGGTCGTCCAACCGCCCGTTGCGGAGATCGCGGAGCGGGAGGCTCTGTCGCAGGGGGCCGTGCGCCACCACCTGTCCGCGGCTGTGTCCGCACTCGATGCGGACAACCCTCATGCCGCAGTGCGTCTCACACGGCAGCGGGGATGGGTATAGTAGGCACCGCGCTTCGGCGCACTGCGAACGTAGCTCAGCTGGTAGAGCGCAACCTTGCCAAGGTTGAGGTCGCGAGTTCGAACCTCGTCGTTCGCTCCACGCAAGAAGGCCCCGGTCCTCGTGACCGGGGCCTTCTTCGTGTCCGCTGTTACGACCAGGAGGTTCCGGTCAGCAGCTCGTAGGCGTCGATGTACTTGGCGCGCGTCGCGTCCACGATCTGCTGCGGCAGCGCCGGCGGCGGCTGCTCGCTCCCGCGGTCCCAGCCGGAGGCCGGCGAGGTCAGCCAGTCACGCACGAACTGCTTGTCATACGAGGGCTGGGCGCGGCCCGGCTGCCAGGTCTCGGCGGGCCAGAAGCGCGAGGAGTCCGGCGTCAGCACCTCGTCCCCGATGATCAGTTCGTCCTCGCCCCGGCTGTCGGTGGCGAAGCCGAACTCGAACTTCGTGTCGGCGAGGATGATCCCGCGCTCGCGCGCGATGTCACGGGCCCGGCCGTAGACGTCGAGAGTCGTACGACGCAGCACGGCGGCCGTCTCGGCGCCGACCTCCCGGGCCACTTCCTCGTAACTGACGTTCTCGTCGTGGTCCCCGACGGCCGCCTTCGTGGCGGGCGTGAAGATCGGGGCCGGAAGCTCCGAGCCGTCGACGAGACCCTCGGGAAGGCCGAGACCGCAGACGGTGCGGGACGCCTCGTACTCGACGAGACCGGAGCCGGTCAGGTAGCCGCGCGCGACGCACTCGACGGGCACCATGCGCAGCGACCTGCAGATCAGCGTCCGGCCGGCCCAGTCGGCGGGGGCACCGGCGGGGAGCTCCGCGGACAGGACGTGGTTGGGCACGAGATCGGCGAGCTGGTCGAACCACCACAGCGACAGCTGGGTCAGGACACGGCCCTTGTCGGGGATCTCGGTGGGCAGGACCCAGTCGTACGCGGACATACGGTCGCTGGCGACCATGACGAGGTCGCCCGCCTCGTTCCGGTACAGGTCGCGCACCTTGCCGGTGTGCAGGTGGGTGAGACCCGGGACCTGCACGGGCTCGGGCTTTTCTACGAAACCGGACACGCTGCCTCCGCGTAGGTTGATCCAGGAGTTGTCCGATTGTCCCGTATGGGGACGTGGGCGTGGGGAGCGGGGCCCTTCAGCGCGTCCGGGGGCGTGCGAGGACCGGCGCAGTGGTGGTGCGGCCTGTGTGCCGGCCGGCGGTGTGTGCCTGAGCGCGGGGGGCCCGCGGTGGGTGCCCGGGCGCGAAGCGACCGGGCGCGCGCGGCACGGGCGCGGTGGGGCCTGTGCGGCGTTCGTCCGGTCAGTCGCGCTTGCAGATGCGGTCGAGGAGGTTGGCCGTGGCGCGCTGGATGCGGGGGTCCACATGGCCGGGGCGGTCCAGGGCCGGGGACCAGGCGAACGTGCCGGAGGCGAAGACGAGGGCGCCGGAGGGTGCCCGGTACAGAGAGGTCTCCTGGTGGCGCGTGGCTCCGTCGCCGTCCTGGTACGGGGAGTGTGCGAGCAGGATGCGGTTCTCGTGTTCGGGGAGCGTGGTGCGCGGGAAGTAGCGGTCCGCCTCACCCGCGACCAGACCGTCGATCTCGTCGCCCTCGGTGGCGCCGCTCGCGTCCCAGAGCCAGTGCTCGGCGTTCCGCACGACCAGCGGGTGGGGCTCGGGGACCCGGCCCGCGTACTGGATGCCGAGGAGCTGCTGTTCGGCTCGGTCGACCTCGCGCCACAGCGCGGGTTTGCCCGGCCCCCGTCGCTTGCGGCAGGTGAGCAGGCGGTCGGGAACACCGGAGGCGGACGGGGAGAGGCCGACCTGCCAGTACATGGTGTTGGCGGAGAGGAAGACGAGCGAGGTGCCGGTGTCGCGGGCGAGCTCGGTGGTGCGGCGCATCGGCACGGACCAGTACTCGTCGTGGCCGGGGAAGACCAGGCCCCGGTAGCGGCTGGGGTCGACGCGGCCGGCGTGGAGATCGCGCGCGTCGGCGTACGCCAGGTCGTAGCCGTACCGCTCGGCCCAGCGGATGAAGTCGTAGGCGTGCCCGACGTGGAGGGGCAGTCCCGCGCCCGCGTACGGGCGGTCGAAGGAGATGGTGACGGCGGCGTCCTCCTCGCCGAGCAGCCGCCCCCGCTCGTCCCAGGCGTGGTAGAGGCTGGCGCCCGTACGGCCGTCCTCCGGGTAGAGGTTGTACGCCTGCCACGTGATGTCCGGGAGCAGGAGGAGCAGATCGGCCGGGTGGTCGTCGCGGACCGTGAAGGGGATGTGGGAGCGGTAGCCGTCGGCGGTGGTGAGGACGGCCACGTACGCGCCGACCGACCAGTAGCTGGGAATCTGGAGCCGCCAGGAGAGCCACCAGTGGTGGCAGGAGACCGTGCGGTCCGCGGCCAGCGGGGCCGGCTGGACGATGCCGGAGAGCCGGGGGCTGGTGGTGATCTTCGCGGCGCCGTCGCCGCCGTAATGACCGATGCGGTAGACGTCGACCGAGAACTGCTGGGGCGGGTCCACCGTGATGTGGAAGTCGATCGCCTCGCCGGGGGCCGCGGCGCCGGGCGAGACGAACCCCTTGATCTGCCGGTGCACGTCGTCGGCGGTACGGGTGCCGCCGCCGGTCCCTCCCCGGCCGAGCTCGGGGTCCGCGTACCAGGGGACGACCTGGCCGGTGTCGTCGAAGTAGTTCTCACTGCCGCGCAGCCAGGGCAGGGGGCCCTGGCCGAAGGGATCGCTCACGGCATGAGCGAGTGCACCCGACTCCCACCGCCGAATCTGCTCCGCCCCCATACCGCTCCCCTCCCTCGAGTCCCCCGGACAACACTGGTGCGCCGGATGTCAGCGCCGATCCCCAGCACATCACATAACGCATCCACTCCGTCACCGTTCGTCGCGAATTGACGTGAACGGAACCTGAGCTTCCGGGTATTGGGGGCCCGGGACAGCTCGGCGGGCCTGCCGCGGCTCGTCGTATACGGCGGCCTGTCCCCCCCCCCCCGTACGGCCCGGCCGCTTCTCGGGTCCGGCCCCTTCCCGCGCCCGTCACCCGGTCATACGAGGCGGACAGGCTTGTCCGTACGCACTCCGATCCCCGAGAGCCATGCGCGCAGCGGTTCGGCGTCGCCGTCCTCGACCAGGCTGAGGACCGGCCCGCCGAGATCGGCCGGGCGCTGCCCGTCGACGAGCAGCGCGGGACCGTCGAGCCAGTCGAGCCCGGGCGCCGCGCCCGCCGTGTCGACGGCGGCGCAACACACCATCGCGACCACATGGTCGGCGAGCAGCTCCGTACCCGTACGAGGCGGCTGGAGCGGGAAGAGCGGGAGCGGGTCCGAGCCCCAGAAGTCGAGGGGGTCGGCGCCCGTGCCGCTCTTCGGGCCGTCGCCGGCCATCGGGCGGGGAGCCTGGGCGGCCTCCTCGCGGGCCACCGCCGCACCGATTCCGGCGGCCAGCTCCTCTCCGCCGGTCAGCGGGCCGCTGAGATGGCCGATGACGCGGGCCAGTGTGGGGACCGCGGGATCCGCCGGGTCGACCGTGGCAGGCACACCCATGGCGTCCAGGACGCGGTGGAGCCGTGCGGCCTCGGCGCGCCACTTCCGGTCGACGACCTCCTCCGGATACTGCTGCCAGTCCACGGGGGACCAGTCGGGGCCGTTCTCCGCGGGGCCGCCGTGGAAGAGCCTGGCGGCGAGCAGCGAGGCGGCTTCGTCGGCCACGCCCGGTTCTTCCAGGAGGTCGCAGGCGGGGCGCTCGCCGAGCCGGGAGGCGAAGCCTTCCGCCAGCCGGTCCCGTCGGGACAGCTCGGTGAGCGCGGAGACGACACCGGCGTCGAGCCGCGACGGCCAGCGGCCCATCCGCCACGCGGGCAGCGCGACCCGGGTCAGCAGCCGGTCCCAGCCCGCGTAGGCGAGTCCGACCTGCTCCTGGGCGACGATGCGGAGCCCGTAATCCACGTCCTGGGCGCGCATGGACGCGGTCGCGGCGACGCACCGCTCCATCTCGGCCGCGTGCTCGCGGCAGCTGCGGAGCAGAATCCGGGCGACACGTCCGACGAAGGCGACCGGCAGTCTGCGTGTCGCCTTCTGTCCGGGCGCGGCGGCGTCGGCGACCGCCGCGTCGAGTCCTCGTACGAACCGGCGGGCCGCGGCTATGTCCGGGTGCGCGGACGAGCCCGTACCGGCGACGACCGGGGCGAGCACCGCCCGCAGCTCGGCGACCCTCATCCACCAGAGGAAGGGCGAGCCGATGACCAGGACGGGAGCGGCCTCCACCCGGCGACGCGGGCGCCCGGCCATGAGTCCCTTGGCGACGGCCGTTGCGCGTGGCTGGGCGGAGGGGTGCGTACGGTCCTCCAGCCAGCTGTCGCAGTCCGGGGTCAGCGCTATGGCGGAAGGCGCCGGAACGTCGAGCCGGTCGGCCAGCTCCCTGACCAGTCGGTAGAGGTCGGGCGCCGACTCCTCCGCGACGGCGACCGTCGGGCTGACCGCCGGCCGCGCCCTGGCGATGGCCAGGGCCACCGCGGCGGCGACCAGCAGCACGACGAGCGCTACCGCGCCCACCGTCCAGCACACGGCGTCCCAGACGCCGCCTCCGATGCGGCCCTGCATCGCTGCGACCAGCAGCACGACGGCCACGGCCGCGGGCACGATCGCCACGGCCACTGCCCTGCTGCGGATGCGCAGCAGCGCGAGAGCTCGGGCGCGC
The DNA here is from genome assembly GCF_040650955.1 of Streptomyces sp. NPDC048560. Lineage (NCBI taxonomy): Bacteria > Bacillati > Actinomycetota > Actinomycetes > Kitasatosporales > Streptomycetaceae > Streptomyces > Streptomyces sp. NPDC048560. The sequence continues at coordinate 61,041 of NZ_JBEZIJ010000008.1, forward strand.
GCGGCCAGCGCGCCCAGCTCCTCACCCAACCCGGTACCGGACACGGCCGGATGTCACCCCCTCTGCCCCCGCGACGGTGTTGCTCACTCCCCCACTGTGGCACCCGTCACCGACATCGCAATGCCGGTGGGCCAAGTGCCCGAACGCTTGCGCCGCACCCTAGTTGGGAGCTCGGCGGGCGTCATCCGGATGGCCGAGTCGTCACCCGATGGAATGGCTTTGGCTAAAGCTGCTGACGCACCGGTTCACATGGGGTCGCGGTTCCGGCAGCGCGTGGATCCTCCTGGGAGCCGTGCACTCCGGCGCACTGGAGGGGTGGGGGGCACGGACGAGCCGAGGGGGGCCGGAAGCGGAGGAGGGACGGCGCGGGCGGAGGGGAGGGGAGGGGAGGGGAGGGGAGGGGAGGGGAGGGGCGGATACGCGTGTGCCCGGCGCCTCCGTGGAGGTGCCGGGCACGTGCCGTGGTGCGGACAGCCGGGGCGACCGGGGCGACCGGGGGCCGGGCCGCCTGTCGCCGGTGTCAGGCGCCGGCGGCCTTCAGCGCGATGTCCGTACGGTGCTGGGAGCCGTCGAGCCGGATACGGCCGAGTGCCGTGTACGCCCGCTCCCGGGCCTCCGAGAGGTCCTTGCCCGTCGCGGTCACCGAGAGCACGCGGCCCCCGGCGCTGACGACCGCGTCGCCGTCCTGCCGGGTTCCGGCGTGCAGGACGAACGCGTGCGGAGCATCCTGCGCCGCGACGTCCGCCAGCCCGTCGATCGGGTCGCCCGTACGAGGCGTACCGGGGTAGTTGTGCGAGGCGATGACCACCGTGACGGCGGCCTCGTCGCGCCACTTCAGCGACGGGACGAGGTCCAGGGTGCCGTTGGCGGCCGCGAGGAGGACACCGGCCAGCGGGGTCTTCAGGCGGGCCAGGACGACCTGGGTCTCGGGGTCGCCGAACCGGGCGTTGAACTCGATCACGCGGACGCCGCGCGAGGTGATCGCGAGACCCGCGTACAGCAGCCCGGAGAAGGGCGTGCCGCGACGGCGGAGCTCGTCCACGGTCGGCTGGAGAACACTCTCCATGACCTCGTCGACCAGCTTCGGATCAGCCCACGGAAGGGGCGAGTACGCGCCCATGCCGCCGGTGTTCGGACCCTCGTCGTCGTCGAGGGCGCGCTTGAAGTCCTGGGCGGGCTGGAGCGGCACGACGGTGGTGCCGTCGGTGATCGCGAAGAGGCTGACCTCGGGGCCGTCGAGGAATTCCTCGATGACCACACGGTCACAGGCCAGCGCGTGGGCGCGGGCCTCCTCGATGTCGTCGGTGACGACGACGCCCTTGCCGGCCGCCAGCCCGTCGTCCTTGACGACGTAGGGGGCGCCGAAGGCGTCGAGGGCCGTGTCGATCTCGGCGGGGGTGGTGCAGACGTAGCTGCGGGCGGTCGGGACGTTCGCGCCGGCCATGACGTCCTTGGCGAACGCCTTGGACCCCTCCAGCTCGGCCGCCTCGCGCGAGGGGCCGAAGCAGGGGATGCCGACGGCGCGCACGGAGTCGGCGACCCCGGCGACAAGCGGTGCCTCCGGGCCGACGACCACCAACTCGGCGCCCAGTTCGGTGGCGAGGCGCGCGACGGCATCGCCGTCGAGCGCGTCGACCGGGTGCAGTTCGGCCACCTCTGCGATGCCGGCGTTGCCGGGGGCGCAGTACAGAGCGGTGACGTCGGGGTCGAGGGAGAGAGAGCGGCACAGGGCGTGTTCGCGGGCGCCGCCGCCGATGACGAGGACCTTCACGGGGTGCAGCCTAACCGCCGGGGGCCGGGGCACTCGACGGGCTCCGGCCCGTGGACAGGGCGGACGCGGGTTGTTCTGCCGCGCGACCGGTGGTCCCGCCTCGTACGCCACCGGTGTACGCACCGCTCGTACACAGGGCGGGACGCGGGGCCGTTCTGCCGGGCGACCGGTGGTTTCCCGGCTCGTACGCCGCTGGCGTACGCACCGCTGGTACACGCCTGCGCCGGCGTCCCTCGTGCGCCGCTCGTGTACTCACTGCTCGCCGCCTGGCCCCGTGCTGCTCGCGCGCGCCTCCTGCTTGCTCGCGCATGTGCCTCGGCTGTTCGCACGTGCCTCTGCTGCCCGCACGTGCCTCTGCTGCCCGCGCCTGCCTCATGCTGCTCGCGCGCATGTCCTGCTGTTCGCGCGTGTCCCTGTAACGCCGCTCGTACGCCACCGCGCGTACTCACTGCTCGTTGACGAACTCCTCCACGACCGTGGCGCCAAGTTCGCGGACGATCAGCTCGTGGCCCGAGAGAGCCGAGTCGACGAGATCGGGATCGTCGGCCTCCGGGGTGTCGTCCTCCGGGGCCACGGATCGCGGCGGCTCGGCGGCGTAGTGCGTCTGTGGGGCCGCCTCTGCGCCGGGCCCACGGGAACCGCCCTGCGTGTGCGGGGACTGCTGCCCCTGCCCCTGCTGGTACCCCTGGTTCTGGCCCTGCTGACCCTGACCCTGCGGAGCCGGCTGGCCCTGCTGCCCCTGCTGCCCCTGCTGCCCGAACTGCTGGGACGGGGGTTCGTAGGCCTGCGGCGCGGGCGCCGGCGGCTGGTAGGGGGCAGCCGGTGGGCGACCGCCACCGGACTGCGGCGGCTGGCCCGAGCCGCCCGAGGGGTCGATGACCGCCTCCACCTTCCACTGAGCGTTGAAGCGCTCGGCGAGCGCCTGCTTCAGAACGTCCTCACTGCCGCTGGTCGCGAAGTTGTCGCGGGCGCCGGCACTGTGGAAGCCGATCTGCAGGGTGGTCCCGTCGAACCCCGTGACGTGGGCGTTCTGGCTGAGCAGGATCCAGGTGAAGCGGCGGCGGTTCTTGACCGCCTCCAGGATGTCCGGCCACATGTGCTGCACCTGGGCCATACCGACGCCCTGCGGCACGCCCGGGCTCGTGGCGGGCGCCGTCGGCGCGGAGTCGACCGGCGCGGCCTGAGCCGGAGCAGCCGTCGCAGGCGGGGTCTGCGCGGGCGGTGTCCGGCCGGGGACGGACGCGGTCGGCCAGCCGCCGGGGCGGCGACCCGCGTCCGCTCCGGCCGGGGCGGGCCAAGCGCCGGGCCGCTGCCCGACGGGAGGCTCGGCGGGGGGCTGCGGAGCGGGCGCCGCAGGGGCTGCGGGGGCGGGCTGGGCCTGCGGAGCAGCAGGCGCGACCGGCGGAGCGACGGGGGGCGCCTCGCCCCGTACCGCCGCGCGGGCGGCCGATGGACCGGCCTCGGGGTGCACGGCGGCGGGAGGCGCGACCGGCGCCATGGTGTGGGCTTCCGGCCCCGGGACGTACCCCATGGCGGGGCCGGTCGCGGCGGTGGCGAAGGAGGCGCCGCGCTCCAGGCGGTCCAGCCGGGCCTGGAGCGAACGCTCGTCGTCGAAGGCGGCGGGCAGCAGCACCCGGGCGCAGATCAGCTCGACCTGGAGCCGGGGCGACGTCGCCCCGCGCATCTCGGTGAGCCCCTCGTTGACCAGGTCGGCGGCGCGGCTCAGCTCGGCGGCCCCGAAGACCGCCGCCTGGGCCTGCATCCGCTCGACCACGTCGGCGGGCGCGTCGATGAGCCCCTTCTCCCCCGCGTCCGGGACTGCGGCGAGGATCACCAGGTCGCGCAGGCGCTCCAGGAGGTCGGCCACAAAGCGCCGCGGATCGTTTCCGCCCTCGATCACCCGGTCCACGACCTCGAACGCCGCGGCGCCGTCACCGGACGCGAAAGCGTCCACGACGGAGTCCAGCAGGGACCCGTCCGTGTACCCGAGGAGGGAGGTCGCCATGGCGTATGTCACACCGTCGTCGGCCGCTCCGGCCAGCAACTGGTCCATGACCGACATCGAGTCACGCACGGAGCCGGCCCCGGCCCGCACGACGAGGGGCAGCACGCCGTCCTCGACGTAACTGTTCTCCTTGGCGCACACCTCGGCGAGGTAGCCGCGCAGCGTGCCCGGGGGAACGAGCCGGAACGGGTAGTGGTGCGTACGCGACCGGATCGTGCCGATGACCTTCTCGGGCTCGGTGGTCGCGAAGATGAACTTGAGATGCTCCGGCGGCTCCTCGACCACCTTCAGCAGGGCGTTGAACCCTGCCGGGGTGACCATGTGCGCCTCATCGATGATGTAGATCTTGTAGCGGCTCGAAGCGGGACCGAAGAACGCCTTTTCCCGCAGGTCACGGGCGTCGTCCACGCCTCCGTGCGATGCGGCGTCGATCTCGATCACATCGATGGAACCCGGCCCGTTGCGCGCGAGGTCCTGGCAGGACTGGCACTCCCCGCACGGCGTGGGCGTCGGTCCCTGTTCGCAGTTCAGACAGCGCGCGAGGATGCGCGCGCTGGTCGTCTTTCCACAGCCGCGCGGCCCACTGAACAGGTACGCGTGATTGACCCGGTTGTTCCGCAGGGCCTGCTGGAGGGGGTCAGTGACATGCTCCTGACCGATGACCTCGGCGAACGACTCGGGGCGATAGCGGCGGTACAGCGCAAGGGACGACACACATACGAGGTTATCGGGGCGGACTGACAAGCGGCCCCGCACCGGGCACACCACCGGCGCGACAGCCCCCGGAAAACACAAGGGCCCCCCACGCACCCGCCAGAGCCGACCTACCCTTGCTGCCTTCCGGCCCTGGGGGAGTTCAGTCAGATAGCGCCACGTGAGGGGCTGACGCCCACCTTAGCCGATCCCCACCCCCCGAAGTCCACCTGATCCGGCCCGGGAGACGCCCCCGGACGATCCCTGAGGGAACGGGTTCGCGAGCACTGCTCAACGTCTTGTATTGTTTGCCCCGGAGGATTCGCCTAGTGGCCTAGGGCGCACGCTTGGAAAGCGTGTTGGGGGCAACCCCTCACGAGTTCGAATCTCGTATCCTCCGCCATTGCTCTCACCGGGCAATACGTTGAAGGGCCCCGCAGCTTGCTGCGGGGCCCTTCGGCGTTGGCGGTCACACGCCGATGGCCGCAGCGATCAGGCCGAGACTCAGGATCACGCTGCCGGCGAACGCCGAGCCTGCCACGAGGGCAGCGTCGGCTGCTCGTGATCCGGTGCGCGTCTTCAGGATGAAGGCCGCTAACGCGACGACGACAGAGAACAGCAGGACGACCAGGAGCCACGCGAACCTCGCGGCGGGGGGTAGGCCACTCATCGGGAGGTCCTTTCGGCGAAGGTGTCAGCTGAGGCAGGCGCAATCGGGCCTTGGAGGGCGACAATTCCGACCAGTTGCTCGACAAGCTCCTTGCGCACCTGGGTTGCCGCCCGCGCGACCTCCAAGTGCCTGGCGATCTGTTCGTCGAGCGCCACGAGTGCCCCAGCGATGCGCTTCTGCTCGGACCATGTGGGCAGATGAACCGGCAGGGCCCGGAGGTCGGCTTTGCTGATTGAAGGGACCGTGGTCTTCTCGGACCGGCTCTTGATCCACTCGGTGGTCCGTGAGAGCGAGAGGTAGGCCAGCAGGTAAGCGGGGCAGACCTCGGGCGCGAACCGGTGAAGGCGGATCAGATTAGTGCCGAACAGCCAGCCCACCCGGTCCGCCCGCACGTGCGCCACAGGCCCCACCGTGCCCGTTCGAGCGCACAGAATGTCTCCCTCCTGCAGGGCGAAGCGCCGCAGCCTCTGCGCTTTGTCGTACGGAACAGCCGTACCGCGCGCATCGGCGACCCGGCGATCGCGCAGATGCTTCGGCTGGACAACCGGCACCACACCGCCGGGCACGTAGGCATCCTTCGGCAACAGTGACGGAGAGGGGCCGGCCTGGAGCTCGCACAACTCGCCAAGGCTCCGCCATTCCCAGCCATCTGGTGCTGTATCGATCAGCAGACCGAGTCCGCCTTCGGGTTGCCGGAACCCGGCGACTCGGGATTCGGCCAGGACATCAGCCCGCCCAGCCTCCTCCCGGGACCTCAACAGAGCGTCGTAGGGATCTGTCAGCTCTTCTCCGTCTACGTTCGACCGCCTTGCGGGCCGCGCGTAGTCGGCAGGGCGCAACGAGGAGCCAGCTGCGTTGACGGCCTCTCTCCGGACTGCCGCGCAAGGAAGCCGCGAATCCGGGAGGATCGCGTCGTTTCCGCCCGTCCCACGCCAGGAGTGGTAGGCAGCCGCGATAAGCGCACAGTCGTCAGCCTCCAGAATTGACAGCTTCCTGGATACCTCGGTCGCCAGGCTGGAGGCGTCAATGAACAGGATCTCTCCCGAACTCCGTTCTTGCGCTTCTGGCTTCAGGATCCAGACATTGACAGAGATCGCGGTCGCGCTGAACATCTTGGCCGGCAGCGCGATGACACATTCCACGGCTCCGCGATCCACCAAGGCGTGCCGAATGCGCTGCTCCTTGAGATTGGATGAGGTGGCAGCGCTGTTGGGCATGAGGACGGCTGCCCGGCCGCCTTCGTTGAGTGACATGACCGCGTACTGAGGCCACGCCAGGTTGGCGTTGGATGCCGGCGGTTCTCCGTAGGTCCACCGGTCGGCATCAACCGGCACCGCAGAAACATTGAATGGCGGATTAGTGAGAACGAGATCCGCCCGACGACGCCGGGACCTCTCCGCCCAGGGGCGGATGGCGCCTGTAAGGTTCAGCAACTCCGGACGAGCACCGTGCACCATGAGGTTCATGACCGCGAGGTCGCGCGTCTCCGGATGGGCACTCCCGATCGTGACAGCCGGGATCCCTCCACCGGCCTCATTCCCCGGCTCCGGTCTGGCGGCCAATACGGCTGACAGGAGCTCGCCGCCCCGGCCGTTCGGGTCGTACAGGCTTTGAGCTGAGGAGCTCTCCCCGAGCAACGCTGCCAGAAGACGTGCGACACCTGGCGGGGTGAAGGCATCACGGCTTCCCAGCCCGGCCTCAAGCGCGTGGTGGCCCATCAGCTCTGTAAAACTTCCGCGCCCCGACCTTTCGATCTTGTCCAGAAGGCGGACGATGGCTTGGGGGCTACGGGGGGTGAGGTCCTCGAGCCTCACTGCCATGGCGCTGGTCACACCTTGCGCCGCGAGAGTCTGTTCGACGTGCTGCGCGACTGCGGGCAGGAACCTGTACATGTGCGTTCCTGCCTGACCTTGTGCGGCGGCCTGCCGCACCGCTGCCCACCTCCTCGGCTGGGCCCACCTCAGGTAGACAAGGGAAAACAGCAGATACAGGAAGCTGACTCGCGCGCCCGAGCCCCAGTGCCCCTCGTCCTGCTCACGGAAGAGGATGTCGGCCGAACTGAGGTGCTCGCCGTTGGTCTCATCACCTGTGGTAGCTGGGGCAGCCGGAAAGCCCTCCGCTTCAAGGTCCCCGACGGCTTCGGCCTCCGACGCCGCGATAAGAGCTGTCCGGGCCCGGTCGGCGTACGTGACATCCGCCCTCTCATCATCCCGCCGCGCCCTCGGCGGAACCGAGCGGCCATTCAGCCAGGTGAGCACGTCGGACAAGTAGTAGTAGTCGGTGCCACCGGCCCTCGTAGGGCTCGGGAAGTCCGCGTACCTGCGCTCCCAGTTGGTGATCGCCGAGCGCTGCACGCCGGCCATTTCTGCGATAGCTGCCCTCGACACCAACTGCTGCTGCTGGTATTTCGCGATTCTCATGCTGCCCCGTTCGACCGCGCGAACCGCCACTGCGGCGGATCCGATGGCTGTGATGCTAGGTAGGGCAGCCATGTGGCATCAACTGCGCATTGCAGTGCTCACAGAACGCGACACCCTCGCGAACGCAGCTCAGGGCGGAAGACTCCGGCAAATTGCCCTGATTAATCCATTTATAAAGCCCTACAACGGCCATAAATCACACCTCCCCCACCTCGCACCTATGACTCGTCTTGTGAAGCTCATCAACATAGTGGTTCGGTCATTACCCAGCCCGAGGCACGGCACCCTCGACCTGACAGCCCGCAGCGATACCTCATTGGAGATATACTCGATGCCATAGTTGATATCTCAGGAGGTCATCAATGAGTCGCACTGTGATCGATCTCGACGACGAGCTGCTCGCCGACGTGGCTCAGGCGCTGGGGACCGGCACCAAGAAGGAGACGGTCAACACTGCCCTGCGCGAGGTGCTCGATAACCGCCGACGGGCTCTCGCTCTCACTCGGCTGCGGGCTGCAGCGGGCGAGGGCGCGTTCGATCTGGATGTCTTCGAGGACAAGAGGGACTACCGGCGGTGAGCGCGGCCCAGTTCCTGATCGACACCAGCGCGCTCGCCCGATTCTTCCGCGACGACGCCGAACAGTACGGATGGGATCAGGCCGCCACGGCAGGGCTCATCGCCACCTGCCCCATCACCGAGCTGGAGTTCTTCTACAGCGCCCGCTCCGCCGCAGACCGTGCGCGAGGCATCGAGGACATGCGGCTGCTGTTCGGCTGGGTGCCCGTCGATGACCGCGCGTACGACCGCGCCTGGCAGGTTCAGGAGCTGCTGACCCAGCGCGGTCAGCACCGCAGCGCGGGAGCTGTTGACCTCGTCGTCGCCGCCACAGCCGAACTCCAGGGACTGACCCTCCTGCACCGCGACCACGACTTCGAATGTATCGCCGCGATCACCGGTCAAGCTATGCAGTGGTACGGCCCGGTGTCCGGTAAATGAACGTGCGCCTGGTCTCAGTTCCGGTCTCATTCGCAGGTGTTCACCACAGTTAACCGAGCCTGTAGCCGCCGGCTCCGCCGCAGGTCCGGACGCCCGTGACTGTTCCCGAACGGCCGAGCGAAGACTTGGAAAGCGTGTTGGGGGCAACCCCTCACGAGTTCGAATCTCGTATCCTCCGCCATTGCTCTCACCGGGCAATACGTCGAAGGCCCCCGCAGCTTGCTGCGGGGGCCTTCTGCGTTCCGTCGTGCCGTTGCGCTCCTGCCGGGTCCGCGCATGGTTCGCGGACCCGGGGGTGCGATGACCGGGCGGTTCGGAGGCCTATGCGTCGGAGAGCAGCGGGTCGTAGGGGGTCGAGCGCTCGCGGCCTGACATGAAGGACAGGAAGTCCCGTACGAACGCGCTTCGGGAGTGACGCCCCTCGGCGTCCAGTACGGATCGTCCGAAGCCTCGCCTGAAGAGGGTCCGGTACTCCTCGGCGTCGATGAACTGGTCGCCGTTCGCGTCGGTGGCCTCGAAGAGGACCTCGGCGACCCTGATCAGCGCGGGTCCTGCCAGGGACGGGGCTGCGGCGGCGTACTCCTCCGCGCTCACCCGGCCGTCCCCGTCGCTGTCCAGGGCCGCCTGGAGTTCCCGCCACCACGCGGCGAACGCGTCGTAGAGGCGGGTCTCCTGCGGCTCGTCCAGGTCGAGGCGGGAGCAGAGCTCCCGGGCCATGGCGGCGAGATCGGGCCAGTCCAGGTAGCCGTCCCCCGTCTGGTCCAGGACCTCCGTGAAGAACGCGCGGGCACCGCGCCGGTTCTCGGACGCGCCCGAGTGGTCCGCGGGGCCCTGCTGTGCCGGGACCGGGGTGATCAGCCGGATCAGCGCGCCGGCCTGTTTCGTCCGGGCGCGCAGCGTGGTGAGTGTCTCGGCCCAGGGGCCGTCGCCGTCCGGCGACAGACTGAGCAGGCTGATGACGTTCTCGGTCTGGAGCCAGTTGTCCGGCAGGGCGCGGGCCATGCGCGCGGCCAAGTACGCACTCTGCATCAGGGTCTGCGCGCCGGGGACCTCGGGCAGCCCCGCCCGGCGGCGGAAGACCTCGGGGAGGGAGGCCACGGTGATGGTGCCGATGACCGGCCCCGCCAGCGCCCGACCCGTCGCCCAGAGTGTGGGCAGCCCCGCGAACAGCGGCGGCGCCGGCAGGTGTTCGAAGAGCCTGTAGAGGATGATGCGCAGCGCCTCCGTGTTCTGCAGCTCCTCCGCGACCATGCGGTCGTAGTACTGCCAGAACTCGGGCACCGTGGGCGGGAGGTGGCCCGCCTGATCCCCCAAGGCGGCCAGGAAGGCCCGGAATTCGGCGTAGAGCCGTTCCATGGCGGTCTGGTCCAGGGGCTGTCCGCTCAGTCGGCACATGGTGACGGAGCTCTCGAAGAGCGTCGCGACCACCCACGCCCGTACCTCGGGGTCCATCGCGTCATAGGGACGGTTCTTCGCGTCCGTGCCGCTGAACCGTGTGTGCAGGCGATTGAGCCGAGCCGCCTCGCGCCGGCGTACGTCTTCGTCGGCTCCGAACATGCGCTGCAGGCTCACCAGGGTGTTGCGCAGTCGTCGCCACGGGTGGACGACGAAGGAGGAGTTGTCGACCAGTGCCGCGCCGATCTGGGGGTGGGCGGCTTCCAGCACCGTGGCTCTGACGACGGCCAGTGCCCAGCGGGGATCGTTGAAGAAGCGGTGGAACTGCGAGCCGGGGCCGAACAGCGACTCGTCGGGGGGTCCGGTGGCCTCCTGGCCGAAGTCCTCGTACGGTCCTGCGGCACCGGCGGCGCCGGGCCCGCTCCGCGGTAAGCGGATGTCGTCCGTTTCCTTCACCTGTGTGGTTCTCCGTTCGCTTGTGGCGCCACGCCGCCGAATCGGCGGTCGCGGCGCCGGAATTCGTGCAGGCACTCCAGAAGGTGCGGCGCACGGAAGTCGGGCCAGAGCACCGGCGGGAAGATCCACTCGGCGTAGGCCACCTGCCAGAGCATGAAGTTGGAGATGCGCTGTTCGCCCGAGGTACGGATGACGAGATCCACGTCAGGCGTGTCGGGGACAGGCAGATGTGCGGCGAAGCACGCTTGGTCGACGGCATCGGCGGGCACCCCGGCACGGATGAGGGATCGCGCAGCGGCGACGATGTCCTGGCGCCCGCCGTGGTCGAACGCCACGGTCAGCGTCATGCCCCGGTTGGCCTCGGTGAGTGTCATCAGGTCGGCGAAGTCCTGGGCCAGAGGCGCCGGAATTCTCGGGTCCTCGGCCCCAAGGAACCGGCATCGGATACCGCGTGCGTGCAGCATCAGCGCGTGTTTGCGCACCACACGGCGCACCAGGCGCATGAGGAAGTCGATCTCCTCGCCCGGGCGCCGCCAGTTCTCGGTGGAGAAGGCGTACAGGCTGAGCCATTCGACGCCCGCCGACCGCGCCGCCTCGATGACGTCGATCACCGTCGCCTCGGCCGCCCTGTGCCCGGACGTACGCGGCAGGGAGCGTTGCTGCGCCCACCGGCCGTTCCCGTCCATCACGCACGCGACGTGTCGGGGCACCGGGCGCCGGCGCTCTTCTCCGGGCGGGCGGGCCGGCTGCACCGGAACCGTCGGCACGGCGGGACCCTCCGGCTGCGCGCCGACGCCCCCGGCCGGCTCGCCTGTCGTACGTGATCGACCGGATGGCCCTGTCGCACCGGTCGGCCCTGTCGCACCGGATGTCACTTGAGCGCCCCCTTCGACTCGCGTCCTCCGGGCTTCGCCGGGCCGGGCCGGTGCGCCCGTGATCCCCGTGACACCGGTGACGGAGGGCGGCGGCAGCAGGCCACCGGCCTGCGCATCCCCCGGCTGCTCCGCCTCTCAGCAGAGTGCCGGTGACCGGCCCCCGGCGCATCGCGATGTCCGGATATTCACCTGTAGCACGTCAGTCGGAGGGCGGCGGGGGACAGGGCGCCCGCCCGGTTCCTCCGCGGCGACGCCGGACCGGTGCGGCAGCGGCAGGGACCCGCCTCGGGGACGGGCGGCGGCGCTTTCGCGCGCGCCCGGTACTACAGACGCACCCCTCACGCCCCCGGAACCGTCCTCCTACGGCTCGATTCAGCACGCTGACGGCACTTTTCAGCCAACCATGGGTGACTCAAGGGCTCACAGACAACCTCTGATGCCGTTCACCGGCTCTTCACAGCCGGGGAAAGAGTTCCGCTCCCAGCAGGAAGCAGGAACCCGCGTATGAAACGGAGTACGGGGAAAATGACCACATCCCGCCAAACCCGTCTGTGGCGCTCGTCGATGGCCGTGGCCGCGGCGATCACCGTGACCGCAGGAGTCGTGGCCGCCGCGCCCGACAGCAAGGCGTCGGCCGCGCCGAAGCTCAGCCTGATCGCGGCCTCCACCTCGGTGACGCTCGACTCGTGGAAGGAAGACCCTGGCGTCTATCTCGACCTCGGTACGTACGTCACCGCCGAGAACGGGCCGTTCGAACTCAAGGTGACCCGCAAGTCCTACAAGGACCCGGTCGTCGCCACCCAGATCATCCGCGAGGGGAAGAAGACCCGGACCAAGACCCTTCCGCGCGGTGTGGTGAAGGACTTCGCGGGGCTGCCCGACTTCGCGCAGATCGTGATCACCGACCCCGCGGGCAAGGTCGTGGCCAACCGCAAGGAGGCCTTCTGTCCCAACAACGCCTCCGGGCGGGTACGTCCTGACGCGCCCTCCACGTCGAAGTATCCGGAGAGCTGCCCGCCCAACCCGTTCACCCTGGGTTCGGTGTGGGGCGTCGAGAACGGCTGGGCGTCCAACACGTACGCGGGTTACTACGGCACCCCGGTCGCCCTCAAGGCCGGCAAGTACACCGCCAAGGTCTCCGTGACCAAGAAGTACCGGGACCTGTTCGGCATCGCCGACAAGCCGCGGACGGTCAAGCTGACGGTCCGCGAGCGCAGCTGGGAGGACGATCCCGGCGCGGCACAGATGCGGGGCAAGGCGACCGCGGGCCACGCAGGTCACGGCGGCCCGCTGCGCTCGCCCGCCCCGGCGTCCGCGACGAGCGGCGCCGGTCCCTCGTACAACGTGGGTCACGGCCCCTACACGCCCGCGCCCCCCGCCCTCCCGTGGGCGCTCAGGAAGAGCACGATGCGGGCTTCGGACACGGGTGACGCACCCGGCCAGACCGACGGCTCCAGGAAGGCTCCCGCCGTCGCGCCGAACACCGCGCGGCCCAGCGGCAAGGCGTCCGTGCCTGACGTGCCCAAGCCGGACCTCCGCTCGCTGCCGGCCTACGGCATCACGATCAGCGACGGCAACGAGAACGTGAAGGGCAAGGACTACCTGGCCTTCAGCGCGAACGTGTGGAACGCGGGTCCCGCCCAGCTCGTCGTGGACGGCTTCCGCAAGCCGGGCAAGAAGCTGATGGACGCGTACCAGTACTTCTACGACGCCAAGGGCAAGCAGGTCGGCTACACGCCGACCGGCACCATGGAGTGGGACCCCCGCCCGGGCCACGAGCACTGGCACTTCACCGACTTCGCCAGCTACCGGCTGCTGAAGGCCGACAAGAAGGAGCAGGTGCGCAGCGGCAAGGAGGCGTTCTGCCTGGCCAACACCGACGCGGTCGACTACACGGTGAAGAACGCCAACTGGCACCCGGGCAACACCGACCTGTCCACCGCGTGCGGCCAGGAGAACTCGATCTCCGTGCGTGAGGTGCTCGACGTGGGCTCCGGCGACACGTACACGCAGGACCTTCCGGGTCAGTCCTTCGACATCACCGGTCTGGCGAACGGCACCTACTACATCCAGGTGCTCGCCAACCCGGAGAAGCGGCTGAAGGAGACCAGCCTCAAGAACAACAGCGCCCTGCGCAAGGTCGTCCTCGGCGGTACGCCGGGAGCGCGCACGGTGAAGGTGCCCGCGCATGACCTGGTGAACGCCAACTGACGTCACCCTCAACCGCGTACGGCAGCACGGCACGGCTCGCGGCCCCTGGAACCCACGGTTCCGGGGGCCGTTCCCGTGATGCTCCGGGGGCCGTTCCCGTGATCACGTCACCGCGGGTACCGCTCGGTGATCCGGCCATGGGAGTCCGCCTCCAGGAACGCCTCGCCGCCCTTGCCCGTGACCGAGACCCGGATGGTCAGCTCCCGGTCACCCGGGGCGGGGCCGACGTCGATGCGCCAGGTCCCCGGGGAGCCCACTCCAGGCTGGTCCTGGCCTCGCGCACCAGGCCGGGGAGGAGTTCGTACGGCAGGGTGCGCAGGTCGATGGAATTCGCCGCCTCCGAGGAACCGCCCTCCTCGCCCTTCACCGCCATGCGGTGGTCCTCGATGGTGAGTTCGTCCACTGTCGGCGTACCCACGCGACCGGTCAGCGATTCGGCGGCCGCGCGCATCCGGCCCGCCCTGAGCAGGGACGAGGACGGCCCCGAAACCGTCGTCGACGACGAGAACGTGCGGTCGGGGGCCGAGGCCGGGCGCCTCGCCACGGCCTCCTCCCCGAACAGTTCGCCCCGCAGCAGCACCACCGCGACCGCCGCACCGATCAGGAGCCCCACGAAACCGATGAGGCAGCACGACCCGCCCTTGGTCGCGGGCCTGCGCACGCGGGTGGACTCGGGCGCGGAGTCCACCCTCTCCGCCGCCTGCCGCCGCAGCCACTCGGGAGACGGCCGGGTGACGATCTCGACCCACCACGGCTCGTCCGGCCGGAACTCGACGACCGTCATGCCTCTCGGCCGGTAGACGGGGAGGTCGGCCAGGTTGATCAGCTGGGTGGTGGTGACCCGGTACGCCGCACGGTCGTCGGGAGCGACCGTGAGATCGAACTCCACCGGGATGTTCGCCGACTCCCCGCCGACGGCACGCACGGTCTCGATCAGCGCCGGCGCCGTACGCGTGACCGGGACCGGCTTCCCTGCCTTCATCCGGCTTTCCAGGACCAGCAGCACCACGACGGTGAGCACCTGGATCCCGGCGCCGGTCAGAAGGACCGGCACGCTCCCGATGACCACCCCGGAGACCATGCACGCCAGTGCGGCACCGGTCATCCCGCCGGTCAGGAACCCGCGGAGAAGGGCCGGCGGCCCCGTGGTCTCTTCCAGCCCGGCGTCAGAGGTCACCATGACCGCGATTGTGCCGTTCCGCAGGAGTGACCACGGGTGCTTCGGCTCAGAGCTCGCCCTCCAGCTCGCCTTCCGTCTCCAGGAAGACCTTGCGCAGCGCGTCGAGCACCGCGGGATCGGGCTTGGCCCACATGCCGCGCGACTCCGCCTCCAGGAGGCGTTCCGCGATGCCGTGCAGCGCCCAGGGGTTGGCCTGCTGGAGGAACTCGCGGTTCGTCGGGTCCAGGACGTACGTCTCGGTCAGCTTGTCGTACATCCAGTCGGCGACCACACCCGTCGTCGCGTCGTACCCGAAGAGGTAGTCGACCGTCGCGGCCAGCTCGAAGGCACCCTTGTACCCGTGGCGGCGCATCGCCTCGATCCACTTGGGGTTGACCACCCGGGCGCGGAAGACGCGTGACGTCTCCTCGACCAGCGTCCGCGTGCGGACGGTCTCGGGGCGGGTCGAGTCGCCGATGTACGCCTCCGGGGCGGTGCCCTTCAGCGCGCGGACCGTGGCGACCATGCCGCCGTGGTACTGGAAGTAGTCGTCCGAGTCCGCGATGTCGTGCTCACGGGTGTCGGTGTTCTTCGCGGCGACCTCGATGCGCTTGTACGCGCTCTCCATCTCGTCCCGGGCGGGGCGGCCGTCCAGTTCACGGCCGTACGCGTATCCGCCCCACACCGTGTAGACCTCGGCGAGGTCGGCGTCCGTGCGCCAGTCGCGCGAGTCGATGAGCTGGAGCAGCCCCGCGCCGTACGTGCCGGGCCGCGAGCCGAAGATGCGGGTGGTGGCGCGCCGTTCGTCGCCGTGTTCGGCCAGGTCGGCCTGCGTGTGGGCGCGTACGTGGTTCTGTTCGGCGGGCTCGTCGAGCGAGGCGGCCAGCCGCACCGCGTCGTCCAGCAGGCCGATCGTGTGCGGGAACGCGTCACGGAAGAACCCGGAGATGCGCAGGGTGACGTCGATGCGGGGCCGGCCCAGCTCCTCGTACGGGATGGCCTCCAGGCCCGTCACCCTGCGCGAGGCGTCGTCCCACACCGGACGGACGCCGAGCAGCGCGAACGCCTCGGCGATGTCGTCGCCCGCCGTGCGCATCGCGCTCGTACCCCACAGCGACAGGCCGACCGAGGTGGGCCAGTCGCCGTTGTCGGCGCGGTAGCGCTCCAGCAGCGAGTCGGCGAGGGCCTGCCCCGTCTCCCAGGCGAGCTTGGAGGGGACGGCCTTCGGGTCGACCGAGTAGAAGTTGCGGCCGGTCGGCAGGACGTTGACGAGTCCGCGCAGCGGCGAACCGGACGGACCGGCGGGCACGAAGCCGCCGTTAAGCGCGTGGACGGTGTGGGTGAGTTCGTCGGTCGTCGCGGCTAGGCGCGGTACGACCTCGCGGGCGGCGAAGTCGAGGATGTCGGCGACCGCCGACGGCCGGCCTGCGGCCACGGCTCCGACGGCTGCCGGGTCCCAGTCCGCGTCCTCCATCGCCTGGACGAGGGCGCGGGCCTGCTCCTCGATCTCGTCGGCCGCGGTGCGGGTGGCCGCCGACTCGTCGAGACCGAGGGCCTCGCGCAGACCGGGCAGCGACGACGTACCGCCCCAGATCTGGCGGGCGCGCAGAATCGCCAGGACGAGGTTGACGCGCTCCTTGCCGGTGGGGGCGCCGCCGAGGACGTGCAGACCGTCGCGGATCTGGACGTCCTTGATCTCACAGAGCCAGCCGTCGAGATGCATGATGAACTCGTCGAAGCCCTCGTCCTCGGGCCGGTCTTCGAGCCCTAGGTCGTGGTCGAGCTTCGCGGCCTGGATGAGCGTCCAGATCTGCGCGCGGATCGCCGGGAGCTTCGCCGGGTCCATGGCCGCGATCTGGGCGTGCTCGTCGAGGAGCTGCTCCAGGCGTGCGATGTCGCCGTAGCTGTCGGCGCGGGCCATCGGCGGTACGAGGTGGTCGACCAGGGTGGCGTGGACCCGGCGCTTGGCCTGGGTGCCCTCGCCGGGGTCGTTGACCAGGAACGGGTAGACCAGCGGCAGATCGCCCAGGGCCGCGTCCGGGCCGCAGGCGGCCGAGAGTCCGGCGTTCTTGCCGGGCAGCCACTCCAGGTTGCCGTGCTTGCCGAGGTGGATCATCGCGTCGGCGCCGAAGCCGTTGTCGTCGGCCGAGGCGGCGATCCAGCGGTACGCGGCCAGGTAGTGGTGCGAGGGTGGCAGATCGGGGTCGTGGTAGATCGCGATCGGGTTCTCGCCGAAGCCGCGGGGCGGCTGGATCAGGATGAGCAGATTGCCGCGGCGCAGGGCCGCGAGGACGATGTCGCCCTCGGGGTTGCTGGACCGGTCCACGAACATCTCGCCGGGGGCCGGGCCCCAGTGCCGCTCGACGGCCTCGCGGAGTTCGGCGGGCAGCGTGGCGAACCAGCGGCGGTAGTCCGCTGCCGGTATCCGGACCGGGTTGCGGGCCAGCTGCTCGTCGGTGAGCCACTCCTGGTCGTGGCCGCCGGCCTCGATGAGGGCGTAGATCAGCTCGTCGCCGTCGCCGGAGACGAGGCCGGGGATCTCCTCCTCGGGGCCGAAGTCGTACCCCTCCGCCCGGAGCCTGCGCAGCAGCGCGACGGCACTGGCAGGTGTGTCGAGGCCGACCGCGTTGCCGATGCGGGAGTGCTTGGTCGGGTACGCGGAGAGAACGAGCGCGATCCGCTTCTCGGCGGCCGGGATGTGGCGCAGCCTCGCATGCCGTACGGCGATTCCCGCGACCCTTGCCGCGCGTTCGGCGTCGGCGACGTACGCGGGCAGGCCGTCCTCGTCGATCTCCTTGAAGGAGAACGGGACGGTGATCAGCCGGCCGTCGAACTCGGGGACCGCGATCTGACTGGCGGCGTCCAGCGGGGACACGCCCTCGTCGTTGTCCTCCCAGTCGCTGCGGGAACCGGTCAGGCAGAGTGCCTGCAGGATCGGTACGTCGAGGCCGGTGAGCGCGCCCGCGTCCCACGACTCGTCGTCGCCGCCCGCGGACGCCTCGGCCGGGCGGGTGCCGCCGGCCGCGAGGACGGTGGTCACGATGGCGTCGGCGGCGCGGAGTTCGTCGATGAGCTCGGGCTCGGGGGTACGCAGCGAGGCGACGTACAACGGCAGGGCGCGGGCCCCGGCGTCCTCCACGGCCGAGCAGAGGTCGTCGATGAACGCGGTGTTCCCGCTCATGTGGTGGGCGCGGTAGTAGAGAACCGCGATGGTGGGCGCGGCCTCGTCGAGCTCACGCGCGGTACGCACCAGCGGGCCCCAGGCCGGGGCGGGGGCGGGCGGGTCGAAGCCGTGGCCGGTGAGCAGGACGGTGTCGGACAGGAACCGGCCAAGCTGCGCCAGGTTGGCGGGGCCACCGTGCGCGAGGTACGCGTGCGCCTCGGCGGCGATCCCGATGGGCACGGTGGAGGCGGCCATCAGCTGGGCGTCGGGGGCCTGTTCGCCGGTCAGCACGACGACGGGGCGGCCGGTGGCGAGCAGCTGGTCGAGGCCCTCCTGCCAGGCGCGTACGCCGCCGAGCAGCCGGACGACGACGAGGTCCACGCCGTCGAGGAGTTCGGGGAGGGTGTCGAGCGGGAGCCGGGAGGGGTTGGCGTAGCGGTAGCTGACCGGGCCTTCCGATGCGCGGGCGCTCAGCAGGTCGGTGTCGGACGTCGACAGAAGCAGAATCATGCTGCGTCAAGCCTTCCTCGGGGTGTCCACGCCCCGGGCGGTGTCGGAATCGAGTTCCCCTGCCCGGGCGGAACCGGGCGTACGGGGAAGGGAGTTCCTGACTCGCCCGGCCGGTTCTCGGCCGAACTCACAGTGGCGGGACCGCGCCGGAATCTCACCGGGCTTCCTCCCCTGTCGCCGTCTGGCGACGGCAGTCCGTATGGACCGCCGTGTGCATCCTAAGCGGCGGAGGGTGCGCGGGTGGGGCCACCCGGAATCTCGTCCTCGGGACCGGGCGGGCGCGCCCCCGGGCTTGCCCGGTCGCGGGGTGAGTCCGGCGGTGGTGGGCTGGTGGTGGAGTCGGCCACTGACGGTGCATGGCCGGGCGGGTGCCGGTGGCGTGGTCGGTATGCTCGCCGCCATGTCCGCTTCCGCCCCTTCGCCCCGGCCCCAGGGCGCCGCCTGTGCCCGGAGCAGTGGTGATGCCTGCCCCGGCACACTGCGGCTCCACCGTGCGGACGACGGCGCGCTCGCCCGGGTCCGGATACCGGGCGGCGTCCTGACCACCGCTCAGGCGGAGGCCCTCCACGAGGCGTCCCGGCGGCTCGGCGACGGTGACGTACACCTCACCTCGCGCGGCAACGCCCAGCTCCGCGGCCTCTCACAGGACTGCGGTCCCGAGCTGGCCGGCCTGCTCGGCGCCGCCGGACTCCTGCCCTCCGAGCGCCACGAACGCGTACGGAACATCGTCGCCTCGCCCCTGACCGGTCTCGACGACCGTGGGCTGCCGGACGTCCGCCCCTGGCTGACCGGACTGGACCGGCTGCTGTGCCGGAGCGAGAGCGCGACCGCCCTCTCCGGCCGCTTTCTGTTCGCCCTCGACGACGGCCGCGGCGACGTGGACGCCCTCGGCGCCGACGTGACCCTCGTCGCAGATGGCGCGGACGCTCTGCTGCGCATCGGCGACAGCGCGACCGTCCTGCGCCTGCCCGGCGCCGAGGCGCCGCGCGCCGCCCTCCTGGCCGCCGAAGTCTTCCTGCACGCCGCCCGCCCCTCCGGCGCCTGGCGCGTGAAGGACCTCCCCGACGGCGTGCACGCCACCCTCCGGGACCGCGTCGCGCAGCGGCTCACAGGGGCCACGACGGCGGATGCATCCCGCCCGAAGCGGGCGGTCCCGCCGCCTCCCGGCCTCGTGCCGGCACCCACCGCCCACCGCCACAGCGTCGCGCTCGCCGCAGACGTGCCCCTGGGCCGTCTCGCCCCCGCGCAGTGGCAGTTGCTCACCGGGACGGCCCGCCGGTGCGGCGGCGAGCTCCGTCTCACCCCGTGGCGCGGCGTCGTCGTGCCCGGCGCGGCGGCGGACCGGGCGGACGGACTGCTGGCCGAGCTCGACGCGGCGGGGCTGATCACCGGCCCCGCGTCCCCGTGGTCGGGGGTGGGCGCCTGCATCGGACAGCCCGGCTGCGCCAAGTCGCTGTCCGACGTACGGGCCGACGCGGCCGCGGCCGTCGGACCGCCGGGACGGCTGCCCGTCCACTGGTCCGGCTGCGAACGCCGGTGCGGCCACCCGCACGGGGAGTGGGTCGACGTCGTCGCCACCCCCGGCGGCGGCCACCGGATCACCGTCGTACGGGACGGCACCCGCCCGCACGACCCGGTGACCGTTCCGCCCGGCTCGCCCTCGCTCGCCTCAGCGGTGGCAACGGCACGCACCGCCCCATGACGAACCGTCACCACCCTCACGCAGACAGAGAAAGCGAAGACACAGTGCATCAGTACGAGAAGGACGGACCGGCGATCTACCGCCAGTCCTTCGCCACCATCCGCGCGGAGGCGGATCTGGCCGGGCTGCCCGCCGATGTCAGCCAGGTCGCCGTCCGCATGATCCACGCCTGCGGCATGGTCGACCTCGTACGCGACATCGCCTTCTCCCCGGACGCCGTCGCGCACGCCCGCGCCGCGCTGCGGTCCGGCGCACCGATCCTCTGCGACGTGGCCATGCTCGCGAGCGGCGTCACCCGCAAGCGGCTGCCCGCCGGCAACGAGGTGATCTGCACCCTGTCCGACCCCTCGGTGCCGGACCTCGCCGCGAAGATGGGCACCACCCGCAGCGCCGCCGCACTCGAACTGTGGAGGGATCGCATGGACGGCGCCGTCGTCGCCGTCGGCAACGCTCCCACCGCCCTCTTCCGGCTGCTGGAGATGATCGAGGAGGGCGCCCCGCGCCCCGCCGCCGTCATAGGCATGCCGGTCGGCTTCATCGGAGCGGCCGAGTCCAAGGACGCCCTGGCCGCCCACCCGTCCGGCCTGGAGCACATGATCGTGCGCGGCCGTCGCGGTGGCAGCGCCATCGCAGCGGCGGCCCTCAACGCCATCGCCAGCGAGGAGGAGTGACCGTGAGCACCCAGCAGGAGACAAGCGGCACCTCACGGACCACCGGCCGGCTCTACGGCGTGGGCCTCGGCCCGGGTGACCCGTCCCTGATGACCGTCCGGGCCGTCCAGGTCATCGCCGAGGCCGACGTCGTGGCGTACCACAGCGCCCGGCACGGCCGGTCCATCGCCCGTTCCATCGCGGCCGAGCACATCCGTGCCGACCACATCGAAGAGGCGCTGGTCTACCCCGTCACCACGGAGACCACCGACCACCCGGGCGGCTACCGGGGCGCGTTGGAGGAGTTCTACACCGAAGCCGCGGCGCGCCTCGCCGTGCACCTCGACGCCGGACTCACCGTCGCCGTGCTCGCCGAGGGCGACCCGCTGTTCTACGGCTCGTACATGCACATGCACAAGCGGCTCGCGGACCGTTACGCCACCGAGGTCATCCCCGGCGTCACCTCCGTCAGCGCCGCCGCGGCCCGCCTCGGCACCCCGCTCGTCGAGGGCGAGGAGGTGCTGACGATCCTGCCGGGCACGCTGCCCGAGGAGGAGCTGACGGCACGTCTCGCGGCCACGGACTCCGCGGTCGTGATGAAGCTGGGCCGTACGTTCCCGGCCGTGCGCCGCGCCTTCGAGGCGTCCGGGCGGCTGGCCGACGCGCGGTACGTCGAGCGGGCGACGATGGCCGGGGAGCGCACCGGCGACCTCGCCGGCACGGACCCGGACTCGGTGCCGTACTTCGCGGTCGCCGTCCTGCCCAGCCGTATCGACGCACCACGCCCGGAGCGCGTGCCCGGCTCCGGCGAGGTCGTCGTGGTCGGCACCGGACCCGCCGGTCCGCTGTGGCTGACGCCCGAGACGCGCGGTGCCCTGGCGGCCGCCGACGACGTCGTCGGATACACGACCTACCTCGACCGGGTGCCGGTCAGGCCCGGTCAGTCGCGCCACGGTTCCGACAACAAGGTCGAGTCGGAGCGCGCCGAGTTCGCCCTCGACCTGGCCGGGCGCGGCCGGCGCGTAGCCGTGGTGTCGGGCGGCGACCCGGGGGTCTTCGCGATGGCTACGGCGGTGCTGGAGGTCGCGTCGCAGGACGTGTACAAGGACATCGCGGTACGGGTCCTGCCTGGTGTGACAGCGGCCAACGCCGCCGCCGCCCGCGCGGGCGCGCCGCTCGGCCACGACTACGCGACCATCTCGCTGTCGGACCGCCTCAAGCCGTGGGAGGTCATCGCCGAGCGGCTGCGCGCGGCGGCCACGGCCGACCTGGTCATGGCGCTGTACAACCCCGGGTCGCGCACCCGGACCTGGCAGGTCGGCAAGGCCCGCGACCTGCTGCTGGAACACCGCTCCCCCGACACCCCCGTGGTGCTGGGCCGCGATGTCGGCGGGCCCACGGAGAGCGTCCGTACGGTACGGCTGGCCGACCTCGACCCGGAGGAGGTCGACATGCGGACCATCCTCATCGTCGGGTCCTCGCAGACGCAGTGGGTGCGGCGGGGTGACGGCCAGGAGATCGTCTGGACGCCGCGGCGGTACCCGGAGGGTTAGGGCCGTCCCCCGGCCCCGGCTCCGTACGCCACCGTCTCCCGCAGCCAGGCCACGGCCTGCTCGGGCGTACCGGCCACCGGCACCCCTCCGGGTACCGGTGGCCGTCCCACCACGACCACCGGGATGCCGGCCTCGCGGGCGGCGGTCAGCTTGGGGGCGGTCGCCGCTCCGCCGCTGTCCTTGGTGACGAGGACGTCGACGCGGTGGCGGCGGATCAGGTCCCGCTCCCCGTCGAGGGTGAACGGCCCCCGGTCGAGCAGCACCTCCATCCGCGCGGGGCACGGGGCGTCCGGGGCATCCACCGAGCGCATCAGGAACCACAGCTCGTCCAGTCCGGCGAAGGCCGCCAGTCCCATCCGGCCCGTCGTGAGGAAGACGCGCGCGCCGAGCGCGGGCAGCAGCGCGGCGGCGTCCTCCAGGGAAGCGGCCGGGTGCCAGCGGTCGCCCGCCACGGGCACCCAGCCTGGGCGGCGGAGCGCCAACAGGGGAACATGGGCGGTGGCGGCGGCCTCGGCCGCGTTGAAACTGATCGTCCCGGCGAAAGGATGGGTGGCGTCGATGAGGGCATCCACCCGGTGCGCCCGCAGCCACCCGGCCAGCCCGTCGGCCCCGCCGAAGCCGCCGATCCGCACCTCGCCGGGCGGGAGCGCGGGACGGGCCACGCGGCCCGCGAGCGAGCTGGTCACCCGCGCCCCGGCGGGCAGGGTGTCCACCAGTGCCCCGGCGAGCCGCCGGGCTTCCGTCGTGCCGCCGAGCACGAGTACATGCAGACGCATCGGATGGTCCATCCATGAGCAGTGAGGCGAAGGGCGGGCGCAGCGCCCAACTCAAACACACCGGTCTGCGACCCGGGTGGACGACCGGTGCCTGCGCGACCGCCGCGGCCACGGCCGCGTACACGGCACTGCTGACCGGCGACTTCCCCGATCCGGTGACGATCACACTGCCCCGGGGCCAGACGCCGTCGTTCGCCCTGGCGGTGGAGGAACTGTCCGCCGGCACGGCGATGGCCGGGGTGGTGAAGGACGCGGGCGACGACCCCGACGTGACGCACGGGGCGCTGGTACGGGCGACCGTGCGCCGCTCCGCACCGGGCTCCGGAGTGGCGTTCCGGGCCGGCCCCGGCGTGGGCACGGTCACTCTGCCCGGGCTGCCGCTCGACGTCGGGGAGCCGGCCATCAACCCCGTGCCCCGGCAGATGATCCGCGAGCACATCGCACGGGTGGCGGGGGAGCACGGCGGCCCGGGGGACGTGGAGGTCACCATCTCCGTCGACCACGGCGAGGAGATCGCCCGCTCGACGTGGAATCCGCGGCTCGGCATCCTGGGCGGCCTGTCGATCCTCGGTACGACCGGGGTCGTCGTGCCGTACTCCTGCTCGGCGTGGATCGACTCCATCCGCCGTGGCGTGGACGTGGCACGGGCCGCCGGGCACCGCCACGTGGCGGGATGCACGGGCTCGACCTCGGAGAAGACGGTGGTGGCCGAGTACGGGCTGCCGGAGATCGCCCTGCTCGACATGGGGGACTTCGCGGGCGCGGTGCTGAAGTACGTTCGCCGGCACCCGGTGGACCGGCTGACGGTGTGCGGCGGCTTCGCGAAGCTGTCGAAGCTGGCGGCGGGTCATCTGGACCTGCACTCTGCGCGCTCGCAGGTCGACAAACCGTTCCTGGCGGAGCTGGCGAGGACGGGCGGCGCGGACGAGGAACTGGCGGCCCGGATCGCCACGGCCAACACGGGACTGGAGGCGCTCCAGCTGTGCACGGCGGCGGGCGTCCCGCTCGGCGATCTGGTGGCGGTGGCGGCGCGTGATCAGGCCCTGTCGGTGTTGCGGGGCGCGCCGGTGGCGGTGGACGTCATCTGCATCGACCGCGCCGGGGCGGTGGTGGGGCGCAGCGACGTCCGGTGACCGCGGGCCGCGGAGGCCCGTCGGTCCCCGCCGCCCTTACGTCTCCCCCTCAGCCCGCAGGCGTCAGCAGGCGTGCCGGTCACGTTCGGGTGAGTACAGGTGGCTGTCCCGGAACTGCTCCGCCCCCAACGTACGGCCCACCATGATCACGGCGGTCCGGATCACCCCGGCGTCCTTCACCTGCTCCGCGATGGAGTCCAGCGACCCCCGCAGGATCAGTTCGTCGGGCCGCGACGCCATCGCCACCACCGCCGCCGGGCAGTCCGCCCCGTAGTGCGGCAGCAGTTCCTCGACCACCCGGTCCACGTACCGCGCCGCCAGGTGCAGCACGATCAGCGCACCGCTGCGTCCGAGCGTCGCCAGGTCCTCGCCCTCCGGCATCGCGGTCGCCCGCTGCGCGATCCGGGTCAGGATCACCGTCTGGCCGACGGTCGGCACCGTCAGCTCCCGCTTCAGCGCGGCGGCCGCCGCCGCGAACGCCGGCACGCCCGGCACCACCTCGTACGGCACATCGGCCTCGTCCAGCCGCCGCATCTGCTCGTTGACCGCGCTGAACACCGACGGGTCGCCCGAGTGGAGCCGCGCCACGTCGTGCCCGGCCGCGTGGGCCCCTACCAGCTCGGCCGTGATCTGCTCGATGTCCAGCTGCGCGGTGTCCACGAGCCGTGCGCCCGCCGGGCAGTCGTCGAGCAGTTCGCGCGGCACGAGGCTGCCCGCGTACAGGCAGACGGGGCTCGCGGCGAGGATCCGGGCGCCGCGCACCGTGATCAGGTCGGCCGCACCTGGGCCCGCGCCGATGAAGTACACGGTCATGTGTTCTTGTCTCCTGAGAGTTTGCGCACGGACGCCCGCTTACGCACGGAGGTCTGTGCGGGCACGGATGCGTGTTTGTGAACGGACCACTGGGTCACGGGCATGGCCTGGCGCCAGCCGGTGAAGCCGCCGACCGGAACGGCGTGGGCCACCGCGAGACGTACCAGCTCCCCGCCGTGCACCCGGTACCGCTCGGCGAGCATCGCCTCGGACTCCAGGGTGACCGTGTTGGCGACCAGCCGGCCGCCGACGGGAAGGGCCTCCCAGCAGGCGTCGAGCAGGCCGGGGACGGTGAGCCCGCCGCCGATGAACACGGCGTCGGGCACGGGGAGTCCGGCCAGCGCCTCCGGTGCCCGGCCGGTCACGACCCGCAGACCCGGCACCCCCAGCCGGTCGGCGTTGCGCGCGATGCGCAGCGCCCGCTCCGGGTCGCGTTCCACGCTGACCGCCCGGCAGGACGGCGCGGTCCGCATCCACTCGACTGCGATCGAACCGGAGCCGCCGCCGATGTCCCAGAGGAGCTCACCGGGGGCGGGCGCGAGCGCGCCGAGCGTCGCGGCCCGGACGTGCCGCTTGGTGAGCTGGCCGTCGTGCTCGTACGCCTCGTCGGGCAGCCCCGGTACGGCTCCGAGCCGCAGCGCCTCCGGTGCGCGCCGGCACTCCACCGCGACAATGTTCAGCGGGTCGCCCGCCGGGTGCGCCCAGGTCTCGGCGATCCCCTCCGCGCAGGACTCGCGTTCCCCGCCGAGCTGTTCGAGCACCCTCATCCGGCTCGGCCCGAAGCCCTGTTCGCAGAGCAGGGCGGCCACGGCGGCGGGCGTCGCGGCACCGGCGCTCAGGACGAGCAGCCGCCGCCCTTCGTGGAGGGCGGCGGCCAGCCGGGCGGCGGGGCGGCCGACCAGCGTGACGACCTCGGTGTCCTCCAGCGGCCAGCCGAGCCGGGCGCAGGCGTGGGAGACCGAGGACGGATGCGGCAGGACGTGCAGCGACCCGGCCCCCAACTCCTCGGTGAGGGTGCGGCCGATGCCGTAGAACATGGGGTCACCGCTGGCCAGGACGGCGACCGCGTGCCCCGCGTGCGCGGCGATGAGCCCCGGGACGGCCGGCCTGAGCGGCGAGGGCCACGGCACGCGCCGCCCCGCGCAGGACGCCGGGAGCAGCGCGAGCTGGCGCTCGCCGCCGATCACGACGTCGGCCGTCAGCAGCGCCGTGCGCGAGGCGTCCGGCAGGCCCGCCCATCCGTCCGCACCGATCCCCACGACGCTCACGGCACGCGAGGGCTGGGGGACGGACGGTTCGCAGGAGGTGGAGGGTGCGGAAGACAAGGCCGGTACCTCGGTGATCGGGGAAAGACGCAGCCGAACTCTACTGTCAGGCCCCCCGCGCCCACCGGCCGGTACCGGCCCCGCCGCGCCCCTGGCGCACCGGTCGCCGCTCGGCCGCCGGGTGATTCGGAGAATTCCTCCGCGCGGTGTCGAGACTCCCCGCCCTGTTCCGACGTCCCCTGTGAGAGCCGCCCACGGGGGGCGGCACCCGGACCGAGGAGAAGGAATCATGAAGTACCTGGTGATGGTGCAGGGCTCGCAGGTCGACTACGACGCGATGAGCGGCAAGGGATCCCCGCAGAGCCCGGCCTGGAGCGAGAAGGACGTGCAGGCGATGTTCGCCTTCATGCAGGGGATCAACGACGACCTCGCGGAGACCGGCGAGATGGTGGACGGCCAGGGCCTGGCCGAGCCCGCCAGGACCCGTTTCGTGGGTGTCGGGGACGACGGGCAGACCGTCGTCACGGACGGACCGTACGGCGAGACGAAGGAACTGCTCGCCGGGTACTGGGTCCTCGACTGCGAGAACCTTGAGAGGGTCACCGAGATCGCCGCGCGCATCGTGCGCTGCCCGCAGCCCGAGGGCGCGCCCGTGTACCCGGTGGTGATCCGCCCGATCGACGAAGGCCCAGGAGACAAGTCCTGACCGCCCCGGAAGGTGCCGTGTGAGCCGTACGACCGAGGTCGAGGACCTGCTGCGCCGGCACGCGCCGCAGGTCCTCGGTGCGCTCGTACGGCGGTACGGACACTTCGACGCGGCCGAGGACGCCGTCCAGGAGGCCCTGCTCGCGGCGGCCCGGCAGTGGCCGGCCGACGGGCTGCCGGACAACCCGCGCGGCTGGCTCATCCGGATCGCCTCGCGCCGGCTGACCGATCAGCTGCGCAGCGAAACCGCACGGCGCAGACGGGAGGAGACGGCCGCGGCGCTCACCCCCCGGGACGCCTTCACGGCGCCGCCGCCCGGCGAGAGCCGTGCGCCGTCCGAGGACGACACCCTCACCCTCCTCTTCCTCTGCTGCCACCCGGCGCTCTCCCCGGCGGCGCAGATCGCGCTCACCCTGCGTGCCGTCGGCGGCCTGACGACGGCGGAGATCGCCCGCGCCCATCTGGTGCCGGAGGCGACCATGGCGCAGCGGATCAGCCGGGCGAAGCAGAAGGTGCGGGGCACACCGTTCCGGCAGCCGGTGCCCGAGGACCGTGACCAGCGGCTCTCCACCGTGCTCCAGGTGCTCTACCTGATCTTCAACGAGGGCCACACGGCGACCTCGGGCCATGATCTGCACCGTGCGGACCTGGCCCGCGAGGCCATTCGGCTGACCCGTGCCGTACGCGCCCTCCTGCCCCGGGAGGGCCGGGTGACGGGGCTGCTCGCCCTCATGGTGCTCACCGAGGCCCGAAGCCCCGCCCGTACCGGCCCGGACGGCGAGCTGATCCCGCTGGACGAGCAGGACCGCACCCGCTGGGACCGCCACGCGATCGCGGAGGGCACCGCGTTGGTGGCCGAGGCCCTGTCCGAGGGGCCCGCCGGGGCGTACCAGGTGCAGGCGGCGATCGCCGCGCTCCACGACGAGGCCGAACGCGCCGAGGACACCGACTGGCCGCAGATCCTCGCGCTGTACGACGTCCTCGTGCGGCACGCGTCCGACCCCATGGCCGAACTGGGACGGGCGGTCGCCCTCGCCATGGTGCACGGCCCGCGCGCCGGGCTCCTGGAGCTCGACGCGCTGGAGGACCGGCTGGCGGGCCACCACCGGCTGGACGCCGTGCGGGCCCATCTGCTGGAGAAGGCCGGGGACCCCGAGGGGGCACGCGCCGCCTACGAACGGGCCGCCGCCCGCACCCTGAGCGAGCCCGAGGTCCGCTACCTGCGGACACGGGCGGCCGGGCTGACCCCCTGACGCGGCGGGGATCGCGGGATCAGCCGGTCGCGTCGAGCCTGGTGCGCTGTTCCGGTGTCAGTTCCAGCTCCACGGCGGCCAGACTCTCGTCGAGCTGCGCCACGGACGACGCGCCGACCAGCGGGATCATCGGCACCTCGCCCCCGATCAGCCAGGACAGCACCACCTGGTTCACGGTGGCCCCCGCCTCCTTCGCCACCTCGCCCAGCACCGCCAGCCGCGCGGGCGTACCGGGGTGGTCGTGCGCGGGGCTCAGCGGCTTGTCCGTACGCACGTAACCGCCCGCGAGCAGCGGCGAGTAGGCGACCATCGCGAGGTCCGGTTCGGCACGGAGGTAGCTGAGCATGTCCCAGCCGACCACGCCCTGGCTGCCGCCGGAGAGCTGGCCCGGCAGATCGGTGCGCTGCCGCAGATACGTGTGGTGGTACTGGAGGACCTCGTATCCGGGCAGTCCGGCCGCCGCCGCGATGTTCCTGGCCCGTTCGACCTTCCACACGCTGTGGTTGCTCACGCCCAGCAGCCCGACCGTGCCCTCGGCGACCAGCCCGGCGAGGGCCTCGACGGTCTCTTCGAGCGGGACCGCCGTGTCCTCGATGTGTGCGTACAGCAGGTCCAGCTTCGCCGTCCCGAGACGCTCCCGGCTCTGCTCGGCGGCGGTCCTGACCACTTCGGCCGACAGTCCTTCGGCGTTGTCGAGGTAGCCGGTGCCCTCGGCGAGAGGGCTGGCGCCGAGCTTCGTGGCGACGACGATCTCGTCCCCGACGCCCCGGCTGCGGCGCCACCGGCCGAGCACGTTCTCGCTCTCGCCGCCCCGGGTGCCGTTGATCCAGTACGCGTAGTTGTTGGAGGTGTCGACGAAGGTGCCGCCCGCCTCCACGTACCGGTCGAGGATCGCGAAGGACGTCTTCTCGTCGGTGAGCGTGCCGAAGAGCATGGCGCCCAGGCTCAGGACGCTGACCTCGCGCCGGGTCTCCGGGGTGGTGCCGATCGTGCGGTAACGCATGGGAGTTCCCCCTCCTGCACCCGCCGGACACGGGCGCTGACGAGGAGTCTGGATCTTCGCGTGCACTCCAAGTCAACAGGCACGGGGCGAGGAGCATCAGGCCCGGCGCGGTGCGGCGGGCCGCACTCTCGCGAGAGGGAAGACTGTGCGCCATCGGCGCGGCCCGACTCGCAGACGTCCCGCGCTGTCGCGATCATCGGATCATGACCAAGAGCGACAACAGCAAGGACGTCACCCTGCGGATCGCCCAGCAGCCCGAGGCGGACGAGCTGCTCGGCCGCAGCGCGCTGGCCGCTCTCGTCGGCATGTTGCTGGACCAGCAGGTGCCGATGGAGTGGGCGTTCACCGGCCCGTACACCCTGGCGCGGCGGATGGGGGGCGATGACCTGGACGCCCACGAGATCGCCGCCCACGACCCGGACGCCTTCACCGCCCTCTTCACCGAGAAGCCCGCCCTGCACCGGTATCCCGGTTCCATGGCCAAGCGGGTGCAGCAGCTCTGCCAGTACCTCGTGGCGGAGTACGACGGCGAGGCGAGTGCCGTCTGGGCGGACGCCCCGACCGGGGCCGAACTGCTGAAGCGGCTGAACGCCCTGCCCGGATTCGGCGCCCAGAAGGCGCAGATCTTCCTCGCGCTGCTGGGCAAGCAGTTCGGTGTGCGGCCCACGGGCTGGCGGGAGGCGGCGGGGCCGTACGGCGAGGCGGGCTCGCACCGTTCGGTCGCCGACATCACCGGTCCCGAATCGCTCGCCGAGGTGCGGGCGTACAAGCAGGAGGCGAAGGCGGCGGCGAAGAAGGCCACGGGCACGGGCACGTCCGGGAAGCCCCGGGCCAAGAAGTGATCACGAACGAGACACACAACCGATGACAACGAGCCACAACAGTTCCCAGATGTCACTGCACTCGCTAGCTTTCGTGCACATCTGTTCACACCGGAAGGACTCCTGTGCACGCAACTCGTCGCAGAGCCATGGCTGTTGTGGCCGCCACCGCCCTGGCCACGCCGCTCCTCCTGGGCGCATCCCCCTACCAGGGACAGTCCTCGCACGACCCCGCGAAGGACGCGGCCAAACTGGCGCGCAAGCTGGTGAATCGCTCGTCCGCGGACGACGCGTACCGGCACCTCCAGCGGTTCCAGGCGATAGCGGACTCCGCCGAAGGCCACCGCGCGGCCGGTTCGCTGGGCCATGACGCCTCCGCCGCGTACGTCTACCAGCTGCTCAGGAAGGCCGGGTACGACGTCTCGTACGAGTCCTTCGACTTCATCTACACCGAGACCCTCGCCGAGAAGCTCGCCGTCGTCTCGCCCACCCCGCGCGACATCGGCATCAAGGCGATGACGTACACGAAGTCCACCCCGGTCGGCGGCGTGGAGGCGGCCCTGGCCGCCGTCCCGCTCGACGACACCACCGGCTGCGAGGCGACGGACTACGCCTCGGCGAACTTCACCGGAAAGATCGCGCTGATCAAGCGCGGCGGCTGCTCCTTCGCGCAGAAGCAGGCGACGGCCGCCACCGCGGGGGCCGTGGGGGCGGTCATCTACAACAACGTCGAAGGCGTGCTCTCCGGCACCCTCGGCGACGTCGAGTCGGGGAAGATCCCCACCGGCGGACTCGGCATGGCCGAGGGCCGGCAGCTCGCGGCCGACCTGGCCGAGGGCGAGGTGAAGGTCTCCTTCGAGATCCGTGAGTTCCAGGAGAAGCGCACCACGCGCAACGTCATCGCGGAGACCCGCGGCGGCGACACGGCGAAGACCGTGATGCTCGGCGCCCACCTCGACTCGGTCACCGAGGGCCCCGGCATCAACGACAACGGCTCCGGCTCGGCCGGCCTCCTCGAAGTCGCCCTGGAACTCGCCAAGACCCACCGCACCCCCGCCAACAAGGTGCGTTTCGCCTGGTGGTCGGCGGAGGAGAACGGCCTCCTGGGCTCCGAGGCGTACGTCGCCGCGCTCACCGAGGAGCAGCGTGAGCAGATCGCGCTCTACCTCAACTTCGACATGATCGCCTCGCCGAACGGCGCGCAGTTCGTCTTCGACGGCAACAACTCCGACGGCGTCGGCGCGGGCGAGGGCCCCGAGGGCTCCGCGCAGCTGGAGCGCGACATCAACGAGTTCCTCGACGGAAAGGGCCAGGCGCACGAGGGCACGGACTTCACCGGGCGCTCCGACTACGGCCCGTTCATCGAGGTCGGGATCCCGTCCGGCGGTACCGACACCGGCGCCGAGGGCATCAAGACCCCGGCCCAGGCGGAGAAGTTCGGCGGCGAGGCGGGCATCGCGTACGACCCCTGCTACCACGCCGCCTGCGACGACATCGACAACGTCGACATGGGTCTGTTCGACACGAACATCGACGTGATCGCCAACGCCGTCGGCACCTACGCCTACGACCTGCGCTCGCTGACCCGTCCGGTTCCGGACGAGCCCACGACCGGGGAGCCCGGCAGCGGCGGCGGCCTCCGCGAGGGCCACGCGCACGGCGTCACCGAGTAACCCCGCACTCCGGAGCCGTACGCCCGGAGCGGCCCGGTGCCCGGGGCACCGACGGCCTCCGGCGTGGCCGCGGGCGGGACGTCACCCGCCCGCGGCCACGCCGCCCCCGCCCCCTTTCGGGGGAACCCGCCTCGGCCCGCGCGGGACCCGTCCCGCGTCCACGGTGGCGGAGCGCTCCACCTTCGGGGGGTTTTGCCTGTTTCGGTCACCGGCACAGTCACCGTCCCGTGCTGCGCCCGGAGCCCCTTGCCCGGTAGGCTTTCCGTGTGATCTTCAAGCGCATCGGAAATGGGCGGCCATATCCCGACCACGGCCGGGAAAGCACCCGACAGTGGGCGGATGTCGCCCCGCGTCCGGTCCGCCTCGACCAGCTCGTGACCACCAAGGGCCAGCTGGACCTCGAAACCCTGCTCGCCGAGGACTCCACGTTCTACGGTGACCTCTTCGCCCACGTCGTGAAGTGGCAGGGCGACCTCTACCTCGAGGACGGACTGCACCGCGCGGTCCGCGCGGCGCTCCAGCAGCGCCAGGTGCTGCACGCGCGCGTCCTCGAAATGGGCTGACCCCACCTCCGCAACCGCTCACGGCCAGCCGTGGCCGTCGTCGGGCCTTTCGAGTGCTTTCAGGCTCGTGTGGGTGCAATCCATTGATCATTTAGTAGGCATCATCACTGGGTCGCACTACGCTTCGTCCATGAGCATGCTCACTCCCCCCGGCATGGGCGGAAAGTACCGCATCACGGGAAACGCGTACCCGCGGATGCGCCGCCCCCGTCACCGTCGCAGGCTGGTCCTGGCGACCGTCGCCGCAGTGGTGGCCCTCGGCCTGGCCGGCTGGGGCACGCTGCAGCTCATCGACGTCTTCACCGGCGGCGACGAGAAGGCCGTCGCCGCCGACCACAAGAAGAAGTGCGCCTCGGTCAAGCCGGCGGCCGCCCCGAAGGCGCTGCCCAGGCCGGCCGGCATCAAGGTGAACGTCTACAACGCCACCCCGCGCAGCGGGCTCGCCAAGGCCGCGGCCGAGGAGCTGAAGAAGCGCGGCTTCGTCATCGGCAAGGTGGGCAACGCCCCGGCCGCGTACGACAAGAAGGTCCCCGGTCCCGGAATGCTGCTGGGCGCCCCGACGGCCGCCGGCGGTTCGTTCACCGTGCTCGGCACGCAGCTTCCGGGCAGTACGCAGAAGACGGACGCCCGCAAGACGGCGGACGTCGACCTGATTCTCGGTACGAAGTTCAAGGCGTTGAACACGACCCGGGCCGCAGCGACCGCGCTGACCGCCCTCACGAAGCCGGCCCCGGCCCCTTCGTCCTGCTGAAACGGGAACGGAACGGTCACCGGACACTCCCGGCAGCCGTTCCGTTCACAGGTGTTCAGCCGCGCGGTACTAGCCGGCCGTGCCGTACATCCGGTCGCCCGCGTCTCCGAGACCCGGCACGATGTAGCCGTTCTCGTTGAGCCGCTCGTCGACCGAGGCGGTGACCACGGTGACCGGCGTACCGGCCAGCTCGCGCTCCATCACCTCGACGCCCTCGGGCGCCGCGAGCAGCACGACCGCGGTGACGTCATCAGCACCGCGCCTGATCAGCTCCCTGATGGCCGCGACCAACGTGCCGCCGGTGGCCAGCATCGGGTCCAGGACGTACACCTGGCGGCCCGAGAGGTCCTCCGGCATCCGCGTCGCGTACGTCTCCGCCTGGAGCGTCTCCTCGTTGCGGATCATGCCGAGGAAGCCGACCTCGGCGGTCGGCAGGAGCCGCACCATGCCGTCGAGCATCCCGAGACCCGCACGCAGGATCGGTACGACCAGGGGGCGGGGGTGCGAGAGCTTGACGCCGGTCGTGGCCGTCACCGGCGTCACGATGTCGACCTGCTCGGTGCGCACGTCCCTGGTGGCCTCGTACGCGAGCAGCGTGACCAGCTCATCGGCGAGACGCCGGAACGTGGCGGAGTCGGTGCGCTTGTCGCGCAGCGTGGTGAGTTTGTGCGCCACCAGCGGGTGGTCGACGACGTGAATGCGCATGGCCTCAACAGTAGCCGGGCCTCCCGGCACCCTGCGCTGGCATCAACCACCTGTTCGGAGGGAAGGTGGTGCCATACGGACCCAGCATTGGGGTGGTGTGTCGATGGCGGACGGCGAGAAGCCGAAACGGGCACGGGCCGCACGTACCGCACGTGTCCCCCCGGAGGCCTTGGCGGCCCCGGCTGCCCCGGACGACGCGCCGGGCGCGCCTGACACCCGGGAGAGTGAGACGTCACGCCGCAGACGCCGCGCCCAGTTCCTGCGCGAGCTCCACGAGGCCAAGCAGCTGCGCGACCGGGTCCAGCCGCGCAGAGCCCGTGCGGCCCGGATGCGCCAAGCGATGCGGATGCGTACGTTCCGATGGTGACGGCCACTTCGCGCCGCCCTTACCGGCCGGTGTACAGGCCACGATGTCCCTCCGCCGAGCGGGCACTGCCGGCAACTGATGGCCGACGCAACGGTCGAAGAGGTCTCGCTCCGCCGCTGTTTCTGCCACGATGCCGATTGGGCGGGCACAGGACAGCCGGAACAACGGCTGCCCTCCCGTCGGACCGATTCACCTATGACAAGTGGGAGAGTCACGGTGTACTTCGCCGCACTGCTCGCGCGCACCGAAGACGGGTGGGAAGCGAGCGACACGGAGCTGGACGATGTGGAGACCCTGTCCGATCTGACCGATCTGGCACGGGACGCCTCAGTGGACGAGGACACGGTCCTCGTCTACATCGAGCAGGAGGACGCCTGGTTCGGCGTCGTCCGGGTGGACGGTGAGGAGGACCCCCGTATCTACGTCTCGGACGCGTCCGCCGCCGCACGCTCCTCGTACGGGGAAATCCTCCTCACCGACGAACTGCTCGGCCGCGAACCGGGGGCCGAGGACGAGATCGCCGCACTGGAAGAGCTCGTCGACCTCGACGGCACGGAGGACGGCGAGCCCGAAGTGTCCGAGGAAGCGGCCGTGGACGGCCGGTCGGACCCGGCGGCCGACGACGACATCCCTCTCGACGCCGTACCCGCGGGGCCGCTCGGCGACCTCGGGCTCCTGGCCGATTTCGGTCTTTCGGAGAAGGAGCTGCTGACACTGCGCACCGATGCGCTGGTGGAGATCACGGACGCGTTGGGAGCGG
Source organism: Streptomyces sp. NPDC048560 (assembly GCF_040650955.1). NCBI lineage: Bacteria > Bacillati > Actinomycetota > Actinomycetes > Kitasatosporales > Streptomycetaceae > Streptomyces > Streptomyces sp. NPDC048560. The sequence continues at coordinate 95,859 of NZ_JBEZIJ010000008.1, forward strand.
CCGAGGTCATGGAGTCCGTCCGTTAGGGTCCGCGGGTGAACGCGCCACCACCCCCACCCCTCTCACCGCCTCTCCACGACCCGGTACGGGACCCGTGGCAGGCACCCATGCGCCATGCCCTGGCCGAGGCCGCGCAGGCGGCGCTGACCGGCGACGTGCCGGTCGGCGCCGTGCTCCTCGGCCCCGACGGCTCGCTGCTCGCCACGGGCCACAACGAACGCGAGGCGACCGGCGACCCGACCGCCCACGCCGAGGTGCTCGCCATCCGCAGGGCCGCCGCCGTGCTCGGCGAGTGGCGGCTGCCCGGCTGCACCCTGGTCGTCACCCTCGAACCGTGCACGATGTGCGCGGGTGCCCTCGTCCAGTCCCGGATCGGCCGGGTGGTCTACGGGGCACGCGACGAGAAGGCCGGCGCCGCGGGTTCGCTCTGGGACGTCGTACGGGACCGCAGACTGAACCACCGGCCCGAGGTCGTCGCCGGAGTGCTGGAGGAGGCGTGTTCCGCCCAGCTGACGGCCTTCTTCCGCGAGCTCTGACATCTGATTTCCGACCACGGCCCGAGATGGTCTAAGCTCTCTCTCGGTAGCGTGTCCGAGCGGCCGAAGGAGCTCGCCTCGAAAGCGAGTGTGGGGAGACTCACCGAGGGTTCAAATCCCTCCGCTACCGCTCTTACGAAGGGCCCGACGCATCGCGTCGGGCCCTTCGGGCGTTCCGGGCGGGGTTCAGGTCGGGGGAAGCGGCGCCGGGGGGACAGGCCGCTTCCCCCGAGGGGAACAGGGCCTTCCGGTCCTCGCCGCTACCCGGGGGGACGGTCGCGGCGCGGACCCCACGGAGGGGTCCTGTTCCTCGCCCTGCGGATTCCTGCCGGATCCGCGGGCTCGTGGTCCATCCTGCCTCCGCACGAAAGCCCCACAGCCGGGCGAAGGGCCCCGATGGCAGGGTCCTTGGTCCCTAAAGACCACATCAGCGATCTGGTGCCTGATCGGAAACATCCTCGGGATACGGCCATTCGTGCGGCTAGAATCGCCCGACCGTACAGGGGAGCGAACGGGAGAGGCAGTGGCTGTGCAAGTGAAGAAGATCGTGCTCTACGCGGTTTCGGTCTTCGTGCTGTACACGATCATCACGTCCCCTGCCCGGGCCGCTGATCTTGTCCAGGTAGGGTTCGAAGGCATTGCGAGTGCCGCTACGGGCGTCGGCGACTTCATGTCCGAGCTCATCAAGTAGGAGAACCCGATGATCCGTCACCTGGTCCTGTTCAAGCTGAACGAAGGCGTCGAACGGGACGAGCCGCGGGTCGTCGCCGGCGTGGAGGCCTTCCAGGCACTGGCGGGGCAGGTACCGGAGCTGGAGTTCTGGGAGTGCGCCTGGAACATCACCGACCGGCCGATCGCGTACGACTTCGCGATCAATTCGGCCGTCGCCGACGAGGACGCCCTGAAGCGCTACATCGAGCATCCGGCCCATCAGGCAGCGGCCGGACAGTGGCGCGCGTTCGCCACCTGGGTGATCGCCGACTACCCGTTCTGACGCGTCGCGGGCCCTTGGTCCGCCTGGCCCCTCACCTCTCAGGTGAGGGGTTTTTTCTATGCGTTTAAACCACCTTGCGCTCAACACGGCCATAAGCGGTGCTTGCACACAGTGGACATGTCTTGTGATGCTATGACCGCTTTTGACGGATGAGTTGACCGTAGTTGACCGCAAAGGGGTGGCGTCACCGTGCCGGCCAGTACAGCGCCTCAAGTGCCTCCCCAGAACGTCCAGACCGACGACATCCAGACCGAGACGCCCGATCCCACCACGCCCGCCAGGACCCGGGGCGCGGACACCAGGGCGCTCACGCACGTCCTGTTCGGCCGGCTCAAGGGGCTGGAGCCGGGCACTCCCGAACACGGCAGGGTCCGGGCGGCCCTGATCGAGGCGAACCTGCCACTCGTCCGGTACGCGGCGGCCCGCTTCCGCAGCCGGAACGAACCGATGGAGGACGTCGTCCAGGTCGGCACCATCGGCCTGATCAACGCCATCGACCGCTTCGACCCCGAACGCGGCGTCCAGTTCCCGACCTTCGCGATGCCGACCGTGGTCGGCGAGATCAAACGGTACTTCCGGGACAACGTTCGGACCGTCCACGTACCGAGGCGCCTGCACGAGCTCTGGGTCCAGGTCACCGGCGCGACCGAGGACCTGACGACCGCCCACGGCCGCTCCCCCACCACGGGGGAGATCGCCGAACGGCTCAAGATCCCCGAGGAGGAGGTGCTCGCCTGCATCGAGGCGGGCCGCTCGTACCACGCGACCTCGCTGGAGGCGGCTCAGGAAGGCGACGGGCTGCCAGGACTCCTGGACCGGCTCGGGTACGAGGACCCCGCCCTCGCGGGGGTCGAACACCGGGACCTCGTACGGCACCTTCTCGTCCAGCTGCCAGAGCGCGAGCAGCGCATCCTGCTCCTGCGCTACTACAGCAATCTGACGCAGTCACAGATCAGCGCCGAACTGGGCGTTTCCCAGATGCATGTGTCAAGACTGCTAGCCAGAAGTTTCGCCCGACTTCGATCCGCAAATAGGATCGAGGCGTAACCGGATCGGGTAGACCGTGACTGATTCGGTCCGGGCGGCGTAAAAGCCTCACACCCCCTGTTTCCTGCACAGATATGCCGCTGACTTGTCGACATGTCACTACAGCGTGTTGCCGACATGTGACATTCTGCTGGAAGCGCGTTTGCCGCAGCCTCCCCTCCGGTATTCAGGTGGAGGCTGCGTTCCTCCGATGGTCGCGGCCACCGCGACCGTCCGCGACCTCAAGGGGGTGGCATGTCCGCAGATCAGGGCAGCTCGAAGGTGCTCACGCTCACCAAGAGCGTGCCGGCACCGACCGTGCTCACCAGCTCGTCGGAAGCCATCGACACCCGCACGCTGTCCCGCTCCCTGTTCCTGCGGCTCGCCGCGCTGGGCCCCGCACCGGGCCCCGAGGGAACGGACAGCCCGGAGCGGGCCTATGTGCGGGACACGCTCATCGAGCTCAACCTCCCGCTCGTCCGCTACGCGGCGGCACGGTTCCGCAGCCGCAACGAGCCCATGGAAGACATCGTCCAGGTCGGCACCATCGGCCTGATCAAGGCGATCGACCGCTTCGACTGCGAGCGGGGCGTCGAGTTCCCGACCTTCGCGATGCCCACCGTGGTCGGCGAGATCAAGCGCTTCTTCCGCGACACCTCGTGGTCGGTGCGCGTGCCGCGCCGGCTCCAGGAGCTGCGGCTCGCCCTCACCAAGGTCAGTGACGAGCTCGCCCAGAAGCTCGACCGCTCGCCGACCGTGCCGGAGCTGGCCAAGGCGCTCGGCGTCTCCGAGGAGGACGTGGTCGACGGGCTGGCCGTCGGCAACGCGTACACCGCCTCGTCCCTGGACTCCCCCTCGCCCGAGGACGACGGCGGCGAGGGCTCGCTCGCGGACCGTCTGGGATACGAGGACACCGCCCTGGAGGGCGTCGAGTACCGCGAGTCCCTGAAGCCGCTGCTGGCCAAACTCGCCCCGCGCGAGCGGCAGATCATCATGCTGCGCTTCTTCGCCAACATGACCCAGTCGCAGATCGGCGAGGAGGTCGGCATCTCGCAGATGCACGTCTCCCGGCTGCTGACCCGTACGCTCGCCCAGCTCAGGGAGGGGCTCGTCGCCGACTGACCCCCCGCGCCGCATCGCAAGGGTTCCGAATTGACGGACCGTCAGCCACACTGGCGCGATGCGACGTCAGACATTCGGCTCGACCGGCCGCCGGGGCACCGTGATCGCCGCCTCGGCGGCCGTGCTGTGCCTGGGTGGCGCGGTGGCCGCCTGCGGCGGAGGTACGGGCGACGACGGTTACGCGGCGGTCGGGGCAGCGGGCGCGGGTCCGGCCGGGACGCCGGGTGCCGCGGGCCTGCCCTCGGACAAGGTCACGCTGATCCCACTGGACACCCCTGGCGCGGAGCGCGACGGGTCCGGGGGTGGAGACCGAGGATCCGGCGGGAAGAGCGCGGACGGCCCGGGTCGGGGCGGTGAGCTGCCCGGCGTACCGGAAGACACCGGGGGAGCCTCAGGGCGTACGGCCGCGAGCGGCGGCGTCGGTGGCGAAACGAGTGGCTCCGGTGGAACGGCTCCGGGCCCCGGGAGTCCGGACCCGGCGCCCCCGGGGGGCCCGGCCGGCTCGGCCACCGCAGGCTCCGGCGGCACAGGCGCGGATCCAGGGAGCACCGGCGGTTCCGGGGGCACGGGCACCACCCCGCCGCCGTCGGGCAGTCCCTCTCCCGCCGGGCCCGCCGCACTTCAGGTAGGCGACCCGGTGCACGCCGACGCGGACCGGCGGTGGTGCGAGAAGGTGACCGTGGAGTTCCGCAACACCGGTGGTTCACCGGTCCGTTCGGGCGACCTCACCTTCGAGACGCACATCATCGGCGCGCTCGGGGTCGACTGGGCGACCGTGGAGTCGACGCAGCCGCTCCCCACGCCGATCGACGCGGGAGCGGTGCGGAAGAAGACGTACACCGTCTGTGTGGAGTCCTGGCGGGTGCCTCTGGGTATGCGGACCGAGACCCAGGACGTCACCGCCAGCTGGAAGTGACCCCCACCGACGTGGGGGCCGACGGTCAGCCGAGCGCGAGCCAGGCGACCGCACCGAGGACGATGACGACGGCGACGACAGCCGCGATCACTCCGGCCTTCGGTCCGGACGAGGTCGCGGCCGGCTGCTGCCTGCGCTGCGGCTCGCCCTCGTCGACGAATGCGCGGAACATCTGGGTGCTGCCCGCCGGGTCGTTGGTGCCCTCGGGGCCCGGCTGAGGGGCGTGGGGGTTGTGTGCCATGGGGCAGGACCCTAGCGAACTCGGCGTTACCACCCAACCCCCGGGTGGCGCGGGGGCAGGCGAAATGCGGGTGTTCCACCGGCGGACGGACCCCCACGGGGTGGTGCGGGTCACAGTCGGGATGGCGCCGGCGGCACACGCTGGGCGTTTGACCGGGACCCTACTCAGGCTTTTGCGTTCCTTTACTTCTGCAAGGCTCTTTTAGTTTGCCTGTAGCAACCAACGGCTTCTATGGTTGCCCTAAGCAATTAGTTGGCGCCGAGATCTCAGGAGGGCCGATGGCCGCTCGGAGCCACTACCAGGAGCTTGCACGGCAGCTCAGCGCCGTCGGCGCGGTCAAGCGGGGACTCGCCCGGACCCTTCCCCCCGAGTGCCCCGGTGGCTCCGCCGCCGTGCTGGCACTCCTGGCGGAACACGGCGAGATGCGCATCAGCAGACTGGCCGAGCTGCTGGCCGTGGACATGTCGGTGACCAGCCGTCACGTCGCACATGTGGCCGAACGCGGCTGGATAGAACGGTCCCCCGACCCCGCCGACAAGCGGTCCCGCATCCTGCGGCTGACCCCTGCGGGAGGCGAGCAGCTCGACGAGCTGAGCCGCCGGACGACCGAGATGTTCGCCAGGAAACTCATCGACTGGTCCGACGAGGACGTCGGCCGGCTGAACACCCTGCTGTCCCGGCTGCGCGACAGCTTCGCCTGCCGGGGCTCCGGTGAGTGCCTTCCCGGAAAGCACAGCGGGGACTGCCGCACGCGGCACTCAGAGGATTCGCACACCCGTACACCTATGTAACAGATGCAAAGAGAAGGAACTCAATGGCTACGACCACACCCACCGGTGTGCGGGGCGGCCACGCCAAGCACGGGGGCGCCGAAGTCCCCGACGGCACGCCGATGACACACCGGCAGATCATGGAAGCACTGACCGGGCTGCTGCTCGGCATGTTCGTCGCGATCCTGTCGTCGACCGTCGTGTCGAACGCCCTGCCCGAGATCATCAACGACCTCGGCGGCGGCCAGAGCGCCTACACCTGGGTCGTGACGGCCTCGCTGCTGGCCATGACCGCCACCACTCCCCTGTGGGGCAAGCTCTCCGACCTGTTCAGCAAGAAGCTGCTGGTCCAGATAGCGCTGATCATCTACGTGGCCGGCTCGGTCGTCGCCGGTCTCTCCACCAGCAGCGGGATGCTGATCGCCTGCCGCGTCGTGCAGGGCGTCGGCGTCGGCGGTCTCTCCGCCCTCGCGCAGATCGTCATGGCCGCGATGATCGCCCCGCGCGAGCGCGGCCGGTACAGCGGCTACCTCGGCGCGGTCTTCGCCGTCGCCACCGTCGGCGGCCCGCTGCTCGGCGGCGTCATCACCGACACCAGCTGGATGGGCTGGCGCTGGTGCTTCTACGTGGGCGTGCCGTTCGCGGTCATCGCGCTCGTCGTGCTCCAGAAGACCCTGAAGCTCCCGGTCGTGAAGCGCGAGGTCAAGGTCGACTGGGCGGGCGCCTTCTTCATCAGCGCCGCGGTTTCCCTGCTGCTGCTCTGGGTCACCTTCGCGGGTGACAAGTACGACTGGATCTCCGGACCCACGTACGCGATGCTCGGCGGCACCGTCGTGCTCATCGGGCTCTTCCTCCTCGTCGAGTCGAAGGCGAGCGAGCCGATCATCCCGCTCCGCCTCTTCCGCAACCGCACCATCACGCTGGCCTCGGTGGCCTCCCTGTTCGTCGGCATCGCGATGTTCGCGGGCACCGTCTTCTTCAGCCAGTACTTCCAGCTGGCGCGCGACAAGTCGCCGACGATGTCCGGCGTCATGACGATCCCGATGATCGCGGGGCTCTTCCTCTCCTCGACCGTCTCCGGACAGGTCATCACCAAGACCGGCCGCTGGAAGGCCTGGCTGGTCAGCGGTGGCTTCCTGGTGACCGCCGGGCTCGGGATGCTGGGAACCATCCGGTACGACACCGAGTACTGGCAGATCGCGGTCTACATGTTCGTGATGGGCCTCGGCGTCGGCATGATGATGCAGAACCTGGTGCTCGCCACGCAGAACCAGGTCGCTCCCGCCGACCTCGGCTCGGCCAGCTCCGTCGTCACGTTCTTCCGTTCGCTCGGTGGCGCGATCGGCGTCTCGGCGCTCGGCGCCGTCATGGCGAACCGGGTCACCCACTACGTCAAGGACGGACTGGCCGACCTCGGCCCCGAGGGTGCGGCCCTGGGCCACGGCGGTACCGGTGGCGGGGGCATCCCCGACCTGGACACGCTGCCCGGCCCGTTCCGTACGGTCGTGGAGGCCGCGTACGGGCACGGCGTCGGTGACGTCTTCCTGTACGCCGCCCCGGCCGCGCTCGTCGCGTTCATCGTGACGATCTTCATCAAGGAGGTCGCGCTGAAGACGAGCGCGTCGAACGACACCCCGGCCGCCGAGGCGGTCCCGGAGGCCGCCCAGGTCACCGAGGGCGTCGCCGGGGTCACCTCGGTCGCCACCCTCGACGCTCCGGTCGAGGCGGTACGCGGCACGGCGGTGCTCGGTGTGGTGCTCGGCGCGGAGGGCGTACCGGTCGCACGGGCCGCCGTCACGCTGATCTCACCGGCCGGCCGGCAGCTGGGGCGCTCCGTCGCCCAGGCAGACGGCGGCTACGTGCTGGACGCGCCGGGCGCGGGTTCGTACGTCCTGATCGCGTCCGCAGACGGCTTCCAGCCGCAGGCGTCCACCGTGGTCGTCGGCGAGGAGCCGGTGGCGTACGACATCCTCCTCGTCGGTACGAGCGGTCTCACCGGGACCGTCCGGGCCGAGGAGACCGGGGCTCCGGTCGAGGGCGCCATGGTCGTCGTGACCGATGTGCGCGGCGACGTGCTGGCGACCGGAAGGTCCGGCGACGCGGGCGAGTTCACCTTCGGTGAGCTGGTCCCGGGCGCGGTGACCGTCGCCCTGAACGCCGCCGGGTTCCGCCCGCTGGCGCTGCCCGTGGAGATCGGCGGCCAGGGTGTCACCCGGGTCGAGGCGGCGCTGCGGGCCGGTGCGCTGGTCCAGGGCGTGGTGCGGGCCGGCTCCGCCCGGGCCCCGCTGTCCGACGCCCGCGTCACGCTGATCGACGCGGCCGGCAACGTGGTCGCCACCGCGACGACGGGGGAGGACGGGGCGTACGCCTTCACCGACCTCGACGCGGGCGACTACTCGGTCGTCGCGACCGGCTACCCGCCGGTGGCCGGCTCCCTGACCGTGGCGGGTCACGGGACGGACGGCCACGACATCGAGCTCGCCCACCCCGGCGAGTAACCAGGACCCCTGGCGGGACGGCACTTCGAGCGGAGAGGCTGTCCCCGTCGGCGGAAACGGGCCCCGGGGCGGGTACGGCAGGCAGGGGACGGCCTGCCGCACCCGCCCCCGGGGCCCGACTCATTCGGCCCTGGCGGGTCATGGAGCGAGAAGAGAGATACGGCATGGCACTTCGCGCACAGGTACGGACGCGGGACGGCTGGGCGGTCCAGCACGCGGTCGTGACGGTCACCGACATGACGGGCACCCAGGTGCTGCGCGCCGCAGCGAACGAGGACGGGGCGGTCCGCACCGAGGACCCGCTGCCGGGCGGCGCGTACACCGTGATCGTCACCGCGGTCGGCTACGCGCCCACCGCCTCGACCGCGCTCGTCACGGCTGGTGGCCGGATCGACGCGGGCACGGTCGTGATGGCCCGGCAGGGCGGGGCGCAGCTGCCGCCTCCGGGCGTGTGGTCGCTGGACCCGGCGCACTCCTCGGTGGGCGCGGCGGCCCAGCACCTGGGGATCTCCAGCGTGCACGGCCGGTTCACCGACTTCTCCGGCCGCATCGAGATCGCGCCGGACATCGAGCGGTCCCGGGTCGACGCGGTCATCAGCGCGGCCGGCATCGACACGGGCAACTCCATGCGGGACAAGCATCTGCGCTCGCCCGACTTCCTGGACACGGACCGCTTCCCGGAGATCACCTACCGCTCCACCGGGCTGACCCCGGCGGGCCCGGACCGCTGGACGGTGCACGGGGAGCTCACACTGCACGGTGTGACGCGCGCCGTCGACCTCGACCTCAGCTACCTGGGCACCGGACCGGACCCGTGGGGCGGGGTCCGTGCGGCCTTCCACGCGACCGCCGAACTGCGTCGCGACGACTTCGCCATGAACTACAACCAGGTCGTGCGGGCGGGCATTTCGGCGATCGGCACGACACTCCGCGTGGAGCTGGACATCCAGGCGGTGCAGGGCGAGTCCCTGCCCTCGTAGGGATCCGGGGGCGCCGTAGGGTCAAAGGCATGGCACCCCACATCGCGACCAACACCCCCGTGGAGCTCGACGAGCTGCTGGCGTTCGTACGGCCCCGGCACCGGGCGATCCTGCTGACCACCCGGTCCGACGGCCGCCCCCAGGGCTCCCCCCTCACCTGCGGCGTCGACGACGCGGGCCGGATCGTCGTCTCGACGTATCCGGAGCGCGCCAAGACCCGTAACGCCAAGCGGGACGAGCGGGTGAGCGTGATCGTCCTGTCGGACGACTGGAACGGGCCCTGGGTGCAGATCGACGGTTCGGCCGAGGTGATCGACTCACCGGATTCGGTCGAGCCGCTCGTCGAGTACTTCCGGAACATCTCCGGCGAGCACCCGGACTGGGACGAGTACCGGGCGGCGATGGTGAAGCAGGGCAAGTCGATCATCCGGATCACCCCCGAGCGGTGGGGTCCGGTCGCCACCGGCGGCTTCCCGGCCCGTCTGTCCTCCGGCGGCTGACGCCCATGTCCGCACCCGAACAGGCGATACCCGCCCCCGGCCTGCTCGCGCGGGCCCGGCTGCTGGTCGCGCCCGAAGTGGGCGAGCCCGTGCTCCGGGAGCTGGAGCGGATCGCCGGGCGACCGGTGGAGCGGGCGCCGGCGAGCGCGCCTGACGAGCCGTACGTGTACGTGGGCGCCTCGTTGCCGGACGCGCTGCGCAGCGGCCGGCTGGTCTGGTTCCACAGCGTCAACGCCGGTACGGACGCCCTGCTCGGCTCGGGCCCCTGGCCGCAGGGCGCGCTGCTCACCCGGACGGTGGGGCGCATGGGCGAGCGGATCGCCCAGTACGTCCTGGCCTGGGTGCTCGCGGAGTGCCAGGCCGTCCCGGAGTTCGCCGCGCAGCACGCGCGGGCCGAGTGGCGGCGCATTCCCTCGGAGCTCGTCGCCGGGCAGACCGCCCTCGTCCACGGCACCGGGCGCATCGGTTCGGCGGTCGCCGGCCTGCTGCGCGGGTGCGGCATCCGGACGGTGGGTGTGGCCCGCGGCCCGCGTGCCGTACCCCCGCCGGGCTTCGACCGGGTGATCGGGGCGGACATGGACTCGGAGGAGCTGGGCGCCGCGCGCTGGGTGGTCGCCGCGCTGCCTCTGACCGGCGCGACGCGGGGGTACTTCGGGGCTCGCCGCTTCGCGGCCGTGCGCGGGGCGAGCTTCGTCAACGTGGGGCGCGGGGCGACGGTGGACCTGGACGCGCTGGCGGCCGCCCTGCGCGCCGGGAACGTACGGCGGGCCGTGCTCGACGTGCTTCCCGAGGAGCCCCCGGCGCCCGACGACGGCTGCTGGCGGCTCCCCCGGACGGTGATCACGTCGCATTCCGCCGGTATCACGGCCGACGAGGACGTCGTCAGTGACTTCGAGACGTGCTGGGACGAGCTGCGTACGGGCACGGTGCCGGCGCTCGCCGTGGACGTGGACCGGGGCTACTGAGCGGCGACGCCCGCCTTGGCGCACATCGACTCGATGCCCGCGACCACCAGGTCCAGGGCGAAGACGAAGTCCCGCTCGCGCATCTCCTCGACCGTGCCGCCGCCACGCGCCTCCATCGCGCCGGAGGCACTGTCGACGAACTTCTTGAGGTGCGGCTGGGCCTTGACGGTGCCCATCGCCTGCTGGAAGTACTCGTCCTGGCTGAGCCCCGCCTCCCGGCACCGCTCCACGAAGTGCCCCTCGATGGTGCTGAATCCGTAGACGAAGTGGAACGCGGCGGCCAGGGCGCCCGTCTGGTGGTTCGTCGGCAGCCCGGTGGCGCGGATGACGTCCTGGACGGCGTAGGAGAACAGCATCGCGTGCGGGCCGATGTTGAGGAAGTGACCGGCCAGCGGTGACACCCAGATGTGGCGGACGATCAGTTCGCGGTAGCTGCGGGCCATGTCGCGCAGGCGGTCACGCCAGTCCGCGTCCTCCCTGGGCGGCACGATCTCGGCGAAGACCGAGTCCATCGCCAGTTCCAGCAGGTCGTCCTTGGTGTCGACGTACCAGTAGAGAGACATGGCGGTGACGTCCAGCTCCGCGGCGAGGCGGCGCATGGAGAACTTGGCGAGGCCCTCCGCGTCCAGAAGGCGCACCGTCGCCGCGGTGATCCTGTCCCGGTCCAGGCCCACCGGCGACTCGGCTTTGCGGGTGCGCGAGGGGGCCCGCTGATCCAGCCACACGCTGGTCCTCGCGGGGTTCTTCACGCGGTCGGCCGCGGACACCATGGCGCACTCTCCTCGTTCTGCCGGACGGGACGGACCGGGGCGGTGGAGCTGGGGGACGGGACTGGGGTGAGGACTGGGGCTGGGCCGGGGTGCGTACCGGACGACCACGGTCCGGTACGCGTCCCCTCCGATGCTATGCCGCCGTTCCGGCCGAGTCTGCCGCAGCCGGCCCTTCGCGGCAGGGCCCGCAAGCCCCGGTTCCATCCGCTCGGCCCGCCTCAGCAGCGCCGCGGCGAGCAGCCCGCCCGCGAGCACCGCGACCGCCCCGACCAGCTGACTCGTCTCCAGCCCGGAGGCGAAGGCGTCCGTGATGCGCTGCCGCTCCCCGGCACCGTCCGCGGCGGCGAGCGCGGCGGGCAGCGAGGCCGCTCCCACGGCCGCGGGTACGAGGGCGGCGAAGCGGGAGTTCAGCACGGCGCCGAGCACGGCGACGCCGAGGCCGTTGCCGAATTCGGCGAGCGTGCCGTTGACTCCCGCGCCCACGCCCGCCTTCTCCGGCGGAATAGCGCTCATGATCGCGTTGGCCATGGCGGGCATGGCGAGCGAGATGCCCGCACCCATGACGACCAGGCCGAGGAGCATCCCGCCGTATCCGTCGTTGCCGAACACCGCGATGGCACCCAGTCCGGCAGCCAGCAGGCTCATCCCGGCAGCGATGGTGCCGGGGGTTCCCACCTTCGGTACGAGGCGGGCGCCGAGCCCCGTGAGGTTGAGCGCGACCACGGTGAGCGCCAGCGGAGCCGTACGGAGTCCGGCCTCCAGGGGCCCGTACCCGAGGACGAACTGCAGGTGCTGGGTCAGCAGGAACAGCGAACCGCCCATCCCGAAGGCGACCAGGACAGCGCCCGCGACCGCCCCGATGAACTTCTGGTTCCGGAAGAAGTGCATGTCCAGCATCGGGTACGGGACGTGGAGCTCCCACAGGACGAATCCGGTGAGCACCGCCACGCCGGTGAAGGCGGTGAGCAGGACCTGGCCGGAGGCCCAGCCGTGTCCGGGGCCGGAGATGATCGCGTACACGACGGCGGTCATCCCGACGGTGGAGAGCAGCGCGCCCAGCAGGTCGGGCCGGTCGCCCTGCGGGTTCCTGGACTCCGGCACGAGGCGCACGACGGCGATCAGGCCGATGACCGCGACCGGGATGTTGATGAGGAAGATCGCGCCCCACCAGAAGTGGTCGAGCATGATCCCGCCGATGAGCGGACCGGTGGCGAAGCCCAGTGAGTTGACGGTCGACCAGAGGCCGATCGCCTTGACGCGCTCGGTGTCGTCGAAGATCTGGACGACCACGGCCAGCGTGGTGGTGATCAGCAGCGCGCCGCCGATGCCCATCCCCGCGCGGGCGGCGATGAGCTGGCCGGAGGACTGGGCGAACCCGGCCACCAGCGAACCGATGCCGAAGAGCGCGAGGCCCGCGACCAGCATCCTCTTGCGGCCGTAGCGGTCGGCGGCGCTGCCGGCCGTGAGGAGCAGGCCGGACTGGACGAGCGAGTAGGCGTTGATCATCCACTGCACGTCGGCCGTGGACGCGTCCAGCTCGGTGGTGAGGGAGGGGATGGCGACGTTGAGAACGGTGTTGTCGAGCAGCACGGTGAGCTGGGCCAGACAGATGACGCCGAGGATCAGCCAGCGCTGCGGGTGCCCCTGGGGGGCGAGGTCGTTCGGCTCGGCGGTGGTCGCCGTCATACGGGCTCCTTGAGCTCCGGTGCTACTTGTACGGTGTATGGGAGTGCGTGGCGTCGTACACCGTAAGGCACTCCTTGTACGCCGTACAAGTCAATTTCGCGACCACCGCCGGGAAGGATTTCGAGCCCTTCCTCTCCTCGGCTACCCGGCTCCGCCCACCGGCCGGGTGAGGTCGTAGAAGGTCGCGCCGCCGACCGTGACCTTCTCGAAGGAGGCCTCCACCCACGAGGAGATCCGCGAGGAGGTGCCGCTGTCGCCGCCACCGCCGCCCATGCCGCCGCCCGAGATGAAGTAGTGGATCCTCCCGTCCTCGACGTACCCCTTGAACCGGGCGAGCGTGGGTGCGGGATCGCTGCCGTTGAAGCCGCCGATCGCCATCACGGGTTCACCGGTGGCGAGCTGGTAGCTCGCCGCGTTCTGCGAACCGATGGCCGCGGCGGCCCAGGTGTAGTCCGAGGCGTTCGCCGCGAGAAGCCTCTCGGCCTCCGCCCCGACGGTCGCGCCGTTGAGCAGCCCGCCCATGCCGCCCCCGCCCATGCCGCCGCCCATGCCACCCGCGCCGCCTTCGGCCGTGGCCCCGCCGGGCGCTGTGCCACCCGGTGCCGTACCGCCGGGTGCCGTGCCGCCGGGCATGGCGCCCTGCTGGCGGCCCTGGCCCGGCTGACCCTGACCTTGACCCGGCTGACCCTGGCCCGGCTGACCCTGGCCCGGCTGGGCGCCCGGGGGCCGGCCCGTTCCGCCGGCACCGCCCGGGCCCTCGCCGCCGCCGGGACCACCCCGGCCGCCGCCCGTCATGCCGGCGCCGGACGGACCCGCCGTGACGATCGAGCCCTGGTGCCCGGTGTTCAGCGTGCTGATCGTGTACGCCGTCGGGCCCGCGAGCGACGCGGCGAAGCCGAGAGCCACGACGGCGGGCACGAGCCCTCGTACCGGCCGGGAGGCGGACAGCAGGCCCACCGCGGCGACGAGCCCGACGGCCAGGACGGTCCAGCGCAGCCACGGCAGATGGTCCGGGGTGCGCCCGAGGAGGACGTACGACCAGTACACCGTGACGGCGAGCGTGCCCGCGAGGACCGCCCGCGCCCGGAGCGCGGCGCGTTCCTCCCACAGCACCGTGACGCCCATGCCGACGAGCGCCGCGATGTAGGGGGCCAGAGCCACCGTGTAGTACTGGTGGAAGATGCCCGCCATGAAGCTGAAGACCAGCGCGGTCGTCAGCAGCGCGCCGCCCCAGGCGAGGAACGCCCCGCGCGCGGTGTCGGTCCGCTTCGCCTTCCGGGTCAGCCACACGCCCGCGACCAGCAGGATCAGGGCGGCGGGCAGCAGCCAGGAGATCTGGCCGCCGATGTCGGAGTTGAACATCCGCCCGATTCCGGTCTCACCCCAGCCACCGCCCTGGCCGCCACCGCCCCCACCACCGACGCTGCCGGTCTCCTCGCCGTTGAGACGCCCGAGCCCGTTGTAGCCGAAGGTGAGTTCAAGGAAGGAGTTGTTCTGCGAACCGCCGATGTACGGACGCGACGAGGCGGGCCACAGTTCGACGATCGCCACCCACCAGCCACCGGCGACCACGATCACACCGGTCGCCAGAGCGAGTTGGCCCAGCCGCCTGCGTACGGAGGTGGGCGCGCACACCGCGTACAGCACGGCGAGCGGCGGAAGGACCAGGAACGCCTGGAGGGTCTTCGTCAGGAACGCGAGCCCGACGGCGGCGCCCGCCCAGACCAGCCACTTCGTCCGCCCGTTCTCCAGCGCGCGGAGGACGCAGTACACGGTGACGGTCATCAGGAGGGCGAGGAGCGCGTCCGGGTTGTTGAAGCGGAACATCAGCGCGGCGACGGGCGTGAGCGCGAACACCGCCATCGTGATCAGTCCTGCGGGCGCGCTGAAGCGCCGTCGTACGGCGGCGTACAGCACCCCTGCCGTGGCCACGCCCATCAGCACCTGGGGGACGAGGAGCGCCCACGCGCTGAGGCCGAAGAGCCGCACCGAGAGGGCCATCGGCCAGAGGGTGGCGGGGGGCTTGTCGACGGTGATGGCGTTCGCGGAGTCCAGCGATCCGAAGAAGAACGCCTTCCAGCTCTGGCTGCCCGCCTGCACGGCGGCGGAATAGAAGGAGTTGGCGTATCCGGAGGCACTGAGGTTCCACAGATACGCCAGACCCACGACGAGCAACATGCCGAGCACGGCCGGACGGACCCAGACCGGGTCCTCGTCCCTGCCCCGCAGTGCGCGGCGCCGGAACGGCTCCCGGGGGCGGCCGTGTGCCGCGGACGTGGCCGACGGGCGGCCGTGCGCGGCTGAGGTGCCGGGCGGCCGGGCCGGCAGACGGTCGGGGAAGGTGGTCATCGGACGTTCCTCAGTTCGTGTTCGGAGCCGCTCCGGTCGGGGAAGACCCAGGCGCGGAAGAGCAGAAACCGCAGCACCGTCGCCGCGAGGTTGGCCGTGATCAGGACGGCGAGTTCCGTGCCGTGCGAGGGCGATCCGGAGACCGCGCCGAGCGCGGCGAGCGAGCCGCCGGTCAGGGCGAGGCCGATGGCGAAGACGACGAGCCCCTGCGCCTGGTGACGCAGGGCGCCGCCCCTGCCCCGCACCCGGAAGGTGAGTCTCCGGTTGGCCGCCGTGTTGGCGACGGCCGACACCAGCAGCGCGCCGCCGTTGGCGAACTGCGGTCCCAGGCCCGTCCGGAACAGCGAGTACAGGGCGAGGTAGAAGAGCGTGGAGAGGGCTCCGACGACGCAGAACCCGACCAGTTGGCGGGCCAGCCCGCCCGGCACCCCGGACAGGGCGCGGTCGCGCGGATCGTCCCCGAAGGGCCGGGCCAGCCGGTCGAGCGGCAGGGCGCCGACGGCCAGCGCCCGCCCCACCCGCCACACGCCCTTGAGGTCGTCGGTCGCCGTCCGCACGATGTGCACGGTCGAGTCGGGGTCGTCGACCCAGTCGACCGGTACCTCGTGGATACGCAGACCGGCGCGCTCGGCGAGCACCAGCATCTCGGTGTCGAAGAACCAGCCGGTGTCCTCGACCATCGGCAGCAGCCGCTGCGCGACCTCACGCCGTATCGCCTTGAATCCGCACTGCGCGTCGCTGAAGCGGGCGGCCAGCGAGGAGCGCAGGATGAGGTTGTAGGCCCGGGAGATGAACTCCCGCTTCGAGCCGCGCACCACCCGCGAACTGCGTGCGAGGCGGGAGCCGATGGCGAGGTCGGAGTGGCCCGAGATCAGGGGCGCGACCAGCGGCAGCAGCGCGTTGAGGTCGGTCGAGAGGTCGACGTCCATATAGGCGAGGACCGGCGCGTCCGAGTGGGACCAGACCGTGCGCAGCGCCCGCCCGCGGCCCTTCTCCTCCAGCCGGTACGAACACACCTCGGGGACGGTCGCCGCGAGCCGGGCCGCCACCCGCGGCGTGCGGTCGGTGCTCGCGTTGTCCGCGACGGTGATCCGGAAGGGGTAGGGGAAGGTTCGCGTGAGGTGTTCGCGCAGCCGCAGGACGCAGGGTTCGAGGTCCTTCTCCTCGTTGAAGACCGGGACCACGACGTCGAGTACGGGTGCACCGGCCGCGTCGACCGCTCCGGCCAGGAGATGCTCCCGGGCCGGCAGGGTGCTCCAAGGGGTGTCGGTTCGCATGTCCTTCACGCTCGCCGACCCCGCTGTCACACCGGTGTGCTGAGCCTGTGCCGGTGCTGTGAGCGCGGATTCCTCCGCGGCCTCCGGCTACTTCCCCGCGTACACCGGGTCAGCGGGAAGCCGCACCGAGAACACCGTGTTCCCCGGCACCGACCGCACGCGCACCCGTCCGTCGTGCGCGGCGACGACGGCCTGCACGATGGCGAGGCCCAGACCTGTGGAGCCCGCGTTGCGCGAGCGCGAGGCGTCGCCCCGCGCGAAGCGTTCGAAGACGTGCGGCAGCAGGTCGGCCGCGATCCCCGGCCCGTTGTCCTGCACCTCGATCGTCACCCAGGGACGGCCCGCGCCCGCCGCGCGGACGCGTGCGGTGACCGTCGTCCCGGGCGGCGTGTGGGTACGGGCGTTCGCCAGGAGGTTGACGAGCACCTGATGCAGCCGGGTGGCATCGGCCCGCACGGACGCGGGAACGTCCGGCAGCTCCAGCCGCCAGTGGTGCTCCTCCTCGTGGGAACCGGCCTCCCCGCCGCTGCCGGCCGCGCGCGTCGCTCACGGCGTCCACGACGAGCGGTGACAGATCGGTGCTCTCGTACGAGAGCGGGCGACCGGCGTCGAGCCGGGCGAGCAGCAGCAGGTCCTCGACCATCCCGGTCATCCGCTGCGCCTCCGACTCGATGCGCCCGAGAGCGTGCCGGGTGTCGGGTCCCGTGTCCTCGCGTCCGCGCCGGGTGAGTTCGGCGTAGCCGCGTATGGAGGCCAGCGGGGTGCGCAGTTCGTGGCTGGCGTCGGCGACGAACTGCCGCACCCGCGTCTCGCTCTCCTGGCGCGCCTCCAGCGCCGAACCGACGTGCCCCAGCATCCGGTTGAGCGCCGCACCGACCTGTCCGACCTCGGTACGCGGATCGGCCTCGGCGTCCGGTACGCGTTCGGCGAGGTCCACCTCGCCGCTGTGCAGCGGGAGTTCCGATACGCGGGTCGCGGTGGCGGCCACCCGGTGCAGAGGGCGCAGGGCGACGCCGACCATGGCGGCGCCCGCGATCCCGGCGGCTACGAGCCCGGCCGCGGTGACGCAGACCTCCACGAGGATCAGTGCGGCGAGGTCGCCGCGGACCTCGTCGGCGGGGATCGCGACGAGGATCGTGTTCCCGTCGGACGTGCCGACGGCCTCCACGCGGTAGCTGCCGAGACCCGGCAGATCGACTCCGCGCGCCCCGGAGCCCACATCGGCCCCGGCCGATTCCAGTGCCCGCGATTCGGCGCCGGTGAGCGTCCGCGTGCTGACCTGGGCGCGCTGCCCCGTGTCCTCGACGACGACCTTCGACCCGGCGACGGAGCCGTCCGCGACCACCGCGCCGATCGTGCCGAGGGGCTGGCCTCCCATCCCGACGAAGCCCAGCGGCCCGGCGTCCTGCGGCCCCCCCCGGGAGCGGCGAACCGGGCGGCCGATCGGCCCGTTCCGCGAGGGAGTGCAGCTGGTCGTCCAGCTTTCCGTACATGTAGCTCTGGAACGCGATGGCGGTCACCGTACCGATGACCGCCGCCACGACCGCGATGAGCGAGACGGCCGACACGACGAGCCGGGTCCGCAGCGTCCATGCCCGCCTCGGCCGTCCCGCCGGCCGCACCCGCCTACTCACCGGGCTTGATCAGGTACCCGGCCCCGCGGCGGGTGTGGATCATCGGGGTGTGCCCCGCGTCGATCTTCTTGCGGAGGTACGAGATGTAGAGCTCGACGACGTTGGCCTGGCCGCCGAAGTCGTAGTTCCACACCCGGTCCAGGATCTGTGCCTTGCTCAGCACCCGGCGCGGATTGCGCATCAGGAAGCGGAGCAGCTCGAACTCGGTCGCCGTGAGGTGGATCGACCGCTCGCCCCGGCTGACCTCGTGGCTGTCCTCGTTGAGCACCAGGTCACCGACGACGAGCGTGGAATCGCTCCGCGCGGCGGCGGCCGTACCGGAGCGTCGGATCAGCCCGCGCAGCCGCGCGACGACCTCCTCCAGGCTGAACGGCTTGGTGACGTAGTCGTCGCCCCCCGCGGTGAGCCCGGCGATCCGGTCCTCGACCGAGTCGCGGGCGGTCAGGAACAGCACCGGCACGTCGGAGAGCTCCCGGCGCATCCTGCCGAGGACGGCGAGCCCGTCCATGTCCGGCAGCATCACGTCCAGGACGACCGCGTCGGGCCGGAAGTCGCGCGCCGCCCGCACGGCCCCGCCACCGTCGCCGGCACTGCGCACGTCCCAGCCCTCGTACCGCAGGGCCATGGAGAGCAGCTCGGCGAGCGGGGCCTCGTCATCCACCACGAGTACGCGGACCGGACCGCGGTCCGGCCTGAGCCGTTCGGTACGCCCCTGGGGCGAGGTCGTCATCGTCATGCGCCCACCCTGGGAGACGCCTGTGAGAGAGCTCTTGCCCGTTCCTGTGAATTCCCTGAGAAACGCCCGGCCCTGGATGCCCCGGGGCACCTCACCCGAACAAGGCGCTCGCGTTCCCGTGGCACACGGCCCGCAACCACGCGTCGCCCAGCCCCAGCCGCTCCAGAGCGTGCAGCTGGTGGACGTACGGGTACGGAATGTTCGGGAAGTCCGTGCCCAGCAGGATCCGGTCCCCGAGATCCGCGAGCCGCGCCCGTTCCCCGGCAGGGAACGGGCTGAACTCCTCACTGAAGTCCGTGAACGCCATCGTCGTGTCGAGCCGCACCTCGGGGTACCTCTCCGCCAGCGCCAGGAAGTCCGCGTACTCCGGCATCCCCATGTGCGCCACCACGATCCGCAGCCGGGGATGGCGTGCCAGCAGCCGGCCGACGGGCTCCGGCCCGGTGTGCTTGCCGGGCGCCGGCCCGGACCCGCAGTGCATCACCACGGGCACCCCGGCCTCCGCGAGCAGCCCCCAGACGCCGTCGAGCAGGGGATCGTTCGGGTCGTACGCCCCCACCTGGAGGTGCGACTTGAACACCCGGGCACCCGCCTCCACGGCCTCCCGCACGTACCGCTCCACACCCTCCTCCGGGAAGAGGGTCGCCGTGTGCAGACAGTCGGGCACGCGCTCCGCGAAGTCCGCGGCCCAGCCGTTCAGCCAGGCCGCCATCCCCGGCCGGTGCGGATAGAGCATCGACGTGAACCGGAGCACACCGAACGACCGCAGCAGCGCGAGCCGTTCGTCCTCGGCGTGCCGGTAGGCAATCGGCCATTCCATGCCGGTCAGCGGGCCCACGGAGTCGAAGTACGCCCACACCTTGCGGAGCACCTGCTCCGGCATGAAGTGCGTATGGATGTCGATGATCCCGGGAAGCCCGAGCCGCTCCCAGAACCCCACGACATCCGAACTGTCACCAGTCACACCAGCCACCCTTCCTCTCCTCGCGAGCCTCTCAGAACAACCCGTCCTGCACTCCGGCGCCCCCGATGTCGACGACGGGCACGGTCACGCCCGCCCCCGCACCGGCCGCCGTGAGCTCCCACCCGCTGACGAGCCGCGTGTCCAGCACCAGGACTCCGCCCGCGCCCGTCTCCAGATGCAGATCCGGCCCGGCGGCCGCCACCAGCCGCCCCGCCACCACGCCCCCGTCGACCAGCCCGGTCACCGCCCGCGCCACCTCGGCCGTCCCCTCGAAACCGAACACGGCACCGTGGTCGACGGCCTCCAGAGGCAGGCGCTCCAACGACTCGGGCCACCCGGCCCCTTCGAGCGCCGCGGCCCGCCCGTACAGCTCCGCCACCTCGCCGGCCCGCTCCCCGGCCCCCGGCAGCACCCCCCTCACCGCCCGCTTCCTCGCGTACGGAATGCGGTCGGGCACCCCGAGGGCGGCCCGCAACAGCTCCTCCGTCCGGCGCGCGGCCATCAGCGGCCCGCGCCCCAGCCAGGTGAAGACCACGGCCCCCTGCTCCCGCAGCCGCGCCGCCCCCCGCTCCTCGGCGGTGATCCCGACCTTGACCATGCCGGGACCGAACCAGGCGAGATAGACGCGGTACGTCCGCGAGTCGTCGGCGATCGTGTCCGCCGCCACCGAATGCATCCGGTCCAGCCGCGCGCACTCCGGACACAGCGCCCCGGTCCTGCGCGCCGGCACCACGGCATCCACCGGACAGACGTTGCCCCGCGCCCCGGCACAGCGCCGCTCACCGACGGCCCGGAAGCCGAGCGCCTGCCCGTACACGAGGGCGCTCACCCGCCGGACACCGGCGGCGCCGTCCTTGCGCCACCCCAACTCGGGCCCGCCATCGGGCCACCGGAGACCGGTGCACCGCCATCCCACGCCCAACCCCCGCACTCCGCAGAAACAATCAGCGCCCCCACCGTACGGGCGCCCAGGTGGGGCATCCTGGAGAGATGACCGGCCTCCGTATCGAACAGCCCGTCGGCGACGCCATGCTCAAGGACTGGCAGCACGCCCACAACGTGATCATTCCGGCCCACCCCCTGTCGCTCGACGACGTACGCAGCCGCGCCGTCCACAACTATCTGGAGGTCGCGTACCTCGACGACGTCCTCGTGGGCTGCACGACCGTCCGCCCTCCGGCCGACGACACCTTCACGGCAACCGTCATCGCGCGCGTCCTCACCGCTCACCGCCGCCAGGGCTACGGCACCGAGCTCTACGAACGCGCCCTGAAGCGGGCCCGCACCCTCGGCGCCCAGGTGATCGAAACGGTGGTCCTGGCGTCCAACACGGACGGGCTGCGGTTCGCCCTCAGCCACGGCTTCGTCGAGACGGAGCGCTACGTGCTGCCCGGCGACACCGTCCACTGGATCACGCTGCGACTCGAAGGGGACGACGCATGACCGTGGACGGAGCCCGGCCCGCACCCACGGCGCTCAGCCCGCTCAGCTGCCCAGTGGGCCCGGTCATCGACATCGTGTTCAGCCGCTGGACGACCCCGATCCTGCTGAACCTGAACGAGTACGGCCGCCAGCGCTTCGTCGAACTGGAGCGCCGCATCGGCACGATCACCCCCAAGGTGCTCACCCAACGCCTGCGCCAACTCGAACGCGACGGCCTCGTGGAGCGCACGTACCACCCCGAGGTCCCGCCGCGCGTGGAGTACGAGATCACCGACCTGGGCCGCAGCCTGGCCCCCCTGTTCGCCACCCTGGCCACCTGGGCGACCACGAACCTCCCCAGGGTCGAACAGGCCCGCCTGACATACGACGCCACGGATCACTGACCGGCCGGCGGCACGTGCACGGGGAGGACAGGCCCGGCCGCGCTCCTGTCGCGCAGGAGGTTGAGCCGTACCTCTGCGCCTGGACTGTCGATGAGCTGGTCCGACGCGCCTGTGCGACCCCTTCGGCACCCTGTCGGCTGCTTTCACCAGGGGCGGACCGTCGAGCGTATGACGTCACCTCTGGAACGCCTCTGCGCAGAATGCGAACGCACGCACCCGGTCAGGGACCTGTACCTCATGACCGACGGCACCTGCCGGTGCGAGGAGTGCTACGAGTGGCTGGAGCTCGACCACCTCGTCATCGAACGTCAGCCCCACAGTGACACCTCTCGCGCTGATGCCTGAGTGAACGTTCACCGCCGATGCCGTCAGCGACCCGGACGAGGGCCATTCTCTGCGCATCCTGACCTCTCGGCAGGAATGAACCGCCCCTGACCGGCCATGCCGGCCTGGCGGACGCGGGACCCGACCGGCGAGCCGTCCACCCGATGAGCGGTACAGGCCGCCACGGCCGCCGACTTCGCTGCCGCACGGGCAACGCGAAAGGCCCCCAGGATTTCTCCTGGGGGCCTTTCGATTCGATGTGCACTCGGCAGGATTCGAACCTGCAACCTTCTGATCCGTAGTCAGATGCTCTATCCGTTAAGCTACGAGTGCCTGCCGTTGGTGTGACCCGCTGGCTTACCTCCCGGGCTTTTGTGCCCCGTCGGCGTTGCGAGAACAACATTACATGACCTGCGCCGTCACGCGAAATCCATTAGCTCCACCAGCGCTGAGCTGCGAAAACACCGTCCTGGACGCCTGGCGGGACGGGGCACTCCTCACCCGTACGGAGCCATCGGCGGCCGGGAACGGCCGAAGCCCCGTGCCAGGGGCACGGGGCTTCGGGTGAGAGCGGAGGCGGAGGGATTTGAACCCTCGATGGGCTTTAAGACCCAAACCGCATTAGCAGTGCGGCGCCATAGACCGGACTAGGCGACGCCTCCAGCACACCCCGCGCGAGCGCGGGTGGTGCGTTGCAGATGATGACACAGACGAGCGCGCTGTCACCAATCGCCGCCCACGGTACTAGGCAGGTGGGTGCCAGGGCAAAGCATCGCCGCGGTTGCGCATCGTCGCGGCGTGCGGAGCGTTAGTGAGGGCGGGGGCTCACCCCCGCCCGTCCGCCGCACGTCGTGTCCAGAGCACAGGAGCCCCACATGCTGCGTCGTCTCGCCGTCACCGCCGTCGCCTCTCTCGCCGCTCTCGCCGCCGCCGCGCCGGCGGCGCCCGCCGTGGAGCCGGTCCCCGTACCCCTGCTGCCGGTGCCGCTGTTCCTGGACGACCCGCAGGACCCGTGGGGACAGGAGGGCCGGGGTCAGGGTGCTCCGGGCGGCCGGGGCGGGCAGGGTGGCCAGGAGGTCACCATGCGGATGACCGTGACCGTCGCGGACTCCGGTGACGCGGAGGCCGACGGCACCTTCGATCTCGTGTGCGGGCCCGACAGGGCCGCGAGCGGCACCCACGCGAAGGCTCAGGGGGCCTGCGACCGGCTGGCGGAGGCGTACGCCGCGGACGAGAACCCGTTCCTGCCGACGCCCGCGGACGCCATGTGCACCCAGATCCACGGCGGACCTGCCACCGCGCGGATCGTCGGAACCTGGCAGGGGCAGGACTTCACGGCGCATCTGAACCGGGTGAACGGCTGCGAGATCTCGCGCTGGAACAACCTGATTCCGGTTGTGCCCACCGTCTGACCGCCCTCCCCTCGGCCCTCCCACAACCCCTGCCGCCCGCTGTCCGCGCACGTCACAGGGTGCGCGGACAGTCACATGTCACGCCCTCGGCGTACACCGCCCGCACAGAACCTTGGTGAGAGCTCCCCCTCATAGGCCGTCCCCCCGCCCTCCCCTGCCTTTAGACTCCTCCAGTGACAGCCTGAGGCCCGAGGGGCAAGATGGGGCCCGCTGTCGGGCAAGGTGCGGTAATCAGGGAGGAAGCGTCGTCGTGAGCAGCAGGCCATCCCGAGGCGCTGCTCGCCTCGCAGCCATACTCGACGCCCTCCCGGACGGGCTACTGCTCGTCAATTGCAACGGCACGGTCGTCAACGCCAACACCATCGCCCTCGAAATGTTCGAGACCCCGGGCACCGCGCTCGTCGGGCGCGGACTGCTCGATCTGCTTCCGGAGTTCGACTCCAAGCTGATCCCGGGGTCGATGCGCCGGCCGGAGGCTGCGGACGAGCAGGGCAGGACCAAGCCGACGCGGATGACCGCGCGGCGTACCGACGGCGTCGAGTTCCCGGCGGAGATCACCAGCGCCAGCCTGGACAGCGGCCAGGCCGGGTACAACGACATCCACTCCAGCTACACCGGCGACGAGCTGCTGATGCTGGTCGTGCGCGATCTGTCGGGCACCGTCGACACCGAGGCCGAACTGGCCCGTTCGCAGCGCCAGACGGAGATGATCCTGCGGGCCGCGTCCGAGGGCGTCGTGGGTACGGACACGGAAGGCCGTGTCGTCCTCGTCAACCCGGCCGCCGCTCAGATTCTCGGCTTCCGTGCCAGCGACCTCGGCGGCAAGGAACTGCACCCGCTGGTCCTGCACTCACGCGCGGAGGGCGAGCCCTTCCCGTACGAGGAGTCACCGCTCGCCGACACCCTCAAGTCGGGCCGCAAGCACCGTGTGCGCGGGCAGGTCCTGTGGTCCAGGAGCGGCGCGCAGGTGCCGGTCGACCTGACGACGGCGCCCGTGCGGGACGGGGACCAGCTGGTCGGCGCGGTGATGACGTTCACCGACCGCAGGCCGTACGAGGAGCTCACGGAGCAGCACACGGGCGAAGTCGCGGAGCTGACCAGCAGCCACGCCGCCGAGGTCACCCGGCTCACCGAGACGCACGCCGCGGAGCTCGCCGAGCTGACCGAGCGGCACGCGGCCGAACTCGCCGACCGCACGGAGCGGTACGCCTCGGAGCTGGAGAAGCAGGCCGACCTGGTCGCCGGGCTCAGCGCCCGGCACGGCCAGCTGACCGCCGTGCTCGGTGAGTCGCTGCGGGGTCCGCTGGAGGAGCTGCGGGGCGAGCTGTCCACGCTCGCCGCCGACCCGGCCGGTCAGCTGTGGCCCGAGGCCAACCAGATCCTGCATCACCTGGCCGCGGGCTACGCCCGGATGACGACCCTCGTCGACAACGTGCTGGGGTACCAGCGTCTGGACTCGGGCTCGGAGGACCTCGCCAAGCTCCCTGTCCTGCTCGACGGGGTCGTGGCGGCCGGCATCGACGGCGCCGTGGAGCTGATCGGGCCCGGCCGCGCGCAGTTCGCGGTGCATGCCCCGCCGATCGAGGCCGAGGTGGACCCGGTACGGCTGGCGACGGCGCTCGCCCACCTGGTCGCGGACGTCGCCGGGGTCGACTCGACGGGCAAGACCCGGCCGACGCCCGGCGGCGGTTACGTCGACTCGACGGTGGTCGTGGCGGCCGCACAGCGGGGTGACGTCGTACGGATCGAGGTGCGCGGGCCGTTCGCCGGGGGTGACCCGGTGCACGAGCCGATCGTGCGCGGGATCGTCCGGGCGCACGGCGGTGTGCTCCAGACGCACGAGATGCCGGGGATGAGTGGCAGCGCGTACGTGCTCGAAGTACCGCTCGGGATCGGTTCCGGAACCGTCGCACCCCCGCCGTTGGACGCGGTGCCCGCGGTGCAGGGGGCCGTTCCTGCTCAGGAGCCCGCTCCCGAGCAGGACCCGGAGGCCACGAGCGGCGGCCGGCGCAGGGCGCGCAGGTCGTCGACCGACGCCTTCCTGGACAGTCCCGTGGGCGGTTCCGCGGCTTCGGACGCCGAGGCGGCGGAGCCCACCGGGCGACGCAGGGCGCGGCACGGAGCGGCGGCGCAGGAATCACTCGCGCCCGCTTCCGCCACTCCCTCCGTCCCCTCCGGCCCTTCCGGCTCCGATGAACAGCAGCAGTTCGGGGAGCCGGGCGCCGGCGCACCGCACGGCGGCTCCGGGCGCAGGCGGGGACGACCCAGCCCGGCGGAGACGGGTGCGGGGGAGCTGCCGCAGCAGGCACAGACCGGCCCGGCCCCCCAGGGGGCTCAGGGAGCCCAGCCGGGGCAGGCGCTGGCTCTGCCGGTCGGGGCGTCGGGCCCCTCCGTGGCTACCGCTCCCTCCGAGGGGTCCGTGGTGACCGCTGCCGAGGGCGCGCAGGGACGTCCGCAGCTCGGGCAGACCGTGCCGCCCCAAGGCGTGCCGTCGGCCGGGCAGATGCCGGTCTCGCCGTCGGGCCGCCGTGCGCGACGGGACGGGGAACCCCAGCCGGCCCTCCCGGCCGTCGCTTCACCCCAGCCGTCCCAGGCCGCCCAGATGTCCCCGGCCTCCGCGGCCTCCCTGGAGCACGCTCCGGGCGGCGACCCGCAGAGCTCCCAGCCCGGCGGACGGCGGGCGCGTCGCGCTCTGTCGGCCGCCCAGGAGCGGGCTGCCCGGGCCGAGCCGACGGGTCCGCGCACCGCGTTCGCGCTGCCGCCCGCCGACGCCGACCGTGTTCCGCCCGTGCCCCCCGTGGTGGCGGCCGAAGAGGAGCCCGAGCGCCACGACGCCGTAGGGACGGCACCGGACGCCGACCACACGCCGCCGCAGGCGCACCCCGCGTCCCCGGCCCCGTCGGGCCGCCGCCGGGCACGCCGTCCGATCTCATCCGAGGAGCAGGGCGACACGTCCTCGCCCCCCGGCTGGGGCCAGGACGACGCCTCGGGCCCGGGGCAGGCCGCACCCGCGGTGAACGGGTCCGCCGACGAGTCCTGGGCGGGCTCCGGGCCGACCGCGCACACGACCGGGGCCGCCCCGGCCGCCGCGCCCGTGCCTCCGCGGGAGATCACCCGGCCCGCCGCACCGCACCTCGCCGACCAGGCGTCGCCCGTACGGGATGTACGGCGTCAGCCCTTGCCCGCGGAAGCGCCGATGCCGTCCTCGGACTCGACGCAGGGCCGCGCGTTCAGCGTGCGGACGCTGGGCCAGGGTGTTCCGTTCGCGCAGCACCTCGCGCACCAGCAGAACCAGAGCCTGGGCGGTGCCGGCCGGCGCCGCAAGCTGGCCGCCCCGCCGGAGGCCGAACCGCCCGCACCGCCCGTTCCCGCGCAGCCCGGTGCGGTCCAGGCCGGCCCGGAACCGGTGCCGTCGCAGGCCACGCCGGGTGGCGCCAAGGGCCCCGGTTCCGGTCAGCTGATGTCCGCGCCGGTGGCCGCGGGGCGCGCTTACGCCATAGGGGCGCCCGACAGGGGCGCCGCCGAAGGCCCGGAACCGCTGGACGGCCCCGGTGGCGCGGTCGAGGTCGCCAACCGGCCGCAGCCCCGTCCCGTCGACGACGAACTGCCCCCGGAGCCGCTGGACAATCCGCGGCGGCTGCTCGTCTGGCCCGCGCCCGACGTCCCGACCCAGCAGGCACTGAGCGACCGCGGCTACCGCCCGGTGATCGTCAACTCCCGCGAGGAGGTCGACGCCCAGATCGCCGCGTTCCCCGCCGCGCTCTTCGTCGACCCGCTGACCGGTCCGATCACCCGCACCGCCCTGCAGTCACTGCGCCAGGCGGCCGTGGCCGCCGAGGTTCCGGTGCTGGTGACGGCAGGGCTCGGACAGGCGACCCGCGAGGCGGCGTACGGCGCGGACCCAGCCGTACTCCTCAAGGCCCTCGCCCCGCGCGACAGCGAACAGCATCCGCCGCGCGTGCTCGTCATCGAGGAGCACGAGGAGATCGCGGTCGCCCTCACGGAGACGCTGGAGCGCCGCGGGATGCAGGTCGCGCGGGCGGCGTCCGACAGCGAGGCGGTCGAGCTCGCCACCCGGATGCGGCCCAACCTGGTGGTGATGGACCTGATGCAGGTACGCCGCCGGCGTGCCGGGATCATCGACTGGCTGCGCGCGAACGGTCAGTTGAACCGCACTCCGCTGGTCGTCTACACCTCGACCGGTCTGCACGAGTCGGAGCTGTCCGGGCTCAGCTCGGGCGAGACCGTCCTCTTCCTCGCCGAACGCTCCACCAGCGACGAGGTGCAGTCCCGGATCGTCGACCTGCTGGCGAAGATAGGCACCAACTGACGCGGGCACCGGTCCGGGCCCAGGCCCGCGCGGACGCCCGCGCATACGAGGAGGGCGGTACGGGACTTCCCGTACCGCCCTCCTCCACGTACCGGGTCAGAGCTGCGTGATGTCCAGCTCACCGTCCGCGTACTGCTTGCGGATCACCTTCTTGTCGAACTTGCCGACGCTCGTCTTCGGGACCGCCGGAATGACCGTCCAGCGCTCCGGCAGCTGCCACTTGGCGATCGACTGCGCGAGGAACTCCTTCAGCGCCAGGTAGTCGACGGTCGCGCCCTCCTTGAGGACGACGGTGGCGAGCGGGCGCTCGCCCCACTTCTCGTCGGGGACCGCGACGACGGCGGCCTCGGCCACGTCCGGGTGCCCCATCAGCGCGTTCTCCAGCTCGACGCTGCTGATCCACTCGCCGCCGGACTTGATGACGTCCTTCGCCCGGTCGGTAAGGGTGAGGAAGCCGTCCGTGCTGATCACGCCGACGTCACCGGTCTTCAGCCAGCCGTCCTCGCTGAACTTGTCCTCGGGCCGCAGGTGCTCGCCGTCCGAACCCCCGTAGTACGCACCGGCGATCCAGGAGCCCCGGACCTCCAGCTCACCGGCCGACTCGCCGTCCCAGGGCAGGTGCTCGCCACCGGGACCGACCAGGCGCGCCTCGACACCGGCGGGGAAACGGCCCTGCGTGATGCGGTACGGCCACTCCTCCTCGGCGGTCAGTCCCGCGGGCGGGTTGGCCATGGTGCCGAGCGGCGAGGTCTCCGTCATGCCCCAGGCGTGGCTGAGGCGGACGCCCAGCTTGTCGTACGCCTCCATGAGGGAGGGCGGGCAGGCGGCGCCGCCGATGGTGACGCTGGCCATGGAGGTGAGGTCGCGCGGGTTGGCGGTGACCTCGGCGAGGAGCCCCTGCCAGATGGTGGGGACGGCGGCGGCGTGGGTCGGCTTCTCGCGCTCGATCATGTCGGCGAGCGGGGCGGGCTGGAGGAAACGGTCCGGCATGAGCATGTTGACGCCGGTCATGAACGTCGCGTGGGGCAGACCCCACGCGTTCACGTGGAACTGGGGCACGACGACCAGTGTCGTGTCCTTGTCCGTCAACCCCATCGACTCCGTCATGTTGACCTGCATGGAGTGCAGGTAGATGGAGCGGTGCGAGTAGACGACGCCCTTGGGGTCGCCCGTGGTGCCGGAGGTGTAACACATGGCGGCGGCCTGGCGTTCGTCCAGCTCGGGCCAGTCGTAGTCGGTGGACCGGCCTGCCAGCAGCTCCTCGTACTCGTGGACGCGCGGCGCGATGCCGCTGAGCCCGGAGCGGTCGCCCGGGCCGGAGACGACCACGTGCTCGATGGACGGCAGGTGGGGGAGCAGCGGCACGAGCAGCGGCAGCAGCGAACCGTTGGCGATGACGACCTTGTCGTCGGCGTGATTGACGATCCATGCCAGCTGTTCGGCGGGAAGCCTGAGATTGAGCGTGTGCAGTACGGCGCCCATGGAGGGGATCGCCAAGTACGCCTCGACGTGCTCGGCGTTGTTCCACATGAGAGTGGCGACACGCTGGTCGCCGTCGATGCCGAGTTCGTCGCGCAGCGCGTTGGCCAGCTGACCGGCACGCCTGCCGATCTCGGCGAAGGTACGACGGTGCGGCTCGGGTTCGCCGGTCCAGGTCGTGACCTGCGACTTCCCGTGGATCGTCATCCCATGGGTCAGGATGCGGGTAACAGTCAGCGGTACGTCCTGCATGGTGCTGAGCACGGCGTCCTCCCGGTGGGCGCTACGCGGCAGTAAGGTTCCGCTGATTCTGCGCACATACCACTTGGTATGTCACTACCGCGGCGCATACGAATCGGTGCCGGCGGGCAAAATCGCTCGTCCCGGGACGGGCCGCCCTTACCGGACCGGCTCCGGGGTTCAGCGGACCGGCGTCAGCTCCGGATCGTCGCGAAGTTTGCCCAGAGCGCGCGAGACCGCGCTCTTGACCGTCCCGATGGACACCCCGAGCACCTCGGCCGTCTGGGCCTCGCTGAGATCCTCGTAGTAGCGCAGGACGACCATGGCGCGCTGGCGGTCCGGGAGCTTGAGCACGGCCCGCCACATCGCGTCGCGCAGGGACTGCTGCTCGGCCGGGTCGGGAGCCGGTACAACCTCCTGCTCGGGCAGCTCCTCGCAGGCGAACTCGTCGACCTTGCGCTTGCGCCACTGCGACGTGCGCGTGTTCACCAGGGCCCGGCGGACGTATCCGTCGAGCGCCCGGTGGTCCTCGATCCGCTCCCACGCGACGTACGTCTTGGTGAGCGCGGTCTGCAGCAGATCCTCCGCGTCGCTCGGGTTCGCGGTGAGCGAGCGGGCCGTCCGCAGCAGTACGGGCCCCCGCGCCCGTACGTACGAGGAGAACGACGCATAGGGCACGTGGGCCGGGTGTCCGGCGGCGGCAGCGACTGCCCTGGAGGCGCCGGTGCAGACTGGCGTGGTCATACCCTCCACGCTAGGAGCGGGTGCCACCGAGGGGATCGGCCCCAGGTCCCGAAGCGGCGTCCGCCTCAGGTTGTAGGTGCGGGGCGGGCTCCACCTCCTGAAGGTGGAGGGGCCGTCCGCTCGTGTCAGGGTCCGCCCCCGAGCCGGATGTCAGCCTGCCGGCGCCCGCGCGCACCGGTCCGGGGGACGGCCGCCGCCCCGCAGGCTCAGTCGTCCCTGCCCAGGATCAGCCCCGAGGTGGGCACGCCCGTACCGGCCGTGACCAGCGCCCTGGCCGCCCCGGATATCTGGTTCACCGACGTGGAACGAATCTGCCGGACCGCCTCCGCGATGCCGTTCATACCGTGCAGATAGGCCTCTCCCAGCTGCCCGCCGTGGGTGTTCAGGGGCAGTTCGTCGCCCGCCACGAAGTCCGCGGCCTCCCCCGGCCCGCAGAAGCCGAACTCCTCCAGCTGCATGAGGACGAACGGGGTGAAGTGGTCGTAGAGGATGCCCACGTCGATGTCGGCGGGGGACAGCCCGGAATTGCGCCAGAGCTGCCGGGCCACGACTCCCGTCTCCGGCAGTCCTGTCAGTCCGTCCCGGTAGAAGCTGGTCATCTGCTCCTGCGCCCGTCCCGCACCCTGGGCCGCCGCCACGATCACGGCGGGCGACCTGGGCAGGTCCCTGGCCCGCTCGGCGCTGGTCACGACGATCGCCTGACCGCCGTCGGTCTCCTGGCAGCAGTCGAGCAGCCGCAGCGGTTCGACGATCCACCGCGAGGCGGCGTGGTCCGCGAGGGTGATCGGCTTCCCGTAGAAGTGAGCCTTCGGATTCGTCGCGGCATGACGTCGGTCCGTGACCGCCACATGCCCGAAGACCTCCGGGCCCAGACCGTAGGTGTGCAGATACCGCTGGGCGGCCATCGCGACCCAGGAGGCCGGCGTGAGCAGCCCGAAGGGGAGGTTCCAGCCGAGCGCCGCCCCTTCCGCCGTGGGCTCGCGCCGCTGCACGCCGGAGCCGAATCTGCGGCCGGAGCGTTCGTTGAACGCCCGGTAGCAGACGACGACCTCCGCCACTCCGCTCGCCACCGCCATCGCGGCCTGCTGCACGGTGGCGCACGCGGCCCCGCCGCCGTAGTGGACCCGGGAGAAGAACGACAGCTCGCCGATCCCCGCCGCCTGCGCGACCGTGATCTCGGGGCTGGTGTCCATCGTGAAGGTGACCATGCCGTCGACGTCGGCGGGCGTCAGCCCGGCATCGTCGAGAGCGGCCCGCACGGCCTCGACGGCCAGCTTCAGCTCGCTGCGCCCCGAGTCCTTGGAGAACTCGGTCGCCCCGATCCCCACGACCGCGGCCTTCCCGCCGAGCGAATCGGCCTCGCGCAGGCTCATGCCACCGCCTCCGCCGCCGGGCCGGCGGCCGGCAGAGCGACGGTGACCCTGCCCGAGACGTGGCGCCCGAGCCCGTTGGTCCCCACGACCTCCACCTCGAAGACCGCCGCGCCTGCCGCGCCCGTCACGTCTGTCGGCCCCGGCGCCTCCTGAGCCCCTGATACCGCGACCACCTTCCCGGTCAACACCATCAGGTCGCCCGGATAGTTGGGTGCTCCCAGCCGGATCGCGACCTTCCTCAGCACCGCCGAGGGACCGAACCGGTCGGTGACGAACCGGCCCACGAGCCCGTTCGTCGTGAGGATGTTCATGAAGATGTCCGGCGAGCCCTTCTCCCGGGCGAGCTCGGCGTCGTGGTGCACGTCCTGGTAGTCGCGGGACGCGACGGCTCCCGCGACGATGAGAGTGCGGGTGACGGCGATCTCCAGGGGCGCCAGCTCCTCACCCACGCACGGCCGCCGCCTGTCCGCTCCGCGAAGCTCTTCCTGCCTCATACCGGCACCCCCTCCGCTCCCGAACCCGCCCTTGTCCCTGCCTCCGCGTCGGCCTCTGTCTCCCCAAGCAACCGGCCCAGTTCGTCCAGCAGTTCACTGCCGCACCCCAGATAGGCGTCGAGCTGACGCCCCCACAGGAAGTGCCGGTGCACGGGATGCTCCAGGTCGGCACCCGTCCCGCCGTGGAGATGCTGTCCGGCGTGCACGACGCGCCGGCCCGCCTCCGACGCCCACCACGCGGCCGTGAGCGCCTGCGCCCCGTACGCCAGCGAGTGATCGCGCCGCCACGCCGCCTCGTACGCGGTGACGCGGATCGCCTCGGTGTCCATATGGGCGTCGGCGGCGCGCAGCAGCACCGCCTGGTTGGTGGACAGCGGGCGGCCGAACTGCTCCCGGGTTCCGGTGTGTTCAACCGCGCGCGCCAGCGAACCGGCCGCCACTCCTGCCTGCAGTCCCGCGAACGCCGTACGGCTCATCGCCAGCACCGAGTCGTACGCCCCGGCTCCTCCGACTCTCTCCCCGGACGCCCCGTCCAGGCCGAGCCGCCCGGCCGCCCATGGGGCCGTCGTCTCCACCGGCCGCACCGAAACCCCCGGGTCTGCCGTACCGACCATCCAGAGCGCTCTGTCCGAGTCGGGAACGAGGACATGCGTCGCGCCGCGCAGCCAAGGAACGTACGGCACGCTCCCGCTCAGCCGCCCGCCACCCTCGGAGCGCAATCCACCGCGCACCGGAAAGGCCCCCGTCGCCACCGCCGTACCGTCCCGCAGCAGCGGAAGCAGCCGC
Organism: Streptomyces sp. NPDC048560; assembly: GCF_040650955.1. Lineage (NCBI taxonomy): Bacteria > Bacillati > Actinomycetota > Actinomycetes > Kitasatosporales > Streptomycetaceae > Streptomyces > Streptomyces sp. NPDC048560. The sequence continues at coordinate 128,831 of NZ_JBEZIJ010000008.1, forward strand.
TCCCGCTGCTCCGCCGTGCCGTGCTCGCCGACCGCGAGCATCCCGTACACACAGGTCGCCGCGAAGGGCACCTGCGCCGTGGTTCTGCCCTGCTCCTCCAGGAGCAGCACGAGCCCCAGCAGCCCGATCTCCTCCACCGCGGCGATCAGTCCGGCCGCGCACAGCTCCTTCCAGAGCTCCGCGTCGATGCCCGTGCCCGCTGCCGCCAGTCGCTCATGCGTGGACAGGTCCTTGAAGATCCGGGCGGCGAGCCCCTGCCCCGCGGCCTGCTCCTCCGTAGGTGTGAAGTCCATCTCAGCCCTCACTCCCCCGGAACACCGGAAGCTCCAACTCGGCATCCGTTCGCAGAAATTCGAGCCTCACCGGCATTCCCGCACGGATCTTGTCGGCCGGCACCCCGACGACGTTGCTGACCATCCGCACGCCTTCGGCCAGCTCGACCAGCCCCACCGCGTACGGGCCCGGCTCGTCGGCGCCGCTGAACGCGGGAAAGGACGGGTGGTGCATCACGACATACGAGAAGACGGTGCCCTCGCCACTCGCCTCGACGGTGTCCCACTCCTGACCACCGCACTCGTTGCACCCGGGGAGCCAGGGGAAACGAAGCGTCGCGCACCCGCTGCACCGCTGGATCAGCAGTCTGTGCTCGGCCACGCCTTCCCAGAATCCGGCGTTGTCCCTGTTGATCACCGGGCGCGGCCGCAGACTTCTGGTACTCGGCTTCCGGTCCGCCGGCCGGTACTTGAGAATCCTGAAGCGATGCGTCCCGGCGGGCTCTCCGTCCGCCCGGATGTCCATCCGTGTCGTGACGAAGTGGCCCGTGCCCAGCTTGGTCGTCTTCCGCTCCGAGACCGACTCGATCACCGCGTCGAAGGTGATCCGGTCGCCCGGTCGCAGCGGCCTCAGATACTCCTGCTCGCAGTCGGTCGCGACCACCGAGGTGTATCCGGCGCCGTCGAGCAGGGTGAACAGCTCCTCGTACGCATCGGAGCGGTCGGTGTGACCCGAGAGTCCGCCCATCGTCCACGCCTGGAGCATCGTCGGCGGCGCGACCGCGCCCGGTCCCTCGTACGCCGCGTTGCTGTCCCCCATGGCCTCGCACCAGTGCCGGATCATGGCCTGGTTGACCAGGTCCTTCCCGACGCCCTCCGTGGCCGCCGCCCGCCCCTCGTACTCCTTGACTCGCGCGTAGAACCGCTCGGGCCGCCGCTGCCCCCTTTCCCCTCCCCGCCCCGCTGTCACCGCTTCCCCCTCTTCATGCCGAGCCGCATCGTCGCGACGATCTCCCGCTGCACCTCGCTCACCCCGCCCCCGAAGGTGTTGATCTGCGCCGCCCTGTTCATCCGCTCCAGCTCCCCGTCCCCGAACGAACCGGGTGAGCCGCCGCGGACCATTGCGGCCTCGCCCGTGATCTCCTGGCACATTCGATACACCTCGACGGCGCTTTCGGTTCCCACGAACTTCACGCCACTCGCTTCGCCCGGGGCCAGTGAGCCCGCCCCTACGGACCCCACCAGACGCCAGTTGAGCAGGCGCGTCGCCGCCAGCCGGGCGTACGCCTCGGCCAGCCGGGATCGCACCCAGGGCTCGTCAACCGGCCGCCGCCCCGTCACTGGATCGGGTGTGCGGGCGTGGGTGAGTGCCGCCTCGTAGAAGTCCTCGGCCTGCATCCCGATCGCGGCGAGCGCCACCCGCTCATGGTTCAGCTGGTTGGTGATCAGGCCCCAGCCGGCGTTCTGAGCGCCGACGAGATGGCCGAGGGGCACCCGGACGCGGTCGTAGTAGGTGGCCGTCGTGGTCAGCCCGCCCACGGTCTCGACAGGGGTCCAGGCGAAGCCCGGACCGTCCGTCGGCACGAGGATGATCGAGATGCCCTCGTGCTTGGGCGCTTGCGGATCCGTACGGCAGGCGAGCCAGATCCAGTCCGCGTTCTGGGCGTTGCTGGTGAAGATCTTCTGCCCGTCGATGACCCAGGAATCCCCGTCCCGGACCGCCCTGGTGCGCAGCGCCGCCAGGTCCGTCCCCGCTTCCGGCTCGCTGTAGCCGATCGCGAAGACCACCTCGCCACTGAGGATCCTGGGCAGGAAGTAGGCCTTCTGCTCGTCCGTCCCGTACTTCATCAGGGTCGGTCCGACGGTGTTCAGCGTGACCATCGATACGGGCGCGCCCGCACGGTACGCCTCGTCGAAGAAGACGAACTGCTCGTCGGGACCGCGCCCCTGCCCGCCGTACTCGACGGGCCAGCCGAGCCCGAGCATGTCGTCGGCGCCGATCCGCCGGAGCAGCGCGCGCTGCTCGGCCGGATCCCGCACCTTCGTGGCGGGCATGACCTCGCGGAAGTACGTGCGGAGTTCGGCTCGCAGCTGCTGCTGGCGCTCCGTCGGGGCGAGGTGCACGGCGGCGTCCTCCCGGGCGTACGGATCGGTGGCCTGACTTTCTGACTGTCCGTCAGATTCGGTCGGACTGTCAAGACCACTGCCGCCCCGACGGGCCTCGCCGCACCAAGCACATCGCACCGGGCGCATCCCACAGACGTCCGCGCGACGGCACCGAAGTGCCGCCGCGCGGACCCTGCTTCACAGCCCCGTGGACCCACCCGCCGGAAGTTCCGGGGCGTCCGACTCACCAGAACGGGGTGAAGTCCAGCGCGTAGTTGTGGGTGGACTGGTTGATCGCCGTGAAGGCCGAGCCGTTCACCTGGGCCGAGTTGCTCTGGTTCGAGGCACCGGCCCCGACCGCCTGCTGCTGCGAGGTGGACGAGTTGCCGAGGTTGTCGCCGCCGACACCGCTGCCGCCGATCGTCGCCACCGCCGCGTTCGATCCGTCGTTCGCGAAGGAGCCGTTGTCTGCCGCGGCCACACCACCGAAGAGTGCGACAGCGAGCGGCAGGGCGGCAACAGCGGCGAGGGCGCGAGCGGTACGAATGCTTGCCATGTCAATTCCTCCAGGAACCGAAAGTACGGCTTGTTACGGCTGTTACGGCTGATTCCGAAGCAGTTGGCCGACCGCTTCGGAGCTGGGCACGACGTCGCAGAACCAGAGTTGCCCACCGAATCCCCGGCGAACCACCCCGCAGGCGTCGATTCCCCCTCAAGCGTGAGGAACAACCGATAAACCTCTCGTGCGCCCCAAAACCCCAGCTCACACGCCCTACGCCCGCCTCAGCCCGCGGCCCTCAAGGGGAAAAGCGTTCCTGCGCGCCCCCCTCCGCCCGCCGCCACCGTCCACGCACCCTTCCCTCCTTCGAACGCCTGTACGAGAATGAAGCATGGCCACCATCGACCGGCAGACCGCCACCCTGGCCCTGGCCCACGCGCTCGCCGCCGCCGAGCGTGGGCTCCCCGTCATCCCGTTGTCCGCCACCAAACTCCCCGCCCTGCGCTCCCCCCACCACGGCGAGGACCCCCCGGTCCGCTGCCGGGGCGCCTGCGGACTGCCCGGCCACGGCGTCCACGACGCCACCACCGACCCCGCCGCCGTACGTGCGCTCTTCGCCGCCGCCCCGCGCGCCACCGGCTACGGCATCGCCTGCGGCCGGGAGCCGCACCGGCTCATCGGCATCGACCTCGACATCGACACCGCGCACGGCAACGACTCCATGGCCGCCCTCCAGCGGCTGGCCGAGCGGCACCGGTTCACCATCCCGCCGACCATCACCGTGCTCACCCCGAGCGGCGGCCGCCATCTCTGGCTGACCGGTCCGCCCGAGGTGTCCGTACCGAACTCGGCGAGCCGCCTGGCGCCCGGCATCGACGTACGCGGCTTCGGCGGATACCTGGTGGGCCCCGGCTCGGTCACCACCCGCGGCGCCTACCGCCTGGCCTCCGGCACGGCCCATCTCGCCCCCGCCCCCTGCCCCCGCACCCTTCTCCACCTGCTCACACCCCCGGCGCGCCCGCAGAGCGCCACGGGCCGGCGCACCGGAACGCACCGGCCCGGAAGCGGCCGGGGCCAGGGCCTGATCCAGTTCGTCAGGGTCGCCCGGGAGGGCCAGCGGAACACACGGCTCTTCTGGGCCGCCTGCCGCGCCTACGAACACGGCTTCGGCGACGACCTCGCGGACGCTCTCACCGCGGCCGCGGTGAGCACCGGCCTCTCCGAACCGGAGGCCAGAGCCGCCATCGCCTCAGCGGCCCGCCTGACGACGGGGCGCCCGGACCGGCCCTGACCACGCAGGGCCGCCACGCGCGGCCCCTGCCCGGCCGGACGCCCGGGTCAGCTCTCCGGCAGTACGAGCCAGCTCTCGGAGAGGGACAGGCCGTGCTCGCGGCTCACCACACCGCAGGGGCAGCCCAACGAGACCCGCCGCCAGTCACAGAGCACGGTCCACGGGCCGTCCGCGCCTCCGCACCCGGGACAGCTGACGGTCCCGGCCGTCCACACGCCCGGCGCGGGTCTGGCGTAACGGCGGAACCTGCCCGCGTACCGCATCTCCCACGGCTCGACGGGCGGTGTGAGCGGGACAGCGCCCGCCGCTCCCGTCGCGGCCAGTGCGGCGAACAGCGTGGTCAGGCCGGGGAGCAGTGCCTCGCCCGCTTCCGTCGGCGGGGCCGCGCCGCCCGTCGTCCCCCACTCACCTCCGTACCTCGCCGCCGCGGCCGCGGCGGGCGGAGCCGGCGCGGCGTGCCACGGCAGCAGGGCGCGTGCGACGGCGGCCAGGAGGGCGGCGGCGGGCGGGGCGACCGCACCGGAGTCGAGGTGGTGCACGGCGGTGCGGAATACGCGTTGAAGCCGTCTGTCCCGGTCCGTCGCCCGGATCTTCACCGCTGCGCTCCGCCGGGCGGGCAGGGGGGCGGTGAGGCGGGCAAGGACGGCCGCCGCCGCCTCGGTGTCCGCCGGGGCAGGCCGCCACTCGTCCTCGGCCAGGAACCGTTGTACCCGGCCGGCCTCCAGAGTCAGAGCGCGCGTCCACAGGGGGAGGGGACCCGATGCCGCCGCCGGCCCTCCGCGCGCGTCCGCCACGACATCTCCCTCCTCCGGCTTCCCGCCGGTTCACGTCCGTGCCCGTGCACCACAGCGGGCCCGACACCACTCGGTGTCGGGCCCGCAGGACGGTCGGCGCGGTGGCCTGGGTTCCTGGCCGGTACCCCGGCCCAGGCGTCAGGCGTCAGGCGTCAGGCGTGGGAGCCGGCCTTGCGACGGCGTACGACGAACACCGCGCCCGCGCCGATCACGAGGGCCGCGCCGCTCGCGAGGGCGAGCTGCGGCATCGCGGAGGACGAACCGGTGGCGGCGAGGCTGCCGCTCACGGGACTTGCCGACGCGCCGCTCTGCGGCGTGAGGCCCGAAGTGCTCGGCGCGGTCGTGCTGGGTGTGGCGTCGTCGACCTTGCCGGGCTCGCTGCCCGCGGCGGCGATCAGGAACTCGTAGCCCTCGAGGTCCGGGCTACCGCCGCAGGTGCCGTTGTCGTTGAAGTAGTCACCGGCGACGAAGGTGACTCCGTTGCCCGCGGGGGCGGAGGCGTCGATCGTGAGGCGCATCTTGACGTCGGCGTGGGCGCCGGCCTTCAGCGGGCTGATGGCGTCCATGTAGTGCTTGTTGTCGACGGTCTTCCACGTCGAGGACGAGCCGGACGACCACTGCAGGTGCACCAGGTCGTCGATGTCGTTGAGGCCGCTCTCGTCGGTAGCGTGGACGTAGGCGAACGGAAGCACCTCATCCATCGTCTTGTCGGTGCCGTTGGTCACCCGCAGCTTGAAGTTGACCTTCGTACCGGCGACGACCGTGGAGGGCAGACCCGTGACGACGGTGGTGAGCTTGGCCTCGGGAACACATTCCTCGTCGCCCTCACCCTCCTCGTCCTCCTCCTCCTTCGCCTTGGCCAGCGCCTCGTCGGCGGCGGTCTTGTCGGCGAGCGCCGCCTTGGTGGCCTTCTTCGCCTGGTCCAGCTTCCGGAGGGCTTCGACCCGCTCGTCGTCACGCGCGTCCAGGGCGTCCGCGAGCGCGGCATCGGCGGTGGCCTTGGCCTCCGCGGCGGTCACGGCCGCGGCCTGGGCGTCGGTGAGGGCCGTCGTAGCGGCGGTCCTCTCCTCCTCCGTCGCCGTCTCCGTGAGTGCGTCGACCGCAGCCTGGGCGGTGACGACCGCCTGGTCGGCGTCGGACTTCGCCGTGGCGGCCAGGGCCGCCGCGTCCTCGGCGGCCTTGGCCGCCACGGCCAGCGGAGCGGTGTCGGACAGGAGCGCCTCCACAGCCGCGAGGGCCGCGCTCTCGGCCTCCACGGCGTCGTCGTACGCGGCCTGGGCCGCGGCCGCTGCGAGTTCCAGCTCCGCGATGGACGGCTTCTCCTGCGTCTGCGCCGCCGGCTTGCCGTCGGCGAACGCGGGGGTGACCGACAGCAGCAGTGCAGGCGTGGTCACCGCGGTGGCGACAGCTGTGGCGAGAATCCGGCGAATCTTCACAAGAGCCCTTCGGGGTCCGAAACACGAGAAGAAGGGGTCGCAGCGGAATGGGGCACGCAGATGCGACTTGACTTGATCGTATGACCGACCCGGCTCTCGTCCGCCACGAATTCTTCACCTGTTCCGGCTCGCACCACAGCCCGGGCACAGACAGAAAAGACGAATGGGTGCAGTTGCTTTCACCGCCGGAACTTCGCTGTGAGGAATGCCACACACGGCTCGCACGCAGCTCGTCAGTGCCTCGGACCACTTGGGAACGTGCCGCCCGCCCCGGCCACCACCGGCATCCGGCGAAGCGGATCCGCCGTACACGCGAAGCAGCGGCGGACCGGGCTCAAGCGCCGATCCGCCGCCCAAGGGGCTCACAGAACTGTGACTCGCCCCTGTCAGCCGGTTCCTCCGGTCCTCAGTTGTGTCCTCGCGGGGCGTGGCCGGCGGGATTCTGATTCTCGGTCTCCTGCGTGTGCGCGCCACCCTTACAGGTCGGTTGTTGACCACCGGGCTCGTTGCCGGACGGGTTGGTGCAGGAAATGTCGACAGGCGTGATCTTGGCGTCGGCGACTCCCGCGCCGCCCAGACCCAGCGCGAACGCTGCGGCGGCGGCGGCGACTGCAGCTCCGACCCGCTTCCTCGTCATGCTGGCTGCCATGTCCACCAGCCTCCAGTCATTTCTCCGAGCACGCGGCAGGCCCTCGTCCGAGACCGCCGCACGTGCACCGACAACGCTTCTCCGGTGGGCGACATGTGTCAAAAATTCGCGAGGTGCGCCACTTCGACAATCGCGAAGTCTCAAGCGGTGGGCCGGAACCGCGGGAACACCGGATACGCAGAAGGGGCGCCGCCATCGGCGGGACGCCCCTTCTGACCTGCTACTCATCCGACTTCGGCGGTGGGTGTGGGATTTGAACCCACGGTGACATCGCTGCCACGACGGTTTTCAAGACCGCTCACCTACACGAACGTAGGCGCCCCCGACCTGCTCTTTTGCTGTCGCAGCAGGCTGCTGGAGTTCCGTCGGCCCGCACATGGCCCACGGCTCGCCCAGGGCCCCTCTGGGGCACCTTCGCGAGGTCATAAGCGGTGACCGTTGGAGGGTGTTCTTTGCGGACCCCCAGACAGTTGCCAGACTGCTGGGTCGTCCGCTTTCGCCGCACGACTTCGCGTAAGGACCGCCAAGCATGCTTGGCAACGCAACTGGGCAGAGACACACTCACGACAGTGATCCTGCCGTTACAGAACGTAGGGTTCGCAAGCATCGCTTTGGTCCCTACCCTATGGTCGAGGGGGAGGTGAGAGACATGTCTGTCCGTGTCCGGGTAGAACCAGCTCTGTTGCAGTGGGCGGTTGAGCGCGCCGGATGGTCGGAAGAAACTGCCGCCCAACGGGTGCCGAAGCTTAGGGAGTGGCTTACTGAGAGCACTCGCCCCACGCTGAAGCAGTTGGAGCATTTCGCTCATGCCACCCACGCGCCGCTGGGTCTCCTGTTCCTCCCTGAACCACCAGAGGAGCCTGTACCGATCCCTGACATGCGGACGCTCGGAAATCGCGCCATTGCTCGCCCGTCAGTGGACCTCCTTGACACCATCTACTCCTGCCAGTCGCGGCAGGATTGGTACCGCGACTACGCGAACACTCACGGATACCCGAACCTCGAATTCGTCGGATCCGTAAATACCTCTAGCGACTCCGAAGCAGTTGCCGGGGAGATCAGAGAAAAACTGCGCTTCGGCGTGTCCGAGCGGCGGAATTTTGCGACATGGCAAGAAGCTCTGCGCCAGCTCATTGATCGCATTGAAAGTATTGGCGTTCTCGTCATGATCAATGGAGTAGTGGGAGCTGACACTCACCGCAAGCTCAAACCGGATGAGTTTCGCGGCTTCGCCTTGTCTGATGAACTCGCCCCACTGATTTTTGTAAATGGTGCAGACACTAAGGCTGCCCAAATATTCACTATGATCCATGAGCTTTGCCATATCTGGCTTGGCGAAAGCGCGCTCTCCGATGCCGCAATGGCGAAAAAGAGCGACAAGGAAGCCGAGCTATGGTGTAATCGCGTGGCGGCAGAGATCCTTGTTCCGTTGCCTGAAATTCGCAGTGAGTACAACGGCGAGCCCACAGTTATCGAGTTGGAACGTCTTGCGCGTCGATACCGCGTGAGTACCCTCGTGATTTTGAAGCGGCTATATGACGCCGGGTTCCTTAATTGGGATGAGTATCAGGGCCGGTACGCCACAGAACGCGAACGCGTGATCGCAGCTATGGCAGGGCGGGATGGCGAGTCCGGCGGCAGCTTCTACAACACACAGCCTCTGCGCCTTAGTCGACAGTTTGCACGCGCAGTCATCGCAGACACATTTGAAGGACGTACACCGTTCAGGGATGCCTATCATCTCCTGGGAACAAAAAAGCATCAGACATTTGAAAACCTTGCCGAAAAAATCGGGGCTGCCTAATGTATCTCGTTGACTCCAACGTGCTAATCGAGGCAAAGAATCGTTACTACGGATTCGATATAGCACCTGGTTTCTGGGCATGGCTTGATTACGCTCACACGAACTTCGTGGCTTGCAGCATTGAGCCGGTAAGGGATGAGCTTATTCAAGGTGGCGACGAACTAGCTACCTGGGCGAGCGACCATCCCGACTTCTTTCGCCCCATCGATGCGGTCACCACTACACACTTTACCCCGCTAACGCTTTGGGCAAATTCTCGCAGCTATACTACTTCCGCGGTCTCGGAATTCTTGAATAATACTGCCGACTTCTTCTTGATAGCGTACGCGATGGCCCACAACCACACGCTCGTAACCCTCGAGCAACCTCAGCCAAATGCCAAGAGGCGCATTCTCATTCCTGACGCCTGCGAGGCAATGAGAGTCACCTACGCCAATACATTTGTAATGTTGCGTAATTCGAGAGCGCGGCTCGACTTGCAAATGCCGACAGCTGCCTGACCTACGTACGCCAGATGGCGGAAAGAGAGCCTGCCATCGCGTAACGTCGTCTCGTGCTAGCACTCTTCGACCTCGACAACACCTTGATTGATCGACGGAGCGGCCTGGAGACGTGGGCCCGCAACTTCGTGCGCTCACGGCGGCTACCGGCCGGTGCCGAATCCGTCATCCGCCGTCGACTCCGAGAGCGCGCCTACCCTGCGGACTTCGTGTACTTGCGGGAGGCGCTACGCCTCAGCGACCTTCCAGGTGACCTCTGGAAGGACTACGTGGGCGGCGTGGCTCGGTCGGTGCGCTGTTTCCCGGGCGTGCGGGAGAGCCTTGCAGCGCTGCGCGGAGAGGGGTGGACCCTGGGCATCGCCACGAATGGGGCTGGGGACATTCAGCGGGCCAAACTGGCTGCGGCTGAGCTCATCTCGCTCTTCGACGGGATTTGTGTCTCGGAGGAGGTCGGTGTTCGGAAGCCCGCGTACGGCCACTTCGAGGCTGCCGCCGAGCTGTGTGGCACCCGGCTGAGCGCCGGCGGGTGGATGATCGGGGACAACCCCGAGACGGACATCGCTGGAGCCCGGTCGGCGGGACTCCACACAGGCTGGGTTGCCAACGACCGTACGTGGATTGATGGCCCCCGTGAGCCCGACATCGTGGTGCCGAGCGCCACGGAGGCCATCGAAGTGATGCGGGCGAGAGGGGCCTAGTCGCCTCTTGCCTCGCGCAGATGCTCCAAAGCTTGGGGGACGCTCATACGGGAATCCCTGAGGCCCCCCCACCGGCCCATAACCGACGCCGATGCCTCAGCAAGTTCGGCGGGGAGCCCCACCGCTCGCAGGGCATCGGCTACCTCGCTCATCTCCGGACCCCAGCGCCACGACCGTTCGGCCACCTTCGGGATGTAGGCCGTCTCCGTCAGGTAACTGCTGGCACGGCCATGTGCGATGTCGAGGAGTTCCTCCTCCACCCCGTAGTCCGCAGCGAGCGCATACGAGACCGCAGCAAGGACGCGGCTCGCCTTCTGGTAGCTGCTGTACGAGAGCTTCAGGGCGGACGCCTGCCCCACGCCGCCGGCCAGTGACCTCGTCTGAACAGCGCTTCCAGCGAAGAGTTCGGCCACCCTCGGCAGAGCCTCATCCGGCCCGGAGAGGTACAGGCGGGGGCTCTTTGACGCCGATGGTGGCGAGCCGATCACGGAGCCGTCAACAACGGTCGCCCCGGACAGCTCCAGGATCCTCTTGATCCTGGCCATCGTGGAGGGGGAGACGGCGTTCCCGTCGACGTAGGTTCCGGAGTACGAGAGGGCGGCGACCGACCGCGCCACGGCTTCCGCGGCTGCGGGTGGGCACAGGCTCAAGATAATGTCGGCCCGGTCGGTCATCTCGGAGAGTTCGGCAACGGCTGAAAGTCCGTACCGCTCCGCTCGCTGGGTGGATTCCGCGCTGCGCCCGTCGGCGCACCAGAGAACCTCTGCCCCCGACCGCCGCGCCTGTGCGGCGACCGCGGCCCCCATGCTGCCCGGATGCAGGATGCCAAGGACAGTCACCCGACAAGCTCCCGGACGTTCCGCGATTCAGCCGCCGCACCCTGCGACACCGCTTCGACGATGGCGCGCGCCGACTCGGTCGGGCTGAGGGCGTCAGTCCGCAGTGTGAGTGTCCAAGGCTCTGCCTCATGCGCCAAGAGATCCTCCCGCGTCTCGTGCCAGACCTTTACACGGGCGTCGACATCCTTGTCTCCGCGACTGATAGAGCGGGACTCAGCGGTGGCCACCGGGCACCACAACAGAACCCGCACCCAGTGCAGTGGGAATGCCGCCACGGCCGCGGCGCCGGCAACCTGCCCCATGTGCAGCACGGGCACCCGGCCGCCCTCGACCAGACCCGCGACGCCCGGCCGGTCGATCGCGTATTCGGCGTCGTATCGGGCGTTCCTGTAGAGGAGTTCCCCGTCTCGGGACAGCTGATCGATGTGGGCCGCTGTCGTGAGGCGGTACCCCGCCGTCCGGCCGGGCCCGGCTTTGAGTCGCTCGAAGAGCACGAACTCAGGCCGGAGCCGCCCGAGTTCAGCTGTAACGGTGTCCTTCCCCGAGCCGGGCGGACCGTACAGGATCACGCCGGAAGGGCTCACAGGACGCCTCCACTCAGCACGTCACGCGCTTCGTCGACCAGGGCGACGGCGGCGCCGAGACGGTTGTCGACAACGAAGTGAGGACCCTGGGGGCGGAAATCCAGATCGAGCCCGGCCACGTACTCGTCCCACGCTTCCATTTTCCACGCGTCACGGGCTGCACCACGGAATTCGATGTACTCACGCATGGAATCGACATCGCATCGAACCCAAATGTTTGCTACCGACACCCGCTTGGAACGGCATCGGTTCTGAAGTCGCTGCATCCATTCAGACTGGGAGAATTCCTTTATGAACGGCGCATCAAGAATGACCGGGATCCCGCAATCCAAGTTGTCCCATGCGGCTTCCGCGAGGCAGCGATATTCGAAAGGGCGCACCTTTTCGAGGTAGAGCTTCGAACTTCGGTCGTGCGCCTCACCGCCCAGCGAGACCAGAAGTTGATCGACGAGCGGACGGGTGATGGAGTCCTTGTCGAGGATCGGCCAGCCGGTCAGCCGTCCGAGGAACTTCGCGAACTCTGACTTGCCAGAACCCGCGTACCCCCCTACCAGAATCATGGTCGGGCCGTCAGCGCTTGACCCTGGTGCGGAGCTCCAAGCGTTGACCACACGATTGAGCAGAGCCTCACTGTCCACATCGTCTGTACCTTCGCGGATGCTGCTCAGCGCTTTACGTACCGCGTTGGCTTGGTCGGGGAGCTTCTGCTCAGGGGAAGCGAGCACCGGCATGGATTCCACGGGGGCATCCTCTCCGGGCAGGGCCTTACGGAAGCCGAGTTGTGCCTCGGTGCGACGATAGAGACGGCAGTACGCCCGGCGGTAATGCGGCCCGGGGTACACAGAACCCTTTTCGTGACCCCAGATGGTCTGGAAGTTTGCGGCGATATTGAAGCCGTGACGCTCCGCGATTTCGCGCAACTTTTCCCCCGCGTCTTCCAGGGTGAGCCCTATCTCCTCGCGGTGCATCCTAAGAAATTCGGGCTTCCATTCTGGGTGCTTCCTAGCCATCTGCCCCTCCTAGACAGTTGGTCGGAGCCGCGAGTGTAGCGGCCCGAGTAGTCCCATGGAAAACAGTGATAGAGCATGTGTAAGCGGATGTATAAAACTGCTGAGATGTAGTCAGGTAAGGGAACGTGATACCGATGTTTGGGCCGTGGCAGTGAAATAGAGCACACCCAAACAGGAGGTGCTCATGAGTCACTGCCCGGCCACCACGAACGCGACTGCGGCTAGCTCAAGGTCAGTTACCTTCGAGCGCGGCCACACGCTCCCGCAGCTCTCCGACCTCGGACCGGAGCTGGGCGACTTCGTCACGAAGTTCAGCGACGGCCCCGCCCGGATCCGCAGACTTCGCGACGGACGCGGCATCAGCAGTAAGAAACGCCCCCTTGCCCTGGTGGCTCACGGCAAGGCCATCGCTTTTGAGCTGGGCGATCGCCGCCCGCGCCACGGTGACCGTGACCCCGTACGTCGCCTGCATCTCCGCGAGCGACGGGAGTTTGCCGCCGTCGGCGACGAACTCGCCGGCCGCGATCCTCCGCCGGAGATCATCCGCCACCTGCTGATAGGCGGGCTTGCCAGTCCACTCGACCATCTGCACCCCAAGTCTCTTTCTGGTCTCTGCCTCATAGTGCCCAAGCGGCAGAGGTGGAACCAGTGTCCCTCGCCGCTTGTTCCGCAGGGACTTGCACAACTCTGCCTCACAGTGCACTCTGAGGCAGAGCGAACGAAGTGCTCAGCCCCTCGGAGGGGCTGAGGTCTTCGCGGCCACTGCATGACCGCAGAGCGCCCGGCGGGTCCCGTGAGGACGGGAGCCCCTGTTGACCAGGGGTTACCGCGCTTGCCGGGGAGCGACTGTTCTTTGACAACTGAATGAGGATCACGCCACCTCTCCTCGGCCAAGTAGGCGGCCACGCGGATCTTCCGCGTGATGCACAGCGCAACCCACAACACCGCAGAGCTTCGGCGCTACGGCCGGTTGCCTCCCCTGCCCGTCCGGTCCGCCTCGTGCGGGCTGTACGGGCGGGGCTGAGGGGAGCCGGGTTCCACCGGCACCAACAAGCGCGCCGCCCGGAGATGCAACTCCGGGCGGCGCTGACAGGCACCTGACTAGGAGGTCCCTGTGATCACGAGTCTGACAGATGCGGAGCGAGCCGAGCTTGCCCGCAAGAACGCCGAAGCGAACAAGCGCAGCGAGGACAACGCCCGTACAAACGGCCGCCGTTGATGGCCTCGCCTCTTCACCGCCCCGATGGTCGCAGGCCGGGTTCGACTCCCGGCCGGGGCACTCACCCCGCCGCACTCGCGGCCTGGGGTTCTCGCCGGGGCGGTCGCCTCTCACCACTTCTCGACCACGACCGCCCCGGCCTTCTCCGTCCCTTCGATGTTCTGGAGTGCTCAATGCGTACGTACATCGGCAGCCATGAGGCCGTCTCGGACACCGACTTCGTAGAACTGGCCCTGGGCACCCCGCTGGATCTGTGGCTGGGTGTGGAAGGCGAGAGCGAGACGGAGCAGGCGGCGCGGATGGACGCAGCCCGCGACATCCTCGCCGACAACCCCGACTTCCCCGACCGCGTCAGCCGCGTCGCCGCCGAGGCAATCGAGGCGTTCGCGCCGGAGATCTTCAACGTCATCCCGCTCCCCGCCCGCCGGCCGGTCCGCCGCCGTCAGAACCGGGGCGGGGTGGCGGCATGACGACCGCAACGCTGAACGCGGATCGGCCGGCCGTTCCACCCCTGACCCGCCCGGAACTCGGTCTGGCCGGTGTCGGCGCACTCGCCGCGGCCGGTGTCGGCGCCCTGGGCCTCATCTCCTCCTTCGACGCCGTGTCCGAAGCTGCGGCCCGATGGGGGTTCGGTGAGCCGTGGATGGTGCCGGTCGGGATGGACGTGTCCATCCCCGTGTTCTCCGTGGCCAACCTGCTGCTCATCCGGATGGACATGCCGCTTGCCTGGGTGCGGTTCGTGCCCTGGGTCCTCACCCTGGTCACCTGCGGACTGAACGTCTCCGCAGGCCACGGAACGTGGGCGAAGGTCGCGCACGGCACGATGCCGCTGCTGTGGGTGGTGTTCTCCGAGATCGGCGCACACATCTACGCATCCCGCATCGGCGCGGTCACCGGACGGCGCATGGACAAGATCCGTGCCTCCCGTTGGCTGCTCGCCTTCCCCTCCACCTTCGCCCTGTGGCGCCGGATGACGCTCTGGGAGATCACCTCCTACGCCGATGCGCTGGCCCGTGAGCGGGAACGTGTACTGGCCCGTGCCGAGCTGCGCGAGCAGCACGGGCGCATGTGGCGGTGGAAGACACCACGCCGTGCGCGGGTGCTGCTCAAGCTCGGGGAGATCAGCCCCGAAGCCGAGGAAGAGGCGTTGGCCGTCGAGCCGACTCCGCAGCCCGATCCGGAGAGTAAGCCGAAGCCGACCGCGAAGCGGCCCGCTCGCCGCGCCCCGGGCAAGGCGAAGGGGAAGCGGACACCGGAAGACGTCCTGTCCGAGGCCCGGCAGGTCACGGATGCCTGGCCGGACGCGGCGCTGACCGCGGACCGCATCCGGACCGAGTTGCACGTTTCGCAGGCCACCGCTCGCACCCTGCGCGACGCACTCAAGGCCGAGCGCGCTGGTCGGTCGCTGCACAGCGTCGACCCCGAGCAGGCTGGGGCGGTGGCGGCATGAGCACCCTCTTATCCGTACTCGCCGCTGCCGGTCCGCTCGCGGCCGGATGGTCCGTCCACACCGTGTGGATGCGCCGCCGCCTGCACACTGCCCGCCGTGACCCGCTGACCGGGCTCCGCACCCGCGACGGCTTCACCCGCCGCGCCACGGTCCTGCTCAAGGACCCGCGGGCGGTCGTGGTCCTCGCGGACGTCGACAGGTTCAAGCACATCAACGACCGCCATGGGCACGCTGCCGGGGACGCGCTGCTGAAGGCGACCGCGGATCGGCTTGCCCACTACGTCGGCCGGACCGGTGTCGCCGGAAGGCTTGGGGGAGATGAGTTCGCCGCGGTCGTCATCGACAACCACGGCACCGCCGCCGACCTCCTCGCGGTCCTGCACGGCGTCCTCGCCCGCCCCGCGGACGGGCTAGACCCATCCGTGCACACCACGGTGTCGCTCGGCTGGGTCCGCGCTGCCGACCACCCCGACGAGGACCTGTCCGGTCTGCTGCGGCGGGCGGATGAGGCGATGTACGCGGCGAAGCAGGGCCAGGCCGGAGTACGCCGTGCCGGTCTCGGCAGGCTGTTCGCCACATGGTCCGGCCGACGTGCCGGCCGACGCGGCTCCGGCGTTGCTGCGGGTTCGCGGGCGGTGGCCTGATGTCCCCGACGTTCGGCAAGTGCTACGACCCGAACGGCGCCCGGCACGGGATACCGACCTTCCCGTGGAAGTACGCCCCCGACGGCTACGCCACCCGCCGCCAACTCCGCGCCCGCGGTCTGCGGCCCGGTGGCCAGCCGGTCGCCGCGCAGGTGATGCGCCGCTCCCGCCGCCGCAAAACGGGGGTGTCGGTCGCCTACCTCTACCGCCTCGACATGGCCAAGCCCGTACGCCCCATGACACCTGGCCGTGCCGCAGCCCTCGCCAAGGCGATGCTCGCGCGCCGCACCTGCCCCAAGTGCCAGACGGATGCCGGGTACTGCATCCCGACCTCGCTCGGTATGTGCCCCGCCTGCGCCTACCCCTCCTGAACAGCGCCACCGCCCCGGCATCCACGCCGCGAGGGCGCCGGATCGACTCCGGCCCGGGGCACGCACCGCACCACCCCGACCAGCTGAGGAAGCGTCCATGGACAACACGACCGCCACCCCCGCCGCCGACGAGCAGCGTCGCGAGGACCGCAACCGGCGCCGTCGCGAACGGCGCCGCGTCGAAGGCCGACTGCGTATGGCCCGGCACGCCGCCAGCGAGCTCATCAGGTACGGCCGGTGGGACGGCGACGAGCCCGCCGCGACTGCGCAGGACGTCGTCAGCCAGACCGAGGCCATGTACGGCGGCTACCTCAAGGACATACCGCTCACCCTCGCCGAGGCAGAGATCGCACTCGGCTTCGCGAAGGACCTCAAGGCGTCGTTCGAGGACAACCAGCGGCCCGTCCGAGAGGCCGCGCGCCGCATCCTCGCCGCTTGAACAGCACGTCCGCCCCGATGGTCGCAGCGCGGGTTCGACTCCCGCGCGGGGCACGCACCCGCTCAACAGGGTCCGGACGGTGGGCCGTCCAAAGCGCCGTCCGGACCCCTTTCCAACCCCAGTTGTCCGGGAAGGACAGTCAGTGAATCACGACGACGAAAACGAACTTTTCAACCGACTCGAAGCCGACATGAACACCGCCGCCGGACCCGACTCGGGTGGGGACGTGGTCGACCTCGACAAGGCGCGGTCGGCCCGGACCGAGTCGGCCGACTCCCGCGCCGACCGGTCGGCCGACCCGATCCGCCCCGGATCGGATGACGAGTCGGGCGACCCGACCGAGCCGAGGATGGTGGATGGTCCCGCGGAAGTCGGGCCCGGGTTCCTGGGCCGACTCATGGGGGCGAAGCGTCGGGCGATCCTCCCTCTGTGGATGCGCTCTACCACCGAGCTGCGGATCGCAGCCCGTTGGGCCGCAGGCCACTACGGGCACCTCGCCGGGTACCACTCGCTGCGCTCCCCGTACTACGCGACCCGCCTCGCGTTCCAGTCGCCGCGGGGGGCTGCGAAGTTCGTGGGTGGGACGGTGCGGTGGGTCGCCGACCGGGAGGGCGAGCCGGTCCGACTCGCATCCGTCCGGCGCGAAGACGCGGCCGAGTACCTGAAGCTGTCCCGCCAGCGGGACGGGCGGGTGCGGCTGCGGACCCTGGTCACCGCCCTCGCCATGTTTGTCGGCCTCGGTGCCGCGCTGGCCATCTACGTCCTCGCCCCTGGGTGGATGCAGGCCCTCTCAGTCGGGGCCGTGCTGCTCGCGCTCGGGTCGGCCGGCACGCAGGCCGATGCCCCGGTCATCACCCGCGCGGTGGAGATGACCAAGGCACCCAAGCTCACCTCCGACATCGTCCTGCGGGCCCTGGGTGCTCTCGGCATTCCGGCGATCAACCAGGCACAGGGCAAGGGGCGGGACGGGTTCACGTTCACCGCCCCGATCACCCGCGACGGCCCCGGCTGGCGCGCCGAGGGAGACCTTCCCTACGGCGTGACCGTCACCGATGTGATCGAGCGCCGCGACAAGCTGGCCTCCGGCCTGCGTCGCCCCCTCGGCTGTGTCTGGCCCGAAGCCGTGCCGGACGAGCACACCGGGCGCCTGGTGCTCTGGGTTGGGGATCAGGACATGTCGACCGCCACGAAGCCCGCATGGCCGCTGATCAAGGGCGGGTCCGTCGACCTGTTCAAGCCGGTCTCCTTCGGCACTGACCAGCGCGGACGCTGGGTCGACATCACCCTGATGTACATCGCAGGCGTCATCGGAGCCATCCCCCGGATGGGCAAGACATTCCTGCTCCGCCTGCTCCTGCTCATCGCCGCACTCGACAACCGCGCCGAGGTCCACACCTACGACCTCAAGGGCACCGGCGACCTCGACCCCGTCGGAGAGCGCGTCTCCCACCGCCACCGGGCCGGTGACGACGACGAAGACATCGAATACGCGCTCGCTGACCTGCGAGAACTGCGCACCGAGCTGCGACGCAGGGCGAAAATGATCCGGTCCCTGCCCCGGGACATCTGCCCCGAGTCGAAGGTGACATCCGAGCTGGCGTCCAAACCGAAGCTCGGTCTGCACCCGATCGTGATCGGGGTGGATGAGTGCCAGGTCTGGTTCGAGCACCCCAAGCACGGCGGGGAGTTCGAAGAGATCTGCACCGACCTGGTCAAGCGCGGCCCCGCCACCGGCATCGTCCTGCTCCTGGCCACACAGCGCCCGGACGCAAAGGCCCTGCCCACCGGGATCAGTGCGAACGCGTCGGCCCGGTGGTGCCTGAAGGTCATGGGCCAGCTGGAGAACGACATGGTCCTCGGCACGTCGTCCTACAAGCGGGGCATCCGGGCCACGATGTTCTCGTGGAAGGACAAGGGCATCCACTACTTCGTCGGTGAAGGTGCCGACGCGAGGATCGTCTCGTCCGTCTACATCGACGCACCAATGGCTGAGGTGATCGGGCTGCGGGCCCGTCGCCTGCGCGAAGCCGCCGGACGTCTCACCGGGCACGCCGCGGGAGAGTCGTTCGAAGAGCACGAGTCGAGCGGGTTCGACCTGCTCGCGGACATCCTCGCGGTCGTGCCGGCCGAAGAGCCGAAGCTGTGGTCCGAAGTCGTCGTGGCACGCCTCGCGGAGCTGCGGCCGGACGTCTACGGCGGGTGGGAGCCCGAACAGCTGGCCGCCGCGCTCAAGCCACACGGCGTCAGCACCGGCCAGGTCTGGGGCAAGACCGAAGCCGGGAAGGGCGCCAACCGGCGCGGCATCGAGCGCTCCCACATCCTCACCGTGATTGCGGAGCGTGACGGAAAGCGAGACGCGGGCTGACATCGGTTCGCCGCTAGACCTAGCAGCACACCCCGCTAGGTCTAGCGGCGCCGCTAGCGCCCCAAACCCAGCGTGATCAGGGCACTAGCCACTAGCGCCCCACCTGCGAAAACCCCTGAACCAGGCCCGGGAGGCCCCTCATGACCCCTGCCCTGCTCGCTAGCGCACTCCTGCTGCTCATCACCCTCAGTTACGTAACCCTGTGTGCGGCTTCGCCGTTCGGAGACTGCCGCAAGTGCCGCGGCTGGGGCTTCGCGACGAAGACCGACCGCAAGGGCCGGGCCAAGCGCGGCAAGGACTGCCGCCGCTGCAAGGCCACCGGCAAACGCATCCGCGTCGGCCGCCACCTCTACAACGTCGCCGCCCGCCTCCACCGCGACGGCACCCGCTAACCCACCCGAAGGGAAACCGCTGTGGCTGTCACCGTCTCGCTGGTCCTGCTGTTCGGAATGGTCCTGTTCTTCCTGCTCCGCTCCAACACCCTCGGTTGGGGCTCCGCGTTCATCGCCGTCATGTTCGGGTTCTTCCTCGCCTCCACCGGCGCCTCCGACCCCATCAACGAACTCACCACCGCCGTCATCAACGCCATACCGGACCTGTAGGAGGCACTCCATGAACGAACCGCTCGTTCAGCACCACTGGGCCGCACTCGCCGCACCCAAGGCCGCACCGGCTTTCGCGACGTCCACCGTGCTCATCCTGGGCCGGATCTGGAACGCCAATGGCGCCGAACACAGCGTCGGCAACGCCGCGTTGATGATCGTGCTCGCCGCTGGGGCGGCAACGGCCGGCGCATTCGCTGCCGGGGGCCGCGGGGGTGGTGACGGGGTACTCGCAGCGACCGCGTTCGCCACGTCCGGCGGGCTCGCCCTTGCAGGGGTCGCGGGCTACTCCGACGGATGGTCGCTCCCGATCCTGCTGTGGGCCGTGGCTACCGCCGTCGCGTACGGAATCGCCGCCCGGCACTGGCGCACCGACCGCCGCGCCACCCTCACCCACGACCGGCAGTCCAGCGTCCGGCGCGAGGAACACGGTCACATCGAGCGCGTCGAAGCCCTGCGCGCCGGAGCACAGATCGAGGTTGCCCGCTCCGGCGCCGCGTACGCCGAACAGCTCGCGACCGCGCTCATCACCCGCGCGGCCCTGCCCGGCTACGACCCCGCCGCACTCACCCGCGCCGGACTGCCCGAGCTCCCCGTCGTCGAACTCTCCCGGGAGAAGTGACATGGACGCCGAATACAACCCGCAGAGGCTCGCAGACACCGCGGCCGAAGCCGTGCGCGAACTGAACCACGCCACCCAGGGCGCCAAGGGGGAGCTGGTCTACCCCAGCGACGCGTACGACGTGGTCGCCTCGCTCAAGACGCTCACCCAGCGTCTGCCGCAGAGCTTCGAGCAGCTCTCCCGCTTCCTGGCGAACCTGGCCGAGTCCGGGGCCGTCACGGCGGACTACGGCACGCCCGGCGAGCACCTCGCCGAAGCCCGCTCAGCCCTCGCATCCGGCGTGCTGATCGCCCAGACCCTCACCGAGTTCCTGGACCACGCGCACAGCGCGCTCGCCCCGCTCGGCTACGACACCGAAGCCTGAATACGCCCGGGGCGGTCGCTCTCTCACCACAAGACCGCGACCGCCCCGGCTCTCCGTCCCTTCGCAGAAACAGGAGAACTACCAGCATGACGCATACGCACAACCCCACGTCGCCAACGGCGACACTGAGCGTCCCAGAGCCCTACCGCGACCGCGTACGAACCGCGCTGTCCCTCGCCGCCGCAGGGGTACCCGTGCTGCCGCTGCGGGCGGGGAAGGTCCCGTTCGGGAACTGCCGCGCCTGCACCGACAACGCGTGCGGTGGCCGCCCGCACATGAAGCGCGCCGGATCGTGCCGGTGCCCCGCCGTGTGTCACGGCTGGGCCGCCGCCACTACGGACTCCGCCGTGCTCGCTTCGCCCGCGTGGGCCGGGCCGTGGCGTGAGGCACAGGCTCTCGCCTACCACCCGGGAGGGGCCAGGCTGACCGTCGTCGACCTCGACAACACCGACGCCGTCACCTGGGCCCGCGATGCACTGCCCACCACACGGACCGTGCCCACCACCCGAGGCGAGCACTGGATCTACCTCGGAGCCATGCGGTCCGCGAACGCTGTCCGGCCCGGTGTCGACATCAAGTCGCTCATGTCCTACACGCGTTGGCTCGGACCCGGCACCGGCACCATGACCCGCCTTCCGGCTGCCATTCACGCGCTGGTGGAGAGGGAAGAGGCCACCCCCGCCCGCGGGGAGGTGGTCTCTTCCTCCGGCCGCACCGAGTGGGACCGCAGCGTGGCCACCGGATGCCGCCACACCGAGCGCTTCGTACGCACCGGACTGGAACGCGGTCTGACCCTGGTGCGGTCCCACCCCGAGTCGGGGGCCGGTTCGCAGGCGTTCGGCGTCGCACAGTTCCTCGCCGCGCAGCACACCGCGTGCCCCGGACCGTGCGGCCTCGAAGCGCTCGGCTGGCAGGTGGTCGCGGCGGCCGTGTCCGTCGGCGTCCCCGAGCCCTACGCCCGCCGGGCCGTCACCAACGGCCTGTCCGGCACACCCGCCACAGGGCGGGTCTCGTGAACGCCACCGGCCGCCCGACGGCCGCCAAACAGGCCGCGGCAAGGACGAGGGTGGGCGCGAAAGTCGCCGCCCGCAAGGGCGTCCATACTGCTGTTCGCCCTGACCCGCAGCCGGTCCCGGTGAGGTGGCTGCACATCGTGGCCCCGCCGTCGTTCAGCGCGACGCCGTCGGCGCGGTCCTGGTGCCGGTGCGGATACGTCCGCACCGCGCAGGGCCGGGCCGGGGTCCTGGCCCTGATCGAAGCCCACACCCGCCACCCCGAGCACTGCCACCTGTCCGACCCCGCGGAAGGGAGCAAGGCCGCATGACCGCCGATCTGTGGGAGGGCTTCGACGCCCTGGACACCGAGACCATCACCGGGCCCGTGTGGGACGAACCCGTGCCCCTCAACCACCGTCGCACCCTGCCGGACTTTCCCGTGCACACGCTCCCGGCGTGGCTGGGTGACATGGTCGCGGCCGTCGCGGAAGAGACGCAGACGCCGCCCGACCTCGCCGGGTGCCTCGCCCTCGGAGTCCTCGCGACCGCGGCCGGCGGGCGCGCGACCGTATGCGTGCGCGGGCACTGGCGGGAACCGGTGAACCTCTATACCGCCGTCGCGCTGCCGCCGGGCAACCGGAAGTCCGCCGTGTTCGCCCTCATGACAGGGCCCCTGCTCGCCGTCGAGAAGACGCTCGTTGAGCTCTCCGGGCCGCAACGGGCCGAAGCCGAGACCACCGCGCGTCTGGCGAAGGCGGCGGCGGACAAGGCCGCGCAGAAAGCAGCGTCGGCCGAACCCGGACTGCGGGACCAACTCACCGCGGAAGCCGTCCACCTCGCCCAGCAGGCCGACGAACTCACCGTCCCCGCCAAACCCCAGCTTGTTGCGGACGATGTGACACCGGAGAGTCTGGCCACGCTGCTGGCCGAGCAGGGCGGCCGGATCAGCGTCATGTCAGCCGAGGGCGAGATCTTCGACATCATCGCCGGACGCTACTCCGGGGCCCCGAACATGGGCGTGTTCCTCAAGGGCCACGCCGGAGACATGGCCCGCGTCAACCGGCAGGGCCGCGACCCCCAGCACATCGAGCACCCCGCCGTCACGATGGCACTCGCGATCCAGCCCGAAGTCCTCGACTCCATCGGCCGCGTCAAAGGCGCCGACGGGCGCGGCCTGCTCGCCCGGTTCCTCTACGCGAAGCCGCCCTCTCTCGTCGGGCGCCGCAACCTCACCCCCGACCTCATCACCGAAGAGACCACCGCCGCCTACGCCCGGCAGCTCGGCGGGCTCACCCTCGCCCTCGCGGACTGGACAGACCCGGCAGTTCTGACTCTGACCCCGGAGGCGGACACGGTGATGCTCGCCTATCAGCGGGTCACCGAATCCCGGCTCGGCAAGGGCGGTTCCCTCGCCCCGATCGTGAAGTGGGCATCCAAACGAGACGGCGCGGTGGCCCGTATCGCCGGACTGCTCCACCTCGCCGCCCACCCCGACAACGGATGGGCCCTGCCCATCGAGGCCGCCACCATGGCCGCGGCAACAGAGCTGGGTGACTACTTCACCGCGCACGCGCTCGAAGTCTTCGACGACATGGGGTCCGACCCCGCGCAGGAAACCGCCCACCAACTGCTCACCCACATCCGGGAACAGCGGCTGGAGGGGTTCACGAAGCGGGAGCTGTTCCGGGGCCTGTCACGCGGCGACTTCCCCGCGATGACCGATCTGGACCCGGCGCTGACCCTGCTCGAAGAACACGGATGGGTGCGCCAGCAGCCCTCGCCCGCGCGCACCGGACGCGGCGGCCGGCCGCCCTCGCCCCGCTACGACACCCACCCCACCCTCACCCCGCCCATCGTCGGCGCGTGACACAACCCCCAACCCGCTGACAGAACCGACACAACCCCCGACCCACCCCGCTGACCTGCACAAACAGCCAAGATCACGGCTGTGACAAAACCTCCGGAAACTCTGACAGAACCTCCCCGCCCGAAACCGGGCGCTCTGACAGAACCCCCCACCCGGAGGTTCTGTCAGAGTTTTCCGAGGTTTTGTCACGACACTCAAAACCGGAGAAACCACAGGTCAGCGGCCTAACGGCGAGGTTCTGTCAGTTCTGTCAGCGATCCAGCCCCCTCAGCGTGAAGGAGCCGATCGTGGCGGCCCGCCCCCAGATGCTCAAGCTCCCCGAAGTCCTCGACGAACTCAACATGTCCCGCGCCGCCTTCTACCGCATGCGCGCCCGGGGTCTCGCCCCCAAGCTCATCAAGCTCCCGAACCACCAGGTTCGCGTGCGCCGGTCCGACCTCGACGCATGGCTGGCGAGGTACGAGGAAGTCGCCTGAGTCCGCACCAACCACCTTGAGAGGGCCCGCCCCGGCGGGCCCTCTCTTCATGGAGAAACATGCTCACCTTCGACGTCGTCATCTGGTCCATCCGGCAACGCAAAGGCCGGCCGAAGCCCTGGGAGCTCCGCTGGCGCGTCGGAGCCGAGGGCCACTCAAAGAGCTTCACCCTTAAACCGCAGGCAGACGGTCGCCGCTCCCAGCTCATGACCGCCCTTCGGGCGGGGCAACAGTTTGACGAGGAAACCGGGCTCCCCGATAAGGAACTTGCCGCCCTCGCGATGCCGACGTGGTACGAACACGCCAAGGCATACGCCCTGATGAAGTGGCCTGGAGCGGCGGCGAAGCACCGAGCGAGTATCGCGGAATCCCTCTCAGTCGTAACGCCCGTCTTTACGGCCGCCACCGGCACCCGCCCTGATGCCCGCGTGCTCCGTGCCGCCCTCTATCAGTGGGCGTTCCGAGCCGTGGATGGACCGAAGGATCAGCTCGTCTCGCGAGCCGACGCTCAACAGCCTCCCGACGACGTACGGAAGGCGTTGGAGTGGGTGGGTCAGCATTCAATGCGGGTCGACGAAGCAGCGAAGCCGGAGCACGTGCGCGCGGCGCTGACGGCCCTCTCCAGGCTTCTGAACGGGAAGCCTGCGGCGGAGAACACTACGAACCGGAAGCGCATGGTGCTGAGCAACGCCTTCCGATACGCGGTTGAGGAGCGAGGGCTCCTCACCCGTCACCCGTTCCTGTCGGTGGACTGGGCGGCTCCCAAGACCTCGGACGAAGTCGACTTCCGTTGGGTGCCCGGTCCTCGGCTCGCTCGGGGGCTGCTCGCTGCCGTGGCAGAGCAGAGCGGCCGTGGTGAACATCTGGAGGCGTTCTACGGAGCGGTCTACTACGTGGCAACGCGCCCCGGTGAGGCCGTGGCGCTTCGGGAGTCGGATTTCGTCCTGCCCCCGGAGAGCGAGCCGGAGGCATGGGGGGAAGTGCTGGTGTCAGAAAGTCATCCCGAGGTCGGAAGCGGCTGGACCGACAGCGGGAAGTCCCACGACGAGCGCGGCCTGAAGCACCGGGCACGGAAGGCCGTACGCGCCGTCCCCGTCCCGCCGGTCTACGTCCGCATGGTTCGCTCCCACATCGAGCAGTTCGGTGTCGCGCCGGATGGCCGGTTGTTCCGGGCCGCACGTGGCGGTCGCCTCACGTCGAACGAGTACTCCGAGGTCTGGAGCGAGGCCCGCAAGAGCGTGCTCAGCGAACAGGAGTTGCGGACCCCGCTCGCGGACGTCCCGTACGCGCTGCGGCACGCCGCGATCTCGCTGTGGATCAAGTCCGGCATGGACCCGGTGGAGGCCGCCTCCCGCGCCGGCCACAGCCTCGCGGTGCTCTACCGGTTCTACGCGAAGCTACTCAAGGGCGGTTCGGCAGCGGCCAATCGCCTCGTTGAGCAGGGGCTTCGCGCTGAGGAGTAGGGCCGATCCTGGCCCGCACATGGCCCACACGCCCTGGTCAGCACTGGGAAACAGGGGCGTGAGGTGAGACAAGGTGAACGCAGAGGGCGGGCCCCCGTTTCGGAGACCCGCCCTCTGACCTGCTACTTCTCTCACCTGGCGGTGGGTGTGGGATTTGAACCCACGGTGACATCGCTGCCACGACGGTTTTCAAGACCGTTCCCTTAGGCCGCTCGGGCAACCCACCCCGCGCCGCCGGGCCGACCGGCCCGCCTCGACGCGAGGGACAGCCTAGCCGGTCAGCTGTCGCCTTCGCGCTCACCCAGGGTGAGTTCGGCCGTCGCCGTCCTGCCGTCGCGCTTGTACGTCAGCGTGACCTTGTCGCCCGGCTTGTGGGTCCAGATCTCACCGATCAGGGTCGGTCCGCTCTCGATCACGGTGTCGTTGAACTTCGTGATGACGTCTCCGCCCTTGAGGCCCGCCTTGGCAGCCGGGCCGTTCGGGGAGACGGCCGCGCTGCCGCCCGCGCCCTCCTCCGAGATGACCGCGCCGCCCGTCGTCTCGTCCATGGTGACCGTCGCGCCGATCACCGGATAGACCGGCTTACCGGTCTTGATCAGCTGCTCGGCGACGTTCTTCGCCTGGTTGACCGGGATGGCGAAACCGAGGCCGATCGAGCCCGCCTGCGACTGGCCGAGACCGCCGCTGGTCGACTGGATGGCCGAGTTGATGCCGATGACGGCGCCGCCCGCGTCGAGCAGCGGGCCACCGGAGTTGCCCGGGTTGATCGAGGCGTCCGTCTGCAGGGCGCTCATGTACGAGTTCTTGCTGCTGGAACCGTCACCGGAGGCGACCGGACGGTTCTTGGCGCTGATGATGCCCGTGGTGACCGTGTTGGACAGGCCGAACGGGGCACCGATCGCGATGGTCGAATCGCCGACCGCGACCTGGTCCGAGTCCCCTAGGGCCAGTGGGGTGAGGCCCTCGGGCGCGTTCTTCAGCTTCAGCACGGCCACGTCGTAACCCTGGGCGCGGCCGACGACCTCGGCGTCGTACTTCTTGCCGTTGGAGAACGTCGCCGTCAGCTGGCCGTTGTCCGCCGCGGATGCCACCACGTGGTTGTTCGTGAGGATGTGGCCTTCCTTGTCGTACACGAAACCGGTGCCGGAACCGCCTTCGCCGTCGCCGTTCTGGGCGTCGATCGTGACGACGCTGGGCAGCGCCTTCGCCGCGACGCCCGCGACCGTTCCCGCGTCGCGCTTGAAGTCCTTGGGACTGTTGGAGGCCGCGATCGTGGTCGAGCCGGTGGCCGAGTCGTTGTCGTTCCGGTCGGCCACGACGTAGCCGAGCGCTCCACCGATTCCGCCGGCGACGAGCGCCGCCGCGGCGACGGCCGCGATCAGACCGCTCGCACGCCGCTTGCGCGGCGGCTCGGGGTCCGCAGGCGCCGGAGCGCCCCAGCCCGCTCCCGAGTCGCCGCCGCCGGCGTACGAGGGGATCGCGGGAGGAGGCGGCGGCCAGCCGCCCGTACCCGCGGGCTCCTGATAGGCCGACCGGTAGCCCGGCCCCTCCGCCGACCGGTGGCCCGGCTGCTCCGACGTCCGGTACGGCTGCGACTGCGAGTAGGGCTGCTGGGCCGTCTCGTGCGGCTGGTTCTCGGCCGCCGTGCCAGGGGCGGCGCCGGGAGCAGAGGCAGGGGCAGCGGCCGGCCCGGAGGCCGGAGGCGCGTCAGCGGGAGCCGGCGCGGACGGCGGCATGCCCTCGGGAGCAGCGGCCGGCGGCACTGGAGGTGTGGACGGAACAGGCGGTACGGCCGGGACCGCGGTGCCCTCGTTGCCCTCGTTCTCGGTGCTCACAGCTCTTTACTCCTCGGTTCCACTCGGTCTTCGGCAAGAGATCCGCTGTGCACGTGTCTGCGGTCAGCTTTTCCCACAGCACGTCAGGCCACTGTAAGCAGGACCTGTGCATCCGCATACCAATCTTTACATCAGACAAAACGGTCTCCCCTCGCATCCCTTCCCACTGTCTCCCCTTTCAAGGACCACACACCTCCCGCCGACCGGTGGCACGATGACGCGGTGACCGACGTACGGCAGCACTCCGACCGCACCCCCATCCAGGTCATCGCCCACCGCGGGGCCTCGGACGACGCCCCCGAGCACACGCTCGCCGCCTACCGGAAGGCGATCGAGGACGGTGCCGACGCGCTGGAATGCGATGTACGGCTCACCGCGGACGGACACCTCGTCTGTGTCCACGACCGCCGGGTGAACCGCACGTCCAACGGCCGGGGCGCCGTCTCCACACTGGAGCTCTCCGCGCTCGCCGCTCTGGACTTCGGCTCCTGGAAGGACCGCGAGGAGTCCCCGGACTGGGACCCGGCGCCAGGGGAGCTCACCTCCGTACTCACGCTGGAACGCCTCCTCGAACTGGTCACGGAGACACGGGCGGCCGGGCGGCCCCTCCAGCTGGCCATCGAGACCAAGCACCCCACCCGCTGGGCGGGGCAGGTCGAGGAGCGGCTGCTGCACCTGCTCAAGCGCTTCGGCCTCGACGATCCGCCGGCCGATGGCCCCTCGCCGGTGCGCGTCATGAGCTTCTCCGCGCGCTCCCTGCACCGCGTCCAGGCCGCCGCGCCGACGCTGCCGACCGTCTACCTGATGCAGTTCGTCACCCCGCGGCTCCGCGACGGGCGGCTTCCCGCGGGTGCGCGGATCGCCGGTCCGGGGATGCGGATCGTGCGCAGCCACCCCGGCTACATCGACCGCCTGCACGCCGCCGGTCACCGCGTACACGTCTGGACGGTGAACGAACCGGAGGACGTGGAGCTGTGCGCACGCCTAGGAGTCGAGGCAATCATCACGAACCGCCCAAAGCAGGTTCTGTCCCAACTGGGTCACCCTTAACACCTGTTACGGGGAGTACACCGGCGCATTCGTTCCGTATCCGATCGTTACGAGTGCGTCACTGGCGGACCTTTGGCCGGTTTCCGGTCCAGTCCATTGGGGCATCCAATCCGTGGCGTGGGGGCGAAGGAGGTCCGGGGGTGGCGTTGGTGGTGGCACGAGAAGTGCCCGCGTCGTCGAGCATGGCCGTGCCCCATGGCCCTGCGGGCGTGGGGCAGGCGCGGCACCGTATGCGTGAGCAACTGCGCAACAACGGGGTCGCGGACGCGGTCGTCGACGATGCGGTCCTGATCCTTTCCGAACTGCTCAGCAACGCCTGCCGTCACGGCAGGCCGCTGGGACAGCACACAGAAGTGGGTGACGGCGATGTCCGCGCCGCGTGGCGCGTGGACAGGACGGGCGGGCTGACCGTCGAGGTGACGGACGGCGGCGGGCCGACCCGGCCGGCCCCGGCGACCCCGTCGGTGACCGCGCGGGGCGGTCGTGGGCTCAACATCATCAACGCTCTCGCCCGCGAGTGGGGCGTGCGCGACAACTCCTCCGGCGAGGTCACCGTCTGGGCCCAGCTCGCCGAGGAGCACGGTACGGCCGGCCGTACGGGACGTGCCCTCGGCGGACCCGACGCAGTCCACGGGCTCAACGGCCTGGGCGAGCTCGGCGGACTCGACGGACCGGGCTTCGCCGACACCTTCGACGACGTGGGCTGACCGGCCTCCCGGCCGACGGACCGACGGGCGGCGAGGCCCGCCGCGTACGCGCCCGGCGCGGACCACGCCGGCATGTGTGCCCGGGCAGCGGCACAGGCGGCTAGGCTCGCGGCCGAGACCGCACTGTCGCAATCGGGAGAATGCCCACCATGGCCAAGAAGCGCCCTCAGACCAAGGCCGGGAAGCAGCAGCTCAAGGATGGTGAGATCCCGGTCGTAGGGGCCCGCGAGCCCTGCCCGTGCGGTTCGGGCCGCCGTTACAAGGCGTGTCACGGACGCGCCGCCGCCCAGGCCGTGACCGAACTGGTCCAGCGCCCCTTCGAGGGACTCGCCGGCGAGTGCGACTGGGTCGCCCTGCGCGAGCTGGTGCCCGCCGCCACCGTCGAGCTGACGCTGAAGGGCGGACTGCCCGAGGGCGTCCCGTCCGTGACGCTCGCGACCGTCCTGCCGATGGCGTGGCCCGCGCTGCGCCGCGACGACGGCTCCGTCCTGCTCGCCCTGCAGAACGACACGTCGTCGGGCGACCTCAGCCGCGACCTCGCGGACACCTTGCAGCGGGCGCTGGAGGCGGAGCCCGGTACGCCGGTGGCCGCCCGGCGCGTACCGGCCGACGGTCCGCGGCTGCAGGACGTGCTCGACCCCGCCGCCCCGTTCGAGCCGGTCGTCCACTCCGGGTTCGAGTTCTGGGTCCCGGACGCGGAGAACGCCACAGCCGAGGTGTCCGCATCTCTGGAGCGTGCCAACGACGCCGCCATCCCGACCACGCTGCTGTCCGGTGTGGACGCCGCCTACTGGTGCGAGACCCCGGAGAAGAACCACCTCCGCTGGGTCATGCCGCACCCCGAGGAGCAGCTCCTCGACGCGCTCGCCCGGCTGCACGCGGCCGGGACGTCCTCGCTCGGCGAGGGCACCCGTCTCGTCGGGTCGTTCCGGGCCCACGGACTGATGGTCCCCGTGTGGGACCTGCCGCGCACGATGGGCGCCGAGGAGTGCGAGAAGCCCGCCGCGGAGATCGCCGAGCGGCTCGCCGAGGCGCTCGCCTCGGACGCCCCGCTCACCCCCGAGGAGCGCCGTGCGCGCGGCGGGCTCACCAACCGCCAGGTGACGCTCAGCTGACAGTGACGGGCTCTGCGGGACGGCTCGGTGACCCGCGTCACAGCCGGACCGTACTCGCGAGTAAATCATTGTCCGAATAGGCGAGATCGAATTTGCGAACGGCAGATCTCTTGTTACCGTTCTGGAAGCCCGGTCGCTGGTGCATCCCCCGTCGCCAGCGACCGGGCATCCTCATTTCCGGGCCCGTTCGAAGGGCCCCCGGCCGGCCCCGTCAATCGGTGGGCACGGAAGCCGGGTTGCTGCCGGTACGCAGGAGCAGGGGAGCGTCTTCCGCGGCCCCGACGGCTGCGTACTCCGCCACCGCCGTATAAGCGTCCGTCGTTCCGTGCGCCGGTCCGCGCGGTGTCTCACAGACACCCGGCTCGTCGTGCGCCTCCACCTCGCAGCGCAGCTGGACGGCCCGTCCGCCCGGCCCCATCAGCGTGAGGAACGACCGCAGTTGCTCGCCGGTCGTGTTGCGGTAGTACGTACGCGCCCAGACGTCGCGCCCCGCCGTCATGACACAGGTCTGCGCCTCGACGCCTTCGGGAGAGGTCAGCTCGGGACCGCACCGGGTGGCGGGCGCGGCGGTTCCACCGGCCCCGGCGGGCAGCGCACTTTCGGACAGAAGTCCGGAGGGAGGGACAACCGGTTCCGGTGAATTCCCGTCGGCACCCCCGGCAGGGCCATCCGCGGAGCCGTCCACCGCACCCTGATCGGACATTTCTCCGATGCGTTCTTCGCCGCGCTCTTCGCCATGTTCTGCGGAAAGGCCATCAGAAAGTAGCGAGCCGCCGGATTTCGTATCGGAAGGAACTGGTTCGGGTCCACCGGAGGTCACGGCGGTCGCCGCCAGAGGAAGCAGAACGGTGAACACCACCGCCGCCGAGAGACCGACCATGCGGAGATTCATCGAGGCCTCACCAGCGAGCTGAACGCGAATTTCTGACGGTGCGCCGACGATATCGAGGAAATACGGGCCCCGTGGCGGCGCCCACCCATTTACCGCGGAACTCGGTCGGCTCACACCCGTACGAGTGAGCCGACCGCAATCGTGTGCCGTCCGCCCCGACCGGGTCCGGCCGTCACCGGCCTGCTGACAGGCCGTCGGCCGGACTCCTGCCGGTCCGTCAGTACGCGAGCCGGCTTCCGCCGTCCGGAGCACCGGTGCTCGCCTCGACCAGCGCGTCCAGTACCGCTTCCACATCGGGGAGCCAGGGCGCGGCCGACGGGGACTGCGGCGCGCGCTCCCAGCGGACCTGACCTGCCCCGATCTCCGAGGGCGGCAGGACGAGATAGCCACCCTCGCCATGGAAGCGCAGGGAACTCGGCACCCAGTCCTTGGCGTGCAGCAGCTCACCGAGCCGCTCCAGGGTGTACGGAGCCACCAGCAGCGACCACCGCGTCGGCGTCGCCACGACGGGGCCGATACGCAGGCCCATCGAGTCGAGGGCGGTCAGCGCCCGTGCGCCCGCCACCGCGGGCAGGCTGAGCGCGCAGGGCGCGCTGCCGCCCGTGGCGAGCATGACCGGGGCCGCGGGCCGGTTCGCCCACCACCACCGCACCATGCGTTCGTCGGTGGTCGCGGCCAGCAGGCCGGGATCGAAGGGGTGTGCGCCGGGCACGGCGCACTCGGGGTCGGGGCAGGCGCAGCCGCGACCGCGGTCACTGCGCGTGCCTGCCGTTGCCAGCCCTGCTCCGGGCAGCACGGGCCACTGCCATGCGGTGGCACAGGTCAGCGCCGCGTCGAGCTGTGCGGGCCGTCCCTTGCGCCGGAGCCGGAGCCTGCGTCGCCTTCCGAGGATCTCGCGCATGAGCGCTCGTTCCTTTCCGTTGAACGCCGAGGTCCACATCACACCACGTGTGCGTTACACCACGCGTGCGTCTCTTCACTGTGCGTACATGCTCATCAGATCTGCGGTACGGGCGTGCCTTCGGTACCGAGCGTGAGCCGAGCCGAGCAGAGTGGAACCGTGCAGAAATGGAGCTGAGTCGAACCGAGCCGAGTGGTACCTAGCCGAGCTGAGCTGAGCCGAGTCCAGCCAAAACATGGCGGGGGCGGCGCGAGCTGCACACCGGCCGTCCCTGGTGCAAGCCCCGCCACTCGGGGGTGGGGGCGCGGCCGTCGTCCATAAGGACGTCCGGGCCCGCTGCCAGGTTCCAGGGCGTCACAAGTGCCCCTGGTCATCACCGATTACGTACCCAGCATGCCCCGGATGACGCTCCCCCGGGCACTTCACCCCGAGGGCACCACCTGTCGAGCGCCTCCAGTCGACCGCAAATAACTGTCATAGGTGCATTTTTTAGCCAACTTAACTGCCGCACAGACACCACAAATCCCGTGAGGACAATGCTGGACATCGCGTTACTTGTGCGTGTACATGTGGATCCATAGATATGGCGCAGAATGACATGGGGGTTTGCGATGCTATTCGGCGAATCGCACCGGTCGGAAAGCTGGCTGCCATGAGCGCCCCTCACCTGCCGAAAGTGGCTGGAATCGATCCTACGGTTCCTGTTTCAACGCACACTTCCGCGCCTCTGACGGGCGTCCCGGCCGCGCCGGGAGCCTTCCTCCAGGACCGCCTGGCCTCCTGGGTGTCCGACCTCACGACCCTGCACGAACTCACCGAGCGCCTGGCCAGAACCCATACGCTCGACCACGCCCTCCGCGAGCTGCTGGACGCCGGAGCCGCCCTCGTCGGCGCCCGCCGGGGGCTCCTCGTCCTCGAACCGGCCGCGGGCGGCCCGTCCACGACCATCGGCCTGGGACTCGCGCACGCCGAGCTCGGACACATCGAGACCGTGCCCCGCAGCGCCACCTCGTACGGCCGCATCCTCGACGGACTGCCGGACGCCCAGGGGCCGCTGACCAACCCGGACCTGCTCGGCGACGAGAGTCTCGACCCGCGCCACCGCGAGGTCGCGGCCCGCCTCGGTTACGCCGCGAGCTACGCCCTGCCGCTCGCCACCGACACCGCCGGGCGGCTCGGTGCGGCGGTCTGGCTCTACGACGAACCCGCGGAACCGCTGGAGCGCCAGCGCCACCTCGTCGGCCTCTACGTCCGGTACGCCACGGAGCACCTGGCCAGGCTGCTGGAGCTGGAAAGGGCCCGCGCCGACGTGGCGACCCTCGCCGAGGAGCTGCTGCCCAGCAGGCTGCCCCGGATCCCCGGCGTCCAGCTGGCGGCCCGCCACCGGCGTGCGCCCCGGGGCGGTGGCGACTGGTACGACGCGCTGCCGCTCCCTGACAGCGCGCTCGGACTGGCCGTCGGGTCGGTCGGCGGTTCGGGCCCCGGCGCGCTGGCCACCATGGGCCGGCTGCGGGCCAGTCTGCGGGCGTACGCCGTCATGGAGGGCGAGGACCCCGTCGCCGTACTCTCCGATCTGGAACTGCTGCTGCGGCTCACCGAACCGGCCAGGTCAGCGACCGCGCTCTTCGCCTACTGCGAACCGGCCCGCCGCAAGATCGTGCTGGCGGGCGCCGGGCACAGCCCGCCCCTGGTGATCGGCGACCGCCGCACCGAGTTCGTGGAGACCACGCTGTCGGCGCCGCTGGGGATGCTCGCCTGCTGGGAGGCACCGAGCGTGGAGTTCACCCCCGAACCGGGCGAGACCGTGCTGCTCTACACCGACGGGCTGCTGCGGCGCACCGGCGACGCGATGGACCGGGCGTTCGCCCGGCTCCACTCGGCGGCGGCCTGCGTACCGAAGGCCTCACGGCACGACCCCGGGGCGATCGCCGACCACGTCCTGCGGTCGATGCTGCCGGAGGGCCTGGACCAGGGCGACGGCACCGAGGACATCGTGATCCTGGCCGCCCACTTCGACTGACCGGTGCGGCGCCGGGCTGCCGGACCGATGTAAGGGTCTTCCGGCCCTGGACCCCCTTCCATACGCCCGTACGATGGGGAGCGGTCCAGTGTCGTATCAAGGAGAGACAAATCGTGTCTGAGGAGCTCATCCCGGAGAACCCGGAGCCGGAGACCGAAGAAGCAGAGCCGATCAAGCAGCGGAAGAACGGCCTGTACCCGGGCATTTCCGATGAGCTCGCCGAGAACATGAAGTCCGGCTGGGCCGACACCGAGCTGCACGGTCTGGAGCCGATCGCCCAGGCCGCGTACACCGCTTCCCGGCGTGCCGCGCTTTCCGCGCGCTTCCCCGGCGAGCGACTCGTCATTCCCTCGGGCAACCTCAAGACCCGTTCGAACGACACGGAGTACGCCTTCCGCGCCTCCACCGAGTACGCGTACCTCACCGGTGACCAGACCCACGACAGCGTCCTCGTCATGGAGCCCAAGGGCTCGGGCGACGAGGCCGGGCACGAGGCGACCGTCTACCTCCTGCCCCGGTCCGACCGTGAGAACGGCGAGTTCTGGCTCGACGGCCAGGGCGAGCTGTGGGTCGGCCGCCGCCACTCGCTCACCGAGGCCGAGCAGGTGCTGGGCATACCGGCGAAGGACGTCCGCGAGCTCCCGGCCGCGCTGACCGAGGCCACCGGCCCCGTACGCAACGTCCGCGGGCACGACGCCGGCATCCAGGCCGCCCTGACCGACAAGGTGACCGCGGAGCGCGACGAGGAACTGCGCGTCTACCTCTCCGAGGCCCGCCTCGTGAAGGACGCCTTCGAGATCGCCGAGCTGCAGAAGGCCTGCGAGATCACCGCACGCGGCTTCGAGGACGTCGTGAAGGTCCTCGACAAGGCCGAGGCGACGAGCGAGCGCTACATCGAGGGCACCTTCTTCCTGCGTGCCCGCATCGAGGGCAACGACATCGGCTACGGCTCGATCTGCGCCGCCGGCCCCCACGCCACGACCCTGCACTGGGTCCGCAACGACGGCGCCGTCCGCTCCGGCGAACTGCTGCTGCTCGACGCGGGTGTGGAGACGAACGACCTCTACACCGCCGACGTGACGCGCACCCTTCCCATCAGCGGCACGTTCACGCCGCTCCAGCGGAAGATCTACGACGCTGTCTACGAGGCGCAGGAAGCGGGCATCGCGGCCGTGAAGCCCGGCGCCGACTACCGCGACTTCCACGACGCCGCGCAGCGTGTTCTCGCCGAGAGGCTGGTCGAGTGGGGCCTGCTCGGCGACCTGTCCGTGGACAAGGTCCTGGAGCTCGGCCTCCAGCGCCGCTGGACCCTGCACGGCACGGGTCACATGCTCGGCATGGACGTGCACGACTGCGCCGCCGCCCGCACGGAGGCCTACGTCAACGGCGTCCTGGAGCCCGGAGTGTGCCTCACGGTCGAGCCCGGTCTCTACTTCCAGGCCGACGACCTGACGGTGCCCGAGGAGTACCGCGGCATCGGCGTCCGGATCGAGGACGACATCCTCGTCACCGAGGACGGCAACCGGAACCTGTCCGACCAGCTGCCGCGCCGGTCCGACGAGGTCGAAGCCTGGATGGCCCGGCTCAAGAGCTGACCCGCGGGGCGACGGACCGTCGCACCCGTGCCGGAGGGCGCGCCGCTCAGGACACCATGAGCAGCGCGCCCTCCCGCCATTTCAGGACCTTGTCGAAGCTCACGACAGCGCCCCGGCCCGGCCGGTTGGCGAAGTGGACGTGGTCGGCGAGCTGCTCGATCAGACCGAGTCCCCGCCCGCTCTCCGCCGTGACGCAGGGCTGTGTGACGGGCACCGGCGTGACGGCCGGCAGATCCGGCGGGTGTTCCACGGGAGGGCAGGCCGCGTCGAGGTGAACGGGTGGCCGCTCAGGCGCGGCAGCGGACTGTCTGCCGGCCGGACAGTCGACGGACGGGTGTGCGGCGGTGCGAAGCGCGCGCCGGGTGGGAAATCCGGGCCCAGAATCGGCGACTTCGATGCGGCATTTCTCGCCGTCCAGATACGCGGTGACCCGGTACTGCTCACCGGTGCCCGCGGCGTCCCCGGCCTCCCGGCGTTCCCCACCGTGCTCCACGGCATTCGCGCACGCTTCGCTGAGCGCGACCGAGAGGTCGTAGGAGATGTCCGGATCGACGCCTGCGGTTTCCATGGTGCCGAGAAGGAAACGACGGGCGAGCGGAACGCTCGCAGCTTCGCGCCGCAAATGGAGTGACCACCACATGCTCATGCTCCAGCCTCCTGGCTGCGGCTCGACATACGGATACGTATTGCCGCACAGTGCCCCTCGTAAGCACAGATCGGCAGTGATGGCACTCATTCGGCGGATGCGAATATTCCGTATACCGGCTAGGGCCTGGGTCCCGTGACCACCCGAACAGGCACAACAGCCATCCATGGCACAGGAACCCGACCTTCCGGACCTGCCTGACACGGGTCATATCCGCAGTGCGATGATGACCCCGCCATGTCTACGCCCGTCGCACACGCCGGAGCCGGTCTGCGGCTCATGAGGGCCGCGGTGTTCACCGCGGTCTGCGTCGTGCTGTCCGCGGCAGGACACACGCTCGCCTCGTGCACGGCGGTCCCGTGGTGGACCCTGCTCGCCGGTTTCCTCGGGCTCCTCGCGGTCGTGGTTCCCCTCGCCGGGCGCGAACGCTCGCTCCCGTCGATCGCCGTCGCTCTCACCGGCGGTCAGCTCGCCCTGCACGTCCTCTTCGGACTCGGCACCCACGGCGCGGCCTCCGAGACGACCTCGGCGGCCGGGACGGACAGCGACGCTCTCATCCGGTTCGCCGCGGGGCTGCTCTGCGGCGAGGGAACGGCCCGGCTCAGCGCCGCAGAGGCCCACCGCATCGTCACCACCGCGGGCATCGACCCGGCGACCCTGACGCAGGGCCACACACACGCCGCGGCGGCGGAACCGGCCGGCCTCGCAGGACTCGCGGCCTCGTCGGGCGTCCTTCCGAGTCTGCCGATGTTCCTCGGGCATCTCCTGGCCGCACTCGCCACCGGCTGGCTGCTGCGCCGCGGCGAGGTAGCGCTGTTCGGTCTCACCCGGCTCTCGGTCCACGGCGCCCAGGAGCTCGCGGCCGGTGCCCGGCTGCGCTCCCTGCGCGCCGCGCTCTCGCTCGTACGGACCCTGCTCGCCGGACTTCCCCGGCGGCGGACGACCGGGCCGCTCATTCCCCGTACCGCCGCCGACGCACCTGCGCCGGCGACCGGGGACCCCTTGCAGCACATGGTGATCAGGCGCGGGCCTCCCGCCGTATACGTACGCGCAGCCTGACGCGACACCTGCGCCCGGATCCCCGGGCCCGCCCGGATCCCCGGGGGAAGGGTGTCGCGATGCCGTCGCGCACCGGCGCGCCGGACCACCTTTCCTCCTGCCTGTGGAGATCCCTGCCATGAACGTTTCACGCATCGCCATCGCCGGCGGCGTCGCCGCGTCCACCGTCCTGCTGCTCGCCGGCCCCGCGGCCGCGCACGTCAGCGTCCAGCCGCAGGGCGAGGCCGCCAAGGGCGGTTACGCCACCATCAACTTCAAGGTGCCGAACGAGCGCGACAACGCCTCCACCGTCAAGCTCGAGGTGAACTTCCCGGCCGAGCACCCGCTGTCCTCGGTCAGCCCGCAGGCGGTACCGGGCTGGAAGATCAAGGTCGACAAGGCGAAGCTGGACAAGCCCCTCGACGTGCACGGCAAGAAGATCACCGAAGCCGTTTCGAAGGTCACCTGGACGTCGGACGGCAGCGAGATCGCCCCGGGTTACTTCCAGCAGTTCCCGCTCTCGGTCGGCCGGCTGCCCGAGGACGCCGACCAGCTCGTCTTCAAGGCCCTCCAGACGTACGACAACAAGGAAGTCGTCCGCTGGATCGAGGAGCCCACCGCGGACGGCGAAGAGCCCGAGAGCCCGGCCCCCGTACTCAAGCTGACCGCCGCCTCGGACGACGCCCACGGCGCCGCGGCAGCCGATGACAAGAACACCCACGCCACGGACGCCAAGGGCGCCGAGGACACGAAGGCACCTGCGGCCTCGGCCGACACCAGCGACGGCACCGCCCGGATCCTGGGAGTCGTCGGCATCGTCGTCGGCATCGCCGGGGTCGCTTTCGGAGTGCTCGCGGGTCGCCGCCGCACCGTCTGACCCCCGAAGCAGCACCCGCACCACAGACCAGGAAACAATTCTCCATGCGCACCAAGAAGACGATGCTGGCCGCGGCGCTCGCCGCCGCGGCCACCCTGACGCTGTCGTCATGCGGCAGCGGGACCGACTCGGGCAAGCAGCCCGTCGCAGATGTCTCGATGGACACCACCACCAAGGCAGCGACCGTTCTCGACCAGCCGTTCACCAAGCCCGACCTCGTCCTCACCGACACCCACGGCAAGAAGTACGACCTCCGTGAGCAGACCAAGGGCAAGCCGACACTCATCTACTTCGGCTACACCAACTGTCCCGACGTCTGCCCGCTGACCATGAGCAACATCGCGCTCGCCAAGCGCGCCCTGCCCAAGGCCGACCAGGACAAGCTCCAGGTCGTGTTCGTCACCACCGACCCCGAGCGGGACACCCCGTCGTCCCTGGGCAGCTGGCTCAAGGCCCAGGACCCTGCCTTCACCGGACTCACCGGGGACTTCCCGACCATCCAGGCGGGCGCCCGTCAGATCGGCATCGGCATCGACCCGCCGACGGTCGAGAAGGACGGCACGGTCGTCTCGATGCACGGAGCCCAGGTCGTCGCGTTCTCCCCGAAGACCGACAAGGGGTACGTGCTGTACGGCGAGGACACCACGGCCGACGACTACACGAAGGACCTTCCGAAGCTGCTCACCGGGGCGACCCCGTGAACCGCCGCACCGTGCTCGCCGGCGTCCTGGCCCTCACCACGGGCCTGACGCTGGCGGGGTGCTCGTCCGACGGCGAGCCGGAACTGAAGGTGATCGGTGCCTTCATGCCGCAGCCCGTCAGCGACATGGCGGCCGGATTCCTCGTCGTGAGGAACAGCGGGGACGCGGCCGACCGGCTCACCTCCGTGACCAGTCCGCTCTCGGACAACGTCACGATCCACGAGACGAGGGACCGGACCATGCGCATGGTCAGTTCCTTCGAGGTGCCCGCCGGCGGCGAACTGGATCTTGAACGCGGTGGCAACCACATCATGTTCATGAAGCTCAAGCAGCAGCCCAAGCCGGGCGAGAAGGTCTCCCTGGAGCTGCACTTCGAGAAGGCCGGCCCGATCACGGTCGACGTTCCCGTGAAGGAGACCACCCACAACCCGAAGAAGCAGTGAGGGACTGACACCATGACAGCCACCGCCCCGCGCTTCGGGCCGCACCCGATACGCCGGCCGCTCGCCGCCTTCGCGCTCCTCGCCGCACTGACCGCCCTGCTGTTCGGTCTGGTGCTGGCGGGTGCGAGTCCCGCGTCCGCGCACGCCGCCCTCACCGGGAGCGACCCGCAGTCCGGGGCGGTGGTCGACACCGCGCCCGAGGAGGTCACGCTCACCTTCTCCGAGCAGATCGCCGTCGGCGACGACTCGATCCGCGTACTCGACCCCGACGGACGGCGCGCGGACAGCGGTGCGCCGCCGCGCGAGGTGGGGAGCGGCGGCGTCGTCCAGTACGGCGTCCGGCTCCTCGCGGGCCTGCCCGACGGCACGTACACCGTGGCCTGGCAGGCCGTGTCCGCGGACAGCCACCCCATCTCCGGAGCCTTCACGTTCTCGGTCGGTGCCCCCTCGGACACCACCGTCGCACTGCCCTCGGGCGAGGCGGGCGGCGGTCTCGTGGGCACGCTCTACGACATCGCGCGCTATGCCGCGTACGCCGGATTCACGGTGCTGGCGGGCGGCGCGGCCTTCGTGCTCGCCTGCTGGCGGCGGGGTGCGGGCGAGCGCCCGCTGCAACGCCTGGTCGTACGCGGCTGGATCACCCTGACGGCGGCGACCCTGGCCATGCTGGTGCTGCGCAATCCGTACACCGGTTCCGGCAAGCTCACGGACGCGTTCGATCTCGACGGTCTGCAGGCCGTGCTGGACACCAAGCCGGGGGCCGCGCTGGTCTCCCGGCTGCTGCTGCTCGGCGCGGCAGCGCTCTTCGTCGCCGTCCTGTTCGGCGGGTACGCCAGGCGCGAGGACGAGACGGAGCAGAAGGACCTCACCTTCGGGCTCGCCATCGGCGGCACGGTCGTCGCCGCCGGCATCGCCGGCACCTGGGCCCTCGCGGAGCACGCCTCGACCGGCATCCAGCCGGGCATCGCCATGCCGGTCGACGTCCTGCACCTGCTGGCCGTCGCGGCCTGGCTGGGCGGCCTCGCCGCGCTGCTGGTCGCCCTCTACCGGACACCCTCGGTCGACAGCTCCGCCGTGCGGCGCTTCTCCCGTGTGGCGTTCGCCGGCGTGGTCGTCCTCGTCGCGACCGGGATCTACCAGTCGTGGCGCCAGGTCGGTTCCTGGTCGGCGCTGACCGATACGCGGTACGGACAGCTCCTGATCGTCAAGGTGGCCCTGGTTGCCGTCCTCGTCGGGGTCGCCTGGATATCCCGCCGCTGGACGTCCCGGCTCACCGAAGACACGGAGAGCACGGACAACACGGAGGAAACGAAGGCCGCGAAGGCCGCGAAGGCCGCGAAGGCCGCGAAGGCCGCAGAGGATGCGGGCGATGCGGAGGGCGACGAGGGCCAGGAGGACACGGACGGCGGCGAGCCGGTCCTGGTGGCGGCCCGGACGGATACCGAGGACGTCACCCCCGATCGCGCCGCACAACTGGCTCGTCAGCGGGCCGCCCTGACGGCGACCAAGGAGAAGCGCGTCCGCGATGCCGATCCCAGCCGCTCGGGACTGCGGCGCTCGGTGCTCACGGAGGCCGGTATCGCCGTCGTCATCCTCGCGGTCACCACGGTGCTGACCTCCACGGAGCCGGGACGTACGCAGGAGGAGGCCTCCCGCGGTTCGGTGGCGACGGCCCTTCCGGCGGCCGGGACCCCGGTCAACCTGAGCATCCCGTTCGATACCGGCGGCAAGGACGGCAAGGGGACCG
Source organism: Streptomyces sp. NPDC048560 (assembly GCF_040650955.1). Lineage (NCBI taxonomy): Bacteria > Bacillati > Actinomycetota > Actinomycetes > Kitasatosporales > Streptomycetaceae > Streptomyces > Streptomyces sp. NPDC048560. Next base: position 169,757 of record NZ_JBEZIJ010000008.1, read on the forward strand.
TGCGACTGGACATGGAGCCCGGTCGCATCGGCGCCAATCAGCTGCACATCTGGGTCGACGGGGCGAACGGCAAACCGCTGGACGTACCCGAGGTGAAGGTGGCCCTCACGCTGAAGTCCAAGGACATCGGCCCGCTGCCGGTCGTCCCGGACCACCTCGCCGACGGCCACTGGACGGCCGACGGCATCCAGATCCCGATGGCGGGCGACTGGACGGTCTCCGTGACCGTGCGGACTTCGGACATCGACCAGACGACCATCGACAAGAACGCCAAGATCGGCTGAGCGGGTTGAGCAAGAACATGAACGACGAGGCCGGGAAGCCCGCGAAGGCCGGGCAAGCCGCGAAGGCCGCGACAGGCCGCTCGCGCAGGGGTGCGGCACCTGAGACAGGTGCCTCCGGCACGGCCGGTGCCGTTTCCCGACGGCGACTGCTCGGTACCGCCGGAGCCGCCGGAGCGACCGGCCTGGTGCTGGGCGCCGCGGGTGGAGCCGCCGGTTACGCCACAGCCGGCTCCGATGCCCCGGCGGCTCTGACGACCGTCGGGGCGACCCGGGCGATGTTTCACGGGAAACATCAAGCGGGGATCACCACTCCGCTTCAGGCCCGCGGTCATCTGGTCGCCTTCGACCTGGCACCCGGCGCGGGGCGCAGGGAAGCCGCCGCGCTGATGCGCCGCTGGTCGGCCACGGCCGAGCGGCTGATGGCGGGCCGGCCTTCGGGTGAGGGCGACGGAGACGGCCACGACACCGGAATCGCGCTGGACGCCGGGCCGTCCTCGCTCACGGTCACCTTCGGCTTCGGCCGCACCTTCTTCGAACGTACGGGCCTGACCGGCCGTCGGCCCGCCGGTCTCGACCCGCTGCCGGCGTTCTCCTCCGACCACCTCGACGCGAAGCGCTCCAACGGTGACCTCTGGGTGCAGATCGGTGCCGACGACGCGCTCGTCGCCTTCCACGCACTGCGCGCCCTTCAGAAGGAGGCCTCGGCGACGGCCCGCGTGCGCTGGCAGATGAACGGCTTCAACCGGACCCCGGGCGCCACCGACCGCCCCAGGACCGCCCGCAACCTGATGGGCCAGATCGACGGCACCGGCAACCCGAAGCCGTCCGACAGCGATTTCGACCAGCGGATCTTCGTGCCGTCGAGCACCGGGGCCGACGGCCCTTCGTCCGGCTCCGATACCGGGTCCGACTGGCTCGCGGGCGGCTCGTACGCCGTCGTCCGGCGCATCAGGATGCTCCTCGACGACTGGGAGAAGCTCCCGGTGGACCGGCAGGAACGCGTCATCGGGCGCCGCAAGGCGGACGGCGCTCCGCTCAGCGGTGGCACCGAGACGACCGGGATGGACCTCGACAAGGCCGGCCCCGACGGCCGTCTGCTGATCCCCGACAACGCGCACTCCCGGATCTCCTCCCCCGAGAAGAACGGCGGCGCGGCCATGCTGCGGCGCCCCTTCTCGTACCACGACGGCATCGCGGCGGACGGCACCCCCGACGCCGGCCTCCTCTTCATCTGCTGGCAGGCGGACCCCTTCCGCGGTTTCGTGCCGGTGCAGCGCAAGCTCGACCGGGGCGACGCGCTCTCGCCGTTCATCCGGCACGAGGCGAGCGGTGTCTTCGCGGTCCCGGGCGGCGCCGCGAAAGGTGAGTACGTGGGGCAGCGGCTGCTGGAGTCGTGAGGGCCGCCGGGCCGCATCCTGAGACGGAGCGGCCGCTCGCGCGGGGCGCATTAGGGTGACCGTATGTCAGCCACGCGCTACGCCTATCTCGGCCCCGAAGGCACCTTCACCGAGGTCGCCCTCCGCACGCTCCCGGAAGCCGCCACCCGCGAGCTCGTCCCGATGGTCTCGGTTCCGGCGGCTCTGGACGCGGTGCGCAGCGGCGAGGCGGCGGCGGCGCTCGTACCGATCGAGAACTCCGTCGAGGGCGGGATCACCGCGACGCTCGACGAGCTGACCGCCGGCGAGCCGCTGATGATCTACCGCGAGGTTCTGCTCTCCATCACGTTCGCGCTGCTGGTACGGCCCGGAACGAAGCTGACCGACATCAAGACGGTCACCGCGCACCCGGCCGCCCAGCCGCAGGTGCGCAACTGGATGGCGGCCCACCTCCCGAAGGCCGTATGGGAGTCGGCCGCTTCCAACGCGGACGGGGCGCGACTGGTCCAGGAGGGACGGTACGACGCCGCGTTCGCCGGGGAGTTCGCAGCAGCGACCTACGGCCTTGAGCCGCTGGTCACGGAGATCCACGACGCCGAGAACGCCCAGACGCGCTTCGTCCTGGTGGGCCGCCCCGCACGGCCGTCGGCGCCGACGGGTGCCGACAAGACGTCCGTGGTCATCTGGCTCGGCGACGACCACCCGGGTGCGCTGCTCGAACTCCTCCAGGAGTTCGCGGTGCGCGGGGTCAACCTGATGCTGATCCAGTCCCGGCCGACCGGCGAGGGCATCGGCAACTACTGCTTCGCCGTGGACGCCGAAGGGCACATCGCGGACCGGCGGGTCGGTGAGGCACTGATGGGGCTGAAGCGGATCTGCCCGAAGGTCCGGTTCCTGGGGTCGTACCCCCGGGCCGGCGTGACGGCCGAGGACGTACGCGCGCTGCGCGCGGGGACCTCGGACACGGATTTCACGGAGGCGTCCGACTGGCTGGCCCGCAGCCAGGACGGCCGGGCCTGAGACAGCTCCGCCCGCTGAACCGTGACCCGGCGGGACCCCCGCGGATCATGGTTCAGCGGGGGGCCCTGTGCGTTGCCCACCGGTCCTACCTGCAGATTTTCATTTGCCCACAGAGTTATCCACAGGCTGGCGTCTCGACCTGGGGACAAGTCGACACCGTAATGCGACATGGTCGACAAATCGGCCCAGTGGCATCAGATGCGCTCACAGAGCCACAGGACGCCCGGTGTCAGCCCAATTGCATTGATCAACTCTTCAGAGCATCGAATTCCCACCCGAATGAGTGTGTGAACTGCGTTTGAACGGGGAATCCATGGGCCTTCATGCGGCTTTCGGAACGATCTCTTCCGGTGTCCACAGATCTTCCTCACAGCCTGTGGATAACTAATTCGAACCACACCCGCCTGTGGACAACGCGCCCACTTCGCCCCCAACTCCCGCCCCGCGCAAGCCCGGTACGTCAAGACGAACGGGCAGGTTGAACCCTTTTCGGGGGAATGGGATCGTTTATTGACCACGCCGACCGCACCCGGGCCCGCGATTCCCCCCAGCATTACCAATTCCGGCAATACGGGCAAAGTGACACGCTCGTCGATATCGGTTCGAGCGGGGGAACCCCACACCGGTAGCCTTGAGGGGTGATTGACCTTCGCCTGCTCCGTGAGGACCCCGACCGTGTTCGCGCCTCCCAGCGCGCCCGTGGAGAGGACGTCGCGCTCGTCGACGCTCTTCTCTCCGCCGACGAGCTGCGCAGGTCGTCCGGCGTCCGCTTCGACGAACTCCGCTCCGAGCAGAAGTCGCTCGGCAAGCTGATCCCCAAGGCCACCCCGGACGAGCGCGCCGAGCTGCTGAAAAAGGCCGATCAGCTGAAGGCCGAAGTCAAGGCGGCCGACGCCGCCCAGGACGAGGCCGACGCCGAGGCCAAGCGCCTGCTCCTCCAGCTCGGCAACATCGTCCACGAGGACGTGCCCGTGGGCGGCGAGGAGGACTTCGTCGTCCTCGAAACGCACGGCACCATCCGTGACTTCGGGGCCGAGGGCTTCGCCCCGAAGGACCACCTGGAGCTCGGCGAGTCGCTCGGCGCCATCGACATGGAGCGCGGAGCCAAGGTCTCCGGCTCGCGCTTCTACTACCTGACCGGTATCGGCGCCCTGCTCGAACTCGCGCTGGTCAACGCCGCGATCGCGCAGGCCACCGAGGCCGGCTTCATCCCGATGCTGACACCCGCGCTGGTCCGCCCGCGCGCCATGGAGGGCACCGGCTTCCTCGGCCAGGCCTCCGCGGACGTCTACCACCTGGAGAAGGACGACTTCTACCTGGTCGGCACGTCCGAGGTCCCCCTCGCCGCGTACCACATGGACGAGATCGTCGAGGCCGACAAGCTGCCCCTGCGGTACGCGGGCTTCTCGCCCTGCTTCCGCCGCGAGGCGGGCACGTACGGCAAGGACACCCGCGGCATCTTCCGCGTCCACCAGTTCGACAAGGTCGAGATGTTCTCGTACGTCGATCCTGCGGACGCCGAGGCCGAGCACCGGCGGCTCCTCGACTGGGAGAAGCAGTGGCTCACCTCGCTGGAGCTGCCCTTCCAGGTGATCGACGTCGCCTCGGGCGACCTGGGAGCCTCGGCTTCCCGCAAGTTCGACTGCGAGGCGTGGATCCCGACGCAGGGCAAGTACCGCGAGCTGACCTCCGCGTCGAACTGCGACGGTTTCCAGGCGCGCCGCCTGTCCGTCCGGATGCGCGACGGCAAGAAGGTGCAGCCGCTGGCCACCCTGAACGGCACGCTCTGCGCCGTACCGCGCACGATCGTGGCGATCCTGGAGAACCACCAGCTGGCCGACGGTTCGGTGCGGGTCCCCGAGATGCTGCGCCCCTACCTCGGCGGTCGTGAAGTGCTGGAGCCGGTCTCCAAGTGACGACCTTCCCGTACAAGCTCATCGCGACCGACCTCGACGGCACGCTGCTGCGTGACGACGACACGGTCTCCGAGCGCACGCGCGAGGCGCTGGCCGCGGCAACCGCGGCCGGCGCGGCGCACATCATCGTCACCGGACGCGCGGTCCCGTGGACCCGGCACATCCTGGACGACCTGGGTTACGAGGGCCTCGCGGTCTGCGGTCAGGGCGCGCAGGTCTACCACGCCGGCGAGCACAAGCTCCTGACCTCGCTCACGCTGGACCGGCAGCTCGCCGGTCTGGCGCTGTCCAAGATCGAGGCGGAGGTCGGCCCGCTGGCGCTCGCCGCCAGCCGTGACGGCCTCGAGGGTGAGGTCCTGGTCGGGCCCGGTTACCGGGTGCAGGAAGGGCCGCTGCCCGCCGTCTTCGTCGACGATCCGGCGGAGATGTGGACCGCCCCGCTGAACAAGGTCTACATCCAGCATCCCGAGCTCGGCGACGACGCCCTGACGAAGGCCGCCCGGGAGGCGGTCGGCAGCCTGGTGAACGTGGTCATGGCGGGTCCGGGCGTGGTGGAGATCCTTCCCCTGGGACTGAGCAAGGCGACCGGCCTGTCCCTGGCCGCCCGTCGGCTCGGGATGAAGGCGGCGGACACGCTGGCCTTCGGCGACATGCCGAACGACATCCCGATGTTCGGCTGGGCACGGCACGGCGTGGCCATGGCGAACGCGCATGACGATCTGAAGGCCGTGGCCCACGAGATCACCGCGTCGAACGAGCACGACGGCATCGCCGTGGTGCTGGAGGAGCTCCTCAGGACAGGGCGCTCCTGACGCACGGGGGAGCTGGCCGGCCCTCGCGGCCGGCGGTGTCCCACCGGAGGTCAGGAGGCGTGTCCATCACGGTGTCCTTGCGGTATGTCCTGGCGGTGTGTCTGCCGGCGCCCGGGGCGGAGGATGCGCGGATCGAACGCGCGCGGGGTCTCTCGGCCCCGACGACGGCTTAGCAAGCCGCTGCCTTACCACTCGGCCAATCCTCCGGGCGGGTGGCCGCGCGCGATGCGCGTGAAGGGCCACCCTGGGGTCCTGCTGCGAGCGGTTCGGCGGATCAGCCGGTGTGGCTGACCCGGGACCGGCTGCGGACCACTCTGCGGGGACTCGACGGACTCGGACTCTCGGTCATCGCCGCGCTCCCTCCCGGTCCTTGGCGTACGTATCCGTGCGCGCTGTCCCCCTACTGTGCGGTGAGGCGCGCGCCCCGCGCCACCGATTAACGCGTGACCCTCGACCCGCGGTCCGCTCCCGTGGGGGCGGACCGCGAGCGTCAGGTGGTCAGTAGCGGGTCAGCGGCGCAGGTCCTTCAGCTGCTGGGCGAGACCGTCCATGCGTGCGTCGATACGGACGACGTCCTGGGAGACGTCCGACAGCTTCACGCTCATGGCGCCGACGACCTCGTACGTGACGTCCAGCTTCCGGTCGAGGCTGTCGAGCCGCTCCGACATCCTGCCGAGCACCGGCCCGAGCTCCTGGAGCGCGCTGCCGACTCCGGCAAGGCAGCCCTCGATTCCGGTGACCCGCTGATCGAGCGAGCGGTACGCCACCCGTAGCTCCTCCTCGGCGTCGAGGAGGTAGGTGCGGACGCATCGCGCGATGTCGCTGTCGCGAAGGAGCATGGCGACGTTGAGCACGGTTCTGCGGGTGTAGAGCCGCAGCTGAGTGGCTGCCTGTGGATAACTGTCCGGGACCGCCCCATCCCAAAGCGACTTCATGTCGCTATGGAAGGTCCGCAGCTCAGAGCCACGCAGGATCCTCAGTCCGTTCTCTTTGAGTTCCGACTGGTGCCGGTCGGTCAGCCTCCTGACAGAGATTGTGGATACCTCGAAGTAGCGGGCGACATCCTCCGTGCGAACGTGAATTCCGTCCGGGAGCATGACAAGACTCTTGATCTTGTCGAGGACGTCGACGCGCCCCATCCGCTCGACGCGCAGGGCGCGTGATTCGAGCAGGGCGACTTCCGTGGGCATGGTCATGCCTTTCGTGCGCGGGAACAGCTGTGGACGGCCCTGTCCCCGGGCTTCAGGGGTGGAGGACGCTCACGGTTGCCACTCACTCAATGACCGACCCGGCCGGCACTGCCGCACCGGTGTCGGCGATCCCCTGATTCACGAAAGCTCGACGCCACGGATTCCCACTGCCTCCACGCGCCCTGACCAACGAGCCGATAAACGTACAGTTACGCGTAGCACTGTCCGTTCGTAGGACACAGAACAACCCCCGCCCATCGGACGGGGGTTGCACCGTTGCGAAGCGGTCGGCTCACTCCTCGCCGGCGAGCTTCAGTGCCCGCAGCTTCTGGCCCGCGTACCAGGTGGCGGCCACCGTGATGCCGGCCAGCAGCACCGTCGCCAGCGGCAGTCCGACGTCCGAGGTGATCACGCCGTCCCCGCTCACCTTCTGGGCGACCGCGAGGGACCACTGCTGGACACTGAAGGTCCGTGCGCCCGGCACCAGGCTGCCGAAGAGCGCCTCCCACACGAGCGCGTAGACCAGGCCGAAGACGACCGCGTGCCGGCTGACCGTACCGAGCAGCAGGAACAGCGCGCTGTACGCGATCGAGGCGACGAGCGCCGCGATCGTGTACGCCACGGCGATCTGCTGACCGTTGCCGTTGAGGATCAGGCCCGCGATCAGGGTCGGCAGGGCCGAGAACACCATCGTGACGGCGATGGCCACGGTCAGCTTCGTGACGATGATCGTCGGACGCTTCACCGGCTTGGCCAGGAGGTAGACGATCGACCCGTCGTCGATCTCGGGTCCGATCGCGCCGGTCCCCGCGATGACACCGATCAGCGGAACCATCGTGGCGAGGGCGAATCCGCCCAGCACGTTGGCGGCGACCTGGTCATCGGCCCCGGCGAACGCCCGTACCGCCACGGCGATCACGATCAGCAGCACGGGCAGGATGAACAGAACGGCAGCCCGGCGCCGGCCGAGCAGGGCCCGGTAGGTGAGCCGAGCGACTGTGGGGTCGTACATGACGCTTCACAGCTCCTTTCAGGCCACTACTCAGGCCGCTACGAGATAGGAAAAGACCGATTCGAGGGACTCGTCGGACGGCGAGACGGTCAGCAGCCGGATGCCGTGTTCCCGTGCCACCTTCGGCAGGAGCTCGGTGAAGCGCCCGAAGTCCACGGCCTGGATGCGCAGGGCCCGTTCGCTCAGGTCGACCTCGATGCCCGCGGTGGACGGGTCGGCGATGAGCGCGGCGGCGAGTGCGCGGTCGTCGCTGGACCGTACGAGATAGCGGTGCGGCCGGTCCGTCATCAGCCGGCGGATGCGCCGGAAGTCACCGGACGCCGCGTGACGGCCGGCGACGATCACCTCGATGTGCGAGGCCAGTTGCTCGACCTCTTCGAGGATGTGCGACGAGAAGAGGACCGTGCGGCCCTCCGCGCCCATCCGGCGCAGCAGCTCCATGAGCTGCATGCGCTGACGCGGGTCCATCCCGTTGAACGGCTCGTCGAGCAGCAGCACTGACGGCTCGTGGACCAGCGCGGACGCCATCTTCACGCGCTGGCGCATGCCCTTGCTGTACGTCGAGATCTTGCGGTCCTGCGCGGGCTCCATCTCGACGGTTGCCAGGGCCTTGCGGGCCTCCTCGTCGCCGAGCCCGTGCAGTTCGGCGTTGGCGACGACGAACTCACGGCCGGTCAGGAAGTCGTACATGCCCTCCCGCTCGGGGACGATGCCGATCTCCTTGTAGACCGCCTCGTTGCGCCAGATCGTCCTGCCGTCGAGCGTGACCGTCCCCGTCGACGGGGCGAGGAACCCGGCCATCATGTTGATCAGCGTGGACTTTCCCGCGCCGTTCGGGCCGAGCAGGCCCGTGACCCCCGGGCCCACCGCCATGCTGACGTCGTTGACGGCGACCACGTTGCCGAACCAGCGCGAGGTGTGGTCGATCTCGATGGTGGTCACAGCCCGACCTTCCGGTAGCGGCGCATCAGCACGGCGTACGAGCCGGCGACGAGCGCGAGTACAACGATCAGATACGCCACTCCGGCACCCGCTCCGGGGCCCGTCCCGCCGGGGAAGGCGGAGGTCGCGCCGAGGAACGCGGTCTGGACACCGTCGATCAGCGTGATCGGCGAGAAGAGCCCCAGCCACGGCACCGCGCCGGTGGATCCCGTCTCCCAGGCGATGGCCTGGACCGTGGAGACCGCCCCGTAGGTGATCGTCAGCACGGCGATCACCGCGGCGACGCCGAAGCCACGACGCGGGGTGAGGGCCGCCATCACCAGGCCGAGGCCGGCGAACAGGACGGACAGCAGCGCCACCGACACCAGCCCCTGCCCGAATCCCTCGGTCTGTGTGGCGAAGTCGAACTTCGCGAGCAGCGCACCCGCGTACAGGATGACGAGCGGGGCCGCCGTGAGGATGAAGAGCGCCGAGGCCATGGCCGCGTACTTCGCGACCACGTAGTCGCCGCGTTCGATCGGCCGGGAGAAGTACAGCGGGATGCTCTTGAACCGCAGGTCCCGGGAGACCGACTGCGGCGCCTGGGAGGCGATGAACAGCCCGATCACGGCCTGCAGGTAGATCGCGAACGCCGTGTACTCGATGGGCAGCTTCGTCATGCCGGGCGTGGCGATGGCCACCGCCACGATGATCAGGGCGACCAGGCACATCACCCCGCACAGCAGCATCGGGAGCACCTTGGACTTCGCGGAACGCCCCAGTCCGAACGAGCCCCTGAGGGACTGCGAGAAGAGCGACCGGCGCGCGTAGGCGCGGCCCAGGCGCGGACCGTCGTAGGAGCGGTAGCCGATGTTGTGGATACGGGAGCTGTCGCCCCCGGTCACGGTCCCGGTGTCGGTGCTCATCACGAACCGTTCCCCTTCTGCGTTGCGGCGCCGACGGCCGCGGCAGGCGCCGCGGTGACCGCTTGCGGCGCCTCTTCGGTACGGAAGACCTCGGCGATGTGGTGGCGCCGCTGTTCCATCCGTACGAGGCCGAGTCCGAGCCCGGCGACGCTGTCGCGGACGATGTCGTACGTCTCCTCGCCGGCCGCCTCGATCAGGAGGATGTGGCCCGCCCCGGGCAGTCCCTCCAGGTCGAGGCCGTCGAGGCCGATCAGCGGGACGCCCGCCCCGGTGAGGACCTTGCGCAGTGCGGCGGTGCCGTCGGGGTGGGTGTCGCTGTCGGTGACCTCGACCGCGAGGGTCGTGGTGGTCTGGGTGAAGTCGCTGGTCGAGCTCGACCGCAGCAGGCTGCCACCGTCGACGACGACCACGTGGTCACAGGTGCGTTCGAGTTCGCCCAGGAGGTGGGAGGTGACGAGCACGGAGATGCCGAAGTCGGTGTGGATACGGCGGATCAGGCCGAGCATCTCGTCGCGTCCGACCGGGTCCAGGCCGTTGGTCGGCTCGTCGAGCAGGACCAGCTGCGGGTCGTGGACGAGTGCCTGGGCCAGCTTCACGCGCTGCTTCATGCCGGTCGAGTAGCCGCCGATGGGACGGTAGCGCTCCTCGTAGAGACCGACGTGGCGCAGCGTGTCGGCGGTGCGCTCACGCGCCGCCGTAGGAGGCAGGCCGGACATCCGCGCCATGTGCACGACGAACTCGGTCGCCGAGACGTCGGGCGGCAGGCAGTCGTGCTCGGGCATGTATCCGACGCGCTCCCGGATGGCGGCGCCACTGGTGGCGACGTCGAGCCCGAGCACCGCGGCCCGGCCTTCGGTGGCGGGGGACAGACCCAGCAGGATCTTGATCAGTGTGGACTTGCCGGCCCCGTTGGAACCCACCAGGCCGGTTACGCCGGGTCCGATGTCCAGGGTGAGCCGGTCAAGCGCGGTCACCCGGGGGAACCGCTTGCTCAGGCTTTCGGTCACGATCACAGTCACGTCTACGAAGGTAGTGGCGTGGCCCACAGGGGTCATCAGACCTGGCGGCTGTATCCGCGTCAGTCTCCAGGCGTACGGACCCGTAGGGGGACCCCACAGGGGAGGACGTCAGGATTCCGGGGTGGCCGGCCCTCCGCGTCCGTCCACAGGTCGTGCCGATGCCCTGTCCACAGGTCTCCGCACACCCCTTGACGTAGCCGCCGGGCATTGTCACATTCATCAGTGTCACGTTACGGGCACGTACCGCGCACGTCAGGGAACGGACGGTTGCATGACCTCGGCAGCGAAGGACGGAAAGGCCCCGGAACTGCGGGGGTTCAGAGAAGTGCAACGCCTCGCGTACGACTGCGCGGAGGCGGTGGCGGCCCAGCTCGGACCAGGGGTCACGGAGCGCGAGGCGGCGCGGATGCAGCGCGAGTGGCTGCGTGAGCGCGGGGTGCGGGACTGGTTCCACCTCCCCTTCGCCTGGTTCGGGGACCGCACGGCCTTCGCGGGCTTCAAGGTGCCGCTGCAGTTCTTCCCGACCGACCGGAAGCTCGAACCGGGAATGCCGTTCATCCTCGACATGGCCCCGGTCCACAAGGGCTTCACCGCGGACATCGGCTATTCCGGCTGCCTCGGACTCAGCCCGCTGCACGACAGACTCCTGGCCGATCTGGAAGCCCACCGCGAGCTGATTCTGCGCGAGGTCCGCGAGCGGCGCTCCCTGCGCGAGATCTACGAGGACGTGGAGCGCCTCATGATCCGGCAGGGGTACGCGAACCGGCACCGGGCGTATCCCTTCGGGGTCATCGCCCACAAGGTCGACCGCGTCACCGAACGGCGCTGGTCACCACGTGTCTTCGGATTCGGCACCCAGGCGCTCAAGGGGCTGGCGAGCGACGCCCTGCACGGCCATCGGGACGGCTGGTCGCCGCTGTGGAGTCCGTACCGCTTCTCCGACCATCTGCCGCAGCCCGGGCTGTGGGCGGTGGAACCGCACCTCGGATTCCGGGGTACGGGTGCGAAGTTCGAGGAGATCCTGGTCGTCACGGACTCCAAGGACCCCGAACAGAGCGCGTTCTGGCTCGACGACGATCTGCCGCACGTGCGGCGCTGGGCAGAGGAGAAGGTGGCGGCGTGAAGCTGCGTGAAGCGCGCGAGCGCTGGGTCCGCACGGGCGGCATCGAGCTGTGCGTCGCCGAGCTGGGCGACGACTCGAAGCCGACGGTCGTGCTGGTGCACGGCTACCCGGACAGCAAGGAGGTCTGGTCGGAGGTGGCGTCACGGCTGGCCGAGGAGTGGCACGTCGTGCTGTACGACGTGCGCGGCCACGGCAGGTCGACGGCGCCCTCCCCCCTGCGGGGCGGCTTCACGCTGGAGAAACTGACGGACGACTTCCTGGCCGTGGCGGACGCGGTGAGCCCTGACCGGGCGGTGCACGTCGTGGGCCACGACTGGGGATCGGTGCAGGCGTGGGAGTTCGCCACGGTCGGGCGGACCGAGGGGCGGATCGCCTCCTTCACCTCGATGTCCGGACCCTCGCTCGACCACTTCGGGCACTGGATCAAGCAGCGCATGACCCGGCCAACACCGCGCAGGATCGGCCAGCTGCTGGGCCAGGGCGCCAAGTCCTGGTACGTGTACATGCTGCACACGCCGGTCCTGCCCGAGCTCGCCTGGCGGGGGCCGCTCGGCAAGCAGTGGCCGCGGATACTCCAGCGCATGGAGAAGGTGCCCGCGGGCGACTACCCGACGCCGTCCCTGCCCCAGGACGCCGCCCACGGAGCCTGGCTCTACCGTGACAACGTCCGTTCCCGGTTGCGCAGGCCCCGGACCGACGCGTACTCCCATGTCCCCGTCCAGCTCATCACCCCGACCGAGGACTTCTTCCTCTCGGAGTCGCTGTACGACCGACTGGAACTGTGGGCACCGCAGTTGGTCCGCAGAGCGCTGCCCGCCAAGCACTGGGTGCCGCGCACCAGGCCGGACCAGTTGTCCGCCTGGATCAGTGAGTTCGTCGCGGCCAACGAGGCGGCGCGGCGGGACGGTACGCCGGCCCAGGGTCCCGTCGCGACCGGGGCGTACGCCGACCGGTTCGGCGGCCGGCTGGTCCTGGTGACGGGAGCCGCCGGGGGAATCGGCCGGGCTACGGCCTTCGCGTTCGCCGAGGCGGGCGCCAGGGTGGTGGCGGTGGACCGCGACGGGGAGGGCGCGGCCCGCACGGCGGAGATGGCCCAGCTGATCGGCTCCCCCGCCGCCTGGGGCGAGACGGCCGATGTCAGCGACGAGCAGGCGATGGAGAAGCTCGCCGAGAAGGTCGCCCGGGAGTACGGCGTCGTCGACGTGCTGGTCAACAACGCGGGGATAGGACTGTCCGGCTCCTTCCTGGAGACGACGAGCGAGGAATGGAAGAACGTCCTCGACGTCAATCTGTGGGGGGTCATCCACGGCTGCCGGATCTTCGGCAAGCAGATGGCCGACCGCGGCCAGGGCGGCCACATCGTCAACACGGCGTCCGCCGCCGCCTACCTGCCCTCGCGGGCCCTGCCCGCGTACAGCACGTCGAAGGCGGCTGTACTGATGCTCAGCGAGTGCCTGCGGGCCGAGCTGGCGGAGAAGTCGATCGGTGTGACCGCGATCTGCCCCGGCATCGTGAACACGAACATCACGGCGACCACCCGGTTCGCCGGGACGGACGCGGCGCAGGAGAAGCGCCTCCGGAGCCGGACCAGCAGGCTCTACGGGCTCCGGAACTACCCGCCGGAGAAGGTCGCCGACGCGATCCTCAAGGCCGTGGTGCGCAATCAGGCCGTCGTACCGGTCACCCCGGAGGCCCGGGGCGCCCGGCTGCTGTCCCGGGTGAGTCCTGGGCTGCTGCGTGGCATCGCCCGTCTGAAGCCGCCGCTGTGACCGGCGCCGGCGGGGGTCACGGGAACGGGCAGGCGGCCCCGGAGGGCCGGCCCGGCGCCGAGTACCGCATCGAGGACCTGGCTCACGCCAGCGGCGCCACGGTCCGCACCATCCGCGCCTACCAGGACCGTGGGCTGCTGCCCACTCCGGAGCGGCGGGGCCGGGCCAACGTCTACCGGTACACGCACCTGGCCCGGTTGCGGCAGATCGCGGATCTGCTGGACCGCGGCTACACCCTGGCCAGCATCAAGGAGTTGCTGGAGGCGTGGGACGCGGGACGCGGTCTGGGCGGCGTGCTCGGCCTGGTCGCCGAGGTGCACGGCCCGTGGAGCGATGAGGAGGCGGGCCGGATCACCCGCGCCGACCTGGACGCGCGGTTCGGTTCCACGCAGGACGAAGCGGCCGTCGACGAGGCGGTTGCGCTCGGCGTACTCGAACGCGTCCCGGGCAAGGAGGACGAGTTCCTGGTCCCGAGCCCACAAGAGCTCTCCGTGGCAGCGGAGTTGTACGCGGCCGGCGTTCCGCTCACCGCAATCTCCGGCCATCTGAGGGAGCTTCGCGGGCAGGTCGAGCACATCGCCTCCCGTTTCCTTGAGTTCACCACCGAGCACGTCTTCGCCCGCTACCTGGGCCACACTCCGCCGACGGACGCGGACGCGGCGGAGGCGGCGTCCATGGTGCGGCGGCTGCGCCCGCTGGCCCAGCAGACGGTGGACGCCGAACTGGCCCGCGCCATGCGGATGTTCGCGACCCGTCACCTGAACCATCACCTTGGCTCCGGGGAACTGACCGACGGCCTCGCCCCCCGTCCGGTGCACCTGCCCGCGGAGACAATGCGGGCTGTCCAGGCGCTGGTCGGGGCCGAGCAGGTGGAAGCGTTCGTGGCGGCGGCCACCGAACGCGAGGTACAGGCCAGGACATTGGACTCTCTTGCCGCATCTCACGCAAAGGATAGCTAAGTTGGTCAAGTAGCTCTTTTCGTAAGTCACTTGTCCACAGAAACGCCAAAACCCCTGTGGATAAACGCAGTTGGCTGTGGATCAAACCCCCGCACCCCTTTACTCCAGAAGAAATCGGGATGCGCGGGGCACCCGGTGGGAGCACCCTGGACGGATGGACGACAAACGCGCCATCAAGGTGTCGAAATACCTCTCGCGCCACCTCAGACACCAGCCCGAGCGCATCGGCCTCACGCTCGACGCCCAGGGCTGGGTGGACATCGACGACCTCCTGCGAGCAACCGCCGCACAGGGATTCGCCCTCACCCGCGACGAACTCGACCATGTGGTCGCGGCCAACGACAAACGTCGCTTCACCGTGGACGGCGACCGCATCCGGGCGAACCAGGGCCACACCGTCCCCGTGGACCTCGGACTGCCTCCGGCCGAACCGCCCGCGTACCTCTACCACGGCACCGTCGGCCACGCCCTGAGCTCGATCCGCGCGGAAGGGCTGCGCCCCATGGACCGCCACCACGTCCATCTCTCCCCCGACCGCGAGACAGCGACCCGCGTCGGTGCGCGGCGCGGGTCGCCCGTCGTGCTGTCGGTGGACTCCGGGGCGATGCACCGGGCGGGTCACACCTTCCACGTGAGCGCCAACGGCGTCTGGCTGACCGACACCGTGCCACCGGAGTTCCTTCGCCTGCCCGGCTGAGCGCGGGGCCGCCGCGCCGGGGTGCGAGGCCTCTGTGGAGATCGTCAAGGTTCATGACCGGCAGGATGCCGAGCTCGGCCCCTGTCCGGAAGAACGGCTCGGAGACCGGGGCATCGATTTCCAGCCTGGTCCCGCGCGTCCGGGGCGGCAACCGCGCGCCGCCCCCCGCATCCTGACCGGGCCCTTCGGCCGTATCGTCGGACCATGCATTTGAGCGCCCTGATTCTGCCCATCCACCGCTGGAGCGAAGGCCGGAAGGTCTGGCAGCGGGCCGAGGACCTGGGCTTCCACGCCGCGTACACCTACGACCACCTGGCCTGGCGGACCTTCCGCGACGGACCATGGTTCGGCGCGATCCCGACGCTGACGGCAGCGGCCGCGGTCACCGAACGGATGCGCCTCGGCACGCTCATCACCTCGCCCAACTTCCGGCACCCGGTGACGCTCGCCAAGGACCTCATCACGCTCGACGACGTCTCGGGCGGACGCATCACCCTCGGCATCGGCGCCGGAGGAAACGGCTTCGACGCCACGACACTGCGCCGGTCCGACGAGGCCGCGTGGACCCCGCGCGAACGCGCCGACCACCTCGACGAATTCGTCCCGCTCCTCGACCAGCTGCTGCGGGAACCCTCCGTCACGTACGAGGGCGAGTTCTACGCGGCCAACGAGGCCCGCAACATCCCCGGCTGCGTCCAGCGCCCCCGGCTCCCCTTCGCCGTGGCGGCCACCGGCCCCCGTGGGCAGAAGCTCGCCGCCCGGTACGGCCAGGGGTGGGTGACCACCGGTGACCCGAAGCTGTACGAGACGGGCACGCCGGAGCAGTCCGTGGCGGCCATGCGCCGGCAGCTCGACGGGCTGGAGGCGGCAGGCGCCGCGGTCGGCCGCGACACCACGGCGCTCGACAAGGTCCTGCTCACCGGTTTCACCCCGGACCGCCCGCTGGACTCCTTCGACGCCTTCGTGGACTTCGCGGGCACACACTTCGGGCTCGGGTTCACCGAGATCGTCATCCACTGGCCGGTCCCCGGCTCCGACTTCGCCGCCGACGAGAAGGTCTTCGAACGGATCGCCACGGAAGGCCTGGCGCAGCTGCGCTGAATCGCCGCCCACGGGTCCCGGGGCACATGCCGCCGGCATGTTCTGCTGCTCAGAGGCATGTGCCCCTCACATGGGCGCCCCTCCGCACACCCGTGCACTTCCGTACGGGAGAATGACGGGGTGACCTCAGCTACCGACTCGCCTCTGCCTGCCGTAACCCGGCTGATCGCCACCGACCTGGACGGCACCCTGCTGCGCGACGACAAGACCTTGTCGGACCGCACGGTCGCCGCCCTCTCGGCGGCCGAGGAGGCCGGGATCGAGGTCTTCTTCGTCACCGGCCGCCCCGCCCGATGGATGGACGTCGTCAGCGACCACGTCCATGGTCACGGCATGGCGATCTGCGCGAACGGCGCCGCCGTCGTCGACCTGCGCGCCGACGGCCGGCCGCTCATGGTCCGGTCGTTGGAGCGGGATGCCGCCCTCGCGGCGATCCGCACGCTGCGCGAGGTCGCCCCGGGCACCTCGTTCGCCGTCGAGTTCACCACCGGCATCCACTACGAACCGGCCTACCCGCCGTTCCACCTGGACCCGGGCGCCACCGTCGCCACCGCGGAGAAGCTGCTCCAGGCCGACTCGCCGGGCTCCGGCGCACCGGTGATCAAGCTCCTGGCCCACCATGGCGAACTGGCCCCGGACGCGTTCCTCGCGCTGGCCCGCGGCGCCGCCGGTGAGCTGGCCTCCATCACCCGGTCCAGTCCCACGGCCCTCCTGGAGATCAGCGGACCGGGGGTGTCCAAGGCGAGCACCCTCGCCCTGTGCTGCGCCGAGCGCGGCATCGACCGGTCCGAGGTCGTCGCCTTCGGCGACATGCCCAACGACGTCGAGATGCTGGGCTGGGCGGGCGCCTCGTTCGCGATGGACAACGCCCACCCCGACGCGGTGGCCGCCGCTTCCGGACGGACGGCCACGAACAACGAGGACGGTGTGGCCGTCGTCATCGAGCGGATCCTCGCCGCCCGCTGACCACTCCGCAACCGCTCGGCCCCTCTGACGTGCGCCCCCGACGGGTGCACGTCAGAGGGTCACGCCGTGCTCGTGCAGCCAGCGCACCGGGTCGACGCCCGACCCGAGGAAAGGCGTGAGCCGTACCTCGAAGTGGAGGTGCGGCCCGGTCGAGTTCCCGCTCGTGCCCGCCTGACCGATCCACTGCCCGGCCCGGACCTGTTCGCCCTGGTCCACCGTGACACCCGCCAGATGGGCGTACTGCGTGTAGTAGCCGCCCGGATGGCCCACCACGACCTCCACGCCGAACGCGCCGCCGCACGTCACCGAGACCACCCGGCCCCAGCCGACCGAGCGCACCGGGGTGCCGATGTCCACGGCGAAGTCCTGCCCTGTGTGCCGGCTCGCCCAGTACGCGCCGACGCTGTCGAACCCCGCCGAGAGCGTGTATCCCTCCACCGGTGCCACCCAGCTCGGGCCGGCGTCGGGCCCGCCCGGCTGCCCGATCCGTACCGCACCGGCGCACTTGCCCGCCGCGACACTGCGGTCCGCCTCGCTCTGGAGCCGCTGCTGTGCGGATGCCAGCTTGTCCGCGATGCCTTGCTTGACCGCCGCCAGCCGTACGAGAGCACCGTCCACGGCCTGCCAGGCGGCTCTGGCCCTGCGCTCACCGTCGGCCAGGGTGCGTTCGGCGTGCTGAGCGCGTTCCAGCAGCCGGGTCACGGCCAGCTCGGCCTGCCAGGCCACCTGGCGGCCTCGCAGCAACTCCTGGGGATCGTCGGCGAGCAGCAGTTGGGCGGCGTACGAGAAACCGACACCGCCGGTCCGGTACTCGGCGCGGGCGACCCTGCCCAGGTCCGAATGGATCGCGTCGAGCGTGCGCCGCTGCCCTTCGAGGAGCCCGTCGAGGCGGGACGCCTTCGCCCGCTGCGTGAGCGCTGCGCGTCTGCCGCGCTCGTACGTCTCGGTGGCCTGCGCCGCCTCCTGGTACAGGCGGGCGACGGCGGCGCCTGCGGGAAGCCCGGACAGCGGCCCGGACAGGGGACCGGACAACGGCCCCGACGGAGGACCGGGCGCGGGACCGGGCACGGGACCCGGTGGCAGGCCGGGCGCCAGCCCTGGCTGCTGATCTGTCGACGGGACGGGCGCCGGACCCGGCGCCGGATCGCGCGTGGCGGACAAGGGCACGGCCGGAGCCGGCAGGGCCACCGCGTCCCGCCCCGGCGCCGCCCACAGGGCGGCCAGGGCCGACAACGCGCAGCACAGCAGCACGACCATCCGCTCACGCCGCCGGTGGCGGCGTCCGGGGCGACAGTGACTCAGCACGGCGGAACGCATTTCCGGATCGTCACCCCGCCCGGCCCCGAATCCCGGGACCCCGAGGTGTCGTACCGCCACCCGGCCTACCGGGCCCCGGGCCACGCGGCAGGCTCAGCCACGCTGCCGGGCCCGGCCGTCAGAGCGGCGCCTCCCACACCACCGTCGCCCCGCCCCCCTCCTCCCCGATCCCGGGGCCGAACCAGCTGGCGCCGCCGAGCGACTCCGCGCGGCGGGCCAGGTTGCGCAGGCCGCTGCGCCGCCCGCCCTCCGGGATGCCGACCCCGTCGTCGGCGACCGAGAGGCGTACCCCGTCGCGCCCGTCCGGCAGGGTGACGGTCGCGTCGACGACCACGTCGATGAGGGAGGCGCCGGCATGTCTGAACGCGTTGGAGAGCGCCTCGCGCAGGGCCGCGATGAGGTTCTTCCCCGTGAGTTCACCCACGAGTGAATCGACCGGGCCGACGAAGTGGTGCGAGGGCTTGAAGCCCAGCGGCACCGCGGCCATGTTGATCTCCCGCAGCACGCGTGTGCGCAGTCCCGAAGGCGCTTCGGCCGGTTCCTGCTGGAGGGCGAAGATGGCCGTGCGGATCTCCTGGATCGTGACGTCCAGTTCGTCGACGGCCCGTCCGACCCCGGTCTGCACCTCGGGCACCACCGACCTCCGCTGAGCGCTCTCCAGCATCATTCCGGTGGCGAACAGCCGCTGGATGACGAGGTCATGGAGGTCACGGGCGATCCGGTCGCGGTCCTCGTACACCGCGAGCCGCTCACGGTCGCGCTGGGCGTCGGCCATCATCAGCGCGAGCGCGGCCTGCGAGGCGAACTGGGTGGCGAGTGTCCGCTCCGCCTCCGAGAAGGGCCGCGCTCCCCGGCCGCGCGGGGTGGCGAGTGCGCCGAGCACCCGGCCGCCGCTGTGCAGGGGCAGGAACATGCTCGGGCCGAACTGACCGGCCAGCCTCGTGACCAGGCGTTCGTCGGACGCCGGGTCGTCCACGAACACGGCCTGCCCTTCGAGGAGCATCGCCACGACGGGGCTGTCCCGCGGAACGATGACTCCGAGCGAGTCGGACGGGTTGTCGGCGGAGACCGCGACGATCTCCAGCCCGCCGTCCGCCGTCGGCAGCATCACGATCCCCGCGGCTGCGTCGGCCAGGCGACGAGCCTGTTCCGCGACGACCGACAGCGCGTCGTCCGCGTCCCCACCGGAAAGCAGGGCCGTCGTGACGGCCACCGATCCGTCGATCCACCTCTCGCGCTGCCGGGCCGCCTCGTACAGCCGGGCGTTGCCGATCGCGATCCCGGCCTCGGTGGCGAGCACCCGCACCATGTGCAGGTCGTAGTCGTTGAACTCGCTCGCCCCCTGCTTCTCAGCGAGGTAGAGATTGCCGAAGATCTCCCCCTGGACGCGGATCGGCACTCCGAGGAACGTGCGCATCCGTGGGTGGCCCGGCGGGAATCCGGCGGCCCGCGGGTCGGCGGTCAGATCGGCCAGCCGGAGCGGTACGGGATCGTGGATCAGCGCACCGAGGAGGCCCTTCTGTCCGTCGGGCCGGTGCCCGATCTCCCGCGCCACGTCGTCCGGTACGCCGTGGGTGACGAAGTCGGAGAGCCCCTTGCCGGTGTCGTCGACGACCCCGATCGCGGCGTAACGGGCACCGGCGAGCTCGGCCGCCGTCTCGCAGATGCGGTCCAGCGTGGAGTGCAGTTCCAGGCCCGTTCCGACCGAGCGCATGGCCTCCAGCAGCTGAGGAACCCGGGCGGTGAGCTCGGTGGAGAGACCCTGCAGGCTGCGCGTGGCCCGGGTCGCGGCTTCGAGTGAGTCCTTCGGGTCCGGCTCTGCCATGCACCGAGCCTAATTAGTCCCATTTAGCGAGGAAAGTCGGGAACGGGCCCGCCCATCGTTCCCGACCCCTCCGTCAGACGAGCGCGCTGTCCCGTTCCAGCTCCAGCATCCGGAGCAAAGGCCCTTCCGCACCGGCGAGATCGGCATACGCACCGCGCTGCACCACCCGGCCGGCGTCCAGCACGATCACCTCGTCGACCGCGTCGAGTCCCTCCAGCCGGTGGGTGATCAGGAGGGTCGTACGCCCCCTGGTCGCCGTCAGCAGATCCGCGGTCAGCGCGTCCGCCGTCGCCAGGTCGAGGTGCTCCGCGGGCTCGTCCAGGACGAGCACGGGGAAGTCGGCGAGCAGCGCGCGGGCCAGTGCGAGCCGCTGCCGCTGACCGCCGGAGAGCCGGGCGCCGTGTTCACCCACCAGGGTGTCGAGCCCGTCGGGCAGCGAGTCGGCCCACTCCAGCAGCCGGGCCTGCGCCAGGGCGTCCCGCAGCTCACCGTCCGTCGCTCCGGTACGGGCGAGGCGCAGGTTCTCGCGGATGGAACTGTCGAAGACATGGGCGTCCTGGGCACACAGCCCCACGAACGTACGGACGGTGTCCCCGTCCAGTGCGGACGCCTCGACACCGCCGATCCGGTACGTCCCGGCCCGCGCGTCCAGGAAGCGGAGCAGAACCTGTGCCAGCGTCGACTTGCCCGAGCCCGAGTGCCCGACCACGGCGACGCGCCGGCCGGCGACGAGCGTCAGATCGACGGAGTCCAGGGCGTCCCGTGAGGCTCCCGCGTACCGCGCGGACAGCCCCCGCACCTCCAGCGGGAACGGCGAACCCGGCGCGGCGGCGGGGACGGCGGGCTCCAGCACCGGCACCGGCGCGTCCAGCACCTCGTACACGCGCTCCGCGCTCCGCTTCACCCGCCCGCGGTACTGCGCGGCGAGCGGCAGCCCCGTCACCGCCTCGAACGCGGCCAGCGGCGTCAGCACGACCACCGCGAGCGCCACGCCCGCCAGTCGGCCGTCGTGCACCGCCGGGAGGGCGACGAGCGCGGCTCCGACCACCGTGAGGCCGCAGATCAGGGCGGAGAGCCCGCCGCCGAGCGCGGTAGCGGTCGCCGCGCGGGAGGCGATCCGGGTCAGATCCCCGTCCGCCTCGCGCACCCGACGGCTGCGGTCCCGCAGCGCACCCGCGACCGTCAGTTCGGCGGTCCCGGTGAGCAGGTCGGTGACCCTCGTGGCCAGCACGGCCCGCGCGGGGGCCAGTTGACGCTCCACGTGCCGGGCGCACGCGCCGCTCACCAGGGGCACGCCCACCCCGGCGAGCAGGAGGCCGGCAGCGAGGACGACGCCTGCCTCGGGGAGCAGCCAGCCGGTGAATCCGACGGCCGCGCCACCGACGACGACCGCGGTCCCCACCGGGAGCAGCCAGCGCAGCCAGTAGTCCTGCAGCGCGTCCACGTCGGCCACGAGGCGCGACAGGAGATCGCCGCGCCGCGTCGTACGCAGACCGGCCGGCGCGATCCGTTCCAGCCCCCGGTACACGGCGACCCGAAGCTCCGCGAGCATCCTGAGCACCGCGTCGTGGGAGACGAGGCGCTCGGCGTACCGGAAGACCGCGCGGCCGATCCCGAAGGCGCGGGTGCCGGTCACGGCGACCATGAGATAGAGAACCGGAGGCTGTTCGGAGGCACGGGAGATCAGCCATCCCGACACGGCCATCAGACCGACGGCCGATCCCACGGCGAGGCTGCCCAGCAGCAGGGCCAGCCCGAGCTTTCCGTGCTGCCCGCCGGCGGCCTCCCTGACCCTGGCCAGGACGTGCCCCGCCCTCGGCGCGGTGTCGTTGAACACTCCCTCGGAGACCTCGGCCGGCGTGGAGTGGGCGCCGGGCAGCGGCGCCGTCGGCCGCCCTGTCTCCCCGTCCGCGGTCAGCGCGGCGAGGGTCCGGGCCTCCCCCGGCTCCAGCGTCACCACACGGTCGGCGACCGACAGCAGCGCCGGGCGGTGCACGACGAGAAGGACGGTCCGGCCCGCCGCCAGCCTCCGTACCGCCTCGACGATCCCCGCCTCCGTCTCGCCGTCCAGGTTCGCGGTCGGCTCGTCGAGCAGGAGCAGCGGGCGGTCGGCGAGGAACGCCCGGGCCAGGGCGAGGCGCTGGCGCTGCCCCGCCGAGAGCCCCGCGCCGTCCTCGCCGAGCGGTGTGTGCGCCCCCTGCGGGAGGTCCGCGACGAAACCGGACGCGCCCGCGTCCCGCAGCGCCGCCGCCACCGCGTCGTCGTCCGCGTCCGGGCGGGCCAGCCGTACGTTCTCGGCGATCGTGCCGGCGAAGAGGTGCGGACGCTGCGGTACCCAGGCGATCCGTTCGCGCCAGCGTTCCGGGGAGAGCTCGGCCAGTCCGGTTCCGCCGATCCGTACGTGGCCCTCGTCGGGTACCGCGAAGCCCAGCACCACCTGCAGGAGCGTGGACTTGCCGACCCCGCTGGGTCCGACGAGTGCGACGGTCTCACCCGGCTCCACCACCAGCGAGGCACGGTCCAGAGACGGTTCGGCGCGCCCCGGGTGGCGGACCGTGACCCCGTCGAGCTCCAGCCGCAGCTCCGCGGGGACGTCCTTCCTGCCTTCCGCCCGGGGCTCGGTCTCCAGGACCGCGAAGATCTCCTCCGCGGCCGAGAGCCCCTCGGCGGCCGCGTGGTACTGCGCGCCGACCTGCCGGATGGGCAGGTACGCCTCCGGCGCCAGGATCAGGATCACCAGACCGGTGTAGAGGTCCAGTTCACCGTGGACGAGCCGCATCCCGATGGTCACGGCGACGAGGGCCACCGACAGTGTCGCCAGGAGTTCCAGTGCGAAGGACGACAGGAACGCGATCCGCAGGGTCCGCAGGGTGGCCTGCCGGTACTCCGAGGTGATGGCCCGGATCGATTCGGCCTGCGCCTTGGCCCGACCGAAGACCTTCAGTGTCGGCAGCCCGGCGACCACGTCGAGGAAGTGCCCGGAGAGCCGTGAGAGCAGCCGCCACTGCCGGTCCATCCGGGACTGGGTGGCCCAGCCGATCAGGATCATGAAGAGCGGGATGAGCGGCAGCGTGACCACGATGATCGCGGCGGAGACCCAGTCCTCCGTGACGATCCTGGCCAGGACCGCGAGCGGCACCACCACCGCGAGCCCCAGCTGCGGCAGATAGCGCGCGAAATAGTCGTCGAGCGCGTCGACACCCCGGGTGGCCAGTGCCACCAGGGAGCCGGTGCGCTGTCCGCTCAGCCAGTCGGGTCCGAGCTGCGCGGCCCGCTCCATGAGGCGGCCGCGCAGTTCGGACTTGACCGCCGCACCGGCCCGGTACGCGGCCAGTTCGGTGAGCCAGGCCACCAGGGCCCGGCCCGCGGCGACCGCGGCGAGCAGCAGCAGAGGTGTGCGGAGTCCGGAGAGGGAGAGCCCTTCCTCGAATCCGCCCACCACCACTTCGGCGATGAGCATCGCCTGGGCGACCACCAGCGCCGCCCCGACGAGGCCGAGTGCCACCACGGCAGCCAGGAAGAGGCGGGTTGCCCGGGCGTACCGGAGCAGACGCGGGTCGATCGGTTTCACGTGAAACAGCTCCCAGAGAGCTCGCTGCGGCCGGTGCGGTCAGTGAGGCGCGTCGGCGATGTGCTGTGTGCCGATGCGCTTGCGGAACACCCAGTAGGTCCAGCTCTGGTAGAGCAGGACGAGGGGAGTGGCGATGCCCGCGCACCAGGTCATGATCGTCAGGGTGTACGGGGTGGACGAGGCGTTGGTGACCGTGAGGTTCCAGGCGTCGTTCAACGAGGACGGCATGACGTTCGGGAAGAGCGTCAGGAACAGCATGGCGACGGCCGCCACGATGGTCAGGCCGGAGAGTGCGAACGCCCAGCCCTCACGCCCTGCCCCGGCCGCGACGATCGCGGCCACCAGCGCCCCGGCCGCGACGATCATGGCCAGCAGGCTCCAGCTGTCACCGTTGTCCAGCTGGGTCCAGCCGAGGAAGACCAGCGCGAGGACCGCGGTGACCGGCCCCAGCCCGAGCGCCAGCTTGCGGGCGCGTTCCCGGATGTCCCCCACCGTCTTGAGCCCGGCGAACACCGTGCCGTGGAAGGTGAAGAGGGAGAGCGTGACCAGTCCGCCGAGGAGGGCGTACGGGTTGAGCAGGTCCCAGAGATTGCCGACGTACTCCATGTCGGCATCGATCTTCACCCCGCGCACGATGTTCCCGAAGGCCACGCCCCAGAGCACGGCCGGGATCAGCGAGGTCCAGAAGATCGCGTGCTCCCAGTTGGTCTGCCACTTCTCCTCCGGCCGCTTCGACCGGTACTCGAAGGCGACTCCGCGCACGATCAGGCAGAGCAGGATGATCAGCAGCGGCAGGTAGAAGCCGGAGAAGAGCGTGGCGTACCACTCGGGGAAGGCGGCGAAGGTCGCGCCGCCGGCGGTGAGCAGCCAGACCTCGTTGCCGTCCCAGACGGGGCCGATCGTGTTGATCAGGACCCGGCGTTCCTTGCGGTCGCGGGCCAGCACCTTGGTGAGAACCCCGATGCCGAAGTCGAATCCCTCCAGGAAGAAGTAGCCCGTCCAGAGGACGGCGATGAGTACGAACCAGACGTCGTGGAGTTCCATCTCTCAGCTCCTCTGCTCTCAGTAGGAGAAGGCCATCGGGCGGTCGGCGTCCTGGTCGTCATGACCGCCGATCCGGGTGGGCGGGTTGAGGTCGGCCTCGGTGAGTTCCGGCGGTCCGGCCTTGATGTACTTCACGAGCAGCTTGACCTCGATCACGGCGAGCACCGCGTAGAGCAGGGTGAAGAGGGCCATCGAGGCGATCACCTCGCCCTGCGAGGTGCCGGGGGAGACGGCGTCGCGGGTCTGGAGCACTCCGTAGACGACCCAGGGCTGACGCCCCATCTCGGTGAAGATCCAGCCCCAGGAGTTGGCGATCAGCGGGAAGAGCAGCGTCCACAGGGCGACGAACCAGTAGAGCCTGGTGAGCTTCGGGCTCAGCGCCTTGTTCCGGAAGAGGACCAGATTGGGCACCTCGTCCTCGCCGGTCCTCATCGCCTCCGGCAGCAGGAACCTCTTCCTGGTCAGCCACAGTCCGAGCATCCCGAGACCGAAGGACGCCATGCCGAAACCGATCATCCAGCGGAAGCTCCAGAAGGCCACCGGGATGTTGGGCCGGTAGTCGCCGGGCCCGTACTTCTCCTGCTCCGCCTTGTTGATGTCGTTGATGCCGGGGACGTAGGAGTCGAAGGTGTCGTCGGCCAGGAATGACAGCACTCCGGGGATCGAGATCTCCACGGAGTTGTGGCCCTTGCTGACGTCTCCGTACGCGAAGATCGAGAACGGAGCGGCGTTCTGTCCGTCCCACAGCGCCTCGGCGGCAGCCATCTTCATCGGCTGCTGCTTGAACATCACCTTGCCCAGCCGGTCACCGCTGACGGCGGTGAGCAGGCCGGCGATCACCACGGTGATGAGCCCGAGCCGCAGGGACGTCCGCATGACGGGGATGTGCTTCTTGCGGGCCAGATGGAAGGCGGCGATGCCGACCATGAAGGCTCCACCGACGAGGAAGGCCGCCGTGATGGTGTGGAAGAACTGGGTGACCGCGGTGTTCTGCGTGAGCACGAGCCAGAAGTCGGTGAGTTCCGCGCGGCCGCGTTCCTCGTTCATGCGGTAACCCACCGGGTGCTGCATCCAGGAGTTCGCCGCCAGGATGAAGTACGCGGAGAGGATCGTGCCGAGGGAGACCATCCACATGCAGGCGAGGTGGATCTTCTTCGGCAGCTTGTCCCAGCCGAAGATCCACAGCCCGATGAACGTGGACTCGAAGAAGAACGCGATCAGCGCCTCGAAGGCGAGCGGGGCACCGAAGACATCGCCGACGAAGCGGGAGTAGTCCGACCAGTTCATTCCGAACTGGAACTCCTGCACGATGCCGGTGACGACACCCATGGCGATGTTGATCAGGAAGAGCTTCCCCCAGAACTTCGTCGCTCTGAGGTACTTCTCGTTGCTCGTCCGCACCCAGGCGGTCTGCAGGCCGGCAGTGAGCGCGGCGAGGGAGATCGTCAGAGGGACGAACAGGAAGTGGTAGACGGTCGTAATGCCGAATTGCCATCGCGCCAGGGTTTCCGGCGCCAGAGCTAGGTCCACGTCGTCGTTCTCCTTACGGGGCCGTGTTCACCAGGGCGCTCCGCCCCCTTTGTCCCCCCGATCAAGGGAGGAACCGGGACACGCTTGTGAACGCGTTCACATTCACAAGCAATTATGGCGCACAGGCTTTCGGGAGGTTCGATCGGGGGTCCCTTCAAGCCATCCGGACACCGGGCCCCTGGCCCGCACAGCACGGTGGCCCCGGACCTCGGCGATCGAGGTCCGGGGCCACCGGCACATGAAGGGGCGGAACGACTACCGCCGGGACAGGGACCGCTACGGCCCGGAAAACCGGCGGCGGTCCCGTGCCGCGCTCACCACTCCTTGCGGTACGACTCCGTCACCTTGAGGAACACGTCATTGGCCTCGGCCTCGCCGATCGTGACCCGCACGCCCTCGCCCGCGAACGGCCGGACGATCACCCCGGCCCGCGCGCACGCCGCCGCGAAGTCGACCGTGCGGTCCCCGAGCCGCAGCCAGACGAAGTTCGCCTGGGAGTCCGGCACCGTCCAGCCCTGCCGCACCAGCTCCTCGTGTACCCGGGTGCGCTCGCAGACGAGCGTGCCGACCCGGCCCATCAGCTCGTCCTCGGCCCGGAGCGAGGCCACGGCGGCGTCCTGGGCGAGCTGGCTGACGCCGAAGGGGACGGCAGTCTTCCGCAGCGCGGCCGCGACCGGCTCGTGAGCCACCGCGAAGCCGACCCGCAGGCCGGCGAGGCCGTACGCCTTGGAGAAGGTCCGCAGCACCGCGACGTTGGGCCGCTCCCGGTAGATCTCGATGCCGTCCGGCACCTCGACGTCCCGGACGAACTCCTTGTACGCCTCGTCGAGGACCACCAGCACGTCGCTCGGCACCCGGTCCAGGAACCGCTCGAGTTCGGCCCTGCGGACCGCCGTGCCGGTCGGGTTGTTCGGATTGCAGACGAAGATCAGCCGCGTGCGGTCGGTGATCGCGTCCGCCATCGCGTCCAGATCGTGCACATCGCCGTCGGTCAGCGGAACCTTCACCGAGGTCGCGCCGCTGACCTGCGTGATGATCGGGTACGCCTCGAAGGAGCGCCAGGCGTAGATGACCTCGTCCCCCGGGCCCGACGTGGCCTGAAGCAGCTGCTGCGCGACCCCGACCGATCCCGTACCGGTGGCCAGGTGCGAGACAGGTACACCGAACCGGTCCGCCAGCTCGTTCATCAGCCCGGTACACGTCATGTCCGGGTAGCGGTTGAAGTTCGCGGCCGCGCCGAGCGCGGACTCCATCACACCGGGCAGCGGGGGGAACGGATTCTCGTTGGAGGAAAGCTTGAAGGCGACCGGTCCGCCGGCCGCCGCCGCCTTGCCCGGCACATAGGCGGGCACACCGTCCAGCTCGGCGCGCAGCTTGGGGCTCGTATCGCTCACCGCAGGTCCTCCTCGACCGTCCGTCCACATCAATACTGCTCACCTTATGAGGATTCGGCTCCACTGCGAATGGCGAGAGCCGGGTTTCGTCCCCTGTGCCGGGAAGCGCACGGAATGGTCCCGGGCGGTCGCGCCCAGCGAGGGGGAGCGTTTCCCATTCCGCCGCGCGCCGGTGGCTCACTCCGTGGCGCGCATCCCTCGAAGAGGTGAGTTGAGACCTCTTCGAGACATCGGTCATTTGGCAGGTCCATCCACTTCGGCACATGACACACTGGTGACGAACCCGCCAACTCCCGTGATTTCCAAGGCAATTAGCACCTTATGATCATGCAGAAACGTGACTGTTGACGGGTGAATATGCGACCGGCCCAACAGCCCGTCCGAGCCCTACTATCGGCTCGCCATGACAGCAGCAGGGAAGCACCAGGTGAGCCGGACAGAGACGCCCCGGCGCAACGGCCGGCAAGGACGGGCGGGCATTCGGGATGTAGCCGCCGCGGCCGGGGTCTCCATCACGACCGTCTCCGACGCGCTCAACGGCAAGGGCAGGCTCCCCGATGCCACCCGCCGCCATGTCCGCGAGGTCGCCGAGCGTCTGGGCTATCGCCCGTCCGCCGCGGCCCGAACCCTCCGTACGGGCAAGTCGGGGCTGATCGGCCTGACCGTGACCACGTACGGGGATGAACCTTTCACCTTCACCGAATTCGCGTACTTCGCGGAGATGGCCAGAGCCGCCACATCAGCGGCGCTCGCCCGCGGCTACGCCCTCGTCATCCTCCCCGCCACCTCCCGACACAGCACCGTCGACGTCTGGTCGAACGTCGCACTGGACGGCACCGTCGTCATCGACCCCTCCGATCAGGATCCGGTCGTCACCGAACTGGTGCGCCAGGGCGTTCCGGTCGTCTCGGACGGCCGCCCGGCCGGATCGCTGCCGGTCACCGCCTGGGTCGACAACGACCACAGGGCCGCCGTGCTCGACCTCCTCGACCATCTCGCCGCCGCCGGAGCCCGCCGCATCGGCCTGCTGACCGGAACCACCACCGACACGTACACGCGGCTCTCCACCACCGCCTACCTCCACTGGTGCGAACGCGTGGGCCAGGACCCGGTCTACGAGTCCTACCCCGCCCACGATCCCTGTGCGGGCGCGGTGGCGGCCGACCGCCTCCTGGCCCGGCCGGACCGGCCCGACGCCGTGTACGGACTCTTCGACCCCAACGGGACGGATCTGCTGGCGGCCGCCCGCCGGTACGGTCTGCGCGTCCCCGAGGACCTGCTGCTGGTCTGCTGCAGCGAGTCGACCGTGTACGCGAGCACCGAACCGCCGATCACGACACTCTCCCTGAAGCCGCGCAGGATCGGCACGGCGGTGGTCCAGCTCCTCATCGACGCCATCGAGGGCGTCGAACACGACGGACCCCTCGAACAGGTGATACCGACCGAGCTCATCGTCCGGACCTCGTCACAGCGCCGCCCGCCACGCACCACGGTCAGCGCTCCGCGCTCACCGGCCGGGGACTGATCGCAACAATTCGGACTAATCAACAAAGGAACCGTCCGTGCGCGCGGATTCACCACCCCTGGTGCGTCACACAGCACGATCCGCATTCCTATGATGGGCGCACGACACCGCGGACCACCTCTACCAGGCAGGGCCCGTCAGGTGTGCGGCGGCGCGACGGTGGTGGAGGGGTCGATGACTCAGGGGGCCGGTCAGGAACCCGTGGTGCGGACGGCGACGTTGCGTGACTTTCGTGTCCCGCCGTATGCGCAGACGCCCGTGCCCCCACGCTCGCCGCATCCCGGCAGCGTGGCCATGGCGAGCGAGCCGCCGGAGGGCTACACGCCCACCGAGCGCGATCTGCCGGTGATCAGGCGCGAGGACACCGTCGAGGTGCGCCCCGTGCCGGAGCAGCGGCCGGCCGCCGACGCGGAGCGCGGTCCGCTCTACGTCGTCGGCGACGTCCACGGCTATCTGGACGAGCTCGTCGCCGCCCTCGCGGAACAGGGCCTGATCGACGCCGACGGGGCCTGGGCGGCGGGCAATGCCCGGCTCTGGTTCCTCGGCGATTTCACCGACCGCGGGCCGGACGGCATCGGCGTCATCGACCTCGTGATGCGGCTGTCCGCGGAGGCCGCCGCGGCAGGCGGCTACTGCAAGGCCCTGATGGGCAATCACGAACTGCTGCTCATCGGCGCCAAGCGCTTCGGCGACACCCCGGTGAACTCCGGCGCGGGCACCGCGACCTTCCAGGCCGCCTGGCTGCTCAACGGCGGCCAGAAGACCGACATGGACCGGCTCCAGGACGTCCACCTCCAGTGGATGTCCCGGCTCGACGCGGTCGTCGAGGAGGACGGGCATCTGCTGATGCACTCCGACACGACGGCGTACCTCGACTACGGCTCCACCATCGAGGACGTCAACGACACGGTGCATGCCATTCTCACGCGTAACGACGCCGACGAGTGCTGGGACGTTTTCCGCAAGCTGACCAAGCGGTTCGCCTTCCGGGACGAGGGCGGGGCCGACGCGGTGCGCGAGCTGATGGCGACGTACGGCGGACAGCGCATCGTGCATGGTCACAGCCCCATTCCGTATCTGCTCGGCGAGGTCGGCTCCGAGGACGGCGAGGACAGTTCGCGGCCCGTCGTGGACGGTCCCCACGTGTACGCGGAAGGGCTCGCCATCGCCATGGACGGCGGCGTGACCATGGCCGGAAAGCTGCTGGTGGTCCAACTCCCCCTGCATGGATGAAGCAGACCGGGGAAGACGCACCACGACCTGACCCTCGCGGATCACCGGGCCTATTTACGGAAACACCCTGTCACCCCGTGCCCTGGGCGCTCTACCATCGGCGTATCAGTCGCAGGCTCTCCTCCGTTTCCGCCCAATTGACCGGTTGACGCGGTCAGTCAGGCCCTACGGAGCATCGGGGGATGCACATGAAAAGCGCTCCGCACCTGCTGGCCGAGGACCGCCCCGAGTACGAGCGGATTCTCGATGACGCACTGCGCCATGCTCATGAGGACCTGGCTCCCGCCGGGGCGGGTGTCCGGCTCAATCCGGAACAGCTCCGCACCATGGCGCTGAACGCCACGGCGCTCATCACCGCGGCCGCCGCCACCGAGTACGAGCACTACGTGAAGGCCCGTGACGACCTGCGCGGCCCCGTGGGTGACACGGCACCCGGGCTCGCGCCGGACGAGGCGCAGGGGACGGGCGCCGGCCTGGGCGCCGTCGTCACCGCTCTGGCGCCCGTCCTCGCCGGGACCGCCGCCGTGATCTTCCTGCTCGTCGGCTATCTGCTCCAGGCACTCGGCCCGGACCTCGCCTTCGCCGCCACCATGGTTACCGCCGGCTGGTTCTTCGCCGCGGTCGCCGCGGCCGCCACCCTGGTCGCCGCCGTCGGACTGCTCCTCACGGCTCTGCGCAACGGATCCACCTCGCTGTCCGCCGGGGCACCGGAGGAGGAACTGCCGGAGGACGTGGCGCGCGCGAGGGACACGTGGCGCGACGCCCTGCTGGAGCGCGGCATCCTCCCGTTCCTGCGGGACGCCCTCGCCGGACCTGCGGCGGGCCCCGCACCCAGGACCACTCACCGCGCCCCGAACCGCATCCCGAAGATGGGCTACAGCAGACCGGACTTCTCCGGCCCGTCCGAGGGGCCGGCCGCCGGCCCGCGCCCGACCTTCAGCAGTCCGGACTTCAGCAGTCCGGACTTCGGCGGGCCGGAGCACCGGCCGGAGTGACCCGCCGCCGCCCCGGTCCGGAACGCACGAAGGCCGGGGCAGCTCTCGGCTGCGCCCGGCCGGTGTGGCGAGAAACGGATCAGACCGCCTGCGGCGCCAGCTTCGGGTTCTCGCCGTACGCGTTCGCCTCCGGCTTGCCGTCCGAGGCGAGGAAGACGAGCAGGACGATCCCGCCGACGAGCGGCACCAGAGAGATCAGGATCCACCAGCCCGAACGGCCGGTGTCGTGCAGCCGGCGCACCATGACCGCGATGGCCGGCACCAGCACGGCGACGAGGTAGATGGCGTAGGGGATCTGCGTGTCGATCGCCACGCCGATGCCCGCGAGCACCGCGGCCACGATGAAGTTGAAGAGTACGAACATCCAGTACTCCTTGCGGCGCGCACGGCCGCTGAAGCCCGCGTAGTTCTTGAGCACGTTCAGGTACCAGGTCATTGGTTTTCCCTCCCCGAGCCTCTGTTTCAGAGGCACACAATTTCAGCCAAGCAAGGCGGAAGGTAAGGCACAGATAAGGAAAGGGTCAAGCCCTGGCCGGGTGCAGCGGAAACGTACACCTACCTGCCGCGCTTCCGTGTCCCTACCGAAGCCGAGCAGCCTTCACAACCAGGACAGTTGGGGCGGGCCCTAGCAAATGAACCCGGGCGGTGGCCCGTTGACCGCCGTGCATACGAAGGCGGCGCCGCCCCAGACACAAAGTGCCCTGGGCGACGCCGCCTTCCGCATCCGCGGTGACCCCTGGAGTCAGTCCGCGATCGGCAGATAGACCCGGTTGCCGGCCGCGGCGAACTCCTTCGACTTCTCCGCCATGCCCGCCTCGATCTCCGTCTGCGAATCCCCGTGCTCGCGGCGGATGTCGTGCGAGATCTTCATCGAGCAGAACTTCGGGCCGCACATCGAACAGAAGTGGGCCGTCTTCGCCGGCTCGGCCGGCAGCGTCTCGTCGTGGAACTCCCGCGCGGTGTCCGGGTCGAGCGCCAGGTTGAACTGGTCCTCCCAGCGGAACTCGAACCGCGCGTCGGACAGCGCGTCGTCCCAGTCCTGCGCGCCCGGGTGGCCCTTGGCCAGGTCGGCCGCATGGGCTGCGATCTTGTACGTGATGACACCGGTCTTCACGTCGTCCCGGTTGGGCAGACCCAGGTGCTCCTTGGGCGTGACGTAACAGAGCATCGCCGTACCCCACCAGGCGATCATCGCGGCGCCGATACCCGAGGTGATGTGGTCGTACGCCGGGGCGACGTCCGTGGTCAGCGGGCCGAGCGTGTAGAACGGCGCCTCCTCGCAGATCTCCTGCTGGAGGTCGATGTTCTCCTTGATCTTGTGCATCGGGACATGGCCCGGGCCCTCGATCATCGTCTGGACGCCGAACCGCTTGGCGATGGTGTTCAGTTCGCCGAGCGTGCGCAGCTCGGCGAACTGCGCCTCGTCGTTGGCGTCGGCGATCGACCCGGGGCGCAGCCCGTCGCCCAGCGAGTACGTCACGTCGTACGTCGCGAGGATCTCGCAGAGTTCCTCGAAGTTCTCGTACAGGAACGACTCCTTGTGGTGCGCGAGGCACCAGGCCGCCATGATCGAGCCGCCGCGCGAGACGATGCCGGTTTTACGCCGCGCCGTCAGCGGGACGTACGGCAGGCGCACTCCGGCGTGGACCGTCATGTAGTCGACGCCCTGCTCCGCCTGCTCGATGACCGTGTCCTTGTAGACCTCCCAGGTCAGCTCCTCCGCACGGCCGTCGACCTTCTCCAGCGCCTGGTAGAGCGGCACGGTGCCGATCGGGACGGGTGCGTTGCGCAGGATCCACTCGCGCGTCGTGTGGATGTTGCGGCCGGTGGACAGGTCCATGACCGTGTCGGCGCCCCATTGGGTCGCCCACGTCATCTTGTCCACCTCCTCCTCGATGCTCGAGGTGACCGCGGAGTTGCCGATGTTGGCGTTGACCTTCACCAGGAATCGCTTGCCGATGATCATCGGCTCGATCTCCGGATGGTTGACGTTGACCGGCATGACGGCCCGGCCCGCGGCGATCTCCTCGCGAACGACCTCGGCCTCGACGTTCTCCCGGATCGCGACGTACTCCATCTCCGGGGTGATGTCGCCGCGCCTGGCGTACGCGAGCTGGGTGACGGGCCGTCCGTCCCGGCTGCGGCGCGGCTGCCTCGGACGGCCGGGGAAGACCGCGTCGAGGTTGCGCAGGCCGCCTCGGGGCGAGGTGTGCTTGACGCCGTCGTCCTCGGGGCGGCCGGGCCGGCCGGCGTACTCCTCGGTGTCCCCGCGGGAGATGATCCAGTTCTCGCGCAAAGGCGCGAGGCCGCGCCGGACGTCGGTGTCGATGGTGGGATCGGTGTACGGCCCCGACGTGTCGTACAGCGTCACGTCCTTGCCGTTGGTGAGGTGCACCTGACGAACCGGCACCCGGAGGTCAGGGCGTGAACCCTGGACGTATCCCTTGTGCCAGCCGATGGACTTCCCGGTCGCGCCATTCGGTGCGTCCTGCGCATTCTGCGCATTCTGCTCCGAGGCAGGCGTGCGTGCGTCCGCTGTGGTCATGAGACCTACTCCCTACGCCGGCATTACCCGGTAACAGGTTCGGCGGTCGGCGCAGCCTGTTCCGTACCGGTGTACGGAGGTCAGCGCCCTCTCAGCCCGGTGCTCCGAGCTCCCGCGTGTGCAAAGGTGCCACCACGCTAGCGTTCTTCATGGCGTGCTGAATAGGGGGCCCCTCCCGTTCTTGCGATGATCGCCCGGTGACCTCCTCCCAAAGCGATCCCGAACCGCAGGGCGCCCCGCACGGCCATTCGCACAGCCATGGCCCGGCCGCCCCCGTCTCCAAGCACCTGCGCAAGGTCATCGCGGCGGTGTTGATTCCGTTCGCCACCGCGGTCCTTGTGGGCCTCGTGGTGCTGTGGCCGGGCGGCGCCCCCGAACATGAGCGCACAGGTGTCGGCTTCGACCGGCAGACCCAGTCCGGCAAGGTCGTCCAGGTCGACAGCGTGGACTGCGCCGACGTCAACGCCTCGCAGGTACCACCGACCGGTGACACCTCGACGCCCTCGGGTCGCGAGGCGGTCGACGCGCAGACGGGAGACTGCAAGAAGGCGACGATCGAGGTGACCAGTGGCGACGACAAGGGGCGCACGTTCGTCGAAGTCGTCCAGCCGGACGCTCCCAGGCAGCTGAGCGAGGGTCAGGGCGTGGTCGTGGCGTACGCTCCCGACGCCCCACGCGACCTGCAGTACTCGGTGACCGATGTGAACCGGAAGTTCCCGATCGCTCTGCTCGCCGGGATCTTCGCGCTGGCCGTGGTCGCGGTGGGCAGACTGCGCGGTGTGATGGCACTGATCTCACTCGTCGTGTCGTTCGCCGTGCTCACCCTGTTCATCCTGCCGGCGATCCTCCAGGGCTCGAATCCCCTGGTCGTGGCGGTGATCGGGGCGAGCGCCATCATGCTGGCGGGGCTCTACATGTGCCACGGCCTGACGGCGCGTACGTCCGTGGCGGTCATCGGCACACTCATCTCGCTGCTGGTGATCGGCCTGCTCGGCTCGCTCTTCATCGGCTGGGCGGAACTGTCCGGCAACACCGACGACAACACCGGTCTCATCCACGGGCTCTTCCCGGACATCGACATGAGCGGCCTGCTGCTGGCGGGCGTCATCATCGGTTCGCTCGGTGTGCTCGACGACGTGACCGTCACCCAGACGTCGGCCGTCTGGGAGCTGCACCAGGCAGACCCGACGATGGGCGCCCGGAAGCTCTACAAGGCGGGGATCAGGATCGGGCGGGATCACATCGCTTCGGTCGTCAACACCCTCGTGCTCGCATACGCCGGCGCCGCGCTGCCCCTGTTGCTGCTCTTCTCGATCGCCCAGAGCAGCATGGGGACCGTGGCGAACAGCGAACTCGTGGCGGAGGAGATCGTCCGGACGCTGATCGGCTCGATCGGACTGGTCGCGTCGGTGCCGGTGACGACAGCACTCGCGGCGCTGGTGGTCTCCGCGGACCGCACAGGGCTCGGCGCGGAAGCCGGAGCTCCTGCACCCGTACGGAGCGGGAGGGGCCGTCGTCGCAAGCTGTGACGGCGGACGCCCTGTCAGCCGGCGTTCTGCTCCTCGGCGAGAATCCGGCCCAGCGCCACTTCGAGACTGCCCTCGAAGTCACTCAGCGTGTGCTCCTGACCGAGCGGGACCAACTTGTCCGTCCGGTCGAGGAAGGCGACAAGAGGGGCCGTGCCGGCCCGGAAGAGCGCACGGTCGTCTCCCACCTGGAGCCGGATGTGTACATCGGAAAGCCCTTCGGGTTCGGTCGGACCGATGTGCACATCCCCGTCCCCGCTCGGGCTGTTCAGCCCGTCGAGCAGCAGTTCACGGCCGAAAGCCCAGGTGACAGGGGCGTCTCCCGGCAGGTGGAAGGTCATTCGGATCGCGTAAGGATCAGCAACCTCGTACCGGAGCTCCACCGGAATACGGAAGGAGAGCTCCTCGGAAACGAGGAAGCTCATCATGACCTCTGCTTGAACCGACTCGCGCATCGTTTAACCCCGCGGTAGATGAAACTGGCCAGGAATGATCCCCGGTGGCCCTATTGACGCCATCGTGGTGCACGCGATAGCAGATCACAAGGAGTGATTTTTCAGATACTGATAGAGAGCACGAGCGAACGCAAGAGGTCTGCGACTTCGTTGCGTAGTTGTTCAACTGCGGGGAGCAACCGATCCTGCTGGTCAAGGGGCAGAGAAATGGCCATCGCCGCCACGGTCGTACCCACCGTGATCGGGATGGCCGCACAGATCGTTCCGAGGGCATATTCCTGTCG
Organism: Streptomyces sp. NPDC048560; assembly: GCF_040650955.1. NCBI lineage: Bacteria > Bacillati > Actinomycetota > Actinomycetes > Kitasatosporales > Streptomycetaceae > Streptomyces > Streptomyces sp. NPDC048560. The sequence continues at coordinate 206,092 of NZ_JBEZIJ010000008.1, forward strand.
TTCGATGACAGGGTCCATACGTTCCGTCGATCGCAAGCGCTCAAGAAGCGACTCACGATCTCGCACAGAGTGACGAGTCAGCGGCTGCACCGGATGTCGGTCGAGGTGATCCCCGCGCGCCGTCTCGTCGAGCTGTCTCAACAGGCACTGGCCGATCGCGTGCGCGTGTCCGGTCTCGCGGAACGCCGCCCACTCGTCGACCGCGGGACTGGCCGGGGTGTCCGCGACCGCGATGAGTTCGATCTCGCCCTCGCGGTAGATGGCGCAGTACACCGGCACACCGATCGTGTCGCGCCAGCGCGCGAGTGATTCGGTCATGGCGCTGCGACGATTCTGCACGGCACCACCGTCCATCAGCCGCTCGGCGGCGTCCCCGAAGAGGAAGACGCCGTTCTCCCGGCGCAGATAGCCCTCGTGGGTCAGCGTGCGCAGCAGGTGGTACGCGGTGGGAAGCGGGAGCCCCGCTTCCCGCGCGAGCTGCTTCGCGGGCGCCCCGTCGCGATGGGTGCCCACAGCCTCCAGCAGCCTCAATGCCCGCTGCACGGAACCGATCAACGTCGGTACAGCGGTATTCGTTGCTGTGGTCACAGGTCACCCCCAGGCATGGTGACGGGCGGTCAGCCCTCCCGTGGGGGCCGCCCCCACGGACTGCCACAAAACCTGGGTCCGGAGACCGAACTGCCCTACAAACCAATGGTCAATTCAGTGACGGACGGTTACTTCCCAGGCGGCGGCAGTGATACGCACTGTATCGGCACCGCACGCCCGAAATGCGTTTTCGTCCGGGACTTAGCTCAGCTGGGCTAATCGGCCACGGCCGACCGTCACTACCAGTCACGGTCCGAGGAGGACGAAGACATGAACTTCCGTACGACGAAGACCAGACCACCGACCAGAACGGCGAAAACCAGCACCTTGAAGAGCAGACCGATGACGAAGCCCACCACGCTGGCGATCAGGCTGCCGAACACGACGATCGCGATGACGGGCACCGCGACCCACTTCACCCACCAGGGCATCCCCGCGAATATCTCCTGCACGGCCATCGTCCTTACCTCGTCTCTTCGAGTACCTGCCTCGATGCTAGGGGCGCGGGGGTACCCGGCGGGTGCCGCCGATCCCTTGAACTCCCCTGATCGATCCCCTAGGGACTACCGGGGCCGCGCCCGCACGCCCGGGGGCGCCCGGGGTGTGCGGCAGGTGCTCAGCCTTCCGGCGGGGAGAAGACCACCATCACCCGCAGGTCCTCGGTGATGTGGTGGAACTTGTGGGCCACCCCGGCCGGTACGTAGACGACGCTGCCCCTTCCCACCTGCGTCGTCTCCATGCCGACGGTGATCGCCGCCCGTCCGCTCACGACGAAGTAGACCTCGTCCTGGTTGTGGGGCTGCTGCGGGTCGAGCTGTCCCGCGTCCAGCGCGTAGAGACCGACGGACATGTTGCGTTCCCGTACGAACTGGAGATAGGCGCCGTCGTTGGCGGCCCGCTCCGCCTCCAGTTCGTCCAGCCTGAATGCCTTCATCGCCCGTCCGCCCCTTGTATCCGTACTGCCGCTGTCGGCCACCGATCATGTCTGCCACGATCAGACACATGAAGAATTTCGTAGTCAAGACGATCGCCAACGCGGGTGCGCTGGCCGTGGCCATCTGGCTGCTCAGCGACATCACACTGACCGGGGACGACACCTGGAACAAGGTGCTCACACTGATCCTGGTCGCCCTCCTCTTCGGCGTGGTGAACTTCGTCGTCAAGCCGGTGGTGCAGCTGCTCACGCTCCCGCTGTTCATCCTGACGCTGGGCTTGATCACACTGGTGGTCAACGCCCTGATGCTGATGCTGACCTCGTGGCTCGCCGACCTGTTCGATCTGAGCTTCCACGTCGAAGGCTTCTGGACCGCCGTTCTCGGTGGCCTGATCATCTCCGTCGTCTCCTGGGCGCTGAACGTCGTACTCCCCGACGAGGACTGATCCGGACCTTCTGAAACAGTGCAGGCCGGACCGGTGGCAGACCGGGGAGAGAAGCGAGGACACAGCATGAGCACCATGGGCGACGGGACACGGGCGGTACGGGCCGGGCTTCCCGAACCGGCACAGTTCGAACCCACCCTTCCTGGCCCGGTCTTCGCCGCGCACTTCCATCTGTCCGGGGAACCCGTCGGCCCGTACACCTACGGGCGTGACACCAACCCCACGTGGACCCATCTGGAACGTGCCATCAGCGAGCTGGAGGCGCCGGGGGAGCCGGTCGAGACCACGGTGTTCGCCTCGGGGATGGCTGCGATCACGGCCGTCCTGCTGTCGCAGACGCGCACCGGCGACGCGGTGGTGCTGCCGGACGACGGCTATCAGGCGCTGCCGCTCGTCCGTGAGCAGCTTGAGGCGTACGGCGTCGAGGTGCGCACCGCTCCCACCGGCGGCGACGCCCAGCTCGCGCTCCTGGAGGGCGCGAAGCTGCTGTGGATAGAGACCCCGTCCAACCCGGGCCTCGACGTCTGTGACGTACGGCGGCTCGTGGAGGCCGCACACCTGGCGGGCGCCCTCGTCGCCGTCGACAACACGCTGGCCACCCCGATCGGGCAGCGCCCGCTGGAGCTGGGCGCCGACTTCTCGGTCGCCAGCGACACCAAGGGCATGACCGGGCACGGCGACATCCTCCTCGGCCACGTGACCTGCCGCGATCCCGGGCTGACGGCGGGGGTACGGCGCTGGCGCAAGGTCGTCGGCGCGATCCCCGGGCCGATGGAGGCCTGGCTCGCACACCGGTCACTGTCCACGCTCCAGCTGCGGATCGACCGGCAGTGTTCGACCGCTCTCATGCTCGCCGAGGCCCTCGCAAAGCGCGACGAGGTGAGCGGTCTGCGGTACCCGGGGCTGCCGGCCGACCCCTCGTACCCCAATGCCGTGCGGCAGATGCGGCGCTTCGGTTCCGTGGTGTCGTTCGTGCTGGCCGACCGGGAGACGGCGGAACGATTCCTCACGGGGCTGCGGCTGGTCGACGACGCGACGAGCTTCGGCGGCGTACGGTCCACCGCGGAACGACGGGGCCGCTGGGGCGGCGACGCCGTACCGGAAGGCTTCATCCGCTTCTCCGTCGGGGCCGAGGACCCGGAGGACCTGCTCGCCGACGTGGAGCGTGCGCTCGACGAGGCGTCCCGGTAAACCGCCCGCAGCGACGTGAACTGCTGATACGGGCGGTCCGAGCCTCCCCCCTCGTGGCTCGGACCGCCCCGGTTCCACGCGCGAAGAACCGCTGCCACAAGGCTAGTTGACTCTGCGTCAGTGTCCAATCGCAGTAGCGACAGCGACCTATCGACATATTTATAGTTGTCCGGGTCCGAAGCGTCGTGAGCGCGGAAGGAGACCGGTCGTGGATCTCGCTCTGCTGCGCACCTTCGTCACCGTGCACCGTGCGGGATCGTTCACCCGGGCCGCCGCCCTGCTCGGGCTGTCGCAGCCCGCCGTCACCTCGCAGATACGGACCCTGGAGCGCCAGCTCGGCCGCCCGCTCTTCCTTCGCCGCGCCCGCGGTGTGACCCCGACCAGCATCGGCGACGAACTGGCGCACCGCGCGGCTCCCCATCTGGACGCCCTGGTGGAGATCGCCGAGACCGGGCTCGACGATGAGGCGGGAGTACGGACGCTGCATCTGGCCGGGCCTCCGGAGTTCACCTCCGTACGGGCCCTGCCCGCGCTCACCCCGCTGCTCTCCCAGGGGCTGACACTGCGCAGTTCGTTCACCGCGAACGCCGAGGAGACGATGGAGGGACTGGCCGCCGGCCACCACGACCTGGCCATCACGACGGCTCGGCCGCGCGGCGGACTGCTCACCTCGACACCGCTCTGCGACGAGGAGCACGTCCTGGTGGCGGCAGCGCGCTGGGCCGGGCGGCTGGGGCCGGGAACGCTCCGCCACAAGGGGCCGGTGGTGCTGGAACAGTTCCCGGTGATCGAGGTGCACGAGAGTCTGCCCTTCGTCTCCCGCTACTGGGCCTCCGTGTTCGACAGCCGGCCGACGGCTTCCGCGACGGTGATCGCTCCGGACCTGCGGGCGGTCCTGGAGTGCGCGGCCTCGGGTGCCGGGCTCGCCGTACTGCCGCGGTACCTGTGCGAGCAGGCGCTGGAGCGGGGCGAGGTCGTGGCGCTGCTGGACCCTCCCGTACCGCCGCTGCGCACCTACTTCCTGGCCGCGCGCACCGGCACGCTGGCGCTGCCGCACATCGCGCGGGCGCACGAGTGGCTGGCGCGCGCTGCGGTCGACTGGTGACCCGTGGGCCGGGGAGCGTTTCAGATCGTGCTCCACGGGCCACTCTCTTGCCATGACCGAACGTCCTGTGGTCAAGCGCACCGCACGTGCCGTCCTGCTCGACGGCAACGACCTCGTCCTCATCAAGCGCACCAAACCGGGGGTCGATCCGTACTGGCTCACGCCGGGCGGCGGTGTCGAACCGGAGGACCGCACCGTCGTCGACGCCCTGCACCGCGAGGTCGACGAAGAACTCGGCGCCAAGATCACCGACGTCGTGCCCTGCTTCGTGGACACGGTGGAACACATCGCGGGCGGCGGGGTGAAGGGCGTCAAGGTCCAGCACTTCTTCGTCTGCCGGCTGGAGTCGATGGACCCCTCGCAGCGGCACGGACCGGAGATCGACGATCCCTGCGGTGAGTACGAGATCGTACGGGTGCCCTTCAGCCGCGTCGGAATCGCGGCGGTCCACCTCGTACCCCTGTCCCTGCGGCACTACCTGGACGGCAACATCGAAGGCGTCCGCGCGCTGCTCGCGCCCGACCTGGGCTGAACCGGCGCCGCAGCCGTCCGGGTGCCGGAGCCGCTCGCCGGAGCCGCTCCCCGGGAGCCGTGCGCCGGAGCCGCTCCCCGGGAGCCGTGCGCCGGAGCCGTTCCCCGGTGCCGGGGCGCTTGCCGTCGTCTCCGGCGGCACGAGCGTGCTCCCGGAGATCATCGGTGCGCCGGGGCAGACAGTTCCTCCAGGGCGTCGTGCCTTATCCGTTCGGTCGGCATGCCGATGTCCGTGAGCACGTCCACGCCGGTGCGGATCATGCCCGGCGGGCCCGACAGGTACGCCTCGTACCCCTTCCACGGCCCGTGTTCCCGTACGGCGTCGGGCAGCCGGCTCTGCGGACCGTTCCCCGGTCTCCCGCCCACCACAGGGTGGACCGCGAGCCACGGATAGGTCCGCTGGAGACGCAGCATCGTGTCGATTTCATAGAGATCGCCGTCGCTGCGCGCTCCGTAGAACACCTCGACCGGACGCCGGTCACCGTGTTCGGCGACATCCTCGATCAGCGCCCTGATGGGCGCGATGCCCGTGCCGCCACCGAGGCAGAGCAGCCCGTTGTGCGTGGTGTGATCGACCGTCATGGAGCCCGCCGGGGCTCCGAGCCGCAGCAGGTCGCCGGGGCGGGCGCGGTGTACCAGCGCGTTGGAGACCCAGCCGGCGGGCACCGCCTTGACGTGGAACGAGAGCAAGCCGTCGCGGCGGGGCGCCGAAGCGAAGGAGTAGTGCCGCCAGACGTGAGGCCACCAGGGCGTCTCCAGGGCCGTGTACTGCCCGGCCAGAAAGGGGTAGCCCTGATCGGGGCGAACGGTGAGGACCGCGACATCGGGGGTTCGGAGGTCGTGGGAGACCACCTCCGCCTGCCAGAGCGCCGGGGCACTCCGCTCGTCCTCGGCCGCCGCGTCGATCATGATCTGCGAGATCCTTGTGTAGGCCCGCACCCAGGCCGCCTCCGCCTCCCCTCCCCAGCTGCTGGGCGCGTAACGGCTGAGCGCACCGAGCAGAGCCTCTCCGACGGCCGGGTAGTGCGTGGGCGCCGTCCCGTACTTGCGATGGCCGCGGCCGAGCTCTCCGAGGTACGCGGCGAGCGCTCCCGGGGCGTCCAGCCGCTCGACGGCCGCGAGAATCGCCTTGAAGAGGCGGTCGCGCTGTGTGTCCATCGCCGCCGGGAACAGGACCCGCAGCTCCGGGTGCCGGATGAACAGCAGGGCGTAGAAGTAGGCCGTGGCCCGGTCCGCTACGGGGCCCACCTCCGCGAGCGTGCGGTGGAGCAGGGCCAGGTCGGCGGACGCCGACGGGGTCGTCGTGGGTTCGGTCAGGTCAACCGGCGTGGTAACCGGAACGTCCATAGAAGTGCCTCGCCTCAAGCATCAAATGGTCGCGACTCGCCCACGCCCCACGCATCCCCTGCACGTGCGGCTCTCCTTCCCGCAGTGTGCCGCAGACTGCCCACGCATCGGACAAATACTCGGAAGTCCGATTATGGGAGCGCGTGTTCCCACTGGGCTCTCCTGCCTCGGGGCCCGCCGGCGGTCTTGCGGCGCGTCCCGCCCGGGCACCCTCCGGGACACCGCGTACGCCCAGGCAAGTACCTGCGGATACTCCCGCCGTCAGACGACCGATCGCTCCGCGCTTGACAGCGTGTTTCACGTGAAACCACTCAACCGCCGCACTCGCAGAAGTGTCCTCGTCGCCCATGTCGCGGTCTCCGTGAGCTGGCTGGGCCTGACCATCGGCCTGCTCACCCTCGGCCTCACCGCCTTCCTCACGGGCGACCCCGGGACCGCCCAGGCCGCCACCCGCGCCATGAAAATCTTCGGTGACTGGCTGATCGTGCCCACAGCTTTCTTGTCGCTCGTCAGCGGTCTGGTGCTGGCACTCGGCACACCGTGGGGTCTGGCCAGGCATCGATGGGTCTGGGCGAAGTTCTGGATCACTCTGGTCACCACCGGCCTGACGGTCTTCTCGCTGCGTCCCGGAATCAACGAGGCAGCGGCAGGAGGCGCCATCGCCACCGACCTGGTGATCGGTCCCGCAGTGGCGTCGGCCACGTATCTGTTCGTGACAGCCGTCTCCGTGCTCAAGCCCTGGGGGCTGACACGACGGGGCCGGCGCCTGCGCGTCTCGGCCAGATCCGCTAAAACGGTGGACGAACGATCACCACGTCGGACAGCCTGACCCCTATGCACAACGCACCGCCTCGCACGCTCGCCGAACTGCCCATCCGGCGTCTCACCCGGGGAGACCTCGTCCCCTGCGCCGACCTCTGCGAGGACCGCGGATGGTCGCGCGACGAGCACCGGTGGGGGCTCCTCCTCTCCGCCGGGACTGGCTACGGCATCGACGACCCCGAGGGCAAAGGCCTGGCGGCGGCCTGTGTCGTGACCTCGAACGGGGCGGATCTCGCCGCCATCGGAATGGTGCTCGTCGCCGGCCGGCACTCCAGGCAGGGACTCGGCCGACGGCTGATGCGGCACGTGATCGAGTCCTCGGGCCAGACTCCGCTGTCGCTGTACGCCACCCCTGAGGGGCAGCCCCTCTACGAGCAGCTGGGCTTCACCGTGGTGGGCCGGGCCAATCGCGTCGCCGGGCGTTTCCGGCCGGTGGACGGCGAGCGCGACAGGTCTCCCGGTGCTCCCACGGTCACCACCCGCCCGGCCACGGCCGACGACCTCCAGCGGGTCCTGCGCCTGGACGCCGAGACGTTCGGCTCCGACCGGACCCACATCCTCACGCGGCTGCCGGCCTTCTCCGACCGCTTCGTCGTCGCGGAGGACAGCGGATCCCTCGTCGGGTACGCGGCCCTCTGGCCGAGCGAGAACGTCCATTCCATCGGTCCTCTCGTCGCCCGCGACACCGCCACCGCCAAGTGCCTCGTCTCGGCGCTTGCGGCCACGACGGACCGCCCCCTGCGCACCGACATCGACGCCCGCCACGGGGAGCTGCTCGACTGGCTCGGCGAGCATGGCCTGGAGCGGGGTACCCATACGGCGGTCATGCTCTACCGGAGCTCGGAACTGCCGGGTGACTGGACACGCCGATTCGCTCCCCTCACCGTCGCCACCGGCTGAGGCCGGCCTCCGAGACTCTTGCAAACGCGGGCTATTGCAGACGTCCCCTATCCTGGAGACACGTAGCTCCACACGGAGGAGAGACCATGACTGCGACCGACCCCGCTCTGACCGCCCTCTCCCAGGGCTGGTGCGCGCTCTCCCTGCTCCACGGGAAGATCGAGGCCCGCATCGAGCGGGCCCTGCAGGCGGGCCACGGTCTCAGCGTGCGGGAGTACTCACTGCTCGATGTCCTGAGCCGGCAGCACGAGGGCCCCGGCGGACACCTTCAGATGAAGCAGGTCGCGGATGCCGTCGTGCTGAGCCAGAGCGCCACCACCCGTCTGGTCACCAGGCTCGAGGACCGCGGTCTGCTGACCCGGTACCTCTGCGACACCGACCGCCGGGGCATCTACACCGACGTCACCGATGCCGGGAGCGCCCTGCTCGCCGAGGCCCGGCCGACCAATGACACCGCCCTGCGCGCCGCCCTCGACGAAGCCGCGCTGAACCCCGAGCTGGTCCCGCTCGTCACGGCCGTGGAACAGCTGAAGGTTCCCGCATAATCCAGGGCGGCTGCGTATTCTGCGGAATATGAACGATCTTGCAATACGTCCTGCCGCGCTCGCCGACCTGCCTGCCGTCGTGGCCATGCTCGCCGACGACCCCCTCGGCGCGCAGCGGGAGTCGCCGGACGACCTCACCCCGTACAACGCCGCCTTCCGGCGGCTCGCCGATGACCCGAACCAGCACGTGGTCGTCGCGGTGCGCGAGGAGCGGATCGTCGGAACCCTGCAGCTGACGATCATCCCCGGCCTGTCGCGGCGCGGCTCGACGCGCTCGGTCATCGAGGGCGTCCGCGTCCACGCCGACGAGCGCGGCAGCGGTCTGGGAACCCAGATGATCCAGTGGGCCGTCGACGAATCCCGCCGCCAGGAATGCCAGCTGGTCCAGCTGACGTCCGACGTCACACGTACCGACGCCCGACGCTTCTACGAGCGACTCGGCTTCACCGCCAGCCACGTCGGGTTCAAGCTCACTCTCTGAGCCCGGTCCGGACACCTCTGGGGGCCGAGATGCAGCACATCACGGACGAACAGCGCCGCACCCGGCTCGGCCGACGGCATCTGCTCGCCCCGTCGGTACGTGCCGACTCCGTGGTGGCGGTGGCGGACGCCCTCGTCGCCCTCCACGCCACCGACGCCGCCACCGTCTTCCTCTCCACGTGCGCACGGCTCGCACGGCCAGACGTCGCACCGGTGGAACAGGCACTGTACGAAGACGTCTCGCTGGTCCGGCTGCTGTCCATGCGCAACACCCTCTTCACCGTCTCCAGGGACCTCGCTCCCTTTGTGGAGGCGTCGAACGCGCGGGCCGTGGCGGCCAAGGAACGTCGGACACTCCTCAAGCACCTGGCGGAGGACGGCAACGGGCTGGACGAGGCCTGGCTCACAGAGGTCGAGCTGGAGACCCTTGCCGTGCTGACGTCGCGCGGCCGGGCCACCGGCAGTGAACTGTCGGCCGCCGTACCGGCTCTCCGGACGAAGATCACCGTCTTCCCCGGCAAGAAACAAGAGACGGTTCAGGGCGTCGCGTCCCGCGTCATCCGCGTCCTGGCCGCGGAAGGGCGCATCCGGCGGGACCGGCCACGCGGCTCCTGGACGTCCAGTCAGTTCCGCTGGACGACATCCGGGCCCCGGCCCACGCTCAGCCCGCAGGAGGCGCAGGCAGAGCTGGCCCTGCGCTGGCTGCGCTCGTACGGTCCCGCGACCGAGGCCGACCTCAAGTGGTGGACCGGATGGGGGCTGGGCCAGGTCCGCAAGGCGCTCGCGGCGGCCGGGGCCGAGGAGGTGCGCCTCGACGACGGAGCCACCGGCTGGGTCGCGCCGGATGACAGCTCCCCCGAACCGGACCTCGAACCCTGGGCCGCACTGCTGCCGAGCCTCGACCCGAGCGCGATGGGCTGGGCCGACCGCGGCTTCCACCTTCCGTCCGATCACCGCGCAGCCCTCTTCGACCGGGCCGGCAACATCGGCCCCACCGTCTGGTGGAACGGCGGCATCGTCGGCGGGTGGGCGCAGCGAGCCGACGGTCAGCCCGTCTGGCGTCTGCTGTCCGACGTCGGCCGGGAGGCCTCGACCGCCATCGAGGCGGAGGCGTCCCGGCTGGCGCAGTGGGTGGGCGAAGCCCGCATCACTCCACGCTTCCGCACTCCGCTGGAGCGCGAGCTGTCCGCCTGATCACGCGGACGCTCCCGTACCACCTCCTCGGTGCCGTGTTTCACGTGGAACACGGCACCGAGGGCTAGCGGCGTGGATCAGAGGGCGAGCCCCCGCCAGCCCTCCGCGTCCACACCCCCGGGGACGGCCGCCCCCGGGTCGTACGGTTCACGGGTGAAGGCGAAGGAGCCCAGGTCGAGATGGTCGACCGCGCCGTCGCCGTTTCGCACGACGCGCAGTGTCTCCCCCGCGTAGTACCCGTCGAGCCCCGTCCACGTACCGTCCGGGCGGGCCCGGAACCGGGCGCCCCGGCCCGTGCCGCGCAGCGGCTGAAGCTCCACGCCCCGGTCAGCGGCCACTTTCAGGACGTAGGCGTGGGTGCCCCAGTACCAAGGGCCCGTCAGCGCCAGTAGCTCGGAATCGATCTCGGGCAGTGGACGCCAAGGGGCGGGGATACGGGGCTCCGCGTCGGCGACGATCCGTACGAGATCGGCGGCGACCCCGGCAGTGAGCGGTCCGAACGTGGCATTGGTGAGCGCGACCGCGGCGACATCGTCCTCAACGCAGATCCACAGGGCCGCCAGGAAGCCCGGCAGCGAGCCGGTGTGACCGACGAGCGTCCGGCCGTCCCTGCGCACGACCTGGAGACCCAGACCATAGACGCCGTCCCACTCGTCAGCCGCGGGAGAGGCCGAAGGCACCCGCATCTCCCGTACCGACTCCGCCCCGAGGACCTTCTCGTCCCCCGCGGCGAGAAAGGCGGCGAACCGCAGAAGGTCGCCGGTGGTAGACCAGAGCTGACCTGCTGGCGCCATCAGACCGAGGTCCTCGGCAGGTTCGGGCAGCATGACGTCCGCCCAGGGGTGGACGGCCCAGCCGCCCGCGTGCGGAGCCACCGGCTCCGTGGTCGTGCGGTGCATACCCAGCGGTTCCAGGATCTCCCGGCGCAGCGCCTGGGCCCAGGAGACGCCACGTACCGCCTCGACCAGCGCGCCGAGCAGGGTGTAGCCGGGATTGGAGTAGTGGTGCCCCCGTCCGGCCGGCTGGGTCCTCGGATGATCGCCGAGGACATCCGCCAGCTCGGGACGTACGGTCCCCGCTGTCCGCTCCCACCACGGCGCGGGAGACTCGGCGGCCAGACCAGCGCTGTGGCCGAGAAGCTGGAAGACTGTCACGTCACCCACCCCGGTGCCGGGGAGGTGCTTCTCCAGCGGATCGTCCAGGTCGAGCAGCCCCTCGTCCCGCAGCCGCAGCACCAGTACAGCGGTGAACGCCTTCGTGAGGGAGCCGATCCGGTACTGGGTATCCGCGTCGGGGTCGTGACCCTCGACGCAACTGCGCGCACCGTTCCAGACGGTCCGCCCCTCCCGCTGCACCGCGGCGACGAACGAGGGCGTCCGGCCTTCGGCCTGGGCCGTGGCGATGCGGTGCAGCAGGGCACGTCGTGTACCAGGGAGCAGCTCTTCGCTCCGGGAATCGCCGACGGAGCCGGCGGGGGAGCCATTGGGGGAAGTCATGGTCAAGGACTACCCGGGTGACAGCCGCCTGGCGAGCCGATTTCGCGGCGCGCGGAAGTCGCGTCCACGGCCCACGGGGACCGGTCCGCAGTTCAGCGCTTACGGCTGTAGGTCCTGACCAACGCTCCGTTGCCAAAGGTGCGTACGTCATCGAGCGTGAACTCGAGGGCGTTGAAGTCCGCGCCGAACATCGTCATGCCGGAGCCGTACACCAGCGGGTAGGTCTTGATCACGAGCTCGTCGACCTCGTCGATCAGCTCCCCGGCGAGCTGTGAGCCACCGCAGAGCCAGATCCCCAAGTCGCTTTTCTCGGCCTTGAGTTCGCGCACGCGGCCGATCAGGTCGCCGGAGATCACCTCCACGTCTGCGTCCGGGGACTCCGTCAGCGTGCGGGAGGCGACGAGCTCCCGGAGGTGGGAGTACGGGCTGGTGATTCCGGCGTCCAGCGCCAGCTGGTAGCTGGCGCGCCCCTGGATCACCGTGTCGAACCGCCGGCTCTCCGCCTCGTGGAAGCCCAGAGCCTTTCGCGCTTCGGCCGGGACGGTCTCCGGATGCTCCGCCTTGAGGAAGGAGAGGAACTCCTCGTCGACGAAGCGGTACATCGATGTCGCGTCGCCACTCGGGTCCCCGATGAAACCGTCGATCGAGCAGGCGATGAAGTAGGTGAGCTTGCGCAAGTGGTCCCCGTTCGAAGCAGGCCATGACGGCCGGTCGGCATCAGTCGTCGCGGCATCACGTTTCCCCGCCGCAACCACGTCACATATAGTGCTTCACATGTAGTGGTTGCGCAACCCTCTTTCCGAGGGAGAACTGACAGGAGATCAGCCATGGCCAGGAATCCGGAACGCAGAACAGCACTCACCGACGCCGCCATCGAGGTGCTGGCGCACGAAGGAGCCCGTGGCCTCACCTTCCGCGCCGTGGACGCCAGGGCCGGTGTCCCGGTGGGGACGGCCTCCAACTACTTCGCGAGCCGGGACGACCTGTTCATGCAGGCGGGCGCGCGCATCAACAGCCGTATGGCGCCGGACCCGGCCGCGGTCGAGGAGGCACTGCGCCCCACGCCCTCGCGGGAACTGGTCACCTCGCTGATGCGCTGGCTGGTCCGGCGCATGGCCGACGACCGCACCGGCTATCTGGCCATGCTCGAACTGCGCCTGGAAGCCACCCGCCGGCCGGCGCTTCGCCTCCAGCTGACGCGGACGGTGCGCGCGGAGTTCGACGCGGGCGCCGACTTCCACCGGGCCGCCGGGCTGCCGGGCGACCACGACACGTTCCGCGTGCTCTATCTGGCCATGACCGGAGTGCTCCTGGAGCACTTCACGCTGCCCGGAGTGCTGTCCGACACGGCACTCGACGACCTGGTGGAGAGCGTCGTCACGCAGATCGTGCCCCGCTGATCCCGTCCCGCCCATCAGGGGTGCTCGGACATCCGCGTCAGCCGCCCGTCACATTCGCGCGCCGTGCCGGGTCATAGCTGTGAAGGACCCACCACCCGGCCGGAGCGTCCGGCCTCCCCCGATGGGAGCACGCATCATGACCACCGCACACGTCGTCGTCACCCTCCTGGCCGCCGCCACGGCCGGCTTCTCGGCGGCCTCCGTCCTCCTCGGCGCCCAGTGGGTCGTCCAGCCGCTGGCCGACTACGGCGCCCCCCGCCCGTGGCGGATCTGGCTCGGTACGGCCAAGGCGGCGGGCGCGGCCGGTCTCGTGGCGGGCCTGCTCGTACCGGCCGTCGGCGTCCTCGCCGGCATCGGCCTCATCCTGTACTTCACCGGCGCCGTCGTCACCGTGATCCGGGCCCGCTCGTACGCGCACATCCCGTTCCCGCTCGTGTACATGGCCCCCGTCGCGGGCGCGCTGGCCCTCGGCCTCGCCGCCTGAACCGTGCCGCCTGCTCAGCGAAGCCCGTCGCGAGAGAGGTAGGTCTTGCTCGTCAGCCGGCCGTCGGTGAAGAAGAACTCGATCGTCGGGTAGGACTCGTCGATGGTCCCGGCGCACTGAACCATGGTCTTCCAGCCTTCGGAGGACGGGTAGTTGGGCTGCTCGACCCATATGTCGGTGCACGCGGTGCCGTCGGTGACGGCGTTGACATCGGCCAGCAGGTCTCCCTCGGCGAAGCCGTCGTACTGCGTCCTGGTCATGGTCCGGGGCAGGTCGTAGGTGTACCAGCCGTAGGCGAAGCTGTACCCCTTCTCCTTCTTGTACAGCTGGCCGCTGCCGTTGAAGACGAACGTCGCCGTCTGGTCGACGGAGGCGTTCGACGTCCAGCACATCAGGCCGGCCGCCCCGCCGGAACAGTGCGGATCAGGCCCCATGAGGTCCTCGACCTGCTGCCTGGACATACCGAAGGTGACGGCGTCGTACTTGACGTCGGTCAGGTAGTTCTCGTTCGGCGGCGGCTTGGCCGCCGAGGCGGCGGTGGCGGATCCGGCCATGGCGGACGCGAGAACGGCGACGGCGGCGAGACGACGAAGACGCATGTGCGTACTCCTGACGGAGAGATGCCGACGTCCGTGCGACGTGGCCGGCGTGAGGGCGCGACGACCGGGGAACGGTCCACTGAATCCTCGGACCCGGGCCTCTCGCCGCTCTCTCCGCCCGGTATCCGGCAGCCGGCCCACCGGCCAGGACCGCCTCGCCCGTGCCGGATCCAGCTACGCGTAGGTCATGCGGTCCGGGTCACCGCCGATGCCCACCCGGCCGTGGGCGGCATGACGTCCGACGACACGTGCGGATTCCAGGGCCTCGTCGAGTCCGCCGGCGAGGACTGTCCCGGTACCACTCACGGCATCCGCATGGCCGACCCCTACGCCCCGGAGACCACCGGCCCGACCACGGCGGCCCACGACTTCCGGGTCGGCCTGCCGGACGCCCGGCTCTTCCCGTACGACGCCTGGCGTCCCCTGATCGCCCGGGAACTACGCCCTTCGGCAGCCGGCGCGGTCGGATACGGCGATCCGGCCGGCCACGCCGGACTGCGGGCCGCACTCGCCCGGCACATCGGACTCTCTCGCGGCGTTCGGACCGGCCCGGACGACGTGCTGGTGACCACCGGCACGCAGCAGGCCCTGGACCTCATCGGGCGGGTGCTGCTCGAACCGGGCGACCGGGTGGCCGTCGAAGAGCCCGGCTACCCACCGGCCCGGCTGGCGTTCCTGGCGCAGGGCGCCGAGGTCACGGGCATACCGGTGGACGCCGAGGGCCTGCTGGTGGACGCCATCCCGCCGGGCACCCGCGCCGTGTACGTCACCCCTGCCCACCAGTTCCCGCTCGGCATGGCGATGTCCCTGCGGCGCAGGACGGCGCTGCTGCGATGGGCGCGGCAGCACGGCGCGGCCGTCATCGAGGACGACTACGACAGCGAATTCCGGTTCGGCGGGCGGCCGGTCGAGACGCTGCAGAGTCTGGACCGGGACGGACACGTCATCTACGTGGGGTCGTTCTCCAAGGTGATGCTGCCCTCCCTGCGCGTCGGCTTCCTGGTGGCGCCCGCCCCGCTGCGCACAGCGCTGCGCACCGCCAAGTACACCGCCGACTGGCACACAGCGGTCCCCACGCAGGCGGCGCTCGCCCGCTTCGTCGACGACGGGCTGCTCGCCCGGCACATCCGCCGGATGCAGCACACGTACGCGACCCGGCGCCAAGCCATCACCCGCGCGCTCACCGACCACTTCGCGGACCTGGCCGAGCTGGTGCCGTCCGCCGCGGGCCTGCACGTGACCACATTCACCCAGGCCCATCTCGCCGAGCCCGACGCCCTCGCGAACCGGGCTCTCCGGGCCCGGGCATCCGGCGTGGCGGTCCACACCCTGGCGGAGGTCGCCGCGAACCGCTCCGCGCGCCCGGGCCTCGTCTTCGGTTACGGCTCGATCAGCGCCCCGGACATCGAGCCCGGCCTGCACCGCGTACTCGGCCCGCCTCAGGACTGCTGAACGCGGAACGAAGCGCCCGCACACGGCTCACCCGATTCAGCACCACCACGACGACCTTCCGGACCTGAGTGTCTTGTCGCAGCGTAGGCGGCAGGTGATGCGGCGCTCACCTGCGTAGCTGGCAGGCTGTCTGGGACTTCAAGTCGGAGTCCGTCTCATCCCGAGACGCCACAGCACCCTGGGATCAGGTCTGCGCCATGTCCACGAAGCGCGAGTAGTGACCCTGGAACGCCACGGTGATCGTCGCCGTCGGACCGTTACGGTGCTTGGCCACGATCAGGTCGGCCTCCCCCGCGCGCGGTGACTCCTTCTCGTAGGCGTCCTCGCGGTGCAGCAGGATCACCATGTCGGCGTCCTGCTCGATGGAGCCGGACTCACGGAGGTCGGAGACCATCGGCTTCTTGTCCGTACGCTGCTCGGGGCCACGGTTCAGCTGGGAGAGCGCGATCACCGGGAGCTCCAGCTCCTTGGCCAGAAGCTTGAGGTTTCGGGACATGTCCGAGACCTCCTGCTGGCGGCTCTCGGCACGCTTGGAGCCACCGGACTGCATCAGCTGCAGGTAGTCGATGACCACGAGCTTGAGGTCGTTGCGCTGCTTGAGGCGCCGGCACTTCGCCCGGATCTCCATCATGGAGAGGTTCGGCGAGTCATCGATGTAGAGCGGGGCCGCGGAGACGTCCGGCATACGGCGGGCCAGCCGCGTCCAGTCCTCGTCCGTCATCGTGCCCGAGCGCATGTGGTGGAGCGCGACCCGGGCCTCGGCGGACAGGAGTCGCATCGCGATCTCGTTGCGTCCCATTTCCAGGGAGAAGATCACGCTGGGCAGATTGCTCTTGATCGAGCACGCCCGGGCGAAGTCCAGGGCCAGCGTGGACTTACCCATGGCCGGGCGGGCCGCGATCACGATCATCTGGCCGGGGTGCAGGCCGTTCGTCAGGGCGTCGAGGTCGGTGAAACCGGTCGGCACACCGGTCATCTCACCGCTGCGCGATCCGATCGCCTCGATCTCGTCGAGAGCGCCCTCCATGATGTCGCCCAGCGGCAGGTAGTCCTCGCTGGTGCGCTGCTCGGTGACGGCGTAGATCTCGGCCTGGGCGGAGTTGACGATCTCGTCGACGTCCCCGTCGGCGGCGTATCCCATCTGCGTGATCTTCGTGCCCGCCTCGACGAGACGGCGCAGTACGGCGCGCTCGTGGACGATCTCCGCGTAGTACGACGCGTTCGCCGCGGTCGGCACCGACTGCACGAGGGTGTGCAGGTACGGGGCTCCGCCGACCTTGGTGATCTCGCCGCGCTTGACCAGCTCCGCCGCCACGGTGATCGGGTCGGCCGGCTCGCCCTTGGCGTACAGGTCGAGGATCGCGGTGTAGACGGTCTCGTGGGCCGGGCGGTAGAAGTCGTGGCCCTTGATGATCTCGACGACGTCGGCGATGGCGTCCTTGGACAGCAGCATTCCGCCCAGCACCGACTGCTCGGCGTCCAGGTCCTGCGGAGGGACACGCTCGAAGCCGGGAGAGCCACCGTCCCAGCTGCCCTCGCGACCCCGGTCGTGCTGTTCGTCGCGCCCCTTGCCGTCACCGCGGCGCTTACGGGAAACGGGCAGACGGTCACTGGGACCGGTGTCGGCCCAGGGGTCGTCCAAAGGCTCAGGGATACTCACCCGGCCACCTCCTCCCGTCCGCTTCGCGGACCTAGCCGTGCCACTCTTTCTTACGGCACGGCACCGACAAACAAGACGCCCGACTCCGGTTCCGGCACGAAGAGTTCTGCGGGGCTCCAAGGCCATTTCGGAGTGCGGGCGCCGGACCACGGTAGGCCGCTCAGCACCGTCAGCCAATCTGGTTATCCACAGGGCATGTGGACGACGGGCCAGATGCTGTGGAGAACTCCTCGGAACCTGTGTACGGACCGGGGGACAGCACTGTGGACAAACTCATACCAGCCTCACCACCACAGCCCTGACCTGCACTTTTGCCGTCCACTGGCTGTGGGGAAGAAATTCTTTTGCACTCAGATCAAGATCACGGCAAACGGTGCACAGCAGAACTCCGGACGGTGACGAAAGTAAGGAGTGCAGCACCATTGCATCTCTTACCTGTGGAAGATTAGATTGGCACTCATGACCAAGGCCCCCGTGACGTCCTCACTCAGCCGCCGACGGCACGACCGGGAGATCGTCGCCCTCGCCGTTCCGGCCTTCGGCGCACTCGTCGCCGAGCCCCTTTTCGTGATGGTCGACAGCGCCATCGTCGGGCATCTGGGAACGCCACAGCTGGCCGGCCTGGGTGTCGCCGCGGCCCTGCTGATGACCGGCGTCAGCGTCTTCGTCTTCCTCGCCTACGCGACCACTGCGGCGGTCGCCCGACGGGTGGGCGCGGGAGATCTGCCGTCCGCGATCCGTCAGGGCATGGACGGAATCTGGCTGGCGCTCCTGCTCGGGGCCGCGGTCGTCGCCGTCACCCTCCCCACCGCACCCTGGCTCGTCGATGTGTTCGGCGCCTCCGACACCGCCGCTCCGTACGCGACGACGTATCTGCGGATCTCCAGTCTCGGGATCCCGGCCATGCTGGTCGTCCTGGCGGCCACCGGTGTCCTGCGAGGCCTCCAGGACACCAGGACCCCGCTCTACGTCGCCATCGGCGGCTTCGCCGCCAACGGCTTCCTCAATGTGGTCCTCGTCTATGGCGCGGACCTCGGCATCGCGGGCTCCGCCTGGGGAACGGTGATCGCCCAGGTCGGCATGGCCACCGCCTACCTCGTCGTGGTCGTAAGGGGCGCGAAGCGCCACGGCGCCTCCCTGCGACCCGACGCCGCCGGCATCAGGGCCAGCGCACAAGCAGGCGTGCCCCTGCTGATCCGGACGCTGTCCCTGCGTGCCGTCCTGATGATCGCCACCGCTGTCGCGGCCCGTCTCGGCGACACACACATCGCCGCCCACCAGGTCATCCTCGCGCTGTGGAGCCTCACGGCGTTCGCTCTCGACGCCATCGCCATCGCAGGCCAGGCCATCATCGGCCGCTACCTCGGCGCGAACGACGCCAAGGGCGCCCGCGAGGCCTGCCGTCGCATGGTCGAGTGGGGAATCATGGCCGGCGTCGCCCTGGGCATCCTGATCGTGCTGGCACGCCCCCTGTTCATCCCGCTCTTCACCAGCGACCCGTCCGTGCGGGACACGCTCTTCCCCGCTCTGCTGGTGGTGGCACTCTCGCAGCCGATCGCCGGGGTGGTCTTCGTCCTGGACGGCGTGCTGATGGGTGCCGGAGACGGCCGCTACCTCGCCTGGGCGATGCTGGTCACTCTGGCGGTGTTCGCTCCGGTGGCTCTCCTGATCCCCACGTTCGGCGGTGGCCTCACGGCTCTGTGGTGGGCGATGACCCTGATGATGGCCGTTCGGCTGGTAACCCTCTGGCTGCGCGCACGCTCGGGACGGTGGATCGTCACCGGCGCGACGCGCTGACATGGAAGCGCTGGTGCGGACGCACATCCGGACTCCGCTCCGGACGTGCATCCGGACGCCCTGAGCGGATCTCACGTTTCACGTGAAACGGACCCGCGCTTCAAGCCGAGCGGGGCCGGGAACGACGAAGGGCCGCACCCATGGGGTGCGGCCCTTCACCTAGCTCTGATGAGCTGTGCCCTTAGGCAGCAACGACCTCGATGCCGAGCTTCGCAGCGACCTCGGGGTGCAGACGCACGGACACCTGGTGTCCGCCAAGCGTCTTGATCGCCGAGCCGAGCTCAACGCGACGCTTGTCGACGTCCGGACCACCGGCAGCCTTGATCGCCGAGGCGATGTCGGCCGGGGTGACGGAGCCGAAGAGACGGCCGGCGTCGCCGGAGCGAACAGCCAGACGAACCTTGACGGCCTCGAGCTTGGCCTTGATCTCGTTGGCCTGCTCGATCGTCGCGATCTCGTGGATCTTGCGGGCGCGGCGGATCTGCGCCACGTCCTTCTCGCCACCCTTGGTCCAGCGGATGGCAAAGCCACGCGGAACCAGGTAGTTACGGGCGTACCCGTCCTTGACGTCAACGACGTCGCCTGCAGCACCGAGGCCGGAGACCTCGTGGGTGAGGATGATCTTCATGATTCGGTCACCCTTCCCTTATCGCGCGGTGGACGTGTAGGGCAGCAGCGCCATCTCACGGCTGTTCTTGACAGCCGTGGCGACGTCACGCTGGTGCTGCGTGCAGTTGCCGGTGACGCGGCGGGCACGGATCTTGCCACGGTCGGAAATGAACTTCCGCAGCATGTTCGTGTCCTTGTAGTCCACGTACTGGGTCTTGTCCTTGCAGAACGCGCAGACCTTCTTCTTAGGCTTGCGCACAGGCGGCTTCGCCATGGTGTTTCTCCTGTGTGATCAAGAAGTGGGGGTACGAGCTGCCCTAGAAGGGCGGCTCGTCCGAGTAGCCGCCGCCGGAACCAGCAGATCCACCGGAGCCACCGGAGCTTCCGCCCCAGTTGCCTCCGCCGCTCTGCTGACCCCCGCCTTGCTGGCCGCCGGCCGGTGCGCCAGTGGCCCACGGGTCGTCGGCGGGAGCACCGCCGCCGCCCTGCTGACCGCCGGCACCGGGACCGCCGCCCCAGTTGCCGCCGCCCTGCTGGCCACCGCCGTATCCACCCTGGCCGCCCTGGCCCTGGCCACCGCGACCTGTGGTCTTGGTGACCTTCGCCGTGGCGCTCTTCAGGCTGGGGCCGACTTCCTCGACGTCCAGCTCGTAGACCGTGCGCTTGACGCCCTCACGGTCCTCGTAGGACCGCTGCTTCAGCCGGCCCTGCACGACAACGCGCATGCCTCGCTGGAGCGACTCCGCGACGTTCTCCGCCGCCTGACGCCAGACCGAGCAGGTGAGGAACAGGCCCTCACCGTCCTTCCACTCATTGGTCTGACGGTCGAAGATGCGGGGAGTGGACGCGACACGGAACTTCGCGACCGCCGCACCGGACGGGGTGAAGCGCAGCTCGGGGTCGTCGACGAGATTGCCGACGACCGTGATGACGGTCTCGCCTGCCATGGGTGAACCTCTCGGCGGGGATTGCTTCTGGCTGCTTGCTGCTACTCGAACCCGATGACCGCTGAGCTAGAAGCTCAGTGGGTCTCGGGGCGGAGGACCTTGGTCCGGAGGACCGACTCGTTCAGGTTCATCTGTCGGTCGAGCTCCTTGACGACTGCGGGCTCAGCCTGCAGGTCGATGACCGAGTAGATGCCCTCAGGCTTCTTCTTGATCTCGTAAGAGAGACGACGACGGCCCCAGGTGTCGACCTTCTCAACCTTTCCGTTGCCCTCACGGACGACGGAGAGGAAGTTCTCGATCAACGGGGAGACTGCGCGCTCCTCGAGATCGGGGTCGAGGATGACCATCACCTCGTAGTGACGCATGTGGAACCCACCTCCTTTGGACTCAGCGGCCACGGTCGTTCCGTGGCAGGAGGGTCGTGATGCGTAAGCACGTGTGTCTCCGAGTAGAACAGTCGGCACTGACAACGCCCTCCATGGAGAGGAAACTGCCGAGCCGACCCGGGGCAGACACAGGTGCAGACCGTCCAGACTACCCGCAGAGGGGCTTCCGGTTGAAATCCGGTGCTCAGGAGCCGCAATCTGTACACATCGGGTGTGAGCGGCGCTAAGGTGCGCCGCCTTCGATCCGGGAGGTTCTCCATGGCACACGCAATGCGACGCCGTTCTTCCGTTTCCCTCTTCGCCACGGATGGCAAGGCTCATCCACTCCAGGACAGCCTTGTGGCGGTGACCCTGGTGCTGGGCGCGGTCGCCTTCGTGACCGCGATGTTCCACAACCTGCACCTGATCAGCTCCTGGGCCGGACTGATCGGAATCCTTACGGGTGCCTACGGGCAGTACGTCTCGGTGACCACGCGCGAGAGGTTCCCACTGATCGTCGGGCTCGGTGCCTCGGCCATCGGGTTCTTCCTCGGGATGGCCCACGGCGGCCTCTTCGGAGGCGTGCTCGGCTGAGGGGTCCTTCACCCGGCTGCCGAGTCGGGGCCCGTAGTGCCAGACGGGGCGCTCCCCGGTCACAGTAGGCTTCGGCGCGAGAGCCGGAGCCCCTGACCGATGGGGACACACCTGCCGAGGAGCGCCCCGCATGAGCCTGACCCTGAGGACCATCAGCCGAGAACAGCATCTGGCGTACATCCAGAGCCTGCCCTCGGCCAGTCACTGCCAGGTCCCGGCGTGGGCTGACGTGAAGACCGAATGGCGCTCGGAGAACCTGGGATGGTTCGACAAGAGCGGCGAGATGGTCGGCGCCGGCTTGGTCCTGTACCGCCAGCTGCCCAAGATCAAGAGGTATCTCGCGTACCTCCCCGAGGGCCCGGTCATCAACTGGTACGCGCCGAACCTGGACGACTGGCTCCAGCCGATGCTCGCCCACCTCAAGCAGCAGGGCGCCTTCTCCGTGAAGATGGGCCCGCCCGTCGTCATCCGGCGCTGGGACTCGGCCGCCATCAAGTCGGGCATCCAGGACCCGGACGTGAAGCGCCTGCGCGACGTCGAGGCCTCCCACATCGAGCCCCGCGCCTTCGAGGTCTCGGACCGGCTCCGCAAGATGGGCTGGCAGCAGGGCGAGGACGGCGGCGCCGGTTTCGGCGACGTGCAGCCCCGCTACGTCTTCCAGGTGCCGCTGGCCAACCGCTCCCTCGAAGACGTCCTCAAGGGCTTCAACCAGCTGTGGCGCCGCAACATCAAGAAGGCCGACAAGGCCGGTGTCGAGGTCGTCCAGGGCAGCTACGAGGACCTCGCCGAATGGCAGCGGCTGTACGAGATCACCGCGATCCGCGACCACTTCCGGCCGCGCCCGCTCTCGTACTTCGAGCGCATGTGGAAGGTCCTCAACTCCGAGGACCCCAACCGGATGCGCCTGTACTTCGCGCGGCACAACGGGGTGAACCTGTCCGCGGCCACGATGCTCGTCGTCGGCGGGCACGTCTGGTACTCGTACGGCGCGTCCGACAACATCGGCCGTGAGGTCCGGCCCTCGAACGCGATGCAGTGGCGCATGTTGCGCGACTCCTACGCGATGGGCGCGACGGTCTACGACCTGCGCGGCATCAGCGACTCGCTGGACGAGACCGATCACCTCTTCGGCCTGATCCAGTTCAAGGTGGGAACCGGCGGCGAGGCGGTCGAATACGTCGGCGAGTGGGACTTCCCGCTCAACAAGCTGCTGCACAAGGCACTGGACATCTACATGTCGCGCCGCTGACCCCCGCGACGCACGCTTCAGTTCGTTCCGCATACCTCTGATACACCGCAGCCACAAGAAAGGTTCCGGGCCGGCCATGGCGCTCTCCCTCTACGTAGACACCGCACGCTGGCGGGCGCACCAGAAGTCCGTGCTCGACCAGTTCCCCGGTCTCGTACCGGTCTGCAAGGGCAACGGATACGGCTTCGGGCACGAGCGGCTCGCCGACGAGGCGATCCGCTTCGGCTCCGACACGCTCGCCGTCGGAACCACCTACGAGGCAGCTCGTATCAAGGACTGGTTCAGCGGCGACCTGCTCGTCCTCACCCCGTTCCGGCGGGGCGAGGAGCCGGTGCCGCTGCCCGACCGCGTCATCCGTTCGGTCTCCTCCGTCGACGGTGTCCACGCGCTCGTGGGAGCCCGCGTCGTCATCGAGTGCATGAGCTCGATGAAGCGCCACGGTGTGAAGGAGGAGGAGCTGGGGCAGCTGCACGCCGCCATCGAGGACGTACGGCTCGAAGGCTTCGCCCTGCACCTGCCGCTGGATCGCACCGACGGCTCGGACGCGGTCGAGGAAGTCATCGGCTGGATGGACCGGCTGCGCGCGGCCAGGCTGCCGCTGCACACCATGTTCGTCAGCCATCTGCGGTCCGAGGAGCTGACGCGGCTGCAGCAACAGTTCCCGCAGACCCGCTTCCGCGCCCGCATCGGTACGCGGCTGTGGCTCGGCGATCACGAGGCGACCGAGTACCGGGGCGCCGTCCTCGACGTCACGCCGGTCGTCAAGGGTGACCGTTTCGGCTACCGCCAGCAGAAGGCGGCGTCCGACGGCTGGCTGGTCGTCGTGGCCGGCGGTACGTCCCACGGCGTCGGCCTGGAGGCCCCCAAGGCCCTGCACGGTGTGATGCCGCGTGCCAAGGGCGTGGCCCGGGCCGGCCTGGCCACGGTCAACCGGAATCTCTCGCCGTTCGTCTGGGCGGGCAAGCAGCGCTGGTTCGCCGAGCCGCCGCACATGCAGGTCTCGATCCTGTTCGTGCCGTCCGACGCGCAGGAGCCGAAGGTCGGCGACGAACTGGTGGCCCATCTGCGCCACACGACCACCCAGTTCGACCGCCTCGTCGACCGCTGATCACGACGGGGGCGGCCGCCCCTCAGTCGGCGGCCGGCCCCCGCGCGGCGCCCCACTCCACACGCTGCCCCACGGCCATGTGGGCGGCGTGCCGCGCCGGACGCGACGCCTCTCCCAGTACGAAGACGTCCGGGGCGTTGTCGATAACACCGCCCGACGGATCGTCGGACCCGTCGCGCCGTACGGGATCGCGGTCCGGCACGAGGATGTCCCGGACGACGACCGCGCAGATGTACAGCGTTCCCAGCAGGTGCAGGACGATCGCGATCTGGTAGCCCTCCTCCGGCAGCCCCTGGTGCTTGTCGCCGCTGGTCGTGTACGCGAGGTACAGCCAGATCCCCAGGAAGTACATGCACTCGCATGCCTGCCAGATGAGGAAGTCGCGCCAGCGCGGCCTGGCCAGGGCGACGAGCGGAATGAGCCAGAGCACGTACTGGGGTGAGTACACCTTGTTCGTCAGGACGAAGGCCGCGACGAGCAGGAGCGCGAGCTGCGCGAAGCGCGGCCGGCGCGGAGCCGCCAGGGTCAGACCCGCCAGTGCCAGCAGGGCCACCACCATCAGCAGGGTCGACCCCAGGTTCACCGTGTCGACGTCGATGGCCACGCCCGTGCGCTGCGTGATGATCAGCCAGAAGGAACCGAAGTCGAGCGGCCGCTCCCGGTTGAAGGTGTAGAACTTCTTCCAGCCCTCAGGCGCGAACACCATCACGGGCAGGTTGACCGCCAGCCAGGCGGCGGCCGCACCCAGCGCGGCGTGGAAGAACGCCCGCCACCTGCCCGCCCGCCAGCACAGCAGCAGGACCGGCCAGAGCAGCAGCGCGGGGTAGAACTTCGCGGCCGTTGCCAGCCCGATGAGAAGGCCGAACGCGAGGGCCCGCCCCCGGGACCACATCAGCATCGCCGCGGCCGTCAGCGCGACAGCCAGCAGGTCCCAGTTGATCGTGGCGGTGAGGGCCAGGGCGGGCGCCAGAGCGACCAGCAGGCCGTCCCAGGGACGCCGGCGGTGCGTCCGCGCGACGCACACCGCCGTGATGACGGCGCAGACCATCAGCATGCCCGCGTTGACCATCCAGTACATCTGCTCGCGCTGCTGTACGGGGTCGCTGTCGGGCGTCAGCGTCAGCCAGGACGCGACCTGCATGAACAGACCGGTCAGGACGGGGTACTCGAGGTACTTCATGTCGCCGGGCAGCTGATCGAAGTACGGCACGAGGCCTTCGGCGAAGCCGCGCCCGATGTACAGATGCGGAATGTCGGAGTAGCAGGCGTGCGTGTACTGCGAGGTCGTGCCCCTGAACCAGGCCCACTCGTAGCAGGGGATCTTCTGCACCATGCCGAGCGCGAACATCCCGATCGCGACCAGCGCGATGACACGCACAGGTGTCAGAGGGCCCTTGCCGAGCAGGGCCCAGCGGCCCACTCGTCCGCCGATCAGTTCGCTGCCGGCCGCGGCGATCTCGTCCCGGTGCGTGGGCCGCACGACGGGCCGCTCCTGATGCACGCTCGTGTCTTCTGCGCTTGGCATGCCGCACATCCTGCCGTACGGGGCTGTGCGCGAGGCGTGGGCCGCCCCGGGACACGGCGAGGGCCGCCGCACCTGGTGGTGCGGCGGCCCTCGCCGTCGTCGTAGGACAGGCCCGTCGCCGGGCGCTGTCCGGCCGGGGCCGGGCTATCCGCCGCCCCCGAACAGTCCGCCGTTCCCGTTGCCGTTCCCGCCGTTGTCGCCACCGTCGGTCGTCTCACCCGTCGTGCCGGTGGTATCGGATCCGTCGGTGGTCCCGGACGTATCGCTTCCCTCGATCGTCCCCTCGGTGGTCCCGCCGTCGTCCGTACCGGCGTTGGCGCCGCCGTTGTCCTTGCAGTCCTCCGAGCCCCACATGCCGCAGGTGTTGCTCGGCGTCGGGGTCGGGGAAGGTGTCGTCGGGGCCGGGGAAGGAGTCGTCGGCTCGTCCGAGGGGGTCGGGGAGGCGGTGACGCTCGGCGTCGGCGTCGGGCTGGCCGCACCCCCGCCGTACATCTTCTCGCCCCACGGCTCAGGCTTCGGGAAGTTCTTGACCTTCTGGCCCTTCATCGCCGTGGCCATGAAGTTGTGCCAGATCTGCGCCGGGAACGAAGCACCGTGGATCTTCTCCTCGCCACCGGTGCCGAACATCTTGAGGAACTCGCGCTCCTTGTTCTTCTCGTCGTCGTCCAGGCGGAACATGCTGATGGCGGTGGACAGCTGCGGGGTGTAGCCGACGAACCACGCCGACCGGTTGCCGTCCGTGGTACCCGTCTTCCCCGCCACGTCGCGGCCGGGCAGTTTCGCCGGCGTGCCCGTCCCGTTCTCGACGACGTTCTTCAGCACATCGGTGACGTTGTCCGCGATGATCGGGTCGAGCGCGCGCTTCTGCTTGGACTCGTGCTGGTAGACGGGCGTGCCCTTCTCCAGGACCTTGGTGACCGAGAAGGGTTCACGCTGCAGACCGCTGGTGGCGAACGTCGCGTACGCGCCCGCCATCCGGATGACGCTCGGCGACGACGTACCGATGGAGAACGACGGAACGTGCGAGTCGGCCATGTAGTCGTCGTCGCGCAGTCCGACAGCCATGGCGACGTCCTTCACCTTGTCGGTGCCGACGTCCATACCGAGCTGTACGAAGGGGGAGTTGGCGGACTGCTCCATGGCCTTGCGCAGGTCGATGTCGCCGTAGGACTCGTCGCCGTCGTTGGTCTGGAGCCACGGCTTGTCGTCGTCGCCCTTCCACACCTCGCCGTTGTACTTCTTGATCTCCAGCAGGTTGTCGCCGTTGTAGATGCTCTCCGGAGAGACCGGCGTGCGGTCCGACTTCTCCTGCGCCTCGCCGAGGCGGGGGTTGCGCTTCCCGTACTCCATGGCGGCGGCCAGCACGAACGGCTTGAAGGTCGAGCCCACCTGCGCACCGGTCGGGTCCGCGTTGTTGGTGTAGTGCTTTGTCGCGTCCCGGCCACCGTACGTGGCCTCGATCGCTCCGGTGCTCGGGTTGATCGACGCTCCACCGAACTGGACGTGGGTGTCCTTGTCGGGGCGCTTCTTCGGGTCGATGTTCGCCTTGTCGACGTCCTCGACGGCCTTACGGAGCTGCTCGACCCGGTTCTTCTTGAAGGTCGTGTGGATCTCGTACCCGCCCTGGGCGAGTTCGTCGGCGGTGATGTCGGTGTTGTTGAGGACGTACGACTTGGCGAGGTCGACCAGATACCCGGTCTGACCACCCAGCTGCGCGTTCTGCCGCGGCGACAGCGGCATGGGGAACTCGTCGTACGTCGCGCGCTCCGCCTCCTCCATCGTGCCGTCCTTGACCTGCTCGTCAAGGATCCACGTCCAGCGCTCCTCCGCGCGCTTCCGGTTCTTCTCCTTGGTGGCCCTCTCGCTGTCGACCTCGGGGGCACCGGCCGGGTCGAAGTAGGTCGCTCCCTTGAGCAGCGTGGCCAGGAAGGCGCACTGGCTCGGGTCGAGGTCCTTGGCGTCCTTGTTGTAGTACGTACGGGCCGCGGCCTGCAGTCCCCAGGCACCCCGGCCGTAGTACGAGACGTTGAGGTAGCCGGCCATCACGTCGTTCTTCCGCATCGTCCCTCCGACCTTGAGGGTGATGAACAGCTCCTTGAACTTACGGCTGACGGTCTGGTCCTGGGAGAGCATCGAGTTCTTCACGTACTGCTGGGTGATGGTCGAGCCGCCCTGGGTCTCACCGCCCTTGGCCATGTTGAAGAGAGCTCGGGCGATACCCATGGGGTCGATGCCCTTGTCATCCTCGAACGTCTTGTTCTCGGCCGAGATGACGGCGTTCCGCATGGCCGCAGGAATCTGCTCGTAGCTGATCACCTGGCGGTTGACCTCACCACCGGTCGCGACCATCTGCGTGTCGTCGGCCCAGTAGTAGACGTTGTTCTGCGCTCTGGCCGCGTCACTGACCTTGGGCGGCACGACCATCGCGTACGCGACTCCGGCCACGCCCATCAGAACGCCGAGGAAGCTGAGGCACACCCCGGAGACGAGCTTCCACGACGGTACCCAGCGACGGAAGCCGTACTTCCCGGAGCGCGGGTAGTCGATGAAGCGCTTCTTGCCCGGAGGGCCACCCGGGCCTCCCCGGCCGCGGCCGGGGCCGTCGTGGCCGCCACCGCCGCCGCCTCCACCGCGCCTGCGGCCTCCGCCGCCGGCCCCGGAGCTGAGCTCCTCGGCGCCTCTGCGACGTCCACCGCGCTGGGCGGCACGACGGGCCTCGGCGCGGCTGCCGTACTGGCGTTCCTCGCCGTACGCGTCGGACGGTGATTCATTGATAACGCTGCGTGACGATGCGTCGCGCCCGGCAGGCTGGGCGGCTCGTCTGGCCGCTGCGCGTCCGCCACCTTGCGGTTGCGACGTTTTGCGACGGTGCTCGCTCATCGAACGACTACTCCTCGGGCAGGCGAGAGCGCCTGGAAGCGGCAGTTGAGATCCGGTCCCCCCGAATTACGGACAAACCCTGCGGAGGGCTCACCCGCAGCACATCCGGCAGTCCGCGATAACTGACGCTCACAAGCGCCACGCGGTTCCCGGTGGTCTGCATGGCGCCCAGACTACGCACGGCCAAAACGCATCTTGCGCCGAACTTCACCCCAAATGACGCAAGTCGCTTCCTACGAATTAGTGATGTGACGCCGCTCACGAAGGCCGCCCTTGTCGAAGCGGCCTCGTCGATCTATCGTGCTGATGTATCGAGTCGATACATCAGCGCGGCATAAGCTCCCCTCAGGAGCTCCGCGGGAGCATCCGGCGAAGGAAGAGGGGGCGAAGGTGAGCAGACGCTCAGGCATCCTCGAATTCGCCGTACTCGGCCTCCTCCGCGAATCCCCGATGCACGGTTACGAGCTGCGCAAGCGCCTCAACACCTCGCTCGGGATCTTCCGCGCCTTCAGTTACGGCACGCTCTACCCCTGCCTCAAGACGCTGGTTGCCCAGGGCTGGTTGATCGAAGAACCGGGAAATGCTCCGGCAGACCTTCCTCCCACCACGGGCCGGGCGGTCGCTCCCACGTCTTCACTCGCAGGGCGCCGGGCCAAGATCGTCTATCGATTGACGGCAGAAGGTAAGGAGCACTTCGAGGAGCTCCTCTCGCACACCGGCCCGGACTCTTGGGAGGACGAGCACTTCGCGGCTCGTTTCGCCTTCTTCGGGCAGACGGAGCGGGACGTGCGGATGCGCGTGCTGGAGGGCCGGCGCAGCAGGCTCGAGGAACGCCTCGAGAAGATGCGCGCCTCGCTCGCCCGCACCCGTGAACGACTCGACGACTACACGCTTGAGCTGCAGCGGCACGGCATGGAGTCCGTGGAGCGCGAAGTGCGCTGGCTGAACGAGCTCATCGAGAGCGAACGCTCAGGACGGGACCAGCGAAGGCCCCCGACCGAGGGTTCCCCTCAGCAGGACACATCAGCAGAAGCGGGCGGCCTGCCCCGGCACCGGGATTCCACCCGGCCGGATCCGTCCGACGACACCACCAAGTGAAAACCCCGCAGGTCCGCAAGGGCTCAGTGGGGAACACCGAGAACACACAGGGAGCAATCGGCATGGGTTCGGTTCGCGTAGCCATCGTTGGTGTAGGCAACTGCGCCGCCTCGCTGGTGCAGGGCGTCGAGTACTACAAGGACGCCGATCCGGCCGGCAAGGTGCCCGGTCTGATGCACGTCCAGTTCGGCGAGTACCACGTCAGCGACGTCGAGTTCGTCGCCGCCTTCGACGTCGACGCGAAGAAGGTCGGCCTCGACCTCGCGGACGCCATCGGCGCCAGCGAGAACAACACCATCAAGATCGCCGATGTGCCGAACACGGGCGTGACCGTTCAGCGCGGCCACACCCACGACGGTCTGGGCAAGTACTACCGCCAGACGATCGAGGAGTCCGCCGAGGCCCCGGTCGACATCGTCCAGGTCCTCAAGGACAAGCAGGTCGACGTCCTCGTCTGCTACCTGCCCGTCGGTTCCGAGGTCGCTGCGAAGTTCTACGCGCAGTGCGCCATCGACGCCAAGGTCGCGTTCGTCAACGCTCTCCCGGTCTTCATCGCCGGCACCAAGGAGTGGGCGGACAAGTTCACCGAGGCCGGTGTCCCGATCGTCGGCGACGACATCAAGTCCCAGGTGGGCGCCACCATCACGCACCGCGTGATGGCGAAGCTCTTCGAGGACCGCGGTGTCATCCTGGACCGCACGATGCAGCTGAACGTCGGCGGCAACATGGACTTCAAGAACATGCTCGAGCGTGAGCGCCTTGAGTCCAAGAAGATCTCGAAGACGCAGGCCGTCACCTCGCAGATCCGCGACCGCGAGATGGGTGCGGACAACGTGCACATCGGTCCGTCGGACTACGTGGCCTGGCTGGACGACCGCAAGTGGGCGTACGTGCGCCTTGAGGGCCGCGCGTTCGGCGACGTTCCGCTGAACCTCGAGTACAAGCTCGAGGTGTGGGACTCCCCGAACTCCGCCGGTGTCATCATCGACGCCGTGCGCGCAGCGAAGATCGCCAAGGACCGCGGCATCGGCGGCCCGATCCTCTCGGCGTCCTCGTACTTCATGAAGTCCCCGCCGGTGCAGTACTTCGACGACGAGGCCGCGGCCAACGTCGAGAAGTTCATCGCGGGCGAGGTCGAGCGCTGAGCAGCCGTTCACGGCGCACAGCCTGAACGAGGCGATGAGCGCTAGCGCTCCTCCCTGTTCCGCATGTTGAGGGTCCCCGGGCAATCCGCCCGGGGACCCTCAACATGTGTGACGCTTGCTCACATGCCTGTCGTGCGTGATCTGCGCGTGCTCCTGCGCGTCCGGTACTTCCGTCGTCTTCTCGCGGTACGGCTTCTCTCCCAGTCGGCCGACGGCGTCTACCAGGTCGCTCTCGCCACGTACGTCGTCTTCTCCCCGGAGAATCAGGCGACGCCCGGCGCCATCGCCTCGGCAATGGCGGTGCTGCTGCTGCCGTACTCCCTCGTCGGCCCCTTCGCCGGAGTCCTCCTGGACCGCTGGCCGCGCCGCCAGGTCTTCCTGCACGGGAACCTCCTCCGCGCGGTGCTGGCCTGCTGTACGGCCCTGCTGATCCTCAGCTCCGTACCCACCTGGCTCTTCTACGCCTCAGCCCTCTGCGTCACCGCGGTCAACCGCTTCGTGCTCGCCGGTCTGTCGGCGGCGCTCCCGCGCGTGGTCGACGCCGACCGGCTCGTCATCGCCAACTCCCTCTCACCGACGGCCGGCACGCTGGCAGCGACAGCGGGGGGTGGTCTCGCTTTCGCCGTACGCCTTCTGGCCGACGGGTCCGATGCCGCGGTGGTCCTGCTGGGGGCGACGCTCTACCTCACCTCGGCCGCGGCTTCGCTGAGCCTTCCGCGACGACTGCTCGGCCCGGATGCGGACGCGAGCCACCTACGGCTTCGTGAGGCGCTGGCCGACACCGCCCGCGGGCTGGCTGCCGGACTGCGCCATCTGGCGGAGCGGAAGGACGCGGCGCGCGCTCTCGCGGCCATGACGGTGATGCGGTTCTGCTACGGGGCCCTGACCGTGATGGTGCTGATGCTGTGCCGGTACGCATGGTCCGACTCGGAGTCCGACGGCCTGGGCCTGCTCGGGCTGGCGCTCGGAGCCTCCGCAGCGGGATTCTTCGCAGCTGCCGTAATGACTCCCTGGGCCGTGGGGCGCCTGGGCAGGTTCGGCTGGATGGCGCTGTGCGCAGGCACCGCCGCCGTTCTGGAACCGGCACTGGGGCTGCCATTCGTGCTCGGGCCGATGCTGGTCGCGGCCTTCGTGCTCGGTCTCGTGACACAGGGGGCGAAGATCGCCACGGACACGGTGGTGCAGACCTCGGTGGACGATGCCTTCCGAGGCAGGATCTTCTCGCTCTACGACGTGCTGTTCAATGTCGCCTTCGTCATCGCCGCGGCACTGTCGGCTCTGGTGCTACCCGCTGATGGGCGCTCGGTCACCGTGGTACTGGGAGTCGGCGTGCTCTACGCGGCGGTCTCCTTGGCGACGTTCCGATGGAGAAGCGCCAGGGGAGTACCGACCGGGACCACCTGACGCCGAGGGGCGCTGTTTCACGTGAAACAGCGCCCCTCGGCACACCTCCGCGCTTACGGCCCGGTCATGTTTCACGTGAAACATGACCGGGCCCGGCCTCAGTTCTGTGTGGCCCACCACTCCTTGAGTGCGGCCACGGCCGCATCGCGCTCCATCGGCCCGTGCTCCAGCCTCAGCTCCAGCAGGAAGGCGTACGCCTTGCCGATCACCGGCCCCGGGCCGACGTTCAGGACCTTCATGATCTCGTTGCCGTCCAGGTCGGGCCGGATCGAATCCAGCTCCTCCTGCTCCTGCAACTGGGCAATGCGCTCCTCAAGGCCGTCGTACGTCCGCGAGAGAGCGTTCGCCTTGCGCTTGTTCCGCGTCGTGCAGTCCGAGCGGGTCAGCTTGTGCAGACGCTCCAAGAGGGGGCCGGCGTCACGCACATACCTGCGGACCGCGGAGTCGGTCCACTCCCCGTCACCGTAGCCGTGGAAGCGCAGGTGCAGTTCGACGAGCTTCGAGACGTCCTTGACCAGGTCGTTGGAGTACTTGAGGTCGGTCATCCGCTTCCGCGTCATCTTCGCGCCGACCACTTCGTGGTGGTGGAAGGAGACACGGCCGTCCGTCTCGAAGCGTCGAGTGCGCGGCTTGCCGATGTCATGCAGCAGAGCGGCAAGCCTCAGCACGAGGTCGGGCCCGTCCTCTTCGAGGTCGATGGCCTGCTCGAGAACGGTCAGCGAATGCTCGTAGACATCCTTGTGGCGGTGATGCTCGTCACTTTCCAGGCGGAGCGCGGGGAGCTCCGGCATCACATGGGCTGCCAGGCCTGTGTCGACCAGCAGACCCAGACCCTTGCGTGGGTGAGTGGAGAGGAGCAGCTTGTTGAGTTCCTCACGGACCCGCTCGGCCGAGACGATCTCGATCCTCCCGGCCATGTCCGTCATCGCCGCGATGACGTCCGGGGCGACCTCGAAGTCCAGCTGTGCGGCGAACCGGGCCGCGCGGAGCATCCGCAGCGGGTCGTCCGAAAAGGACTCCTCCGGAGTCCCAGGCGTACGCAGGACGCGCTCCGAGAGGTCCTTCAGGCCGCCGTGCGGGTCCACGAACTCCTTCTGCGGCAGAGCGACGGCCATCGCGTTGACCGTGAAGTCCCGGCGCACGAGGTCTTCCTCGATGGAGTCAC
Source organism: Streptomyces sp. NPDC048560 (assembly GCF_040650955.1). Classification (NCBI taxonomy): domain Bacteria; kingdom Bacillati; phylum Actinomycetota; class Actinomycetes; order Kitasatosporales; family Streptomycetaceae; genus Streptomyces; species Streptomyces sp. NPDC048560. The sequence continues at coordinate 239,152 of NZ_JBEZIJ010000008.1, forward strand.
CGTAGGAGACCTCGGGCTTGCGCGACGCCCTGTCGTACGCTTCCGACCGGTATGTCGTGACCTCGACCTGGTATCCGTCCTTCTGGCACCCGACAGTGCCGAAGGCGATCCCGACCTCCCACACCGAGTCCGCCCACGGACGGACGATCTTGAGCACGTCCTCGGGGCGAGCGTCGGTCGTGAAGTCCAGGTCGTTCCCGAGCCTGCCGAGCAGCGCGTCACGGACCGAGCCACCGACCAGCGCGAGGCTGAACCCCGACTCCTGGAATCGGCGGGCAAGGTCGTCGGCGACAGGGGACACCCGCAGCAGTTCACTGACTGCGCGGTGCTGCACCTGGCTCAGTGCACTGGCGTTGTCTTCGTTGGCGTTCGGCACAACAGAAAAGGGTACGTGCACCGACCGGCCCGGGCGTCATTGTTTCTTGTGACCCTGCGAGACTCTCCCGATCACGTGGCGCAGTCCCCAGCACTTAGCTCCGGCGCACATCGTTACCATGCGTGGACGCAGGGACCGACAACGAGCGACAGCAGTTGACGACGACGAGGACGGGTAGGCGCGTGGCCGAGGCGGCAGACTTTCAGGGGATGAGTCCCGCTCCTGCCCGCCGGTGGTTGCGGCGCACGGCCTCCTTGCTCCTCGGGGCGCCGCTGCTGGCCGGCCTCCTCAGCGGTCCCACGGGGCCCACGGCGCAGGCGGCAGAACCGGCGAAGGCACCCACCGGCTCCAGCACCGTCGCAGTGTCTCTCGACACACTGACCCCCAGCGCACCCGTGAAGGGCGACACCCTCACCGTTTCCGGCACCCTGACGAACAGGGGGAAGGAAACGATCACCGGAGCGTCCGTCGATCTGCGGGTGGGACCGAAACTGTCCGGCAGGACGGCGATCGACAACGCAGCCAAGCGCACCGGATACGTACCGGGAGTCGATCCGGCTCCGCTCGGTGGGAAGTACACGGTCAAGACCGCGAATCTGCGGTCCGGGCTCAGCCAGGACTTCACGTTCTCCGTGCCTGTCAGCAAGCTGCCGCTGAACGAGGCCGGCGTCTACCAGATCGGCGTCTCGCTCTCGGGCCGGACCGCCCGTGTGTCCTACGACCACGTCCTGGGCATCAAGCGCACCTTTCTTCCCTGGCAGCCCAAGGAAAGCGAAGCCAAGACAAAGCTGACGTACCTCTGGCCGCTCATCGGCTCGGCCCATGTGAGCGCCGAGACCGGATCGGACGAACAGCAGACACCGGTCTTCACCGATGACGACCTCGCGGCCGAGCTCGCCCCGGGCGGCCGGCTCGAACAGCTGGTCTCGCTGGGCCGACAGCTTCCGGTGACCTGGGTCATCGACCCCGATCTGCTGGCCACGGTCGACGCGATGACGAAGAACTACCGGATCAAGGTCGGGGACACCACGGTCGCGGGAAAGAACCAGGACGTCGCCAAGCAGTGGCTGACGGCACTGGGGACAGCGGTGGAGGACGGCAGGGTGATCGCGCTGCCGTTCGCCGATCCCGACCTCGCGTCGATCGCGCATCGGGGCAAGAGCGTCTCCGGTACCCTCAGCCACCTGCAGAACGCCACCGAAGTGGCGAGTTCGACGGTGGAGACGATCCTCCATGTGAAGCCGTCCACCGACTTCTCCTGGCCGGTGGAAGGAGCGGTCGATCCTTCGATCGTCGACGTCGCCACCTCGGCCGGCGCCCACAACGTGATCGCCCGCAGTGACAGCCTCGCGGACACCGGAAGCCTTCTCTACACGCCGACCGCCGCCCGGCCGATCGGCGGTGGCACCACGGCCGTGGTCGCGGACTACCGGCTCTCGACGGCGTTCAGGGGCGACATGTCGCACGCCGGGGATTCCACGCTCGCCGTGCAGAAGTTCCTGGCCCAGACGCTGGCACTCACGGAGCAGGATCCCGAGAAGCAGCGAAGCATCGTCGTCGCCCCCCAGCGGACGCCCAGTACGTCCCAGGCCCAGTCGATGGCCTCCTCTCTGCACGCGCTCCTCGACGAGCGCTGGACACAGCCCATCGATCTGACGGCTGCGGCCGAGGAGAAGCCCGACCCCCGGGCGACGACCAAGGTGCCCCCGTCCTCCCAGTACCCGAAGAAGCTGCGCGGCCAGGAGCTTCCCACCCAGGCGTTCCAGGACATCAGGACGACCAAGGACTCGCTCAACAGCTTCGAGGTCATCCTCACCCAGCCGGACCGGGTGGTGACCCCCTTCGGTAACGCGATCAACCGCTCCATGTCGGTGGCATGGCGAGGCAGGCCGCTGGAGGCGCAGCGGTACCGTGACTCGGTACGCACGTACCTGCGCAGTCTCACCAGTGAGGTCCAGCTCATCGCGAAGTCGGACGTCACCCTGTCCGGCCGGAGCGCGACGATTCCTGTCACGGTCCAGAACAAGCTGGTGCAGGACGTCGACAACCTGGTCCTCCGGCTGACGTCGGAGAACGCGACCCGGCTGAAGCTCAACGACGGCGGTGCCGTGGCGGAGCAGCCCGTCAAGATCGCGGGTGGACACAGTCAGTCCGTGAAGTTCGACGCAGCTGCCAATGTCAACGGCCAGGTACAGGTCACCGCACGGCTGTTCACCGAAGACGGCACACCGTACGGCGAGGAGATGACCTTCACGGTGAAGGTCTCGGAGGTCACGCCCACCGTGCTCCTCGTCATCGCCGGGGGGCTGCTGCTGCTGGTCCTGGCAGGCATCAGGATGTACACACACCGCAAGCGCACCATCGCAAGCGACACCACGGAGGACAACGGCGGCGAACCCGAGCAGCCGAGTGACCCGGCGCCGGACACCGGTCCGGAAAGCGGGGACCCGTCAGGAACGGGTGAGAAAGTGGACCGTTGAGCGATGTCTGTCGAGGCCGGTCGGCCGGGGACGATGAGGTGGGGTTTCGATGAACGCGCCGTACGACGGTGACCGCGGCCAGGGCGCGGGCGGAGGTGGGGCCCCCGGTGGGCCGGCGGTCCCTCCGGGCAGCGGGGAGAACGAGACGCCTCCCGATCCGTACCTTCAGCACGCCTACGATCACGACCCCTACCGGGCCCAGGACCTCGCGGCCCAGGATCCGGTGACCGAAGCGCTGTACGACCGCGCGTCGCACCCGCCGCCGCCCCCGGGCACGTTCCCGGAGCCTCAGCCCCTCTACCAGCAGCCCCCGGCGGCCCCCTACGCCCCCGATCCCCGGCTGTGGGCCCAGACTCCCGCCCCGGAGCCATCCGGCCCGTCACGGCACCTCCCGTACGGCGACAACGCGGCGACCACCCAGTTCGTAGGAGTGGACGACCTGGTCACCCGAGCGTCGGACGACCGCGAGGAGCCGGACGCCTTCGCCCACCTCTTCCGGGACCAGGAAGGCTCTGGCAGGCCCTCTGGCACGCCGGAGCCCGAACCCACCCCGGCTCCCGTCCCGCCCAAGTCGGGCGGCCGTGCCTCCAGCATTCTGAAGTCCAGCGCGCTGATGGCCGCGGGAACCATGGTGTCGCGGCTCACCGGCTTCGTACGCAGCCTGGTCATCACCGCCGCCCTGGGTGCGGCGACCCTCGGTGACGTCTTCACCATCGCGTACACCCTGCCCACGATGATCTACATCCTCACCGTGGGCGGCGGGCTCAACTCGGTGTTCGTCCCGCAGCTCGTCCGTTCCATGAAGAACGACGAGGACGGCGGAGAGGCCTTCGCCAACCGGCTGCTGACCCTCGTGATGGTCGCGCTCGGGGTGATCGTCGTCCTCGCGGTGTTCGCGGCACCCTGGCTGATCGGCATGATGTCGCAGACGATCTCGGGGGACCCCGCGGCCAACAGCGTCGCAGTGACCTTCGCCAGGTACTGCCTGCCGACCATCTTCTTCATGGGTGTCCACGTCGTGATGGGCCAGATCCTGAACGCCCGCGGGAAGTTCGGCGCGATGATGTGGACCCCGGTCCTCAACAACGTGGTCATGATCTTCACCTTCGGCCTCTTCATCTGGGTCTACGGCACCTCGGGCGAGTCCGACATGGGCGTTGCGACGATTCCCGACGAGGGCATCCAGCTCCTGGGCATCGGCACGCTGCTCGGCCTGACCGTCCAGGCCCTCGCGATGATTCCGTACCTGCGCGAGGCGGGCTTCCGCTTCCGCCCGCGCTTCGACTGGAAGGGCCACGGCCTCGGCAAGACGATCAAGCTTGCCAAGTGGACCGTCCTGTTCGTCCTGGCCAACCAGGCAGGCGTGCTGGTCGTCACCCAGCTGGCGACCTCGGCGGGAGAGGCGTCCGGCAAGGACGGAACCGGCTTCCTGGCCTACTCGAACGCCCAGCTGATCTGGGCCATGCCGCAGGCCATCATCACCGTCTCGGTCATGGCCGCTCTGCTCCCCCGCATCTCCCGGGCCGCCCACGACAACGACCCCGGCGCGGTACGCGACGACATCTCGCAGGGACTGCGGAACTCGGCGGTGGCCATCGTGCCGGTCGCCTTCACCTTCCTCGCGCTCGGCCTGCCGATGTGCACCCTGCTGTACGCGTCCAGCGGCACCGAAGCCGCCCGCTCGATGGGCTTCATCCTGATGGCGTTCGGGCTCGGCCTCATCCCGTACTCCGTGCAGTACGTGGTGCTGCGCGGCTTCTACGCGTACGAGGACACCCGGACCCCCTTCTACAACACCGTCATCGTGGCGGTGGTCAACGCAGCAGCCTCCGCGCTCAGCTACGTGCTCCTTCCCGCCGAGTGGGCGGTCGTCGGCATGGCCGCCTCGTACGGGCTGGCCTACGCGGTCGGGGTCGGTATCGCCTGGCGCCGGCTGCGCAACCGGCTCGGCGGCGACCTGGACGGCGCCCACATCGTGCGCACCTACGCACGTCTCTGCCTGGCGGCGGTGCCCGCGGCCGTCGTAGGCGGCGGCATCGGCTACGCCCTTCTCACCGCGCTGGGCGAGGGCGCCCTGGGCTCGCTCGCCGCACTGATCTGCGGTGGCATCGTGCTGCTCGGCGTCTTCTTCCTGGCGGCGAAGAAGATGCGCATCGAAGAACTCAACGGCATGGTCGGCATGGTCCGGGGACGGCTCGGACGCTAAAGGGGACCGGGAAGCACAACCATCGCCGGACACCGCGTGTCGTGCATAGCGCCGGGGTGTGGGCACAATTGGCGTGACTGTGCAGAGCCGGCTGGCATCGCTCAACGGATGGGGAGGCAGGAACGACGGTGGCGGAACGTAGCACGGCTTCCGTCGACGTGGCCGACAACAGCGGCGACGAGCCGCTGACCGCCAAGGCGGACGAGGCAACGACCGACGGGACCGCGGAACCCAAGGACGCAGCAGGCGTGAGCCCCAAGGAAACGGCCGTCGGGCGAGAGGGCTCACGAGCCATTCCCCGGGCGCCCGATGTGCACAGTGGACACAAACTCGCCGGACGGTATCGCCTCGAGGAGTGCGTCACCCGTCTGGACGGATTCAGCAGCTGGCGCGCTGTCGACGAGAAGCTGCGCCGTGCGGTGGGAGTCCATCTCCTGCCCGCAGACCACCCGCGTGCCCGCTCCGTGCTGGCCGCCGCCCGGTCCTCCGCTCTGCTCGGCGACCCGCGCTTCGTTCAGGTCCTGGACGCCGTCGAGGAGGACGACCTCGTCTACGTCGTCCATGAGTGGCTTCCGGACGCCACGGAGCTCACCGCTCTGCTGGCCTCCGGACCCATGGAAGCCCACGACGCGTACCAGCTCGTCAGCCAGATCTCCCAGGCCATGGCGGCCGCCCACCGGGAGGGCCTGGCCCATCTGAGACTCACCCCCGGAGCGGTGCTGCGCAGCTCGACCGGGCAGTACCGGATCCGCGGTCTCGCTGTGAACGCCGCGCTGCGGGGCATCACCGCCGACCGTCCGCTGCGTACGGACACCGAAGCCATCGGGGCGCTGCTCTACGCCGCTCTGACGCACCGCTGGCCGTACGAGAACGACGCGTACGGGCTTGCGGGGCTGCCCAAGGGTGTCGGGCTGATCGCGCCCGACCAGGTGCGGGCAGGCGTTCACCGCGGACTCTCGGAAATCGCCATGCGGGCGCTTGCCAACGACGGGGCGACCGCGTCCCGGCAGGAGCAGCCCTGCACCACTCCGGACGAGCTGGCCAAGGCCGTCGCGGCCATGCCGCGCATCCTGCCGCCGGAACCGACGTTCACCGCACCGCCCGAGTACCAGCGCACCACCTACCAACAGGGCACCTACGGGCGTCCTCCGTCCCATCCGAACCTGGTGACCCAGCCCGTGATGGCACCGCCGTCACCTCTGCAGAGCCGCACGGGCAGGGCCCTGAAGTGGGCCGTGTCCGCCCTGCTGATCGCGGCGCTCGGTCTCGGCAGCTGGCAGCTCGCCGAGACCGTCCTCGACCGCGGCAAGGACCCCGTGGACCCGGGCACCAGCCGGCCGACTCCTGACGTCGACAAGAAGAACGAGGCGGACGAGGGCGGCAAACCCATCGCCATCGCCGCGGCCAGGGACTACGACCCGCTCGGCGGGGACGGCTCCGAGAAGCCCGCTGCGATAAAGAACGTGCACGACGGTGATCCCAGCACCTTCTGGCACACGGACGGCTACTTCAGCGCCGCCTTCGGCAACCTCAAGGACGGTGTCGGAGTCGTCCTCGACCTCGGCAAGGTCCAGCAGGTCGGCGCCGTGGACGTCTCCTTCCTCGGCGGCACCACTTCGGCGGAGCTCCGGACGACGGAGAATTCAACCGTGCCGTCGCTTCCCGATGGTTTCACCAAGGTCGCCGACGGATCAGGGATGAAGGTGTCCCTGAAGCCTGAGGAACCCGTGAAGGCGCGGTACGTTCTCGTCTGGCTGACTAATCTGCCCCTGAGCGACGACGGTAGATTCCGCGGCAAGGTCTCGGACATCAAGATCACCAGCTGACGGCACCAGGGGAGGGGGCTCACCGTTGGACGACGCCAGATTCGCCGACACGAACGATCATGATCTCCTGGCCCGGCACGTAGCCGGCGAGCCGGACGCCTTCGGTGAGCTCGTACGGCGGCATCGTGACCGGCTCTGGGCCGTGGCTCTGCGTACGCTCGGCGATCGCGAAGAGGCGGCGGACGCGGTCCAGGACGCCCTGATCTCCGCCTTCCGCGCCGCTCACACCTTCCGAGGGCAGTCCGCGGTCACCACCTGGCTGCACCGCATCACCGTCAACGCCTGCCTCGACCGCGTGCGGAAGGCCGCTTCGCGGAAGACAGCCCCGGTCGACGATCCCGATCGCCTCGATCAGCTCCTCGAACCTCATGAGTCCGCCGAGGCACCCGCCGAACGCCAGGATCTGCACCGCGAACTCCTGGCCGCTCTCGCCAAGCTGCCGGCGGAGCAGCGCGCCGCGCTCGTCCTCGTCGACATGCAGGGTTATCCGGTCGCCGAGGCCGCCCGCATCCTCGATGTTCCGACCGGCACCGTGAAGAGCCGTTGTGCACGCGGCCGCGCGAGACTGGTCCCGATGCTCACTCATCTCCGCTCCGATACCGGGGACAGCGGTGACCGCACGCTGGGAAGGAACCGCTCGCCGGGGACATCCGTCCCACCGGCGTCGGGACCTAAGGATGCAGGGGCAAGTGATCCTGCTGCTGCGAAGGGAGGAGGTGGGCGCTCGTGAATTCCACGGCCGACACGGATCAGCACCCGGACGTCTCGGAGATCTCGGATCTCACCGAGGGACTCCTCTCCGCCTCCCGCACGGCGGAGGTCCGGAGCCACATCGACGGATGCGCGCTGTGCGCCGACGTGGAGACCTCACTTGATGAGATCCGCGGACTCCTGGGAACCCTGCCCGGCTCTCCGCGGATGCCCGACGATGTCGCCGGCCGTATCGATGCCGCGCTTGCCGCCGAAGCGCTCCTGAACTCCACCGCTCCCGCTGAACCGGGCTCTGTTTCACGTGAAACAGAGCCCACCGACGAGGGGACCGGAGGTTCGAAGAGTACTCCGACGGATCGTCCGGCCGGTCACCCCCGGGGTGCCAACGGCCCCGGCCGCCGCGCCCGTCGACGCCGCACGGCAGTCCTCGGTGCCGCATTCGGCGCAGCGGTGATCGGCGTGAGCGCCCTCCTGCTGCAGTCCGTGCAGACGTCGAACAACTCGGATTCAGCCACGAAGATGGCGGACAGCAGCTCCAGCGCAGCCGATGGCGCACAGACCTTCTCTGCAAGCACGCTGGAGGGTCGCGTCAGCGCGCTCCTCGGCGACGTCGCTTCGCGCACTCCGGGCGGCGAGAAGAGGCAACCGAGCGGCGACTCGCAGGTGAGCCCTGAGATCTCGTCCGCAGACCCTTCAGAGCCTCGGAACCCCTTGCTCACGCCCGCGGTGACCGTCCCTCCCTGCGTACAACAAGGCACGGGTCGCAATACCCCGCCGCTGGCCGCCGAACAGGGCGTCTACCAGGGCACCGACGCCTATCTCGTCGTCCTGCCCCACCCGACCGACGCCTCGCGCGTGCAGGCTTACGTCATTGACGCGGTCTGCGTGGACGCCACACCCAGCACAAAGGGAAAGCTGCTCCTCACTCACTCCTACACCCGCCCCTGACGTCTGCGCCGTATGCCGCGGCACGTCGGGAATGCATGGCCCGTAGGATCCGTTGGGTGGGGTGAGAGTCGTTGAACCGGCCCCAGTAGGCAGTAGGCAGTCTGCAGAGACGAGGAAGACACCCGTGAGCGACGTCCGCAATGTGATCATCATCGGTTCCGGGCCGGCGGGTTACACCGCCGCCCTGTACACGGCTCGTGCGTCGCTGAAGCCGCTGGTGTTCGAGGGCGCTGTCACCGCTGGTGGTGCTCTGATGAACACCACCGACGTGGAGAACTTCCCCGGCTTCCAGGACGGCATCATGGGCCCCGAGCTCATGGACAACATGCGTGCCCAGGCCGAGCGCTTCGGCGCGGAGCTCATCCCGGACGACGTGGTCGCCGTCGACCTGACCGGTGAGATCAAGACCGTCACCGACACGGTGGGCACGGTGCACCGCGCCAAGGCCGTCATCGTCACCACCGGCTCCCAGCACCGCAAGCTGGGCCTGCCCAACGAGGACGCGCTCTCCGGACGCGGCGTCTCCTGGTGCGCGACCTGTGACGGGTTCTTCTTCAAGGACCAGGACATCGCAGTGGTGGGCGGTGGCGACACGGCGATGGAGGAAGCGACCTTCCTCTCCCGCTTCGCCAGGTCTGTCACGATCGTCCACCGCCGTGACTCCCTGCGTGCCTCCAAGGCGATGCAGGAGCGCGCCTTCGCCGACCCCAAGATCAAGTTTGCCTGGGACAGCGAAGTCGCCGCGGTGCAGGGCGAGCAGAAGCTGTCCGGCCTGACGCTGCGCAACACCAAGACGGGCGAGACCTCCGAACTCCCCGTGACCGGCCTGTTCATCGCTGTCGGCCACGACCCGCGCACCGAGCTCTTCAAGGGACAGCTCGACCTGGACGACGAGGGCTACCTCCAGGTCGAGGCGCCTTCGACGCGCACGAACCTCCAGGGTGTCTTCGGCGCCGGTGACGTCGTCGACCACACCTACCGCCAGGCCATCACGGCTGCCGGTACCGGCTGCTCCGCCGCACTCGATGCCGAACGCTTCCTTGCCGCGCTCGCCGACGAGAAGCTCGCCGAACCGGAGAAGACCCCCGCGGTCTGACCGACGGCAACCCCACCCCATACCCCGCGAAGTTAAGGAGGCCGCCGTGGCCGGCGCCCTGAAGAACGTGACCGACGACACCTTCGACGAGGTAGTCCTCAACAGCAAGAAGCCCGTACTGGTGGACTTCTGGGCCGCTTGGTGCGGTCCGTGCCGTCAGATCGCCCCCTCGCTGGAGGCCATCGCGGCTGAGCACGGGGACCAGATCGAAATCGTCAAGCTCAACATCGACGAGAACCCGGCCACTGCTGCCAAGTACGGCGTGATGTCCATCCCGACGCTGAACGTCTACCAGGGCGGCGAGGTGGCCAAGACCATCGTCGGCGCCAAGCCGAAGGCCGCGATCCTCCGCGACCTCGAACCCTTCATCGCCGAGTAAGGCGACTGCTGACCGGCGCACTCTGTTTCACGTGAAACGGGGCCCACCCCTCGGGGTGGGCCCCGTTTCCGTATGTGCGGTGATCCACTCAGAGCGGCCGCAGCGCCGGCTCCTTCTGGACGACGCCCAGCAATCGGTCCAGGGCAAGCTCGACGTCTTCCTTCCACGAAAGCGCCGTCCGCAATTCCAGTCGCATCCTTGGGTACTTGGGGTGCGGGCGGACGGTCTTGAAGCCGACCGACAGCAGGTGGTCCGCCGGAAGAACACAGGCCGGCTCTTTCCACCGGGCGTCCCCGAAGGCCTCGATGGCCTTGAATCCTCGGCGCAGCAGATCCTTGGCAACCGTCTGCACCAACACCCGGCCCAGCCCTTGGCCCTGAAAGCCAGGCAGGATCAGCGCGGTCATCAGCTGTACGGCGTCGGGCGAGACGGGGCTCGTGGGGAACGCGGTCGCGCGCGGCACATAGGCAGGCGGCGCATAGAGCACGAAGCCGGCCGGCACATCGTCCACGTACACGAGCCGGCCGCAGGAGCCCCACTCCAGCAGAACGGCGGAGATCCAGGCTTCCTTCTCCACCTCAGGGTTGCCCGCCTTTACCGCAGCTTCCCCGCTGACCGGGTCAAGCTCCCAGAAGACACACGAGCGGCAGCGTCCGGGGAGATCCGGAAGGTTATCCAAGGTGAGCGGTACGAGCCGACGCCCCATGAAGGCGGTTCCTCACTTCCTTCGCCCGCCGCACCCAGTGCGGCTGCCAGCGCACTCCGTTCACGAAACAGGCTGCCGAAGAACCCTCCGACCGCCCCCAAGCCCAGGCCGACCGTCAGCAGCCGGCTGCGGCTCACTGCTCGCATACCCGCGACCTCCTCCGAGGTGGCATCAAGGTGGGTGCGCCATACCAGAACGCATCGTATCCACCCAGACGTGTCACGGAAACCGGGAAAGAGCAAAGGGCGGGCCCTGGTCCGGTAATCATCCGGACCTGGCCCGCCCTCCGTCGACCGAAAGGTCAGTCCTCGTCGCCCTCGGCGGGCTCTTCGGAGAGTCCCCGGTCCAGGACGCGCCCCTCACCCGGGGCGAGGCTGCTGAGAATGCGGTCCAGATCTTCCATCGAGGCGAACTCGACGACGATCTTGCCCTTCTTCTGCCCCAGGTCGACCTTCACCCGGGTCTCGAAGCGGTCCGAAAGCCGAGAGGCGAGATCACTGAGAGCCGGAGACAGCCTGCCACCAGCGCGCGGCCCCTTCGGCTTGGTGGAACTGGACGGGGTGGACCCCATCAGAGTGACGATCTCCTCCACAGCCCGCACCGAAAGCCCCTCGGCGACGATGCGGTGAGCGAGCCGGTCCTGCTCCTCCGAGTCGTCCACCGAGAGCAGAGCCCTCGCGTGACCGGCCGAGAGCACACCCGCCGCGACTCGGCGCTGCACCGGCGGTGAGAGCCGCAGCAGGCGCAGTGTGTTGGATACCTGCGGACGGGACCGGCCGATCCGGTCAGCCAGCTGGTCGTGCGTGCACTTGAAGTCCTTCAGCAGCTGGTCGTACGCAGCTGCCTCCTCCAGCGGATTCAGCTGGGCACGGTGAAGGTTCTCCAGAAGAGCGTCGAGAAGCAGCTTCTCGTCGTCCGTCGCCCGCACGATCGCAGGAATCCGCTCCAGGCCGGCCTCGCGGCAGGCCCTCCAACGCCGTTCACCCATGATGAGCTCGTAGCGGTCCTCCGCCACCTTGCGCACCACGACGGGCTGGAGGAGACCCACCTCCTTGATCGACGTGACCAGCTCGGCGAGCGCGTCCTCGTCGAAGACCTCACGCGGTTGCCGGGGGTTGGGGGTGATCGACCCCAGAAGAACCTCGGCGAAGTACGCCCCGGCCGCATCCCGCATCTCAGCAGCGGTCTCCGGCTCCCCGGCAGGGGCGCTCGGCTCCGGCACCAGCGGAGCCGAGGGCAACGTAGTCACCTTGGCCGCGGCCACACCTCGCTCGGCGGTGAGCACCGGAGCAGCACTCGGCCCGGACCCGGGGGACCCGACCTGACGCTCCTGCGGTGCGGCGGGGATCAGCGCACCGAGCCCACGCCCCAGCCCTCTACGACTCTCACTCACTGGATGCCCTCCGAAATGCTCTGCTGGCTGTTCTGACTGCCCGTCCGGGCATGTTGCGCCTCGTAGTGCACCCCGACGCCTCGCAGGGCGATTTCGCGGGCCGCCTCAAGGTACGACAGGGAGCCGCTGGACCCCGGGTCGTACGTCAGCACCGTCTGGCCGTAACTCGGTGCCTCGGAGATGCGCACGGACCGCGGAATGCTGGTCCGCAGCACCTCCTTGCCGAAGTGGGTGCGCACCTCCTCCGCGACCTGGGAGGCGAGCCGGGTCCTGCCGTCGTACATGGTGAGCAGGATCGTCGACACATGCAGATCCGGGTTGAGGTGGCCACGGACCAGATCGACGTTCCGCAGCAGCTGCCCCAGCCCCTCCAACGCGTAGTACTCGCACTGGATCGGGATGAGGACCTCGGCTCCGGCAACGAGCGCGTTGACCGTCAGCAGACCGAGTGAGGGCGGGCAGTCGATGAGGATGTAATCGAGCGGCTGCTCATACGCCTGGATAGCCCGCTGCAGCCGGCTCTCGCGTGCCACGAGGGACACCAGCTCGATCTCCGCACCGGCGAGATCGATGGTGGCAGGAGCACAGAAGAGGCCTTCGATGTCCGGGACGGGCTGAACCACCTCGGAGAGTGGCCTGCTGTCGACGAGGACGTCATAGATGGAGGGGACCTCGGCGTGATGATCGATCCCCAGAGCCGTGGAAGCGTTCCCCTGCGGGTCGAGGTCGACCACCAGGACGCGAGCACCGTGAAGTGCCAGGGAGGCCGCAAGGTTGACCGTGGAGGTCGTCTTACCCACGCCGCCCTTCTGGTTGGCCACCACCATGACGCGCGTCTGGTCAGGGCGGGGCAGCCCCTCGCCGGCGCGGCCGAGGGCCTCAACCGCCAGCTGGGCCGCACGACCGATGGGTGTGTCGTCCATCGGGGGCGGTGTTTCACGTGAAACACCCTCCCCCGCGGACTCGGTTCGGGGACCGGGGACCGGATCGGCCATCGGTCCCGCGATGTTGGCGTCGGACCGCAAGGATTCACTCTCCTCGACTTCAAGCTCGCAATGAGCAGAGCCTGCCATGCTTTCGGGGTCGTGAACCAGCGAGGCCCGCTCTTCTGTGGATGAATCCACTTCTGGGGACAACTCCGCAACCCGTACGAGCTTGCGGTCGCGCGGCGTGGCAGCCGCGCGACCGCGGCTGATAATTCCCTGCAGCAGAGAGCGACGTTTCACGTGAAACACGATGCCCGCGAAGCGGCGTCAGCCTTCTACGACACTCCGCACCAGGTACGTATGCCTGCTTGTATGGAGCATCACTGACAGAAGGGATGAACTGTAGGTAACAGCCTGAAACAGTCAGTCACAAACCGCGTCGGGTTACCGCTCAGCGGCGTCGGCGGGTACGGCTCACCCTCGCCGCCTTGGCCCTCTTTGCGGCGAACCTCACACCGCCGGGGCTCTCCCCAACCACCACGCGCACCACTGTGGTCGTGGGATCGACCACGCCTTCACCGACGTGCAGCACCTCGGTCTCCACCACTCCGAGCTTGCTGAGTGCCGCGCGAGCCCCGTTGATCTCCTCCTCGGCGGCGTCGCCCTTGAGCGCCAGCATCTCCCCGTAGGGACGCAGCAGCGGCACACCCCAGCCCGCGAGACGATCGAGCGGAGCCACGGCGCGAGCCGTCACCACATGGACCGGCTGCAAGGTACCGAGCACCTCTTCGGCCCTGCCTCGCACGACCGTCACATGGTCAAGCCCCAGAAGCTCGACGACCTCCTGGAGAAAGTTGGTCCGCCGCAGGAGCGGCTCCAGCAGGGTGATCTTCAGGTCTGGGCGTACGAGAGCCAGCGGGATACCGGGAAGTCCCGCCCCGGAGCCCACGTCGCACACCGTCACACCTTCCGGAACCACCTCGGAGAGCACCGCACAGTTCAGCAGGTGCCGCTCCCACAGCCGCGGGACCTCGCGGGGGCCGATCAGCCCGCGCTTGACCCCCGCGTCCGCAAGCAGTTCCGCGTACCGGACAGCCTCTGGGAAGAGCTCACCGAATACCGCCTGCGCCTCTTCGGGCGCCTGGGGGAGCTCTGCTGCCTCCGTCACGGGGACCGTCCTTCCGTACCGCACTAGCGCACTGTGGGTGGCTGACTATCAGGCTGACAAAGATCGGCCCCGCCTGCGAACAGACGGGGCCGACAGTACAAGGGTCCGGTCAGGCCGGCAGAACGACGACGAAGCGCTGCGGCTCCTCGCCCTCGGACTCGCTGCGCAGACCCGCTGCCGCGACGGCGTCGTGCACGACCTTGCGCTCGAACGGCGTCATGGGGTCAAGCTTCACCGGCTCACCGGAGCTCTTGACCTCATCCGCCGCCTTGGCGCCCAGCGCGGCAAGAACTTCACGCTTCTCGGCCCGGAACCCGCCGATGTCCAGCATCAGACGGCTCCGGTCACCGGTCTCCCGGTGAACGGCGAGGCGCGTCAGCTCCTGCAGTGCCTCCAGCACCTCACCGTCGCGCCCGACCAGCTTCTGCAGATCACTTGCGGACTCGCTGATGATCGAAACCGCCGCCCGGTCCGCCTCGACGTCCATGTCGATGTCGCCGTCAAGATCAGCGATGTCGAGCAGGCCCTCAAGGTAGTCAGCTGCGATCTCACCCTCCTGCTCAAGGCGGGTCAGGGTGTCGCTGCCCTCAGCGGCCGCGGTCACGGTGCCTTCCGTCACGGATGGACTCCTTCTTACTTCTTGGACGGGTGCTTGGGCCGCTGGCCCTTGCGCTGTCCGGGCTTGGCTTGGCGTGAGGAGCCGGTAGCGGGCTTGCCCGCCGGCTTCGGCTGGTCGTCCTGTGCTGCGTCCTGCGGGGCGTCCCGCTTCTCCAGCGAGGTCTTGGCCTCCGGCTCGGTGGAGTCGGCTTCCTTGGCCCCACCGGTCTGAGCAGCACCCGTGTGCCGCTTCGCCTTGGTCTGGCGCTTGGGCTGATGGCGCTTGGGCGCGGGTGCGCCCTCCGCCTCGGCGATCGCCGCGTCGCTCTTCGTGACGGTGCCGTCCTCCTGAGCCGCGAGGCCCAGTTTGGCCAGACCGGTGATGAACTTGCGCTCGATGTCGTTGCGGTCGGAACCCTTGGCCACGACCCGCTTGACGGTGTTGCGCCGTGTCCGCCCGCGTACCTGCCCATGGGAGGTGACGCTCTTCAGCAGGCGTCCCAGGTACTGCTCCTGCGCCTTGCTGCCCGGCGTCGGGTTCTGGTTGATCACGTACATCTGCTGACCCATGGTCCAGACGTTGGTGGTCAGCCAGTACACGAGGACACCGACGGGGAAGTTGATGCCCATCACGGCGAAGATGATCGGGAAGATGTACATCAGCATCTTCTGCTGCTGCATGTACGGGGTCTTCACGGTCAGGTCGACGTTCTTCGTCATCAGCTGGCGCTGTGTGAAGAACTGCGAGGCCGACATCATCACGATCATGATCGCGGTGACGACACGGACGTCGGTCAGCGAGGCGCCGAGCGCCTGGACCTTCTCTTCGCTGTCCATGAACTTGGCGGCCAGCGGAGCGCCGAAGATGTGCGCCTGACGTGCGCTGTCCAGCAGCGGCTGATCGATGACGCCGATGGTCTTGCCCGAGGCGATGGACGAGAGCACGTGATAGAGGGCGAAGAAGAACGGGGACTGCGCCAGGATGGGGAGGCACGAGGAGAGCGGGTTGGTACCCGTCTCCTTGTACAGCTTCATCATCTCTTCGGACTGACGCTGCTTGTCGTTCTTGTAGCGCTCCTGGATCGCCTTCATCTTCGGCTGGAGCACCTGCATGTTCCGGGTGGACTTGATCTGCTTGACGAAAAGCGGGATCAGACAGATCCGGATCAGGACCACGAGAGACACGATGGACAGGCCCCAGGCCCATCCCGTGTCCTCACCGAAGAGGGCGCCATAGACCTTGTGGAACTGGACGATGACCCAGGAAACAGGGGTGGTGATAAAGCTGAACAGACTGGCAATCGTGTCCACTAATCAGGCTCCTTGAGCTTTGGGCGAGGTCTCTGTGGCCGGGCTCGGAAGCTCGGTAAGCGAGCCTCCGGACGGCACATCAGCGGCGGAGTCCCCGCCCTTACCGCCGCGCACAGCGTTGCGCAGCAGCTCGTGCCAACGCGGACGTCTGCGCGGCGGAACATGATCCACACCGCCGGGTGACCACGGATTGCACCGAAGGATGCGCCATGCGGTCAGCGCAGTTCCCTTGATCGCACCGTGCCGGTCGATCGCCGTATATCCATAGTGGGAACACGACGGGTAGTAGCGGCAGACAGGCCCTAGAAGTGGGCTGATCGTCCACTGGTACAGCTTGATGAGAGCCAGCAGCGGGTACTTCATCGCGCGCCCCCTCCCAGTAGCCGCTGAAGGGCGGCATCCAGGTCTCGGGCCAGCTGTGCATGTTCGGCGTCGCCCGATCCGGGCAGCGCTCGTACGACAACAAGGCTACCGGGGGGCAGCTGAGCCAGCCGTTCGCGGACCAGATGGCGAAGCCTTCGCTTCACCGCTGTGCGTACGACTGCTCCGCCTACGGCCTTGCTGACAACGAAACCCGCACGCGGCGGGGGAGCACTCTCCCCCGTCACGTGCGGGTCCGTTGAACCGCTGCTCAGATGGACGACGAGTAGCGGGCGACCTGCCCGGCGTCCTCGTCGTACCGCGGTCGCGAAGTCCTCGCGCCGCCTCAGCCGATTCTCGGTAGGCAGCACGTCATGGACCTGTTAGCGATCAGGCGGACAGGCTGCTGCGGCCCTTGCCACGGCGGTTCGCGAGAATCGCACGGCCGGCACGGGTACGCATACGCAGGCGGAAACCGTGGGTCTTGGCGCGACGACGGTTGTTCGGCTGGAAGGTGCGCTTGCTCACTCGGGGGCTCCAGAAATGATCGTGTATTGGCGGGACATCGCCTGGCTGTCACCGTGCGCCCACGAGGAACTCGCGTAAACGCCTTAGTGCACCGCTTCACAATCACAGATCGTGATCTTTGCCCATCGGAGGCAGGCGGCAGCAGCCATCGACAACTCGACCTGGTCACGGTACGCGCGGCTGCGCCATCCGGTCAAACCGGCCCCGCGCGACCCCCCGCTGTGCACAGCCTGTGGACAACAACTTGAACCGTGCGGGTCGGCCTGACTACCGTGGCTGAACTCCGGTTCTTTTCCTTCCCGACTGCCGGGCCTCACCCGACCCGACCCATCCCGTCCCGAGAACCACACATTCGTGGGACCTGCGAGAGAGCGTGCCCCGTGGCTGACGTACCTGCCGATCTTGCCGCAGTGTGGCCACGCGTGCTGGAGCAACTGCTCGGGGAGGGGCAGCAAGGCATCGAGCCGAAGGACAAGCAGTGGATCGAACGCTGCCAGCCCCTGGCCCTGGTCGCCGACACCGCGCTGCTGGCCGTGCCCAACGAATGGGGCAAGCGCGTCCTGGAGGGCCGGCTCGCGCCGCTCATCAGCGAGACGCTCACCCGTGAGTGCGGCCGCCCGATCCGGATCGCGATCACCGTCGACGACTCGGCGGGCGAACCGCCGTCCCCGCCGGCGCCCCCCATGCACCAGTCGCACCAGGGCCAGCAGTCGCACCGCTACCAGGGTCAGCGCGACGACTCCCAGCACGACGACGGCTACGACAACTACGGTCGCCGTCCCTCGGACGACGACATGCCCACGGCCCGTCCGGCCTACCCGGACTACCAGCAGCAGCGCCCCGAGCCCGGCGCCTGGCCTCGGTCCCAGGAGGACCTCTCCTGGCAGCAGCCACGGCACGGCGGCTACCAGGACCGTGACCCGTACGCGAGCCCGCGCCCCCAGCAGCCGCAGCACGACTACCGCTCCCAGCCGCCGGAGCGCCAGGGCTACGAGCAGCAGCGCCCCGACCGCCACGACATGCAGGACCCGCAGTCCCAGCACCGTCAGAACGGTCCCGGCACAGGACGCGGCGGCGGTCCGGGGACGATGGGCGGGCAGTCGTCGCCCTCGCCCCGCCCCGGCGAGCCGCAGGCCCGGCTGAACCCGAAGTACCTCTTCGACACCTTCGTCATCGGCGCGTCGAACCGGTTCGCTCACGCGGCGGCCGTGGCTGTCGCCGAGGCCCCCGCGAAGGCGTACAACCCCCTGTTCATCTACGGGGAGTCGGGGCTCGGCAAGACCCACCTGCTGCACGCCATCGGGCACTACGCGCGGAGCCTCTATCCGGGTACGCGGGTGCGGTACGTGAGCTCGGAGGAGTTCACCAACGAGTTCATCAACTCGATCCGCGACGGCAAGGGCGACACCTTCCGTAAGCGCTACCGGGATGTGGACATCCTCCTGGTCGACGACATCCAGTTCCTGGCGAGCAAGGAGTCGACGCAGGAGGAGTTCTTCCACACCTTCAACACGCTCCACAACGCGAACAAGCAGATCGTGCTCTCCTCGGACCGGCCGCCCAAGCAGCTGGTGACGCTCGAGGACCGTCTGCGCAACCGTTTCGAGTGGGGTCTGACCACCGATGTGCAGCCGCCCGAACTGGAGACGCGCATCGCGATCCTCCGCAAGAAGGCGGTCCAGGAGCAGCTCAACGCCCCGCCCGAGGTGCTGGAGTTCATCGCTTCCCGCATCTCGCGGAACATCCGGGAGCTGGAGGGCGCCCTGATCCGGGTGACCGCCTTCGCCAGCCTCAACCGGCAGCCGGTCGACCTGGGCCTGACCGAGGGCGTACTGAAGGATCTGATCCCGGGTGGCGAGGACTCGGCACCCGAGATCACCGCGCCGGCCATCATGGCCGCGACCGCCGACTACTTCGGTCTGACGGTCGAGGACCTCTGCGGATCGTCGCGCAGCCGCGTGCTGGTGACGGCACGGCAGATCGCCATGTATCTGTGCCGTGAGCTGACGGACCTGTCCCTGCCGAAGATCGGTGCCCAGTTCGGCGGCCGTGACCACACGACGGTCATGCATGCCGACCGGAAGATCCGTGCGCTGATGGCGGAGCGGCGCTCCATCTACAACCAGGTCACCGAGCTCACCAACCGCATCAAGAACAGCTGACGGTCCGAGGTCCGGGGATTCGTCCCCGGTACGACGAAGGGCGCTCAGGGAGGACCGTGACCGGTCTCCCGGGGCGCCCTTCGTCGTACCCGAAGAGACCTGAGGAAGCCGCGGAGAGGCACGAGGAAGGTCCGGAGAGGGCTGTGGAAGGTCCGGAGATGCTTCCTTGGCGCTTCCGGGGCCGCCCTGACCCCCTCGCGGACCCCTCGTAAACCTGTCGCGGGCAGCGACCGTCCGCTACTCGGCGTCGCCGCTGTTCGAATAGGAGCCTGTGGAAGGCACTTCTCCACAGATCTGCGGGGAATCCGCCGTCCACAGCCTGGGGACTACAAAGTTGTCCATAATGCGTCCACAGGCCTGACAATCGATACCCCATCAGGCCAGGTCAGGTGGCTGGGGATTTGTGGTCAACGATGATCCACAGCCTGTGGACAACTTTCCCGTCCACAGGGGGCCGTTCGGGTTGTCCACTGTCGGCCCACAGGCTGGATGATGTTGTCCCCAGCTTCTCCACACCCCTGTCCACTGTTCGGCAACGCAACACCCGCTCTCACCGCTCGGAGTGAAAGGCGTCACACCAAGGGGGTCGGTTGGGCTGTGGGGAACCGGGGTAAAGCTGGGGACAGCCCTGGGGAGAAGTGACCTACTCCTGTGCACCGGGTGTGCAGAACTTTCGCGTGTCCACAGAAGCGCTTGGTTGTCCACCGGTGCCGCCCACAGGGTCGGTGGACAAAAAACCGGTGCTGACCTGCGAAAACGACGTTATCCACGGTTTCCACAGGCCCTACTACTACTGCCACACATAGTTAGCCAGGAATCCGCTTCGAAGTGGGGCCTGTGCACAACTTCGGCCGGACCGCTCCGGACCGCTTCTCGCGACTTGACCCCGAGCAGCAACGAGTGTCGGTGCCGTACGTCAGACTGGACCCCGGCGTCCTCCCCTGCCCCACGGCAGGAAGACCCCGACCAGACGACGAAGGCCAGCAGGGCGAGCGAGCAACAGCAGGAGGCGGTTCCGGTGAAGATCCGGGTGGAGCGCGACGTACTCGCGGAGGCGGTGGCCTGGGTGGCCCGGAGCCTCCCGGCCCGTCCGCCGGCCCCCGTTCTCGCGGGCCTTCTTCTGAAGGCCGAGGACGGAGCCCTCAGCTTCTCGAGCTTCGACTACGAGGTCTCGGCACGGGTCTCGGTGGACGCGGAGGTCGACGAGGACGGCACGGTGCTCGTCTCCGGCCGGCTGCTCGCCGACATCTGCCGCGCCCTTCCCAACAGGCCGGTCGAGATTTCCACAGACGGTGTACGGGCGACCGTGGTCTGCGGTTCCTCGCGATTCACACTCCACACCCTCCCTGTGGAGGAGTACCCGGCACTGCCGGAGATGCCCACGGCGACCGGCACCGTTCCCGGTGAGGTCTTCGCTTCCGCCGCCGCCCAGGTGGCCATCGCCGCGGGCCGTGACGACACGCTGCCCGTGCTCACCGGCGTGCGGATCGAGATCGAGGGCGACACCGTCACCCTCGCCTCCACCGACCGCTACCGCTTCGCGGTCCGCGAGTTCCTGTGGAAGCCGGAGAACCCGGACGCCTCGGCGGTGGCCCTCGTGCCCGCCAAGACGCTCCTGGACACCGCCAAGGCGCTGACCAGCGGTGACACGGTCACGCTCGCGCTGTCCGGTTCCGGCGCCGGTGAAGGCCTGATCGGATTCGAGGGCGCGGGCCGGCGTACGACCACGCGGCTGCTCGAAGGCGACCTGCCGAAGTACCGGACGCTGTTCCCCACCGAGTTCAACTCGGTCGCGGTCATCGAGACCGCCCCCTTCGTCGAGGCCGTCAAGCGTGTGGCTCTCGTCGCCGAGCGGAACACCCCGGTGCGGCTCAGCTTCGAGCAGGGCGTGCTGATCCTGGAAGCGGGTTCCAGCGACGACGCACAGGCTGTGGAGCGCGTCGACGCCGTGCTCGACGGTGACGACATCTCGATCGCCTTCAACCCGACGTTCCTGCTGGACGGACTCAGCGCGATCGACTCCCCGGTCGCCCAGCTCTCCTTCACGACGTCCACCAAGCCCGCCCTGCTGAGCGGCCGTCCGGCGCTCGACGCGGAGGCGAACGACGCGTACAAGTACCTGATCATGCCGGTCCGCCTCTCAGGCTGATCCGGCGATCGGACCTGTCACGGCAGCACCCGGCGGGCTCGCTCAGCGCTGAGCAGGCCCGCCGCGCTGTCCCCGGCCGGGCGTAGGCTCGGCCTTGGGTACGAATCGGCACAACGCTTAAGGAATCTCTGATGGAGCTCGGTCTCGTCGGCCTCGGCAAGATGGGCGGCAACATGCGCGAGCGCATCCGCCGCGCAGGCCACACCGTCATCGGTTACGACCGCAACCCGGATGTCTCCGACGTCCAGAGCCTCGAAGAGCTCGTCGGCAAGCTCAAGGGCCCCCGGGTCGTCTGGGTGATGGTCCCGGCGGGTGCCGCGACCCAGTCCACCGTCGACGAGCTTGCGGCCCTGCTGTCGCCCGGCGACATCGTGGTCGACGGCGGGAACTCCCGCTGGACGGACGACGAGAAGCACGCGGTCGAGCTGGGCATCAAGGGCATCGGCTTCGTCGACTGCGGAGTCTCCGGCGGCGTCTGGGGCCTGGAGAACGGCTACGCGCTGATGTACGGCGGAGACGCCGAGAACGTCGCGAAGGTCCAGCCGATCTTCGACGCACTCAAGCCCGAGGGTGACTTCGGCTCCGTGCACGCCGGCAAGGTCGGCGCCGGCCACTTCGCGAAGATGGTCCACAACGGCATCGAGTACGCCATGATGCAGGCCTACGCCGAGGGCTGGGAGCTCCTGGAGAAGGTCGACTCCGTCACCGACGTGCGCGAGGTCTTCCGCTCCTGGCAGGAGGGCACGGTCATCCGTTCCTGGCTGCTCGACCTGGCGGTCAACGCGCTGGACGACGACGAGCACCTCGACAAGCTGCGCGGGTTCGCCGCCGACTCCGGTGAGGGCCGCTGGACGGTGGAGGCCGCCATCGACAACGCGGTGCCGCTGCCCGCGATCACCGCGTCGCTCTTCGCGCGGTTCGCCTCGCGGCAGGACGACTCCCCGCAGATGAAGATGATCGCCGCGCTGCGCAACCAGTTCGGCGGCCACGCGGTCGAGAACAAGAAGTAGATCGAGCAGTACCAGCACGGAGCAGGAAATCGGGAGGTCGGCGCACATGCACGTCACGCATCTCTCGCTGGCCGACTTCCGCTCGTACGCCCGGGTCGAGGTTCCTCTCGACCCGGGCGTCACCGCGTTCGTGGGCGCCAACGGCCAGGGCAAGACCAATCTCGTCGAGGCCATCGGCTACCTCTCGACCCTTGGCAGTCATCGGGTCTCCTCCGACGCGCCGCTGGTGCGGATGGGGGCCGAGCGGGCTGTCATCCGGGCCGCCGTCACCCAGGGCGAGCGCTCGCAGCTGATCGAGCTCGAACTCAATCCGGGGCGGGCGAACCGCGCCAGGATCAACAGGTCGTCGCAGGTCAGGCCCCGTGACGTCCTGGGCATCGTACGGACGGTGCTGTTCGCTCCCGAGGATCTCGCCCTGGTGAAGGGCGATCCCGGCGAGCGCCGCCGCTTCCTCGACGAACTGGTGACGGCTCGTTCGCCGCGGATGGCCGGGGTCCGCTCCGACTACGAGCGGGTCCTGAAGCAGCGCAACACCCTGCTGAAGTCCGCGGCGATGGCGCGCAGGCACGGCGGCCGTTCGATGGACCTGTCGACGCTGGACGTCTGGGACCAGCATCTGGGCCGGGTGGGTGCAGAGCTGCTTGCGCAGCGGCTGGATCTGATCGCGACGCTGGAGCCCCTCGCGGACAAGGCGTACGGCGACGTCGCCCCCGGTGGCGGCCCCGTGACCCTGGAGTACCGGAGCTCGATCGGTGCGGACGTGGAGCCCGCGCGGACCCGTGAGGAGCTGTACGAGCAGGTGATCGCCGCGCTCGCGGAGGTCCGTAAGCAGGAGATCGAGCGGGGAGTGACGCTGGTGGGTCCGCACCGCGACGATCTGCTGCTCGGGCTGCGCGGGATGCCGGCGAAGGGCTACGCGAGCCATGGCGAGTCCTGGTCGTACGCGCTGGCGCTGCGCCTCGCCTCGTACGAGCTGCTGCGCTCGGAGGGCAACGAGCCGGTGCTGATCCTGGACGACGTGTTCGCGGAGCTGGACGCGCGGCGGCGTGAGCGGCTGGCGGAGCTGGTGGCTCACGGCGAGCAGGTGCTGGTGACGGCAGCCGTGGACGACGACGTTCCCGGCGTGCTCGCGGGTACGCGGTACGGGGTGTCCGCGGGCGGTGTGGAGCGGGTATGAGCAGTCGTGGAAAGAGGTCGGGGGCCTCGGGTTCCCCCGTCACGGGTGGTTCCGAGCCCTCGCTGGATTCCGTGGGTGATCCGGATGTACGGGAACGGGTGGCGAAGCAGCCGGAGGTCTCCGGCGTCGACCTGGCGCGGGTGGCCCTTCGGGCGGCGAAGGAGCAGGCACGTGCGCGTGGCGCTGCGGCGCAGCAGAAGAAGCAGGCCAGGCGGGGTGGCGGTCTGCGTTCGGGGGCGCGGTCCGACGGTCGTGATCCGCTGGCGCTGGGTTCGGCGATCAACCGGCTGATCACCGAACGCGGGTGGGAGACGCCCGCCGCGGTGGGCGGCGTGATGGGGCGGTGGCCGCAGATCGTCGGCGACGATCTGGCCAATCACTGTGTTCCGCTGCGTTACGACGAGGCGCCGGCCGAGCGCGTGCTGACCGTGCAGTGCGATTCGACGGCGTGGGCGACGCAGCTGCGGCTGCTGGCGCCGCAGCTGGTGGCACGGCTGAACGCCGACCTCGGGCACGGCACGGTGCGAGTGATCAAGGTCCTGGGGCCGGCCGGCCCGCAGCGTCGTTTCGGTCCACTGCGTGCGCCGGGAAGCAAGGGTCCCGGGGACACGTACGGCTGAGCTGGGCTTTTCCCGTTCCGCAGCGAGAGTGCCCCGGCCTGTGCCGGGGCTTTTCGCTGTGCGGTTCCCACGCCGGTCGTCCGGTCCGGGCTCTGCCCGCTGCTCCCGAGTTGTGGCGTTATGCACAGGTTGGCGGCCGACTGTGGAAACGCGGCGTCCCTCACCGTAGCGAGAGGTTGACAGGCCGAAGCGCTCAATGCCCGTGTGAGCCTCCTCGGCCCCCTTCCCGAATATGGGGAGTCGGTGGGCTCTGGTTCAGGGCGGCACATGCGGACTCAGGTACCGGCAAACCCCCATTCGTGTCGGCGCTACCGGTAGACTGGTGAGTAATCCCGTCCCTGTGCGGGATTCGTCGATACAAGCCGAACGACGCAGCCGCTCCCGCCTGTCCGGAGAACGGCCTGTGCTGTGCCAGAAAGGGCGCTTCGTGGCCGATTCCGGCAACCCCAACCAGAACAACCCGTCCACAACCGGTGAGAACGGCGAGATCACGTCCTCGTACGACGCCAGTGCGATCACGGTGCTCGAGGGCCTGGACGCGGTCCGCAAGCGCCCTGGCATGTACATCGGTTCCACCGGTGAGCGCGGTCTCCACCACCTCGTTCAAGAGGTCGTCGACAACTCCGTCGACGAGGCGATGGCCGGGCACGCGGACACCATCGACGTCACGATCCTCGCCGACGGCGGGGTGCGCGTCATCGACAACGGCCGTGGCATCCCGGTCGGCATCGTGCCGTCCGAGGGCAAGCCGGCCGTCGAGGTCGTCCTCACCGTGCTGCACGCGGGCGGAAAGTTCGGAGGCGGCGGCTACGCGGTCTCCGGCGGTCTGCACGGCGTCGGTGTCTCCGTGGTCAACGCCCTCTCCACGCGGGTGGCCGTGGAGGTCAAGACGGACGGCTACCGCTGGACCCAGGACTACAAGCTCGGCGTCCCGACCGCCCCGCTGGCGCGTCACGAGGCCACCGACGAGACCGGTACGAGCGTCACCTTCTGGGCCGACGGGGACGTCTTCGAGACCACCGTCTACTCCTTCGAGACCCTCTCGCGCCGCTTCCAGGAGATGGCGTTCCTGAACAAGGGCCTCACGCTCAAGCTCACGGACGAGCGTGAGTCGGCGAAGGCGACCGTGGGCGCGGACAGCGCCGAGGTGGTCGACGTTCCCGAGGAGGAGCCGACCCGGACGGTCACGTACCACTACGAGGACGGCATCGTCGACTTCGTGAAGTACCTGAACTCCCGCAAGGGCGACGTCATTCACCAGTCGGTGATCGACATCGAGGCCGAGGACAAGGAGCGACTCCTCTCGGCCGAGATCGCGATGCAGTGGAACACGCAGTACACGGAGGGGGTCTACTCCTTCGCGAACGCGATCCACACGCACGAGGGCGGTACGCACGAGGAGGGCTTCCGTGCGGCGCTGACCTCCCTGGTCAACCGGTACGCGCGCGACAAGAAGCTGCTGCGCGAGAAGGACGACAACCTCACCGGCGAGGACGTCCGCGAGGGCCTGACGGCGATCATCTCGGTGAAGCTCGGCGAGCCGCAGTTCGAGGGCCAGACGAAGACCAAGCTGGGCAACACGGAGGCCAAGACCTTCGTGCAGAAGGTCGTCCACGAGCAGCTGACGGACTGGTTCGACCGGAACCCCAACGAGGCCGCGGACATCATCCGCAAGGGCATCGCCGCGTCGACCGCCCGTGTGGCGGCCCGCAAGGCCCGTGACCTCACCCGCCGCAAGGGGCTCCTGGAGAGCGCCTCGCTGCCGGGCAAGCTCAGCGACTGCCAGTCCAACGACCCGACGAAGTGCGAGATCTTCATCGTCGAGGGTGACTCCGCCGGTGGTTCGGCGAAGTCCGGCCGTAACCCGATGTACCAGGCCATCCTGCCGATCCGCGGCAAGATCCTGAACGTCGAGAAGGCGCGGATCGACAAGATCCTGCAGAACACCGAGGTCCAGGCACTCATCTCGGCCTTCGGCACCGGGGTCCACGAGGACTTCGACATCGAGAAGCTGCGCTATCACAAGATCATCCTGATGGCGGACGCCGACGTCGACGGACAGCACATCAACACCCTGCTGCTGACGTTCCTGTTCCGCTTCATGCGGCCGCTGGTCGAGGCCGGCCACGTGTACCTCTCCCGCCCGCCGCTCTACAAGATCAAGTGGGGCCGGGACGACTTCGAGTACGCGTACTCGGACCGTGAGCGCGACGCCCTGGTCGAGCTCGGCAAGCAGAACGGCAAGCGGACCCGCGAGGACTCGATCCAGCGCTTCAAGGGTCTCGGCGAGATGAACGCCGAGGAGCTGCGCATCACCACGATGGACCAGGACCACCGGGTCCTCGGCCAGGTCACCCTGGACGACGCGGCGCAGGCCGACGACCTGTTCTCGGTGCTGATGGGCGAGGACGTCGAGGCGCGGCGCTCGTTCATCCAGCGCAACGCCAAGGACGTCCGCTTCCTCGACATCTGAGTCGGCCGTACAAGCAAGCCGCAGTGCGAAAGGACTTTGACCAGCAATGGCCGACGAGAACACCCCTGTGATGCCCGAAGAGGAGCCCGCTGTCCCGGGCGTCGGTATGCGTGTCGAGCCCGTCGGGCTCGAGACCGAGATGCAGCGCTCCTACCTCGACTACGCGATGTCCGTCATCGTGTCGCGTGCCCTGCCGGACGTGCGGGACGGTCTGAAGCCCGTCCACCGCCGCGTGCTGTACGCGATGTACGACGGTGGCTACCGGCCCGAGAAGGGCTTCTACAAGTGCGCCCGCGTCGTCGGTGACGTCATGGGTACGTACCACCCGCACGGCGACTCCTCGATCTATGACGCGCTCGTGCGACTGGCGCAGCACTGGTCGATGCGTATGCCGCTCGTGGACTCCAACGGCAACTTCGGTTCCCCGGGCAACGACCCGGCCGCGGCGATGCGGTACACCGAGTGCAAGATGATGCCGCTGTCCATGGAGATGGTCCGGGACATCGACGAGGAGACCGTCGATTTCAAGGACAACTACGACGGCCGCAACCAGGAGCCGGTCGTCCTGCCGGCCCGGTTCCCGAACCTGCTGATCAACGGCTCGGCGGGCATCGCGGTGGGTATGGCCACCAACATCCCGCCGCACAACCTCCGCGAGGTCGCCGCGGGCGCGCAGTGGTACCTGGAGCACCCGGAGGCCTCGCACGAGGAGCTGCTGGACGCGCTGCTCGAGCGGATCAAGGGCCCCGACTTCCCGACGGGCGCGCTCGTCGTCGGCCGCAAGGGCATCGAGGACGCGTACCGCACCGGTCGCGGCTCCATCACGATGCGCGCGGTCGTCGCGGTCGAGGAGATCCAGGGCCGCCAGTGCCTGGTCGTCACGGAGCTTCCGTACCAGACCAACCCGGACAACCTCGCGCAGAAGATCGCCGACCTGGTGAAGGACGGCAAGGTCGGCGGCATCGCCGACGTCCGCGACGAGACGTCCTCGCGCACCGGTCAGCGTCTGGTCGTCGTGCTCAAGCGCGACGCGGTCGCCAAGGTCGTACTGAACAACCTGTACAAGCACACCGACCTGCAGACGAACTTCGGCGCGAACATGCTGGCGCTCGTCGACGGCGTGCCGCGCACCCTGTCGATCGACGCGTTCATCCGGCACTGGGTGACGCACCAGATCGAGGTCATCGTCCGGCGGACGAAGTTCCGCCTGCGCAAGGCCGAGGAGCGGGCGCACATCCTGCGCGGTCTGCTCAAGGCGCTGGACGCGATCGACGAGGTCATCGCACTCATCCGGCGCAGCAACACGGTGGAGATCGCGCGCGAGGGCCTGATGGGCCTCCTGGAGATCGACGAGATCCAGGCGAACGCGATCCTGGAGATGCAGCTGCGCCGGCTGGCCGCGCTGGAGCACCAGAAGATCACCGCCGAGCACGACGAGCTCCAGGCGAAGATCAACGAGTACAACGCGATCCTGGCGTCGCCCGAGCGGCAGCGGCAGATCGTCAGCGAGGAGCTGGCGGCGATCGTCGAGAAGTTCGGCGACGACCGGCGTTCCAAGCTGGTGCCCTTCGACGGTGACATGTCCATCGAGGACCTGATCGCCGAGGAGGACATCGTCGTCACGATCTCCCGCGGCGGCTACGTGAAGCGCACGAAGACCGACGACTACCGCTCGCAGAAGCGCGGCGGCAAGGGCGTGCGCGGTACGAAGCTGAAGGAAGACGACATCGTCGACCACTTCTTCGTGTCGACGACGCACCACTGGCTGCTGTTCTTCACGAACAAGGGCCGCGTCTACCGGGCGAAGGCGTACGAGCTTCCGGACGCCGGCCGGGACGCGCGTGGTCAGCACGTCGCCAACCTGCTGGCCTTCCAGCCGGACGAGCAGATCGCCGAGATCCTGGCGATCCGCGACTACGACGCTGCGCCGTACCTGATCCTGGCGACGAAGGGCGGTCTCGTGAAGAAGACCGCGCTCAAGGACTACGACTCGCCCCGTTCCGGCGGTGTCATCGCGATCAACCTCCGGGAGACCGAGGACGGCAGCGACGACGAGCTGATCGGCGCGGAGCTGGTCTCGGCCGAGGACGACCTGCTGCTCATCAGCAGGAAGGCCCAGTCGATCAGGTTCACCGCGACGGACGACGCGCTGCGCCCGATGGGCCGTGCCACCTCGGGCGTCAAGGGCATGAGTTTCCGCGAAGGAGACGAACTGCTCTCGATGAATGTTGTCCGGCCGGGTACGTTCGTGTTCACTGCCACCGACGGCGGGTACGCGAAGCGGACCCCCGTCGACGAGTACCGCGTTCAGGGTCGGGGCGGCCTGGGTATCAAGGCCGCCAAGATCGTGGAGGACAGGGGCTTGCTCGTCGGTGCGCTGGTGGTGGAGGAGACGGACGAGATCCTCGCCATCACGCTCGGCGGCGGTGTGATTCGCACGCGAGTCAATGAAGTCAGGGAGACGGGCCGTGACACCATGGGCGTCCAACTGATCAATCTGGGCAAGCGCGACGCCGTCGTCGGCATCGCGCGCAACGCCGAGGCCGGTCGTGAGGCTGAAGAGGTCGATGGGACCGTTGATGCCGAAGGCGAGACGGTCGAGGCTCAGGCCGAGAGCGTGGTCGAGGGCACTGCCGAGGGCACGGAGCCTTCGGCCGGGTAGCACGAGGAGTAGAGCGTGAGTGGAGCCACGGGCGCCGGTTCGGCCGCTTCCGGAGATGGAGCGAACGGTGCCCGTGGCCCTGCCACGGACTCCCAAGGGGGCACTGTGACAGACACACGGGGGCCGCAGCCCCAGTACGAGGGTTACGCGACCGGGCCGTTGCCCGGTGAGCGTGAGCCCTCACAGGGACAGGCGGGGCCCTACCACCCGCCGCAGGCGTACGCGGCGCCTGCGGGCGGCACACAGGGCGGGGGCGGCACCATGGGTGGTGCTCAGGCCACGCGTCGTCCCAGGACGGGCGCACGGACCACTCCGCGTACGCGCAAGGCCCGTCTGCGGGTGGCCAAGGCCGATCCGTGGTCGGTGATGAAGGTCAGCTTCCTGCTCTCCATCGCGCTGGGCATCTGCACGGTGGTCGCGGCCGCGGTCCTGTGGATGGTGATGGACGCCATGGGCGTCTTCTCCACCGTGGGCGGCACGATCAGCGAGGCCACCGGTTCGAACGAGAGCAACGGCTTCGATCTGCAGTCGTTCCTGTCGCTGCCGCGG
The DNA here is from genome assembly GCF_040650955.1 of Streptomyces sp. NPDC048560. NCBI lineage: Bacteria > Bacillati > Actinomycetota > Actinomycetes > Kitasatosporales > Streptomycetaceae > Streptomyces > Streptomyces sp. NPDC048560. The sequence goes on from NZ_JBEZIJ010000008.1 coordinate 268,965, forward strand.
GTCCTGGTCTTCACCTCGGTCATCGCGGTGATCGACGTGGTGCTGGCCACCGCGCTGGCGACGCTGGGCTCCTTCATCTACAACTTGTCGGCCGGCTTCGTGGGCGGAGTCGAGCTCACTCTGGCCGAGGACGAGTAGCGCGCCAGGTATCGATTTTGGGACTGGCCCCGACGTGCGCTAATCTTCAGAAGTCAGCGCACAGCGCGGCGGGGCTATAGCTCAGTTGGTTAGAGCGCATCCCTGATAAGGATGAGGCCACAGGTTCAAATCCTGTTAGCCCCACCAGTACGTCGAAGGCCCCCAACCACTCGTGGTTGGGGGCCTTTCACGTACTCGCGGCGGGCCTGAGGCGGCTCCCTGAGTCTCTGAGTGTTCTTGGGCCCTGGGTCTCTTCGTCTCTTCGTCTCTTCGGCTGTTCGGCTCTTCGGTGTTCAGGGCCCGTGGTGGGCGACGGGGCCGTGCGGTCTGCGGGCCGCGGTCGCTGCCGTGGATGCGGAGCGGGTCGCGGGCCACGCGACGAGGGCTTCCGGCGTGGGCTCAGGGGTGCGGTCCCGGCCGTGCGGGCGCGCGGAAAAGGCCCCTGTCCGGTGTGAACCGGACCTGGGGCCCTGGGTGTCGGTCGTGGGCGCCGTGCGGCGCCCCACAGCGCTCCTGGCGTGCTCGGTGCGCTCAGGGCGGGAGGAGTGAGGAGTCGCCCCCCGGTGCGCCGTGGGTGGTGCGGGCGCCGTCCGTGGTGAGTGTGGCGTCCGTGGTGTCGTCCGACAGGTGCCGGGTGGCGGGAGAGGAGCCGTGGGCCTCGGCACGGATGCGCTGCTTCATCGTGGGTGGCAGCGCCCTGTCACGCGGAAGGGTCCATCGGACCGCAGGGGCTGTCGGAGTTGCCGCGGTGGCACCCGTGTGCTCCTGGGTCGTGACCGTCGGCTCCGCGGCCGTGGCGTTGCTCGTGGTGAGACCCAGCGTCGCGAGGATCGCGAAGAAGGCGGTGATGAAGGCGGTCCAGATGCTCTTGATCCTGAAGGTGCTCATGGCCCCTCGCTTTCAGGTGGTGCGGTTCGCTTACCTTCCCGATGATGTGGATTCGGGCCGCGATTTCGGCGACCGACGCCCCGTGCGCGCAGTTCTTCGGATGAACACCACTCGTATGGTGCAACCGGTCCGAAAAATGACGGTTTGGATGGTCGGGCGAGGTGGGCGACTGGGCCGCAGTTGCGTTCCGGGCAGGTCACCGATCGGTATCGGCCGGTGTGTATAGTCGAGCGGCAGAAGTCCCTTACGCCAAGGAAAGACGAGGTCGCGCGGTGAAGAAGCTTCTCCTGGTCGCACTGGCTGCCATCGGCGGGCTCCTCGTGTACCGCCAGATCCAGGCGGATCGCGCCGAGCAGGATCTGTGGACGGAGGCGACCGACTCCGTGCCCGCAGGTTCGGGTGTGTGAGACGGAACAGTCCGTTGCGAGCCCCGGTCGCTGAGCGGCCGGGGCTTCGTGCTGCCCGGGGCGTTCTTCCGCCGTTGCGGGAACGTGACAGTGGCACCCTTGAGTTCACCTGTGCAAATCGATAGCTTGCGAGAGCAAATCAACTGCGGTATCGGCCTCGGGGGCACGGGTGGCGGCATGTAGGCGCCGGACGGCAGGGGCGGCCCGGGAGCGGCTGGGGTGCGTCGCGCGGGCGGGCAACTGGCTTCACTGCGACGCGTCTGATGCCGCCGCACCGGCCGGGCGGCTCCAGCGGGCGGCGCAACTCTCCGCGGCCGGTTACCGGTTGAAGGGCGAGCGGGTCGCGGTTGGCGCCGAGGATCCGCGGATCGGTTTCGTGCTGGGGGTGGCGGTGCTCGGGGGCGAACTGGCCGGCCCGCAGCACGACGCGCCTGTCCTGGCGGGGAAGAACGGCGGCGGCCAGGACGAGGACGCGAACGAACAGGGCAATTCAACTGCGGCCGGAGACAGCGGCGGTACGGGCGGGGCAGGATGGACCGGCATCGCGACCGCTGCCGGAGCGGGCGCCGTGGTGGCTGTGATCGCTGGGGCTCGTGTACGTACGCGGCCGGCGCGGGGCGGCCACGCAGACGACGAGGGGAAGCGCGTGAAGAGGCAGCGCAACAGGGGCCGGGTGACGCTCGCGTCCGTCGCGGCGATGTGCGCGGTGGCGGCGCTGCCGGGTCAGGCACACGCGGCCGACGGTCCGGCTCCGTACGCCTTCGATCCCGGGGCGAAGACGGTACGGGGCGCGGAGACGAATGCCGAGGCGTCGGAGCTGACGGCCGGTTCGGTCTACCGGAGCGGGATCAAGCCGGGTCAGAAGCTCTACTACCGGCTGAACCTCGACGACGCGGCCAGCGCATACGTCTCCGCCGTCGTGGTGCCCAAGTCGGCCGGGAAGGTCGCCTACGGGGACGGCATCACCATCAGCATCCGGGACGTCGACGACACGCAGTGCAGCTCGGAGGACGCGATCTTCGGCTCGGGGGAGTTCGCCCGCCCGATCGCCGCCTACGCGCACCGGATCGTCGAGAAGGGCAACAGCACCTGCCGGGAAGGCGGGGAGTACAACGTCCTGATCGAGCGGAAGAGCAACGCGCCGTCCTCACCCGCCGAGTGGGACCTGGAACTGCGGTACGCGTCGGAACCGGCGGCGAAGGGCGCGGACGCACAGGCGACCGAGGCGCCGGAGAACTGGTCGTCGGCCTCGCCCACTCCTCCCTCGGGCAAGAAGAAGCGGGCCGGCGGGAGCAGCGTCTATGAGGCCACCGGTCTGGAGACCGGTGAGTGGCAGGACTCCATCGCCCCCGGTCAGACCCGTTTCTACCGGGTGCCGGTGGACTGGGGACAGCAGATCTTCGCGAGCGCGGCGCTCAGCAACAACAGCAGGTCGACCGAGTACGTGGGGAACGCGCTCGCGCTGTCGCTGGAGAACCCGGCCCAGGGCCACGTCGAGGACGAGACGCTCTCCTACTCGGGAGAGCCCGCCTCCGTCGCCCTGGAACCGCTGCCTCCGGTGGACTACAGGAACCGCTTCGACTCGGCGTCCGACGTCAGCGCCATGCGCTTCGCCGGCTGGTACTACCTGTCGGTGACGCTGAGCCCGAAGGTCGCGCAGTTCTACGGCGACGGGGCGATTCCGCTGCGGCTGAAGATCAGTGTCCGCAATGAGGCGCAGGAATCGCCGTACGCGGGCGCGGCCGGCATCTTCGGCGTCAGCGACGAGGACAAGGACATGGCGAGGAGCGGGCAGAGCGCCCCGCAGGCGGCTCGGAGCGACACGATGAAGGTGGTGGCCGCGGCCGGGATCGGCACGGGCAGCGTGCTGGTGCTCGGGCTGGGTGCGTGGACGCTCCTCGCCAGGCGTCGCACCGTTCCCGCCGCTGTTCCGCAAGGCGCGGGCGCGCAGCAGCAGTCGCCCTACGGAGGTCCGCCGCAGGCCTGGTAGGCGGAGGGGGCCCGCGGCCGGCCGCAGGACCGTGACCGGCCGCTGCTGAGCTGTGGATCAGCTCTGGGTCAGCGCCCAGATGCCCACGGCGAAACAGATCAGAGCGACGAACAGGACAGGGATCGCCACCTTCGGGGGCGGTCCCTGTCGCGTCGGGCGGGCCGCTGCGCTCCGGTGCGGGGTGACGGGGGCGGTCGGTGGAACCGGGGCGCCGGGATGGGGAACCTGCGGGTGCTGGGCGGTGTAAGCACGAGTAGGAGACGGATCGTGCCGCACCGCGCTCGTGGGGGCCTGGGCGAGATCCGGCGCGGGGAAGGGGGAGCCCGGATGTGGCTGCTGGGGGTGCGTGGCGGCCGGCTGGGCCGCGTGGGGCGGAGTCGCGGCCTGCTGGGGAGGCGGCGCCAGGTGGAAGCTGCCCGTCTCCGACATGGAGGCGGGTACGGGCGCCGGATCCCCGGTCGGCTGCGTACCGGAGGCCGGGGAGTACGGCTGGGGGTACGGCTGCGGGGTGTAGGGCTGCTGGCCGGAGTGCTGGGGGGCCTGTGTGTCCTGCTGAGGGCTCTGGGCCGGGTGTTGCTGAGCTCCGGTCTGGAGAGGCATCTGCCCGGGCGTCTGCGCAGGCGTCCGGCCGCCGGTGTCGGGGCCCGCGGGGCCGAATCCGGCGGGGAGGGGCCCGATCTGGTCGAAGACCTCGACCGGCTCCTCGCCCTCCGCCTGTTCGGGCAGCATCTCGACGGCCGCGGTGAGCGCCTTGCGCGCGCCCGTGGCCGTCCGGAAGCGTGCCTGCGGATCGGGTTGCAGCAAACCGGCAAGGACCTGCCACAGAGGCTCGGGGATCCCCTGCGGGGCGCTGGGTGTTCCGTACGAGGCGAAGTGCTCTACGAGGGCCTGGGAGTCGGGCTTCTTGCCCTGGAGCAGATAGAGCGCGACGAGACCGACCGCGAACAGGTCGGCGGGGAAGTCGGGCTCGGCGCCCATCATTTGCTCGGGTGCGAAGTAACCGGGAGTGCCCACCACGTAGTTGGTCTCGGTGAGGCGGGGCTCGCCCTTGCGCATCGAGATGCCGAAGTCGGAGAGCCGCAGGTGCGGCCTGCCGGTTCCGGTGGCCTCCATGAGGATGTTGGCGGGTTTGATGTCGCGGTGCACGACGCCTTCCGCATGCACCGTCGACAGCCCGGAGAGCAGCTGATCGAGGAGCGTGCAGACGAAGCGCGGGGGCAGCGGACCGTAGTCGCCTATGACATGGGCCAGCGAGCCGCCGCTGACGAGGTCCATGGTGAACAGGACCTTGTCGTCGTCGGCGGCCCAGCTCGCGGGTGCCAGCACGTGCGGGTGCTCGATCCGCAGTGCCTGCTCGCGTACGAAGCGCAGCAGCGTATGGGCGTCGCTCTGCTGAAGGACCTTTGCCGCCACATAGCGCCGGCGGCGGTGGTCCCAGGCACGCCAGACGGCACCGACCCCACCGCGTCCGATCGGATCGATCAGCTCGTACCGACCAGCGAAGACCTCACCCATTGCGCCGCGTCCGTTCCCAGTCTGTTTCGGCTCGTGCCCGGTAGCGGGAGTTGCCTCCCGGCGTCAGTGCTTAGCTCTGGTGTCCTTCGTAGTGCGCGACTGCGTCGGCGGTGCGCCCGGCGCCGTACACCTTGAGGAACTCTGCCAGTTCGGGATGTGTGGGGGCGAGGGAATCCGCCGCGTCGATGATGTCGCCCGCCGCGGCGACCGACCGCAGAAGGGACTGGATCTCGCGTACGACGCGCCTGACGGTGGGCGCCCCGCCCGTTGACGAGGTCTGGCCGGTGGACGTCAGGACGGAGCCGCCCTGGGACTTCTTGATCTCTTCCATACGGTCGGTCGCCTCTCCCGCGCTGACACTGCCGTCCGCCACCTGACTGGCCAGTTCCTGCAGGGCCTGGACCCGCTGCACGACCGCGGGGTTGCCGATCTTGGCGCGCTGGCCGCTCATCAGCTGGGAAAGCATGGGAGCCGACAGCCCGAGCACCGCGGCGAGCCTGGCCTGGTTCAGGCCGAGATCATCGATCAGCCGACGGAAGAGCGCCCCCAGCGGCTCCCCGTACCAACTGCGCTGAAGCTCTCTGGCTCTCGCCGTCGCCTCTTGCTGCGCTGCGTCCATTGCGTCTCCCCTTCGCTGCGGCTTCGCTGCTGCGAACCTCGTCGTGCATCTTACGGAGAGGGCTTGCCGACCGGGAGTCCCAATCCTTTTGCAGGATTGAGGGGGTCACCCGGTACTCTTGTCTGCGACGGTCGCCGCGACACGGACGTGTTCGGTGCTGTCCCCTTTTCGGGGCCTTAGCTCAGTTGGTAGAGCGCTGCCTTTGCAAGGCAGATGTCAGGAGTTCGAATCTCCTAGGCTCCACGTGAAGAAGCCCCTCTGACCTGCGGAAACGCTGGGCAGGGGGGCTTTTCTCGTATGCAACGGCTCGCGTCCGAGCTGGTGATGTCCCAGTCCGGACTCGTCCGGCTGCGGCTGCTCGGCGTCGGAGAGAAGGGACGTCACGTTCGCGAGCGCCGGCCCTTCCACAGGCCGAGCGTCGAGAACAGCCGTTTCCCGGCCTCGGCGGACCGCCGCTCCTCCAGCGCCCGCCTGCCCTGCCGTTCGAGCCGGCCGAACTCCTTGACGCCGATGTGCGCGCCCCCGGCGACGAGTTGGTGGCCGGGCTGCGCCGACCGGCGTCGGAATTCGGCCTTCCGCAGGGCGGCGGCCAGCGTTGGCAAGAGCCCGCAGACGGCTGCCCGTCACCACCGCGAGGGCGGGCCGGGGGGTAGGGCCTGCCCTACCTCAGGTCTCCGTCCTGGCTGATGGTCCCGTCATGGAGCCCCCTTCTACGGTGACTCCATGAACTCTCGGAATGTGTGGGAGGCCCTTCCCCGGCCGGGCTTCCTGCTCTCGTCCTGGCCCTGGCGGTCGCTCGCGTACCTGCTGACCGGCGTCGTGGCCGGAGCGTTCGCCCTGCTGGCGATCGTGCTGTTCGCCGTGACCGGCGGCGCGCTCGCCGTCGTGCTGGTGGGTCTGCCGCTGCTCGCCCTGACCGCGCTCTCCGGGATCCCGGTGGCGGCCGTGGAGCGCCGCAGGCTGCGCCTCGTCGACAGGGACCCGGCCTTCGACCTGCACCGGACACCGGCCGAGCGGGGCCTGAAGAGCTGGATGACGGCCCGCTTCCGGGAACAGCTGACCTGGCACGAACTCGGCTACGCGCTGCTGTTCGCCGTCGTCCTGTGGCCGATCGACGCCCTCGTGGTCGTGGCCGGCCTCCTGCTCCCGCTGTCGGTGGTCGCCACCCCGCTGATCATGGCCACCGTCGGGGACGGTCTGGAGGCCAAGGTGCTGAAGCAGTGGACGGTCACCAGCTGGCCCGAGGCCTTCGGCGCCGCGCTGATCGGCGTGGTGATGCTCGCACTCAGCTGCTACGCCGTCGGCGTGGTGGCGGGAGCACGGGCGGAGCTGGTGCGGCTCGTGATCGCACCGAGAACGGACGTGGTGGGCGACCGGGTCACCGAACTCGTCCGCTCCCGGGTCCGCCTGGTGGACGCCTTCGAGGCGGAGCGCCGCCGTATCGAGCGGGATCTCCACGACGGGGCGCAGCAGCGGATCGTCGCGCTGACCATGACACTCGGCCTGGCCAGGCTGGACGCGCCGCCCGGGCCGCTGGCCGACCAGCTCGCCAAGGCACACGAGCAGGCCGGCAAGGCGCTGGTCGAGCTGCGCGAGCTCATCCACGGCATCCATCCGAAGGTCCTCGCGGACTACGGCCTGGAGGCGGCCGTCGCCGATGCGGCCGACCGATCGGCGGTGCCCGTGGAGGTGGGCCTCGAACTGTCCGGGCGGCTGCCCGAACCGGTCGAGGCCGCCGCGTACTTCGTGGTGTGCGAGGCGCTGGCCAACGTCGCCAGACACAGTGGCGCGCAGCGCGCCGAGGTGACCGGCGGGCACAGCGGGGGACGCCTCTTCCTGGAGATCCGCGACGACGGCCGGGGCGGCGCGCGTACGGACGGAGGGGGCACCGGACTCACGGGACTCGCGGACCGGGTGTCCGTCCTGGATGGCAGACTTTCGCTGTCCAGTCCGCCTGGCGGTCCGACCCTGTTGCGTGTGGAGATTCCTTGCGTGTGGACCGATCGCTCCGGGTAGTGCTGGCCGAGGACAGCGTGCTGCTGAGGGAGGGGCTCATCGGCCTCCTCACCCGCTGCGGTCATGAGGTGGTCGCGGCCGTCGGCGACGCGGACGCGCTGCTGACCGCTGTGGCGGAGCACAGGCCCGACATCGTCGTCACGGATGTACGGATGCCGCCCGGCTTCCAGGACGAGGGTCTGGACGCCGCGGTGAGGCTCCGCACCGGGCAGCCCTCGCTGCCGGTGCTCGTCCTCAGCCAGTACGTGCAGCGCGCCTACGCCTCGGACCTGCTCGACTCGGGCGACGGCACGGGCGTCGGCTACCTGCTCAAGGACCGGGTCGGGCAGATCGAGGAGTTCATCGACGCCCTGTGCGAGGTCGCGGACGGCGGAACCGTCGTCGACCCCGAGGTGGTCCGGCAGTTGCTGCGCCGCCGCCGCGATCCGCTGGAGCGGCTCACGGCGAGGGAGCGCGAGGTGCTGGCCCTGGTCGCCGAGGGCCGGTCGAACGGCGCCATCGCCCGTGAACTGGTGGTGTCCGAGGCGGCCGTCGGCAAGCACATCGGCAACATCCTCAGCAAGCTGGACCTTCCCCCGGCCGGCGAGACGCACCGCAGGGTGCTCGCGGTCCTCGCCTTCCTCCGCGCCTGAGTTCCTGCCGGGGCATGAGGGCTCTGACGTGCCGATGCCCCCGGCCACGCGTCCACGCATGGCCAGGGGCATCCGGCGTCGTACCGGTCAGTCAGGGGCGGTCGTCGCGGTCGGTGCCGTCCAGGCCGTTCGCCTCGGCGTCGGACTGCTTGGGGCCGGCGTCCGGTTCGAACACCGTTCCGCTGCCGTCGACCGAGGTCAGCGGTGCGCGGTCGTCCACCTCCGTGGGGGCGGGCGGTTCGACGAGCCAGTCCGGATTGGCCTGCTTGTCCCACCACCTCCAGGCGGCGTAGGCGCCACCGGTCACGAGGCCCAGCACGGCGAGGTTCCTGGCCAGCCGCCCGGCCTTGGCCCGCCGTCGGTGCTTCCTGACCAGCCGCTGGATTTCCTTGGCCGTCACCTGGCCGCGCAACGCCGCCACGGCGGCCGCACTGCGCGCCACGGCCTCCTCGGCCACCGGCTGGGCCAGGGACACCGCGTGTTCCACGCGCGGGACGGTGTAGTCGGCGGCGCTCCGGGCGGCGCCTCGGGTGCGGGCCGCGGCGCGCTGTGCCGCCAGGTCCACCTTGGGCGGCACGTGCGTACGTGCCTGTTCGATGTGTGGTGCGAGGTGTGCCACGTACTGGACACGTGCCTGGTGGGCCGCCTTGGACATCTTGGGCGCGATGAGCACACGTGCCTCGTGTGCGTAGTGCGCTGCCTGTTCCTTGGCCGTGTCGGCATAGGGCGCCACCACTTCCGCGGCGTGCTGCGCGCTCTCCTTTGCCGAGTCGGTTGCGGCGCGCACGCTGTCGATGCGGGTCACGGGATCCTCCTCCTTGGTGGCGGGTAGTACTCCGCCTGTCCACCCATTTCGAAATCATGCCCGTCCGAGCCTCGCGAGGCATGGCGGGCAGGGCATCCGGGTCACGCGTCTCCTCCGTGCGGGCCACGCGGACGGATCTCGCGAGAGGCCCTCCGTGCGAGGATCGGCGGACGTCAGTGAGCACTTACGGAAGGCAGACTGTGGCCGAGCAGCTTTACGCCACCCTGAAGACCAGCCAAGGCGACATCGAGATCCGGCTCCTGCCGAACCACGCGCCCAAAACGGTCAGGAACTTCGTCGAGCTCGCCACGGGCGGGCGTGAGTGGACCCACCCGGCGACCGGGCAGAAGTCCACGGACAGGCTGTACGACGGGACCGTCTTCCACCGGGTCATCAGCGGCTTCATGATTCAGGGCGGCGACCCGCTGGGCAACGGAACGGGCGGCCCGGGGTACGAGTTCGCTGACGAGTTCCACCCGGATCTCAGCTTCAACAAGCCCTATCTGCTGGCCATGGCCAACGCGGGCCCGGGCACCAACGGCTCGCAGTTCTTCCTGACCGTGTCGCCGACCGCGTGGCTGACGCGGAAGCACACCATCTTCGGCGAGGTCGCCGACGACGCCGGCAGGAAGGTCGTGGACGCCATCGCGGCGGTGCCGACCAACCCGCGTACCAATCGCCCGGTCCAGGACGTGGTGATCGAGTCCGTCGTCGTCGAGACCCGCTGAGTCCGGCCGGCGCTGCCCGGCCGCTCACCGGTCCCGGTCCCATGGGGAACCAACCGCCCTGCTCGTCCGTACTGTTACATAGCGGACGAGCAGGGCGTCGGTGTGTCCGGCGCAGCAGGGACGCAGGACCGACCGAGGGCGAGGACCCGATGGAGCAGCAGCCGCCAGCAGGCCAGGACCCGTCCCCGGTCCCCGGCAGCCCGCCCACCTGCTACCGCCACCCGGACCGGAAGACCGGCATCCGCTGCACCCGCTGCGAACGGCCGATCTGCCCCGAGTGCATGGTCGACGCGTCCGTGGGCTTCCAGTGTCCCGACTGCGTCCGTGAGGGCTCGGGCACCGGGCACCACCCCGGCGCCAACCGGCCCCGCACGGTGGCGGGCGGCACGGTGGCCGCGGACCCCCGGCTGGTCACCAAGATCCTGCTCGGCATCAATGCCGCGGTCTTCATCGCTGTGCTGGCCGCCGGTGACCGGCTGCTCGACGAGTTGCTGCTGTTCGGCCGTGCGTACTCCTCCGACGGGCTGGAGGGAGTCGCCGAGGGGCAGTGGTACCGGCTTGTGACCTCGACGTTCCTGCACCAGGAGGTGTGGCACATCGCGTTCAACATGCTGGGGCTGTGGTGGCTCGGCGGGCCGTTGGAAGCCGCTCTCGGCCGGGCCCGCTATCTCGCGCTCTACCTGCTGTCGGGGCTGGCGGGCAGCGCCCTCACCTATCTGATCGCCGCGCCCCAGCAGGGCTCGCTCGGCGCCTCGGGTTCGATCTTCGGCCTGCTGGGGGCCACGGCCGTACTGATGCGCCGGATGAACTACGACATGCGGCCGGTCATCGCGCTCCTCGCGCTGAACCTGCTCTTCACCTTCACCTGGGGCGGTATCGCCTGGGAGGCCCATGTCGGTGGTCTGGTCGCGGGCGTCGCGATCGCGATCGCGATGGTGCACGCCCCGCGCGAGCGCCGGAACCTGGTGCAGTACGGGACCTGTGCGCTGGTCCTCGTCGCCGTGATCGGCATCGTCCTCGCCCGGACAGCAGCGCTCAGCTGAGCGCGGGCTGAGCAGTTCTGACCCTTCGGGCTCGGAGTTGTCCACAGAGCGTGCCGAATCTTGTGCATGGCGTGTGGAACAGGTGTGCCCCTTGTCACTGACCTGGGTTTTTCCAGTCAGGACAAGGGGCGAACCCGCCCTGGACGAGGGAGGGTGCAGTCACACCGGCGTCAACTTCGGCGCAGGTTATCCACAGATCGTCTGACCTTTTCCCCCACCTGTGGATAACTCTGTGGGTAACTCAGGGCAGGGCTTGTGGAAGCGGGGCTGATCGGGGTGGGGCTACTTCCACTGCGTGGAGACGCCGAAGCCGCCGGCGATGAAGCCGAAGCCGACGACGATGTTCCAGTTGCCCAGCGCCTTGATGGGCAGATCGCCCTCGGTCACGTAGAAGACGACGATCCAGGCCAGACCGATCAGGAACAGCGCCAGCATCACCGGCGCCACCCAACTGCGGTTGGTCAGCTTTATGTTCGTGGCCGTCTTCGCCGGCGGGGGCGTGAAATCGGCCTTCTTGCGGATCCGTGACTTCGGCACGAGGAACTCTCCTGTCGATGCGCTGCGTGACCGCGCAGAGAACTGTGGCTGACGCCGGGGCTGAGCACGAGGGGGAATGAAGCCGCCCCCGGGCGTCCGTTAGCGTAGTGCTTCCGTGGCGCCTAAGGAGATAAGGGTACGTTGAGCAATTCTGCCGACCTTCCCGAAGGCCCGGTCCGGCACGCCTCCCGATGGCCGGTCCGGGGGCTCACCGCTGCCGTTTTCGCCCTGGCCGGACTGATCTTCGTCACCAGTGCCAACACGGCCAAGGGCACCGACATCCGTACCGACTCCTCCCTGCTGAAGCTCTCCGACCTCATCCACCAGCGCAGCCAGAACAACGCCGAGCTGAACGAGTCGGCCGCCGCTCTCCGCGAGGACATCGACACCCTGGCCCAGCGCGACGACGGCAGCACCAAGGCCGAGGACGCCAAGCTCAAGGCGCTGGAGAAGGCCGCGGGCACCACGAAGATCACCGGGGAAGCGGTCGGTGTCACGCTCGACGACGCTCCGCCCGACGCCACGGCCAACCCCGGATACCCCGAGCCGCAACCCAATGACCTGGTCATTCACCAGCAGGACCTCCAGGCCGTCGTCAACGCGCTCTGGCAGGGCGGGGCCCGCGGCATCCAGGTCATGGACCAGCGGCTGATCTCCACGAGTGCCGTCCGCTGCGTGGGCAACACCCTGATCCTCCAGGGCCGGGTCTACTCACCGCCGTACAAGGTCACCGCCGTGGGCGACGCGGACGAGCTCAAGCAGGCGCTCAACGACTCCACGGCGATCCAGAACTACCAGCTGTACGTGAAGGCCTACGGACTCGGCTGGAAAGTCGACGAGGACGACCGGGTGACTCTCCCCGGCTACTCCGGCACAGTGGATCTCCACTACGCGAAGCCTGTGGAGTAGTCCCCCGGGGAGGCCGGTCGGTGTCGGTGCGACTGATCGTCAGAAGTCTCAGCGAGCTGTGCATCACCGTAGGCGCCCTGATCATCCTCTTCGTCCTCTATGTCTTGTTCTGGACGGGCGTGAAGGCGGCCGGAGCCACCGAGGGCGAGATCGACACGCTCCGGAACCGGTGGGCGCAGGGCGAGGTCTCCGTGCCGGCGCCAGGACCCGGACCGGAAGCCTCACCGGCCCCGGACCTCGTGCCCACGGCTCCCGACTACCGCGACGGCAAGCCCTTCGCGATGATGTACATCCCCCGCCTCGGCAGGAGCTGGGAGTGGCCCGTCCTGGAGAACACCGAGGTCAAAACCCTGCAGAAGGGGCTCGGCCACTACGCCGGGACCGCGCGGCTCGGGGCGACGGGCAACTTCGCGGTGGCCGGCCACCGGCGGACGTACGGGGACCCGTTCAAGGACTTCCCGCGGCTGCGGGAAGGGGACGCGGTCGTCCTGACGGACGGGACGACCTGGTTCACGTACCGCATCGCCGGGAAGCCCTACCGGACCGTGCCGGGAGACACTGCGGTGATCGACCCCGTTCCCCGCAGGTCCGGATTCGACGGCCCCGGCCGCTACCTCACGCTGACCACCTGTGAGCCGGAATGGGGGAGCAGTCACCGGCTGATCGCCTGGGCCCATCTGGATGCCACGCAGCCCGTGACCGACGGCAGACCGGCGGCTTTCCACAGCTGACCCACTCCGGAGCCCGGGCCCTTTAGTCTGGGTGCTGTACCGAATGGAGGGGACAGCATGTACGGCTGGATCTGGCGGCATCTGCCGGGCAACGCGTGGGTGCGCTCAGTCATCTCGCTCGCGCTGGCCCTGGCTGTCGTCTATGCGCTCTTCCAGTACGTCTTCCCCTGGGCGGAGCCGCTGCTTCCGTTCGGTGATGTCACGGTGGACGGCGAAGGCACCAGCGGAGCGGGGACCGGTCAGTGAGCGCACGCATTCTCGTCGTCGACAACTACGACAGCTTCGTCTTCAACCTCGTCCAGTACCTCTACCAGCTCGGCGCCGAGTGCGAGGTGCTGCGCAACGACGAGGTGACCACCGCCCACGCCCAGGACGGTTTCGACGGAGTCCTGCTGTCTCCCGGTCCCGGGGCTCCCGAGCAGGCCGGGGTCTGCATCGACATGGTGCGCCACTGCGCCGCGACGGGCGTTCCGGTGTTCGGCGTCTGCCTCGGGATGCAGTCGATGGCCGTCGCGTACGGCGGTGTGGTCGACCGAGCCCCGGAGCTGCTGCACGGCAAGACCTCTCCCGTCACCCACGAGGGCGTGGGCGTGTTCGCCGGGCTCCCGTCCCCCTTCACCGCCACCCGCTATCACTCGCTCGCGGCGGAGCCGGACACGGTCCCGCCCGAGCTCGAGGTCACGGCCCGCACGGCGGACGGCATCATCATGGGCCTGCGGCACCGCGAACTGGCGGTGGAGGGTGTGCAGTTCCACCCTGAGTCGGTGCTCACCGAACACGGCCACCTGATGCTCGCCAACTGGCTGGTGCGGTGCGGGGACACGGGGGCCGTGGCGAGGTCGGAAGGGCTCGCGCCGGTGGTGGGCAAGGCCGCCGCGTGAGCGGACTCCGCCCCGAACGAGGTGCCGGGGACGAAGGCCCGTACGCGCAGGGCGCGTACGAGGCCGACGGCACGTTCGTGGCGGCGATCGACCAGCTGGCGGACCCGCTGACGGATCCTCTGCCGGATCAGCTGCCCGGGCGGCATGCCTCGCCCTGGTTCAGGGCGGGCAACATCCCGGCGGACGGCGCTGACCCCCTGACGCCACACGCGCAACAGGCCCAGCAGGGGCTCCAGGGGCCCCAGCAGGCGCAGGAAACCCCGAGGGAGTGGTACGACCCCGAGGGCTACGAACGGGACTGGTACCGGCGGCCTGAGCCCTTCCAGGGTGCGGCTTCCCATCCCGTCCCTCCCCCGGGACCTGAACCGGGGGCTGTACCTGGACCTGCTCCCAGTCCCCGACCTGCTCCCAGTCCCGGACCTGCTCCTGGCCCGGGACTTGCTCCCAGTCCCGGACACGGACGTGGACCGGCGCCCGGATCCGTGCGAGGACCGGACGGTGTGCCGCCCGTGCGGGCCTCGCGGCCCCCGGAGGCTTCGCAGCCCGTTTCCCCGGTCCCCGCGGACGACGAGACGGTCGCCCTCAGTACGGTCGACGCGGCATCCGCGCCGCCGTCCACGGCCACCGCCGGACCTCGGACCGGAGGGCGGGCTGAGCGCCGCAGGGCGGCGAAAGGGCGAGGCAGGCGCCGTACGGAAGCCGCAGCCGACGCGGAACCGGAAGCGGGCCGGTCCCCCTCCGCCCCGATGTCCCGGGTGGAGGCGCGCAGGGCGGCCCGCGCGGCCAAGGACAGCCCCGCCGTCGTCGCCAGCCGGGCCGTGGGCGAGGTGTTCATCTCGCTCGGCGTGCTGATGCTGCTGTTCGTCACGTACCAGCTCTGGTGGACCAACGTCCGGGCCGACCTGATCGCCGGCAAGGAGACGAACAAGATCCAGGACGAGTGGGCGAACGGGGAGCGTAAACCCGGGGCCTTCGAACCGGGACAGGGCTTCGCCATCATGCACATCCCGAAGCTGGACGTCGTCGCGCCCATCGCCGAAGGAATCGACAAGGAGAAGGTGCTCGACCGCGGGATGATCGGCCACTACGGCGAGGGCAAGCTGAAGACCGCGATGCCGTCCGCGAAGCAGGGGAACTTCGCGGTGGCCGGCCACCGGAACACCCATGGGGAACCGTTCCGCTACATCAACACGCTGCAGCCGGGCGACCCGATCGTCGTCGAGACGCAGGACACCTACTACACGTACGAGATGACGAGGACCCTTCCCCAGACGTCGCCCTCCAACGTCTCCGTGATCGCGCCCGTCCCCGTCGGTTCGGGATTCACGGCGCCGGGCCGCTACCTCACCCTGACGACCTGTACGCCGGAATTCACGAGTACGTACCGATTGATCGTCTGGGGCAAGATGGTCGACGAACGGCCGCGCAGCAAGGGAAAGCCCGACGCGCTCGTGGGCTGAACATCATCACGACAGGGGGCGGTGCGGTGGCAACGAGGACCGAGCACGAAGCGCGGAACGGCGAGTCCGTGACTCCGGTACCCCGGGGCGGCCGTCACCCTGTCGCCACCGCCGTCAGCGTCTTCGGTGAACTGCTGATCACCGCGGGCCTGGTCCTCGGCCTCTTCGTCGTCTATTCGCTGTGGTGGACCAACGTCCTCGCCGACCGGGCGGCCGACAAGCAGGGCAACACGGTCCGCGACCGCTGGGCGGGCGGCCCGGGAGCCCTGGACACCAAGGACGGCATCGGCTTCCTGCACGTCCCCGCCATGAAGAACGGTGAGGTGCTCGTCAAGAAGGGCACGACCGCCAAGGCCCTGAACGACGGCATCGCGGGTTATTACACCGACCCGGTGAAGTCGGCCCTTCCCTGGGACGACCAGGGCAACTTCACGCTCGCGGCGCACCGGGACGGGCACGGCGCCAAGTTCCACAACATCGACAAGGTGAAGACGGGCGACTCGGTCGTCTTCGAGACCCGGGACACCTGGTACGTCTACAAGGTCTACAAGAAGCTTCCCGAGACGTCGAAGTTCAACGTCGGTGTGATCGCGCCGGTGCCGAAGGAATCGGGGGTGAAGAAGCCCGGCCGCTACATCACGCTGACGACCTGCACGCCGGTCTACACCTCGAAGTACCGCTACGTCGTGTGGGGCGAGCTGGTGCGGACGGAGAAGGTCGACCGAGACCGCACCGAGCCGGCGGAACTGCGCTGAGCCGCTGCCCCTTCCGACGCCCGGATACCGCGAAGGGCCCCGTTCACCAGGTCGGTGAACGGGGCCCTCGGTCGTGCGCGTGGTGCGGGTCCGGGCGGTCGGGTCAGTCCCGGGAACCGAGGCCGCCGAAGAGGCCGCCGCCGTCGTCCCCGCCGCCACCCTCGATGGTGAAGAGGGTGACCGTGCTGCCCTTCGCCACCGGGGTGTTGCCGCCCGGATTGCTGCTGACCACGGTGGCGTTCGGCTTGTCCACGGAACCGGGGGCGAGCGCGACCACGAGGCCGAGGCCCTCCAGCTGGCCCTTCACATCCTGGTACTTCTTGCCCGCGAGGTCGCCCGGGACGGTGACCTGTTCCGGCTGCGGCGGGCCCTTGGACACCTTCAGGACGACCTGTACGTCCTTGGCCTGCTTGCTCGGCCCGGTCGGCGTCTGCTCCAGGACGATGCCCGCAGGTTCGGTCGAGTCGACCTCTGTCTTGGAGACGTTGACGAAGCCGAGGCCGTTGAGCTGGGCCACAGCCGCGTCGAACGTACGGGTACGGACGTCAGGCAGGGAGAACATCTGCTCCTTGGCCACGGTGATCGTGACCTCGGACTCCTTCTCGGCCTTCGAGCCGCCCTCGGGGTTCTGCTCGACGACCGTGTCAGGCGTCTGATCGGACTCGACCGACTTGACGACCACCGAGAAGCCCTTGTCCTCAAGGGCCTTGCGGGCGTCGGACTCGGTCTCGTCGGTGACGTCGGGGACCTCGATCTTCGGCGCCCCGGAGGAGACGATGACCGTGAGGGTCTCCTTCTCCTTCATCTCGCCGGTCGCAGGCGTCTGGCTGCAGATCTTGCCCTTCGGCTGGGACTCGCAGGCTTCCTTGCCGCCGATCTTGAGGACGACGCCGGCGTTGTCCGCGAGCCTCTCCGCTTCCGGCACGGTCGATCCGACCATGTTCGGCACCTTGAAGCTGCTGTCGTCCCCGTTGGAGCCGAAGACGGACTTGCCGATCAGGATGGCGCCGATCAGCACCAGAATGCCCGCGACGATCAGAAGGATCGTCGAGGTGTTGCTCTTCTTCTGACGCCGACGGTCCGGGCGGTCGTCGTATCCGTAGCCGTCGTCCGCGTTGACGGGCGGCAGCATGGACGTCTGCGCGCTGTTCGGATCGGCCTGGCGCAGCGCGGTCGTGGGCTGGTCCTGGTTGTAACCGCCGTACCCGCCGTAACCGGCCGCGCCCATCGCCGCCGTGGCCGCGACCGGCTGACCGTCGAGGCACGCCTCGATGTCGGCCCGCATCTCGTCGGCCGACTGGTAGCGGTAGTCGGGGTCCTTGGTGAGGGCCTTCAGCACGATCGCGTCCATCTCGGGCGTGATCTCGGGGTCGAAGTTGCTCGGGGGCTGGGGCTCTTCCCGCACGTGCTGGTAGGCGACCGCGACCGGTGAGTCGCCGATGAACGGCGGCCTGACCGCGAGCAGCTCGTAGAGCAGGCATCCCGTGGAGTACAGGTCGGAGCGCGCGTCGACCTGCTCGCCCTTGGCCTGCTCGGGAGAGAGGTACTGGGCGGTGCCGATGACGGCGGCGGTCTGGGTCATCGTCATGCCGGAGTCGCCCATGGCGCGGGCGATGCCGAAGTCCATGACCTTGACCTGACCGGTGCGCGTCAGCATGACGTTCGCCGGCTTGATGTCGCGGTGCACGATCTGGGCGCGGTGCGAGTACTCCAGGGCCTGGAGGATGCCCACCGTCATTTCGAGGGTGCGCTCGGGCAGCAGTCTGCGACCGGAGTGCAGCAGTTCCCTGAGCGTGGACCCGTCGACGTACTCCATGACGATGTACGGGATCGAGACCCCGTCCACGTAGTCCTCGCCGGTGTCGTAGACAGCGACGATCGCGGGGTGGTTGAGCGAGGCGGCGGACTGGGCCTCACGGCGGAACCGGGCCTGGAAGGACGGATCGCGGGCCAGATCGGCCCGCAGCGTCTTCACGGCGACGGTGCGGCCGAGCCGGGTGTCGTGCGCGAGGTAGACCTCGGCCATGCCACCACGGCCGAGCACCGAGCCCAGCTCGTACCGGCCGCCGAGGCGACGCGGCTCTTCCATACGTTCCAGCCCTCTCCGTCAGTCCCGACCGCACCCGTGTGTGGTCCGGCGGTGCGCTGTTCGCGCATACGCTACCGGGCACGCGCTATGTGATCGGCCCGCCCCCGGCAGCTGATATCTGACCGGTATCCCAATGTGCTGGTATGACGTCCGGTGTGACGGTCATCACCTGTTGTCGATGACCGCCTTCATCACATTCCTGGCGATCGGGGCGGCCAGCCCGCCACCGGAGATGTCGTCCCGGTTGGCGTTGCCGTCCTCGACCACCACTGCGACGGCCACCGGAGAGCCACTGTCGGTCTTGGCGTACGAGATGAACCAGGCGTACGGCTTCTCGCTGTTGTTCAGACCGTGCTGGGCGGTACCGGTCTTGCCCCCGACTGTGACGCCGTCGATCCGGGCGTTGGTTCCCGTGCCCTTGCTGACGACGGTCTCCATCATCTGCTGGATCTTCTGGGCGTTCTCACCCGAGAGGGGCTGACCGAGCTGCTCCTTCTCGTGGGTGTAGATGACGTCCAGGTTGGGTGCCTGGCGCTGGGCGACCATGTACGGCTGCATGAGCTTGCCGTCGTTGGCGATCGCTGAGGCGACCATGGCCATCTGGAGCGGGGTGGTGCGGTTGGACGCCTGACCGATGCCCGCCATCGCGTTCTGCGGCCGGTTGTCCTTGGGGTAGACGCTCGCGTCGGCCCGGACCGGAGTGAAGATCTCCTTGTTGAAGCCGAACTTCTCGGTCTGCTCGATCATCTTCTCGTTGCCGAGATCGTCGCTCATCTTGCCGAAGACCGTGTTGCACGACCAGCGGAGCGCTTCCCGCAGGGAGGCGTTCTCACACGGGATGCTGCCCTCGTTCTTCAACGGGACGACCGTCTGCGGCAGCTTCCAGGGAAGGGGGGACTCGGTCTTCGCGTCGATGTCGTCGTAGAGGCCGTTCTCCAGCGCCGCGGCGGCGGTGACGACCTTGAACGTCGAGCCGGGCGGGTAGGTCTCCCGCAGGGCCCGGTTGAGCATCGGCTTGTCCTTGTCCTCAAGGAGCTTCTGACGGGCGTCGGAGTCCTTGAGGGAGTTGCCCGCGAAGACCGAGGGGTCGTACGAAGGCGTGCTGGCCAGAGCCAGGATGGCGCCGGTCTGCGGGTCGATCGCGGCGACGGCGCCCTTCTTGTCACCGAGGCCCTTGAAGGCGGCCCTCTGGGCGGCGCCATTCAGCGTCGTCACGACGTTGCCGCCGGTCTTCTTCTCGCCGGTGAACATCGTCAGGGTCCGGTCGAAGAAGAGCTGGTCGTCGTTGCCGGTGAGGATGCCGTCCTCGATGCTCTCCAGCTGGGAGGCGTCGAACGCCTGGGAGGAGTAACCGGTGACGGGCGCCCACATGGGCCCGTCCTGCCAGACCCTCTTGTACGTGAAGTCGCTTCCGGACGTCTTGACGGAGCCGGTGACCGGGCTGCCGTCCACGATGATGTCGCCGCGCTCGTGTGCGTACCGCTCGATCTGGACGCGGCGGTTGTGCTTGTGGTTGTTCAGCTCGTCGGCGCGGACGTACTGCAGCCAGTTGTCCCGGATCAGCAGGGCGAGGACGAGCACCCCGCAGAAGATCGCGATCCGGCGCAGAGGCTTGTTCACGGCCGGACCACCTGGGTCATCTCGGCATCAGGGGAGGGCGCGGGCGCGGGCGCCGGGCGCCGGGCGGTGTCGCTGATCCTGATCAGGATGCCGATCAGCGCCCAGTTGGCGATCACGGACGAACCGCCGGCCGCGAGGAACGGCATGGTCATACCGGTCAGCGGGATGAGTCCCATGACGCCGCCGGCGACGACGAAGACCTGGATGGCGAACGAGCCGGAGAGGCCGACGGCGAGGAGCTTGCCGAAGGGGTCGCGGGCGGCGAGGGCGGTACGGACACCGCGCTCGACGATCAGACCGTAGACGAGCAGGACGGCCATCATTCCGGCGAGGCCGAGTTCCTCACCGACGGTGGCGAGGATGAAGTCGGAGTTGGCGGCGAAGCCGATCAGGTCCGAGTTGCCCTGGCCGAGCCCCGTGCCGAGGGTTCCGCCCGAGCCGAACGCCATCAGGGACTTGGCCATCTGCTCACTCGCGGCCAGCGTGCCCCAGCCTGCGAACGGGTCGAGCCATGCCTCGACGCGCCCCTGGACGTGGGGTTCGAACGAGGCGACGCTGACCGCACCGGCCGCCGACATCAGCAGGCCGAAGACGATCCAGCTGGTGCGCTCGGTCGCGACGTACAGCATGACGACGAACATGCCGAAGAACAGCAGGGAGGAACCGAGGTCGGTCTCGAAGACGAGGATCAGGATCGAGAACGCCCAGACCATCAGGATCGGTCCGAGGTCACGGCCTCGTGGCAGGTAGAGCCCCATGAAGCGGCGGCTGGCCAGCGCGAGGGCGTCCCTCTTGACCATCAGGTAGCCGGCGAAGAAGACGGTGATGATGATCTTGGCGAACTCGCCCGGCTGGATGGTTCCGACGCCGGGGATCTTGATCCAGATCTTGGCGCCGTTCACGGCGGGGAAGAACATCGGCAGGATCAGCAGGAACAGCGCCACGACCATGGAGATGTACGTGTAGCGCTGGAGGAGCCGGTGGTCCTTCAGCGCCACCAGGACGACGACCAGCAGCCCCACGCCGACCGCCGAGAAAAGCAGCTGCTTGGAGGCGGCGGGGACGAAGGTGCTCTCGGCCTGGAAGCGTACGGACTGGTCGAGGCGCCAGATGAGCGCCAGACCCAGACCGTTCAGCAACGTGGCCAGCGGCAGGAGCAGCGGGTCCGAGTACGGGGCGAACTTGCGGACCGCCAAGTGGGCCACGCCGCCGAGCAGGGCGAGCCCGATCCCGTACCCGAGCATTCCGGAAGGCAGCTCGCCGTTGATCGCGAGGCCCACGTTGGCGTAGGCGAACACCGAGATGAAGACGGCGAAGACGACAAGCGCCAGCTCGGTGTTGCGGCGGCTCGGCGCGTCGATCGCGCCGATGGTGGTCGTGTTGGTGACAACGCTCATGTGCTGGGGCCCCCTACGGCTTACTGCTTACCGCACTGCGGGACCAGCTTTTTCTCTTCCTCCGAGAGGCTGGGGCCGGGAGTGGGAGTCGCTGCGGTCGGCTTGGTCCCCTTGGCGGAGGCCGTTGCGGAAGTCTTGTCTGCGGGAGCACCGGCGGTGCCCCCTGCCTGGCCCTCGCCGGTGCGTGCGTCGGCCTCGGCCTCGGCTGCGCGGCGCTGGGCGTCCTTCTTGCAGGCGGATGCCTGGGCGGCGAGTTCGCCGACCTTCTTGCGGGCGTCGGCGAGGCTGCCCTCGGCGATGGTCGCCTCGACCTGCTTGCGCTGGTAGGGCGGGAGGTACTTGAGTTCGATCTCGGGGTGGTCCTTCTCGACCTTCGAGAGCGAGATCCAGGCGAGGTCCTGGCTGATGCCGCGGTACAGCGCGACGTTCTCGTCCTTCGCGCCCACGAAGTACTGCGTCTGCGTCCAGCGGTAGCCGCCGTACAGACCGCCGCCGATGACGGCGAGCGCGAGGATGAGGTACAGGGAGCGCTTCAGCCACCTGCGGCCGCTGCGCGGCTTGGTGAAGTCGTCGTCGGAGTACGAGCCGAAGGCGCCGTCGGGCGACCCGCCGTAGCCGTTGTCGTCTCCGCTGCCGGGAGGGCCGAAGCCGCCCGCGGGCGGCGGGACAGGGCGGCCGAGTCCGGCCGCGCGTCCCGCCGGGGTCTGCATGGCCCCGCCGTCGTTGTGCTGGGCGGCCTGGTTCTCGGCGACCGCTCCGACGATGACCGGGGTGTCGTTGAGCTGACCGGCCAGGGTGTCGTTGCTGTCGACGTCCAGGACGTCGGCCACGATGCAGGTGATGTTGTCGGGGCCGCCGCCGCGCAGAGCCAGCTGGATGAGGTCCTGGATGGTCTCCTGGGGACCCTGGTAGCTGGCCAGGGTCTCTTCCATCGTCTGGTGGGAGACGACGCCGGAGAGTCCGTCGGAACAGATCAGGTAGCGGTCGCCGGCCCGGACCTCACGGATGGAGAGGTCGGGTTCGACGTGGTCACCGCTGCCCAGGGCCCGCATCAGCAGGGAGCGCTGCGGGTGGGTGGTGGCCTCTTCCTCGGTGATCCGGCCCTCGTCGACGAGACGCTGCACCCAGGTGTGGTCCTGGGTGATCTGCGTCAGCACGCCGTCGCGCAGAAGATAGGCGCGGGAGTCGCCGACGTGGACGAGGCCCAGGCGCTGTCCCGTCCAGAGCAGGGCGGTGAGCGTGGTGCCCATGCCCTCCAGCTGGGGGTCCTCCTCGACCATCAGGCGGAGCTGGTCGTTGGCCCGCTGGACCGCCGTACCGAGCGAGGTCAGGATGTCGGAGCCCGGCACGTCGTCGTCGAGCTGGACGAGCGTGGAGATCACCTCTGAGCTGGCGACCTCTCCGGCCGCCTGGCCGCCCATGCCGTCGGCGATGGCGAGAAGGCGGGGGCCGGCGTAGCCGGAGTCCTCGTTGCCTTCCCGGATCATGCCCTTGTGCGATCCGGCGGCGAAGCGCAGGGACAAGCTCATGCGCACCTCGCCCGTCGGTTCGGGGTACAGCCGGTCTCGAGCCACACTGCCCACCCTCCGGTCGGGAGCCGGGCCGGGTCCGTCGTAAGGACCGCCGCGGCTCGCTCGCTCCGCTCGCTCATTGTCGTACTACTTCCGCAGCTCGATGACGGTCTTGCCGATGCGGATCGGCGCGCCCAGCGGAACTGGCGTCGGGGTGGTGAGCCGGGTCCGGTCGAGATACGTGCCATTGGTGGACCCGAGATCCTCGACGATCCACTGGCCGTCACGGTCCGGGTAGATCCTGGCATGGCGGCTGGACGCGTAGTCGTCGTCCAGCACGATGGTTGAGTCGTGCGCCCGGCCAAGCGTGATGGTCTGGCCCTGGAGCGCCACCGTAGTACCGGTGAGGGTGCCTTCGGAGACGACCAGTTTGGTGGGTGCCCCGCGGCGCTGGCGCCCGGGCTGCTGGCGCTGCTGCGGTGGAGCCGCGGCAGCTGATGGTTGGCGCGCCTGTTGAGGGCGCGTGTCAGCGGCAGTGCGGCGTGAGCCGCGCTGCGTGACGCGCGTTCCGAACAGGTCGCTTCTGATGACCTGGACGGCCACGATCACGAACAGCCACAGAACGGCTAGGAAACCTAGCCGCATGACCGTCAGGGTCAGCTCTGACATTGCCCCCGCTTCACCCTTCGGCTTGCCGGTAAACGATGGTGGTGCTGCCCACGACGATCCGCGAGCCGTCGCGGAGCGTAGCGCGGGTGGTGTGCTGCCCGTCTACCACGATGCCGTTGGTAGACCCGAGATCCTGGATCGTCGAGGGCGTTCCGGTCCGGATCTCACAGTGCCGGCGCGATACGCCGGGATCGTCGATCCGCACGTCGGCGTCGGTGCTTCGTCCCATCACCAACGTCGGGCGGGAGATCTGATGGCGGGTGCCATTGATCTCGATCCAGCGCCGTACCTGTGCGTCCGGCAGGGGGCCGGGCGTGCTCGGAGGGCGCCGGTCGGTCGAGGGACCACCGGGGCGCCCCGCGCCCGGCGGCGGGGCCGCGGGCATGGGCGGAGCGGCGGTCGGGGGGTAGCCGTAACCGCCGGGCGCCTGCGGGGCGGCGGGCCGCCCGGGGCCGGGCCGGTTCGGCTGTGCGTGCGGGGAATGGCCGGCCTGGGGTGCGGGCGGGCCCTGCTGTGAGGAACTCGACGCGAGCGTCCGGCTGCGGACACGGTAGAGCCCGGTGTCGAGGTCGTCGGCCTTCTCCAGGTGGACCTTGATCGGGCCCATGAAGGTGTAGCGCTGCTGCTTGGCGTAGTCCCGTACGAGACCGGACAGCTCGTCGCCGAGCTGGCCGGAGTACGGGCTGAGCCGCTCGAAGTCGGGTGTGCTCAGCTCGACGATGAAGTCGTTGGGGACGACGGTGCGCTCGCGGTTCCAGATCGTGGCGTTGTTGTCGCACTCGCGCTGGAGCGCGCCGGCGATCTCGACCGGCTGCACCTCGGACTTGAAGACCTTGGCGAAGGTGCCATTGACCAGACCTTCGAGACGCTGCTCGAAACGCTTCATGACTCCCATGGGGCACCTCCTCCGGTGTCGTCGTCCCTGTACTGCTTACTGATCGTATCCACGCGTCGGGAAATCGGCTGGTTCCCCTTGTCTGCCCAGTGGATGAGTGTCACCCCTCACACGGATCGTAGAGGTGGCCTCCTCACAGTGTCCCGCACGCGGGGTGCGTTCAGGAGGAGTGGGGGGCGGGGCTCCGCGTTCCCGCTTCCCCCCATGTGTTCGCCAAAACAACGGATGTGAATCCACCCAGTCCATCGTGCTAATCTTCCGGATGTCGCCAGGCGCTCACACCGAACGGTGAGAGAGTCTCAAAACAACACTCATGCGCGAGTGGCGGAACGGCAGACGCGCTGGCTTCAGGTGCCAGTGTCCTTAGGGACGTGGGGGTTCAAATCCCCCCTCGCGCACAACGGAGCACCGATGGTTGGTGCTCGGTAGTAACGCAAGAACGGTCGTCATCGGAATTCCGATGGCGGCCGTTTCGCGTTGTGCGGGCGTTTCGCGTTGTGCGGGAGTGGCCCGTCCCGGTGGTTCGGGGGAGCGGTGTCTCGCGGCGGTTCGCGTCAGTTCTCTCGTCAGTTCCTTGCGTCAGTGGTGTGCGACAGCGGTGGGGATCACCCGTCTGCTGGCCAGCTGGCTGGACCAGCTGTTCGGGCAGTGGCGTGTTTCACGTGAAACGACCGTTTTGGTCCTGGTCCTACTCGGACGCTGCCTCGCCGGCGGAGTTGTAGCGCAACAGGTACTGCGCGAACCGGGAGAGGTCGTCCTCCGTCCAGTCGCCGAGTCGTTTCCGGTAGGCCGCCCGACGGCTGGCCTTCGTCGCCGCGAGTGCCTGGGTTCCGGCCTCGGTGGGGCGCAGCACCTGGATGCGGTGATCGTCGGGGTCCGCGTGGCGCTCGACCAGGCCCAGTTTCTCCAGGGATCCCACCTGCCTGCTGACGGTCGACTTGTCGAGCATGTAGTGCGCGGCCAGATCGGCGGCGCGACAGCCGTGCTGTTCGTCGATATGGGCCAGCAGTGTGTACGAGACCAGTGGTAGTTCCGGATGTAGGCGCGCGGCCGCCGACCGTGCGCGGCGTGCGAAGGCGGTCAGTTCGCGCTGGATGACGTCCAGCGACTCTTCGCGTTCCCCGGGCGTGCTGGCCACCGGTCCACCTCTCTCGGATCTTCGCTGCCGATTCATCTCTTCGAATTCAGTTGTATAGTACAACGGAACTTGAGTTGTAAAAGCCAACCATTGGAGCTGCCCGATGTCCGCAGGCCCCGCCAACGCCTCCGGCTCCCCCGCCGCCGTACTGCGCCATGTCCTCAGCCACCTCCTCACGCCCCTGCTGATGTGTGTGGGCATGGGCTTCGCCTATCTGGGGGCCTTCCACGCGCCGGCACCGCATGACATGAGGGTGGATGTCGTCGGCTCCGGACCGAGCGCCCAGGTGCTCGCGCAGACGCTTCAGGACAAGGGCGACGGTGCGCTGAGCGTGCGTACGGTGGCTGACCGGGCGACCGCGGTCGACCACCTGAGCACCCAGGCGAGTTACGGGGCGTACCTGCCGGGGAAGAGCCCCGAACTTCTCGTGGCCTCCGCCTCGTCGGACACCAGTGCCATGGTGGTGGAGAAGGTCTTCACCGAGGTGGCCGCCGAGCAGGGTGCGCCGCTCACGGTGACGGACACGGCGCCGTCGGCGGAGGGGGATCCGACAGGGCAGGGCATCTTCTTCCTGCTGGTCGTGCTGAGCATCGGCTCGTACGCGTCGGTCGCGGTGATCGGGGGCGCGGGAGCGGCGCTGGCGCTGTGGATCAGGGCCGCGCTGGCGGTCGGCGCCTCGCTCGTGGTGAGCGTGGTCGGCATGGCGTTCGCCGGGCCGGTCTTCGGCCTCGTGGAGCACGGACTGGCCGGGCTCTGGGCCATGGCATGGCTCTACTCGGCGGGCATCCTGCTCATCGGCGTCGGACTGCACACCTTCCTCAAGCGCTGGACGACGCTCGGCCTGATGGTGCTGTTCGTCATGCTCAACTTCACCACCTCCGGCGGCATCTTCCGGCCCGAGGTCCAGCCCGGGTTCTTCGGCGCCCTGCACTCGTTCTGGAACGGCGCGGGCTTCGTCGAGGGCGTGCGCAGCCACGTGTACTTCGGTGGCCACGCGCTGGGCGGTCACCTGCTGGTGCTCGCGCTGTGGTTCGTGGCGGGTCTGGTGCTGGTGGGTGTGGCCGGGTGGGCCGAGGTGCGGCGGCGCCAGGTCGCGACAGCGGCGGAGCCCACCGGCTGCGCGGCCGGAACCGGTGCCGGGGCCGAGGAGGAGATGGAGGAAGCCGTCGGCGTCTGATCAGATTCCGACCGTCGACGACCGGCGACTGACCAGCTCCGACCGGCGCCATGCCGACGGTGTCCGAGGCTCTTGTGGCCGTTGTCCACAGGGTGATCGAATGTCTGTCCACAGGTCCGGACGGCTGCCGGTGGACGGCGGTACCGTCATCGAGAATTGATGACAGACGGCCGGCAGGCGGGGGAGGCGGCATTCCATGGGTGAGATCGACAGGACTGCACCGGAGCAGCGGACCGGGACGGACGGCGTGCGCATTCCGGTCGTACCCGGATTCGCGCGGCGAGCGGCGCTGGGCTCGTCGGCCGGGGCGGGTGCCAACGGTTCGCCGAAGGCGGCAGGCAAGGCGCTGAGGGCCGAGGTGGCGCGGTCCGCGCACAGCTCACTGACCCTGCCCCCCGGCCGCCCCGACGCCGTCCAGGCGGTCGAGGAGTCGAACCGGGGCCGGGTGCCGGGGCTGACGCCGATGCGGGTGGGGCGGATGGCGGCCACGCCGTTCGCGTTCATGCGAGGCTCGGCGGGTCTGATGGCACACGACCTCATGGGTACGCCGGTCACCGGGGTGGGCGCGCAGATCTGCGGGGACGCCCACGCCGCCAACTTCGGTCTGTACGGCGATGCGCGCGGCAACCTCGTCATCGATCTCAACGACTTCGACGAGACGGTCTTCGGCCCGTGGGAGTGGGACCTCAAGCGGCTCGCCACCTCGCTGGTGCTCGCCGGCCGCGAAGTCGGTGCCGGCGAGGACACCTGCCGCAAGGGTGCGTACGACGCCGTGGGCGCGTACCGGCGGACCATGCGGCTGCTGGCCGGGCTGCCGGCGCTCGACGCGTGGAACGCGATCGCGGACGAGGAGCTCGTCTCGCACGCGGACGCGCGGGACCTCGTCGGAACGCTCGAGAAGGTCTCGGAGAAGGCGCGCAACAACACGAGCGCCCGGTTCGCGGCCAGGTCCACGGAGGACTCGGCGGACGGCGGGCGCCGCTTCATCGACGCTCCGCCGGTGCTTCGCCGGGTACCGGACGGGGAGGCGGCGGCGGTCGCCGCGGGTCTCGGCGGCTACCTGGGCACGGTCTCGGAGGACCGGGTGCCGCTGCTGGCCCGGTACGCCATCCACGACGTGGCGTTCCGCGTGGTGGGCACGGGAAGCGTAGGGACGCGGTCCTACGTGGTGCTGCTGCTGGACCACCGGGGCGAGCCGCTGGTCCTCCAGGTGAAGGAGGCCAGGCCCTCCGCGCTGGCGCCCTACCTTCCGCAGGCCGGTTTCGAGGTGGCCGAGGTCGCGCACGAGGGCCGCCGTGTGGTGCTCGGGCAGAAGCGGATGCAGGTCGTCAGCGACATGCTGCTCGGCTGGGCCGAGGTCGACGGGCGGCCGTTCCAGGTGCGCCAGTTCCGGAACCGCAAGGGCAGCGTGGACCCGGCGGCGCTCACGGCCGACCAGGTGGACGACTACGGCCGGATGACCGGTGCGCTGCTGGCCCGCGCCCACGCGCACAGCGCGGACCCCCGTCTGCTGGCGGCCTACTGCGGCAAGAACACCGAGCTGGACGAGGCGATCGCCTCCTTCGCCGTGACGTATGCCGACCGGACGGAAGCGGATCACGCCGAGCTGGTGCGGGCGGTCGCATCGGGACGAATAGCCGCCGAGCTCGGCGTCTGACCGGGAGATCGGCGGCCTGGCGTCCTCGGGGTGCCGGTCCTGGCCATACGCTGGACGGGTGACCGACGAAGCCGCCGGGGTGCCGACCACCCGGAACGACGATGACCGGCAGGACCACGACCGGCAGGACGCACCGTCCGCTGCCCCGGCAGAGCCGCAGGGTGAGCGGCCCGACGTCGCGGCACCGCGTCCCGAGGAGCGGCTCGCCAAAGCCGTGCGGGTGGCCGAGCAGGCCTTGATCGAGTTCGAGATCGCGGTGGAGACCTTCCGGGTCGAGGTCGAGAACTTCTCCCGGCTGCACCACCAGAAGCTCGGCCCGATGTACACCCGGCTCGACGAGCTGGACGCGCTGATCGCCGAAGCACGTGCGGCCCGTACCGGAGACCCGGAGGACGTGCGCAAGGCCGAGGAGGCGCGGGCGATCGTCATGCCGATGCCCGGGGTCGAGGAGCTGTTCCACGACTGGATGGACTCCGACGGACTGTCCCCCGAGGCTGCCGCGATGCTCACCGAGCAGCCCGTCAGGCCCCCCAAGCGGGTCCGCCCGAGCGAGGAGGCCCGCAAGCTCTACCGCGAGCTGGCACGCAAGGCTCACCCGGACCTGGCACCTGACGAGAACGAGCGGCAGCGCCGCGACGAGTTCATCACCCGGGTCAACGCCGCCTACGGGCGCGGGGACGAGGCTCTGCTGCGGGAGCTGGTCCGGGAATGGGAGGCCGGGCCGGTCGCGCCCGAGGCCCGTTTCAGTGAGAGTGAGGAGCTCTACGCGCGGCTGGAGTGGCTCAGCCGGCGCAAGGAACTGCTGACGGTGCTGGCCCAGGAGCTGGAGCAGGGCGCGATCGGGTCGATGCTGCGCATGGCGCCGGACGATCCGGACCGTCTGCTTGAGGACATCGGCGAGAAGCTGCTGGCCGAGGTGTCGCAGCGAGAGGCTGAGCTGGCGGACCTGGTGCAGTAGCGTTCCAGGTGTCCCCGCCGCGTTCGTACGAGAGAAGGCATGACCCATGAATTTCGCCCCGCTGCCCTCGGTCGATGTCGCGGCGGTTCCGTCGGACGGCTTCGTTCTTGACGTCCGGGAGGACGACGAGTGGGCGGCCGGGCACGTCGAGGGCGCCCTGCACATTCCCATGAGTGACTTCGTGGGCCGCTTCGGTGAGCTGACCGAGGCGGCGGAGGACGGACGGCGTGTCCACGTGATGTGCCGGGTCGGCGGCCGGTCGGCCCAGGTGACGCAGTACCTGGTCCAGCAGGGCATCGACGCGGTGAACATCGACGGCGGTATGCAGGCCTGGGACGGTGCCGGGCGGCCGATGGTCGCGGAGGGCCAGAGCCCGGCCTTCGTCCTCTGAGGGAGACCGGCCGGGGCCGGGATCAGCCGAGGGGGTGGGCGGCCAGCAGGTCGCCCAGTGCCTCCTCGTGGGCCGCTGCCGGTCCGAGCGAGAGCTCGATCTGCTTGGCCCAGGCGTGGAAGCGGTGCAGGGGGTAGTCGGTGTCGGCGCCCATGCCTCCGTGCAGGTGCTGCGCCGTCTGCACGACGCGGCGTACTCCCTCCGATGCCCAGATCTTCGCCACGGCGATGTCCCCGGCCACGGGCAGGGCTCCGTCGGCCCCGGTGGTGAGCCGCCACGCCGCCTGCCAGAGGGTCACTTCCATGGCGCGCAGATCGATGTACCGGTCGGCGGTCTGTACGGCGACGGCCTGGAACGTGGCGACGGGAAAGCCGAACTGTTCCCGCTTGCCCGTGTACGCGCTCGTCATGGCCAGCACGCTCTCGCCCAGGCCGAGTGCCAGGGCGCAGGTCCCGGTGGTGAGCAGGTCGCGCAGCCACTCCCAGGCGCCTTCGGCTTCGATCAGCTCATGGTCCTCGACGCGGACCGCGTCGAGGACGACCTCGGCGAGACGCTCGCCGCTGGTGGACACCTGCTCGGCGAGACGGACGCCTTCGTGCGTGCGGGGGACCAGGGCGAGGACGGCCCGGCCGTCGGGTGTGTGGGCGGGTACCGCGATCCGGTCAGCGCACTGGGCCCATGGCACCGCCGACTGCACCCCGTCGAGCACCCAGCCGGCCCCGGACGCGGACCGGGACGCTGCGGCTGTGCTGCCGTCCGTGCCGTGCGACGGGACCTGGAGGGCCGTGACGGAGAGCT
Organism: Streptomyces sp. NPDC048560; assembly: GCF_040650955.1. NCBI lineage: Bacteria > Bacillati > Actinomycetota > Actinomycetes > Kitasatosporales > Streptomycetaceae > Streptomyces > Streptomyces sp. NPDC048560. Next base: position 299,319 of record NZ_JBEZIJ010000008.1, read on the forward strand.
CGGCCGGGTCATGGCCGGTACGGCCGTTGGCGCCGACGGTGAGGACCAGTTCGCCCCGGCCGAAGCTCGGCAGCAGCTCCGCCGCCAGAGTGGCATGGCCGAACCGCTGTACGGCCATGGCGACCGCGCAGGCCTCCAGCAGGGGTACCCGGGCCAGCACCCTGGCCGACTCGCGCAGCACCAGGCAGAGGGCGACCAGGTCGAGCCCCGCCCCGCCGTGCTCCGGGGCCAGGGTGAGGCTCAGCAGGTCGGCGCGGGCGAGCTCGGCCCAGAGCGGCCGGTCCATGTCCTCGGCCACCGCTCCTGGCGTCAGGGCCGGGCTGGGGACGGCGTCCGGGGCGACGCCGGAGAAGACCGACGTCGCCGCCTCGACGGCTGCCTGCTGCTCCTCGGTGAAGGTGAAGTCCACTGTCCCGGCCTCCCGCGAACACTGTGTCCCTGAACCCCGGGTCCGCACCTGAACCCCGGGGCCGCACACGGACCTGACGAGCCGTCAAGATAGAACAGGTTCTAGGAGAAGGGAACAGTGCGGTGCTCACCCGCGGCCGGCACTCAGCGGTCGAAGTCGAGCTCCACCTCCGGGGTGACCGGATGCGACTGGCAGGCCAGGACGAAACCGGCGTCGGTCTCCTCGGGCTCCAGCGCGAAGTTGCGGTCCATCCGAACCTCACCCGATACGAGGAACGCACGGCACGTGCCGCACACACCGCCCTTGCACGCGTACGGGGCGTCGGACCGGCTGCGGAGCACCGTTTCCAGAAGCGATTCCGCGCCTTGCACGGGCCAGCTCCCGGAGCGGCCGTGAAGGGTCGCGGTGAGGGTGCTGTCGGCAGGTGCGTCTATGCGCGCGGCGGGTGCGGGGCCGTCCTCGACGTGGAAGATCTCCTGGTGGATGCGGGCGCGGTCGACGTCCAGCTCCCGCAGCGCCTTGTCCGCCCCCTGCACCAGGCCGAGCGGCCCGCAGAGGAACCAGCCGTCCACGTCCGTGACGGAGAGCAGCGCCGGAAGCAGGCCGGTGAGCCGCTCCTTGTCCAGGCGGCCCGAAGGCAGACCGGCCGCCTGCTCCTCCCGGGAGAGGGCGGTGACCAGCTGGAAGCGGCCCGGGAAACGGTCCTTGAGGTCGGCCACCTCGTCGAGGAACATCGTCGAGGCCGCCGTCCGGTCGCTGCGGATCAGGCAGAACCGGGCAGCGGGTTCGCGGGCCAGCAGCGTCGCCGCGATCGACAGCACCGGCGTGATGCCGCTGCCGCCGACGATCGCGGCGAAGAAGCCGGGCCGCGGGCGGAGCACGAAGCGGCCCATCGGGGGCATGGCCTCCACCTGGTCACCGACGGCCAGTTCCTTGAGGGCGTACGTGGAGAACGCCCCGCCGTCGACCATGCGGATGCCCACGCGCAGCACCGGGTCGGCCGGTGCCTCGACGGCGGGCGCGCAGATCGAGTACGACCGGCGGATCTCCTGGCCGTCGAGGGTGTAGCGCACGTTGAGGTGCTGGCCCGGCAGGTGGCGGAAGGTCTCGCGCAGCTCGTCCGGCACGGCGAAGGTGACGGCCACCGCATCGTCCGTGATCCGTTCGATCGCGCTGACCCGGAGCGGATGGAACATCTACAACTCCTTGAAGTGGTCGAACGGCTCGCGGCAGGCCACGCAGCGGCGCAGCGCCTTGCACGCGGTGGAGGAGAAGCGGCTCAGAAGCTCGGTGTCGGTCGACCCGCAGTGCGGGCAGCGCACCGCCAGGGTCAGCGGCACCGGCCCGTCCGTGCCGCTGCCCTGGTGGCGCGGGGGCGCGATACCGAACTCCGAGAGCTTGCGCCGCCCCTCGTCGCTGATGTCGTCCGTCGACCAGGCGGGGGCGAGGACGGTCACCACGGAGACGTCCTTCATCCCGTGGTCGTGCAGAACCCGCTCGATGTCCGCGGACATGGCCTCGATCGCCGGGCAGCCCGTGTACGTCGGGGTGAGCTCCACCGTGACGCTGTCCGGGCCGTCCACGCGGACTCCGCGGAGCACGCCGAGCTCCTGCAGGGTCAGCACGGGAAGCTCCGGATCCGGAACGGAGCCCGCCAGCCTGTGCAGTTCCGCCTCCAGCAGGGTCTCGGTCACCATGACGCCCCCGGGTGACTGCGGTGCAGGTGCTGCATCTCGGCGATCATCCTGCCGAAGGACTCGGTGTGCAGTCCCTGTCGGCCGGCCCCGGCCTGCCAGGCTCCCGACTGCGGTCCTGCCGGCACGGTGAGGGTGGCCCGGACCAGCACGTCCGTCACCGCCGCTAGCCAGTCGGCCCGCAGCGCCTGCCATTCGACCCCGACGCCCTCGACGGGCTGGAAGAGCTCGCCGGTGAAGCGCCACAGGGCGTCGAGTCCGCTCTGCATCCGCTCGTGGCTCTCCGCCGTCCCGTCACCGAGGCGCAGGGTCCACTGCTCGGCGTGGTCGCGGTGGTAGGCGACCTCCTTGACGGCCTTCGCCGCGAGGTCGGCGAACTCGCCGCCGCCGGACGCCAGACGCTCGTACAGCAGGTGCTGGTAGACGGAGAAGTAGAGCTGTCTGGCGATGGTGTGCGCGAAGTCGCCGTTCGGCTGCTCGACCAGCTGGAGGTTGCGGAAGGCACGCTCCTCGCGGAGATAGGCCAGTTCGTCCTCGTCGCCGACGAGGGAGAGCAGCACCCGCGCCTGTCCCAGCAGGTCCAGGGCGATGTTGGCGAGCGCCACCTCCTCCTCCAGGACGGGGGCGTGGCCTGCCCACTCGCCCAGCCGGTGCGAGAGCACCAGCGCGTCGTCGCCGAGGGCGAGGGCCGCGGTCACAGGTGCTTCACCCCTTCCGGGATCTCGTAGAACGTGGGGTGGCGGTAGGGCTTGTCGCCGGAAGGCTCGAAGAACGAGTCCTTCTCGTCCGGGGAGGAGGCCGTGATCGCCGTCGACGGCACCACCCAGAGGGAGACGCCTTCGGAGCGGCGGGTGTAGAGGTCGCGTGCGTTCCGCAGGGCCATTTCGGCGTCCGGGGCGTGCAGGCTGCCTGCGTGGGTGTGGGACAGTCCGCGCCGTGAGCGCACGAACACCTCCCACAGCGGCCAGTCGGTGGAACTGCTCATGCCGTCGCCTCCCCGGGCTGTGTGGTCGTTCCGGTGGGCCCGGGCCGTCCAGTGGTGTGTTTCGCGGCGTAGGCCGCCGCCGCGTCGCGGACCCAGGCGCCCATCTCGTGGGCTGTGCGGCGCTGGGTGATGCGCTGCTCGTTGCAGGGCCCGTTGCCCTTGAGGACCTCCTGGAACTCCGTCCAGTCGATGGCCCCGAAGTCATGCCGGCCCAGCTCCTCGTTCCACCGGATGTCCGGGTCCGGGAGCGTGAGCCCGAGCGCCTCGGCCTGGGGGACGCAGATGTCCACGAAGCGGCGGCGCAGCTCGTCGTTGGAATGCCGCTTGATCTTCCAGGCCATCGACTGCTCGGAGTGCGCCGACGCGTCGTCCGGCGGGCCGAACATCATCAGGGACGGCCACCACCAGCGGTTCACCGCGTCCTGTGCCATCTCGTGCTGGGCGTCCGTCCCGCGGCTGAGGGCGAGCAGCAGCTCGTACCCCTGTCGCTGGTGGAAGGACTCCTCCTTGCAGATCCGGACCATCGCGCGGGCGTACGGACCGTAGGAGCAGCGGCAGAGCGGCACCTGGTTGGTGATCGCGGCGCCGTCCACCAGCCAGCCGATCGCGCCGACGTCCGCCCAGGTCAGCGTCGGATAGTTGAAGATCGAGGAATACCGCTGACGTCCGGCGTGGAGCTTGTCGAGCAGCTCCTCGCGGCTCGTGCCCAGGGTCTCGGCGGCGCTGTAGAGGTACAGCCCGTGTCCCGCCTCGTCCTGGACCTTGGCCATCAGGATCGCCTTGCGGCGCAGCGAGGGCGCGCGCGTGATCCAGTTCGCCTCGGGCTGCATGCCGATGATCTCCGAGTGGGCGTGCTGGGCCATCTGACGGACCAGCGAGGCCCGGTACGCCTCCGGCATCCAGTCGCGCGGCTCGATTCGGTCGTCCGCCGCCACCGTCGCGTCGAACACCGCGGTGCGGGTCGCGTCCTCTGCCGTGCCCTGCGCCGTCCGCGCCGTGCCTGCCGCGCTGTGCTTCTGCTGGTCCGCAGTCACTGCCGCCATCCCGGACTCCCTACCGACCGATCGTTCGGTTCAATGACTTCAATGGTGAGTCGGCGGCCCGTAGGGTGTCAACCCTGTGGATAACTGAGTGGTGATCGACGGCGATCGGGGCGGGATGGATGCGGACCACGGCGGGGGCGCCGAGAGGGAGCGGAAGGCCGCCTGGCCGGAAGCGGTGAGTCACCGGGCCGAGGGGTCTGCCGACGGTCCGGACGCGGGTCGTGGCGTGGGTAGGGACGCCGGTGCGAACGCCGGTACGGGCCGGATTCCCCGGCAGGACACAGGGCAGGACGCAGATCGCGGTACAGGGCAGGGCGCGGGGCAGGAGGACGCAGACCGCGACGAGTCGGCCTACGCCCGTACGGACGGTGAGGACGACGTCCTCCCCGAAGCGGTACCGGCCCGCCCGGGCGGGATAGCAGGGCTCTCGCTCCCGTACCAGGTGGTCGCCGCACTGGCTCTGGCCGTGATCGGGGCGCTCGGCGCCGTACACCTGGCCATGGTCTTTCTGCACGTCGCGCCGTCCAACACCCTGACGAAGCAGCACGGCGAGTCGATAGACGACTGGATCTACCCGGAGTTCGAGCAGAACTGGAAGCTCTTCGCTCCCAACCCGCTGCAACAGAACATCGCCGTACACGTGCGCGCCGAGGTCGCAGGCGCCGACGGCCGTCGCACCACCCCCTGGATGAGCCTGTCCGGTGAGGACGGCGAGGCCATTCGCGGCAACCTCCTCCCGAGCCACGTCGATCAGAACGAACTGCGTCGCGGCTGGGACTTCTACCTGAACTCCCACGACAGCGAGAACCGTTCCAACGGCCTGCGCGGAGACCTCTCCGAGCGCTACATCCGCCGCATCGTGATGCTGCGCCTCGACGCGCACGACTACGGCGGCACGGTCGAGCGCATCCAGGTGCGCTCCGCCGTACGGTCCGTCCCGGCACCGTCGTGGAGCGAGGAAAAGATCAACACCAGGCCCACCTACCGGGTGCTCCCGTGGTGGACCGTGGATCCCACCGATCTTCCCGGGGACGGCGCGGCGGCGCGGGCGTCGCAGGGTGAGGAGACGGACAAGTGAGCACTCCCACCGATATGCGGGACGGCGGCCGGGTTCCCGCCAGCGGTCCTGCCGGCAAGCTCGCCCGCGGAATCCAGCGCGTGACCTCGACGGCCCTGGGGCCCTATCAGAGCGCTGTCATCCGGATCGGCTTCTCCGCCACGTACCTGCTGTTCCTGCTGCGCGAATATCCGCACCGTCACGAGATGTACGGGCCCGACGGCCCGTGGCAGTGGGGGATGGCGGAGCAGCTCATAGGCAACAACGGCGCTTTCACGGTGCTCATGTGGTCGGACAGCACGGTGTGGTTCGAGTGCGTGTACGCGCTCGCCGTACTGTCAGCAGCCCTCCTGATGGTCGGCTGGCGCAGCCGGACCATGTCCGTCCTCTTCATGGTCGGCGTGCTGTCCATGCAGAACCGCAGCATCTTCATGGGGGACGGCGGCGACAACGTCATCCACCTGATGGCGATCTACCTCGTGCTGACCCGCTGCGCACAGGTGTGGTCGCTGGACGCGCGGCGTGCGGCGCGCAACGCCGCACGGGCGGCGGACGGGCCCCGTGCGGTCCGTGACGTCGTGGGGCCGGTCCTGTGGGCCGTGCTCGGCTCCGTACTGCTGGTGGCCACCTTCATGGACGGCCTCGGCGGAACGTGGTGGATGCCGATCCTCCTCTGGTCGGTGTGGGCGGGCACCGGTGCGTGGTGGGCCGCGAACCGCTTCAGGCCGGACGGGGAGCCGCGCACGCTGCTCGACGTGCTGGCCAACCTCGCCCACAACGCCACGCTCGTCGTGATCATGGCCGAGGTCTGTCTGATCTACGCGACGGCCGGCTGGTACAAGATCCAGGGCTCGCGATGGCAGGACGGCACGGCGCTCTACTACCCGCTCAAGCTGGACTACTTCACCCCGTGGCCGGGACTCTCGGGCCTCTTCGCGTCCAGCGCCCTGGTGGTGATGGTGCTGACGTACGGCACGGTTCTCGTGCAGGTCGCCTTCCCGTTCACGTTGTTCAACCGGCGCGTCAAGAACGTGCTGCTGGTCGCCATGATCGGGGAGCACGCCGGGATCGCCCTGCTGCTCGGGCTGCCGTTCTTCTCCATGGCGATGATCGCCGCTGACGCGGTGTTCCTGCCCACGGTCTTCCTGGTGTGGCTGGGCGGCCGGGTCACGCTCGCCCGGCAGCGGCTCTTCTCCCGCAGTGCGCCCGAGGCCCCGGTGGCCGGCCGGGAGCCGGCCGGGGAGGACGAGGGGGAGGCCCCGAAGCACCACGACGGCGCGGGCCATACGCTCGTCGGGTGAGCAGCGAGAACGGCAGTACAGAGTCCCCTTCGACCGGGGCACCCGATCCGGCGGCGGAACCGGTCCAGTACGACGAGGGATACGGGCCGGAGATCGGTGTCGGTCCGCACCCCCTGCCGTGGCCCGAGGGTGAGCGGTACGACCCCGAGCTGCTCGCCCACGGGGACCGGCGCAACGTCGGCGACGCGTACCGGTACTGGACGCGGGAGGCGATCGTCGCCGACCTGGACCTGCGTCGGCACGATTTCCACGTGGCGGTGGAGAACTGGGGCCACGACTTCAACATCGGGTCGGTGGTGCGCACCGCGAACGCGTTCCTCGCGAAGGAGATCCACATCGTGGGGCGCCGGCGGTGGAACCGCCGGGGGGCGATGGTCACCGACCGCTACCAGCACGTACGGCACCACCCCGACACGGCGGACCTGACCGCATGGGCGGCGGCCGAAGGGCTGCCGATCATCGGGATCGACAACCTTCCCGGTGCGGTGCCGCTGGAGCGGACCGAGCTGCCGCGGCGCTGTGTGCTGCTCTTCGGGCAGGAGGGGCCGGGGCTCACGGAGGAGGCGCGCGAACACGCGTCGATGGTGTGCTCGATCGCGCAGTTCGGGTCGACGCGGTCGATCAATGCGGGGGCCGCGGCGGCGATCGCGATGCACGCGTGGGTGCAGCGGTACGCGGACGTTCCCGCGCCGGAGGGTCCGGCAGCCGGCCCGTAGCCGTGGTTCCGTCCCCGGATCCCGCTCCTGGAACGCCGGAGGGCCGGACGGGTCGGGGACGGGGACGGGGCTGAGCGTGCGGTCCGGCGGGACGGGGGAGCCGGCGGTGTCCGTCGGCTCCCCCGGCTCCGGCTATGCCTGGCGGCGGACCTCCACGACCCGGAAGCGGTTGGAGACGAACGCGCCGTCGCACAGGGCCGCGTTCGCCGCCGGGTTGCCGCCGGAACCGTGGAAGTCGGAGAACGCAGCCGTCTGGTTGACGTACACCCCGCCGGTCAGGTTCAGCGAGAGCTGGGCCGACTCCTCGAAGCAGACGGACTCCACCTCGCGCTCGACCTCCGGTGACGTGGTGTACGCGCCGACCGTCATCGCTCCCTTTTCGCGGATCGTGCGCCGCAGGAGCGCCAGAGCGTCCGCCGTCGAGTCGACCGCGACCGCGAACGAGACCGGGCCGAAGCACTCCGACAGATAGGCCGCGCCGTCATCCGGCTTCGCGCCGTCGAACTTGACGATGACCGGCGTACGGACCACCGCGTCGGGGAAGTCGGGGTTGGACACCGAGCGGGACGGCAGAGCCACCTCGCCGAGCTCCGCGGCGCCTTCCACCCTGGCCTTCACGTCCGGGTTGACCAGGGCGCCGAGCAGGGCCCCGGCCCGGGCGTCGTCGCCGAGGAGGCCGGTGACCGCGGCGGCGATGTCGGCGACCACGTCGTCGTACGACTTGTCGCCCGCGTCCGTCGCGATGCCCCCGCGCGGGATCACCAGGTTCTGCGGGGTGGTGCACATCTGGCCGCTGTAGAGCGAGAGCGAGAAGGCCAGGTTGGCGAGCATCCCGCGGTAGTCGTCGGTGGAGTCGATGACGATCGTGTTGACCCCCGCCTTCTCCGTGTAGACCTGTGCCTGGCGGGCGTTCGCCTCCAGCCAGTCACCGAAGGCGGTCGACCCCGTGTAGTCGATGATCTTGATCTCGGGGCGCAGGGCCAGGGTCTTGGCGATGCCCTCGCCCGGCCGCTCGGCCGCCAGGGCGATCAGGTTCGGGTCGAAGCCGGCCTCGGTGAGGACCTCGCGCGCCAGCTGCACCGTGAGCGCCAGCGGAAGCACCGCGCGCGGGTGCGGCTTGACCAGCACCGGGTTGCCGGTGGCCAGGGAGGCGAAGAGGCCCGGGTAGCTGTTCCAGGTGGGGAAGGTGTTGCAGCCGATGAGCAGCGAGATACCGCGGCCCACCGCGGTGAAGGTCTTGGTCAGCTGGAGCGGGTCGCGCTTGCCCTGGGGCTTGGACCAGTCGGCGGTCTCGGGCGTGCGGATCTGCTCCGCGTACGCGTACGCCACCGCTTCCATGCCGCGGTCCTGGGCGTGCGGTCCGCCTGCCTGGAACGCCATCATGAACGCCTGCCCGCTGGTGTGCATCACAGCGAGGGCGAGCTCGTGGGTGCGGGCGCTGATCCGGGACAGGATCTCCAGGCACACCAGGGCCCTGGTCTCCGGTCCGGCCTCGCGCCAGGCGCCCACGCCCGCGCTCATGGCGGGCAGCAGGACGTCCAGGTCGGCGTGGGGGTACTCGACGCCGAGCTCCAGCCCGTACGGCGAGGTCTCGCCGCCCGTCCAGCCGTCGGTACCGGGCTGGCCGAGGTCGAGCCGGGTGTTCAGAACGGCGTCGAACGCGGCCTTGCCCTCGGCCGGGCCCAGGCTGCCGGGGGCGCCGCCCTCGCCGTACGCCTTGGGGTGCTCGGGGTGCGGGGACCAGTAGGCGCGCGTACGCATGGCGTCGAGAGCCTGGTCGAGCGTCGGTCGGTGGGTCTCGGACAGCTGCTGGGGGGAGAGCTCGGCGGCCATGACGGACCAACTCCTCATCGAGCTGGGCAGGGACGGGCGGACGGAGTTAGAGTAACCGAACGATCGGTCGGGGCAAGGGCCCCCGAGAAACCTGTGGACAACTCATGGGGGAGGATCGCGGGCATGACTACGGCCAAGCGGGACACGTACACGCCTGAGACGCTCCTCACCGTGGCCGTTCGTGTCTTCAACGAGCGCGGCTACGACGGCACCTCCATGGAGCACCTCTCCAAGGCGGCCGGCATCTCCAAGTCGTCCATCTACCACCATGTGAGTGGCAAGGAAGAGCTGCTGAGGCGTGCCGTCAGCCGGGCGCTCGACGGGCTCTTCGCCGTGCTCGACGAGCCCGGCGCGACGCGCGGGCGCACCATCGAGCGGGTCGAGTACGTGACGCGCCGCACCGTCGAGGTGCTGATGACCGAGCTTCCCTACGTCACGCTGCTGCTGCGCGTACGGGGCAACACGAAGGCCGAGCGCTGGGCCCTGGAGCGTCGGCGCGAGTTCGACCAGCGGGTGTCGGAGCTGCTCAAGGCGGCGGTGGCGGACGGCGATCTGCGCGCCGACGTGGACATACGCCTGGCCACTCGGCTGCTCTTCGGGATGGTGAACTCCCTGGTCGAGTGGTACCGCCCGCAGCCCGGTGGCTCCGCGGAGGCGGAGCAGCTGGCGGACACGGTGGTGCAGCTGGCCTTCGAGGGAATGCGGGTCACTCGCTGACGAAGCCCTGGGCGGTGTCCGCGAGGCGCTCCTGGCCCGGGCCCAGGTCCGTCTCCTCGAACACCAGCAGGGTGCGGGTGGAGAGCACCTCGGGGATGGACTGGATCCTGGTCAGGACCAGTTCGCGCAGCGCCCGGTTGTCCGGCGTGTGCACCAGGAGCAGTACGTCGAAGTCTCCGCTGACCAGCGCGATGTGAGTGGCTCCCGGGAGTGCCTGGAGCTGTTCGCGCACCGTCCGCCAAGAGTTCTGCACGATCTTGAGCGTGATGTAGGCGGAGGCGCCCTGCCCCGCCCGCTCGTGGTCCACCCGCGCGCTGAAGCCGCGGATCACGCCGTCCTCCACGAGCCGGTTGATGCGCGCGTACGCGTTGGCACGCGAGACGTGGACGCGGTCCGCGACCGAACGTATCGAGGCGCGGCCGTCCGAACGCAGGATGCGGAGGATGTCGCGGTCGATGGCATCGAGCGGCCTGGCAGGGGGAACGGGGGCCGGGTCCTCGCCCCTCTCGGCCATTTGTTCAGACGCCATCTCTCCGTGCCTCCCTGTTGTGGACGACCTGCACCTATCCCAGGCTGTGAAGAACCGTTTGTCCACAGGCTGGCGGTGCCTGTAGCCAAACTGCCGCCGCGACCGAACAATCGGTAGGTGAGGCACACCACACCCGTGTCTCGTCTCCCCCGCGACATCTCGACATATTTCGACACCCCTCGATCTACCTCGATGCCAGGAGGTGCTTGTCATGACGGTCCAAGAGCTGCCCGGCGCGGCTGCCTACCGGCCCACGCCGCCCCCGGCCTGGAAGCCGCTCACCGACCCGGCGCCGCTGCTCCCGGATCCCGAGCCGTACCGCGTGCTCGGTACGGACGCGGCGGCCGACGCGGACCCCGGCCTGCTGCTGCGGCTCTACACCGAGCTGGTGCGCGGCCGTCGCTACAACGCGCAGGCCACGGCCCTCACCAAGCAGGGCCGGCTCGCCGTCTACCCGTCGAGCACCGGGCAGGAGGCATGCGAGGTCGCTGCCGCGCTCGTGCTGGAGGAGCAGGACTGGCTCTTCCCCAGCTACCGCGACACCCTCGCGGCCGTGGCACGCGGACTCGACCCGGTCGAGGCACTGACTCTCCTGCGCGGCGACCGGCACACCGGGTACGACCCGCGAGAGCACCGCATCGCCCCGCTCTGCACCCCGCTCGCCACCCAGCTGCCGCACGCCGTGGGCCTGGCCCACGCCGCGCGCCTCAAGGGCGACGACGTGGTGGCACTCGCCATGGTCGGCGACGGCGGGACCAGCGAGGGCGACTTCCACGAGGCGCTGAACTTCGCGGCCGTCTGGCGGGCCCCGGTCGTCTTCTTCGTGCAGAACAACGGCTTCGCGATCTCCGTCCCGCTGGCCAAGCAGACCGCGGCACCCTCCCTGGCCCACAAGGCCATCGGGTACGGGATGCCCGGCCGCCTGGTCGACGGCAACGACGCGGCGGCCGTGCACCAGGTGCTCGGCGAGGCGGTGGCCCGTGCCCGGCGCGGTGAGGGACCGACGCTCGTCGAGGCCGTCACCTACCGGATGGAAGCCCACACGAACGCCGACGACGCCACGCGGTACCGCGTGGACAGTGAGGTCGAGGCATGGCGGGCGCACGACCCCATCCGGCTCCTGGAGCGGGAGCTGACCGGGCGCGGACTGCTGGACGAGGATGGCATCGTGGCGGCGAAGGAAGCGGCGGACGTGATGGCTGCCGGACTGCGTGAGCGGATGAACGCCGACCCGGTGCTCGACCCGATGAGCCTGTTCACCCACGTCTACGCGGAGCAGACGGAGCAGCTGCGTGAGCAGGCTGCCCGCCTGCGTGTCGAGCTGGATGCCGAGCAGGACCAGCACGACGACGCGGAGGAACGGCGATGACGACCGCAGCGGCGGTTCCCGGCACACAGGCGGGGAAGCCCAAGCCGGCCACCATGGCGCAGGCCCTCGGGCGTGCGCTGCGCGACTCGATGGCGCAGGACCCTTCGGTACACGTCCTCGGTGAGGACGTCGGCACGCTCGGCGGGGTCTTCCGGATCACCGACGGACTGGCCAAGGAGTTCGGCGACGACCGGTGCACGGACACGCCGCTCGCCGAGGCGGGAATCCTGGGCGCTGCCGTGGGCATGGCGATGTACGGGCTGCGGCCCGTCGTCGAGATGCAGTTCGACGCCTTCGCCTATCCGGCGTTCGAGCAGCTGATCAGCCATGTCGCGAAGATGCGCAACAGGACCCGGGGCGCGATGCCGCTGCCGATCACGGTGCGGGTGCCGTACGGCGGGGGGATCGGCGGGGTCGAGCACCACAGCGACTCCTCCGAGGCCTACTACATGGCCACACCCGGTCTGCACGTCGTCACCCCGGCCACGGTCGACGACGCGTACGGACTGCTGAGGGCCTCGATCGCCTCGGACGATCCGGTCATCTTCCTGGAGCCGAAGCGGCTGTACTGGTCGAAGGCGGCCTGGTCGCCGGAGGCACCGGCCCCGGTCGAGCCGATCGGGCGGGCTGTCGTACGCCGTCCCGGGCGCAGCGCGACGCTCATCACGTACGGGCCTTCCCTGCCGGTGTGCCTGGAGGCGGCGGAGGCCGCGGTGGCCGAGGGCTGGGACCTCGAAGTCGTGGACCTGCGCTCGCTGGTGCCGTTCGACGACGAGACCGTCGCCGCGTCCGTGCGGCGTACTGGGCGGGCCGTTGTCGTCCACGAGTCCTCCGGCTTCGGTGGCCCCGGTGGGGAGATCGCCGCGCGGGTCACCGAGCGGTGCTTCCACCATCTGGAGGCTCCGGTGCTGAGAGTCGCCGGATTCGACATCCCGTATCCGGCTCCGATGCTGGAACGGCACCATTTGCCGGGAGTGGACCGGGTGCTCGACGCGGTGGCCCGTCTGCAGTGGGAGGCGGACAGCTGATGGCTCAGGTGCTGGAATTCAAGCTGCCGGACCTCGGTGAAGGACTGACCGAGGCGGAGATCGTGCGCTGGCTGGTGGAGGTCGGCGATGTCGTCGCCATCGACCAGCCGGTCGTCGAGGTCGAGACGGCCAAGGCGATGGTGGAGGTGCCGTGTCCCTACGGGGGCGTGGTGACGGCGCGGTACGGCGAGGAGGGTACGGAACTCCCGGTCGGCGCACCGCTGCTGACCGTGGCGGTCGGATCCTCGGAGTCCGGGGCGGGGGCAGAAACGAGGCCCGGAACCGGGCCTTCGGCGAACGGTTCCGGACCTGCCGAGGCCGAGTCGTCCGGCAACGTGCTGGTGGGATACGGCACGGGGGCGCCGGCGGCGCGGCGTCGGCGGGTCCGGCCCGAGTCGGTGGCTGCCCGGCCCGTGGCGCCCGAGCGGAAGCCCGAACCGGCGCCCGCCGTCGCCGTCGAAGAGGCGCGGGGGCCGGTGGCCGTCGTCTCGCCCCTCGTCCGGAAGCTGGCCCGGCAGCACGAGGTCGATCTGCTTCAGCTGACGGGGTCGGGCCGTGACGGGCTGATTCTGCGCGCAGACGTCGAGGCCGCGATCAAGGCCGCGACGGAGCGGACGGCCGCGGCTGCCGCCCCGGCGGTCGTTCCGGTGGCTGTCGGCGCACCCGGCGCCGCTCCGGCGCCACGGGCTGCCATCGGCACCGCCGATGAGCGGATTCCGTTGCGCGGCGTACGCGGCGCGGTGGCCGACAAGTTGTCGCGCAGCCGGCACGAGATCCCGGACGCCACGTGCTGGGTCGACGCCGACGCCACCGAACTGATGGCGGCGCGTGCGGCGATGAACGCTGCCGGTGGTCCGTCCGGGGGCCCCAAGGTGTCGGTGCTCGCCCTGCTGGCCCGTATCTGCACGGCGGCGCTGGCGAAGTTCCCTGAGCTCAACTCGACCGTGGACCCGGCCGCGCGGGAGATCGTGCGGCTGCGGGACATCCACCTGGGCTTCGCCGCCCAGACGGAACGCGGGCTGGTCGTACCTGTCGTCCGGGACGCGCAGTCCCGGAACGTGGAGTCGATCGGCGCCGAGATCGCCCGGCTGACGGAGTCGGCCCGTACGGGCAAGCTGACGCCGGCCGAGCTGACCGGGGGCACGTTCACGCTGAACAACTACGGGGTGTTCGGAGTCGACGGTTCGACGCCGATCATCAATCACCCCGAGGCGGCCATGCTCGGCGTCGGCCGGATCATGCCCAAGCCCTGGGTGCACGGGGGTGAACTGGCCGTGCGCCAGGTGGTCCAGCTCTCGCTCACCTTCGACCACCGGGTCTGTGACGGGGGTACGGCGGGCGGGTTCCTCCGGTACGTGGCCGACTGCGTGGAGCAGCCGGCAGTGCTGTTGCGCACCCTGTAACGGCGGAGAGCGGGCTGTGCGGGGCCGGACCGCCGACTGCGTCCGGTCCCTGCGGGATCAGCGGGTGCGAGGTGCACGCATACTCGGGGCATGACCGCCTATGACGCCATCGTCCTTGCCGGAGGGGCCGCCAAACGCCTCGGCGGTGCCGATAAGCCGGGGATCCGGGTCGGCGGCCGGTCGCTGCTGGACCGGGTTCTCGCGGCGTGCGCGGGAGCCGGCACCACCGTGGTGGTGGGCGGCCGGCGGCCGACCGGGCGCCCGGTGACCTGGACGCGGGAAGTTCCGGTCGGCGGTGGCCCGTTGGCGGCGCTCGGGGCGGGAGTGCGGCACACGACGGCGGAGCACCTGCTCGTACTCTCCGCCGACCTGCCGTTCCTCGGGACGTCCACCGTCGGGGCGCTTCTGGCCGCAGCCGGGGAAGAGAACCGGGAGGGCGCCCTGTGCACCGATCCCAGCGGCCGTGACCAGCCTCTGGTGGCGGTGTACCGGGCCGAACCGCTGCGTCGTGAACTCGCGCTCGTGGCCACCGAGCACGGCAGCCTCGCGGGGCTGCCGCTGCGGTTGCTGACGGCCGAACTGGACCTCGCCCGGGTCGAGGCCGGTCCGCTGGACTCCTTCGACTGCGACACCTGGGAAGACATCGCCACAGCCAGGGCCCGCATCAGGGAGCATGGGTCCGTGCTGGACGAATGGATCACCGCAGTCAAGAACGAACTCGGCATCGACCTCGACGTCGACACCGGCCTCCTGCTCGACCTCGCCCGTGACGCCGCCCACGGTGTCGCGCGGCCGGCCGCGCCTCTGACGACCTTCCTGGTCGGTTACGCGGCGGCGAAGGCGAGCAGCGGTGACGGCCCGGAAGCGGCGGCGGACGCGGTGGCCGAGGCCGTCCGCAAGGCCACCGCGCTCGCCCTCCGGTGGGAGGAGGAGGCGGGGGCCACGAAGAACGAGGCCGATCCGCAGTGACGGGGCATCCCGAGCCCGGTGCCGTCCGTGCGTCCGGACCGGCCAGTGGTGACACGGCCTCCGTCACGGCCGGTGATGGGGAGACGTCCTCCGTCACGGCCGCCGAGTCCCAGCACGCGCGTCCGCCCGGTCCGGCCTCGCCCGGTTCCTCCTCGATCCCCGCGATGGCGGCGGAGGACGAGCGTGCCGTGGAGGAGGCGCTGGCCCTCGTGGCGTCGAACCGCGCCGAGCGTCCGGATCGCGCGGACCGTCCGGATCGCGCGGACCGTCAGGACCGCGGGGACCGTCAGGACCGCGGGGACCGTCAGGACCGCGGGGACCGTCCGGACCGCGGGATTCGTCCGGGTGAGCAGGGGTCCTCGATCCCGCAAGCCTCACCTCCACGCGCCTCACCTTCACGCGCCTCGACACCACCCTCCTCGACCCCGCCCTCCTCTGCCCCGCACTCCCCGGTCGCGAGCTCGCAGGTCCCGCACTCCCCCGCAGCCCCCGCGCAGCCCTCGCGCCCCGGGCGATCACGGGCACGAGCCACCTCCTGGGCGGACGCTCGCGCCCTCGCCGCGCGGGCCGGGCGGGACTTCCCCGTGGCCGCGCACCGCCTCCCCCTGGACCGGGCCCTCGGCCATGTCCTCGCCGAGGCGCTCCACGCGCTCACCGATCTGCCGTCCTTCGACACCTCCGCCATGGACGGCTGGGTCGTCGCGGGGCCGGGTCCGTGGACGGTCCGTGAGGGCGAAGGCCTCCTCGCCGGGCACGGGGCGCCCGAGGCGTTGCCGGACGGTGAGGCCGTACGGATCGCCACGGGTGCCCGTATCCCGGCAGACGCCACCGCCGTCATCCGCAGCGAGCACGCGCACACCGACGAGGCCAAGGGGCTGCTCTACGGGCAGCGCGAGGTCGTTCCCGGGCAGGACATCCGGCCGCGCGGCCAGGAGTGCCGGACCGGGGACGAGCTGCTGCCCGCCGGAACCCTGGTGACACCGGCCGTCCTCGGGCTGGCCGCCGCTGCCGGGTACGACGCCCTGGCCGCCGTGCCCCGCCCCCGCGTCGACGTCCTCGTACTCGGCGATGAACTCCTCACCTCCGGGCTGCCGCACGACGGGCTGATCCGGGACGCACTCGGCCCCATGCTCGGCCCCTGGCTGCGCGCCCTGGGCGCCGAGGTCGGCGAGCCCCAGCGACTCGGCGACGATGCCGCGGCTCTCCGGCACGCCCTCACCGCCTCGGACGCCGACCTCGTCGTGACCACCGGTGGCACGGCTGCGGGCCCGGTCGACCATGTGCACCCGGTCCTCGCCGAAATCGGCGCGGAGCTGCTGATCGACGGCGTCGACGTGCGTCCCGGCCATCCCATGCTGCTGGCCCGGCTCGCCTCTCAAGGCCCGTACGTCGTGGGCCTTCCCGGCAATCCCCTGGCAGCCGTCTCCGGCCTGCTCACGCTTGCCGAGCCCCTGCTGCGCGGCATCGCGGGGCGTACGGGCCAGGACCCGTACCGGGCGCTCGTCCACGACGAGGTGCAGGGACATCCGCACGACACCCGGCTCGTGCCCGTCGTCCATCGCGCCGCGCGCGGGGGCGGGTTGGACCACGTCGTACCCCTGCACTACAACGGTCCCGCCATGCTCCGGGGGATCGCCGCTGCTGACGGACTGGCAGTCGTGCCACCGGGCGGGGTACGGTCCGGCACCGAGGTGGAGATCCTCGATCTGCCGTGGGCCTCGGCGACGCCGTGGACGGAAGGGTGTTTCACGTGAAACTTCCCGGCCAGGATGCGATGGCCAGGCGCGCCGACGAGCATGTCGTCCCCACCCGGGTGATGCTGCCCCGTCGCGTCATGGACCGGCCGCTTCGGCAGGTCGCCAAGCGGCTCGCGATGGCGCTCATGGTGCTGGCCACCACGGTTCTGATCGTCTATCTGGACCGCAGCGAGTACCACGACAACGCCGACGGCCAGGTCGACTTCCTCGACGCGGTCTACTACGCGACGGTGACGCTGTCGACCACCGGCTACGGAGATATCGTTCCGTACGGGGACGGCGCCCGGCTCATGAACGTGCTCCTGGTGACGCCCCTGCGCGTGCTCTTCCTGATCATCCTGGTCGGCACCACTCTCGAGGTCCTGACGGAGCGGACCCGGGAGGACTTCCGGCTGAACCGTTGGAGAAGCAACTTGCGTGAACACACCGTGGTCGTCGGCTTCGGCACGAAGGGCCGCTCCGCGATCCAGACGCTGTGCAGCACGGGCCTGAAGAAGGAACAGATCGTCGTCGTCGATCCGGCCTCGAAAGTCATCGAGGCGGCCAACGCCGAGGGCTTCGTGGGTGTGCTGGGCGACGCGACACGCAGTGATGTACTGCTGCGGGCCGAGCTCCAGAAAGCGCGTCAGATCATTATCGCCACCCAGCGCGACGACACCGCCGTCCTGGTGGCGCTGACGGCGCGCCAGCTCAACCGCGGGGCGAAGATCGTCGCTGCCGTGCGCGAGGAGGAGAACGCCCCGCTGCTGCGACAGTCCGGCGCCGACGCGGTGATCACCAGCGCCAGCGCGGCCGGGCGCCTGCTCGGTCTTTCCGTGCTCAGCCCGAGCGCGGGCACGGTCATGGAGGACCTGATCCAGCAGGGCAGCGGGCTCGACCTCATCGAGCGGCCGGTGATAAAGGCCGAGGTGGGCAAGACGGTGCGGGAGGTCGAGGACCTGGTGGTCAGCGTGCTCCGGGGCCACCGGCTGCTCGGTTACGACGATCCGGCGGCCAGCCCCCTGCAACTGACGGACCGCCTCATCACGATCGTGCGCGCTTCCCCGTCCCACACCCCGACCAGTGGTCCCCCGCAGGGCAGCGGACTGCGGTAGCGCGGGGCTGTGCGGGGACGCGGCTGATCGGCCTGATGCCGGTGCGCGTCGCACGGAGTAGCCTCGCCGCCATGTATGCGATCACGATCCCCGAACCCGGTGGCCCCGAGGCGCTCGTATGGGCAGAGGTGCCCGATCCCGTACCAGGCGAGGGAGAGGTCCTCGTCGAGGTCGTGTCCAGCGCGGTCAACCGCGCGGATGTGCTGCAGCGGCAGGGCTCCTACAACCCGCCGCCCGGCGCCTCGCCGTACCCCGGCCTGGAGTGCGCCGGCCGCGTCGCGGAACTCGGCCCCGGCGTCACGGGCTGGTCGGTGGGTGACGAGGTCTGCGGGCTGCTCGCGGGCGGCGGTTACGCGGAGAAGGTCGTCGTGCCGGCCGGGCAGCTCCTGCCCGTTCCCGACGGTGTGGATCTGACGACGGCCGCGGCTCTGCCCGAGGTGACGGCGACCGTCTGGTCCAACGTCTTCATGGTGGCCCACCTGCGCCCTGGCGAGACCCTGCTCGTGCACGGCGGATCCAGCGGCATCGGCACGATGGCCATCCAGCTCGCCAAGGCCGTCGGCGCGCGCGTCGCGGTGACGGCGGGCGGACCGGAGAAGCTGGCGCGCTGCGCCGAGCTCGGTGCGGACATCCTCATCGACTACCGCGAGCAGGACTTCGTCGAGGAGATCCACAAGGCGACGGACGGCGCGGGCGCCGACGCCATCCTCGACATCGTCGGTGCGAAGTACCTGGACCGGAACGTGCGGGCACTGGCCGTGAACGGCCGCCTCGCGATCATCGGCCTCCAGGGCGGCGTCAAGGGCGAACTGAACCTGGGCGCGCTCCTGACCAAGCGGGCCGCGGTCATGGCCACCTCCCTGCGCGGGCGTCCGCTCGCCGAGAAGGCGGCGATCGTCGCCGCCGTGCGCGAGCACGTGTGGCCGCTGATCGCCGGTGGTGTGGTCCGGCCCGTCGTGGACCGCACGCTGCCGATGGCGGACGCCGCGGAAGCGCACCGGGTGCTCGAATCCAGCACGCACGTCGGCAAGGTGCTGCTGCTCGCGCCGACAGCCGCGTAACCACCGCGAAAACGCGGGGGACCCGCAAGCCGACCACATCCAGGTGCCCCGCACACCGACCACACGCAGGGGCCGGCACACCACACCAGCAAACCGCAGGGGCCCGGCACACCAACGTTCGACGTTGCGTGCCGGGCCCCTGCGGTGCTGCCCGCCTGTTCGGGTGCGGTGCTCGTTACAGGTACGGGCCGGACCGGATCGGCCCGTGGGGGTCCGAGCCGCCTTCCTCGTCCTCGTGGCCCGTGCCGGGCGGCAGAGCGCGCCGCATCTGTTCCAACTGGGCGCGGGCGGCCATCTGCTGGGCGAACAGGGCCGTCTGGATTCCGTGGAAGAGCCCTTCGAGCCAGCCGACCAACTGAGCCTGCGCGATCCTCAGTTCCGCTTCCGAAGGCACCGACTCCTCGGTGAACGGCAGGGAGAGACGCTCCAGCTCCTCCACCAGTTCCGGCGCCAGCCCGTCCTCCAGTTCCTTCACGGAGCTGGAGTGGATCTCCTTGAGCCTGACGCGGCTCGCCTCGTCGAGAGGAGCTGCCCTGACCTCCTCCAAGAGCTGCTTGATCATGCTGCCGATGCGCATGACCTTCGCGGGCTGTTCGACCATTTCCGTCACCGGGACCTCGCGGGATTCGTTGCCACTGTCACCGCCGCCGACAGCCATTCCGTCCTGTCCCACTACGAGGACTTGGGGGTGCTCCTGCGACCGGTCATTCCTCGGCATCTCCATGCCGCCATTCTCTCGCACACGTGCCGTACACAACGGTGGTGCCCCCGGTAACGAGTGATCCACCCTTTCCGGGGGCACGGGAACTGCCGGTCAGCCGCGGGCCCTCACCCCGCCCGCCGGGCCAGCACCGTCCGTGACCCGGAGAACGCGGCAGCCAGGAGACCCGCCAGGACCGGCACCACCAGGGCGAGCAGTCCGATGGTCTCCCAGGGCAGCACGATCGGCGTGTAAGCGGAGTCCATCGGCTCGGCGCGCATGGACTCCATCGCCTCCCGCAGGTCGATCAGACGCAGCGCCACCGCGGGTACGACGCCGGCGACGGTCCCCAGCAGCACCCCGGTGAGCGCGACCACCAGGCACTGGAAGCCGGAGAGCCTGCGCCGTACACCCGGCGGTGCCCCCACAGCGCTGAGGGTCGTGAGGTCGGCCTGCGCGTCGGCCTTGGCCAGACCGGTCGTGATGGCCGCGGCGCCCAGGGTCACCACACCCGCGAACAGGGCGAGGATCAGCAGGACGAGGTCCTCGTCCTGCGGCCCGTACTCCGACTGGAAGTAGGCGGTGTTGCCGCTCTGCGCGAACGCACCGTGCAGCGCCTGCTGCTCGGCCTCCGTCGGAGGGTGCCCGACGGTGTAGAAGCTCCCGTAGTCCTGCGTGCGTAGTCCGAGCCGCTCCGCGGTCTTCCGCGGCATGATCACGCGGATTCCGGGGGTGGCGGCGTACTTCGCGGGAGCGACGTACACCTTCAGCCGGTCCGTGGTGGTCCTGGTCCCGCCCGGGTGCAGCCTCCGGTTCTCCTTGTCGCGCTCGTTGTACCTGTGAACGGCCTTCAGAGTGATCCGGCCGTTCTCCGCGTACGCCGGATTGAGCAGCACAGGAGTGCCGTCGGCCAGGGCCCGGACGGCTGCGGGGTCGTCGAGCTTCGCGTACGAGGTGAGCACGGCCGCGCCCCCCACGACGATCCTGGCCTCGCCCGAATCGAACGGGTGCGCCTGGATGTACTCGTCGACGCAGGCGGGTGAGTTCATCAGCTTCTTGTGCGCGCCGGAGGAAAGCCCTTCCGCGAGTTTCCGGGCCCCTGCTCCCTGAAGTGGGCAGCTGTGGCCCTTGCCGGTCGGCTTGACCAGCTCCAGCGTGCCGCAGCCGTTCTCCTCCTCGTAGTAGACGGTGCAGTCGGATCCGGCCCACACCCGTCCGAAGTCCGCACGGCCGCCGCGGACGGCGAGATTCTGTTCGACGGCGGTACGGGCGAGGGGAAGCTGCTTCACGTTCGTCGACTGGGAGCTCACGAGCACCGCCGTGCCGGGGGTGAGCATGGGCACGTGGTCGTACTCGTGCTCCGCCATCACACCGGCCGTATACGTGGCGATGGCCACCGTGCCCGCGACCGCCGCCATGACGGCGGCCACCGCCGGCGCCGTGCGGCCCCGGTTGCGAGCCGCGTCGCGCAGCGCCATCCGAGGGGAGAGCGGCAGCCGGGAGCCGAGCCGGCCGAGGAAGCCGACGATCACCGGGATGCAGCCGAGCAGTCCGAGCTCGGCGACGACCGATCCGCCGGCGACCAGCTGCCTGTCACCCCTCGTACCGCCGATGACGGCGACCGCGACCCCGCCCGCCAGGGCCACACAGCCCACGACGGGAAGGACACGGGAACTCCCGCGCGTGCCGCGGCGGCCGGTGAGCGCTTCCAGCACGGACTGGCGGCCCGCAACGACGGCGGGCGCAAGGGACGCCAGCACTCCGGTGACGAGGCCGGTCAGCGCGATCCCCAGCACCTCCCAGGGACGGATCTCCAGGGCGCCGAAACGGCTCTCGGCCCAGCCCTCGATCATCGGACGGAACAGGAAGGTCAGTCCGAGACCGGCGGTGACACCGGCCACGGCGCCGAGTCCACCGAGCACCACACCGCCGGCCAGCACCACCGCCCGTACCTGGCTCCGGTCGCCGCCGCAGGTGCCGAGGAGTCCGAGCTGCCTGCGCGAACGACGCGCACCGACTGCGAACGCCGGGCCTGCCAGCAGGACGACCTCCAGCACCGCCATCGAGGCGACGGTCACGACGGCGGCGCTCAGCTCCGCCGAGGTGCCGGGGAAGTCGTCGCCCGCGTGTGCGGCCATCGGCACCTCGGAGTCCGGCGGCGGATCCAGAGCGACCTGACGGGACAGGACCAGGACCCCCTTCTCGTTGGCCGCGAGCACGTCCTGCCATGTGACACCGACCCCGGCCGGGCCCTGGACCAGCCACTTCCGGTCTCCGGGGCTGGGCGGAACGATCTTCTCGTCACGGGCTGCCGCTGCCTTCCAGGGAGCGATGACCGCACCCGGATCGGCGTACAGGGTGTTCGCGTCGAGTTCGTCGTGCAGCTCGACGCTGCCGGTGATCGTGTAGGTCTGTCCGGGACCGCGCAGCGTGGTGCGGGATCCGATGCCCAGGCCGGCCGACTCCAGGAAGTGCTCGGTCGCGACGGCCTCGTCCCCGCTTCTCGGGTACGCCCCGTCGACCAGGTCGAGCTTGCCGCGTACCGCCGGGTCGGAGGTGCGCAGCTCGACGATCTCGACGTTGGCGATGCCGTGCCGGGTGGTGACGCTTGCGGGCACGGCCTGCTCCGTGAGGTACCGCGAGCCCTTCGGGAAGGCACTCGGTACGTCGACCGGCTCCGGCGTGCCGTCGGCGGCCGGGTCGGGCCCGTCGGGCGGAGTGCCCCACGTCCGGAGGTCGGGCAGCTGCTCAAGGGGTACCGGCCCGACGCCCGCCGAACTGAACACGGCGTCCGCCGAACCCATGGCGGCCGTCAGTTCCTCGGCAGGGGTCGCGACGGAGCTGCGGTACGTGACGTCGGCGGCTGTCACCCCGAGGACCGGGAGCGCGATCATCGCGACGACGAGGGCACTGCGGCCCTTGGCCCGCATGGCATCCCGTCGGGCTATCCGGAAGGCGGCGCGCCACCCCGGCAGGAGGCTCACTTGGAGGCCTCCGCGGTGAGCAGCGATTCGGCACCGGACACGAGTGTCTGGTCGACGATCGAACCGTCCCGGAGGAACACGACCCGGTCCGCCCAGGCCGCGTACCGCGGTTCGTGCGTCACCATCACCCCGGCAGCGCCCTGGTCGCAGTGGCTGCGCAGGAGGGCGAGGACGGACTCGCCGGTCTCCGAGTCGAGGGCGCCGGTCGGCTCGTCGGCGAGCACGAGGCGACGGTCCCCGACCAGGGCACGGGCGATGGCGACGCGCTGCTGCTGGCCGCCGGACATCTCGTCGGGGAAGCGGTCGGCGATCTCGGCGAGGTTCATCTCCTCCAGGGCGGCGAGGGCTTCCTTGCGCGCCTTGCGGAGGGATACGCCATCGAGCTCGCGGGGGAGCGCGATGTTCTCGGCGGCGGTGAGGGCGGGGATGAGGTTGTAGTCCTGGAAGACGTAGCCGACGCTGCGGCGGCGGAGGGCGGCGACGCCCTTGCGGCCGAGCGTGGCGATGTCCTTGCCCTCGATCACGACCTGCCCGCTGCTCGCGGTGTCGAGGCCGCCGGCCAGCGTCAGCAGGGTGGACTTCCCGGAGCCGGACGGTCCCATCACGGCGACGAGCTCACCCGCGTGGACGGACAGATCGATCCCGCGGAGCGCGTGGACCTGGGCGACTCCGGAGCCGTGGGTGCGCGTCAGCGCGCGCAGCTCCAGGACGGGTGCGTCCACGGACAGGCCGGTGGACGGCGGTGTGGACGGGGACGGGACGGACGAGGACATGGTGGGCGTTCCCCCTGGGACGTACTGCTCAGTTCTGGATGGTCGGTACCGGGCGCCGGGTGCCGGTGCCGGCAGTCGGGCGCTGGGCGCTGGGCGCCGGCCGCTGGTTTCCGGGTCCGCGGGCGCGGTCTGCCGGCGTGATCCGAACGACGTGGTCAGCCGATGTGGTCAGCGGTCGGCGCGGGGCCGTGCCGTCGAGGCACGGCCGGAGCCGCGCTGTGCGGACCTGCCCGGCTGGGGCTCGGGGTCGGTGGCCGCGGCCTCGGCCAGGCGTACGAGACGTGATTCGCAGTGGTCGAGCCACCGGGCCTCCGCCTCGGCCTGGAAGATCAGCTGCTCCACCACGAGGAGCCAGGCGACCTCGTCCCGGTTGGCGGGGACCGCGGTGAGGGCCCGGGCCTTCAGCCGCGTGTACTCCTGCATCGCCTTCAGGGTGTGGTGGCGCTGGGCCTGGATCACCGCTCGGATGTCGACGCCCGGTGCACCGACCGCCATGGCGAGCTTGATGGCCAGCTCGTCGCGGGGCGGGTTGTCGCGGTCGACGGGCGTCCCGAACCAGCTGTGCAGTTCGGCGCGGCCGTCGTCGGTGATCGAGTAGAGCGCGTGCCCCGCGTCGTCCTCACCGTCCTGGACGACCATGCCGTCGCGCTCCAGACGGCTGAGGGTGGTGTACACCTGGCCGACGTTCAGCGGCCAGGTGGAACCGGTGCGCGACTCGAATTCGGTACGGAGCTGGGAGCCGTAACGAGGCCCGCGCTCCAGGAGGGCCAGAAGCCCGTGGCGAATCGACATACTCAGTATGTATACCGAGTATGCTCCACATGGCAAGGGCCGACCGGGTGTCGGGCCAGGGCATTACCGGGGTGCGCGCCGCCCCCCGTGCGGCGTCAGCGGGCGCGGCGCATCCGCAGGGCGAGGAAGCCCAGCCCCATCCCGACCAGCGCGATACCGGCGCCGAGCGACACCTCCTGGACCTGCCGCACGGCGGGACCGCTCATCGCTTGGGGAGCCGACTGCCCCGAACGCCCCGGAGGGCTGGGCGTCACCTCGACGGGAGCGACCTCGCCGATGTCCGGCTCCGGCTCCTCCTCCTCTTCAAGCAGGGCATCGGCGCGGGCGATCTCCAGCGGCGTCAGTGAACGCCCCGGCCGGACCCTTCCCTCGCCGGCCGGCCGCCCGGCGAGGGGCGACCGCTCGGGGGAGGCGGAGGGGCTCGCCGACGACCCGGCGGGCGGCGGCGCGGCGCTCCCGGAGGGCGGCCCGGCCGAGCCGGAGGCCCCTGATGCACCTGAGGGGAGTGCGGACGGGGAGCCGGAGGGGAGTGCGGACGGGGAGCCGGAGGGGGCGGCGGACGGCGACGCGGAGGCCGAGGGCGAGGGGCCCGTGGACGGCCCGGAGGTGGCCACTGGGGGCGTCGGCGCCGGTGACGTGTGGCCGGGCGAGGCTGTGGCCGTGGGAGCGGCCGCAGGGGCGGCCGAGGGGCTGCCTGTGGCCGCACCCGGAAGTTCCGCCGAACGGGCGGCGAGCGGGAGAGGCGCATGCGCGTCCGTCTCCGTCGACGGGAGGACCGCCGACCGGTGCGCAACCCCGCCGGACGCCCGCTCTGCCGCGTACGTCCAGCTCGCGGGTCCCAGCACCGCCGCCGCGCTCACCGCCAGGCAGAGCACACAACGCGACGACCGGGACCGCCGAGACGGGAGGAGTCCTGGAGCCATGGGCTCAGAGTCACACGAGCGGAAATATCCGGCATCCGGGACTCAGTCGGGACGGCATCCGGACCGCCCGACCTGATCGCCTCCGCCGCGGAGCACCAGGGGCGCGACGCATCACGCCACGCATCGCGCCCCCGCATCGCGCCCCGTGGGTCGGCCGTCGGCCGTCGGACAGCCAGTGCCCGGGCGGGCTGCGTCAGGCCGGGTCGCCCGTGGAGATCCTCAGCTCGAAGTGGGCGTCACGCTCGGGAATCGCCGTACCGGAGGACGGGAACTGGTCGACGACCTGGTCCTCGGCGTACGTGTTGCCCTCCACGTCGATGACCTTGACCGTCCAGCCGGCCGCCGCGGCGCACGCCTTGGCAGAAAGGATGTCCTTGTAGATGAAGTTCGGCGCCTGCACCTTCTGCGGGTCGTCCGAGTCCTCGCTGGCGTCCGTGCAGTCCTCTTCGTCCATCGTCCGGTTGCGCTCCGGCGGCTTGTGCTCGCCGGCCACCGTGGTCTCCCCGGTACCCGGATCGCCGTCCTTGCCGTTCTCCGGGTCGCCGCCGTTCATGGTCAGGACCGTGACCAGGCCACCGATCGCGAGCAGTGCGACGACGATCGAGCCGACGATCACCGGCATGTTCCGCTTGGGTCCACCGCCGCCGTGACCACCGATCGTTCCCTGCGGGGACATCGCGTACGGCGGAGGCGTTCCGTGCGCCGGGGGGACCGGGGACTGGTACGCCTGCGGGTAGCCGTAGCTCGGCGCGGGCGTCGGCGCGTACGGGCCCGGCTGCTGGTACGGCTGGTGCGTCTGGTGGG
Source organism: Streptomyces sp. NPDC048560 (assembly GCF_040650955.1). Classification (NCBI taxonomy): domain Bacteria; kingdom Bacillati; phylum Actinomycetota; class Actinomycetes; order Kitasatosporales; family Streptomycetaceae; genus Streptomyces; species Streptomyces sp. NPDC048560. Next base: position 325,260 of record NZ_JBEZIJ010000008.1, read on the forward strand.
GCTGCGGCTGGTACGGCGTCTGCACGCTCTGCGGCGCGGGCGTGCCCTGGTCGACCGGCGGGAAGACGGCGGAGCCCACACCGGCGCCGCTGTTACCCGGACCGCTGCCGCTGATGATCACCGGGGCACCGGCCTGGCCGCCCGCGTTCAGCACGCGGGTGACCTCGTCCTGCATCGCCGCGGCGCTCGGAAAGCGCTCGTTCGGGTTCTTCTTCAGCGCGCGGGCGACGAGCGCGTCCATCGCCGGAGTGATCGAGCGGTTGATGGTCGACGGAGCGACCGGCTCCTCCTGCACGTGCGCGTACGCGATGGCCAGCGGCGAGTCCGCGTCGAACGGAATCCGCCCGGTGAGCAGCTGGAACAGCATGATGCCGACCGAGTAGAGGTCGGACCGCGCGTCCACACCGCGGCCCAGGGCCTGCTCGGGGGAGAGGTACTGCGGGGTGCCGACGACCATGCCGGTCTGGGTCATCGACGTCACGCCGGACTGCATGGCCCGCGCGATGCCGAAGTCCATGACCTTGACGATGCCGCGCTTCGTCATCATCACGTTGCCGGGCTTGATGTCCCGGTGGACCAGGCCCATCTCGTGGCTGGTCTCCAGCGCGGCCAGCACGTCGGCCGTCACCTTGAGCGCCTTGTCGGCCGGCATCGCGCCGTACTGCTGGATGTCCGACTGGAGGACGGAGCCGAGCGGCTGCCCCTCGACGTACTCCATGACGATGTACGGCATCAGCGCGCCGCCGAGCTCGTCCTCGCCGGTGTCGAAGACCGAGACGATGTTGGTGTGCTGGAGCTTCGCGACCGCCTGCGCCTCGCGCCGGAAGCGCTCACGGAAGGACTGTTCGCGCCCCAGCTCCGTGTGCAGCGTCTTGATCGCGACCTGACGGTCGAGCGCCGAGTCGTACGCGAGATACACGGAAGCCATCCCGCCCTCGCCGAGCAGGTCGCGCAGCTGGTAGCGGCCGCCGGCGACCGAACCCCCCGCGTAGCGACCCTGAGCGCCGTGTGCGCCGTCCTGGCTCATGACTAGCTTCCCCCTCGGCGCGCAACTGATGACGTGACGCGAAGATCCCGTTTCCGGCCAAGTCTGCCCGAGGGGTACGACACGTCAAGCCAGGTGCCCGTTCCGTGACCCTACGCACAAGAAGCGTCTCGGAAGCGTTACAGGAACCGCATGGAATTTGCGTGTGCGGCACGCCGACCGGTTGGATGACCCGTCTCTCTCGAACCGGGGTGCCGGACAGAGCCTGTAGCGTGACGTGGCAATGCAGCAAGGCACCCGTGGCACCCGCGGACGCGCGGACAGAAACGACGGCGAGGACTGATGGCACCCGAATCCGAAGCAAACGGCGGCGGAGTTTCGGATGGCACCGACTCCTGGGGCCTCGGGGGTGTGGTCGGCGACGGGCGCTACCGGATGACCCACCGGCTCGGCCGCGGCGGCATGGCCGAGGTCTATGCCGCGGAGGACGTGCGTCTGGGACGCACCGTGGCGGTGAAGCTGCTCCGGTCCGACCTCGCGGAGGACCCGGTCTCCAAGGCGCGGTTCACCCGTGAGGCACAGTCGGTCGCAGGCCTCAACCACCATGCGATCGTCGCCGTGTACGACTCCGGCGAGGACGTCGTGGGCGGCCGGACCGTTCCGTACATCGTGATGGAGCTCGTCGAGGGCAACACCATCCGCGACCTGCTGCTCAACGCCGAGTCGCCGCCGCCCGAGCAGGCGCTGATCATCGTCTCGGGCGTGCTGGAAGCTCTCGCGTACTCCCACCAGCACGGCATCGTGCACCGTGACATCAAGCCCGCCAACGTGATCATCACGCAGTCCGGCGCGGTCAAGGTCATGGACTTCGGCATCGCCCGCGCGCTGCACGGCGCCCAGTCGACGATGACCCAGACCGGCATGGTCATGGGCACGCCCCAGTACCTCTCCCCCGAACAGGCGCTCGGCAAGGCGGTCGACCACCGCTCCGACCTGTACGCCACCGGCTGCCTGCTCTACGAGCTGCTTGCCCTGCGGCCCCCGTTCACCGGCGAGACCCCGCTCTCCGTCGTCTACCAGCACGTCCAGGACATCCCCGTCCCGCCGTCCGAGGTCTCGGACGGGGTGCCGCCGGAGCTGGACGGGATGGTGATGCGCTCGCTCGCGAAGGATCCGGACGACCGGTTCCAGAGCGCCGAGGAGATGCGCGGCCTGGTCCAGTACAGCCTGCAGATGCTCCAGGTGCAGGGCGGTCACACCGGTACGTGGAACACCGGCCCGGTCGTGGCGCACGAGGGCGGTCACACCTCGCCGATGGGCTCGGTGGGCGGTACGGCGGCGATGGGCTACCCGGCCCACGGGGACACCTCCCAGGGCCCGATCCTGCCTCCCATGAACCCGGACGACGGCGGCTACGTCGGCGGCCAGCACAACGGCGGCAGCGGCCGCGGCAAGATGTGGCTGTTCGTCCTGCTCGCCCTGATCGCGATCGGCGCCGGGGTCGCCTTCGCAGTGAACGCGGCGAACGACGGCGGCACCAAGAAGTCTCCGACCCCCGCCACCACCCCGGCCTCACCCACCCCGTCGAAGTCGTCGGAGACGCCGTCCGAGGAGCCGTCGGAGGAGACCGAGGCGCCGGACACGTCCACGGGCGGTCAGTGGGAGCCCACCGAGCAGCCCACCTGGAAGCCCACCCCGACGCCCACCGAGCCCACCGACACGCCGTCCACCACGCCGCCCACCACCGACCCCGGCACCACCGACGGCGGCTCGGGCACGGACGAGGGCACGGGCGACGAAGGCGGCACCGGGGACGACGCCGGCACGGGCGACGACGAGGGCACGACGGAGGGCGCGGCCGAAGGCACCACCGAGGGCACGGCCGAGGGCGCCTCGACCGGTGCGGGCGAGGCTGCCGGCACCGTCGCGGGCACCACGCCGTAAGGCTCCGGACCTCGCACGGTGCCCGCGAGGCCCTCACCCCGTGAAGGCCTCGCAGACCGCCTCGTACTCACGCGTCCACCACACCGCCAGGGCCGACACCGCAGGGAACTGCGGGTCGGCCCTGCGGTCGTGCAGGCGGTAACGCCAGCGCAGTATCCAGAAGTCGTTGAGCCGCTCCCACCACACCCGGTGCACCGCCGCCGCCAGCTCCGCCGCTCCCGCACCCGCCGCCCGCCGGTAGGCCCGCGCGTACGCCCGCACCTTCTCCAGGTCCAGTTCCCCGGCCGGCCTCACGAAGAAGATCGCCGCCGCCCGTACCGCCTCCTCCGCACGCGGCTGCACCCCCAGCCGGTCCCAGTCGACGATCGCGACCGGGTCGGCGCCCCGGTAGAGCAGGTTCAGCGGATGGAAGTCGCCGTGCACCCAACCCGTGGCCGGTCCGTCCGGGGTGGGCGGCTTGCGGTGGGCGTGCCGTTCGAGCAGGGCGCGGCGCTCGACGAGCCGGTGCACGGCCAGCTCGTCGAAGGCGTCGCGGGGGCGCAGCCCGCGGGCCGCGGCCAGCAGGTCGTCGATCAGCTCGAAGGTGTCCGCGGGCTCCGGACTCCCGTAGCCGGGCCTGGGCGGCGGACCGCTGCCCGGACCCATCACCTGCTCCAGACCCGTGTGTACGGCCCCGAGCAGGGCCCCGAGCCGGCGTGACTGGGCGGTGGTCAGCTCGGCGCCGCCGCGGTGGAGGCCCTCGACCCAGGGGTGGAGGGCGTAGCAATTGCCGTCGATCACCGTGACCGTGTCACCCTCCGTGTCCGTGAGGGGCGGGGCGACGGGGACGCCGAGTGAGTGGAGCCGCTGGGTGGCCCGGTGCTGGCGGACGATCGTGGCGCGGTCGCCGGTGGCGTCGCCGAGGTGGTGTTTGTCCAGATGGTGCTTGAGGAAATACGCGCCGTGCGTGGTCGAGACGCGGTAGCCGTGGTTGAGCAGCCCCTTGGTCAGGGGCTCGCACGCGAGTGGTTCACCGGCATCCGGATAGCGGCGCAGCACCTCGCCGACCGGGGGAACAGGTGGACGGGTTACATATGAGCGCGGCACTTACCAAATGCTAGATCACGCTACGTGGCCGATCTGCGGACTTGCGTCGAAGCCCAGAGTGTGCGTAGTGACGAAGTGGGGTTCGAGCCGCAGATAGACCGGGTCGAAGGGTTCGCCGTTCGCCGTGAGTGGGACGGGGCCGAAGAGTTTCTGCTGGTCAAGGCAGGGATGGACGATCTCGGCGGGTCCGGTGAACTGCACGGACCAGGGATCGTCGCCGCCGCCGGCCGCGGTGTTGAAGTTGTCCGCCCCGTACGCGATGACGCTGCCGTCGCACCTTTCGTGGTGGCCGAGCCCGCGGTGCAGCCGCAGCAGCACCCGGCCCTCGGCCACGATGTGGCGGGCCACGGCCAGAATGGGGAGCGCTCGCATACTCGTCGCCAGGCGGCCGTACGGCACCCGGCCGAGCAGCTCGATCGCACGGAGTTCCTCAGAGGCCATGCGTCCACTGTCCGCTGCCTGTAGGAGCCGGGTAAGGGTCCGCGGCCCCGGTTGGTGCGGGACCAAAGTCCCTGAGTCACCCGGAGCCGCGCCGTCGCGGAGGCGTACTCAGCGCCGTTCGGCCTGGAGGCGGGCCACGTACGCGGCGGCCTGCGAGCGGCGCTCCATGCCCAGCTTGGACAGCAGGCTGGACACGTAGTTCTTGATCGTCTTCTCGGCGAGATGGAGCCGCTCGCCGATCACCCGGTTCGTGAGCCCCTCACCGATCAGGTCGAGGATCTTGCGCTCCTGTTCCGTCAGGCCGGCCAGCTTGTCGTCGCCCTTGCCCTTCGGCCCGTCACGCAGCCGTTCCAGCACCCGCGCGGTCGCCGCCGGGTCCAGCAGGGACTTCCCCGCCGCCACGTCCCGTACCGCGCTCAGCAGCTCGTTGCCGCGGATCGCCTTCAGTACGTAACCGGACGCACCGGCCATGATCGCGTCGAAAAGAGCCTCGTCGTCGGCGTACGAGGTGAGCATCAGGCATTTGATGTTCTCGTCCAGGGAACGGACCTCGCGGCAGACCTCCACCCCGCTGCCGTCGGGCAGCCGTACGTCCAGGACCGCCACATCGGGCCGGGTGGCGGGGATGCGGACCAGTGCGTCCGCCGCCGTGCCCGCCTCTCCGACCACCTCGATATCGGCTTCGGAGGAGAGCAATTCATGCACTCCACGGCGGACCACTTCGTGGTCGTCCAACAGAAATACGGTGATTTTTCCATCTTCGCGCACAAACGCAGTCTCACACACTCACCCCTTCCCTGCCGCTGCCGGCCGGGATAACGTGCCGTTGTTCCGGCGGCCTGCAAGGCTGTTACCAGTGCTGTGACCAGCGAGAGTTCCCGATTTTCTGGATTTACTTGGAAATCCAAGCAAAAACGCAGGTCAGGGAGTGTTTCGCAGTTATGCGATGCACTGGGTAACGTGCCTTTGACAGGGCGCTCGCCGGGGCACCTGTCACGCCTGTTCCCGGCCGAGTTGCACCCACCCCGTGCACGGGTCCGGACACAGGCGAGCCGCACTGGTTCCCGGCAGACCCCGGGGGCCGGACCGACGGAGGAGCACGCACGTGACCGTGGAGAGCACTGCCGCGCGCAAACCGCGACGCAGCAGCAAGCGGACCAGCGCCGCGAAGACGCCACAGAGTTCCGAGCCCCAACTCGTACAGTTGCTGACCCCCGAGGGTCAGCGCGTCGAGCACCCGGACTACGAGATCGACCTGACCGCGGACGAGCTCCGCGGGCTGTACCGGGACATGGTCCTGACCCGGCGCTTCGACGCCGAGGCCACCGCGCTCCAGCGTCAGGGCGAGCTGGGCCTGTGGGCCTCGCTGCTGGGCCAGGAAGCCGCGCAGATCGGCTCCGGCCGGGCGCTGCGCGACGACGACTACGTCTTCCCGACCTACCGGGAGCACGGCGTCGCCTGGTGCCGCGGGGTCGACCCGACCAATCTGCTCGGGATGTTCCGCGGTGTGAACCACGGTGGCTGGGACCCCAGCACCAACAACTTCCACCTGTACACGATCGTCATCGGTTCGCAGACCCTGCACGCCACGGGCTACGCCATGGGCGTCGCCAAGGACGGCGCGGACTCGGCCGTGATCGCGTACTTCGGTGACGGAGCCTCCAGCCAGGGCGACGTCGCGGAGGCGTTCACCTTCTCCGCCGTCTACAACGCGCCCGTGGTGTTCTTCTGCCAGAACAACCAGTGGGCGATCTCGGAGCCGACCGAGAGGCAGATGCGGGTGCCGCTGTACCAGCGCGCCCAGGGCTTCGGCTTCCCCGGCGTCCGCGTCGACGGCAACGACGTCCTCGCGTGCCTGGCCGTCACCAGGTCGGCACTGGAGCGGGCCCGCCGCGGCGAGGGCCCCACCCTCGTGGAGGCGTTCACCTACCGCATGGGCGCCCACACCACCTCCGACGACCCGACGAAGTACCGGGCGGACGAGGAGCGGGTGGCCTGGGAGGCCAAGGACCCGATCCTGCGCCTGCGGACGTACCTGGAGAACGAGAAGGTCGCCGACGAGGCGTTCTTCACCGCGCTGGACGAGGAGAGCGAGACCCTCGGCAAGCGCGTGCGGGAAGCGGTACGGGCCATGCCCGACCCGGACCCGATGTCGCTCTTCGAGCACGGCTACGCGGACGGGAGCAGCCTCGTCGACGAGGAGCGCGCCCAGTTCGCCGCCTACCAGGCATCGTTCGCAGACTCTGCCGAGGAGGGCAACTAGCCATGGCCGTGGAAAAGATGTCCATCGCGAAGGCGCTCAACGAGTCGCTGCGCCTCGCCCTCGACACGGACCCGAAGGTCCTCATCATGGGTGAGGACGTCGGCAAGCTGGGCGGCGTCTTCCGGATCACCGACGGGCTCCAGAAGGACTTCGGCGAGGGACGGGTCATCGACACCCCGCTCGCCGAGTCGGGGATCGTCGGTACGGCGATCGGTATGGCCCTGCGGGGCTACCGGCCGATCGTGGAGATCCAGTTCGACGGGTTCGTCTTCCCCGCGTACGACCAGATCGTCACGCAGCTGGCGAAGATGCACGCCCGTGCGCTCGGCAAGATCAAGCTCCCGGTCGTCGTGCGGATTCCGTACGGCGGCGGCATCGGTGCCGTCGAGCACCACAGCGAGTCGCCCGAGGCCCTGTTCGCGCACGTCGCGGGGCTGAAGGTCGTCTCGCCGTCCAACGCGTCCGACGCGTACTGGATGATGCAGCAGGCCGTGCAGAGCGATGACCCGATCATCTTCTTCGAGCCGAAGCGGCGTTACTGGGACAAGGGCGAGGTGGACACGGAGTCCATCCCCGGGCCGCTGCACAAGGCGACCGTGGCGCGTACGGGCACCGACCTCACGCTCGTCGCCTACGGGCCGATGGTGAAGGTCTGCCTGGAGGCCGCCGCGGCCGCGCAGGAGGAGGGCAAGTCGGTCGAGGTCCTGGACCTGCGGTCGATGTCCCCGATCGACTTCGACTCGATCCAGACCTCGGTGGAGAAGACCGGCCGGCTGGTCGTGGTCCACGAGGCCCCGGTGTTCTACGGCTCGGGCGCGGAGATCGCCGCCCGCATCACGGAGCGCTGCTTCTACCATCTCGAGGCACCGGTGCTGCGTGTCGGCGGCTACCACGTCCCGTATCCGCCGGCCCGGCTCGAGGACGAGTACCTGCCGGGGCTCGACCGGGTGCTCGACGCCGTCGACCGCTCGCTGGCGTACTGAGGAGAGGGTTCGTGACGACGATGACCGAAACGTCTGCTCGCTTCCGTGAGTTCAAGATGCCCGACGTGGGCGAAGGACTGACCGAGGCGGAAATCCTCAAGTGGTACGTCCAGCCGGGCGACACCGTCACCGACGGACAGGTCGTGTGCGAGGTCGAGACGGCGAAGGCGGCCGTGGAGCTGCCGATCCCGTTCGACGGGGTGGTGCACGAGCTGCGCTTCCCCGAGGGCACGACCGTCGATGTCGGCCAGGTGATCATCACGGTGGACGTGGCGCCGGGTGAGGTTCTTCCCGCCGCGGAGCCCGTGGCGGCTCCGGCACCTGCCGCGGAGCCCGAGGCCGAGGCGCCGAAGGGCCGTCAGCCGGTCCTGGTGGGCTACGGCGTGGCGGAGTCCTCCACGAAGCGGCGCCCGCGCAAGGGGGCCGAGGTCCCGAAGCAGGCCGCCGCCGCGGTACAGAGCGAGCTCAACGGGCACGGCGGGGTGACGCCGGAGGCCCGGCCGCTCGCCAAGCCGCCGGTCCGCAAGCTTGCCAAGGACCTGGGCATCGACCTGGCCACGGTCACGCCGACCGGCAAGGACGGGATCATCACCCGCGAGGACGTCCACGCGGCGGCCGCGCCGGTGGCGGAGCCCGCCCCCGTCGCCGCTCCCGCCGCACCGGCGGAGCCCGTTGCCGCCCCGGTGGCCGCCGCCGCGGCCGTCGTCCCGGGTGCCCGGGAGACGCGTATCCCGGTCAAGGGCGTACGCAAGGCCATCGCGCAGGCGATGGTGGGCAGCGCCTTCACGGCTCCGCACGTCACCGAGTTCGTGACCGTCGACGTGACGCGCACGATGAAGCTGGTGGCGGAGCTCAAGGAGGACAAGGACATGGCGGGGGTGCGGGTCAACCCGCTCCTGATCATCGCCAAGGCCCTCCTGGTCGCGATCAAGCGGAACCCGGACGTCAACGCCGCCTGGGACGAGGCCAACCAGGAGATCGTCCGGAAGCACTACGTGAACCTGGGCATCGCCGCGGCCACGCCGCGCGGTCTGATCGTGCCGAACATCAAGGACGCGCACGAGCAGACCCTGCCCCAGCTCGCCGCCTCGCTGGGCGAACTGGTCTCCACAGCGCGTGACGGCAAGACGTCTCCCGCGGCGATGGCGGGCGGCACGGTGACGATCACCAACGTCGGCGTCTTCGGCGTCGACACGGGAACGCCGATCCTCAACCCGGGTGAGTCCGCGATCCTCGCGGTCGGTGCGATCAAGCTCCAGCCGTGGGTGCACAAGGGCAAGGTGAAGCCCCGCCAGGTCACGACGCTGGCGCTGTCGTTCGACCACCGCCTGGTCGACGGCGAGCTCGGCTCCAAGGTCCTCGCGGATGTCGCGGCGATCCTGGAGCAGCCGAAGCGGCTGATCACCTGGGCGTGACGACAAAGGGTGCGGCTACCGTCGGTAGCCGCACCCTTCTGTTCGTCCGGCTGGTCGCAGCCCGGCGCCTGATCAGTCGCGCTGCGCGCCCTGGGGCAGCGTACGCAGTTGCATGGTCGTCGCGGTGGAGGAACCGAAGCCGTAGTCCAGCAGCTTGGCCGCGTCGTTGTAGCGGTCGGTGCCGTTCAGGATGACGCCGACGTACGTCTTGTCGCCCCGGGTGGCGGCGAAGATGAGGCAGGGACCTGCCGCCGTGCCGGAGCCGGTCTTGATGCCGACGGCGCCGCTGTAGGAGCCGAGCAGCTTGTTGGTGTTGTACCAGGTGTACGTGCGAGAGGCGCCGGTGCTGGTCGTCACGGGGGTGACGTACTTGGCGGTGCTCATGATGCCGCGCAGCGTGGAGCCCCGCATCGCGTAACTGGCGAGCTGCGCGAGGTCACGCGGGGTCGAGAGGTTGTTCCCGGTCGACGAAATGCCGTCGAACGAGTCGAACGTGGTGTTGGTCATCCCGAGCGAGACGGCCTTCTTGTTCATCTGGCCGATGAACTGCTTGGTGCGGGCAGCCCGGGTGGTGCCCACGCCGAAGGCGTCGGCGAGCGCGTACGCCGCGTCACAGCCGGACGGAAGCATCAAAGCGTGCAGCAGCTGACGGACCGTGGCCTTGTCGCCGGTCCTCAGGTCCGCCGTGCTGGCGCCCTTGGCCGTGACGTAGTCGCGGTACGTCTGCGAGATGGTGACCTTGCGGCTCAGATCGACGCCGGGGGTGTTGAGCACCACGGCGGCGGTCATGACCTTCGTGGTGCTGGCCATCTGCCGCTTGATGTCGGCGGCCTTGCCGTACTTCTTGGCGCCCGTGACCCTGTCCTGCAGGAACGCACCCTTGGCGCTGAGTGTCGGCAGGGGGACAGCGGCCTGGGCCGACGTCAGGAGAGGCGAGACGCCGAGCATCACGCCACCGGACACGACGGCTGCGACGACAACGTTGCGCAGGCGCTTGCTGCGGGCCTTGTGACCGGCCTTGGGGCGGGCCTTGTGGCTCGATATCAATGAACGCTCCGAGTTCGCGAATGCGTTGGGGGGACCGGAAACACGAGGGGTCCCGATGCGAGACTCGTGAGCGGCACGAAGGGATGTACGCGAACGGGGTAAAGAATCCGTCAACCTCGCCCCGGCGGTCGGCCACCACTTGGGCGGGCGGTCACCGTTGTGACCGCCCGCCCTCGTCCGCGGACCCGCGAGGCCCGGATCCGTAGGGGTCCTACAGCTTGAAGCCGTAGTCCATGAGCTTCTTCGCGTCCGCGGTCCTGTTCGCCTCGGACGAGGAGGTGAGGACCGTGCCGATGACCGTCTTGCCGTTACGGGTCGCGGCGAAGACCAGGCAGTACTTGGCGGTCGGGCCGGAGCCGGTCTTCACGCCGATGGCACCGCTGTACGTGCTGAGCATCTTGTTGGTGTTGCTCCACGCCATGTAGCGGTATCCGCCGCTCTTCGTGGTCACCTTCTGCTTCGTCGACTTGGTCTTGACGATCGCGCGGAAGGTGGAACTCTTCATCGCGCTGCTGGCGATCTTCGTCAGGTCACGCGGGGTGGAGTAGTTGTTCCCACTCCCTATGCCGTCGAACGAGTCGAACTTGGTGTTCTTCAGGCCGAGGGACTTGGCGGTGGCGTTCATCTTGCCGATGAACGACTTCACGCGGGCCGCGCGCGTGGTGCCCGTCCCGAACTTGTCGGCGAGGGCGTACGCGGCGTCGCAGCCGGACGGCAGCATGAGCCCGTACAGCAGCTGTCGGACGGTGACCTTGTCGCCGACGATCAGTCGGGCCGAGGAGGCGCCCTTGGAGACGATGTAGTCGCTGTACGCCTTCTGGATCGTCACCTTCGAATCCAGGTTCAGATTCTTCTGCGACAGCACCACCTTGGCGGTCATGATCTTGGTGGTGGAGCCGGTGGAACGGCGCGTGTCCGCAGACTTGGTGAAGAGGGTCTTGCCGGTGCCGTTGTTCATCACGAAGCCGCCCTTGGCGACGATCGTGGGCTTCGGCGGTGCTGCGGCCTGGGCCTGCGTGGCGAAGGCGCTGCCCGCGAGAACGGCGCCGGCGGTGAGGGCCACGGTGGCAGTGGCGGTTGCGCGGTATCTGCGCTTCATGCCGATATTCAACTGAACGCTCCAAATGCCCCTGATATGCGGCTACATAAGGGTGCCGCTCGGTGGTGAGACTCTCGGTGCGGGGGAATGGATGTACCGCAACGGGAGTGAATTCAGGGGTAATTCCGAAGTTACGCCGACCGGGTGTCGGAATTTCATATCGTGGACCGGTCATCACATGCGTCCATGTTGTATCTATGCTGTGTCCATGCCTGCCGCGCCCTCGGTCCCAGCCAAGCCTCCCGTCAAGACGTCGCTCAAGCGGCCCCCCGCCGCCGACCGCGTCTACACCCACATCAAGGACGCCGTCCTCGACCGCCGTTACCAGGGCGGGACGCTCCTCACCGAAGGCGATCTGGCGGAGGCCGTCGGTGTATCCCGTACGCCCGTGCGCGAGGCGCTGCTGCGTCTTGAGGTCGAGGGGCTGATCAAGCTCTACCCGAAGAAGGGCGCCCTCGTGCTCGCCGTCTCCGCGCAGGAGATCGCGGACGTGGTGGAGACCCGTCTGCTCGTCGAGGAGTTCGCGGCCCGCAAGGCGGTCCCCGCGTCGGCGCAGCTGATCCGACGGCTGGAGGAACTGCTGGAGGAGCAGCGGCAGCGGTCCGAGGCCGGTGACCTCGCGGCCGTCGCCGTCAGCGACCGCTGCTTCCACGCCGAGATCGTGCGGAACGCGGGCAACGAGATCCTCTCGCGCCTCTACGACCAGCTGCGCGACAGGCAGCTGCGGATGGGCGTCGCCGTGCTGGAGGCGCACCCCGGACGGATCGCCGCCAACATCACCGAGCACGGCGAACTGCTGGACGCCATCAGGGCCGGGGACGCGGAGGGTGCCGCCCAGGTCGTGCGTCGCCACGTCAGCCGGGTCAAGGTCCTGGTCCGGGGTGAGGACCGGTGAGCTCCGGGGCCGCGCCCAGTCTCTCCCTGCCCGGTGACCCGCCCGGCGGCCGGCGTGCCGCCCGGATCTGGGGCATCGGCGTCGCCGTCTACTTCGTCGCCATCATCTTCCGTACGAGCCTGGGAGTCGCCGGACTCGACGCCGCGGACCGCTTCGACGTCAACGCCTCGGCGCTGTCCACGTTCTCCATCCTTCAGCTGCTCGTCTACGCCGGTATGCAGATACCGGTCGGGCTGATGGTCGACCGGCTCGGCACGAAGAAGGTCCTGACCATCGGGGCCGTGCTGTTCACCCTCGGGCAGCTGGGCTTCGCGCTCTCCCCCTCGTACGGCATGGCGCTGGCCTCCCGCGCGCTGCTCGGGTGCGGTGACGCGATGACCTTCATCAGCGTGCTGCGGCTCGGCAGCAGGTGGTTCCCGGCGCGGCGCGGGCCGATGATCGGGCAGGTCGCCGCGCTGTTCGGGATGGCGGGCAACCTCGTCTCGACCCTGTTCATCGCCCGGGCGCTGCACGGCTTCGGCTGGACGACGACGTTCGTCGGCAGTGCGGGCGCGGGCGTGGTGGTGCTGGTGTTGCTGCTGCTGTTCCTCAAGGACCACCCGGAGGGGCACGAGCCGCCGCCCGCCGAGCACGCCGGCGCGGCGTACGTGCGCAAGCAGATCGCCGCGGCCTGGCGCGAGCCGGGCACCCGGCTCGGGATGTGGGTTCACTTCACGACCCAGTTTCCCGCGATGGTCTTCCTGCTGCTCTGGGGGATGCCGTTCCTGGTCGAGGCGCAGGGGCTGAGCCGGGGAACGGCCGGTGAGCTGCTGACGCTGGTGGTGCTCTCCAACATGGCGGTGGGGCTCGTCTACGGGCAGATCATCGCCCGCCACCACGCGGCCCGGGTCCCCCTGGCGCTCGGCACGGTCGCGATGACGGCCTTGCTGTGGGCCGCGACGATCTTTCACCCGGCCGACCACGCGCCGATGTGGCTGCTCGTCACCCTGTGCCTGGTGCTCGGCGCCTGCGGCCCGGCGTCGATGATCGGCTTCGACTTCGCACGCCCCGCCAACCCGCCGGAGCGTCAGGGCACCGCGTCGGGCATCGTCAACATGGGTGGCTTCGTCGCCTCGATGACCACGCTGTTCGCGGTCGGTGTCCTGCTGGACGCGACCGGCGACAACTACCGCATCGCGTTCGCCTCCGTTTTCGTCCTGGAGGCGCTCGGTATCGCCCAGATCCTGCGGCTGCGGGCCAGGGCGGCACTCAGGGAGCGCGACCATCACATCGTCAGCAGGGTCGAGGCCGTGCACGTGCCCGCGTGACACGCCGGCCGGCGGCGCGCCCGCCTCGCCGGAGGAGGACGGGCGTCGCCGACGGGGAACTACGGCGTCACGGCGAAGTGGTGCAGGATCGCGGCGCCGAGATCCTGGTCGCCCTCGACCTTGATCCGGTCCGCGACCGCGGTCGCCCGGACCCTGCCGCAGGCGAGGCGGTAGTACGTCTCCCAGTCCATGGATAGCGTCACGGCGGGACCCAGGGAGGGCGACCCGTCGATCGAGCCGCGGCCCTCCGCGTCCACGCGGACCGTGCGCAGGAACTCCATCGGCCCGTGCACATCCAGCACGACCGCCGAATTGGCGGGCGCGCCCGCGTTCTTGGCGACGACCTTCGGCAGGGCCGCGAGCAGGGTGTCGCGCGCGACGAAGGCACCGGGGGAATCCAGGTTGCCCGGCTGGCCCAGCGTCGTCCGCAGGTCCTGCTCGTGCACCCAGACGTCGAAGGCCCGCATGTGCAGTGCCAGTTCCAGCGTCTGTTCCGTCCCGAGGGGCGCCCGGACCATGGTCTCGGGGGCACGCGACTCGTTGCGCAGCTGACGGGCGCGGCGGATGACGGTGTACTCCAGCTCGGAGGTCATCTCCGGTGCGGTGTGGTGGCGCCGCACATCGACCTGCATCTCCATGTACCGCGTGAAGTCGTTCTGCACGTGGTACAGATCGCGCGGCAGCGTGTGGATGGGGCGGGGGTCGCCGAGCATCTCGCACTCCATGCCGATGATGTGCGACACGATGTCGCGCAGCGACCAGCCGGGGCACGGCGTACGGCGATTCCACTCTCCTTCGACGAGCGGCTTCACCAGCTCGGCTATCGACTCGATGGATTGGGTCCAGGCGTCGGCGTAGGTCTGGAGGCTGGGATGGACGGTCACGGGACCCCTCGTGCGGTTCTGCGGTGCATGGGCTGGAGAGCAGGGAGTGCCGGCGTGTTGTGCCGGCACCGACGGCGCTGTCTGCGGGCTACGGCTCTGCGTCTGAGGTTCGCTCGCTAAGTTACGCTGCGAGCAGGCACCCCGGCAGTGCTTTCGTGTGACGATCGTAGGCCCGTGTTGACGGCTCGAATGCCAGGACGGTGGTAGTGTGCGCGCCTCCCTCATCCAGATCGCAGTAGATCCGGACGAATCCGTCAATGCCCGCAGAGAACGCGCGGCTTCACTGGTGGTGGGTCAGCGGGGCGCGGACCTGGTGGTGCTCCCCGAGCTCTGGCCGGTCGGCGCCTTCTCCTACACCACCTTCGCGGACGAGGCCGAACCCTTCGAGGGTCCCACGTACCGGACGATGGCGAAGGCCGCGGCCGAGGCCGGGGTCTGGCTCCATGCCGGCTCCTTCGTCGAGCGGGCGGCGGACGGCACCCTCTACAACACCTCGCTGGTCTTCTCGCCCGGCGGCGCGTGTGTGGCCTCGTACCGCAAGATCCATCGCTTCGGCTTCGACAAGGGCGAGGCGGTGATGATGGGCGCGGGCGAGGAACTGGTCACGGTCGGCCTGCCGCAGACCACGCTGGGCCTTGCCACCTGTTACGACCTGCGCTTCCCCGAACTGTTCCGTGGGCTGGTAGACGCGGGAGCCGAGACCCTCGTCGTCGCCGCCGGATGGCCCGAACGCCGCCGCGCCCACTGGACGCTGCTGGCGCAGGCCCGCGCCGTCGAGAACCAGGCGTACGTCCTGGCCGTCGGCACCGCGGGTACCCACGCCGACATCCAGCAGGCCGGGCACAGCATGGTCGTCGACCCCTGGGGCGAGGTGCTGGCCGAGGCCGGTGCGGACGAGGAGATCCTGACCGTGGAGTTCGACCCGGCCAGGACCGCCACCACCCGCGACCAGTTCCCGGCCCTGAAGGACCGTCGTCTGGGCCTCGCGCCGCCGCGCTGACGAGCAGCAGGGGTCCGCTTCTGTTTCACGTGAAACAGAAGCGGCTTCACCCCTCCTTGTCGGCGAGCACGATCACGCACATCGATACGGCGATCATCAGCGCCGCGTCCGCGTCCTCGCGGACGACATCGATCCCGTACGTGTCGCGGACGGTGAGCCGGCGCCTGGAGATCTGGGCGAGCAGTTCACCGTCGTAGTCGATGGCGAACTCGCGGTCCAGGATCCGCCCGCTGACGTCGAGTTCGGTGCCCTCGACGAGCGTCACGCGGTAGTGGTTGCGCAGCAGGGACAGCCGCTTCCGCCTGACCTCGGCGAGCTGCCTGCCGTCGCGCTCGATGACCATCGTGTCGCGCAGGCTGATCAGCTTCTGCCGCAGTTCGATGAGGATCCGGCCCTGAGCGTCCTTCAGCTCGAAGGTGTCCCGCAGCCGCATGGCCTTCCCGTCGACCAGGAAGACCTTGCGCCCCTCCGTGTCCTCGATCCAGTAGTCGTCACCGACGGCGAACAGTCGCTCACGTACGAGAAGTCTCATGACTCACAGGGTCCCCGAGCCCCCTCCGGAATGCGTGCAGGGCGCGGTGATGTTGACTGTCGGTATGGCTACACGTGCGCGCGTCCGGGCCCCTGAGCTGATCGGCAAGGGCGGCTGGCTGAATACAGGCGATAAGCAGTACACCCTCGCTGACCTGCGAGGGCGCATTGTGATCTTGGACTTCTGGACATTCTGCTGTGTGAACTGTCTGCATGTCCTCGATGAGCTGCGCGAGCTGGAGGAGAAGCACCGCGACACGGTGGTGATCATCGGTGTGCACTCGCCGAAGTTCGTGCACGAGGCCGAGCACCAGGCCGTCGTCGACGCCGTCGAGCGGTACGAGGTGCACCACCCCGTCCTCGACGATCCCGAGCTCGCCACCTGGAAGCAGTACGCCGTACGGGCCTGGCCGACGCTCGTCGTCATCGACCCCGAGGGGTACGTCGTCGCCCAGCACGCCGGTGAGGGACACGCCCACGCCATCGGGAAGCTGGTCGAGGAGCTGGAGGCCGAGCACGGGGCCAAGGGAACGCTGCGGAGGGGCGACGGCCCCTACGTCGCCCCGGAGCCGGTAGCCACGTATCTGCGCTTCCCCGGAAAGGCGCTGGTCCTCCCCGACGGTGGCTTCCTGGTCTCGGACACCACCAGGCACCGCCTCGTCGAGCTGGACGGGGACGGTGAGACCGTCCGCCGGTACTTCGGGACGGGTGAGCGGGGCCTGGTGGACGGCGGGCCGGACGAGGCCAGGTTCAGTGAGCCGCAGGGACTCGCTGTGCTGCCCGACGGGCGTGTCGCCGTCGCGGACACGGTCAACCACGCGATCCGGGCCCTCGACCTGGGCACCGGCCTGACGGCCACGCTCGCGGGGACGGGCCGCCAGTGGTGGCAGGGGGCGCCGAACCACGGCCCCGCCAAGGACATCGATCTTTCCTCCCCGTGGGACATCGCCTGGTTCGACGACCGCCTGTGGATCGCGATGGCGGGCGTGCACCAGCTGTGGTCGTACGACCCCGGGACCCGGAGCGTGCGGGTCGAGGCGGGCACGACCAACGAGGGGCTGGTCGACGGGCCGGCCGGCGAGGCGTGGTTCGCGCAGCCGTCCGGTCTCGCGACGTCCGTCGACGGGGAGCGGCTGTGGGTCGCCGACCCGGAGACCTCCGCCCTGCGGTATGTCGAGCGGGACGGTTCCGTCCACACCGCCGTCGGCACCGGGCTCTTCGACTTCGGCCACCGTGACGGCGCCGCCGGACAGGCGCTGTTCCAGCACCCGCTGGGCGTCACCGCGCTGCCGGACGGGTCCGTCGCCGTCAGCGACACGTACAACCACGCGCTGCGGCGGTACGACCCCGAGAGCGGCGAGGTCACCACCCTGGCCACGGACGTGCGCGAGCCCAGCGACGCGGTGCTGGTCGACGGTGACCTGGTCGTCGTCGAGTCGGCCCGGCACCGGCTGACCCGGCTGCGGCTGCCCGAAGAGGCCGTACGCGTGGCGGGCGAGGCCCACCGGACCCAGCGGTCCGCCACCGAGGTGGCGCCGGGAGCGCTCCGTCTCGACGTGGTCTTCCAGGCTCCGGCGGGCCAGAAGCTGGACACCCGGTACGGTCCCTCGACCCGCCTGCTGGTCTCGTCCACCCCGCCCGAGCTGCTCGCGGAGGGCACGGGCCCGGGTACGGACCTGTTCCGCGATCTCGTCCTGGCGGACGGGGTCACCGAAGGCGTGCTGCACGTCTCTGCGATGGCGGCGTCCTGCGACGACGACCCGGAGAACGAGTACCCGGCCTGCCACGTCCACCAGCAGGACTGGGGCGTACCCCTGCGGGTGACTCCCGAAGGTGTGTCCCGGCTGCCCTTGGTGCTCGCGGGTATGGACGACGCCTGACCCTGCGGCACATCCGAGTACGCGGACGGGCCCGTCCCTGTGGGAATCCACCGGGACGGGCCCGCGGGCCGTTCAGGGGCCGGCCCGCGCCCCGTTCGGGGTGGTGGGCGCCCGCGCTCCGCTCAGGGAGCCGTCGCTCAGAAGTCGTCGGCGCCGTTGCGAAGTTCGGGGGTCCAGTAGCCCGTCGCCCAGACGGCCGGGTCCACGGCGATGCCGCCGGAGCCCGGCGCCTGCACGGTGGCCATGCCGTCGCCGCCCTCCAGCCAGACGGAGAAGGCCGACACCGGCTCGTTCTCCTCGTCGACGCCACCGTCGGACAGCTTCACCAGGGCGTACGCGGGAGCGCCGGCCTGGAGCACGACCGGGGCGGCCGGCGCGCTCTTGGCGACGGCGGGCACGTCCTCCTTGTGGCTCTCCAGGAACTGGACCTTCGGGAAGCCCTTGATCGTGCAGCTGTGGCCGGAGGTGTTCTTCGCCGTGAGGACGATGTGCGTGTAGGGCGGGCCGTCCTGGCGGGCGGCACTGATGGCGACGTCATCGGTGGTGCAGGTCGGGGCGTTCGCCCCGGCGTCGGAGCCGGCGGACCCGTCGGCGGTGCCGGAACCGGTGGTCTGCTCGGCGGCGGTGTCCTTCGCGGAGTCGGCCTGCTCGGAGCCGGTGTCCTGCGAGGAGCCTTCGGCGGCGTTCTGCGAGGAGCTGGTGTCCGCGGGGCCGGCGGACTTGGTGCCGGAGTCGTCCCCGTTGCAGGCGGTGAGGGCGAGGGCGAGGGCGGCGGTGGTCGCGGCGGCGAGCAGGGCGGAGCGGTGACGGTACGTACGCATGAGAGTCCCCCGGGTCGGGTGGTGTGGTGTCCGACGCGTCCGGTGGTCCGGCCCGACGGTCGACTGGCTGAGTGGGCAGTGATCCGGAGCTGATTCCCGTCTTTGCGGTGAATCGCCCCTGACCTGCTGACATCCATGAGTCTGCCGCCCGGCGGTGACGTTTCGCTGTCGTGCCGCTAACGTCCCGCCGATGCCCGGCACCTGCCCCGACCGTCCGCCCGCCTCAGGCCGCCGCCGGAGAGGCCTCAGCCGTCGTCGGAGAGCCTGAGGAGCGCCCGCTCGTACCGCCTCTTGTGGTCCGGATCAGCGGTGACCTGGAACAACGCGCCCAAGGCCCGTACCGCGCCCTCGCTGAAGCCGGTGTCCTCCGCCTCCTGGGCGGCACGCTCCAGCAGCCGCAGGCCCTCGCTCTTCGTGCCCAGCGCCAGACGGGCCTCGCCGCAGATGGTCGTCAGCAGCACCCGGCGGGCCGCCTCCTCGTGCTCGGGACCGAGGTCGAGGGCGGCGCGGGCGGCGTCGAGTGCCTCCTCCGGCCGGCCGGCGGCGAGCTGCATCCCGGCGATGTGCTGCAGGGCGAGCATCTCGGTGTGGGCGTCCCGCTCCGCGCGGCCCAGCTCGATGGCGCGCTCGCAGCCTTCCAGCGCCGGTTCCAGGTCGCCCTGTTCGGCCTGCACGATGGCCAGGTTGATCAGCGCGGTCGCCTCACCGAGCAGGTCGCCGGCCTGCCGGGCGAGGCCCGGGGAACGCTCCAGCAGGGTCACGGCCTCGGCGGTCCTGCCCTCCTCGGTCAGCACCCAGCCCAGCAGCGTCGTCACCCGGGACTCGGCGTACGGATCGCCGAGGTCGCGCGCCGCGGCGAGCGCCGTCTCCAGCATCGGCGTCCAGTTGTCCCGCACCCGCCACACCACCTGGGGCCACTGGAGCAGGATGATCCGCCAGGACCGGTCGTCGAGTCCGGCGGTACGGGCCGCGGCGGCGGCCAGGGTGAGGTCCTCACGTTCGGTGGCCAGCCACGTCATCGCCTCGGCCCGTCCGGAGAAGTCCCGTACGGCGGCGGGGCGCCGGAAACCGTCCGGCAGGACGAAGCACGGCTCGCCTCCGGGTTCGGCCGTGTCGGCGGCGGCGAGCGCGGTCGCGATGTAGTGGTCGAGGACGCCGACGAGCGCCTCGTGCGCCGCGTCCGGGTCGAGCCCGCGCGCGTACAGGCGTACGAGGTCGTGCAGGACCCAGCGGCCGGGCGCCGACTCCGTGACGAGGTGGGCTGCTCCCAGGCGTTCCAGCGCGGTCGCCGCGGTGACCGGGTCGCTCCCGGCGAGCGCGGCGGCCGTGTACGGGTCGAAGTGGCCGCCGGGGTGGTGACCGAGGCGGGCGAAATGGTGCACCGCCTCGGGCGGGAGCTGCTGCACGGTCAGCCGCAGCGCGGCCGAGACACCGGTGTCCTCGCCTTCGAGGTAGGCCAGCCGGCTCTGTTCGTCGGCGAGTTCGGCGGCCGTACCGGCCAGGGTGCGCCCGGGACGGCCCGCCAGACGCGCTGCCGTGACCCGCAGGGCGAGCGGCAGTCCGCCGCACAGGTCGGCGAGACGGCGGGCCGCCACCGGTTCGGCGAGTACGCGCTCCTCACCGAGCACACCGGCCAGCAGGGCCACCCCGTCCTGCGGACCGAGGATGTCGAGCGGGACGGGCCGGGCCGCGTCCGAGGCGATGATGCCTTCGAGCCGGTGTCGGCTGGTGACCACGGTGACGCAGTCGGTGCCGCCCGGCAGGAGGGGCCTGAGCTGGGCGGAGTCGCGTGCGTTGTCGAGTACGACGAGGAGACGGCGCCGGGCGGTCATCGAGCGGAAGAGCGCGGACGCGGCCGGGACGGATTCGGGTACGCGGCGCGGTGCGACGCCCAGCGCGAGCAGGAACTCGCGCAGGATCTCCAGCGGTTCGGGCTCACCGGTGTCGCTGAATCCGCGCAGATCGGCGAAGAGCCGTCCGTCGGGGAACGCGGCGACGTTGCGGTGCGCCCACTGGACGGCGAGCGCGGTCTTGCCGATGCCCGTCGGCCCGGTGACCAGGCAGATGGGAGCCTCGCCCGCCGCGGCCCGGGAGAGCGAGGCCAGTTCGGGGAGCCGCCCGTGGAAGCCGCGGGGTGCGCGGGGCAGCAGGTCGGCGGTGTGCGGATCGACACCCGGGTGTGCGGGTGCGCGGGCCGGGGCGAGGGGGGCCGGCACGGCGGCCACGACGGGAGCCGGCACGTCGGCGGCGACGCGGGCCGGACGGAGCTGTACGGGCCCCGGGGCCTCGTCCGCCCGCGGGCCGTCCCCTGGATCGCCCCGCAGGATCAGGGCGTACGCGTCGGCGAGCTCCCGCCCGGGGTCGACCCCCAGCTCGTCCGCGAGCAGCCGGCGGGTGTGGTGGAACCTGTCCAGGGCCTCCGACTGCCGCCCGGACCGGTACAGCGCCGTCATCAGCGCCGCCGCCAGGGACTCACGCATCGGATGCGCCACGGCCTCCGCCCGCAGCACCGCGGCGGCCCGGTTGTGTTCGCCCAGGCGGACGTAGGCGGAGGCCAGCTGCTCGACCGTGGCCAGCCGCGACTCCTCCAGGGAGTGCGCCGCCGCCTGGAGCGGCGGACCGGCGAACACGCCCGTGAGCGCGGGTCCCTGCCACAGGGCGAGCGCCTCCCTGAGCATCAGGACCGTGTCGGTGGCGCTGCGTTGTTCGCGCGCCAGCATGAGGAGTTCCTCGAAGCGCTGCGAGTCGAGCAGCGATTCCGGAACCCGCAGCAGGTAGGCGTCACCGAGTGTCGTCAGTTCGACCTCGTACGCCTCGGCGTCCGCTCCCGTCAACAGGGCCCGCAGCCGGGACACATGGCCCTGGATGACGGTCCGGGCGTGCAGCGGAGGTTCGTCGTCCCACAGCGCGTCCGTCAGCTGGGAGATGGAAACCGGGGTGTTGGCACGCAGCAGCAGAGCGGCGAGCAGGCTCCGTCGTTTGGCCGGCCCGAGCGGCAGCGGGCCCGAGAGCGTGTCGATGGAGACGGTGCCGAGCAGCCGGAACTCCACGAGTACCTCTCGGTGGGGGGAGGGACGTACCCGGGTCGGGGCACGCGTACACCCCAGAATATCGGGGCGCCGGTGCCTCCGGTTGCCAGGTCGTCCCAGGTGGGACCGACGGTCCCACGCACCCTCACGGGTAGTTGCGCTCGTCCTCCCGTACCACCGTGGTGGGCGGCACGACCATGCGGCGGCGGCGCGCGATGCTCGCGTAGGCGAAGACGCCGACGAGGCCGACGAGCATCATGATCCAGCCGACCAGGTCGACGTTGACGGTGTCCATTTGCCAGTCGGTGGCGAAGGCGAGAATTGCCCCTGCACCGATGAGGATGATGCACCCTCCGAGTCCCATGAGTTCCGCCTCCTCGATGGCCCGGAGGATCCGGGCCGGTTGTACCGGTCGCGTACCCGGCAAGTGAACGACCATGCGCCGGGCGGCAGTCGGGCACGCGGAAGGGCACCCCGGCCGCGGAGGCGGGGGTGCCCGTCGGGTCCTGCGTCAGAGGGCCGGCAGGGGTGCCGTCAGCCCGCCAGGAACGCGGCCAGCGCGTTCGCCAGCAGGTACGGGTCGTCGGCACCGCACAGCTCTCGGGCGCTGTGCATCGACAGGATCGCGACGCCGACGTCGACGGTCTGGATGCCGTGGCGGGCCGCCGTGATCGGACCGATCGTCGTACCGCACGGCATGGCGTTGTTGGAGACGAACGTCTGCCACTTCACACCGGCCTTCTCGCACGCCGCCGCGAACACGGCGCGGCCGCTGCCGTCGGTCGCGTACCGCATGTTGACGTTGACCTTGAGGATCGGCCCGCCGTTGGCCACCGGGTGGTGCGTCGGGTCGTGGCGCTCCGCGTAGTTCGGGTGCACCGCGTGCCCGGTGTCGGAGGAGAGGCAGACGGTGCCGGCGAAGGCGCGGGCACGGTCTTCGAGACTGCCGCCGCGGGCGAAGACGGAGCGCTCCAGGACGGTGCCGAGCAGCGGGCCGTCGGCGCCGGTGTCGGACTGCGAGCCGTTCTCCTCGTGGTCGAACGCGGCGAGCACCGGGATGTACGGGATCTCGTCGTCCGGCCGGCCGGCGACGGCGGCGAGCGCGGCGGTCGCCGCGTGCACCGAGAGCAGGTTGTCCATCCGTGGACCGGCAAGCAGCTCGCGGTCCCGCCCGAGATAGGACGGCGGCTCGATGGCGTGCGGCATGAGGTCCCAGCCGGTCACGTCCTCGGCGTCGACGCCCGCCTCCTCGGCGACGAAGCGGATGAGGTCGCCCTCCGCGACGTCACCGAGGCCCCAGATGGGCTGCATGTGCTTCTGGCGGTCGAGCTTGAGGCCGTCGGTGTTGGACGACCGGTCCAGGTGCACGGCCAGCTGCGGTACGCGCAGGAGGGCCCGGTCGATGTTGACCAGCCGGTGCGTGCCGTCGCGCAGCGAGATCCGGCCGGCGAGACCGAGGTCGCGGTCGAGCCAGGTGTTCAGGAGCGTCCCGCCGTAGATCTCCACGGCGACCTGGCGCCAGCCGTGGGAACCGGTGTCGGGCAGCGGCTTCACCCGGAGGTTCGGCGAGTCGGTGTGCGCTCCGGCGATCCGGAACGGGGTGTGCGCCTCGGCGCCCTCCGGCACGTACCAGGCGATGATCGCCCCGCCGCGCAGCACGTACTTCCCACCCGTGGACGCGTCCCAGGCCGCGGTCTCCTCGACCTGCCGGAAGCCGGCCTTCTCCAGCCGCGCCGCGGCGGACGCCACCGCGTGGTACGGGGAGGGGCTGGCCATCAGAAAGGTCATCAGGTCGTCGGTGTGCCCGCGATCGAAGCGGAGGGGAGAACTCATGTTCTTCACTGTAACGACGGTGGGCAGCGAGGATTCACGGCTGTCGCGTGAGGAAACGGGCAGGTTGTGTGTGGCGTGGTGGTTCGGCCGGTTCCCGGCCGGTTCCTCGCCCGGCACCGGTCAGAGCCCGGCGGTCGGCTCGTCGCCGTTCTGGGCCTGCCGCGCGCGCTCGGAGAACAGTGCCGCGAGGCCCTCGGTGAGCTCCTGGTCGGGCTTCTCCTCGCTCCGGGCGTCCGAACCCATCCAGAGCACCGCGGTGCCGACCCGTATCTGGCCGGTGACGCTGAGCCCCTGGCCGTACTGCGCCCCCAGCCGGGCGTCGCGCTGCTCGCCGACCTGCCCGAGGTCGGCCTCGTCCTTGCCGGTGGTGCGCGCGGTGCGCTTCCACAGGACGTCGTACGCGGCCTCGGCGGCCTCCTCGTCCTCGTACGCGATCATCCAGAAGCGGGCCCCGGCCTTCTCGTTCTCGTTCACGAAGGAGACCGACCCCATGAACAGGGATTTCTCGCACCCCTCGTGGCCCCGGCTCGGGCAGAGGCTGCCGCGGGCGAGGTCGTTCATCGGCGAGGTGGACGCCTTCTCGGAGCGCTCCCAGCCCGGCATCGCGTCCTCGTCCGGCAGCACGGAGGCGACCTGTGCCTCGTCCAGCGCCGCCGCCTCGTCCCCGGTGCCGCCACCGCAGCCCGCGAGCAGGAGCAGCCCCGCAGCTGCCGCCGAAACGCCTCGCGCCGTCCGGTGTACGGCAGTTACCCGCTTCGAGCTCATGAGCATGTCTCCTTGTCGGGCCGGATCCCGATCATAGAGAAGGCCCGCCCCGGTGGGGGCGGGCCTTCTCACATGGTGCGACGGGGAGGGACGCGGACTAGAACGCGGCCTCGTCCAGCTCCATCAGCGAGTTGTCGACAGTCTCCGCGAGCGCGCGCTCGGCGCCCACGCCCGGCAGGATGTTCGCGGCGAAGAACTTCGCGGCGGCGATCTTGCCCTGGTAGAAGGCGACGTCCTTCGGGGATGCGGTCGGCAGCTTCTCGGCCGCCACGGCCGCGCCCCTGAGCAGCAGGTAACCGACGACGACGTCGCCGGAGGCCATCAGCAGGCGGGTCGAGTTGAGACCGACCTTGTAGATGTTCCTGACGTCCTCACCGGTGGCGGTGAGGTCGGTGATCATCGTGCCGACGATCGCCTCAAGGTCCACGGCCGCCTTGGCGAGCGAGTCGACCGCGGTGCTGAGCTCCTCGTTGCCCTGGTGCTCGGCGAGGAACTTCTTGATCTCCTCGGAGAGCGTGTTCAGCGAGGCGCCCTGGTCGCGGACGATCTTCCGGAAGAAGAAGTCCTGACCCTGGATCGCCGTCGTGCCCTCGTACAGGGTGTCGATCTTGGCGTCGCGGATGTACTGCTCGACCGGGTACTCCTGGAGGTAACCGGAACCACCGAAGGTCTGGAGCGACTGCGCGAGCTGCTCGTACGACTTCTCGGAGCCGTAGCCCTTCACGATCGGGAGCAGCAGGTCGTTGAGGCCGTTCAGCGCCTTCGCGTCCTCGCCCGCGGCCTCCTTCTCCTGGATCGCGTCCTGGACGGTGGCGGTGTACAGGACGAGGGAGCGCATGCCCTCCGCGTACGCCTTCTGCGTCATGAGCGAGCGGCGCACGTCGGGGTGGTGCGTGATGGTGACCTTGGGCGCCGTCTTGTCCATGAACTGCGAGAGGTCCGTGCCCTGGACGCGCTCCTTGGCGTACTCCAGCGCGTTCAGGTAACCCGTCGACAGCGTCGCGATGGCCTTCGTGCCGACCATCATGCGGGCGAACTCGATGATGCGGAACATCTGGCGGATGCCGTCGTGCTTGTCTCCGACCAGCCAGCCCTTGGCGGGGTGCTGGTCGCCGAAGGTCATCTCGCACGTGTTGGAGGCCTTGAGGCCCATCTTGTGCTCGACGTTCGTCGCGTACACGCCGTTGCGCTCACCGAGCTCGCCGGTGGTCCAGTCGAAGTGGAACTTCGGGACCATGTAGAGCGAGAGGCCCTTGGTGCCCGGGCCTGCGCCCTCGGGACGCGCCAGCACGTAGTGGAGGATGTTCTCGGACATGTCGTGCTCGCCCGAGGTGATGAAGCGCTTCACACCCTCGATGTGCCAGGAGCCGTCCTCCTGCTCGACGGCCTTCGTGCGGCCTGCGCCGACGTCCGAACCCGCGTCGGGCTCGGTCAGCACCATCGTCGAGCCCCACTGCTTCTCGACGGCGATCTCCGCGATCTTCTTCTGCGCCTCGTTGCCCTCGTCGAAGAGGATGCCGGCGAAGGCCGGGCCGGAGGAGTACATCCACACGGCCGGGTTCGAACCGAGCAGCAGCTCCGCGTAACCCCAGATCAGGGAGCGCGGCGAGGTGGTGCCGCCGATCTCCTCGGGCAGGCCGAGGCGCCAGTACTCGGAGTCCATGAACGCCTGGTACGACTTCTTGAAGGTGGCCGGCACCGGAGCGGTGTTGGTCTCCGGGTCGAACACCGGCGGGTTGCGGTCGGCGTCCGCGAAGGAGTCGGCGAGCTCGTTCTCCGCGAGGCGGTTGATCTCGTCGAGGATGGTCTTCGCGGTGTCGACGTCCATCTCGGCGAATGTGCCGGTGCCGTACACCTTGTCGCGCCCGAGGACCTCGAAGAGGTTGAACTCGATGTCGCGGAGATTCGACTTGTAGTGCCCCATGGGAAGGCTCCGTAATCAATAGCAGTGGCGCGCAGCGCCCCGGGGAGGGGTGAGGGTCGGGCGACGAGCTGGCGTGGGTATATCAGCTGACCTCTACGATGATGCTACCCGTCAGTAATAAGACGCAACCCCCCGAGGGGTTGATGTGTCCGATTACTCTTTGCGGCATGTACGGCTATGACCAGAACCCGGGCGCGCAGCAGCAGATGGGCGGCGGCTACGGCGAGCAGCCGCTGTATCCCGAACCTTCGCCCCCGTCCCTGGCGGACGCGGTCCGGGCCTTCACCACGGGCTCCCTGTCCGCGGAGGACTTCCAGCAGATCTTCGCGACCTCGAAGGTCTACTGCCCGCGCGGGGACAACCCTGGCTTCCTGGCCCTGCACAACACCCAGCAGCCGGTGATCCCCATGTTCACCACGCTCAAGGAGCTGCGGCTGTACGCGGGCAAGGAGTCCAAGTACTTCGTGATCACCGGCGCCGAGGTGATCGACCTGCTGCCCACCGGCTACGGCTTCGTCCTGGACATGGAGGGAGACCACCGCATGGTCTTCGACGCCAAGGCCGTGGAGCAGATGGTCGACTTCGCGATGCGCCGCATGTACGGCTAGGGCCCCTGGTTCGGCGGCCGGCGAACGGCGGTGCCGAAGGGCCCGTACCCCTGTGGTGCGGGCCCTTCGTGCTGCCCGGGCGGGGCGGGAATGGATCCGCCCTTGCGAGATGTTCACCATTCAACTAAATTGGAACCAGGACAATCCAGGAGGTGGCTTCGATGCCCGCAGTGACCGTCGAAAACCCGTTGAGCCTGCCCAAGGTGGCGGCCCAGGGTGACGCCGTGGCCCGTCCCGTGCTCGCGGTCACGACCGCGCCGACCGGGTTCGAGGGGGAGGGCTTCCCGGTGCGCCGCGCCTTCGCGGGCATCAACTACAAGCACCTCGACCCGTTCATCATGATGGACCAGATGGGTGAGGTGGAGTACGCCGCGGGCGAGCCGAAGGGCACGCCCTGGCACCCGCACCGCGGCTTCGAGACCGTGACCTACCTGATCGACGGCACCTTCGTCCACCAGGACAGCAACGGTGGCGGCGGCACCATCGAGAACGGCGACACCCAGTGGATGACAGCCGGCTCGGGCCTGCTGCACATCGAGGCGCCGCCGGAGTCCCTCGTCATGTCCGGTGGCCTCTTCCACGGCCTCCAGCTCTGGGTGAACCTGCCCAAGGCGGACAAGATGATGGCCCCCCGCTATCAGGACATCCGCGGCGGCCAGGTCCAGCTCCTCGCCTCCCCGGACGGCGGCGCGCTGCTGCGCGTCATCGCCGGTGAGCTCGACGGGCACGAGGGTCCCGGGATCACCCACACCCCGATCACGATGATCCACGCCACCGTCCGTCCCGGCGCCGAGGTGACCCTGCCGTGGCGCGAGGACTTCAACGCGCTCGCCTACGTCCTCGCCGGACGCGGCACCGCCGGTGCGGAGCGCAGGCCGCTCCACAAGGGGCAGACCGCCGTCTTCGGCAGCGGCTCCTCGCTGACGTTCCGCGCGGACGAGGCCCAGGACGGCAACAGCCCCGACCTGGAGATCGTCCTGCTCGGCGGCCGTCCGATCCGTGAGCCCATGGCGCACTACGGGCCGTTCGTCATGAACAGCCAGGCCGAGCTCAAGCAGGCCTTCGAGGACTTCCAGGCCGGCCGCCTCGGCACCGTGCCCGCCGTCCACGGAATGTGACGCCCCGTCCGCCCGCCGCGGCGCCGGGTGACGGACAGTCACCCGTACGCCCCGGCGGGCGGGCCGCGCTACCGGCGCCGTGATCGGGTGGGAGGGTGCAGACCCCCAAGCCTCTCCTGCCCGATGCTGCGCGACGGACAGCCGCGTGGTGCGGCGTCCTGCTCCTCGTCACCGGGGTCGTCGCGGTCGCCGTGTGGCTGTGCATCGTGCTCAAGACGGCGGTCACGCCGGTCCTGCTCGCGCTGCTCGGCACGGCGCTGCTCGGTCCGGTCCACCGATGGCTGACCGCCCGCAAGGTGAACCGGTCGGTGGCCGCCGGACTCACCTGCTGCGTGCTCGTCGCCGTGGTCGGAGGCGCCGGGTACATCGTCGTGACGGCCCTCATCGACACCGGCGGCCAGATCGTGGACTCGCTCAAGGACGCGGGCCAGTGGATCATCGACCACTTCGGCATCGCCGACGGCGCGAACGTGAACGACCTCACCGACAACGCCAAGAACCTCTTCGAGAAGTTCGGTGCCAGCGCGGCCGGCGGCCTGCTCAGCGGGATCAGCCTGCTCGGCTCCCTCGCGGCGACCGGCATCCTGACCCTGCTGCTCACCTTCTTCTTCCTGCGCGACTCCGACCGGGCCGCGAACCTCGCCCACACCCTCGCCCCGCGCGGTACCGGCGACCTGGTGGAGGCCATGGGGCGGCGGGCCTTCGAGGCCGTCGAGGGCTTCATGCGGGGCACCACGTTCATCGCGCTGATCGACGCCGTGTGCATCACGGTGGGTCTGCTGATCCTGGGCGTCCCCGGGGCGGTGGGTCTGGGGGCGCTGGTCCTCGTCGGGGCGTACATCCCTTATCTCGGCGCGGTCATTTCCGGCGCCGTCGCCGTCCTGGTCGCGCTCGTCGACCGGGGGTTCGTCATCGCCCTCTGGGTCCTGGGGGTGGTGCTGGCGGTCCAGGTGCTGGAGGGACACGTCCTCCAGCCGATGATCCAGAGCCGTACGGTCCAGATGCACCCGGCCATGATCATGATCGCCCTGACCGCAGGTGCGAGTGTGGCGGGCGTCCTGGGCATGTTGCTGGCCGTGCCGTTGTGCGCGGCGGTGTTCGGGGTCATCGGGGAGCTCCGGAAGGATTACGAGGCCTCGGAGCCCGGCGACCCGCCGCACCCCGGTGAGGGCCCCCCGGCGAGCCCGGCCGGCGCCTGAGACCCAGGGGACCCGGCCGGGGCGCCGGCGCCGGCACCGGGCGCCCACCGCCCCGGTCAGAGAGCCGGCAGCTGCGCCTCCGACAGTTCGAACCAGATCGACTTCCCCTCACCACGAGGGTCCACGCCCCATGCGTCGGCCAGCATCTCCATCAGGACGAGACCCCGCCCGCTGGACGCCATCTCGCCGGGCCGCCGCTTGTGCGGCAGCTCGTCGCTCCCGTCGGCGACCTCCACGCGCAGCCGCCGCTCGCCCCGTTCGCCGCTCACCTCCGCGACCATCAGCGCGTCGCCGTCCGTGTGGACGAGCACGTTGGTGGCCATCTCGGAGAGCATCAGCACCGCCGAGTCGACCTGCTCCGGGTCGGCCCAGTCGTGCAGCAGCTCGCGCAGCTGCTGGCGGGCCGCCGCGATGCGCTCGGGTTCGGCCTGGGCGATGGTCATCGCGGTGCGGCGCGGCGGCGCCTGCCGGGTCGTGGGGCCCTCGCGGCGGAGCACCAGGACGGCGATGTCGTCCTCGCGCCGGTCAGCCAGCGGGCCGGTCGTGTAGTGGGACGTCGGGCCGTGCACGGCCTGGACGAGGGCGTCGGCGAGCTTCTCCAGGTCCTCGGTCGGCTCCTCCAGGACCGGCCTCAGCCGGCTCCAGCCGGTCGCCATGTCGTGCCCGCCGGTCTCGATGAGCCCGTCCGTGCACAACATGATCGTTTCGCCCGGTTCCAGGACGACCCTGGTCGTCGGATAGTCCGAGTCGGCCTCGATGCCCAGCGGCAGTCCGCCCGCCGTCTGACGGATCACCGCGGTGCCGTCGGCACTGATCACGACGGGGTCCGGATGGCCCGCCCGGGCGATGTCCAGGGTGCCGCTCTCCGGGTCGGCCTCCGCGTACAGACAGGTCGCGAAGCGGGGGGCCGCGCTCTCGTCCCCGCCCCCCTGCTCCTCGGCGAGACCGGCGAGGAAGCGCGAGGCCCGGGAGAGCACCGCGTCGGGGCGGTGGCCCTCGGAGGCGTAGGCGCGCAGGGCGATCCGCAGCTGCCCCATGAGGCCCGCGGCACGTACGTCGTGGCCCTGGACGTCACCGATGACGAGGGCGATACGGCCGTTCGGGAGCGGGATCATGTCGTACCAGTCACCGCCGACCTGCAGCCCACCACCGGTCGGGATGTAGCGCGCCGCCACGGACATCCCGGGGATGTCGGGCCCCAGGGAGGGCATCATCGAGCGCTGGAGGCCGAGTGACAGCTCGCGTTCGGTCTCGGCGGCCCCGGCGCGGTCCAGCGCCTGGGCGAGCATCCGGGCGACCGTCGTCAGCACGGCGCGCTCGTCCGGCGAGAAGGTCACGGGGTGCCGGAACCCGGCCATCCAGGCGCCCATCACGTGGCCCGAGGCGATCAGCGGCAGAAAGGCCCAGGAGCGGCGCCCGAAGCGGCGGGCGAGGGGCCAGGTGGCGGAGAAGCGCCGCCGGTACTCGTCCGGCGACGGCAGATAGATCGCCCGCCCCGTCCGTACGACCTCGGCGGCCGGATAGTCCGTGTCCAGGGGCATGTCGGCGAACGGGTCCTCGTCACCCACGTTGTGCCCGTGGTGCCCGATGATCGTCAGCCGCTCTCCCGCTACGCCGAACACGGCGAGGCCGTCCGGCGAGAACCCGGGCATGGAGAGCGACGCGGCGACCCGCAGCACCTCCTCGGTGGAGCGTGCCTCGGCAAGCGCCCGGCCCGCGTCCAGCAGGAACGCCTCGCGGGAGCGGCGCCAGTCCCCGGTGATGGCCGTCTGTGTGGCGGTGGCGTCCGGCTGCGGCTCCGCGACCTCCTGGAGGGTCCCCAACAGTACGTAGCTCTGCGGGCCTCCCCCGGCCTGCAGGACCGGCTTCGACCGGCTTCGGACGATACGGAGCACGTACCCCTGGTCGTCCACGATCCGCAGCCGGGCCTCGGCGAGCGTGCCCTCGGCGACCGCGAGGTTCACGACCGCGTAGATCTCGTTCCAGTCGACCGGGTGGAACCGGGAGCGCACCACGGACTCGCTGTAGTTGCCGGACTCGCCGGGCAGGCCGAGGAGCCGGGCCGCCTCCGCGTCGAGTGTGACCTGCCCGGCCTCGTGGTCCCAGCGCCACAGGCCGGTCGCGATCGCGGCCAGGACTTCCTCGGTGCGCATTGCCCCACTTTAAGAAGATGTGTGCGCCGGACGCCACCGAGGGGACGGGCCGGGCGCCCGGGGCCTGACGGCTGCGGACCGCCGTCCGATGTGTCCCGGAAGACCTTGAAACGGCAATGGCAATGCTGGGGTGCGGACGCGGGCGGTAGCCTGGGGTGGCTGAGACCGCCCTCCCGTTCCCCGTCGGTCTCAATCCGCCTCGAATCGCTAAGACTGGATGAACGACGATGCATCGGTACAGGTCCCACACCTGCGGCGAGCTCCGCGCCTCTGACGTCGGCACCGACGTCCGGCTGAGCGGCTGGCTGCACAATCGCCGAGACCTGGGTGGCATCCTCTTCATCGATCTGCGCGACCACTACGGTCTGGTGCAGCTCGTCGCCCGCCCCGGCACTCCCGGTAACGACGCCCTGTCGAAGCTGACCAAGGAGACCGTCGTCCGGATCGACGGCAAGGTCTCCGCCCGCGGCGCCGACAACGTCAACCCGGAGCTCCCGACCGGTGACATCGAGATCGAGGTCACCGAGGTCGAGGTCCTGGGCGAGGCCGCCCCGCTGCCCTTCACGATCAACGCCGAGGACGGCGTCAACGAGGAGCGGCGCCTGGAGTACCGCTTCCTCGACCTGCGCCGCGAGCGGATGCACCGCAACATCATGCTGCGCTCGTCGGTCATCGCCTCCATCCGCTCCAAGATGGTGGCCCTCGGCTTCAACGAGATGGCGACCCCGATCCTCGCGGCGACGTCCCCCGAGGGCGCCCGCGACTTCGTGGTCCCCTCCCGGCTGAACCCGGGTAAGTTCTACGCGCTGCCGCAGGCCCCCCAGCAGTTCAAGCAGCTGCTGATGATCTCCGGCTTCGACCGCTACTTCCAGATCGCGCCGTGTTTCCGCGACGAGGACGCCCGCGCGGACCGCTCGCCCGGCGAGTTCTACCAGCTCGACGTCGAGATGTCCTTCGTCGAGCAGGAGGACGTCTTCCAGCCGATCGAGAAGCTCATGACCGAGCTCTTCGAGGAGTACGGGAACGGTCGCCACGTCACCTCGCCGTTCCCGCGCATCCCGTTCCGTGAGTCGATGCTGAAGTACGGCAACGACAAGCCGGACCTGCGTGCGCAGCTGGAGCTCGTCGACATCTCCGACGTCTTCGCGGACTCGGAGTTCAAGGCGTTCGCCGGCAAGCACGTCCGCGCGCTGCCGGTCCCGGACACCGCGGGCCAGTCCCGGAAGTTCTTCGACGGCCTCGGCGCGTACGCGGTCGAGCACGGCGCCAAGGGTCTCGCCTGGGTCCGGGTCGGCGAGGACGGCACCCTGGCGGGTCCGATCGCCAAGTTCCTCACCGAGGCGGACATCAAGACGCTCACCGAGCGCCTGTCCCTGGTCCCCGGCCACGCCGTGTTCTTCGGCGCGGGCGAGTTCCACGAGGTCTCCAAGATCATGTCTGTCGTCCGCGTCGAGGCCGCCAAGCGCTCCGGCCACTTCGAGGAGGGTGTGTTCCGGTTCTGCTGGATCGTCGACTTCCCGATGTACGAGAAGGACGAGGACACCGGCAAGATCGACTTCTCCCACAACCCGTTCTCCATGCCCCAGGGCGGCATGAAGGACCTGGAGGAGAAGGACCCGCTGGACATCCTGGCGTGGCAGTACGACATCGTCTGCAACGGCATCGAGCTGTCCTCCGGCGCCATCCGTAACCACGAGCCCGACGTCATGCTCAAGGCGTTCGAGATCGCCGGTTACGAGGCCGAGACCGTCGAGCGTGAGTTCGCGGGCATGTTGCGCGCCTTCCGTCTCGGCGCACCGCCGCACGGCGGAATCGCCCCGGGCGTCGACCGCATCGTGATGCTGCTCGCCGACGAGCCCAACATCCGCGAGACGATCGCCTTCCCGCTCAACGGCAACGCCCAGGACCTGATGATGGGCGCACCGTCCGAGCTGGACGAGACCCGTCTGCGTGAGCTGAACATCCAGCTCCGCAAGCCGGTCGCGTCGGTGAAGGAGAAGGCGGACGCCAAGGACTCCGTGGCGAGGGACACCGGCGCGAAGTAAGCGTCAGCGGTTCCGCTTCGGTTCCACGTGAAACAGCCCTCGGTCGCCAGGCCGGGGGCTGTTCCGCGTCCGGTGGTACGGGGTCGGCGCACAGGAACACACAGCGCGCGCTCATGTCCTTGCCAGCTCGGCTGCCTAGCCTCACGCCCATGACAGAAAATCAGGGACCCGCACACAAGAAAGACCTGACTCGCCGGCGGGTCATACTCGCCGGTGGTGCGGCCGTGGCCGCGGCCGGGATCGGAGCCGCAGTCGTCGCGAACGCCTCGGCCGACGAGGCCGGCGCCACGTCGAAGGAGACGGCCGGGCAGAAGGAGACGTGCTATCGGCTGACCTCGGAGACCACCGAGGGGCCGTACTACATCGACGCAGACAAGATCCGCCGGGACATCACGGAGGACAGGGAGGGCATCCTCATGACCCTCCGCCTGAAGGTCATCGACTCCGACACCTGCAAACCGGTCAAGCAGGCAGCCGTCGACATCTGGCACTGCGACGCCCTCGGGCTCTACTCCGGTTACGAGGGCATGAGCGGCGGCGGTCCCGGAGGCCCCGGTGGCGGCGGCACCCCACCGAGCGGCACCCCCACCGACGCCCCCACCGGCACGCCGACCGGCACGCCCCCGACCGGGGAGCCCGGTGGCGGCGGACCCGGCGGTGGCGGCGGCCACAGCGAGCCCACCGACGACAAGCGCTACCTGCGGGGCACACAACTCACCGACAAGCACGGCTACGTGGAGTTCAGGACGGTCTTCCCCGGCTGGTACCAGGGCCGCGCCGTCCACATCCACACCAAGGTGCACGTCGGCGGGAAGATGACCGACGCCGGGTACGAGGGCGGACACACCTGCCACACCGGGCAGTTCTTCTTCTCGGAGCGTTCCGTGCTCGACTCGGCGAAGGTGGCTCCGTACTCGACGAGCACCACCACCCGCACCACCCTCACCGAGGACACCATCTACGACCAGAGCGGGGTCACGGGCGGCCTGCTGAAGCTCACCTACGGCAAGGGGCGCATCGCGCGCGGCGTCATCGGTTCGATCACCATGGGCGTCGACCCGGACGAGACGAACGACGGCACCGGAGTCTGACATGCGGGTGACATGTGCAGCTGGATGGCCCGGCTGAGGGTGCGTCAGGGTCGGGCCGGGCGAAGACTGCGACCTGAGACTGCGTCAGCCGACCTACTCAGGAGCCCTCGCCGTGTCCGCTTCCCGCCGTCCGTACGCCACCCTCGTCGCCCTGGTCCTCCTCGTGCTCACCGGCTGCTCCACGGAGGCCTCCGCACCGCCGGCATCCCCCGCACCCAGCGGCGCGGCGGGCCCCCAGTCCATGCCCGCTGTCGTGCGCACGAAGGCACCCCGGCCCGCGGAGATCCCGGCACTCGGCCCCCGCACCAGGGCGGCGGTCCCGGCCACCGCGCGGCAGGCGGTCGTCGTCACAGGCGATGCCGCCGACTCCAACCAGTCCACCGTCGTCCTCTACACCCGTGACCCCGTCAAGGGCTGGCGGCCGGCGGCCGGACCGTGGCCCGCGCACAACGGCCTGAAGGGCTGGACCGACAACCACGTGGCGGGCGATCTCAAGTCGCCGACCGGCGTCTACACCCTCTCCGACGCGGGCGGGCGGCTCCCGGATCCGGGAGCCCTGCTCCCGTACGACGAGCACCCCCGTTTCGCGATGAGCGGGGAGGGCTTCTTCGGGGAGTCGCTCGAAGGGTCCTTCGACTACGTCGTCGCCATCGACTACAACCGCACGCCCGGCGTCACCCCCCTGGACCGGGAGCGTCCGCTCGGCGAGGAGCGGGGCGGCGGAATCTGGCTGCACGTGGACCACGGCGGCCCGACCCAGGGGTGCGTCTCGCTCCCCCAGGCCCGGATGAGGGAACTGCTGCTCGCACTCGACCCGGTGAGCAAGCCGGTGATCGTGATGGGGGACGGGGAGGCGCTGCGGCAGTGAGGCGTACGGCGTCGAACGAGAGGGCCGGGACCGCGTCGCGCGGTCCCGGCCCTCTGTCGTCACGTGGCGTCGGCTACGCGGGCTTCTCCTCCAGGCGCGGGAACAGCACCGCACCCTTCGTCACCGTCGCACCGGCGGACAGCAGGCCCCAGGTGCCCGCGTCCTGCACCCGCTGGCCGGCCAGCGCGCCCAGGGACTCCTCGGCGCCCAGGGACTCCCACAGCTTCTGCGAGGTCTCAGGCATCACCGGGTTCAGCAGGACGGCCACACCGCGCAGCGCCTCGGCGGCGGTGTAGAGGATCGTCGCGAGGCGGGCCTGGCCCTCCGGAGACGTGTCCTTGGCGACCTTCCAGGGCTCCTGCTCCGTGATGTAGCCGTTGACCTGCTTCACGAAGTCGAAGATCGCCAGGATGCCGGCCTGGAAGTCGAGCTCCTCGCCGATCTTCCGGTCGGCGGCGGCGACGGCCTTCGCCAGGCCCTCCCGCACCGCCTGCTCGGCGTCACCGGCGGCCGTGGCCTCCGGGAGCGCCCCGCCGAAGTACTTGCCGACCATGGCGGCGAGGCGCGAGGCCAGGTTGCCGTAGTCGTTGGCGAGCTCGGAGGTGTAACGGGCGGCGAAGTCCTCCCACGAGAACGAGCCGTCGTTGCCGTACGCGATCGCCCTCAGGAAGTACCAGCGGTACGCGTCCACGCCGAAGTGCGAGGTCAGGTCCTGCGGCTTGATGCCGGTCAGGTTCGACTTGGACATCTTCTCGCCGCCGACCATCAGCCAGCCGTTGGCGACGACCTTGCCGGGCAGCGGCAGCCCCTGCGCCATCAGCATCGCGGGCCAGATCACCGAGTGGAAGCGCAGGATGTCCTTGCCGATCAGGTGCACGTCGGCAGGGAAGGTGGTGTCGAACTTCTCCTGGTTCGCGCCGTAGCCGACGGCCGTCGCGTAGTTGAGCAGCGCGTCGACCCAGACGTAGATCACGTGCTTCTCGTCCCACGGCACCGGGACGCCCCAGTCGAAGGTCGAGCGCGAGATCGAGAGGTCCTGGAGCCCCTGCTTGACGAAGTTCAGCACCTCGTTGCGGGCTGACTCGGGCTGGATGAACCCGGGGTTGGCCGCGTAGAACTCCAGCAGCTTGGGGCCGTACTCGCTGAGCTTGAAGAAGTAGTTCTCCTCCTTGAGGAGCTCCACCGGCTTCTTGTGGACGGGGCACAGCTTGGTGCCGTCCTCGGCCTCGATGAGGTCGCCCGGGAGCTTGTACTCCTCGCAGCCCACGCAGTACGGGCCTTCGTACCCGCCCTTGTAGATCTGGTCCTTGTCGTACAGGTCCTGCACGAACTCCTGCACACGGTCGGTGTGCCGCTTCTCCGTCGTACGGATGAAGTCGTCGTTCGTGATGTTCAGGTGCTCCCAGAGGGGCTTCCAGGCCTCCTCGACGAGCTTGTCGCACCATGCCTGCGGGGTGACGTTGTTCGCCTCGGCCGTGCGCATGATCTTCTGACCGTGCTCGTCCGTGCCGGTGAGGAACCACACCTTCTCGCCGCGCTGACGGTGCCAGCGCGCGAGCACGTCGCCTGCGACGGTCGTGTAGGCGTGGCCCAGGTGAGGAGCGTCGTTGACGTAGTAAATGGGGGTCGATACGTAAAAGGCCTTCACGCCTTCGCTCGACTCCTGCTTCTCGGTTCCAGTGGCCGCCATGGTCGAAATCCTAACGGCCCTCGGCTGCTCCCCTCGCACGGATAAACGCGGCGGGGTACGACAAAGGCGGCACCCGCCGCTGGGGCGGGCACCGCCGTGCCGGTGATGACGCGTGGATCAGCCGCTGGTGACGTCCTCGCGGGAGGCGGTCCAGGCGGGGAGCGCGGACAGGATCTCCCGGTAGAACGTGGCGTCCGGGACCTCGCGCGGCGCCGGGCCCGCGTGGAAGAACGCGGCGTTCCCGACGTCGAGCCTGCGCAGGAAGTCGAAGCCCTTGGCTTCCTCGTCACCGAAGGCCACGAACTGGAAGAACAGCGGCAGCCGCGCCGCGTCGGCCAGCGCCTGGCGGGCGGCCTGCTTGGCGTCCGGCGGGCCGTCCGTCTGGAAGATCACGAGGGCGGGACCGGTGGCCTGCGACTTCTCGTAGTGCGCGACGATCTCTTCGACGGCGCGGTGGTAGTTGGTACGTCCCAGACGGCCGAGCCCGGCGTGCAGCTCGTCGATACGGCCCTCGTGGGCGGTGAGGTCGACGGCTCCGGTGCCGTCGATGTCGGTCGAGAAGAAGACGACGGGCACCGTGGCGTTCTCGTCGAGGTGCGCGGCGAGTGCCAGGGTGCGGTCGCCCAGGTGCTGGGCGCTGCCGTCCTTGTAGAAGGGCCGCATGGACCCGGAGCGGTCGAGCACCAGGTAGACGGTGGCGCGGAGCCCGGTGAGCCCGTGCTCCTTGAGCCCTGCCTGGGCGGCCTTGTAGGAGTCGACGAGCTGGGGCGCGCGGGCCTTGACCCGGGCGAGCGTCACGGCGGGCTGCGCGGCGGCTGCGTCGGCGGGCTCCACGGCAGCGGGCTCGTCGACGAGGGGCTCCGCGACCTCTGCCTCGGCAGCGGGCTCCGCGGTGACGGGCTCGTCGGCGACGGGCTCCGCGGTGACGGGCTTGTCGTCAGCGGGCGGGATGATGGCGCAGACGAACTCGGCGTCCGGCTCGACGTCGGCCTCGACGTCGGCCTCGACGTCGGCCTCTGCCGGGACGGGGTCGGCTTCGGTCACATCTGCCGGGACGGTGCCGGCTTCGGCTGTCGGTTCCGGGAGGGCTTCGACGGCGGCGGCCGGTTCGGCCTCCACGTCGTCGTCGACGTCCGTGTGGTCCTGGACTGCGGCCCCGGCCTCGGGGGCTGCCTCCGGGGTGGGCTCGGGGGTGGGCTCGGGGGTGGGCTCGGCCTCAGCCTCTGCCACGATCTCAGCTTCGGCCACGGAGGTCTCGGCGGCTTCCGGCTCCGCTTCCGGCTCCGGGTCCAGGTCGAGCGTGATCGGCTCCGGCTTCGCCTCGGGCTCGGTCGCGGCGGCGACCGGCTCGGCCTCTACCTCGGCCTCTACCTCGGCCTCTACCTCGGCCTCTACCTCGGCCTCCGCCGCCACCTCCGGCGCCGCGTCAGCTTCGGCGATCGGCTCGGTGATGGCAGCCGGCTCGGCGGCCGGTTCCGTGATGGTGACCGGTTCCGTGATGGCGGCCGGTTCCGTGATGGTGACCGGTTCCGTGACGGCGGCCGGTTCCGTGACGGCGGCCGGTTCCGTGACGGCGGCCGGCTCCTCGACGGCCGTCGGCTTCGTGTCGGGGGCCGAGCCCTGGGCCGGGACCGTGGGCGTGGCGGCGGGGGCCGACGACGAAGCGGCGGCCGCCTTGTCGAAGGCAGCAGCCACCAGGTCCGAGGCCAGTCCGCTGTCCTGCTCACCGGACCGCGCGGCCGGCGTGGTCGCCGAGCCGGCAGCCGAGGAGGAAGAGGCGGAGGAAGCGGAGGTGGAAGCGGAGGCGGAGACCGCGGAGGAAGTGGAGGGGGAGGAAGATGCCGGGGCAGGCACCGACGCCTTCACGGCCGGTGCGGGCTCGGCCGCCGAAGTCGTCTCCGACTCAGTGGGCTGGGTGCGTTCGGCCTGGGGCGGGACAGTGGCCGTGGCCGACTCGTCCTGCTCCGTGCGGCCGAACACCTTGCGCAGCAAGCTCCGAATGCCCATGGGCCAAGCCTTTCGCATGAGTTGGGTGCGTGATATGTCCATCCTGCGGGAATTGATCCCCTGGCCAGGGCGGATACGTAAGGTTAGCGGCCGGATCCGGCCGTTCGGCGGCACGGCCCGCCCCGGGGACAACTGAGCCTCAACCGAGCCCCAACCGAGGCATTACCGATTTCCGGCCACCTGTGGAGAGCAGCGGTGGCCCGGACTTCACCCCGCGTTCACCGGGAGTCCCTCGTACCGCGTGACTGCGCACCTACCGTCACGCAGGACACACAGATGGAGGGAATCCACGTGCGCAATCTGCTGCCGCTCATCAGCTCGCATCCGGGCGGGCGCTCTGGGCTGACCTGCCGCTACCGCTGCGGCGACGCCTGCTTCCAGGAGATACCGAACACCAGCGACAACGAGTACGCCGGCGATGTCATCGCCGGTGCGCTGTCGCGCCGGTCGATGATGCGCGCCGCTGCCGTGGTGACCGTTGCCGCTGCTGCCGGGACCGCCGCCCTCGCCGGTCCGGCCGCCCCGCAGGCCGAGGCCGCCGCCCTCGCCGGCGCCGGTCGTACCCCGAAGTACCCGCACAAGCCGGGCGTCCCGGGCGCCCGTGGTCTGCGCTTCGCGCCCGTGGCCCCCAACAAGGACGACAAGGTCACCGTCCCGGACGGCTACGGCCAGAACCTCGTGATCGGCTGGGGCGAACCGATTCTGCGCGGTGCCCCCGCCTTCGACCCGGAACGTCAGACGGCGAAGGCGCAGGCGGGCCAGTTCGGTTACAACGTCGACTTCCTGTCGCTGCTCCCGCTCCCGGGTGAGCGCGGCCGGCAGGTCCTGGTCGCCAACCATGAGTACACGGACGAGAACCTCATGTTCCGTGGTTATGATTCGGCCAATCCGACCCGTGAGCAGGTCGAGATCGCCTGGGCGGCGCACGGACTCTCCGTGGTCGTGGTCCAGGAGGAGCACCGCACCGGCAGGCTCGGCGCGATCAGCCGCCACCCGCTGAACCGCCGCCTCACCGCGACCAGCGAGTTCCGGGTCACCGGCCCGGCCGCGGGCAGCCCCCTGCTGCGTACGTCCGCCGACCCGTCCGGCCGCAAGGTCCTCGGCACGCTGAACAACTGCGCGGGTGGCACCACACCGTGGGGCACCACGCTGCACGGCGAGGAGAACTTCAACCAGTACTTCGCCAACGGTTCGAGTGCCACCGACAAGCGGTACGGACTCGGCTCGGCCGCCACCGAGCGCAAGTGGGAGCGCTTCGACAAGCGTTTCGACGTCGCGCAGGAGCCCAACGAGCCGCACCGTCACGGCTGGGTCGTCGAACTCGACCCGTTCGACCCGGAGTCCACCCCGCGCAAGCGGACCGCGCTTGGCCGCTTCAAGCACGAGGCGGCGCAGCCCCGGCTGACCTCCGACGGACGCCCGGTCGTCTACATGGGCGATGACGAACGCTTCGACTACTTCTACAAGTTCGTGTCCAGCAAGCGGATGAAGAAGGGGAACTCGCGGGCCGCCCGCGAGCACAACCTGACCCTGCTGGACGAGGGCACGCTGTACGTTGCCAAGCTGACCGGTGACTCCCCGGCCGCCGAGTTCGACGGCACCGGAAAGCTTCCGTCCGACGGCGAGTTCGACGGCAGCGGCGTGTGGATCCCGCTGGCGACCGGCAACGTCTCGCACGTGCCCGGCATGACGGCCGAAGAGGTGTACGTCTTCACCCGTCTGGCCGGTGACAAGGTCGGTGCCACGAAGATGGACCGCCCCGAGGACGTCGAGCCGTCGCCGCGCACCGGCCGCGTCTACATCGCGCTCACCAACAACACCGACCGCGGCAAGGCCGGGAAGGCCGGCGCGGACGAGGCGAACCCGCGCAACCTCAACAAGCACGGCCAGATCCTTGAGCTGGCGGAGCACTGGGACGACCCGGCCGGAGACGGTTTCGCCTGGCGTCTCTTCCTCGTCGCGGGCGACCCGAACGACCCTTCGACGTACTTCGCGGGCTTCCCCAAGGAGAAGGTCAGCCCCATCTCCTGCCCGGACAACGTGGCGTTCGACGACCACGGGAACCTGTGGATCTCCACGGACGGCAACCAGCTCGGCTCCCACGACGGCCTGTTCGGCGTCGCGACGCAGGGGGAACGGCGCGGGGAGCTCAAGCAGTTCCTCACGGTCCCCACCGGTGCGGAGACCTGCGGCCCCGTGATCCAGGACCGTCGCGTCCTGGTCGCGGTGCAGCACCCGGGCGAGGTCGACGGCGCGAGCGTCGAGAAGCCGGCGAGCAGTTGGCCGGACGGGCCGGGGAAGATCGTCCGTCCGTCCGTCGTCGCCGTCTGGCGCAAGGACGGCCAGGACATCGGCGTCTGATCGCGCCCGGCTCCACCGCCGATCCAGGCGGAGCCCTGTAGAACGTCAGCCCTGTGCCCATGCGGTGCGGGGCTGACGTGCGTCGTGGAGAAGTGCGCGGGTGCCCCGGGATTCCTTGTTAGCGTGACCCGGCCCGGGGGGTGATGGTCAGTCAGCCCTCCGTGTCCCGTACCTCTCACGAAGGGCCCCCCACATGCGAATACCGTCCCGCAGAACGCGTCTCGCGGCCTGTGCCGTGCTGGCGGGCGCGATGCTGACGGCAATCGTCCCCGCCACCGGCGCCACCGCCGGTCCCGCCGCCCCCTACGCGGCGGCCGTCGCGGCGGACGATCCCGTCCCGGGTAACGAGGGAATGCCGGACGACGGCTTCGAGAACGAACACGAGGGCGAGCAGAACGACCTCGCCCCCGCCGAGCCGTCGGCCCAGCTCGACGCCGGGGTGCAGGCTGCCGCTCTCCCCGGCCGGGCCGGGGACTTCCACCTGGCGGCGGGTTCCAGCCTCACGGGCCTCGTCGACCGGCTGGACGCCGCACTGCCCAAGCAGAGCCTCACCGATCTCATGGAGCAGGCGAACCGGCCCGCGGGCTGGGAGGGGGCCTGCGGTACGACGGGCATCTACGGTCCCGATCTGGCGGTCAACCACCGCGTCTGCTGGAAGTCCGACGACGCGACCTCCACGGAGTGGGTGCCCCAGGCCATCACGGGTGTCTCGGACGCCCAGGAGGACGAGGACTGGGGTACGTCCAACGCCGAGCCGATCGCCGTCGCGGGGTACGACGCGCAGAATCCCGGCCGCAGCGACATGGTGGCGGGCGCCGACAACTGCGTCCAGGACGCCGCTTCCGACGCCTGCAACGAGAAGGGCGTGCGGGTCAGTTTCTTCAACCAGGCGACGGGGATGTACCGGCACGCGCTGCTGGTCTGGCCCTACGTCAACTCCAAGAGCAACATCTCCTTCGACGCGCTGCACGCGCGTGAGGGCAAGTGCACCAGCAGCGTGACGGCCTCCTGCAAGGCGCAGAACGGCATCCACGCCGGTGGAATGGTCTGGTACGGCGACTACCTGTACGTCGCCGACACGGCCAACGGAATGCGTGTCTTCGACATGCGCAGGATCATGGACCTCAACCCGGACGACAACGCCGACGTCAACGACCCGACGCCGGACGGGCTGGTCAGCGACGTGCTGGACAAGAAGCGGGTCGGCCGCCAGAGCAATGTCTGGTACGGCTACGGCTACCGCTACGTCATGCCGCAGGTCGCCTCGCTGAAGTTCACCGCGGCCAAGCCCAGCGGGAGCACCGCCAACAACCAGTGCTACGCCACCGGCCGCCCGAAGGCCTCGTACATCTCGCTGGACCGCACAGGTACGGACCACATGGTCCTGGGTGAGTACTGCAACACGAACAGCGGCGGCACCAGCCCCGGCCGCGTCGGCACCTACCCGATGACCGCGCTCACGGCAGCGGTCGAGGGCGCCGCCGGCACGGGAGCCGGTGCCGACCTCGCGTTCGGCCTGCCGGCCGGGGCCACCTTCAACGGTGAGGACCTGTGGCACAAGATGCAGGGCGTCACGCGGTACGAGGGCAAGTGGTACTTCCACCGCAGCAACGCCTACGACAACGGAAGGCTGCTGCAGGCCACCCCGCAGACCGTCGACGGCACGACCCAGCTCGTGGGGAACCCGAAGGTTCTCGAGTCCTCCTTCGGTCCGGAGGACTTCTATCTCGCACACGGACGGGGTGACGGCTTCGCCCCACAGCTGTGGTCCCTGAGCGAGCACGCCCCGAGCTCCACGTGCTCCACGTGCAAGCGTGAGATATACAGCTACAACATGTCCGAGGTCATCGGCGACTTCGGTTCCTGATCCACCACGATTCCGGAGGGCGCCGTACGGGCGGACGAGAGGTCCGCTGTACGGCGCCCTCGCGCGTGCGTCGCACTAGAGTCGGTCCCATGGTTTCCGGTGAGGCACCGCAGGCGGCGGGCAGCGTCCGTGTCGACGTCTGGATCTGGTCGGTACGGCTGACGAAGACCCGTTCGCAGGCCGCGGCCGCCTGCCGGGCAGGACATGTGCGGGTCAACGGTGACCGGGCGAAGCCCGCCCAGGCACTGCACACGGGCGACGAGGTACGGCTCCGGCACGAGGGCCGGGACCGGATCGTGGTCGTGTCGAAGCTCGTGAAGAAGCGGGTCGGCCCTCCGGTGGCGGCCGAGTGCTTCGTCGACAACAGCCCGCCTCCGCCGCCGCGCGAGATCGCACTCCAGGTCCCGGTCCGGGACCGCGGCACAGGCCGTCCCACCAAGCGCGACCGGCGCGAGATGGAGCGCCTGCAGGAACGGGGCTCCGGGCCCGACCACTGAGCCGGTCACTCTCCGTGTTTCACGTGAAACACCGGGTTCGGCAGGAGTCCTCCTACGGCTGCGGCGAGGCGATCGCCCTGGCCGCAGCGACTTCCTGACGCAGTGGCTCCAGGACACTGTCCTCGTCACCCGTCAGTTCGGCCCGCACCTCCACCAGCTGCTCGCTCGACCGCAACCCCTGCGACAGCTCCCGCAGGTGCTGCTCGATCGCGGCCACCTCGGCGGGGAGCGGAGCCTCGGCCCCGTGGTTGACGCGGACCCGGGCCGCCGTCGTCGCGTCCACGATCCGCTCGACGGCGACGACGAGTGGCCACCATGCGGCGGCGTACGTCCCGACCGGTGGCGGTTCCGTGAGGGCACGCTGGAATTCGGAGCGCACGGCCGACAGGTCGCGGTAGAGCCGGCGCCGGGCCCGCACCCGTTCCGCGTGGTCGGTGGCGAGACCGTCGAAGGCGCACGCCACGTAGTCGGCGATGTCCGTCACCGCGTCCGCGAGGCGGGAGCCGATCCGCGTGTGCCAGCTCTCCGGCCAGAGCAGATAGCCGGCCACGAGCACGATGGCGCAGCCGATCAGACTGTCGAGGAGCCGGGGCTGCACCAGTGCGATGCCCTGGTGGTTCAGCAGGTCGGAGAGCAGCAGGATGACCGGCGTGATGGCCGCGGTCTGGAAGGCGTACCCCTTCGCCGTGAATGCGGGGATGAGCGCGGCGAGCACCACCATGACCGGCACGTCCCACCACCCGATGGGTACCTCGGCGAGCACCGGTGCGGCGACGACCAGTCCGGCCGCCGTGCCCACCGCGCGCAGCACCGCCCGGGAGAAGACCGAGCCGTAGTCCGGCTTGAGGACGAAGGTGACGGTCAGCGCGACCCAGTAGGACCGTTCCACGTCGATCAGCGAGGTGAACGCCTGGGCCAGACCGATGCAGAGGGCCAGGCGCAGCCCGTACCGCCAGGACGTCTCGGAGAACAGCACGTTGCGGGCAGCCCGCCGGATGCGTACGCCGAGGGCGGCGGGCCGTCCGAGACGGTCGTCGACGTTGTACGGATCGGGCTCGTCCTTGTGGACGACGGACGCGGCATGGCGCAGGGCACTGTCCACCGCGCGGGTGGCGGGCGATTCGGGGTCCGGGAGGTCGAGCACCGGCGCGCCGCCTCGGCCCTGCTCGACGTCGTCCGCCAGTGCGCGTACGGCCGCCGGAATCAGTTCGGGCAGCGGGCGGCGTGCCAGATGGACGGCGGGCGCGGCCTCGACGAGCGGGATGACGACGTTGAGCTGGGACAGCAGCCGCACCAGGGAGGTGCTGCGCCCGTGGTACCGC
Organism: Streptomyces sp. NPDC048560; assembly: GCF_040650955.1. Lineage (NCBI taxonomy): Bacteria > Bacillati > Actinomycetota > Actinomycetes > Kitasatosporales > Streptomycetaceae > Streptomyces > Streptomyces sp. NPDC048560. The sequence continues at coordinate 370,218 of NZ_JBEZIJ010000008.1, forward strand.
GCCCGCCGCGCGAGCACCAGGTCGTAGGAGGCGTTCAGCGACTGGGTGACGGCCTGGCGCCGCTCCTCGTACGCGGGTGTGCCGGCGGCGGCCAGCAGATCGGCGACGGTCCGGTAGGTGTCGGCCACAGCGGCGCGTTCGGGGAGCTTTCCGCGCAACGGCCAGGCCAGCAGCGTCAGGACGAGCACCACGAGGCCGCCGAGCGTCAGCAGCAGCGGGGCGGCCCACCAGGGGTCGGGCATGGGCAGTCCTGCGCCGACCACCGAGTTGAGCAGGAGCAGCAGTCCGGAGACCGAGGCCACGGCGCCGATCGTCGACATCATCCCCGAGACCAGTGCGATGGCGGTGAGCACGCCGACGGCCGCCCAGCCGGTGTCGAAGACGAGGATGCCGAGCATCATGCCCAGCGCGCCGAACAGCTGCGGTACGGCGATGTTGAGGACGCGCATCCGGTAGGCGTCGGCGGTGTCGCCGATGACACCGGACAGTGCGCCCATCGAGACGAGCGCGCCGTACTCGGGCCGGTCGACGGCGAAGCCGACGGCGAGCGGGGCGGCCATGGCCACGGATGCGCGGGCGACGGCGGCCCAGGGGATGGGGGCGGTCTGCGGGCGCAGCCCGGTCAGCAGCCAGGGCGGCGGTGCCGCGCGCTTCCGTCCGGCGTCGGCCCCGGCCACTGCGTGCCCCCTCCGTACAGCTCGTGCAGATCAGCTCTTGTAGTTCTCGACCTCTTCCGCCGGGCGCACCTTCGCGGTTGACGGGTCCTCACCGAACTCGCTGAGGGCGCGGCGGCGGCGCAGGAGGTCCCAGCACTGGTCGAGCCGTACCTCCACCGTACGCAGCTGTGCCCTCTCCTCGGCGGAGAGGCCCATTTTCCCGGTGGAACGGTCGCGCAGGGCGCGTTCCTCGGTGATCAGTTCGTCGATGGTGTCGAAGATGTCCTGGTCGGCCATGACGCCTCCCTCGGTTGCGGGACGTGGGGTGCGGCGGGTGCGGGAACGTGGTCAGAGCACGAAGAGCGTTTTGCCGCGCGCACCGCCCGCGCGGTTCTCGGCGAGTGCCTGCGGTGCCTTCTCCAGCGGGAGTTCGACGTCGATCGGCACGCTCAGCGTTCCGCTCGCGGTCGCCTTCGCGAGGGTGGCGAGCAGGACGGCCGTCGGTGCCAGCCGGAAGTCGGCGGCCCTGCTGCCCGCGGGTGCGGTCGCAGGTCCCGCGGCGCCCCGGGTGCTGAGGGCGACGCCGCCCGTGCGGACCAGCGCCGCGTGCGGGGCGAAGGAGGCCGGGTCGGTGGAGACGAGGTCGACGAGCGCGTCCACGCCGTCCGGGCACACCTCACGCACCGCCGCTTCGAGGGCTCCGGGCCCGGTGGTCGTGTCGATGGTGAGGGCGGCCCCCAGCGCCCCCATCCGGGTCCGCTCGTCGCCGCGTACCGCCGCGATGACGCGCACGTCACGGGCGGTGGCGAGCTGGGTGAGACAGCTGCCGACGCCACCCGCCGCACCGATGACGAGCAGCCGCCCGCCGGGACGTACGGACGCGGCCTCCAGGATCTGCGAGGCGGCCATCCCCGCCGAGGGGAGTGCGGCGGCGGTACGGAGCGGCAGTTCGCCCGGGGCCAGGACGATCGGGGAGTCATGGGGCACGGAGACGTACTCGCAGTACGTTCCCGTCCCGGGTGCCGGCCCCGGAGCAGACCCGGGAGCCCTCCCCGGAGCCGTCGTCGTGACCCGGCCGAGGACGGCGTCACCGACCCGGAAGGGGTTGTCGCCGCTCCCGATCATGTCGACCCTGCCCGCGAAGTCGACACCGATGACCAGGGGGAACACCCGCCGGGCCGGACCGGTGACATCGCCGTCGAGGGTCTGCCAGTCGTACGGGTTGAGGGAGGCGTACTCGATCTTCACCCGGACCTCGCCGGCCGCGGGTTCGGGCTTGGGGACCTCGACGAGAGCCGGCTCCGCGCGGAACGCGCTGACGACGATGGCTCGCATGACGGAAGACCTCTCAGTCGCCCCCGACACTCACGAGTCCCACTCTCGCCCGGCCCACCCGTGAGCGCACGTCGGACCCGGCCGCTCTCCCGGCCCTCCGAAAGCCGGTGCAAAGGCCTACCCCCGCCGGGGCGCACGGCGCGTCAGCACCACGCGCGCCACCACCGCACCGACCGCCAGCACCGCTCCGACCAGCAGCAGCACCCACACCGTCGTCCGCAGGGAGTCGGTCAGCGCGTCGAACACCGCCGTGGCCGCGGCCCGGTCGCCGACCGGCACCTCGTCCAAAACGCGGTCGCGGCCGACCGAGATCAGGATCCGCAGCACGATCGCGCCGAGCACCAGCCCCGCCCCCGCCACCGACGCCGCGAACAGCGCGCCCCGCAGCCGATGCCGTACCGCCGCCATGCCCACCACGAGGACCAGCAGCACCAGCGTGCCGATCGCGGGCCAGACACTGCCGTACCGCAGCCATCCGATGTTGCTGCGCAGTTGGTCCGCGCGGTCGGCCGACAGCAGGGTGATGGCCGTGCGCTGGACGGGGATCTGTTCCGCGAAGGGCACTCCGTCGTTGACGAGCTGCCCCTTGACCTGCTGGATCACGGGTGCCAGGTCGATGACCACGGCCTGCCCGCTGTCCCCGTCCAGCGCCTCCGTCACCGTCTCGTGGGAGGTCCGGTTGGCGAGGTCCCAGGCGTTCTGGAACGCCTCCGTCGTCGTGAACGACTGCACGGCGCCGCGCAGCAGCTCCTCGACGGCCTCCTGGAGCGGCCCCACATCCAGCTGCCTCATCGCCTCGTCCGTGATCAGGCCGGCGACGGTGCTCTGGACGGCCGGGTCCGAGGCGAGCGGGGAGAGCGCGCTGACATACCGGTCGGTGTCGTCGATCTCCAGATCCACCCAGGCCGCGACGGCGCTCAGGGGCACCAGCACGGCGAGCAGGACGAGCAGGACTGCCGACAGGGTCACGGAGAGGTAGGTGCGCACAGGCTCAGGGAATCCCGTCAGGGCCGGGAGCGCCCCGGGCCGTAGGCCGTTCGAGTTGCCGGGCGGCGCGGTCGGGTGTGCTCTGGAGGAACGGGGACGAAGGAAGGAGCCTTCCGCCATGGCCTCACACGCAGCCATGCCGTCCCGCGGGTCCCATGGGTCTCCCGCGCGCACGACGACGCACCACGGTCCGCTCGGCTGGGCGCTGCCCGTGGCCCTGGGCGTGATCTTCGGTTTCTACGCGGCGTTCATCGAGCGGGACGGCGGCGCCGTCACCGGAGGGCAGGTCGTGCTCGGGGTGGTCTCCGGGGTGGTCTTCGCCGCGCTCTGCTTCGTCCTGGGCCGCTACCGCGACGCGCTGCCGCGAGAACTGCGGGCGGCGGCGTTCGGTGCGCTGACGGCGTGTGCGATCGGATTCCTGACGAGTCTCACCGGTACCAGCGTGCTGCGGTCCGCCGTCATGGGAGCGGTGGTCGGGGCCGGTGTGTTCTGCGTCGCCTTCTACGTCTTCTACACGCGGGAGGACTGAGCGGACCACGTACGACCGTAGGCGCGACCGCCGGAGCTCTGGCGGTCGCCCTTCGCCGCGCCACCGCCTCCGTAGCGACGAAGTGCCCCGTACAAGCGGATGCCCCGTACGAACGGATGCCCCGTACCTGACGAGTGCCCCGTACCGACAAGGGATGGAACATGACGACGGAACTGGCCATCGAGACCAGCGGGCTGGTGAAGGTCTTCGGAGAGAACCGCGCGGTCGACGGCGTGGATCTCGCCGTGGCGACCGGCACGGTCTACGGGGTCCTCGGGCCCAACGGCGCCGGGAAGACCACCACCGTACGGATGCTGGCGACGCTGCTGCGCCCGGACGGCGGCGAGGCGCGGGTGTTCGGCAAGGACGTGGTGAAGGACGCCGACGCCGTACGCGGCCTGGTCAGTCTCACCGGGCAGTACGCCTCCGTCGACGAGGACCTGACGGGCACCGAGAACCTCGTCCTGCTCGCCCGGCTCCTCGGGCATTCGAAGCCCGCGGCGCGTACGCGCTCCGCGCAGTTGCTGGAGGCGTTCGGGCTGAGCCAGGCGGCCGGCAAGCAGGTGAAGAACTACTCCGGCGGTATGCGCCGCCGCATCGACATCGCCGCGTCCATCCTGAACACCCCGGACCTGCTCTTCCTCGACGAGCCGACGACCGGGCTGGACCCGCGCAGCCGCAACCAGGTGTGGGACATCGTGCGGGCCGTCGTCGCCCAGGGCACGACGGTCATGCTGACCACCCAGTACCTGGACGAGGCCGACCAACTGGCGTCCCGGATCGCGGTCATCGACCACGGCAAGGTCATCGCCGAGGGGACGAAGGGCGAGCTGAAGGCCTCGGTCGGTGCGGGCTCCGTCCATCTGCGGCTGCGCGATGCCGAGCAGCGCCCCGAGGCCGGACGGGTACTGTCCGCCGCCCTCGACGCGACCGTGCAACTGGACCCGGACCCGGTCGCGCTCACCGCCCGCGTCAACGGTCACGGCACCGAGCAGGGCGCCGCCGAGCAGGCCGCACGCGCCCTCGCGGAGCTGGCCCGCTGCGGGATCACCGTGGACAACTTCTCGCTGGGACAGCCCAGCCTCGACGAGGTCTTCCTCGCGCTCACGGACAGGAAAGGAGTGGCGGCATGACCACCACGACCGACAGGACCGGGCTGCCCGAGGACGCCGCGCTCGCCGCGCCCGACGCGAAGAGCCTGGCGGCCCTGCTGGTCGGCCGGGAGCGGCCGCCGAGACCGAGCGCGCTGTCGGCGTCCCTCACCTTCGGGTGGCGGGCGATGCTGAAGATCAAGCACGTGCCGGAGCAGCTGTTCGACGTGACGGCGTTCCCGATCATGATGGTGCTGATGTACACGTACCTCTTCGGCGGCGCGCTGGCCGGCTCCACCCAGGAGTACATCCAGTTCCTGCTGCCGGGCATCCTGGTGATGAGCGTCGTGATGATCACGATGTACACGGGCGTGGCGGTCAACACCGACATCGAGAAGGGCGTCTTCGACCGCTTCCGCACGCTGCCGGTCTGGCGGCCCGCTGCGATGGTCGGCTATCTGCTCGGTGACGTCCTGCGCTACGTCATGGCCTCGGCGGTCATGCTGACGGTCGGCATTCTCATCGGCTACCGGCCGGCCGGCGGACCGGTCGGCGTACTGGCGGGTGTGGCCCTGCTGGTGGTGTTCTCGTTCGCGTTCTCGTGGATCTGGACCATGTTCGGACTGATGCTGCGCACGGAGAAGTCCGTGATGGGCGTCAGCATGATGGTGATCTTCCCGCTGACGTTCCTGAGCAACGTCTTCGTGAACCCGAGCACCATGCCGGGCTGGCTCCAGGCGTTCGTGAACAACAGCCCGGTGACGCATCTCGCCTCCGCAGTACGGGAGCTGATGGCCGGCAACTGGCCCGCGACGGAGATCGCCTGGTCGCTGGGATGGTCGGCGCTCTTCGTCGTGGTGTTCGGCTCGGTGACGATGCGGCTCTACAACCGCAAGTGAGGACGCCGCCCCACGCCGCCCCGTGCTTCACCCCCCTCCACGCCAACGCCGCTCCATCCCCCGCCACCCGCCCGGTCGCACCCCGTCCGGGCCGGGCACAGACTGGAAGAGGACGGAGTTCTCGGGTGCGGTACGGCCGATCGGCTCTGGAGGAGTCATGACGGCAACCACGCGGACGGATACGCCCGTTGCCATGGAGGGCGACGGTGTGGAACTGCGTATGCGGGACGTCGGGGGAGACATGACCGTCGCCTTCGTGCGGTTCCCGAAGGGCACGGACATGTCCCCCGCGCTCAAGGGGCAGCCCGACGACATGTGCCAGTGCCCCCACTGGGGCTACCTGCTCAAGGGCCGGCTGAAGATGCGGACCAAGGCGGGGGACGAGGTGTACGAGGCGGGCCAGGCGTTCTACTGGCCGCCGGGACACGTCCCGGAGGCGCTGGAGGACTGCGAGTACGTGGACTTCTCGCCCACCAGGGAGTTCAACGAGGTGGTCGACCACGTGAAGGCGCAGTCGGCCTGACGTGTGGCCGCACCGGAAGGGGCGGCCCGTGTGATCCGGGCCGCCCCTTCCGTGCGTGTCGTCGTCAGTCGCGTACGACCGTCACCGGGCACGGTGCGTGCTGGGCGACGTGGAGACTGACCGAGCCGAGCAGCGTCGCCTTGAAGCCGGTGTGGCCGCGGGCGCCGACGACCAGCAGGTTCGCGCCCTTGGCCCGGTCCAGGAGAGCCTGTGCCGGGCTGCCGATCACGATGACCATGCTCACGGCCGCGGCGCCCTCGACGCCGAGGGCCTCCTCCAGCACCTCCGTGAGCGCGATGGTGGCCACGGCCTGGGGGTCGAAGTCCTCCGGCACGCCCGGCATCATGGACGCCCAGCTGGTCGCGGGGTACTCCCAGCTGTTCACGGCCTCGACCGTGTCGCCGGTCAGCTCGGCCTGGCGTACGGCCCAGTGCAGTGCCTTGATCGACGGTTCGGAGCCGTCCACGCCCACGACGATCCTGCCCATGTATGCCTCCAGCTCGATCATGCCCGGTTCGACTTTCGGTCCAACTCTAATCAAACCGGACATTCCGCTCTCCGTTGGGTCAGTCCAGCCGGAGGTCGGCGAGCTGTTGCTCGAACGGCACGACCGCGTCGTCCAGACCGGGCGCCCTCGACGCACCGGAGACCGTCCGGCCCAGCACCGCCGAGGCGAGCTCACCGCCGGCCCGCCGGATGCGGGACGGCAGGCCCTCGGTGTACTCGTCGCCGGAGGAACCCCAGTCCTCCGACGCCGCGTACACGGACGTCGGCAGGGTCACGGCCCGCAGGTAGGCGAACAGCGGGCGCAGCGCGTGTTCCAGGACCAGCGAGTGCCGGGCGGTGCCGCCCGTCGCCGCGACCACGACGGGCTTGCCGGTCAGCGCGGTGTGGTCGATCAGGTCGAAGAACGACTTGAACAGTCCGCTGTACGAGGCGGTGAAGACCGGCGTCACGGCGATCAGGCCGTCCGCCTCCGTCACCGCGTCGATCGCGTCCTTCAGGGCGCGCGGCGGGAAGCCGGTGACCAGGTTGTTCGCGATGTCTACGGCCAGGTCGCGCAGCTCGATGACCTGTACGTCGACCCTGCGGTCCTGGTCTGCCTCCAGCCGCTCGCGGGCGGCCCCGGCCAGCCGGTCGGCCAGCAGGCGGGTGGAGGAGGGGCTGCTCAGCCCGGCCGAGACGGCGACGATCCTCAGGGGAGCGGTGGCGAACACGGTACTCAGACCTCCTTGGCGGCAGCGGCGGCGGCGACCGCCGGGTGGACCGGGCTGCTCTCCGGCACACCGGCCGGCCTCAGCCTGGCGAACTCCTTGCGCAGCACCGGCACGACCTCTTCGCCGAGGATGTCGAGCTGCTCCAGGACCGTCTTGAGCGGGAGTCCCGCGTGGTCCATCAGGAACAGCTGGCGCTGGTAGTCGCCGACGGAGTCACGGAAGGACAGGGTCCTCTCGATGACCTCCTGCGGGGACCCGACGGTCAGCGGGGTCTGCTCGGTGAACTCCTCCAGCGAGGGGCCGTGGCCGTATACCGGTGCGTTGTCGAAGTACGGGCGGAACTCCCGGACCGCGTCCTGCGAGTTCTTCCGCATGAACACCTGGCCGCCGAGACCCACGATGGCCTGCTCCTCGGTGCCGTGCCCGTAGTGGGCGTAACGCCGGCGGTAGAGCTTGACCATCTTCTCGGTGTGCTCCATGGGCCAGAAGATGTTGTTGTGGAAGAAGCCGTCGCCGTAGTACGCGGCCTGCTCGGCGATCTCCGGGGAGCGGATGGAGCCGTGCCAGACGAACGGCGGGATGCCGTCCAGCGGGCGCGGGGTGGCGGTGAAGGACTGGAGCGGCGTACGGAACTTGCCTTCCCAGTCGACGACCTCCTCGCGCCACAGCTTGTGCAGCAGGGCGTAGTTCTCGATCGCCATCGGGATGCCCTGGCGGATGTCCTTGCCGAACCACGGGTAGACGGGCCCGGTGTTGCCGCGTCCCATCATGAGGTCGATGCGGCCCTCCGCGAGGTGCTGGAGGGTGGCGTAGTCCTCGGCGATCTTCACCGGGTCGTTGGTGGTGATCAGCGTGGTGGATGTGGAGAGGATCAGCTTCTCTGTGCGGGCGGCGATGTAGCCGAGCGTGGTCGTCGGCGAGGACGGGACGAAGGGCGGGTTGTGGTGCTCGCCGGTCGCGAAGACGTCCAGGCCCACTTCCTCGGCCTTGAGCGCGATCTCGATGGTGGCCTTGATGCGCTCGTGCTCGCTCGGTGTCCGGCCGGTCGTGGGGTCGGTGGTGACGTCTCCGACGGTGAAGATCCCGAACTGCATGACGCCCGCCTCCAAAGAGGTTTGGTTGAATGTTGAACTATGTGAACACACCCTACAACGGGGTACCCCCACGGCCTATTCCGGGTCCGCGGGACGGGTCCTGTCCCGCTGCTCGGAGATCCACCGTTCGGCCCGCGTGACCGCTTCCCGCCGCGCGCCGTGGATCCCGCCCGGGCCGGGGCCACCCGGTCGCCCGGGCCGGGGCCACCCGGTCGTCCCCCGGCTCCCGGCCTCGCCGGCGACCGCGCCCGACGCCCTCTCGGCGGGCGGGAGTCGGCGCCGGCCCGGCCGCGTCCTCCTGCTGCGCGAGGAGGCGCCTTCCCCACGGGCGGGGGGACGGGGCTAAGGAGTCACGATCGGGAAGGACGTGTCGGGTTCCGCGAGCAGCGAGAACAGGGTCCCGAGCACGGCGGGATCGCCGTCCTGCTCGACCCCGTCGAGGCCCTGGCCGGCGAGGATGCCCAGCAGCTGGGGACGGGTGAGGGTGAGGGTCAGCGCCGCCGGGCTCCGGAGCGGGGCGGTGCCGGTGGTGGCGCGGTGGGTGAGGGCCCCGTTGTGGAGGGTGAGGCGGTGCCGGGTGCCCTCGTCGGTCATGTTCAGGTCGATGACCAGGTCCAGGTCCCAGGCGCGGGGCCCGTCTACCCGTACGGCGATCGAGTCGAGGAGCTGCTCGACGGAGAGCGCCATGGCCATCCCGGGGTTGTCCGTGTCCAGCAGCGCGCGGCTCGCGCCCTCGTCGAGTTCCTTGGCACCCATCAGGTAGAAGTTGCGCCAGGGACCGTTCTCGCAACCGTGCCCCAGCGTCCGGTACACGGCCGCCAGGTCCGCACGCGCACCGGCGTGGGTGTCGTCGGCGAAGACGACGTGGTTGAGGAGCGTCGCGGCGAACCGCAGGTCGCCCTGGTCGACGTACTCGCGCGCCATGGCGACCACGGCGTCCGCGCCGCCCATGCAGTCGACGTACCGCTTCGCGGATTCGACCGGGGGGTGCTCCCAGAGATGGGCGGGGTTGCCGTCGAACCAGCCCATGTAGCGCTGGTAGACCGCCTTCACGTTGTGGCTGAGCGAGCCGTAGTAGCCGCGGGCGTGCCAGGAGTTCTCCAGCGCGGGGGGAAGCTGGATCTCCTCGGCGATCTCCAGGCCGGTCAGCCCGGCGTTCAGGAGCCGCAGGGTCTGGTCGTGCATGTAGGCGTACAGGTCACGCTGGACCGCGAGGAAGTCCGTGACGTTCTCCCGGCCCCAGGTGGGCCAGTGGTGTGACGCGAAGGCGACGTCGATCTTGTCGGCGAACAGCTCGATGGCCTCGTCGATGTAGCGCGACCAGATGCGGGGGTCACGTACCAGGGCGCCGCGCAGGGTCAGGACGTTGTGCATGTTGTGCGTGGCGTTCTCTGCCAGGCACAGGGCGCGGCGGTCCGGGAAGAGGAAGTTCATCTCGGACGGGGCCTCGGTGCCGGGTGTCATCTGGAAGACCATCCGCACGCCGTCGACCGTCTCCTCCTGCCCCGTGCGCTCGATGTCCACGGTCGGAGGGATGAGAGTGATCGTGCCGGTGGAGGTGGTCATACCGAGGCCGGCGCCGATCTGTCCGTCGGGGGCCTTCGGGATGCGGTCTCCGTACATGTACGTGGCGCGACGGGTCATCGCGTTGCCCGCGTACACGTTCTCGCTGACCGAGTGCTCCATGAAACCGGCCGGGGCGAGGATCGGCACCGGGGCGTGGCCCTCGGGGAGGATCCCGCGAGCGCCGCCGAAGTGGTCGCCGTGCGAGTGGGTGTAGATCATCCCGGTCACGGGCCGGTCGCCGCGCTCGCTCCGGTACAGCGCGAGTGCGGCCGCGGCGGTCTCGGCCGAGATCAGGGGGTCGATGACGACGACTCCCTTGTCCCCTTCGACCAGTGTCATGTTCGAGAGGTCGAGCCCGCGGACCTGGTAGATCCCGTCCGTCACCTCGTAGAGCCCCTGCCGGGCGCAGAGCTGGGCCTGGCGCCACAGGCTCGGATGCGCGGTCCCGGGGCAGTCGGCGTCGAGGAACGCGTACGCGTCGTTGTCCCAGACGACGCGGCCCTCGTCCCCCTTGACCACGGCGGGCTCCAGGGCGGCGACGAAACCGCGGTCGGCGTTCTCGAAATCGGTCGTGTCGTGGAACGGAAGAGCGCTCATGCCCCTCAGTAGAACCGAGTGGGGCTTTATGTGCATTTCAACCTTTTCGGGCAGCCGCCCGGGCGAGGCCGGGCGGCTGCCCCGGGGCCGGCCCTACTTCAGCGCGGCAAGACCCTTCTGCATGTCCTCGACGTTCATCACCGGCTGGATCTCGATCTTCGCGCCGAGCTCCTCCAGCAGCGGCTCCGCGATGCTGGGCAGCCGCCAGCTGTCCTGCATGTCGAAGACGAACGTGCAGGACCGCCCGCCGTCGCTGGGGCCGAAGTAGGCCGCCTCGGGCTTGAGGTCCTGGAGCATCTTCTCCATGACCTTCTGCAGCTCGCCGCTCTTGATGAGCTTGTTCGACATCTGGGTGTCCATACGCGCCCTCAGCATGACTCTCATTGCAGTGCCGCTCCTTACGCCCACCACGACCGGCGCGGTGTGGTCCGCGCTCGCTGAGACCTGGTGAAGTCCCGCTCAGGTTCTCCTCGGGTGTCGGGGGCGGCAACATCTCGTCCGCCGTCCGGGCCTGTCCGGTGCGTACTGTGAACACGCCGTACGACCACGGCGACGGGTGAGATGAGGCGGGCCATGGCCGAGAGCGAACGCTGGAAGGAGCGCGGCGTCGCGCTGCGCGTCTTCGTCTACGTCTTCGCCACGCACCTCTTCGCCGGCTTCGTCTGGATCCTGTTCTACGTGGGCGAGCACGCCCCTAAGTGACGCCCGGCTTCGCCCAGTCCGACGCGGACGGGACGGCGCGGCTGGTCAAGGGTGTGAAGACGGACGCCGGCACCTCACGTACGCCCGGGAGAGCGGGCCCCGGGGTGCCGAGCCGGCCTGCGGCGGTCGGCATCCCCTGGGTTCAGCGGCGCGTCATCGACCGCTGCGCGCGGAGGAGTTCCGCCAGACCTCGCCGGGTCGCGGCGATCACCACACGGTCCTCGGGGCGCAGTACGTACCCGGGGTGCAGGTCCCAGACCAGGCCCTGCGGCAGGCCCGTCGTCCCGGCGGCCGCCAGGTCCGGCTGCCGGTCGGCGGGCGGCGTGGCGTCCAGGGCCAGGACCCGCCAGGCACCCGCGCGGAACGCCTGCTCCACCGTGCGGCCCTCCAGCTGGGGGTGGCCCGCCACGCCCAGCGCGGCGAACAGCATGACCTTCCGCTCGACCGGGATCGCACCCAGGATCTGGCGGCCCATCATGGCGCCCGCGAACGACGGGGCGGCCAGGTGGGAGACCGAACGGGAGCGGGTCAGGGCCTGCGGGTGGGCGGTGCGCAGGGTGCGGTAGACGGCGGTGGCGAACTCGTCGTCGTACAGCCGCAGCGCCACGCGCAGGTCCGGCTTGACCGAGCGGGCGTACAGCGCTGCCTCCAGATTCGTGGTGTCCACGCTGGTCAGAGCCAGCAGGGAGCCGGCGCGATGGATCTTCGCCGCCTCCAGCACGCCTTCCTGGGTGACATCGCCTATGACGGTCGGGACGTGCATGCTCCGGGCCAGCGGGATCCCGCGAGCCTCCGGGTCCTCCTCGACGACGACCACGGGGATGTTCAGTTCCCGCAGCCGCACCAGCACCCGCGTACCGATCTTGCCGAGGCCCAGCAGCACCACGTGCCCGGACAGTCCGCGCGGCGGGCGGCGCAGCGACGACGTGGTGCGCAGCGAACCGAACGTCTCCAGGACGGCGGCGACCAGCAGGGGCAGCAGCATCAGCCCGGCCAGGCCGGAGAGCAGCTGGATGATCTGCCGGCCCGGCGGGTCGTCGAGCGCCGGATCACCCATCGCGAACAGGTCGAGCAGCGTCAGGTAGGCGGCGTGCAGGGGGTGATAGCCCGTGGACAGCACCGAGGCCACGGCCAGACCGACCACGGCTGTCGCCACACCCGCCGCCGACCAGCGCAGCCGCCGCGAGAACACCTGGCTCAGGGGCGCGCCCCGTCCGCCCATCCGCCGCGCCGGGCGGGCCGGGTCCGCCTGGCTCATGTTCTCCAGGACGATGGTTCCGCGTCCCACGGCCGACGCCACCGAGGCGTCGTCGGGGAGGAGTTGGGGCCCCTCGTCGCCGCTGCTGTCGGAACCTTCGGCTCCCGCCGGGTCGTACGTGGTGGAGGAGAGCAGCGCGAGCGTACACAGTCCCGGGTCGGCCACCTCGCCGTGGCGCGGCGGCGGCCGTTCGGCGGCCCGCAGGATCAGGCCCTCGGCCTGGACGACCCTGCTGCTGCCGGTGAGGGCGGTGGCGGCGAGGGCGGGGGCCGCCGTGTCCGCGTCCGAGAGCACGGTGGTGGAGGCGTCGAGTGCCGCCTGGTCGAGTCCGGGCATGGCCAGCACCGCCGCCTGGTCGAGCAGCGTCTCCAGGTGCTGGCCGAGCTTGCGGTTGTAGAGCCGGATGACCAGGCGCAGGCGCGGGTTGAGGCGGCGGGCGGTCAGCGCGGCACGGATGTTGCGCTCGTCGTCGTCGTAGACGAGTGCGAGCGCCGCGGCCCGGTCGATGCCCGCCTCCTCGAGTACGTCGTCGGATGGCTCCGGTGCCTCCAGGATGCGTACGGCCTCCACCCCGGCGTTCGTGTCGCTGTCCGTGGTGCCGGCCGCCGCGCCGTTGCGGCTCATCGCCGCCGACATCCGCCCGAACAGGGCTGCCGCACGGCCGCGCTGGGTCAGCGGCTGTTCGGGATGGGTGGGGTCGCGGCCCGGCGGCAGGACCAGGGTGACCCGCTCGCCGTAGACGTATCGGAGCTCCACGGCGAGGCGCCTGGCCAGGGTGTCGTCACCGCACACGACCATGTGTCCGCCTGCGGAGGGGCGTTGGGGCTGCTGAGGAAGTGGGGGCACGAAACCCAGCATGCCGTGCTCCTTCCGGTCGCGTCCGGCAGGTCGGTGATCTTCGCATGACAGGTCTGTGGTGCCCTTCGGGGGACGCGGCCCGGGTCTGTCGCCCGGCCGGTCAGGACACTCCACCGCGGGAAGGAGCGCCGGAGGCGGCGCGCGTGCGACCGGACCGTGCGTCCTGCCGCCGCGAGGGAGGTGCCCGGCTGCCGTGTCACCACGAACGGCTGCGCGGCAGCCGGGCCGTCCCCCGTGTGTTCCCCCGTATGTTGCTGACCGGATGGTGTCAGCCGCGACCGCGCCTCCGCACTGCCTGGATCCGGCAGTCTTGGCCCTTCACCGATGCCGGGCATCGGCAGGCCCCCGGGGGAGTTGAAGAAGCGTCGGGGGAGCGTCACAGCCGTATCAGGGCCGAAATACAGAGAGGGAGGGGTGCACGTGCAGGAGCCGGAGATTCCAGGAGAGTTCCTCGGGGACTACGCCCGCATATTGGGCGAAGTCTCCGCGACGGGGCGCCGGTTGACCCGGGAGGAGCTGGAGGTTCACCGTGCTCTGGGCCGTGAGGCAGCCGAGGCCGGCCATCAGCTGCGCGCCCTGGTGGGGATGCATCTGGCCGAGACCCGCACCGCCTGGCCGCAGGCCGCGAACGCGGGTCCGGCGACGGCCGATTCCGTGCTGGCCGCCGTGGAGCAGACGGTGGACGCCTTCGCCGAGGGTTTCGAGCGCGCCCAGCGCCTCACCGTGCGGCGGGAGGAGGCGGCGCGGCGCGAGTTCATCGACGACCTGCTGTACGGGCGCAGTGACCTGGGCCGCCTCGCGGAGCGGGCCACCCGTTTCGGGCTGCGGCTCTCGCGCGCCCACGCGGTGGCCGTGGCGGCGGGCACGGAGGGGTACACGGAGACGGACGCCGTGCCGCGGAAGGTGGAGGCGGCGCTGCTGGCCCGCTTCGGCGGCCGGAAGATCCTGCTGACGACGAAGGACGGGCGGCTGGTCTGTATCGCCCCCGGCAGTCAGCCGGACGTCCTGCGGTACTTCGCCAAGCAGGCGCACGCGGCGACGGACGGCGGGCAGGTCGCGGTGGGCCGCCCGCACCAGGGTCCCGGAGGCGTCGTCCACTCGTACGACGAGGCGCTCGACGCCCTCGACCTGGCGCGGCGGATGGGGCTCGACGAGCCGGTGCTGTACGCGTCCGACCTGCTGGTCTACCCCGTGCTGACCCGGGACAGGGAGGCGATGGCCGATCTCGTACGCAGCGAACTCGGACCGCTGCGGAAGGCCAGGGGCGGCGCGGAGCCGCTGCTGAAGACACTGACGGTGTACTTCGAGGCGGGCTGCGTCTCCGCCGAGACGGCCCGCCGACTGGATCTCAGCGTGCGCGCCCTGACGTACCGGCTGGAGCGCATCCGCGAGCTGACCGGCTCGGACCCCTCCGACCCGATGCACCGCTACGCGCTCCAGACCGCGGTGATCGGTGCCCGGCTCCTGGACTGGCCGGCCAAGGAGCTGTGAGAGGAAGGCGGCCGGTGCGTCCACGGCCGCGAACGCGTCGCGGGTTCACGTGCCGTCACCCGACCGGGGCCGTGCTCGCCGGGCCTGTGCGCCCCCGGCCCGGCTCCGCACACACCCGTGCCCGGCCGAGGGACTCTCGGCCGGGCACGGGTGTGTCGGGTGCGTGACCGGTCAGCCGGTGATCTCGATCTTGCCGTTGTTCGCGGCGGTCTCCGTTTGCGCGGGGACCTCGGCGGCCGGCGCCGTGCGGTTCTTCAGGTTCTCCAGCAGGGCTCCCAGGTCCACGCCCGTCGTGGAGTTGAGGAGTTCGATCCCCTGCGTCACGTTGTCCGTGACCGTGCGGGCCAGCTGGCTGGCGCCGTCCGTGGAGATCACCGTCAGCTTGTCGATCGCGCTCAGCGGCTCGGACGCCTTCGCGACGACCGTCGGCAGGACCTCGACCAGCATCTGGAGTACCGCCGCGTCCCCGTACCGGGCGAACGCGTCGGCCTTCTTCTGCATGGCCTCGGCCTCGGCCGCGCCCTTGGCCGCGATCGCCGCGGCCTCCGCCTCGCCCTCGATGCGGACCGCGTCGGCCAGGGCCGAGCGGTGCAGCTTCTCGCCCTGGCCGGTCAGCCGCGAGCGCTCCGCGTCCGCTTCGGCTTCCTTGACCTGGGCGATGCGGCGGGCCTCCGCCTCCTGCTCGGCCTGGTAGCGGGCGGCGTCGGCGGGCTTACGGACCTTCGTGTCCAGCTCACGGTCCGTCAGGGCCGCCTGGCGCTCGGCGACCTTCTCCTGCTCCTGGAGTACTTCCTGCTGGCGGGCGGCCTCGGCGAGGGGGCCGGCCGCGTTGGCCTTGGCTGCCGCCGCTTCCGTCTCGGCCTTGATCTCGGCCTGCTTCAGGTAGAACGTCCGCTCGGCGATCGCGATCTCCTCGGCGGCCTTCAGCCGGGCCTGCTCCGACGCACGGCGGGCGATGGCCTCCGCGATGTCGGCCTCCTGCTTGGCGCGCGCCGCCTCGGGCCGGCCGAGGTCCTCGAGGTACGAACCCTCGGTGGTGATGTCCTGGATCTGGAACGCGTCCAGGATCAGGCCCTGCCCGGAGAGGCTCGCCTCGGCCTCCTCGGCGACCTGGCTCGCGAACGCGGCACGGTCGCGGATGATGTCCTCGACCGACATCCGGCCCACGATGGCGCGCAGGGCGCCGGACAGGACTTCCTGGGTGAAGCCGACGATGCCGTCCTGCTGCTGGAGGAAGCGCTGGGCCGCGGCCCGGATCGCGTCCTCGTTGCCGCCGACCTTGACGATCGCGACGCCCTCCAGGTTCGCCTTCACGCCGCGCAGGGTTACCGCGCCGCGCACCGAGATCGGGATGTGGCGGCTGGAGAGGTCCAGGGTGAACTTCTGCTGGACGAACGGCACGACGAAGACGCCGCCACCGACGACGACCTTCTGGCCGCTGTTGTCGATGCTGGTGCGGCCGGTGACCGGGTCGGTCGACTTCTTGCCGCGCCGGCCGGTGATGATGAACGCCTCGCTGGGCCCGGCCACCTTGTAGCGGGTGACCACTACGAGGCCGAGGAGTACGACGAGTACGACGATGCCGATGACGGCGGTCAGAACTGGGCTCATGAGAAGGGTCCCCCCTGCCTCCCGACGAGGGGGACGGCAGATCGTTTTCAGTCAGGAAGTCGGTGTCGAACGTCAGGTGGTGGTCATCGCTCCACGGGGCGGACCTGGACCGAGGTGGTCGACAGTGCGGCCTCCACCCAGATCTCGGCCCCGCGCTCGACGGGCTCCTGGCTCTTCGCGGCGAACTTCACGGTCTGGCCCGCGAGTCGCAGCAGCACCTCGCCGTAACCACCGGCGGGGATGGGCGTGACGACAGACCCGGAGGTGCCGATGAGATCGTCCCCGCGCGGCGTCGCCGTCGTCTGGTCCCGCATGAGTGCCCGGCTGAACCTCCAGGTCATCCACGCGGCGACGAGACCGGCGACGACGCCGACAGCCGTGGCGGCGACCGTGCCGACGCCGGTCGTGCCCAGGACGATCGCGCCGCCGAAGCCGAGCATCGCCAGGAAGCCCGCGATCACCGGCAGCGAGAGAAGGCCGTCGAACAGGCCGTCCAGTACGCCGCCGAAAAGCCCTTCGAGGATTCCGTCGAAGATCAGGGAGAAGAGGAGAAGAGCGATTCCCGCGATGCCGAGACCAAGAAAGAAGGTCACGTGATCATTCCCCCGGTGTTTCGATGTCCCCCGACATTTCCGTCGAACTGGCTGGATGATCCCATACGGCGGAGGCTTGCGGTACTGCCGGATCCCGGCAGTCTTTACGCGACTTCTATGCCGGACAGCCGGTCCGCGAGCGTGTCCAGCGACTGGAACGTCGCCCCGAACAGGGACACGTGCTTCCACCGCAGGACCCCGTCGGGACCGACCAGGAAGATCGCCCGGCGTACGCCGATTCCGGGCGCGGACACCCCGTACGCCTTGGCGATCTCGCGTCCCTCGTCGGCGAGCAGCGGCATCCGCAGGCCGTGCGTCCGGGCGAAGTCCTCATGGCTGTCCACACCCTGTGGACTGATTCCCCAGACCTCGGCATCCAGCCCTTCGAACGTCTCGAACCCGGAAGAGTAGGAGCAGAGCTGCTTCGTGCAGACCGGAGTGTTGTCCCCCGGGTAGAAAGCGAGGACGACGGACCGTCCGCGCGCGGTGGAGAGCGTGTAGTCGCTGCGCTCGAAAGCGTCGTCGGTGAGAATTCCCCCGGGCAGGGTGAAGTCCTCCACGGACTGACCGAGTTGAGGTCCCGATGCCATCATGACTCCCTTGGCCGGCGTACGAGGGCGCGTGTGCGCCCCGTACGGTGAACGTATGGCAAACCCTCCTCCCTCGGCTGCGGTGCTCCTCCTGCACGGCGGCCGTGAGGCGGGGACCGGGGCGCCGCCGCTCGGTCCGCTCAACCTTCCGGCGGTCCGGATGCGCCCCTTCCGGCAGGCCGTCACGAAGGCCACGCGGCCGGCCGGTGTGCTGGTTCGCGGCGTCACCTACACCTGCCGCGGCTGGAACGGTCCCCGCGAGGACCCCCTCCACGACGCCGTACGGGCCCTCGACGCGCTCCGGCGCGAGGCCGGTGAGATCCCCGTGGTCCTGGTCGGCCACTCCATGGGCGCCCGGGCCTCCCTCCGCGCCGCCGGCCATCCCCTCGTACGCGCTGTGGTCGGCCTCGCCCCGTGGTGCCCGCCCGAGGATCCGGTGGCCCAGCTCGCGGACCGCGATGTCGTCCTGGTCCACAGCACCGACGACCGCGTCACGAGCCCCCGCGCCAGCCGCGTCCTGGCCGGCAGGGCACGCGGTGCGGGCGCCAGGACCTGCCTGATCACGGTCGGGGGAAGCGACCACGCGATGCTGCGCCGAGCCCCTCTCTGGCACGAGTTGACGACCGCCCTGGTCACCGGCCTGCTCGGACGGACCGCCCTGCCGGACGCGGTGTCCGAGGCGCTCCGGCTGCCCCCGGACGCCGACCCCGCACTGGGTACGCTCGGCGTCGACGCGCTGCCGCGCCCGTGGAGTTCCTGATCGCGGTGGGGCCGGCCACGCCGGGCACATGACCCACGCGGATCACGAGAGGCCCGTCACGCGCCATGGGGCCGGCCGGAGCCTCCCGAGGCCGACGCGGCGCGGGGCCGCGGTGTGGTCCGTTCGGAAGGTGCGGAGATGCGGGGCGGGGCCCGGCGGACCAGGATGAGGAGCCGGGCCGCAGACGTGCACCCACCCCGTCTGCCGCCCGGCCCGAGCGCCCGCCCCGTGTCTGTTCCCGTGCCCGCCCCAGGAGGCTCCTGTGCCGTCCGAAGAGCACGCAGCCCAGCCGACGCCCTTCGATCTGGCGGCAGTGGCCTCGCTGCTCGGCGGCGCGATGGCGGGCGTGGCCGTCCTCGACACCGGACTGCGCTACCTCTACGTCAACCCGGCACTCGAACGGATCAACGGCGTTTCGGCCGCAGGCCACCTGGGCCGCTCCGTTTTCGAGGTCCTGCCGGAGATCGAGGCGCGCGAGGACGTCCTGCGCGAGGTACTGGCCGACGGGCAGTCACGCGAGCTCACCTACACGGGCCAGACGTGGGCGGTCTCCGACCTGGAGGTGCGCCACCTGCACGCGGCGTACCACCGCCTGGAGGACGGGAACCGGAAGGCCGTCGGGCTGGTCGCCATCGTTCTGGACGTCAGTGAGTCCGAGATCAGGCACGACGAGCTGAAGCGGGCCAGGCGTCATCTGGCACTGCTGGAAACGGCGGCGGTGAGCATCGGCACGACGCTCGACATGGACACCACCTGTCAGGAGCTGGCCGATTTCGTCGTACCGGCGCTGGCGGACGTCGCGGCCGTGGAGGTCTTCCCGCCGGATGTGGGGCACGAGGTGCGGCACGCCCCGCCGGGCGTGCTGCGTATGCGGCGCGCCGCACTGGCGGCGGTGCCCGCGCTCAGCGACAAGGGGGACCAGTTCAGCGGACCGGGGGATTACATCGACTACCAGGAGGACGCTGCCGTCCCGCGCTGCCTGGCGGCGAACGTGCCGGTGTGTCTGAGCTTCGACAGCGAAGAGGAACTGGACGCCTGGGGGCCCGTGCGGGAAGGGGCCGCCCCTTACCAGGCCTTCGGCATCCACTCGGCGCTCGTCGTACCGCTCACGGTGCGAGGACTCCCGCAGGGCGCCATGAGCCTCGTACGGGCGGACGGGTCGCCCCCGTTCACGGACGAGGACGTGGTCGTCGCGCGGGAGCTGGCGGGCCGCGCCGCCGTGGACCTGGAGCACGCCCGCCGGTACGCCCACGAGCACGCCATCGCCCGCGAGCTCCAGCGGTCCCTGCTCTCGGAACCGCGCGGATCGCACCCGCACGTGGAGATCGCCAGCCGGTATCTGCCCTCCGAGGAGGGGGTGCTGGTGGGCGGTGACTGGTTCGACGTCATCCCGCTGCGCGACGGGCGCCATCTCAAGGCGATGGGCGATGTGATGGGGCACGGCGTGGAGGCGTCCGTCGCCATGAGCCACTACCGCTCGCTGCTTCGGCTCCTGGCCTACGACGACCTTCCGCCGCACGAGATCCTGGAGCGGCTGGACCGGATGGTCGAGCGTTCCGGGATCGACCGTGCCGCGACCTGTCTGGTCGCGATGGTCGACCGGGCCGTCGGGGTCTGCGAAGTGGCCAGCGCGGGCCATCTGCCGCCGGTGTTCATCGACCCGGGGTCGGGCGGGCGGGTGGCGGAGGTGTCCGTGGGGCCGCCCCTCGGTACGGGGTTCGGCGGCTACCGCTCGACGACGGTGGCGTGCGGGCCGGGGACGGTGCTGTTCATGTACACCGACGGTCTGGTGGAGCGCAGGGGCGAGGACATCGACGTGTCGGTGGGACGGCTCTCGGGACTCGCGCTGCCGGTGAGCGGCAAGCTGGAGGACCTGCTGGACGAGGTGCTGGAGCGGTTCGGGCAGGACGCGGAGGACGACATCGCCGTCATGGCCTCGCGCACGTCGCGCTGAGCGGCTCCGGCTCGCGGGCGGGCATTGTCGGTGGGCGGTGGGAGGATCAGGGCATGGAACCCCTCCTCCTCGCCGATCTCGAAGCTGCCATCAGAAGCAGCTGGGACGCCGACACGACCACCCCCGTCCACCGCCCGCACTGGAACCCGGACAATCCGGCCCGCGACCAGTGCGGAGTGACGGCCATGGTGGTCAACGATCTGCTCGGCGGCGAGCTGATCCGGGGCGAGGTCCGGGTCGACGGCGTACAGACGGACTTCCACTGGTGGAACCGGCTGGGGATGGGCATCGAGATCGACCTCACCCGCGAGCAGTTCGGTCCGGAGGAGATCGTGACGGGCGGCACGGTGGTGCCCCGCCCGGCGGAGATCGTGAGGCTCCGCGAGGAGTACGAGCTGCTGCGCGGGCGGGTGCTGGAGCGACTGCGGGGACAGGTGCGGGTCCGGCTGTGACGGCGGGCGAAGCTCACCAGCCCGTCCACAGAAGGTGGTTGATCACCAGGGCCACCACCGCCTGAGCGCTCAGCCAGCCGCGCCGGGTCGCGTCAGGGAGCAGCGCGGCGGCGGGCAGCAGCCAGAGAACGAAGGGCTGCCAGATACGTTCCGTCTCCGCCTTGCTCATCCCGGAGAGGTCCGCGACGAGCAGCGCGAGGAGCGCCGCCACGGCGAGCAGCGCGAGTCGCTGACCGGGATCCGACGCTTCGCGGCCGGCTGCGTCGCCCGGGCGCAGGGTGCGTACGGCGCCGGGGGCGGCGGCAAGGGCGCGGCGCAGGCCCGCGACGGTGGCGAGACCGGCGGCGAGGGTGGTGCAGGCGAGGTTCGCCCAGACCCAGTAGCCGTACGGGCGGACGCCGCCCGCGCCTTGGTAGTACCGCTCGACGAGCAGGTGGTAGGCGTCCCACCAGTTGAAGCCCGCCAGGGTGAAGGCGAGCGGGACGACCACCGTGCCCAGTAGGAACGGGACGAGCGGGCGGGCCGTCCGGGCGAGCAGGAGGACGGTGACCAGGAGCGCCGCGATCAGCGTCAGCCCGTACGACAGGTAGCAGGTCAGGCCGAACAGCAGCCCTGAGGCGAACGCCAGGGCCCAGGTGCCCGTCGCCCGGCCGGCACTCGCCCCGCGGCGCCGCGTCGCAGCCGGCGCGAGCAGGGCCACCGACCAGGCGGCGACCGCCGCGAAGTAGCCGTCGGCCGATACACCCGCCCACACCGCGACGGGGGCGAGCACGAGGAATGGGGCGGCCCGGCGCGCGAGGTGTTCGTCGCCCAGGGCGCGGAGGGTGATCAGGACGGCCACAGAGGCGGACGCGGCGAGCACCAGGCACCACACGGCGGCCCAGGCGCCGCCGCCGAGCCCGACGCGGTCCAGACCGACGAACGTCAGCGTGGCGCCCGGCGGGTGCCCGGCGACGTGTGCGGGCCAGTTGTCCGGGGGGCCGATCAGGATGTGGTCGTCGAAGCCGCGCAACGCGGCGCCGATGTCGTCGAAACGGTCGATGACCCGCAGGTACTCGTGCTTCGTGGTGAGGCGCCGCGCGACGCCGCGGTGCCAGCCGTCGACGAGCGCCAGCGACAGCGTCCAGGTCAGGGACGCCGCCCACGCGGTGAGGAGCAGGCCCCGCCACGGCAGCCGTGCGGCGAGGACCGGCCCGTACGCGACGACGGCGACGGCGGACACGACGGCGGCCGGGGTGCCGGGGCCGACGTGCGGATCCCACGAGGCCAGCAGCGGCGGCCACTGCACCCTGAGGCTTCCGTCGGCGTTCTGGATCGCGCGTCCGACGAGCACGGTGGCAGTGACGAGCACGACTCCGGCCCCGGCGGCGATGAGGTCGCGGCGGCGCCCTCGACGGTCCTTGGAGTGCGGCGGGTTCTCGGTCTTCACGCTCGCACGGTATGCAGGCCGGAGCGGCTTGCGGCGGTGCCACGGGAGTGACGTCAGACTTCCGTCAGGAGTCGCGGCCGCCTCGACTCCCCGTACCGGACATAGCGTCGGCGCATGGACGTCAGACGCCGGATCCGTACGCTGCCGAGCTCCCTGCCCACCCCCGACGAACCCGGGTTCTGGCGCAGCCCGGTGCGCGGCGTCCGCTTCACCGCGGTGCTCGGAGTCGTCCTGCTCGTCGGGCTCACGCTGCTGTTCGTGACCGGGCTGCTGTCGTACGCCGCCTACAACCCGGACCTCACGGCGGTCAACGACAAGACGCCGGACAAGGGGTGGCTCGGGTTCTACCTCTTCGCCTGGCCGACCGGTCCCGTGTGGCTGTACCGCCTGAACCAGGGCCTGCACGTCACCGTCGGCATCGCGCTCGTCCCCGTCCTGCTGGCGAAGCTCTGGTCGGTCGTCCCGAAACTCTTCGGACTGCCGCCCGTCCGTTCGGTGGCCCATGCGCTGGAGCGGATCTCCCTCCTCCTGCTCGTGGGCGGCGCGTTGTTCGAGTTCATCACCGGGCTGCTCAACATCCAGCTGGAGTACCTGTTCCCGGGGTCCTTCTATCCGCTGCACTTCTACGGGGGATGGGTGTTCTTCGCCGCGTTCCTCGCCCATACCGCGCTGAAACTGCCGAAGGCGGTACGGGCCCTGCGCGGTGGCGTCCTGCGCGCCGACCAGGATGAACTGGCCTCCCCGGCCCCCGATCCCGCGACCATCACCCGGCGAGGGGCCCTCGCCGTGGTGGGAGCCGGTTCGCTGCTGATGCTCGCCACTTCGGCGGGCCGGAACTTCGACGGACCGCTCCGCGCCACCGCGCTCCTCACGCCGAGGGGCGGCGCCGAACCCGGCCCGGGACCCAACGGCTTCCAGATCAACAAGACGGCCGCGTACGCCGGTGTCACCCGGGCGGACACGGGCGAGGGATGGTCGCTCACCGTCAGGGGACCTGCCGGTGAGATCCGGCTGTCCCGGGACCAGTTGCTCGCGATGGACCAGTACGGCGCGGCGCTGCCGATCGCCTGTGTGGAGGGCTGGTCGACCTCGGACCAGTGGTGGCGCGGAGTACGGCTGCGGGACCTCGCCGTGCTCGCAGGACATCCGGCGGACCGGCCGCCGGACGTCCTGGTGGAGTCCGTGCAGCGGCGCGGCTCCTTCCGCGAGGTGGCACTCCGCGACAACCAGGTGCGCGACCCGCGCTCGCTGCTGGCCGTCAGGGTCAACGGCGCGGACCTGTCGCCGGATCACGGCTATCCGGCGCGGATCATCGTGCCGGCGGCGCCGGGCGTGATGAACACCAAATGGGTGGGCCGGCTGACCTTCGGAGAGCAGCGATGAGTACACGTGCGGTACTCCCGCCGGTGCCCCGGAAGGGCCTTCTGGAGCGCTGGTACGGGGAGGGGCCGCTGCATCTCCTGCTGCTGGCCGCCACGTTCTGCCTCGCGGGGTACGCGGGCGTGAGGCTGCTGGCCGGCGACGCGTTCGGCATCGCGTTGTGGTTCGTCGGCGCCGCGCTCGTGCACGACCTCGTGTTCGTACCGGCGTACTCCCTGCTCGACCGGGCGGTACGCCGCTCCCTGGGGCCGTGGTCCGGGCGGATCAACTTCGTACGCGTCCCCGCCCTTCTCTCCGGCCTGCTCCTGCTGACGTGGTTTCCGCTGATCACCCGGCGGACGGAGCGTTACGAGCCCGCGAGCGGGCTGTCCCCGGACTCCTTCCTCGGGAACTGGCTGCTGATCACGGCCGCGCTGTTCGCGGCCTCCGCGCTCTGGTTCGTGGTCCGCGCCCTGTGGCTGAGGCGCAGGGCCACGAAGGGGCGGCTGTCCGACTCCCACCGATCGACGGGCCGCCAGTCGGGCGGCCGGGCGTAGCGGAGCAGGGCGGGCGTGGAGAGGCGGGCCCACGGGAAGAGTGCTTCGGCCGGAGGGCCCGGCCGCGTACCGTCCACTGCCGTGCCCGTACCCGTGCCCGTCCCCGGCGCCCCGCGGCCGTCGTCCAGCCGGACCTGGACCCGTTCGTCGATGTCCTGGGCGGTCGTCTCGGCGATGAGCAGCCCGCCGGGGGCGAGGAGTTCGGCGGCCCGGCGCAGCAGGGCATGCGGGTCGCCGCCGATGCCGATGTTTCCGTCGATGAGCAGGACCGTTCCCCAGCGTCCCTCGCCGGGCAGCGGGTCGAAGACGCTGCGGTGCAGCGCCGAGCCGCCGAGCCGCCGGGTGTGGGCGACGGCCGCCTCGCTCACGTCGATGCCGAGCGCGCGGTGGCCGTGCGCGGCGAGTTCGGCGACGAGGCGGCCGGGCCCGCAGCCGACGTCCAGGACAGGGCCCTCGCAGCGACGCAGCGCCGACAGGTCCGCGGTGTCGGCGCCCGCGCACCAGCGCTCGACGTCCAGGGGCAGCAGCCAGCCGTCCGTGCGCCGCAGGAACAGCGGACCGTGGCCGTTGCGCAGGGCGTTCGCGTACGGGTCGGTGGTCCAGGGGCTCACGGGCACCGTACGTGCCGTGGGATTCACCGGGCCGCTGCCCGGGTCAGGCGGGTGAAGGCGGCCGCGAACGCGCCGTCCGGCGCGGCGGCGGCCACATGGGCGGCGTCCTGCGCCGTGTCCACGTCGCGCAGTCGCGGCAGGTCCCGCACGGTGAGGCCGGCGTCCAGGAGACGGCGGCGCTGGACCGCGCCGGTCTCCGGGACGGACATCGGCACGCCGCGCAGGAGTGCCGGGTCGGGCGCGGCGAGGCCCAGCGCCCAGAAGCCGCCGTCGTCGGCCGGTCCGAACCAGGCGTCGCAGTGCTCCCAGCCGCCCGGGGAGAGGACGTCGGCCAGGTGGGTTGCGCCGGCCTGGGGGGTGTCCATGCCGATGAGGAGTGCGGGACCGTCGCAGGCACCGAACGCGGCGGCGAGCCGTTCGTCGAGGCCGCCCGAGCTCTGGGGGACCACGTCGATGCCGGGCGGCAGCCACGGTCCCGGCTGCCCGTCGAGGACGAGGACGCGGCGCCGGGCGGGGAGGGTGAGGACGGTGCGCAGGGTGTCGGCGAGGGCGGCCTCGGCGAGCTGGGCGGCCTCGGCGGGGCTGAAGGGCGGACAGAGACGGGTCTTGACGCGCCCGGGGACCGGCTCCTTGGCGATGACGAGGAGGGTGGTGGGGCCGAGGGGGCCGATGGCGCCATGCGTGGCGGGGCTCATCGGGCCGCCTCCGTGGGTACGGTCGCCGATCGGCCCGATGGCGGCTGCCGCAGTACCGACCGCATGTCGCGCACCGCGTGCCAGGTGCCCCGCCACGTCCCGGTGACCTTCGACCTTCCGGTACGGGGGAGGTAGGGCACGTCCGTCTCCGCGACGCGCAGTCCGGCGTCGGACGCCCGGACCACCAT
The DNA here is from genome assembly GCF_040650955.1 of Streptomyces sp. NPDC048560. Classification (NCBI taxonomy): domain Bacteria; kingdom Bacillati; phylum Actinomycetota; class Actinomycetes; order Kitasatosporales; family Streptomycetaceae; genus Streptomyces; species Streptomyces sp. NPDC048560. Next base: position 395,820 of record NZ_JBEZIJ010000008.1, read on the forward strand.
CTGGAGCGGGTAGCCGCTGCGGCGGTCGGTGAGTCCGAGCGCGAGCAGGTCGGTGCGGCGGGCGGCCCGCATCGGGCCCAGGTCGTGCAGGCGCAGGCCCGTGCGGCGGCGCAGCATCCGGGCCAGCACGACGTTCCCGGCCCGCGCGTGCGAGGGCCAGGCTCCCCGGCCCTCGGGGCGTCGGCGGCCCAGCATCAGATCGGTCTCCCCCTCGGCGATGCTCCGGACGAAGGAGGGGAGCAGGGCGGGGTCGAGGGAGCCGTCGCAGTCGCAGAAGCAGACGTACTCCGCGGTGGCGGCGAGCAGCCCGGCGTGGCAGGCCGCGCCGAAGCCGCGCCGCGGCTCGTGGACGACCGTCGCGCCGAGCGAGCGCGCCAGCTCGGCGGAGCCGTCGGCGGAACCGTTGTCGACGACGATCGCCCGCCAGCCCGGCGGGACGCGTTCCAGTACGCCGGGCAGGGCGGCCGCCTCGTCGAGGCAGGGCAGGACGACGTCGGCGTGAGCGGCGGCACGGTCGCGCGGCGCCGTGGAGCCGAGGCCGGGCGGTATGTCGGGCGGTGAGGAGTCGGTCACGCTGTTCACCTTACGGAGAAGAATCCGGCATTTCGGGCGCCAGGATCTTACGAAACGTGGACGTCGGCCAACCGGCGCCCCGTGACGGCCCGCGCCGTGTCACCGGGGTGCCAAGGTGGGAGCCATGCTGACCACCCAACCGACCGCCCGTCCCGAAGCCCCGGCCGGCCGGGTGCTCGTCGTGGACGACGACCCGACCGTGGCCGAGGTCGTCGCCGGCTACCTGGACCGGGCGGGTTACGGCGTCGCGCGGGCGGACGACGGGCCCTCCGCGCTGGAACGGTTCGCCGCGCGGCGGCCCGATCTGGTCGTTCTCGATCTGATGCTGCCCGGCATGGACGGCTTCGAGGTCTGCCGCCGGATGCGCGCGCGGGGGCCGGTGCCGGTCATCATGCTCACGGCGCGGGGCGACGAGGACGACCGCATCCTCGGCCTGGAGACCGGGGCGGACGACTACGTCACCAAGCCGTTCAGCCCGCGTGAGCTCGTCCTGCGCGTCGACTCCGTACTGCGCAGGGCCCGGGCCGCGGGCGGCTCCGCGGCTGGTGGGCCGGCGGCGCCGTTCGGCGGAGCGGGACTCGTACTCGACCCGGCGGCGCGCAGCGCGACCCGCGACGGCGCCGTGCTCGCCCTCACCCTCCGCGAGTTCGACCTGCTCGCGTTCCTCCTGCGCCACCCGGGGCAGGTGTTCACCCGCGAGGAGCTGATGCGGGAGGTGTGGGGCTGGGACTTCGGCGACCTGTCGACAGTGACCGTCCACGTGCGGCGCCTGCGCGGCAAGGTCGAGGCGGACCCGGCCCGGCCGGGTCTGATCCGCACGGTGTGGGGCGTGGGCTACCGCCTGGACCTGGGGAGCGGTAACGCCGCCCGCGCCGGGAGCCCGGCGCGGTGAACGACATCCTGCTCATCGCGCTCTTCGCCTTCCTGGGCGCCGCCGCCGCAGGGCTGCTGGGCGCACTCGTCCTGCGGATCTTCCGCCACCGCTCCCTCGTCGTCTCGCTGACGGTCGTCGCGGCGGTCGCCGTGACGGCGATGCTCGCGGGGACGCTCGCGGTGGCCTGGGCGATGTTCCTGTCGCCGCACGACCTCACGGTCGTCACGACCGTCGTGGCGATGGCGGCCGTGGTCTCCCTCGCGACTGCCATGCTGCTGGGCCGCTGGGTGGCCGCGCGGAGCCGCGACCTGACGCTGGCGGCCCGCTCCTTCGGCGACGGCGGTACGTTCGCGGCGCCCGTGGGTGAGGTGACGGCCGAACTCGCCGCGCTCACGCGGGAGTTGGCCGCCACCAGCGCGAAGCTGGACAGTTCGCGCGAGCGGGAGCGCGCCCTGGAGACCTCGCGGCGCGAACTGGTGGCGTGGATCTCGCACGACCTGCGGACGCCACTGGCCGGGCTGCGGGCGATGTCGGAGGCGCTGGAGGACGGGATGGCACCGGACTCGGGGCGCTACCTGCGGCAGATCCGTACGGAGGTGGAGCGCATGAACGACATGGTCGGCGACCTCTTCGAGCTGTCCCGTATCCACGCCGGATCCCTGCCCCTCACCCCTGCCCGGATATCCGTCTACGACCTGGTCGGGGACGCCCTCGCCGGGGCCCACCCGCTGGCGCGCGAGCACGGTGTACGGCTGGTGGGCGACCGGATCGAAGCGGTACCGGTCGAGGTGGACAGCAAGGAGATGAGCCGGGTCCTGGGCAACCTCCTGATCAACGCGATCCGCCGCACCCCGGCCGACGGCACGGTGGCCGTGGCTGCGCAGCGGTGCGAGGGCGGGGTGATGCTCTCGGTGACCGACGGGTGCGGAGGTATTCCGGAGGAGGACCTGCCCCGGGTGTTCGACACGGGCTGGCGCGGTACGCACGCCCGCACCCCACCCGCGGGCGCGGGCCTCGGACTGGCGATCGTGCGCGGCATCGTGGAGGCGCACGAGGGGCGGGCGGCGGTCCGGAACGTGGCCGGCGGCTGCCGCTTCGAGGTGACGCTGCCGGTGTGCCCGGGCTGAGGGCGAGTCGGCCCACGGTCAGACACCTGGCTCCGTACCGCGCAACCCGGCCGTGGCGAACTCCTTCATGCCTGTCGCGAAGCTCACCGCCGGGCGCCAGCCCAGTTCGTCCCGCAGCCGTGCCGAGTCCGCCGTGATGTGCCGTACGTCCCCGAGGCGGTACTCACCGGTGACCACCGGGGACGGCCCGCCATGGGCCGACGCGAGCGCGGCGGCCATCTCGCCGATCGTGTGCGGCTCCCCGCTCCCCGTGTTGTACGCCGTGAACGACCCCGGCGCCCTCTCGGGCAGTGCCTCCAGAGCCGCCACGTCCGCCGCCGCCACGTCCCGGACGTGGACGAAGTCCCGCCGTTGTCCGCCGTCCTCGAAGACCCGGGGCGCCTCTCCCCGCGCCAGGGCCGAGCGGAAGAAGGAGGCGACACCGGCGTACGGGGTGTCCCGCGGCATCCCAGGCCCGTACACGTTGTGGTAGCGCAGCGACACCGCCCGGCCGCCCGTCGACCGCGCCCACGCCGCCGCGAGATGCTCCTGGGCGAGCTTGGTCGTCGCGTACACGTTCCTCGGATCGGCGGGAGCGCCCTCCTGGACGAGCCCGGGCACCAGGTCCGCGCCGCAGGACGGGCAGAGGGGTTCGAAGCGCCCGGCCGCCAGATCGGCCTCGGCCCGGGGCCCCGGCCGCACCACCCCGTGCCGAGGGCAGTCGTACCGCCCCTCGCCGTAGACCACCATCGACCCGGCGAGCACCAGGCCCCTCACCCCCGCAGCCGCCATCTCCGCGAGCAGCACCGCCGTGCCGAGGTCGTTGCTCCCCACGTACGCGGGCGCGTCCGCGAAGTCCTTGCCCAGCCCGACCATCGCCGCCTGGTGGCACACCGCGTCGACCCCGGCCAGCGCCCCGGCGACCGCCTCCCGGTCCCGGACGTCGGCGACGACCGAGCGGACGCCGTCAGGAACAGCGGCAGCGGAACCCCCCATGTGCGCGGACGGCAGCAAGGCGTCCAGCACGACCGCCTCGTGCCCGGACAGGACGAGGGTCCGGACGATCTCCGACCCGATGAACCCGGCTCCGCCGGTGACCAGTACACGCATGACCGCCACGCTAGGGCCGGGCGGGGCGCGGGACCCGGGCCGGCGCACCCGCGTCACCGGACCGTAAGACCCCGGCGACCACCGCCGCAGGACCCCGCGCCCGGAGCCGGGTCCGGACAGAGGTGTAGCCCTTCACGACGGGGGATGCGTGAAGGGCTACACCTGCATTATGGCCCCGGGCCAGGCGCGGATCCAACTGACCGGCCGGTCAGCCCGGGACTGTGTCATGGCCACCCCCCGTGCCCGCGCACACCAGAATCTGTGATGGTCGCGATAGACATGAAGTTCTTGCCCGCATAGGCTTTCTCATGCAGGCGCGTCAAACAGCGGTACGCCTGGACGCGTGACAGAAGAAGGTGCAGATGCCGGCGGAACCCCCTTCGCCCGCCAGCGGCCGGCTAGACGACGACGACTACCCCGCGTACACGATGGGCCGGGCCGCCGAGATGATCGGTGCGACGCCGGGCTTCCTCCGTGCGGTCGGCGAGGCCCGTCTGATCACGCCCCTGCGTTCCGAGGGCGGTCACCGTCGTTACTCCCGCTATCAGCTGCGCATCGCCGCCCGCGTGCGCGAGCTGGTCGACAGCGGTACGCCCATCGAGGCCGCGTGCCGCATCGTCATCCTGGAGGACCAGCTCGAAGAAGCCCTCCGTCTCAACGAGGAGCTGCGGGGTCCTGCGGCCGGCCGGTGAATATCTGTATTGGCCAGCACAGAATATTGCGCAATGAGCAACTGCGGTTTTATGCCTGCGACCCGAGTGATATGGCGTACAGCCCGCTGACCGGCGAATCGTGCTACGGTTGATCTCAGTTGCAGTTGTGGTTCCCAAAAACTTCAAGTGCTCTCGCCGGTTGTACATCGGTGAGCGCGCTTTTGTGTATTTCCGGTTTTTTCCGGAAGGGGCAATCATTAGCGGCGACGTAGGGCTCGCACAGTGTGAGCCCACGGGCTCTGCCCCGAAGGAGATATGACATGGCTACTGGCACCGTGAAGTGGTTCAACGCGGAAAAGGGTTTCGGCTTCATCGAGCAGGAGGGTGGCGGCGCTGACGTCTTCGCCCACTACTCGAACATCGCCTCTTCCGGCTTCCGCGAGCTGCAGGAAGGCCAGAAGGTGAACTTCGACGTCACGCAGGGCCAGAAGGGCCCGCAGGCGGAGAACATCACCCCCGCCTGATCACCTCAGGCGTATGGCGCAGCTGGGGCCCGCACCTTGGGGTGCGGGTCCCAGCTCGTTGTTGTTTTCGGGGGCCGGCGACGAGCCCCCTCGCAGGACCGCGCCACGTACGACCGCATCACCCACGTACCACATCTTGACCGATCCATGACCGACACCTGAGCGACTCCCCCGGAGATTTGTTCCGGATGTATGTCGGTCATGTCGAAGCAGTCAATCTGAAGCGCCGGATACGGCTTATTCCCAGCGGCCGCGCTTTATTTCGTATTTCATCGGCTCGTTCTTGCGATTCTTGGCGCCGCTCAGGCTGCTGCTGCCCGATAAAGAATCCCTCGATACGCGCCATATCGAGGAAGGTTCTGCATGAACCGCGATCGCACATCTCGTACGAACGACCGATTTTCCCGGACCCGCTCAGGCGGTCCGTCCGCAGGCGCCGGTCGCACGGCCAACGGCTTCCGCTCGGCTCCGTCGAGCCGCCAGGGCGGATCCTCCCAGGGCCGTTCCGGTGGTGGCCGCTCCGGTGGCTACGGCCGTCGCCCCGCGGCGCTCAAGGGCGAGTTCGCCCTCCCCGTGACCATCACCCCGGCGCTGCCGGCCGTGGAGGCCTTCGGTGACCTGGAGATGCCCGCACCGCTGATGGCGGCGCTCGTCGCCGAGGGCATGTCGGTGCCGTTCCCGATCCAGGCGGCCACCCTGCCGAACTCGCTCGCCGGACGTGACGTCCTGGGCCGTGGCCGTACCGGCTCCGGCAAGACGCTCGCCTTCGGTCTGGCCCTGCTGGCCCGTACCGAGGGCCGCCGTGCCGACGCCCGTCGTCCGCTGGCCCTGGTCCTCGTCCCCACCCGGGAACTGGCCCAGCAGGTCACCGACGCGCTCACCCCCTACGCCCGTTCGCTGAAGCTGCGCATCGCCACGGTCGTCGGCGGCATGTCGATCGGCCGCCAGGCCAGCGCGCTGCGCGGTGGCGCCGAAGTCGTCGTCGCCACCCCGGGCCGACTGAAGGACCTCATCGAGCGCGGCGACTGCCGCCTCGACCGTGTCACCATCACCGTCCTCGACGAGGCCGACCAGATGGCCGACATGGGCTTCATGCCCCAGGTCACCGAGCTGCTCGACCAGGTGAGCCCCGACGGACAGCGGATGCTGTTCTCGGCCACCCTCGACCGCAACGTCGACCTGCTCGTCCGTCGCTACCTCAACGACCCGGTCGTCCACTCGGTCGACCCCGCGGCCGGTGCGGTGACGACGATGGAGCACCACGTGCTCTACGTCCAGGGCGCCGACAAGTACGCCACGACCACCGAGATCGCGGCCCGCGACGGCCGGGTGATCATGTTCCTGGACACCAAGCACGCCGTGGACAAGCTCACCGACCACCTGCTGTCCAGCGGTGTCCGCGCCGCGGCCCTGCACGGTGGCAAGTCCCAGCCGCAGCGCACCCGCACCCTGGACCGGTTCAAGACCGGCCATGTCACGGTGCTCGTCGCCACCAACGTCGCCGCTCGTGGCATCCACGTCGACAACCTCGACCTCGTCGTGAACGTCGACCCGCCGAGCGACCACAAGGACTACCTGCACCGCGGCGGCCGTACCGCCCGTGCCGGTGAGTCCGGCAGTGTCGTCACGCTGGTGCTGCCCAACCAGCGCCGCGAGATGACCCGCCTGATGGCGGACGCCGGGATCACCCCGCAGATCGCCCAGGTCCGCTCCGGCGAGGCCGAGCTGAGCCGGATCACCGGTGCGCAGGCCCCGTCGGGCGTCCCGGTCACCATCACCTCGCCGCCGTCCGAGCGGTCCAAGAGCGGTGGTTTCGCCGGCCGTGGCCGTCGTAGCCGCCCCGCGCAGGGACGCCGCCCGGGCGCACCCGCGCCGGAAGCGCGTACCGCGTCGGCCCAGCGCCGCACCAACCGGGCCGCGTGAACCCGAACCGGTAAGTCCCCGTCCGGCTTTCCCCTCCACCTTGTTGAGGCACTATGCGCTGTGTCATCGCCCGCTTCCCCTTCGATCTGTTCAAGAACGAAGTCGAGGATTCGATGAAGGGCATCAAGCCCGAACCCGTCACCGGTGACGCCGTCGTCATCAGCCGCCGGGTCTACCCCGTCAAGCAGGTCGGCGAGGTGATCACCCGGCAGGACCGTCGTGACTTCTCCTCCGCCGAGGTCACCCGGGCGCTGACGCGCCTCGGCTTCACCTGCCGCTCGGCCGAGGTGCCCGCCCCCGCGGTGCCCCTCACCCCGATGGAGAACGCGTCGGCGCTGCTCGGCACGCCGGACACGGTCTGAAGCCGTGGTCCGAACGGGCGACCGGTGACCCGGTAGCCCGCCGTTCGTAGAACGCACCGCACCCCCGCGCCCGTAGTCCGGGCCCGGGGGTGCGGTGCGTTCTGCGTAACAGCCGCTCCGCCATGCGGGTGGTGACCGGCGTGTCACGACCCGGGGGAGCGGGAGGATGGCCGGGCCGACTGGACCCATGGCGAGGAGCCAAATGAGCCTGAGCAAGCTGACCGCACTCGGAGTGACGGTACTGGCGGCGGTGCTGCCCGCCGGGAGCGCGTACGCCGACGAGACGCACACCGACGCGCACAACGGTCCGCAGGTGGCACTCATCGCGACCGGTCAGATCGACGACCCGCTGGAGGACGTCCTGGAGCACGCCACGGTGTTCGGCAGGACGGCCGTCACCGGCTGAGGCCGCCGCCGGTACGAGAGGTCAGGGCGCGGGCTTCGGCCGGGGCTTCAGGGCCCACTTCATCCGGGGCTCCACGACGAAGCGGAACACCCGCCGCACGGGTGAGGTGCACAGCAGCGTCACCATGACCGCGGCGGCCACCGTCACCGCGATCCGGCCGAGCGGTGTCTCCATGAACGCGTGGTCGTAGAGGCCCTCGTACGAGGCGGTCCTGATGACGAAGCCGTGCAGCAGATAGCCGTAGATCGTGCCCGCTCCCAGCGCGCTCATCCACAGCTTCCGGTTCGGCACCCAGGCGAGGAAGCAGGCACTGAGCACGATGGCGGCGGCGAACAGCAGGAGGGTCATCACGGCGCCCGCCCAGACCGGCGAGGACAGCTCCTCGGCGCTGCTCTTCCGGAAGAACCACGAGGTCGTGATGCGCGGCACGGCCCAGTACGCGACGAGCAGGGCGACCGCGACGACGGGCACGGCGATGATCCGCGCCGCGGGGCGGCGCACCAGGTCGAAGTGGTGCGGCTTGAGCCGCAGGCCCAGCACGTAGAACGGCAGGAACTGCAGGACGCGCTGGAGCTGCAGATCGCCGCCGATGCCGTCGCTCATCGACGCCACGGCGGCGATGCACACGGACACGGCCACCGGCTGGCGGATCACCTGCCAGATGGGGGTCGTGAGCCGCCAGAAGAACAGGGCGGGCAGGAACCACAGCAGCCAGTACGGGTCGGCGATGCTCAGCGTGTAGGAGGGGTCCTTCACCGTGCGCTGGAAGACCGAGTACGCGACCTCGAAGATGACGTACGGCACGAGCAGCTGGGTGACCAGCTTCCACACCCGCTCCGGCCGCAGGTCGAAGCTGCGGGAGAAGTAGCCGGCGATCACGATGAAGACCGGCATGTGGAAGGTGTAGACGAAGGTGTAGAGCGTCTCCACCACGCGTCCGCTGTCGGGCAGCGGCTCCCAGGCGTGCCCCATCGCCACCAGGACGATGGCCAGGTATTTCGCGTTGTCGAAGAACGGGTCGCGCCCGGTCGAGCGGGCACCGGCCGCCGCCGCCCCGGCGTCCGCGGGGGCCGGGCTCGGTGTCTGCGAGGTCAAGGAGGTCACGCGGACACCTTAGTGACCGCCGCAAACGGAGCGACGGGCGCGTCGGCGTACACGGCTCCGGTCCGCCGCCCCGCCGGGCACGGGAGTCACTTGGAGGTGTCCCCCTCGGCGTCCAGGTGGGGCAGGACGCGGTCCAGCCAGCGGGGGGTCCACCAGGCGGCCTTGTCGAGCAGGGTCATCACGGCGGGCACCAGCAGCAGGCGGACGACGGTGGCGTCGATGAGGACGCTCGCCGCGAGGCCCAGACCCAGCATCTTCACCACGATGTTGTCGCTGATGATGAAGGCCGCGAAGACGCTGACCATGATGAGGGCCGCGCAGGTGATGACCCGGGCGGTGATCTCCAGGGCGTGCGCCACGCTCGCCCGGGCGTCCCCCGTGCGCAGCCACGCCTCGTGGATGCGCGTGAGCAGGAAGATCTCGTAGTCCATGGAGAGGCCGAAGACGATGGCGAACATCATCATCGGTACGTAGCTCTCGATCGGGACGTCCCCCGACACGCCCAGGGCCGGGCCTCCCCAGCCCCACTGGAAGACGGCCACCACGACGCCGTACGAGGCGGCGATCGAGAGCACGTTGAGCACGGCGGCCTTGAGTGCGACGAGCGGGCCGCGGAACACGATCAGGATGACGAGGAAGGCGAGGCCCACCACGACCGCGATGATCAGCGGGAGCCTGCTGGAGACGATGTCCAGGAAGTCGACCTGGGCCGCGGTGGTGCCCGTGACGTAGGTGCTCGCGTCCGTACCGGACACGGCCTTCGGCAGGACCTCGTCGTGCAGCCGGTTGACGAGGTCGGTGGTCCTCCCGTCCTGCGGGGAGGCCACGGAGTACGCCGTGCCGATCAGGACGTCGCCGTCGGACGTGGCTTTCAGCGGGGTGATGGTGGCCGCGTCCGGCACCTTGGCGAGGGCCTGCTGCGCCTGGGTGGCCAGCGCGGACCGGTCGGACTGCGGGACCGAGGTCTGGTCGATCACCAGGGTCAGGGGGCCGTTCGAACCGGGACCGAAGGCGGAGGACATCAGGTCGAAGGCCCGCCGGTCGGTGAAGGACTTCGGGTCCGCGCCGTCACCGATGTGCCCGAGCTGGATGAACAGCAGGGGGAACGCGAGGACGAGCAGGACGGTCACCCCGCCGGTCAGGAACCACCACGGCCTGCGCTCGACCCGCCGCGCGTACCGGTGCCAGCCGCCCCGCGCTTCCTGGCCCGGCTCGGCGTCCGTCTCGGCCACGGGGGTGCGCACGTGCAGCCGGTCGATGCGCCGGCCGATCAGGCCCAGCATCGCGGGTACGAGGGTGAGCGCCCCGGCCACGGCCGTGACGACGGTGACCGCGGCGGCCAGACCGAGCTTGCCGATGAAGCCGATGCCGGAGACCCACAGCCCGGAGAGGGCGATGACGACCGTGCAGCCGGAGAGCAGGACCGCCCGCCCGCTGGTGGCCGTGGCCAGGCCGGCGGCGCTCACCGGGTCCTCGCCGTTCATGAGGTTCTGGCGGTGCCGGGTGACCAGGAAGAGGGCGTAGTCGATGCCGACGCCGATCCCGATCATCGTGGCGAGCGTCGGTGACACGGTGGCGAAGGTGGCCGCGGCCGCGAGCAGTCCCAGCAGGGCGAGCCCGCAGACGGCGCAGATCAGGGCCGTGATCAGGGGCAGCAGCGCGGCGAGCAGACTGCCGAAGCCGATCAGCAGGACGAGGATCGCCACGCCGAAGCCGATGGCCTCACTGGTCCTGTCGTCCGCCTCGGGGCGGGCCAGTTCGCCGAGCGGGCCGCCGTACTCCACGTCGACGTCCGCGGCGCGCAGCGGTGCGACGGCGGAGTCCACCCCATCCAGGTACCCGGCCCCGAGGGTGGAGGGCTGTTCGTCGAACCGGACGGTGATGTACGCGGTCTTCCCGTCGGTGGAGAGCGGCCCGACGTCCGGGGTGCCGGATGTGGGAGGCGTGGAGCCGTCGGAGGGGAGCGGGTTCTGGACGGAGAGGACGTGCGGCAGCTTCCCGAGGGCCGTGACGGCGGAGGAGACCTGGTCGCTGACGTCGGTGAGCGGCTTGGACGCGTCGTGCAGCACCACCTGGGCGCTGTAGCCGCCGGCCGACGGATCGTGCGCCTTGAGCACGTCGACGCCGTCCTGCGACTGGGTGCCGGGGAGGGAGAAGTCGTCGGAGTAGTCACCGCCGTACGCGTGGTTCAGGACCTGGAGCCCGGCCAGGGCGGCCAGCCACAGCACGATGACGATGACGAAGTGGCGGGCGCACCACTGGCCGGTGCGGCGCAGAGCACCCGGGCGGGACGGGGCGTCCACGCGGCGCGAAGTCCCGGGCCCGGGTGGGCCGGACCCCGGTCCGGAGTCGTTCGTGGAGGGCGGCAGCGGCATGGGGACTCCCGGTCGGGCCAGGGCTCGTGCGGACGCGAGGTCTGGGGAGGGGGCTCCCGTACTCGTTCTCGTACGAAGCAGTCAAAGTCCGTTCCGGCCCCGCGGCACCCCGGTGCGGGGGAACGGGTGACCGGCGCCCCGAATGGGTCGGTTTATTGGTCTTTCTTGCTATACACGAGCGATGGAGTACCCGGGGACCCTCATCCTGATCATGCTCATGGCTGTCGTCGCGCCCCTGCTCGTGTACGTCACCGGACGATGGCTGACCGTTCCCGTGGTCATCTTCGAGATCGTGCTGGGCATCCTCATCGGTCCCGACGTGCTCGGCTGGGCGAAGCAGGACGAGATCGTGGAGGTGCTCTCCGATCTCGGCCTCTCGATGCTGATCTTCCTTGCGGGGTACGAGATCCAGTTCGCCGCGGTCCGCGGGGACACCCTGCGCCGCTCCGCGTGGGCCTGGGTGGCCTCGCTCGCCGCGGGGCTCGGGATCGCGCTCGCCCTGACGGGCGGAGACCTCGCGGAGAGCCTGGTGATCGGCACGGCCCTGACGAGCACCGCGCTCGGGGCCGTCCTGCCGATCCTGCGCGACTCCGGAAAGCTGGAGGGGCGCTTCGGCACGGTGGCGATGGCATTCGGGGCGGTCGGCGAGTTCGGGCCGATCATCGCGATGGCGCTGCTGTTCAGCGGGCGCAGTCCGGGGGCCGCGAGTGCGGTGCTGCTCGCGTTCGCCGCCGTGACGGCGGGCGCGGTCCTCTGGGCGATGCGACCGAGGCCGCCGTGGTTCTCCGAGGTCATCGAGAAGACCCTGCACAGCAGCGCGCAGTTCGCCGTCCGCTTCGTCATGCTGGTGCTCGCCGCGATGCTCGGGCTGTCCCATGTGTTCGGCCTGGACACCCTGCTGGGCGCGTTCGCCGCCGGAATGCTGACCCGGCTGGTGCTCCAGGGAGCGGCGCCCGCCAGCAGCCACGCGATCCTGGGCAAGATCGAGGCGATGGGCTTCGGCTTCCTGGTGCCGTTCTTCTACATCGTGACGGGGATCAACTTCGATCTCGACGCCCTGCTCGACGGCGGCCGGCCGCTCCTGCTCCTGCCCGTGTTCCTGGTGCTCTTCCTGCTGGTCCGCGGAGCGCCGGTCCGTCTGCTGGCCCCGCGCGACCTGGCGGGACCCGAGCGGACGGCGCTGGCGCTCTTCGCGTCCACCTGTCTGCCCCTGGTCGTCGCGATCACCTCCATCGGTCTCGACGACGGGGTGCTCGGCGCGGGCGAGGGGGCGGCGCTCGTGGGCGCCGCCATGCTCTCCGTGCTGACGTTCCCGCTGGTGGCCTTCAGGCTGCTGCGGACGTCGGAGGGCAAGCCTCCGGGTGCGCCGCCCCGCTCCTCGGAGGCGGCGGACCCGTGGTGACGGCCGTCGTGGGGGTGCGGGTGCTCAGACGCCGGGGGTGAGGACGATCTTGCCGACCGTGCGGCGGGCGAGCAGGTCCTCGTGGGCGCGGCGGGCCTCCGCGAGCGGGTAGCTTCCTCCGGCCACCGGCTTCAGGCGTCCCCCTGCCACCAGGCCGAAGAGTTCCTTGAGCGGTCCGGCGACCGCGCCCGGCGCGGCCAGGGCCGGCCGCAGCCAAAAGCCGACGACCGCCGCGTTGAGCCGGTTAAGCCGCGCCGGGTCGAGCGGGGTGAAGCCGGTCCGCGCGGCGTTGCCGTAGGTCACCAGCCGGCCGAAGGACGCCAGGGAGCCCAGGGCCTGGTCGAAGAGCTCGCCGCCCACGGCGTCCAGGACGACATCGGCCTTCTCCTCGTGGGGGTACGTGATCACGGCGTCCGCGCCGAGCTCCAGGGCGAGACGCTCCTTGGCGGGGGTCGATGCCTGGGCGAGCACCCGCCCGGCGCCGAACTCCCTGGCCAGCTGGACGGCGAGACTGCCCACTCCGCCGGCGGCCGAGTGGACGACCACGGTCTCGCCCTCGCGCAGCCGGGCCGCCGAGCGGAGCAGGTGCCAGGCGGTCAGGCCCTGCATCATCAGGGAGAGCGCCTCGGCGGCGCCCAGTTCCTCGGGAATCGGCTGGACGGCGGACTCCTTGGCGACCACCTGTTCCGCGTAACCGCCCGAGACCCGGGCCAGCACCCTGGTGCCGTCCGGCGTGCGTCCCACGACCTCGCTGCCGGGCACGAACGGCAGCGCGTCGGCGGTCAGGTAGGAGCCGTCGACCTGGTGGGTGTCCGCGAAGTTCACCCCGGCTGCCTCGACAGTGAGGAGAACCTCGCCGGGGCCCGCGACGGGGGCGGCCAGTTCAACGGGCGCGAGGACTTCAGGGCCGCCGAAGCGGCCGAACTGGATAGCGAGCATGGCGCACGGTACCGCGGGGTACCTGGGGCCAGGCCCGGAAAGAATTTCGGCCAGTTTCACCGAGGGACCAACAAAACCATACGACCGGTTTGTTAACCTGGTGTGTCCGTCGCATCCCTGTGTGTACGCGGACCGCCGGACCTGCCCGGACCGACCGACCAGTCGTTGATCACGTCCCCCGGAGCGTCAGGATGGCCAAGCAGGACCGTGCGGTGCGCACGCGCGAACAGTTGATCCGTTCGGCCGCCGAGGCATTCGACCGGAGCGGGTTCGCACTGTCCTCGCTCGCCGGCATCAGCACCGGCGCGGGAGTGAGCAGCGGCGCGCTGCACTTCCACTTCAGCAGCAAGAGGGAGTTGGGGGAGGCGGTCGAGGCGGCGGCCGCGCGGACGCTGCACGAAATCACGGCGCCGTGTCCGCCGGGCCATCCGGCTCCGTTGCGGCTGCTCGTCGACACCTCCCACCTGCTGGCCCAACATCTCACCCAGGACGTGGTGTTGAGAGCCGGCTTCGGGCTCGGCAGCGACGCCACCTGGCCACAGGGCGCCAAACTCTGGCTCGGGTGGCGGAGTTGGGTGAGTGCCACGCTGGCCGTCGCCCGCGAGGAGGGCGACCTGGCGGCGGACGTGCCGGCCGACGCCGTGGTGTCCGCCGTGACGGCGGCCGTGGCGGGCTCGGAGATCCTGGGACGCGCGGACGCGGAGTGGTCCTCGTGCCGGGCGGTCACCCAGTTCTGGTCGTTGATGCTCCCCCGGCTCGCCGTGCGCAGGGGGGAGACGGGGCTGACCGTGCCCGTATCGAACAGCCCTGCGACACTGCGGCCATGAGTAACGATCTCCTCTCAGACAAAGTCGTCCTCATCACCGGGGCGAGCAGTGGTATCGGCGCGGCGGCTGCCCGCCTGTTCGCCCAGGAGGGCGCGAAGGTGGTGCTGGCGGCCCGCCGCGAAGAGCGGCTCGCGGCACTGGTCGGCGAACTGCGGGACAAGGGTGGCGAAGCGGCCTACGTCGTCACCGACGTGACCGTGGCGGCAGACGTCTCCCGGGCCGTCGACTTCGCCGTCTCGACGTACGGGCGCCTGGACTCGGCCTTCAACAACGCGGGCCTCGGCGGTGACCGTACGCCGATGCACCTGATGGGTGACGAGATCTACGACACCCTCATGGACACCAACGTGCGCAGCGTGTGGAACTGCCTCCGGTACGAGATCGCCGCGATGCTCACCACCGGCGGCGGCACGATCGTCAACAACAGCAGCGTCGCCGGCCTGGTGGCGATACCCGCCGCCGCCCCCTACATAGCGTCCAAGCACGCCGTTGTCGGCCTCACGCGTGCCGCGGCCGACGAGTACGCCAAGCAGGGGATCCGGGTGAACGCCGTCGCTCCGGGGACGACGCGGAGCGAGATCACCGCCGACTGGTTCGGACGCAACCCCGGCCTTGAGGAGATGGTCAACTCCCTGACGCCGCAGGGCCGTACGGCGGAGCCCGAGGAGATCGCGGCGGCTGCCGCATGGCTGCTCAGCGACCGCTGCCCGTTCCTCACGGGCACGGTCATGCCGGTGGACGGCGGATTCGTCAACCAGTGACGTACGGCGCGGAGCGGGGCCGGCGCACTCCGTCGGCCCCGCTTCTCCGTCAGGGCCCTGAGTGGTGGGCCGCTCACTTCCCTCTGGGACGCGGGCCCCTCGGACGTGGTCGGCGCCGTTGCGCAACTGCCGTCGGTGGGGGCGGTCGGTGGGGGACAGGACCACGTCAGCGGTGGTGAGCCGGCCGGCCGTGCGCGGGGCGACAGGAGCGGGAAGCGGCCATTCGTTCCGGGCGCGGGAGAGGTGTTCACCGCACAGCCGGCGGCAGGCGGCCGGCGAAATCCAGCCGAACTCCGAATTCGCCACCGCCACAGTGGTGTTGTCTTGGGTCACATGAACGTCCGTGCCGAGACCACTGACGTTCTTCCCGCGGCGCGTGGGGCCGAGACCCTTGTCCCGGTCTCCAGGGCCGAGGGGCGGTCGACAGGCACGCGGAAGCCGGGCCGCGCAGTGAAGTTGAAGTCATGGAGCAGCGTCTGATGGCTGAGTGGCACGTCGTACGCGGCATGGGCGGTCCTTGTCATCAATGACCGGCGCTTCGGACACGATCCCCCCAGGACGTGGCGCAATGTGACGAGGCTCGCACTGATATGATACCGGCTCACCCGTTTGTTTTTGAAGTAAGCGCAAAGACGAGGTCAAGGGGGCGCAAGTTGGCCAGACAGCAACGGGCGATCCGCACGCGCAGGATCTTCCTCGAAGCAGCGGCCGAGGTCTTCGACGAGCACGGTTACGACGCTGCCACGATCGCGTCGATCCTTGAACGGGCTGGGCTCACCCGAGGTGCACTGTACTTCCACTTCACTTCGAAGGAAGAGCTCGCGCGGGGCGTTCTCGAAGAGGCGGTGACGGCCGAGGGGCTCACTCCGCAGGCCTTCAAGCTCCAGGAGTGGGTGGACATAGCCCTGCTGCTGGCGTACCGGCTGCCCCGAGAGCCGATGCTCAGTGCTGCGATCCGGCTGTCCGTCGACCCCAGGGCCAGAGGCCTGTTCGGCACCCGGTGGCCCGACTGGATCCAGATGGGGGCGGAGATCCTCACCGAGGCCAAGGCCCGCGGTGAGCTGTTGCCGCATGTCGACCCGGAGGCCACCTCGCGGCTTCTGGTCGGAGCGTGGACGGGAGTTCAGCTGGTCGCCGAGTCGATGGCGGAGCCGCCGGACCTGATTTCCGAGATCTCGGCCCTCTTCGAACTCATCCTTCCGAACAACGCGGTCCCGGGTGTGCTGGCGAGACTGGACACGTCTCCGCACCGGGCCGAGCACCTCCTCAAGGAGAGCAGGGAACCGGTCGCGTCCTGATCGCGGTTGCGGATGAGCCGGAATGGCCGGAATGCTTCATGCGACCCGTAAAGAGAACGCTCGGTATGTTTTAACGGCGGGTGAAAGCCCCCCGTCCCCGGTCTCTGGTCCCGGCCGTCCGCAGTCCGGTCCCGTCGGCAGTCCCGGCCGTCCGCGGGCCGGTCCCCTCGGCTCTCCGCCCCTGCCCACGCGCGTGCTCCGCCCTTGCCCCCCGCCGCGCTCACCCGGTTGGCTGGCACGGCTGCGGGGTGGACGCGCAGGCCGCAGGGTGGACGTATGCCCATGTGGTCGCGTCGGCTCGTGCCGTGTGCAGTGGTCCTACCGCTGGCTTTCCTGGTCCTCCGGGATGCCCCGGTACGGTTCGACGCGCCCGAACAGCACGCCCTCCCCGTCGCCCCGCCCGGGGCGCCGCAGCCCGACATCGTTCCCCGGTCGTCCTGGCACGCCGACGAGAAGATGGTCAAGCACGCGGCGGCGTACACGGGCCGGGTCAGCGCGGCCTTCATCCACCACACAGGGCACCCCAACGGCTACGACTGCGCCGATGCCCCGGAGCTGCTGCGCGCGATCCAGGAGAACCACATCAAGTCGGACGGGTGGGACGACATCGGGTACAACTTCCTGGTCGACCGCTGCGGGACCATCTACGAGGGCCGGGCCGGCGGCATCACGCGGCCGGTGCGCGGTGCGCACACCAAGGGGTTCAACGCCGACACCGTCGGGATCGCGGCGATCGGCACCTTCGGGGCCGATGTGCCCGTACCGGCGGCGGTCGTGGAGGCGATCGCCCGGGTGGTCGCGTGGAAGCTGCGCCCCGGGATCGATCCGCGGGGCGCGGTACGGCTGGTCTCCACGAACGACGAGAGCCGTTTCCCCAAGGGGCACGCGGTCGAACTCCACGTGGTGTCGGGACACCGGGACAGCTATCTCACGGACTGCCCCGGTGACGCGCTCTACGCACAGCTGCCCGCCATCCGCGAGGCCACGGCGGCTTTCCGCGAACGCCGGCGGTGAGGCGGGCGTGCGCGGAGGGCGCCCGGGACGGAGGACCGCCGGTGTACGGGACTACTTGGCCACGTACTGCGCCAGGATGGCCTGCACCTCGTAGATGTCGACCCCCTTGGAGAAGGTCTTCGTGACCGGCAGGGGGGCGCCGGAGATCCAGATGTTGAGCTCGGCCTCCAGGTCGAAGGTGCCGGCCGTCTCCACCGAGAAGTGCGTGATGCTCCGGTACGGGACCGAGTGGTACTCCACCTTCTTGCCGGTGATCCCCTGCTTGTCGACGAGGATCAGCCGGTGGCCGGTGAACAGGATCGTGTCGCGGATCAACAGATAGGCCGCGCTGATCTGTTCGCCCTGCGCCAGCAGCCGGGCGTACTCCTCCTGGGCCTTCTCCGGTTCGATCGTGTGCGCGTTTCCGAACAGTGCCATGCGGGCCCCCACCTGATCGACCAGTCTGATCTTCGCACTGTATACGGGCGGGCCGCAGGCGTGATGGTGGTGGGACGAGGGCCTGATGGGGGCCTGATGGAGGCACGCGTCAGCGGCACCCGCTCCGGGTGCCCGAGGGGAGGGCGGGTGCCGGCACGCGGCTAGGAGTGGGCCTTGTCCTGAGGCTTCTACCCGTCCTCTGCCCGGTGTTCGGGGCAGTCGGGGTTCGTGCACGGGCCCGGTTCCCACACGGGGACGAAGATCCCGAGTGTCTTGTGCCGGGTCACTTCGGCCTGGACCGGCTGCCTGCAGACCGGGCACGTGAATTCGGTCCGCTTCCTGGTCTCACGCTGGTGGCTGGACATTCTTCAACGGTAGTCCCGGAGGCGATGTGCGGAAACTTTTCCCCAGGGGCACCCTGGTAGAAGGGGTTGTCCGGAGGGGGATGCCGGAGGTGATTGTCATGCTGAGGACCGTTGTCGGGTGGCACATAGAGCTCGAATTCGAGGAGGACGGCAACCGCACCCGTGCGGCTGCGATGGTCCGCCTCCCTGACGGTACCGAGATGCGCTCGCACGGTTATGCCAGCCGCCATCCCAGTGACTCCGAGCAGCCGAGGGTGGGCGAGGAGATCGCGGGTGGCAGGGCTTTGAACGAGCTGGCGATGAAACTGCTGACCAAGGCGCACGACGAGATCGACGAGGCGTCGGGGCGTACGTCGTACCCGCTGTCCCCGTGAGTCCGCACGTCACCCGTCACCCGTCACCAGGTGGCGGGTGAACCAGTCGCGTGCCAGGACGGTGACCGCGTCCAGGGCGCCCCGTTCCTCGAAGAGGTGCGTTGCGCCCGGCACGACCGCCAGGTGGTTCTCGCAACGGAGACGGGCCTGCGCCTGCCGGTTGAGATCGAGTACCTGCTCGTCGTGGCCGCCCACGACGAGCAGCGTGGGAGCCCGCACGTCACCGAGGCCGGGGCCCGCGAGGTCGGGGCGCCCGCCGCGCGAGACCACGGCGCCGACGTCGGCGCCCGGAGCCGCCGCCGCCCGTAGTGCGGCGGCGGCTCCGGTGCTCGCCCCGAAGTAACCGATCGGCACGTCCACGCGCTCCCGCAGCCATCGCGTGGCGTGCGTCAGCCTGCGGGCCAGGGTCTCGATGTCGAAGACGTACGCGCGGTCGCCCTCCTCCGCCGGTACGAGCAGGTCGAAGAGGAGGGTGCCGAGCCCGGCCCGGTTCAGGCCGTCCGCCACCGCGCGGTTGCGGGGGCTGTGCCGGCTGCTCCCCGAGCCGTGGGCGAAGGCGACGACCGCCCCGGCGTCCGTGGGGAGGGCGAGTTCACCGGCCAGGGTGAGTCCGTCGGCCGTCACGTCGACTTCCGTCGTACGGACCGGGCGGCGCGGCGGCGTGTCACGGTGAGCGGCCCGGGTCAGCAGGGCGACGACCTCCTCGTCCGCGGTCTGGGAGAAGTCGCGGTACCACTCCCCGACGGCGGAGAACAGGGCAGGCGTCGACAGGGACACGACGTCGTCCGCCCTGGCGCGGAGTTGCTCGACCGCGCTCGGCGGCGCCACCGGCACGGCGAGCACGACCCGGGCCGCGCCGTGGGCCCGTACGACTTCGCACGCGGCCTTGGCCGTGGCGCCGGTCGCGATCCCGTCATCGACCAGGATCACCGTCCTGCCCTCCAGCGGTACCCGGGGTCTGCCGGCGCGGAACGCCCGGGCCCTGCGTGCGAGTTCGTCCTGTTCGGCGCGTTCGACGGAGGCGATGTCCTGCTCCGAGACGCCGGCCCGGCGGACGATGTCCGCGCTGATGACCCTCACCCCGTCCTCGCCGATCGCACCGAAGCCCAGCTCGGGGTGGTGCGGGACGCCGAGCTTGCGGACGACGATCACATCCAGGGGTGCGCCCAGGACCCGCGCGACTTCGAAGGCCACCGGGACGCCGCCGCGCGGCAGACCGAGGACGACGGGACGCTCCTTCTCAAGGTGCCGGAGCGCTTCGGCAAGCTGCTTGCCCGCTTCGGCACGATCGGTGAACAGCACGCCGGTTCACCCCCAGACCGGGGAGACGGGAACCACCTACACACCCACTTCGAACCAACCCCAAAAGGTGCGGCCCGGCAAGTCGGGACGGCGGATCCGGGCGTGGGGCGTCAGCCGGAGGCCCGGCGGCGGAGCCCGTACACGGCGGCTCCGGCGAGGAGGACCGCGCCGCCGGTGAGGACGGAGGTGAGAGGCAGCGTGAGGGCGAGCGCCAGACAGCCCGCCAGGCCGAGGAGGGGTACGGGGACGGGCGGGCGTCCCTCGTCGGGGCCGAGTGTGCGGGCCGCGGCGTTCGCGACGGCGTAGTAGACGAGCACGCCGAAGGATGAGAAGCCGATGGCGTCCCGTACGTCGATCGTCGCGGCCAGCACGGCGACGACGGCGCCGACGGCCAGCTCGGCGTGCTGGGGGACACCGAAGCGGGGGTGGACGACGGCCAGGGTGCGGGGGAGGTGGTGGTCGCGGGCCATGGCGAGCGTGGTCCGTGAGACGCCCAGGATCAGGGCGAGCAGGGAACCGAGGGCGGCGACGGCCGCACCGGCGCGCACCACGGGAGCCAGGGCCGGTACGCCCGCCGCGTGCACGGCGTCGGTGAGCGGTGCGGTCGAGAGGGCGAGCCGGTCCGGGCCCAGGACGGTGAGGACGGCGACGGCGACGGCCGCGTACACGAGGAGGGTGATGCCGAGGGCGAGAGGGATGGCCCGGGGGATGGTGCGCTTCGGGTCGCGGACCTCCTCGCCGAGCGTCGCGATGCGGGCGTATCCGGCGAAGGCGAAGAACAGCAGGCCGGCGGCCTGGAGCACCCCGCTCGCCGTGATGTCGCCGCCGAGTCCGAGGCGGCCGGCCCGGGCCGCACCGCTGGTGAGGAGCGCGGTGACGACGGCGGCCAGGACGGCGAGGACGAGCGTGACGACGGTCCGGGTCAGCCAGGCGGCCTTCTGCACCCCGGCGCAGTTCAGGGCGGTCAGCGCCACGACGGCGGCCACGGCCACCGCGTGCGCCTGGTCCGGCCAGGCGTACGCGCCGACGGTGAGGGCCATGGCGGCGCACGAGGCGGTCTTGCCGACGACGAACGCCCAGCCGGCCAGGTAACCCCAGAAGTCGCCCAGGCGTTCGCGGCCGTAGACGTAGGTGCCGCCCGACAACGGGTAGCGGGCGGCGAGCCGGGCGGACGACGTGGCGTTGCAGTACGCGACCACGGCGGCGAGGGCGAGGCTGAGCAGCAGTCCGGAGCCCGCGGCCCCGGCGGCGGGCGCGAGCGCGGTGAAGACACCGGCGCCGATCATGGAGCCGAGCCCGATGACCACGGCGTCGCGCACTCCGAGCCGCCGTCGCAGCTCACCGGTCCCTGACTGGCTCATGGTCCGTTTCCTCCCCCGCGGGCACGGGCGACACGCCCGCCCGTCGGCGCACGGTAACGCAGCCGGGTGTCCTGAGCGGGTGAGCGGTGCCCAGGTGGCCTGTGACCGGGGCCACAGGAGGACGCTTTGCTCTTCCTTTACCATTGGGGTCCGGGTGGCCGTCCGCCCGACCTTCACCGTACGACCGCCGACAGAGAAGGAGCTCCGGTCCCGCAATGGGTGAGCCTCCCAGTACGAGCCGTGCCATTCCCGCCCAGCCGACTCGCAGGGCGGCGGTGGCACGGTGAGCGAAGTCCTTCTTCTCCTCCTCGCGCTCGCGCTGACGCTGGCATGTGCGGTCTTCGTCGCAGCCGAGTTCTCCCTGACCACGATCGAGCGCGGTGAGCTGGAACGCGCCGCCCGGGCAGGTGAGCGCGGCGCCGAGAGCGCCCTCAAGGCCGCCAAGCGCCTCACGTTCCAGCTTTCCGGGGCCCAGCTCGGCATCACCGTCACCTCGCTGGTCATCGGGATGCTCGCCGAGCCCTCCCTCGCCGTGCTGCTGCGCGGCCCGCTGGAGGCGGCCGGCCTGCCCCCGGGCGCCGTCCCGGCCGTCGCCACACTCCTCGGCGTCGCCCTCTCCACCGTGGTGCTCATGGTGGTCGGCGAGCTCGTACCGAAGAACTGGGCGATCTCCAGCCCGCTGGCCGTCGCCAAGGTCGTCGCCGGTCCGCAGCGCGCGTTCACCGCGTGCTTCGCCCCGCTGATCCGGCACCTGAACAACACCGCGAACCGGGTCGTACGCCGTTTCGGCCTGGAGCCCGCGGAGGAGCTGGCCTCCGCCCGTACGCCGGAGGAACTCGTCGCCCTCGCCCGGCACTCCGCCCGCGAAGGGGCGATCGAGCACGACTCCGCCGAGCTGTTCGTCCGCACCCTCCACCTCGCCGACCTGACCGCCGAGAACGTCATGACGCCGCGCGTGGACGTCCGGGCCCTGGAAGCCGGCGCCACCGCCGCCGACGCGGCCGTACTGACCCTGGCCACCGGCCTCTCCCGGTTCCCCGTCTACCGCGGCAGCCTCGACGAGGTCATCGGCACCGTCCACATCCGCGACGTACTCGCCCTGGAGGAGCCGCTGCGCCGCCTGACCCCGGTCACCGACCTGGCCACGGCCCCGCTCCTCGTACCTGACTCGCTGCCCGTGGACACCCTCCTGGGACGGCTGCGGCAGAGCCGCACGATGGCCGTCGTCATCGACGAGTACGGCGGCACCGCGGGTGTCGCGACCGTCGAGGACATCGTGGAGGAGGTCGTCGGCGAGGTCCGCGACGAGCACGACCCCGACGAGCGCCCCGACCTGGCGCCGGGCGAACCGGCACCGGACGGGCGCGCGGTCTGGGAGGCGGACGGCAGCATCCGTCTCGACCAGCTCGAAACCCTCGGTTTCGACGTGCCCGAGGGCCCGTACGAGACCCTCGCCGGGCTGGTCGCGACCCGGCTGGAACGCATCCCCGTGCCCGCCGACACGATCTCCGTGGACGGCTGGCAGCTGACCGTCCTCCACGTCGAACACCACCGCGCGGACCGGGTACGCGTCACCGCGCCGGACCGTGCTCCCGAGCCGGCTTCCCCGCCGGTTTCCGCTTCACTCGTCGAGGAGGGTGCCCGATGACCATGCTCCAGCTGGCCATCGGCCTGTTCACCCTCGTCACCAACGCCTTCTTCGTCGGGGCGGAGTTCGCCCTGATCTCCGTACGGCGCAGTCAGATCGAGCCCCGGGCAGTCAAGGGGGACGCCCGCGCCCGGAGCACGCTGTGGGGCCTGGAACACCTGTCCGCAGCCATGGCCACCGCCCAGCTCGGCATCACCATCTCCTCCCTCGTCCTGGGCGCGGTGGCCGAACCGGCCATCGCCCACCTCCTGGAGCCGCCCTTCGCGGCGGTCGGCGTGCCCGAGGCGCTGGTGCACCCCATCGCCTTCGTGATCGCGCTGTCCCTCGCCACGTATCTGCACATGCTGGTCGGCGAGATGATCCCGAAGAACATCGCGCTGGCCGCCCCGGCCGCGACGGCCCTCGCGCTCGCCCCGCCGCTGGTGGCACTGACGCGGGCGCTGCGCCCGTTCGTCTTCGGCATCAACGCGTTCGCCAACGTCCTGCTGCGACTGCTGAAGGTCGAGCCGAAGGACGAGGTCACGTCCGTCTACACCGACGACGAACTGGTCCGGCTGGTGAAGGACTCCAGCGAGGCCGGTCTGCTCGCCCCGGCCGACGGCGAACGGCTGCGCGACGCCCTGGAGCTGGGCACCCGCCCCGTCGGCGAGGTGATGGTCCCGCTCGGCAGGACCGTCACCGTCGGCCACGACATCACCCCGCAGCAGCTGGAACGCGCCGCGGCCACCTCGGGCTTCTCCCGGCTGCCCGTGACCGGCCCCGGCGACGAGATCCTGGGATACCTGCACATCAAGGACGCCCTCGGAGTCGTCGAGCGGACCCGGCCGCTCCCCAGGAGTGTCTTCCACCCCGTCATCCGCGTGGAGATCGACACCCCGCTCGACGACACCATGACGGCGATGCGGGCGGCGGGGACGCACCTGGCGGCCGTGACCGGCGGCAAGGGCACCGTGATCGGCTTCGTCACGATGGAGGACGTACTGGAGGAACTCGTCGGACCGGCCGCGACGGGCCGCGTCTGACCCGGGCTGTGGCGGTCGAGTCCGACCGGGCGGTGACAGACCGCGCCTGACCGGGCAGTGACACGCCGCGGCGCGTGACCGGACGTAGGCCGGGGCGACGCCCGCCCCGCCTTCACCCTTCCCGCCCGCCTGGACAGAGAGCCCCCTCCGCCGAGCCGTTCGCTGCGACGGCCGGCGCCGAGGGGGCCTTCCGCGTCCGCGGCAACCTCGCGCCCGCCGGTGGCGACTGACGAGTACCCCATCCCCCACGGAGTGGAAACGGACGCATCTCGTGACTGATACACGCAGCCCCTCCCGTCACCGCAGGCGCAAGCCCGCCCTGGCCGTCGGCGTCCCGCTGGCACTCACCGCGGCCGTCGCCATGGCGTACGGCACGGACCTCGGACTGTTCGGCGAGGACGGCCGGTCGGCGGCGTCGGCGGCGACCGCCGTACCGTCGGCGTCAACAGCCCTGCCTGCGGCGGTACTTGACACCGCCGACGGTTTCGCCTCGGTCGAGGCGCTCGGTCAGGACGGTACGTACGGCGGGCGCGGCGGCGCGGTCGTCACCGTGAAGTCCCTCGCCGAGCTGGAGAAGTACGCCACCGCGCCGGAACCGTACGTGATCGTCGTGGCCGCGACGATCACGATGAACCCGGTCGGCAAGGAGATCAAGGTCGCATCGGACAAGACGATCGTGGGCGCCGGGACGTCGGGCCAGATCGTCGGGGGCGGCTTCTTCCTCGGCCAGGGCGTGCACAACGTCATCATCCGGAACCTGACGATCCGGGACTCGTACCAGGGCGTCTGGAACGACAAGGACCACGACTTCGACGCGATCCAGATGGACGGCGCCCACCATGTGTGGGTCGATCACAACGACCTCCGGCACATGGCCGACGGTCTGATCGACATCCGCAAGGACAGTACGTACGTCACGGTGTCGTGGAACAGGCTGAGCGACAACAACAAGACCTTCGGCATCGGCTGGACCGAGAACGTCACCAGCGATCTCACGATCCACCACAACTGGTTCCGCGAGACCGAGCAGCGCAATCCGTCCACGGACAACGTCGCGCACGCCCACCTCTACAACAACTACCTCCAGGACGTTCCGGGGACGGACATCACGACGGCGTACGGGAACTACGCGCGCGGCGGCACGAAGATGGTCCTGGAGAACTCCTACTTCGAGGGCCTCGCGAACCCCGTCACCCGGGACGGCACCGCCGCCGTCGTCCAGCGCGGGAACGTCTTCAAGGGGACGAGCGGGCGCAACGAGAGCGGGGGCGGCGCGGCGTTCGACCCGAGGACGTACTACAGCTACACCCTCGACAGCGCGGTCGACGTCCCGGCCCGGCTGAAGGCGGGTACCGGTCCGCGCGGGACGATCGGCACGGTGAGCACGGCCGCGGCTGCCGCCACGACGATCACCGTCGCCAAGGACGGCAGCGGTCGGTACACGAGCGTGCAGAAGGCCGTCGACGCCGTCCCCGCTGGCAACGGTTCACGGGTGGTGATCTCGGTCGCGCCCGGCACGTACCGCGAGACCGTCAAGGTCCCGGCCGACAAGCGGCACGTCACCATCCAGGGCTCCGGCGCGAGCCGCAAGGACACCGTCATCGTCTACGGGAACGCGGCGGGCACACCGAAGCCCGACGGTTCGGGGACGTACGGCACGGGCGGCAGCGCCACGGTCGCCGTCGAGGCCGACGACTTCCAGGCGCGGAACCTGACCATCGCGAACGACTTCGACGAACGGGCGAACCAGAGCCTCAGCGGCCACCAGGCCGTCGCCCTGCGCACCGCCGCCGACAAGGTGTTCCTCGACGGTGTCATCGTCGACGGTGACCAGGACACCCTGCTGCTGGACACCGCGGCCAGGGACCGGCTCGGACGGGTCTACGTCACCAACTCCTACATAACCGGGACCGTCGACTTCGTCTTCGGCCGGGCCAGCGCGGTGATCGACCGGTCCGTGCTGACGCTCAAGAAGCGCTGGGACGGCGTGTCCGGCGGCTACATCGTCGCGCCGAGCACCGCCCCCGACCGCAAGGGCTTCCTGATCACCCGGTCGGTCGTGAACGGCGACGTGAACGCGGGCAGTTACCACCTGGGCCGTAACTGGCACGCCGGCGGCGACGCGACGCTCGACCCGCAGGCCACCGTCCGCGACACCACGCTGAGCGCCGCGATCAAGGCGGCCCCGTGGGCCGACATGGGCGGCTTCCCGTGGAAGGACGACCGCTTCGCCGAGTACAGGAACACCGGCCCGGGCGCGGGCACCGTGAGCGGCGACCGCCCGCAGCTGACCGACAGCCAGGCCGCGGATCAGGAGACGGCGGACTGGCTCGGCGCCTGGACGCCGACGGCGTCCTGACACGCTGCTCGCCCCGTTTCACCGCACGATCCGTCCCATGGGGAGGAGCCCCGGGCCGCCGGCGGCCCGGGGCTTCCCAGGAATGATCGTGCTGCCCACCCGGTGCACGGAGTCCGCTGAGCCGCCCGGCCCGCGAGCGCGCCGGCGCCGCCGTGTCCTGACCGGGGACGCGCTCAAGGCATCCCGGCGACCGGCGGGTTGAACCGGGAGTATCCGGGCTGCGACCAGCGCAGGCGCGTGGCGGCCGTGATCTCCCGTACGGCCGCGATCTCGAACTCGACGAGCCGCTGTGCCCCGGGGACACGGGCGATCTCCGCCGCGTCCCACACCGTGCGGGCGGCGCCAGTGAGGTGCAGGGCGCTTCCCGTGTCCCAGCCGGGCAGCAGGATGCCCGCGGCGGGGTTGACCTCGAGGTTGCCCAAGGTCAGGAACATGGAATTGCCGAGGTAGTCGGGCCAGCGCAGCCGGTTGGGCGAGAGCACCTCGACGAAGCCCGGGTTGCCGCCCCGGTGCGAGGCGTCGGCGTCGCCCCGGTCGGACGCGGTGGCGATGAAGAAGGTATCGGCGGACCGTAGCGCCTGCTGCTGGGCGGGGCTCAGGGAGGGGCTGTCGGTGACGGAGCGCCGGGCGCCGGGGCCTTCTGCGGGGAGGAGGCGGTAGTCGCGTGTCTGGAGGTACTTCGGGCAGTTGGAGACGACCTGGTCGAGGTCGACGCGCAGGCCCGCACCGTCCCGGACGGAGCGGCCGTTGATCCGCATACGGCGGCGGGTGGCCGGCTCGATGGCGATCGCGCCGACCCGGGCGGGGGCGGGCGCCCCGCCCGCCCCCGTACCGAGCAGGACGCCGGCGAGCGGATCCTCCGGCTGGGGGAGCGCACCGATACGCAGGGTCCGGGGGTCGGGCGTGGTCAGGAATCCCGGCTCGCCCGTGAGCTGGGTGGCCCAGACCCGGCCCGCCCCGTCGGTGCCTCCCAGCACCAGCATCGGCTGTTCGGCGAGGAAGGCGGCGGCCACCTCGGGCACGCTGTCCTTCAGCGCTCTGCCTGCGGACCCGGCCTGCCGGGCGAGGCCGGCCCGGTCCTGTACGGCGATCT
Organism: Streptomyces sp. NPDC048560; assembly: GCF_040650955.1. Taxonomy (NCBI): domain Bacteria; kingdom Bacillati; phylum Actinomycetota; class Actinomycetes; order Kitasatosporales; family Streptomycetaceae; genus Streptomyces; species Streptomyces sp. NPDC048560. The sequence goes on from NZ_JBEZIJ010000008.1 coordinate 423,012, forward strand.
CGCCGCGGTGATAGCTGTCCACGACCCGCTCCCTCCTAGAAGAACCCGCAGGTGGGAGCTCCGGCGGTCGGCGCGTCCGACGGGTCGGCCCCGGTGGGCGCGTAGATCTCCAGACGGGTGCCGTCGGGGTCGGTGAAGAAGATCCCGCCCGAGGTGCCGTTCTCCCCGTGCGGGACGACGCCGTCGTACGCGAACGCGGCACCGAGCCCGCGCAGCACCTCTTCGGTGGCCCGGACCTCCTCGACGGTGTCCACCTGGAAGGACAGGTGATGCAGGCCGGGCAGGTCCGCCGCGAAGGTGCCCTCGCTCTGCTGCCAGAGGGTGACGAGCAGCCGGGACCCGCGGCCCAGGAACGCCCAGCGGCGGTCGTCCTCCTTGCCCTCGGCCAGCACGTCGAAGTCGAAGACCTCGCGGTAGAAGGCGAGCGAACGGTCCAGGTCGGTGACGTTCAGGCCGATGTGGCCGGTCTGCAGAGTCGGTGCCTTGCTCATGGCTGCTCCCCATGCTTCCGGGTCAAGGCCGCGAGATGCTTCTCGTAACCGTTGAAATGAAAGTTAAGGGTTAGAAGGAACGCCGTCAACCGGTCACGGGAGCTTGGCCGGTTAGTATCGAGAGTGGTGAGCCGCCCTGCCGGTGGCTGCCTGTCCCAGACGGAAGGGCCCGACCTGTGCCGCAGATCCCAGGGGCCGATCCGCGTCCGCTGACCGGCGAACCGCTTGCGCTCGACCTGCTGAACACGCGGTGGATCGACACGGAGGGGCATCACGACCTGCTGGAGACGCCCGAGGGGCTGGCCACCTGGCTCGCCGCGCCCACGGTCCGGGAAATCACCGATCCGCACGAGCCGCCGGCCGACGCCGCCACGCTCGACCGGCTTCTACGGGCACGTACGGCGCTCGACGGCCTGGTGGCAGGCGGGGACCCGCCCCCGGAGGGCGCGGTGAAGGCCCTCAATGAGGTGCTGTCCCATGGCCGTGTACGCCGGATCCTGGGCCCGGACGGGACACCGCGCACGCGGGTGGACGTGGACGCGACCTGGGCGCCCGCCTGGCATGCGGCGGACAACTGGCTGGAACTGCTCGCCGGCCGCCCCGAGCGCATCCGCCCGTGCGCCAACAACGCCTGCATCCTGCACTTCTACGACGTCTCGAAGAACGGGACCCGCCGCTGGTGCTCGATGGCGGGCTGCGGGAACCGCGCGAAGGCCCAGCGCCACTACGCACGCCGCACAGGCGCCTGACGCGAGGCCGGGCGCCGGTGCGGCGTGCGGAAAGACGCGGAGGTGGCGCGGGGAGGGGTGATCACTCCCGGCTCACTCTCCGCTCACCGGCCCTGCGCACGCACGTGCGTGCGCGCAGGTCGGCCGGCTGTGAACGGTCATGGGATCAGCTGGAACTCCCGCCCGCCTTCGCTTCCGCCTTGCCCGCCGTGCGGCGGTATTCGGCGTTGATGCGCTGTGCCTCCTCGAGCTGGTCCTCAAGGATCACGATGCGACAGGCGGCCTCGACAGGGGTGCCCTGGTCGACGAGCTCCCGGGCGCGGGCCGCGATCCGCAGCTGGTACCGGGAGTAGCGCCGGTGGCCACCCTCGGAACGGAGTGGGGTGATCAGGCGGGCTTCTCCGAGTGCACGGAGGAAGCCGGCGTTGGTGCCGAGCATCTCGGCCGCCCGCCCCATGGTGTAGGCGGGGTAGTCATCGTCGTCGAGCCGGCCGCCGAGCGCATCATTATCCGCTGTCATCTGCACCTCTTCTTGGGAACGCGTCGAGGGGCCTTGGTGCCGATTGGCACCAAGGCCCCGAAGGAAATTCAACACCATCGGTCGGCTTCAGTGCTGCGCCGACCTTCTGTTTCCGCTGCCTCGCCCTGAAGGAGGGCAGGAGTGCGGGGATCGTGATTGCTCGACCGGGAACCACCTTCCATTCCGGGGCCTTGCGGTGCCCGGGCCGTTGCCAACCTGCCCGGGAGATCCTGATGGCGCCTGCATCCTCCGTTCGTTCCCTCTGGATGACAGATGCGCATACCGGCGTAGCCATGCGGTGCACCTGAAACGCGTGCACCGTACCGGCGGACTACTGGTGGCGGCCCCTGATCACCGCAGGCCACCCGGTCCGGTCGCCAGCCCCGTCGCCGTCCTGCGAAAACCCTGGCTTCGAGACTCCACCACCGCACCGAACTGCTTGTACTGCTACCCGGAAGTTCGTTCCCTCCGGGCCCTTCAACCTGGCTACGAGAGAAACCATAGTCAGGCCGATAGGCAATGTCTACCTTCACCGTCATAGATTTTCGAGCACTCGACGACGAGGTAATCGGCTGCGCACGGTGCGGGCAGGACGGCGGACCCGACCGTCCCAGAGATGCCCGGGCGGCCCGGCTAATACACTCGGCTTCCATGTCGAAGACTGACGAGTTGCTCGTGGACATCGCCGCCATGGTGGAGTCCGGGCAAAGCAATCAGATGTCCCTGACCGTGGTCGCCGGTGGCGCTGTCATCACCGGCCGACTGGCTCCGGAAGCCGTGTGGAGGCAGCGTGTTTCGGAGGTCCTGACGGACTCGGCCCGACTGGGCGAGTTCTCCGGCATCTTCACCGCCCCCACCAAGAAGCACGACCCGCCCACCCATCTGCACTTCCACGTCGCCCGCATCCTGCAGGGCACGGTCGGAATCCCGGAGACGGGCGGGATGTACCGGGTCTCGATCGACGACGTCAGCGCCTGGACGGTGGGCGACTTCAGCTACGACTGAGCCCGCACCGGGCACCCGCGGAGACGGGACGCGCAGTGACGTGACGTGAAGAAGGCAAGAAGGCCCAGGTCGATGACCTGGGCCTTCTTGCTGGGCGACGCGCGGTTACGGAGTCGCGCGGTTTCCGCCGAAGGTCACTGCCAGGCGGCCGTCCGATGCGTAGGACCAGGCCAGGGCGCCCGCGTACGAGGAGCAGCGGGAGCCGTTCGTGCCGGACCAGAACTGGTTCGTGCCGTCCACGTCGCCCACGGTCTTGTCGTTCGTGCCGCTGCCGCTGCGGCAGGAGACGTTGTTCCGGAACACCGAAGTGCCGCCGTCGAAGGAGAAGTTGCGCTCGGTGTTGTCGATGCTGACGTTGTCCGAGACCGCCATCGTGCCGAGATTCCGGTTGTACGTGAATCCGTGCTTGCCGTTGTCGTAGGCGATGTTGCGCCGGACGACGTGGTTGACCTTGATGTCCTCGCCGCCGAGCTTGTAGCCGTTGCGGTCGCCGCTGGAGTTCTGGCTGCCGTCGCTCAGCGTGCCGTTCTCGTAGGCGAGGGAGTCCTCGATGGTCACCGCGCCGATGGGGCCGGTGTCGGTCTTGGTGTAGAGGTCCCAGCCGTCGTCGATGTTGTTGTGCGCGACGGCGTAACGGAAGACGTTGCCCGAGCCGACGGTGAGCTTGGCGGCGAACCCGTCGGCGTCCTCGCCGTCGGAGTCGGCGTTGTCGTGCGACTCCGCGCTGAGGACGAGGTTGTTGGACGGCCACTGTTCGCGCGGGGTGGTGGAGGCCATCCGGGAGAGCTGCAGGCCCGTGTCGCGGTTGAAGCGCGTCACCGTCCGCTCGATGGTGTTGTTGCTGCCACCGACGAAGATCCCGTTGTCGCCTGCGTGCTCGACGACGAGCCCTTTGACCTTCCAGTACGAGCCGTTCACGGCGAGCCCGCGGTTGGCGGGGTCCTCGGCCATGGCGGAGAAGTTCAGGACCGGGGTCTCGCCCGGGTAGGCGGAGAGCTGCTTGGGAGCGCCGGCCGTGCCGTTGTTGTCCGGCGCGATGGTGACGGTCTGCGCGAGCGCGTACTTCCCGCCGCGCAGGTAGATCTGCCCGCCGGACGGGACGCGGGTGAGCGCCGAGGCGAGCGTCGTGGGCGCGGTCTCCGTCCCGGCCGCACCGTCGGTGCCGTTCGGTGCCACGTAGAGCGCGGTACCGGTCGGCGGGGGCGTGGTGCCGCCCGCCTGGACGTCCACGTCGATGTAGTCGACGTTGGGCAGCCCGTTGGCCGTGGTCGGGCTGAGCTGGATCGTGTTGCTGCCCGCCCGCACCGGCACGGTGACCGTCTTGGTCACCCACGTGCCCCAGGCCCCGGTGCCCTCGAAGGACGCGGATCCGGCCGCCGCGCCGTTGACCGTGACGTTCGCGGGCCGTGCGGTGGTGGTCCCGTTGGCGAAGCGCACCTGCACCGTCGCGGTGCCCGCGGCGGTGGCGTTCACGGTGAACTGCGCGTGGGCGCCCACCGCGTTGCTTGCGTTGCAGAAGCCGCTGTCGGAGTAGCCGCCCCACTCGGACTCGATGGCGCCGCTGCAGACGGCGGGGGAGCGCTCGGCCTCGTACCGGACCGATGCCGCCTGCGCCGCGTTGCCGGAAAACGCGACGAGAGTGCCGGCCAGAAGGCTGACGCACGCGATGACGGGTTTCAGTTGCATCGTTCGTCTCCAGAGGGGGGTTTGGTACGGAGGGGATTCGGTACCGAGATGGAGCGATGTGCCGGGAGGCGGGCGTGGCCGGCCTCCTCGGGTGTGGGGCGGTGGCGGCGGTCCGTTCCGGTGTATGAACGGGCTGCTGGTGGGGACGGTGGGGGTACCGATGACGTGCAAGAGCCCTTGACTCTGGGGTCGCAAGCGCTTTCTATGGACCGTAGAGTGATGTCGTGGCCGCGTCAACGGTCGTGTACGTGATGAGTGGTCATGTTCATGAACGACATCAGTCGCTCGGCCGGCTGCCGATCGTGGACGCGGGGGCCAGGTCGGTGGAGTCCGCCAGGGCACGTGCGGCGCTGCGGAGTGCCTTCTCCCACGTGGTCAGGCGGTCCGGCCCGAACCATCCGTCGTACTCCGCCGCGGCGGAGAGGAATCGCGTCTCCTGCGGTGTGTGGGCTGCGAGAGCCTGTCCCATTCGGTGCATCACGTCCATGGGGCTGAGAGCACCGTCCGACAGACCGATGGCGAGACTGACGAGGGCGAGCCGTCCGGCCGTCTCCTCATCGGGAAGGGCAACGCCCGATTCCTCCAGGGCCAGGGCGTACAGCTCGCGGATCTCGGCTTCGTCGCAGCGGCGGGTCAGGCCGGCGAGCTCACGGAGGGCGGGGGAGTCGCGGCCGTCGGCGAGCGCATAGGCGGCGAGCATGGGGAGTTCCGGAGGCGGAAGCACCTCTGCGACGTACTGCCACGCGCTGTGCTGCAACCGGTCCATGTGCGGATCCTGAAGGCTGATGAGCCGCTCCGGCCAGTGGTTTTTTTCGGCCCCGCGCTGCGTATGCGGTCCTCGGCGGTGGGGCCGGGTGCTCCTCGGTTGTCAGTCCTGGGCGGACACTATTCGGTGGAGAACGTCCGTGTAGACCGATCGCTTGTCCGGGCGGGCGTGGTCGGCCGCGCGTCTGAGGGTGGGGACCGCCGGTGTGCCCAGTGTGAGGAGCCCTTGCGCCGCCGCCTCACGGACCACGGCATGAGGGTGTTCGAGCAGCGCGGCCACGGCGGGGATCGCGGGGGCCCACGCGGCGTGGCAGAGGGTGCGGACCGCCGTTCGTACGATGCTGGGCTGGGGGTCGTCCAGAAGCGTCGACGTATGGCCCAGATAGGCCGGCCGGTCCATCGTCGCCCGCGAGGTCCGGTGGGCGTGGAGGCGGATGCCGGGCTTGGGGTGGTGCAGCAACTCGTCGATCAGTTCACGCAGTTCAGAGCTCGGGACGCGGTCCTGGCCGGCCTCGGTCAGGCCGGTGAGCGCTCGGCGGATCTGCTCGTGGGTGCCGGTCCGGGCCAGGTGCAGCAGCTCCCGCGAGGTGGGCGGGGACGGCTGCGGTGGCTGGTGCGGGCCGTCGGCAGGAGTCGGCCGGGGCGGTCGCGCGGCGTACGGATCGCTCAGGGGGCCGTCGACGATACGGAGGCGGTCGGCCAGGTCGTCGCGTCCCTCGGCCCGCAGCCGTCGGCAGAGCGTGGTCAGTGCGGAGGTGCGCAGCAGCTCGCAGTCGACGAGAAGGTCCAGGTATCCCCAGGCCCCGCTTGCGAGGCGGTCGCCGAGGTGCTCCGCGAGCACGTCGGCGGGAGCCGTGCGCAGCGCGCGGCGAGCCGCCGGGGCGGCGGCGGGCGGGGCGTGCTCCCACCATTCGAGCAACAGCGGAATCAGGGGTTCAACGTCCCACGGGCCGAGCTTCGAGGCCAGAAGAGCCACCCTGGCCGGCAGGATGCCGTCGGCCCGGAGCTCCGATTCGTCGACGAGGGGGAGCGCGCCTGCCAGTACGGTGTCGGCGCCCAGAACGGCGGGCAGGTCGATGTGGCCCCGGACGAACGCCCTGAGCACCGGCAACCGGGCGTGGTGCTCGGGCCATTCGAGGAGCGCGCGGGCCGCCGTCCTTCTGCTGTCCGCAGCCGGTCCCCGCAGCATCGCCAGCAGCCGTTCCCGTTGCGCGGTCGAACGCGGCTGGTCGAGATCGTCGACGCGGACGGTGCGTGTGGCGGGCGGCGCCGGTTCGCGGGCGGTCTCGGCGATGGTCCACGGGGGCGTGTCGAGTGGCTGGAGAGCGGTCATCCAGTCGACGAGGGCCGTACGGACCTCCGGGGCGGCGGAGGCGTACACCTCGATGAGGGCGGTCAGCCGCTCCCGGGAGCTGACCGCTCCGGCGTGAGCCGTACGGAATTCGGCCAGGGCGCCCGGCGTGCGTACAGCCGCGTCCAGCGCGGCCCGCCAGGCGCGCGTCGCGGAGGTCGCGGGCGTGGTGGAACGCGACGGGTGCGCTGTGTGCGCGGGGGGCGCCGGGGACTCGTCCACGCCGAAGGCTTCGCGCAGCACGGCGGCCTCGGCCAGCCAGGGGTCGGCGCCGAGCCGTGCCGCGGTGAGTGCCTGTTCGAGGTCGGCGCGGACCAGCACCGCGTCGAGGCGCAGCAGCAGCGCCTGCGTGGACGTAGGTCCCGCTGGAGCGGGAGGCAGCAACCGTACGGCGTCGGCGACAGCGGGCCTTTCGGCCGCCGTCAGCATCGGTGCGGCCGCGTGGAGAACCGCCACGAGGTCCTGCCGGTCCTTGTCCGAGGCTCCTTGGAGCGCCTCGGCCAGGAGCAGAGCGAACCGGGCGAACGTCCTCAGCTCGGTGTCCGTCCAGGGTGCGGGGCACAGCCGCAGAGCGAAACGCACCACTCGGCGCCGCGCGTCCGTTTGGGAGCGGGCGAGGCCGAGCCAGTTCGCGAGCTGGGGCCGCAGGGCGCGTATCCGGTCGGGGCGTGCGGAGCTCTCCGTCCCGGAGACGCGCAGGGCGATCGACGGATTCCAGCCGTCCAGCAGCAGGGACTCGATGTCGGGTCCGGCCCTGTCGCCGTCATCGTCGGTCCAGCCGACGCCGTTGCCGTCATCGTCGGTCCAGCCGTCGCCGTCGCCGTCCCGCCAGCCGCCCGCTGACCTGTAGCCGGCGCGTGGGGTGATGCCGTGCTCGGGGAGCAGCGCGTCGAGGTCGTCGACCGTCCCCTCGGTGAGGGTGATCCGGCCGCTCGCCACGAGAGCGAGCAGGGCCGGCGCGATCGGTGAGGCCTGCTCGTCCAACGCGCGGACCGAGCGCCTCGGGAGTTCGCCGGCCAGTGCCTTCAGCAGCAGTTCCACTGTGCGGCCGCTGCTGTCACCGCGCTCAGCGGCGGCGATCAGTGTCGCCGCGTACGCCGTGCCGAGGACGGTACGGAGCGCCTCGGCCAGCAGGGCGCGCAGCCCGGGATTGTCGTGGTGGCCGAGCCAGAAGAGGAGCTTCGGCACGGCTGCGGGTGTGCCGGTACGGACCAGCACCGCGGCGGCCGTCTTCTTGACGTTCATGTTCGGATGGTCGAGACATGCGGCGATCGCGGAGCACGCCCAGCGGGCCTCGGCGTGCCCCAGGGCGAGGAGGGCCTGACGTACGGTCTGCACGTCGGCGGCGCCGGTCAGCGCGATCAAGGTCGCCGACAACGCCTGCGCGTCATCGCCCCCGGCGTCGCGGGCGAGCAGCGCGATCACGTGCTTGCGTACGTGTCTGTCGCGGTGCCGCAGCAGACGGTGCACGCGTGCCCGCGTTCGGAAGTAGGGGGCGCGGAGCAGCAGTTCGAGAAGGATGGCCTGCTCGGTGTCGGACAGCCCCGGCCGTTCCAGCAGGTCCAGCGCCGTGGTCGCGACGAGCGCGTGGCCGGCCGCTTGCGCGTCCTGGGCGTCCAGGAGGCACGACGGCCTGATCTTCCCCCGTTCGTGGAGACGACGGCCCAGCGCGTGCAGAGCGTCCGACACCTCCTGTGGGACGACGGGTTCGCTGCCCGCCGGACCGCCTGCCCCTCCGCCCGCCCCTCCGCCCGCCGGACCGCCTGCCCGGCCGCTCTCGGGACCCCATTCCCGGGACGCCGCCAGCTCGCTGACGATGCGCGCGAGCAGATCCGCGATGGCCGGCAACGTCCCCGCACTTGCGTGCGCGGCGAGTCGGCGCAGCGCCGCCACCGGGTCGCCGGAGTCCGTATGCGCGCTGAGCAGGGCGAGTTCCTGTTCGTCAGGACCGCCCAGGTCGGCAGCGATGCGGGGTGGCAGGCCGGCGGGATCGAGGCGTACGAGGAGGGCGCGGCGCAGGGTCGTCACCCCGGACGGGCCGGACCGCGTGGCCAGGTCGTCCTGCCCGGTTTCCTCGAACGCGCCCGCCTGTCCGGCCTCCGAGGCCAGATGCCACAGCAGTTCCAGGGCTTGGGTCCGTACGGCCCGGAGATGGGACGCCATGTCTGGCGCGGCCGCGCTCTCCTTCTGCCGTGCCCCCAGCCCGAGCCCTTCCCACAGGACCGATACCGTCCGGTGCCCGCCGATCGCCTTCAGAGCGTCCAGGGCCGCAGCGGGCGCCGACGGGAGGAGGGCGAGTACGGCCTCCTCGGCGTCCACATGACGGATCTCGCGGATCGCGTCCAGGAACGGCCCGGGCGCAGGGGCCAGCGGCAGTACGCGGGTGATCGCGGCCCCGACGGGGAGTTCCCCCGTACCCTGCCCGGCCAGGGCGACGAGCAGCGCGAGCCGCCTGGGCCAGCTCGGATCGTCGGGTTCCGCGTCCACCAGTACGCGGAACATCGCCTCTCGGCAGGTGAAGAGGATCGTCGCGATCTCGACGGGCGCAACCGAGTGGTCCTCCAGCGCCAGGCCGACAAGCGACGGCACGTGGCCTGCCTCCGGGAAATGGCCGCGCCGGTGCAGCCCGCGCAGGCAGGTCACCAGGGCTCCACCGAACAGCAGAGGGTCGCGCGCGGCCAGGGCGGTCAGGTCGCCGATGTCACCGCGGACCGCCAGATCACCGAGCAGCTCCAGCGCTCCGCGCCGGAGCCCCGGCGGCAGATCCGGATCTCCGGCGACCTGCCGGAGCAGGTCACCGTGCCCGTGGTGAGCGGCGACGGCGAGAGCGGCGTCAGCGACCCGGGGCCGGGCGATCGCCGCCCCGGCGGAAAGGAACGAAGTGAGTCGGGGCGCCGGAAGCGGATCCAACGCCGCCCAGGGCTGCGTGAGTTCAGCCAGTGCGGCTTCGGTGACGGTGCTGTGGCTGCTGCCGAGCAGGCCGATGACGACGCCGCGGACCCGCCCGGGAGCCAGCAGCCCCGCCCGCAGGCCCTGCTCGGCCAGTCGCAGCGCCTCGGCCAGGAGGACGGGGTCACCGCTGTCCGCCAACGCGTCCACGAGCTCCGCGAGCCGGTGCGCCTCGGTCGCACTCGTCGCCCGGACGGCCTGGTAGAGCAGCTCACCCGGAGGTTCGTCACGGATCACCGACGGTTCGTTGGACAGTTCGGCGCGCAGCCAGGCGATCCGTACCCGCACGGGCAACTCCTCCGCGCGCCACCGCGGCCACGCGCGCGCTCCCAGGAAGGGGCCGAGCCGCGCGTAGAGCCCCGCCAGCACGAGCGCCGTCTCCGGCGGACCCACCGCCGATACCGACGCGGATTCCGGCAGCAACGCCGCGCACTCCTCGGACCACGCGTGGTCGCCGACCGCGGAACCCGACGCGACCCGTTCGGCGAGGAGTACGAGCCCGAGACGCCGTAGTTGCGGATCGCGGTGCCGGATCAGTTCACCCAGGGCGTCCGGGGGACAGAGCCGAGCGTCGAGGCGACCGGACAGCCGACCGGCGTCGGCTCGGCGGACTGCTTCGCGGAAGGCTTCGTCTGCCGGCACGGTCATCAGCGGATGCTAACGGCGGCTTTCCCCGCCCCACCACCGGAATATCAGGGGGCAGGCGCTCCCGCGTATCCGTGCGAAGCGCTCCCCCTCCGTGTACTGCGAAGCCGCCCCGCGTACGCCCTGCCGAGCCCTCGTGTACTGCGAAACGCACCCCGGAGCTGCCAGGCGCATCGGCGTAGCGCGCAGACGCTGCCGTGCTCACCGTCACGTACGGCTGAAGGACCGCCGGTAGGAGCGGGGCGGCACGCCCCGGCGCCGTACGAACTGCGAGCGCAGGACGGACGCGCTCCCGAAGCCGACCAGGCGGGCGATCTCCTCGACAGGGAGGTCCGTGGTCTCCAGGAGCTCCTCGGCGAGGCTGAGCCGCAGACCGAGCACCCAGGCGTGCGGTGTGGTTCCGGTCGAGGCGGCGAAGCGACGGGCGAAGGACCGCCTGCTCATCAGGGCCCGGCGGGCCAACTCCGCTACCGTGAGCGACTCATGGAGGTTCTCGCGGGCCCAGGCGAGAACGTCCGCGAGCCGGTCGTCCTGGCAGTCCTCGGGCGCCGGAGCGGCCAGGTACTGGGCCTGTCCCCCGTCGCGGTGGGACGGCAGGACGAGGTCGCGGGCGATGGCGTTGGCCGTGGCGGCGCCGTACTCCCGGCGCAGGAGATGCAGGCACAGGTCGAAACCGGCAGCGGCGCCCGCGCCCGTGGCTATCAGGCCCTCGTCTATGTAGAGAGCGTCCGGTTCGACGGTGACGTCCGGGTGCCGGTCGGCCAGCAGGCCGGCGAACCGCCAGTGGGTGGTGGCCCGCCGTCCGTCGAGGAGTCCGGCAGCGGCGAGGGCGAAGGCGCCGACGCAGTGCCCCGCGACCAGTGCGCCGCGCCGGTGCGCGGCGGTCAGGGCATCGAGCACGGCGGGTCCCGGGGGCGTGCGGAAGTCCGCCCACGGGAGGGCGATCACCAGGTCCGCCGAGGCCAGCCGGTCCAGCCCGGCCTCGACCATGACCGGCAGCCCGACGTCACTGCGGATCAGTCCGGGGCGTTCGGTGCAGAGCGCGAAGTCGAAGCGAGGCAGGCCCTGGCCGCGGGCGTCGAAGACCTCGGAGACGATGCCGGCTGCGAGCATCCCGACACCGGGCGGGGCGTAGGCGGCGACGGTGACGAAGGGCGGCATGGGGGCAGTGTGGCACGATTCCTGCGATCAGTGGCAGCACGGCCACTCGTGAACAGCCTTGCTGCTCAGCAGACTTGAGGGCATGACAGACGCACCGCTCGGCCGCAGCGCCCAGTACAGGATCCTGACCACCGGCTACACCCTCTCCACCGGTCCCGGGGTGGCCGCCACCGTCTCGTACATCAGTGACGGGGGACTCCACGTGATCGTGGACCCGGGCATGGTGGCCGGCCGCGAGCGGATCCTCGGCCCCCTCGCGGAGGCGGGGATCGGCCCGGACGACATCACCGACGTGGTGCTCAGTCACCACCACCCGGACAACACCATGAACGTCGGCCTCTTCGGTCAGGCTCGCGTCCACGACCACAAGGCGATCTACCGGAACGACCAGTGGACCGACCGTGACGCGGAGGGCTACGAACTGACTCCCTCGCTCAGGCTGATCCGCACTCCCGGACACAGCCGCGAGGACATCACCCTGCTGGCAGGTACGGACGCGGGCGTCGTGGCCTTCGTCGGCGACCTGTGGTGGCGCCCCAACGGCCCGGTGGACGACCCGGTGGCCCCGGACCACGAGATGCTGCTGGAGTCCCGTCTCCGGGTGCTCGCCGCGGCCGACGTGATCGTGCCCGGCCACGGCCCGGCGTTCCCGGCCGACGACACCGCGCCGCGCTGAGGACGTACGTGATCCGCCGTACAGGCCCCGGCTGTCACGCCGGGACCTGCGCGACGCGGAGCGTCCGGGGCACGTACGCCCGGCTGCGGGGCAGGCCGGGCCCGGCCATCCGGCGGCGCTCCTACCGGTGGTCCTGCCGGTCTCCGAGAACGGAGAGCAGCTGGAGCTTGTCGTAGCTGTCCGTCCCCGGGGTGGCGGTGTAGACGAGGAGGATCTGGTCCTGACCCGGGTCGAGCAGGGCCTGGCACTGCAGTTCCAGGATGCCGAGGTCGGGGTGGGCGAAGCGCTTGGCGTCGGGGCGCCGGACACCGATCTCGTGCTTGTTCCACAGCGCGGCGAACTCCTCGCTCCCGGCCAGCAGCGCATCGGTGATCTCGCCCGCCCTCGACTCCGGTCCCTGGCGGGCGTAGGCGGCGCGCAGGTCGGAGGTGAAGGCCCGGCTGTGCAGCGGGTGGTCCGCCCGGGGGTAGACCCTTCTGGCGTACGGGTCGGTGAACCAGCGGTAGATCAGACTGCGCGACAGTCCGGTGTGGCCGATGTCGTTGCCGACGAGGGCGACCGCCGGCCGGGTCTGGACCAGGGTTTCGTCGAGTGCGGTCAGCACTTGTGCCGGGGTGTCGGCCAGCCGGTCCAGGATGCGCATCATCCCTGGTGAGACATGGTCGGTGAGAGGGACGGGGCCGGGTGGCAGCCGGTGCCCGGCGATCCGGAACAGGTGGTCGCGTTCGTCGTGCGTCAGGCGCAGGGCGCGGGCGATCGCGGCCAGGATCGGCTCGGAGGGGGTGGGGCCGCGCTGCTGCTCGATGCGGGCGTAGTAGTCGGTGGACATGCCGGCCAGCAGGGCGACTTCCTCCCGGCGCAGGCCCCGGGACCGTCGGCGCAGCCCACGGGTCAGGCCGACGTCCTCGGGCTGCAGGGCCTCGCGGCGGGTACGCAGGAAGTCGGAGAGCTGGGCGCGGTCCATGATCCGATCCTCTCGCTGCTCGGCGATGTGGGGGGAGAGGCCACTCCGTACGGCGCGGCTCACGTGAACCGGACGTCTCCCTGCCGGCGGGCAAGGCGGTACGGGGCAGGCCGGTGCTGGTGCCGGTGCTGGTGCCGGTGCTGGTGCCGGTCCGCGCCCGCTGCCGCGTCCTGTGCCGGCACCGGGCAGCGCGGTGGTCGCCGGCCGTCTCCGTCCACGTCCTACGGGTGATCAGATCAGGGTCCCCCCGGAGGCTTCGATGCGCTGGCCGGTGATCCAGCCGGTGCCGGGGGAGAGCAGGGCGGCGATCGCGGCGCCGATGTCGTCGGGCAGGCCGACGCGGCCGAGGGCGGCGTTGCCGGCCCAGTGGGCGTTGATCTCCTGGTCGTCCCGGACCGCTCCACCTCCGAAGTCCGTGGCGATAGGTCCCGGCGCCACGGTGTTGACACTGATGCCGCGCCCGCCCAACTCCTTGGCCAGGTAACGGCTGTACGTGTCGACAGCGCTCTTGACCGCGCCGTACACGCTGAAGCCCTCGCTCGCGAACCGGGCCAGCCCCGTGGACAGGTTCACGATGCGCCCACCATCGGCGAGCAGCGGCAGCAGCTCCTGTGTCAGGAAGACCACGCCCTTGAAGTGCACGTCCACCAGTAGGTCGAACGCCTCGACGGTGGTCCGGCCGACCGGCGTGTACGCCGCGACTCCGGCGTTGTTGACCAGGTGGTCGAAGGTCTCGCGGCCCCAGGTGGTGTCCAGGGCCGTGCGCAGGTCGGCGGTGAACGCGGGGAAGGTGTCGAGCGAAGTGGTGTCCAGTCGGAGGGCGACAGCCTTGCGGCCCAATGCGATGACCGCGTCCACGACCTCGACGGCCTCGGCCTCGTTCGACCGGTAGGTGAGGACGACGTCGGTACCCGCCTCGGCGAGCTTGAGAGCGGTGGCGCGGCCCAGTCCGCGGTTGCCACCGGTGATCAGGGCGATTGTCTGCTGCGTCATTCCGGTGCTCCTCGTGGCTCTCTGATGCGCGGGGCCGTCCGGCCGCCCACGCCGCGGATCAACCGCACTACCGACCATGCGCGGCCCGGCTGGAACGGGGAAGGCTCACTTGGTCCAGGGACGATGTGTCCCCCCTTGAGCCCTGCGGGTCGGGCCGGACCCCTTGCGGCGAGGGCGGCGAGGGGGCGCGGATGCCGATGCCGGGGCTCGCGAGGCTTCCCCGCGGACAGACGGCAGGCGACAATGCGACTGACAGGGACCGCGGTACGGTCCCGCCGGACCCAAGGGACCGCAGGCGGTCCCGCCGGACAAATGGGGGACGCATGGTCGTAATCGTTTCCATGGTGGTCTTGTTCGTGGCCGCGGTCGGGATGTGCCTGGTCGCGCTGCGGCGCAGAGGCGGCGCGGGCGAACGCGGGGCGCTGGAGCGCGGGGCGACGGACCAGGGGCTCGCGCAAGGGCTCGCCCTGTGCCCGCACTGACCGACTGATCAGCACTCCGGCGGACTGCGTGCCCTGGGGGCACGCAGTCCTGGGGCTCGCCCCGGCACCGGCTGCCACCTCACCGAGGGTGAGGAGAAGCGAACTCGCGCTCCCGGCTCGGGAGTCAGCGTCGGTCACGGTGGCCACACGGGCTCGTGGACCCGCATAAGGGTCAAATGGGCACCAAAGGGCTAGGGTCGGCAGGTGAGCCGAATCGAGAGGACCGCCGAGGGTGCGGGGCCGTTCACCACCCGACTGACGTGGCGCCTCAGCGACGGGGGCACCGCGGTCTGGGAGTCCCGGCCGGCACGCAAGCGAGGCCTGCTCACCGTGCGGGCCGCAGGCGAGCCGGAGCTCCGCTCCCTGAGAGCGGACAGCCGGTCGGTCGGACGTCTACGCAGACTGAACGCCATCGCGGCGGGTGCGTTCGCGGTCGGTGGGGGCCTGTTCGCCGCCGGAGCCGCCGTGAGCCAGTTCGGCACGGGCGCCCTGACGAGTGCCTGGATCTACTTCTCCGGCGGTCTGTTCTTCAACCTGGGCGGCTACGTGTCGCTGCTCCAGGCGGTCAACGCTCCACGCCAGGACGGCGGAACCGGGTCACTCGCCGTACGGCGCTGGAGGTGGTGGAGCTACGAACCCGAGCGGATCGACTGGCTCAGTACCTTCCTGCTCTTCGTCGGAACGCTCGTGTTCGGCATCAATCTGCTCAGTTCCCTGTTGCAGGGGCTTTCGGTGCAACAGATGAACAGGCTGGTCTGGGCCCCGGACGTGGTCGGATGCATCCTGTTCCTCATCTCGGGACACCTCGCCCTGGCCGAGATCTGCCACGGGCGGCCGGGCATCCGTCTCCACGAATTCGGCTGGTGGATCGTCGCGGTCAACCAACTCGGATCCGTGCTCTTCATGGGCTCGGCGCTGGCTGACTTCACCCGTCCCGCCACGGGAAGCGCCGTGAACATCGACATCGCCAACTGGGGCACCCTCACGGGAGCACTCTGTTTCTCCGTCGGAGGCGTCCTCCAGTACTTCGAGCGCCCCTGATCCCGGCCCGTCCGCCGGGCAGACGCGTCCCCCGTGCCGGCTGACCGGAAACCTCCCCGGGTGGTGGGCCGAGGCGTACAACCAATCGACGTTCTTGTTGGTCCTGATCGACGACGTCTGATCGACATCTGTCGCCGAACAGGACTGAAGGACTTGATGAACCCAGCCAGACGCACTGTCGCCACCGCCTTGCTCCTTGCCACGGCAGGCGGAGTGCTCTACGCGACGGCCGTACCCGCCTCCGCGGCGGTGAGCTGCGCCTCCCCCGTCTTCACACGGCAGTTCTTCGCGAACACGACGTTCTCGGGCACGCCGAAGAAGACGGACTGTGACTCCACGATCAACCAGAACTGGGGCACGGGTGCTCCCGTCTCCGGTATGCCGTACAACAACTTCGGCGTGCGCTGGTCGGTGACGCGCGACTTCGGCTCCGGTGGCCCCTTCACGTTCGCGGCTTCCGCCCGGGACGGCGTGCGGGTCTACCTCGACGGTGTCCGCAAGATCGACCTGTGGAAGAACGTCTCGACCACCGTCAAGAAGACGGTCAACGTGACGATCCCCAGCGGCAGGCACACCCTCCGCGTCGACTTCGTCAACTGGACAGGCAGCGCGAACGTCACGTACGCCTACACGCCGCGCACCTCCGCCGACGTGGACAAGGTCAAGCCCCTCACCCCGACCGGCGGGGCCGCGGCGTACAACTCCACCACCGGAGCGGCCAAGTTCACCTGGTCCAGGAACAAGGAGATGGACCTCGCGAGCTACCGGGTCTACCGGCGGCTGAAGGGCGCCGCGTACGCCACCAAGCCGCTCGCGACGACCCTCGCCACGTCGTACACGGACAGCGCCCTGCCGAACACGGGCGCGTCCTACTACTACGAGGTGCGGGCCGTCGACAGGGCGGGCAACGTCTCCGGCGGCAGCACCGACCAGCTCGTCACCACCCTCGACAGGACGCCGCCCGCCGCCCCCTTCGTCGAGTGGGACTCGTGCCCGTCCGGCCAGCCCTACGCGGCCCCCCAGCTGGTCACCACGCCGAGCAACGCGGCCGACATCGCCTGGTACGAGATGCAGCGGCTCGACACCACCACGAACCGCTGGAACACCGTCTACTCCGGCGCGAAGAGCGCGATCTGTGACACCGGCTACCCGGCCGACGGCAGCAAGGTCACCTACCGGGGCCGTGCCCGGGACGCTGCGGGCAACTGGTCCGCGTACTCCGCCGCCACGACGTTCACCACCCCCGACCTGACCCCGCCGGCCGCCGTCACGCAGCTCGGCGTCGAATACCGGTCGGGCGTTCC